>CAZREB010000006.1:0-294277 GCA_964599095.1 uncultured Bordetella sp.
CATTGTCCCGCAGTCGATCCGCGACGAAGAAGCGTGGGCGGTGTTGGCCGCGCACGCGCGAAACCCAATCGCCCCGGATCTCCGCCGCCCGGCGTTAATGGGTTTCATCAGTGATTTGGACAACGCGCAGCAAGTCCCCTTGTAGTATCTGGGTGGAACGCATCTGCAGGTCTGAGCTGGGCCGAAAAAAGTAAGCATCGAACGGAAGAACCATGTCCGCGAAAAAAGAAAAAGTAGAATTCGTCCGTGGTGAGGCCTTTGAAGCGGTGGAGGATGAACTCGGGGTCGCGATGAACCTCCTCGACGAAACCAACGCGCGCATCGCTGAGCTCCTTAATTCCGAGACGCGTGGCGATTTGCCGTTCATTAACGATACCGAGCCCGCCGCGCCACCAGCTGATACCGCTGCTGTCGCCGCCGAGACGGCCCCGCCAAGCCCCGCCACCCCCGCATAGAATGTCAGCAGGTTGGCTGGAGAATGGCTCCCTGCCTTGGGATGTTGGGTTTCGTTGTCAGTAGTCGCCGGCCCGCTAGACCACATTCAGCTCAAGCAGCGGGCGGTTCGCGGCAATCCGCTCGAACGCGAGCGGCGCAAGGTCGATCGTTCGATAGGCGCCGTGGACGATCAGTTCCGCCACGCCGCGCCCGACGGCGGGCGATTGCTGCAGGCCGTGGCCCGAGAACCCGTTGGCCAGGATGAAATTGCCCACCTCGGGGTGCCTGCCGACGATGCCGTTGCAGTCGAAAGTGTTGTACTCGTAGTAGCCGGCCCAGGCGTTTGTCAGGCGCAGCGCCTCGAACGCCGGTACGCGCGTTGCGAGGCACGGCCAGATGGTGTCCTCGAAGAGCGCATGATCGACTTCGAGAGGCAGGTCGTCGGGGTCGTTCGACGGCTCGGGCGACGTGCCGCAGATGAAGCGGCCGCGGCCTTCGGGGCGGAAGTACACGCCTGACGGGTCGATGACCAGCGGCGCATCGTCGATCCGAACCGGGCAGCTCACCACGAAAACGCAACGGCGCCGCGCGCGTACCGGCAAGTCGATGCCCAGCCACGCGGCCGGCTGGCCGGCCCACGGACCGGCCGCATTGACGACGATGTCGCAGGCGAGCGTCGAGCCGTCGCGCAGGCGTACCGCGTGGATCAGGCCCGCGTTTCGCTCGAACGCGGTCGCTTCGGCGGCGAGGTAAGTCGCTCCCAGCGAACGCGCTTTCCTGCGCAGTGCCTGCAGCAGGCTGTAGCCGTCGAACCACCCCTCTCCCGACAGCCCAATGGACCCGAGCGCAATGTCCTGGGTCGACAGCCATGGGTACCGGCTGCGCAATGCGTCGGCGTCCAGCAGCGCCACGTCCGACCCGAGGGACGTTTGCAGCCGGTGATTCTGCTCGAGCACGGCCGCACCGGCCGGCGATGCGAGGAACAGGTATCCCTGCTCCTTGAGGCCGACGTCGGGGCGTTCCCCACCGACGGCGAGGAACTCCCCGGCCCGGCGCAGAAACTCGATGCCGAACTTGCTGAGCTCGACGTTCACCGCGGTCGAAAACTGTTGGCGGATCGAGCTGGCCGACAGAGCGGACGACGCGCGGGTATAGGCTGGATCGCGCTCGATGACCTTGACGCTGCCGCTGAACCCGGAATCGCAAAGCAGGAAGCAGGCAACGGCGCTGCCGACCGCGCCGCCGCCAATGATGACGACGTCCTGTTTCACCATTTGTTCTTCCGCACCGCAGCCCGCGTTGACACCGCGCCTGCGCATAGCATAGCGTCCCCGCTTTCTACGGAGACGCGCGTGTCTACCTCGATTCGCCATATCCCGGCCGGGGATGTGCATGCTGCGCTCGCCTACCCGGATCTCGTCGAAGCCCTGCGCGCGGCATTCCTGGCGGGCGCGGAAGCGCCGGTGCGCTCGAGCTATCCGGTCACCGCCGAAGGCGACCGGCTGCTGCTGATGCCTGCGTGGCGCACCGGGCTCGACATCGGGGTCAAGCTGGTGACCGTGTTCCCGCGCAACCGCGAGCGCGGGCTCGCGAGCGTGTCAGCTCTCTATGTGCTGCTCGACGGCGCCACCGGCCACCCGAAGGCCCTGCTCGACGGCGAGGCGCTGACCCTGCGCCGGACCGCGGCGGCTTCGGCGCTCGCCTCTAGCTATCTATCGCGGGCCGAATCGAGCTGCCTGCTGGTGATCGGTACCGGCGCGCTGGCACCCTATATGGCCGCAGCGCATTGCGCGGTGCGCCCGATCCGGGAGATCATGGTTTGGGGCCGTTCGGCCGCTCGCGCCGCGGACCTTTGCAGAAAACTGGGAATGGAAGGCCTCCAGGCCCGTCCGGTGACGAGCATCGAGGCCGGGCTCGCAACCGCGGATATCGTTACCTGCGCGACGACTTCGCGGGAACCTTTGGTACTCGGCGCGCAAGTCAGGCCGGGCACACACGTCGACTTGGTGGGTGCTTTCACGCGCGAGATGCGGGAGAGCGACGATGCGCTCGTCGCCGAGGTGCGGGTATTCGTCGATACGTTTGCGGGGGCCCTGAAGGAGGCCGGCGACCTGGTGCAGCCGCTGGAGGCGGGGGTGATCGATCGCAAACACATCCTGGCCGAGATGGCAGACTTGGTGGCCGGGCGCCACCCGGGTCGCATGTCGGCCGGCGACGTGACGTTGTTCAAGTCGGTAGGCACGGCGCTGGAAGACCTCTGCGCCGCCCGGCTGGTGTTCGAACGCACCTGAGTTCGTCACGTGCCCTGGCGAGGCCTGGCGGCTTTTTCGCCGGCACAGGCTAGTTGTACTTGCCGCCCGGATTGGTGAACGGCTTGGGGATCTCCACGCCCTGCGCTCGCGCCTTCTGGTACCAGAGAAGCGCGGTGCCGTAATCCCGGGTGACGACGGCGTTGCCGGTGTTGTAGATGTCGCCCAGGCGCTTCTGGGCAAGGCCGTGGCCCGCCTCCCCGGCCGCGACATAGGCCTGCATCGCGGCTCGCAGATCCCCGCTGCGTTCGAGCTTGCGGCCCTCCTCGAAGCGCTCTTCCGCCTGCTGTGGTGTCATCGATACCGACGGCCGCGCAGCGGGCTTGGGCGGCGGCGGGGGCGCCGGCTTTGGCGGCACGGCCTCCTTGACCGGCGGCGCAGGGGGTGCAGGAGGCGGAACCGGGACCAGCGGCTTCGCGATCAGGACTCGCAGTTGCCTGGTCGCCTCGGCCGGGTCGACGGCCATGACCGCCTCGCGACCGGGCACTGTCAGCGTCCGCCCGACCAGGAGCTGGTTGATGTTGCCTTCGAGGAAAGCATCCGGGTTGGCCTTGTAGAGTGCGAGGACGGTCTGGTTCAGCGTCGCGCCCTGGTGCCGGGTCCTGCCGGCGATCCTGAACAACGTGTCGCCCTTGGCGACTTCGTAGGCGGACGGGACCGAGACAGCGGGGGCGACGGCGGCAGGTCGTTTGGTTGCGGCCGGCTTCGCTGCCGCGGGCTTCGCCTTGCGTGCGGCCGGGGGGGCCTTTTCCTGCGCTCGGGCGCCCGGCGGCAGGGAGAACTCCAGAAGACATGCCGTTGCGATCGCCAGTACCGGCAGGGCACCGGGAAACTGGACGAAGCGGCAGCCTACTCGCAAAAGAATTCGACGGTTTCCGTAGCGCTGGCGCGAGGCTGCCCGAACGCGATCCAGCCGTGTCCCCTCAAGGCGAACTCGGCGCGCCTGAGGACGACTTCGGTGTCCCCCTCGACAGTGACGTAGGTCCCGTTCGCGCTATGGTCGGCGAGCACGAACTTGTCCAACCGGCGTTCGATCTTGCCATGCTGCCGGGAAGCCATGCGGTCGATGATGACGAGGTCCCCGCTCTTGTCGCGCCCGAGCGTGAGCGAAGTCCTCGAACCTTCGAGCACGATTTCCTGGTCGAGGTATTTGAGCCTGAGGGCGGTCAGCTTCTGCTTGACCATCGAGCGGTTGGTCGCGAGCGTGGTCTGGTCCTCCGTCTGCTGCCAGAGGATTTCGTACAGGTCGACCGCCTGCGCCTTGCCCTTGACCTCGATCGAATAGAGCCTGCGCGACGAAGATCGCATGATCGGGCTCATGAGCTCGACCGTCTCGCGGGAGGTCATGATCTGGCCCTTGGAGGCCAGGCCTGCGAGCCGCGCGGCGAGGTTGACCGAATCGCCGAACACGTCGCCGTCCCTCTCGACCATCGGCCCGAAATGAAATCCGATGCGCACGCCGATCTTGGTGTTGGCCACCGGCGGGAGCTCGTCGATGGCATTCTGGATTTCGATGGCAGCTCCCGCCGCGGAACTCGCATCCGGGAAGGTCGCCATGACCTCGTCGCCGATCGTCTTGATCACGCGACCGCCGATGTCCACCGTCTTGTCCTTGAAGATGGTGATGCACTTGTCGATCGCGGCGTGGGCGACGGCGTCTCCCGCGCTCTCGTACAGGCGTGTGCTGCCGCTCACGTCCACGAAAAGCACAGCAGCTTGGGCAGTATCGTTCATTTAACTAATTATGGCCAAGTTGCGGCGATCCCGCCACCCGGGGCTACGCCCGCAGGAAACCGCGGGGCACCGTACTTGGTCCGCATTGCGCGCCGGCATCGGCGCCATTTGTGACCGCGCAATGCGCAGGCCCGCTTACTGGAACTATCGGGGGGGGTTGAAATCCGGATCGACAGCGACGGCTCTCCATCCGAGCGCAAGAGCAATTGACTCAGACCAACGGGCTTAGAACCACTTGATCGCCTGGAACCAGACCCGCGGCTCGCGCCTGACAACGTCGGAGTCCGGGGTATCGTTCTCTCCGCGCCAGGCAACGCTGGTCTTGAGGAGGAAATCGTTGTCCTTGCCGATCGACATGCCGACACCGACCGAGGACAACCCGGCGAAATTAGGCCCGGTTGCGCTGGCCAGCGGGCTGTAATTGATCTTCACACGTCCCGCATCGTAGAACCCGAGGAACGTCACGTCGCCGGACAACAACTGGAATTTCGGCACGTTGTAGCGCAATTCGGTGTTGAAGATGAACCCTTGGTCGCCGGTACCCTGCCCGGCCGGATAGCCGCGCACCCCGTTCGGCCCCCCGAGCGACATCTTCTCCGCCGAAGACATGTTCTTATCCACATACTGCCCGCTGAGCGCGAAGAGCATGTTGACATTTTCGGTGATCAGCTGCAGGCGCCTCACGTCGAAATTCGCCTTGGCAAACTTGCCCTGGGTCTTGAAGCCGGTGGCGCCTTGGTCGGCGATCGACAGTGCGATCGGATTCAGTCCCACGGTTCCTTCCGTGTACGTCACCGAGAACGAGTTGAGCGCGCCGCCGAACAACCTGTCGCGCGCGTCACCCACCATGCCGAGCTTGATCGTGTTGATCACGCGATCCTCGATCGTACTCGTCGTGTCGATGCGGTCCTTCAGCATCTTGTTTTCGTAGGAAACCTGGCCGATCAGGTTCGCGTTGCGCGTCCGGATAAACGGATAGAGGCCGTAAATGCTCGTGACCGAGCCTTCGCCGTGCGCCTGGAGCGCGGCAAAATCGCGCTGCAAGCTGTAGGCAAAGGTCGCATAGCTGATGCCCAAGCGCGTACCGCTGTATCCCACAGGAGCCGAAATCGCGGCGCGCACGAAGCTCATGCGCTCGTTGGTGAGGGTCGCGCGCACGGAGAGCTGGTCGCCGTAACCGCTCAGGTTGTTCGCATTGACGTTGACGCCGGTCCGCATTTCGCCGGTGAACCGGTTGCCGGCATTGTCGATGTCCGCATAGCCCGAAATGAGCGAGCCGCTGTCCTTCAGGTTGACGCGAAGGTCCGCGGCGCCGATCGACTTGGTGCTCGGCCCGATCTCGGAACTCACCACCACGTTCGGGAGGTCGCTCAGCAGCAGCAGTGGGCGCTCGAGACCCACTTCGGTAATCGGGTCGCCTTCGCTGAGGTGCTGGTCCAGAACGCCACGCGCGAAATCCGGGCGAAGGCGTGCAGTGGCGTCCGGCTTCAACTCGACCTTGCCCAGACGCCCTTCGAGCACCGCGATTTCGACCACGCCGTTCTTGATCTGCTGTGCAGGCAAATAGGCCTGCGCGAGGAAGTACCCGTTTGCGCGGTAGTACGCCCTTACGGTGTTCGCAGCCTCGAGGAGGCCCTCGAAATCGAGTTCCTTGCCGACCGAGTCCTTGAGTGCGGGCTGCAGGTCCGCCTCGGAATAGATCCGGTTTCCGGAAATCCGGAACTGCTTGACCGTGACCTTAAGCGATGCAGAACCGCGCATCGCCGGCCTGGGCTGTTCTTCGCGAGGCAAGACTTGCTTGTCGGAACGCGCAGGTTCAGGCAGGCGCTCGCGCTGCTGCTCGAGGAGTTGTCCCGCGTCGGGGCGCAACTGCGCAACCTGCGGCACGGGCTGCGCAAACACGAGCGGGGATGCGGCGACGAGCGAACATGCAACGCTTCGCGCAAGACCGCGCACGAGATTTCCCTGACGGCTGACCGAATTTTCTTGCTCTTTACCGCACATCAGTGCGCCCCCCGACCGAATGCGAATCTTAGCATCGCATCTTCCTGCAATCTGGAAAACCCGCCGCCCACGGAACCGCCCCAAGCATTCCGTGCATCGACTCCACCCAAAGAACTAGTATCGACGGATGTCCTTTGTTTTCTGGCGGTTATGGTTTTTTCTTAATAAAACCTGCGAAGATTTGTCTGTAGCGTCGAGAGTAGCTGCAAAGCGCCCTCTTAACAAGCCCCAAATCGCCTTCGCACGCCCGAAAAGAGGCCCTGTTGCATTTTTGCAACACATTGAAATACAACCGATTCTCAAAGCCGACTACATCAAAGGGGCCCGAAGTGGAAAAAGCCATTTCCTGTAGAGTGCGCGACCACCCCAAAAGTCCGGATTGGCAGGGAGGAAAACCATCCATGAGCAAAGGCCGCGACTGCTCCGCACTCCGTGTGCACGGGTTGGCCTGCGCGCGGGGTGATCGCACGGTCTTCAGCAACCTGGGGTTCGATCTGTCGAGCGGGGGGCTCCTGCGGATTGCCGGACCCAATGGCAGCGGGAAGACCAGCCTCCTGCGCATCGTATGCGGGCTCCTCGAGCCGGCGGCCGGCACGATCGACTGGAACGGGGAGTCGACGCGCTCGCTCGGCGAAGACTATCACCGCGACCTTGCCTACGTCGGCCACCTGAACGGCACAAAAGACGAACTCGACGTCTACGAAAACCTGGCCCATGCAGCAAGGGCCACGGGGCTTCCGGCCACGCACGGCGAAATTGCTGGCGCCCTCCGGGAGTTTGCCCTGGACCGGCTCGCGAGGCTGCGGGGCAAGTTCCTTTCGCAAGGCCAGAAGCGCAGGCTCGCCCTTGCGAGGTTGCGCCTGTGCGAATCGCGGCCCTTGTGGGTGCTCGACGAGCCTTTCGTCGCCCTTGACATCGCCGGAATCGAAGTCGTAAGGCTGATGATCGAACGACATTTGGCAGACGACGGATTGGTCGTGCTCACAACCCATCAGGAAATCGCCATCGCCTCCGCGAGCGCCCAGCGCATCGAGCTTTCGGCGTGACCCGGGATCTTCTCAGGGCGGTCCGCGGCGTGATTGCCCGGGACATGCTCGTCGTGATGCGAAGCAAGTCCGACGCGGCCAACTCGGTCCTGTTCTTCGTCCTTGTCGTGAGCCTGTTCCCGCTCGGCATCGGACCCGAGCCGGCGCTCCTGCGTGCGGTTGCCCCCGGCATCGTCTGGGTTTCGGCGCTGCTTGCCTCGATGCTCGCGCTTGCCCGGCTGTTTTCCGCCGACTTCGCCGACGGCACGCTGGAGCAGTTGGCGCTCGCCCCCTATCCGCTCGGCATGCTCTTGGCAGGCAAGATCGTGGCGCACTGGCTCTTGACCGGTTTCCCGCTGGTGCTGATCGCCCCTCTCCTCGGACTGCAATTCGGCCTCGGCGCGGAGGCCGAAGCGGTCCTCGTGATTTCCCTCCTTCTCGGAACCCCCGTGCTCAGCCTGCTGGGCGCGGTGGCGGCCGCGCTGACCTTGGGTCTGCGCGCCGGCGGCGCACTCGTCTCGCTGATCGTCCTTCCGCTTTGCGTGCCGGTGCTGATCTTCGGCGCCGGAGCAGTCGACGCGGCCGCCTCCGGTCTCGGCGCAGCCCCTCACTTGTCGCTGCTGGGCGCGTACCTGCTGCCGAGCCTCGTGTTCGGGCCGTGGGTCACGGCAGTCGCGATTAGAATCGCACTCGAATAGCGCGCGACGCCGAAATCCATCCTGCAAATGAGCTCAATCAACTGGTTCAAGTATTCATCGCCGTCGTCGTTCTATCCGCTCGCCGGGCTGCTGATCCCATGGTTCTTCGCGGCCGCGATCGCCTTTGCGGTCGCCGGGCTTTACGTCGGATTCTTCGTTGCGCCCACCGATGCACAGCAAGGCGAGGCCTACCGGATCATCTACATCCACGTCGCGTCCGCATGGATGTCGATGTTCCTTTACGTCGTCATGGCCTTCTGGGCCGGCGTCGGCGTGGCTTTCAATACGCGACTGTCGTCGATGATGGCGTCCGCGATCGCGCCGACCGGCGCGCTGATGACTTTCATCGCGCTTTGGACCGGGGCATTTTGGGGCAAACCGACCTGGGGCACCTGGTGGGTCTGGGATGCCAGGCTGACGTCGGAACTCATCCTGCTGTTCCTCTACCTGGGCTTCATCTCGCTCCAGGCGTCAATCGACGACCCACGCCGGGCCGACAAGGCCGGCGCGGTACTCGCCCTGGTGGGAGTGGTGAACGTCCCGATCATCTACTTTTCGGTCCAGTGGTGGAACACCCTGCACCAGGGCGCATCGGTCAGCCTGACCAAGAGCCCCAGCATGGCAGCGACAATGCTCCTCGGGATGCTGGTGTTCGCGCTCGCGTTCTGGATGTACTCGATCGGCGCATGCCTGATGCGCGTTCGCTCGATCATCCTCGAGCGCGAGCGCAATGCAGCGTGGGCCCTCCAGATCCGGGGCGAAACGCCATGAACTGGGGCAGCTTCGGTGCTTTTGTCGCCATGGGCGGCTACGGCCTCTACGTCTGGGGCTCATATGCGGTCACCGCCATCGTCATCGGCGCGGAAGTCGCCCTGCTGGTTGCTCGCCATCGCGCCGCCCGCCGCGGGCCCGATCAGGGTCCCTAAGGGACGACGGAATCGATCACGATCTTTAGGCCGCCCGAGCCCACCTTGACCGGCGGGCTCGCCCCCTGCAGGTCGCCGCTTTGTGAAATTGCGTTCCCTGTCTTCGAAACCCGCGCCGTGACGACGACCTCGTGCACGCTCGAAAGCTTGAGTTCCGGACTCATCGCCAGCGTGTCGTCGAGCCTGAAATCGAGCGGCAGGTCGGCAACGCGCTTGCGCAGCACGGCAAGCGGGATGCGCGGACCGTTCACCGCCCTCGCCACGATGAATACCGTCTCCCCGGGGCTCGCCTTTGCGGCCACGGCCGGGCTCAGTGAGACCGTCCCGCTTATGTTCCCGGCCGGAGCGGATTGACCGGTGGGCGCGGCGCCCGGCTTGTCGCCGGGGACGCTTTTCTTCGAAGGCTTGACCCCGCCCAGCTCGCGCGCCTCGGCGATCCCGCCGGCGATCGACTTCGAGATCTCCGAATCCGCCGGGAGCATCGCCAGCAGCTTTTCCCAGAATTCGATCGCCTTGGGATAGTCCTTGCGGTCGAACGCTTCGGTCCCCGCCATGGCGAGGGCCTTGGGCTGGGCCGGATTGATCGCGAGCGCCCGGTTGACGAGTTCCATCGGCTTGCCGCGCAGGTTGCGGCCCTGGCTCATCGCGAGCGCGTCGGCGTAGTCCGCGTACAGGTCGGCGTCATCGGGAATCCTTGCGGCCGCCTTTTCATAGGCGGCGACGGCATCGTCCATCCGCTGCATCACGTAGTACGAGCGCCCGAGCAAGGCCCAACCCTTGGCATCGTCCGGGTTCTTGCGGAGGCGCTCCGCAAGCCGGGTGACCATATCCTCCACATCCGCGGTCGTGGTCGGTTGCTCGCCGGAAACCGCTTCGTTCCGCAGCCCTGCAGGTTCTCCGATCCAAACGTAAATCGACAATGCCGCGAGCGGGATGATCACGGCAAGCGCAATTGCCGCCCGCCGCCCGCCTGTCCGGCCGGCCTGTCCCGGCTGTGCCGAGGCAGCGGTTTCTTCGAGGACCCGCCGCTCGAGCTCGGAGCGCGAAACTTCGAAATGCCCGGACGAGATCGCACCACGCGCGAGGTCGGCATCCAGCTCTGCAAGCTGGTCGCGCAGGATCTCGAGGTTGGTCTGCGATTGCGCCGGCGCATCGGCCTGCCGGCGCCGGCGGGCGAGCGGCAGCACCACGCACGCCAAGGCCGCGACTGTCATTGCCACCGCAATTGCCGCAAATCCGATCAAGGCAGGTCCTTGTCCGCGTTGCCGCCGAGCAACTCGCTTGCACGCTTTCGATCTTCGTCCGACAGTCCCGCCGGGTCGATGCGACGCTTGCGCATTCGCACATTGCGAATCAACGCCACGATTCCCGCCAGCAGCAGGACGCCCGGACCCAGCCAAAGCAGGATCGTCGTCGACTTGAACGGCGGGTTGTACAAGACGAAGTCGCCATAGCGCTGCACCATGAACGCCACGATCTGCTCGTCAGTGCGGCCTTGCGAAATCTGTTCGCGCACCTGCCGGCGCAGGTCCTGCGCCAATTCGGCATTCGAGTCCGCAATCGTCTGGTTCTGGCAGACGAGGCAGCGAAGGTGCTCCGAAAGCTCGACGGCGCGCTTTTGCTGGACACGGTCCAGTTCGGTCGGCACGGCCTCGTTGCCGAAGGCGGGCAGGAACGCGACGAGAGGCGCAAGCGCAACCAGCAGTGCCGCGAACGTCCTCACGACTTCTGCAGCTGGCGGACCAACGGGAGGATCTTCGATTCGAGCGCTTCGCGCGTGACCGGGCCGATCTGCTTGTAGCGGATCACCCCGGCCCGGTCGATGACGAAAGTCTCGGGAACGCCGTAAACGCCATAGTCGATCCCGACCCGGCCGTCGAGGTCTGTAACGCTCAGGACATACGGGTCCCCGAACTGCTGCAGCCACGCCTTTGCCTCGGGAGGCTTGTCCTTGTAGTTCAGGCCGATCACAGGCACCACCCGGCTGCGCGCAAGCTCGACCAGCACGGGGTGCTCGTCGCGACAGGACACGCACCAGGAGGCCCACACATTGAGCAGCCAGACTTGGCCCAGCATGTCTTTTTGGGAAAACTCCATTTCCGGCCGCTGCAACTGGGCAAGCTTGAAGGGAGGCACCTGCTTGTTCACAAGCGGCGACGGAATTTCGCGCGGATTCAGCGTGAGCCCGGCTGCGAGGAACACGGCCAGCACCGCGAAAAGGCCGAGCGGCAGCAGGAATCTGTTCATGCGCCGAACGCCCCGCGACGCCCCTCGGCCGGATCCCGGGCGGCTACACCTGCAAGGCTTGCACGCCCACCCCTTCGTGCCGCCATCCGGTAGCGCCTGTCGGCCAAGGCGAGCAATCCGCCAAGCGCCATGATGGCGCATCCGCCCCAGATCCAGGTGATGAAAGGCTTGTAATAGACGCGTACGCTCCACGCGCCGTCGTCGACCGGCTCGCCGAGCGAAACATAGAGGTCGCCCAAGAGCCCGCTCTGGATGGCGGCTTCCGTCATCGGCATGTTGGTGACGTTATAGGCGCGCTTTTCCGGCCTGAGGACCGCTATCTCGCGGTCGCCCCGGGTGACCCGCACCGTCCCCCGCGCCGCGCGATAGTTGGGACCCTTGATGTTCCGGGCACCCTCGAAGCGGAATGTGTAGCCGGCCACCGTCATCGTGTCGCCGACGGCCATGCGCAGGTCCCGTTCGACCTCGTAGCCCTTCACGAGAGTGACACCCGTTATGAAAACCGCAACCCCGCAATGCGCCAGCAGCATTCCGTAATATCCGCTCGGCTGGGAGGCGAGCCTTGACCAGGCGCCACCGCTGAGCGCAGCGAAACGCTCGCGCAGGTTGACCAGCCCTGCCGCAAGAATCCAGAAGGCCAGCGCGAGGCCGAAACTCACCATCGGACGCCACTGCGAAATTCTCCAGTCCGCTGCGGCGAGCGGTACGAGCAACGCCGAGACTACGCTTACGGCCAGTGCCCATCGAAGGCGCAGGGCCAGGTCCGCCACGCCCGCTTCCTTCCACTTTGCGATCGGGCCGACCCCCATGAGAAAGAGCGCGGGCGTCATCAATGGCACGAACACGGCCTCGAAGTAAGGCGGCCCCACCGAGATCTTGCCCAGGCCGAGCGCATCCAGGAACAGCGGGTAAAGGGTCCCGAGCAGCACCGATCCGGCCGCCACGACCAGAAATACGTTGTTGGTCAGCAGCATCGATTCGCGCGAGACCGGCTCGAACGAGCCACCCAGGCCCACCTTGGGGGCCCGCCACGCGAACAGGGCGAGCGAACCACCGATGACGACGACAAGGAAAGCGAGGATGAAGATCCCCCGGCGCGGGTCGGTCGCGAACGCATGGACCGATGTCAGAACGCCGGACCGCACAAGAAACGTGCCGAGCAGGCTGAGGCTGAACGCACAGATCGCGAGCAGGACCGTCCAACTGCGAAAGCCGCCCCGCTTTTCGGTCACCGCCAGCGAATGGAGCAGCGCGGTCCCGACCAGCCAGGGCATGAACGAAGCGTTCTCCACAGGGTCCCAGAACCACCAGCCGCCCCAACCGAGTTCGTAATAGGCCCATCCGCTGCCGAGGGCGATGCCGCATGTGAGGAAGCACCATGCAAGGATCGTCCATGGCCGCGACCAGCGCGCCCAAGTCGAGTCGAGCCTCCCGCCCAGCAAGGCGGCGATCGCAAAGGCGAATGCCACGGAGAATCCGACATAACCCATGTAAAGGACCGGCGGATGGATCACCATGCCGGGGTCCTGCAGCAGCGGGTTGAGGTCGCGGCCGTCGTCGGCCGCGGGCAGCAGGCGGGTGAACGGGTTCGAAGTGAGCAGCATGAACAGCAGGAACCCCGAGCTGATCAGCCCCATGACCCCCAGGACCCTCGCCACCATTTCCTCTGGCAGGTGGCGGCTGAACACGGTCACCGTGGCCGTCCAGATCCCGAGCATCAGGACCCAGAGCAGAATCGAGCCTTCGTGTGAGCCCCAGGTGGCGGCGATCCGGTAATGCAACGGGAGCTGGGAATTGGAGTTCGTCGCGACGTTTAGCACGGAAAAGTCGTTGCTCGCGAACGACCACGCAAGGCAGGCGAACGCGATGGCGACAAAAGTGAACTGTCCGCGCGCCGCCGGCCGTGCCACGCCCATCCATCCGGGGTCGCCCCGGGCCGCACCGACGATCGGCAACACGCCCTGCACCAACGCAAGCGTCAGCGCGAGGATCAGGGAAAACTGTCCGATTTCGGGTATCAGGATCCCGCCCTATTTTGGATTGGCCGAAACGCTCTTCTGCGCTTTCTGCGCCTGCTCGATCGCATGGCCGGCCTCGGGCGGCATGTAATTCTCGTCATGCTTGGCGAGCACGTCGGTCGCGTGGAACACGCCGTCCGACCCGAGCTTGCCCTGCGCGACAACGCCCTTGCCCTCCTTGAACAGGTCAGGGAGTATGCCCGTAAACACGACCGGGATCGTCTGGGCGGTGTCGGTGACGTTGAACTTGACCGTCAACCCGTCGCCCTGCCGCTTCACGCTGCCCTTCTCGACCATCCCGCCGATCCGGAATGCCCGCTCCAGCGGTGCTTCCTTTGCAACGACCTGACTGGGACTGAAAAAGAACACCAGGTTGCTCTGGAACGCGTTCAGCACCAGGGCGGCCGCAATGGCAAGCACTGCCAGGCCGGCCGCGATGAACGCCATGCGCTTGTGTCGGGGTTTCACTTGACTGGGATGCCGGGGCAAATCAGACGGAAGGATCAAGGCGCATTTTACGCCACCACCGTCTGCAGATCACCGCCGGCGGTTCACCGCCTCGAATGCGAAAGTACGGATGTACTATTGACGATTGGCATCTGCAAATGAACAATCGCGATCCACGGCGCCTCGGCACTGCGATTCGCGATGGATCGGGCCCGACAAAGAAGTCTCTAGATTCGAGGATTCCCATGTACAGATGGCTTGCGGCGCTCCTTCTCCTCCCGTTTCTCGCGGCGTCCCCGGGTTTGGCAGCGCCTTTCGCGGAAGGTTTCCGAAAGTGCCAGGAATGTCATGAACCGGAGGTCGAGGTCTGGAAGCAGACCAGGCACTTCAAGGGCTACAACGAGATCCACAAGAAGGAGTCGGCGGCCAAGATCCTGGCAGCCGCCGGCGGTGGCGCGAGCATGCGCCAGAACAGCACCTGCGTGATGTGCCACTACACCGAAACGAAGGCCTCCGAAACGGCCAAGCCCCAGGTGGCGTCGGGCCCGTCCTGTGAAAGCTGCCATGGGGCCTCGTCGGAATTTCGCGACATCCACAACTTCTACGGCGATGGCGTCGCCGATGCAAGCAAGGAAAGCCCGGCGAACAAGGCCAAGCGGATCGCAGCGGCGACCAAGGCCGGCATGATCTGGTCGTTCATGACTTACGACATCGCGGCCAACTGCATGGAATGCCACGGGCTGGCGCAACCCAAGCTGAAGGGTGACGTGCTGGCCAAGATGCTGGAGGCCGGGCACCCGGGGGAGCCCGAATTCGAGCTGGTGCGTTATTCGCAGGGGTCGGTGCGCCATAGGTACTACCCCCCGAACGTAAACGCGAACGCCGAAATGAACGCGGCCGAACTCGCCCGGCTGTACATCGTCGGCCAGGCGGCAAAGCTGGTGTCGGCGACGGTAGCCGCCTCGAAGTCGAGCTCGCCAAAGTACGCCGCCCTGCAGAAAAAGCGCGAAGAAGAATCCCGGAAGTCCCTCCAGGCGGTGGCGGACATGGCCGAAGTCAAGGCTGTGCTCGACAAGCCGACCGCGGACTCGGCGCGCAAGCTCGCGGACGCGCTGAAGGGCAAGGACCTGTCCGCAAAGGTCAAGGCGCAGCTGCCGGCCAAGAACACTTACAAGTGACCGACGCCGGCTCGCCTGCAACGGGCTTCGAAGCCGGCAGACGAGGATGAGCGACACGCAGTTGATGGAGCGCCCCAAGCGCTGGGACGCTCCTTTCGACCCGGCCATGTCAGACGACGTGGTCGACGCTCTGCTCAGGCGTCCCGAGTTCGCGTCGATCGACGCCAGCCGCTTCCCCCCGGCCGCGCCGCTGCGCGGAATCCTGCAGAACGATTGCAGGATCGGCCTCTACGAACCCGGCGACCTGATCGTTCGCGAAGGGGACTATGGCAATTCCGCATTCCTGATCCTGTCGGGAACTGCAAGGGTCGTCCTGCCACCCGGCCTCCCGAGTCAGGTACTCGGGCGAACGATCGACCAAAAGCGGGGCGCATTCAGCGTCCTGCGTTCGATGCTGACCCGCCCCAGGATCCCCGAAGTGCGGGACACGTCCCAGTACCGGTCCGCCGCCGCCCGGCTGCGGGTGAAGGGCGACGCGCGCGATTCACTGCTTTCGGCGCCTGATCTCGCGACACTGTTCGGACCCGGCGTGGATCCGGCCGGGAACAAATCGAGGCTCCCTCCGCTGGCGCCGGAATTCAGGACCGAGGTCCTAGCGCCCGGCACGCTGTTCGGGGAAATTGCGGCACTCGGCCGTGTCCAGCGATCCGCCACGATCTATGCCGACACCGCGTGCCAGGTCATGGAAATGCGCTGGCAGGCGCTGCGCGACATCAAGAACCGCGACGCGGCCTGGCGCGAGCGGATCGAGCAGGGCTATCGGGAAAACCAGTTGCGCACCCATCTGGCCGAACACCCGTTGTTGGCGGGGATCGACGCGGATACCTTGCAGCAAGTCGCCGACAAGACCCTGTTCGAGACCTACGGCTCGTTCGAGTGGAATGTCGGGTTCAAGGGCGGTGGCGGTGGCGAGCCGCTTGCGGCCGGCTCGGAGCCCGTGGTCGCCAACGAAGGCGACTACCCGGACGGCCTGCTGCTAGTAATCGGAGGATTCGGGCGCGTATCGATCGGCCTGGGGCACAGCGCGCGCACGCTGACCTACCTCCGGGAAGGCGATCATTTCGGGCTCGACGAGCTGATCGACGCGTGGAAGAGCGGCGAGGACTGTGCCTACGAATCGAGCCTGACGGCGCTGGGTTACCTGCACGTCCTGCGGATTCCCTTTTCCGTGCTCGCCGAGCTGGTTTTTCCGCGGCTCGCCCCTCGCACGAGCAGGCTCGTCGACGCCGCTTCGCGTCCGATCGCAGACGACGCTTTCCTCGAATGGGCGGTCGAGCAGCGGTTCATCAACGGCACCAGGACGATGATGATCGACCTGGAGAAATGTACACGCTGCGACGACTGCGTGCGGGCCTGTGCCGATACCCACGACGGGAACCCCAAGTTCATCCGCCATGGCCGGACTCTGGGCAACTGGATGGTGGCCAACGCCTGCATGCAATGCGTCGACCCGGTCTGCATGATCGGCTGCCCGACCGGGGCGATCCACCGGACCCAGGGCGGCGGCGTGGTCGTGATCAACGACCTGACGTGCATAGGATGCGGCACATGCGCGAATGCATGCCCCTACGACAACATCCGCCTTGTGCCGATCCGCGACAAGGAGGGCAAGCAGGTGCTCGATCCGGGCTCGCGCGAGCCGATCGTCAAGGCGACGAAGTGCGACCTCTGCTCGACACTGCCCAGCGGGCCCTCCTGCGCCCGCGCCTGCCCGCATGATGCCCTTCACCGGGTGGACATCCAGTCGCTCGTGCTGCGCGCTGCGCAGTTGACTGCCTGAACCGCCTTGACCGAGCTGCGAATCCTTGCGGGGCGGGACCCCGCGACCGCCAAGCAGGCCGAGACCCGGCGCGC
The DNA here is from genome assembly GCA_964599095.1 of uncultured Bordetella sp. Classification (GTDB taxonomy): domain Bacteria; phylum Pseudomonadota; class Gammaproteobacteria; order Burkholderiales; family SG8-39; genus SZAS-79. The sequence continues at coordinate 16,876 of CAZREB010000006.1, forward strand.
CATGCGCACGCTCGCCGTCTTCTGGCTCATTGCATTCCTGGCCTGGGGTATCGTCACGGCGCTTGCATGGCATTCCGAGCGCAGCCTCGGAAAGGCGTCGACCGTCACCGGTTATGCGCTCTTCGCCGTGGTTCTCGCGCTGGGATTCTTCAAGGCGCGAAAGCGCCTGCTGGTCCTTCCGCTCGGCACGGTCCGGGATTGGATGCGCGGGCATGTGGTACTCGGCGCGCTCGGTCTGGCGCTTTATTTCCAGCACACCGGCTCTGCGTGGCCCGAAGGGCGGTACGAGCAGGCGCTCGCAATCTTCTTCTACGCCGCAATGGCCTCCGGCGTCGTGGGTTACGTGCTCCAGCGCATCCTGCCGCATCGCCTGGCCGACCTCGAGGGCGAGGTCATCTACGAGCGCATCCCGGGCGAGCTCGCCGCCCTGCGCAGTGAGATCGAGGAGTTGATCGTGAACGCCGTCAGGGAGCTGGGATCGGACACGCTGGGCCGCTACTACACCGAATCGCTCGAGTGGTTCTTCTGGCGACCGCGATTCCTCGTCGGCCACGTCCTGGGCAGCGGCCGCAGCGCGGGCTGGATCCGCGGCCGCATCACTGCGCTGCGCCGATATCTCAACGAGGACGAACGCGCTTACCTCGCGAAGATCGAATCCATCGCATTGAGAAAGAACAGGCTTGACGCGCACTATGCGTTGCAAGGCGTCCTCAAGTTCTGGCTCTTCGTCCACGTACCCGCGTCGGTGTTGCTGATCCTGCTCGCCTGCTGGCACTTACTGGTCGTCAACATCTACGCGCGATGAGCGACCGGGAACGATTCGGGCACAAGATCAGCGCCTACGAAAGGCCCGACCAGCCTTTGCGCTGCGGCCGCGGCGGCCTCTGGAAGAAGCCCTGCTGGCAAGGCCCGGATGCCAATGGCGCCTGCGGCGGGGCTTCCGAGTGTGCTCCGGCGAAGATAGGCGACCGTTGGGAATGCCGCCGGCCCAGGCGCGCCGGGGGCACTTGTGCAGAGGGCCCCCTCCCGGACGGCCAATGCGGGCGATGCCACGCGCCGTGCGCGCCGCGCATGAGCACCCGGTCGATGCGCGCGCGCATCTCGGCAATTGCCGCGCTGGCACTTCTCGTGCTCCTCATCATCGGGATCGATCCCCGTTCAAGTTCGGTGGCAAGTTCGGCGGCGCTCGATGCGGGCAATCTCACCAGCGTGCATGCCGGCTTCACCCGTGACCAGGGATGCAAGGCCTGCCACGAAAGCCACGCAATGGACGCGGGCAGCTGGCTGCTTGCCGCATTTCGCTCCAACGACCCCAGCCCCGGCTGCCTCGGCTGCCATGATTTCACCGGTCCGGTCATGAAGGCCCACAACCGCGAGCCCAAGGAAGCCTCCGCGTCTCGGGAAATCTCCTGCGCGAGTTGTCACACCGAGCACAAAGGGCCGACGGCGAGGATCGCGCAGGTTCCCGATTTCGCCTGCGCGAATTGCCACCAGAAGTCCTTCGACAATTTCGTTGCCGGGCACCCTGCCTTTCCCAAAGGGTACCCATACACGAAACCCGGGACGATCTATTTCGACCATGCAAAGCACCTGAAGGACTATTTCACCGATCCCAAGCGCACCAAGGGGGCCGACCGGGACGCCAAGTTCGCCGAGGTCGCGCGCGCCAAGTGCACGGCGTGCCACGCCGTCGAGAACGCAACCCGCGAAGTGAAACCCAGGCTGTACAAGGAGATCTGCGCCGGATGCCACGATGCGCAGATAGCAAAACGTGAGCTGGTCCTGTTCGAGCCCGAGAAAGTCACGGCCGCGGCGTCCATGCTGCTCGGCCTGGATAAGGACGGGGACGAAGATGCGGCCAAGCAGCAGTTGTCGCGAATGTGGGCTTCCATGGCACGCAACGGCATCGATGCCCTCCTCGAATTGGCGCCCGCCCCGCCCAAGGCCACTGCCAGGGTGGCGCCCGACGCCTTGTTCGCAGGCCTCGGGAGCCCGCTGGTCCGCGACACCGGCGCGGCCTGGTCGTCCGGCCGGTCGTTGTCCGCGTCAGGCGCTGCGGCCGGCAAGGCCGGCTGGGCAACCGGCGAGAACTCCGAAGGCAATCCTGCGCTCATGTACAGGGCATCGGGACACGCCGACCCGGTACTCAAGGCGTGGATCGAATCGCTTCGCATCGCACTCCAGGGCAGGGACGGTGCACGACGCGCGCTTGCGAAGGAGGCGATCAACGATTTCCTGGACAGCCAGACTGGGCCCGGCGCATGCGGCAAATGCCATTCGTCGGCGCTACGTGCGGTCTCGGCGGAGGGGACTTCGGCGGCCTGGGGCTACACCGGAACCGCTTCGAGGCCCCTCACCCGGTACACGCACGCAAAGCATCTCGGGCTGGTTGACCCGGACGCAGGATGTATCGCTTGCCACGAGCTGAATGCCTCTTCGAAATACGCAAAGTTCTTCACTGCCAAGGCGTCGACCAAGCCGGCGTACGAGAGCAATTTCGCGGATATCCGCAAAGAGACCTGTATTGAGTGCCACAGAGACGGTCAGGTAAACTCGTCGTGTCAGGCGTGTCACGCATATCACATGGCGCACAGGTTCAACCTGGGCTTCAGACAGAAAGGGGGAGCACCGAAATGACCTTAACGCCCGGCCGCGAAGGCGCGCCCGCGCGCCTGCTGCAATTTGCCGCACGCCTGTGCTTCGCCGTTTGCCTGGTCCTTTGCCTCTCCAATCAGGCGGACGCCCAGAGAAAGCCGCGCGCCGCGGCCCCGGCCGGGTCGGCTGACCCGCACGCCAAGGTGCTTGAAGAGGACAAGTACCCGAGCGCAGGCAAGTGCAAGGCGTGCCATGCCCAGATCTACGACGAGTGGCGAAGCTCCAACCACGCGTATGCCGGGATCTCCCCGATGTTCCACAAGTTCGAGCAGAGGATCAGCGAACTCGCCCCGACGATCGGGTCGTTCTGCGTCCGCTGCCACATGAGCGTAGGAACCGCGCAGGGAGAAGACCGGGCGCTGCCGCTCTGGAAGCGCAGCCAGGTGTCGCGCGAAGGAGTGACCTGCATCAGTTGCCACCGCGTGACCGAGGAATACTCCAAGGCCAACGGGGAAAGGCGCATCGAGCCGGGCACGATTCACGATCCTGTGTATGGGCCTTTCGACGGTGATGGCGTCGCGGAAGTGGTCAAGAATCCCGCGAAGTACAGGGTGGCGACGAGCGAGTCGGCGCGCGGCACCAAGATCCACAACAGCGCATTCAAGTTCGAGCAGATCTCGAAGTCGGAGTTCTGCGTGTCCTGCCACCAGGTCGCGGTCAACGTCGGGATCAAGCTGGAGGTGGTCTGGGACCAGTACCGCTCCTCACCCGCGAGGGAACAGGGAATCACGTGCCAGGACTGCCACATGGGCAAGATTCCCGGCAAGCCGGAGGGCTATGCCACCGGCCCGGCGGCAAAGATAGGCAACCAGGCCGTAAATTCGCAACGCAAGCGTTCCAACCATGCGTTTTACGGCCCCGGCTACCCGATCGCCCACCCGGGGATCTTCCCGCACAACGAGAACGCCGAGAAATGGGGCATGGAGGACTGGCTGAAGTTCGACTACCGCGCCAAGTGGGGCAGCGAGGATTTCGAACGCGACGTCAAGGCCGGCAAGCTCAAGGTGAAATTCCCGGCAGCCTGGGCGGATGCCGCGGATCGCGCGAGCGCCTGGGAAGTGGTCCAGGAAAACCTCGAAGCGATCGAGAAGAAGAAAGCGCAACGCAAGCAGGTCATGGAGAACGGCTCGCGCATCGACGGGCCGTATTTCGCATCCGAACTCAAGGCAGGGCAGCCTCTGCAGTTCTCGTACAAGGTCACCAACACGGATCCGGGCCACAACCTGCCGTCCGGATCCCTGGGGGCGCAGCCCGAGATCTGGCTCAACGTGGCCCTCATCGGGCCGGACGGCAAGCGCCTCTGGGAGAGCGGTTATCTCGATTCCATCGGCGACATGGCCGACCTGCACTCGCTCGACGTGCGCGCCGGCAAGATCGCCCATGACGACCAGTTGTTCAACCTGCAGACCAAGTTCCTGACGACCAACATCAAGGGCACCGAGCGCGAAATGTACCTGCCGGTCAACTTCGACATCGACCAGATCCCTTTCCTGCGACCGCCGTCCCAGCCGGTGTCCGTGATGAATCATCCGCCCTTCGTGCGCATGGAGCAGCGGTCCATCCCGCCGCTCGGGAACCGCGTGGCGAACTACACGGTACCTGCCGGGCTCGTGACGGCGCCGGGCAAGTACAAGCTCGCGGTCAGGCTGCGCAGCCGGGCCGAGCCGATCTACTTCATGCGCTTTGTAGGCGCAACGACCGACATGGAAAGGTCCATGAACGAATGGATGCTCGACATCCATCCGTACAGCGTCGAGTTCGAGGTGAAGAAATGAGCGCCGGCAAAATGGGTCTCCTCCTCCGTGCAGTCCGGATCCTTGCCATCGCAGCGGTGTGCGCAGGATTGCAGCCCGCCCTCGCGGCAGGCGAAGGAGGCAAGCCGGAGATGTCTCCCGACGCGAAAGCCGTGCCGCACAAGGAAGACGCGTTCGGTGCCGACCCGTCCTACGAAAGCAAGGCGTACAGCGACGAGGACCAGGCAAGGATCTACGGGGGCAAGTTCCAGGTCCAGAATCCGCGCCCGATGCTGGAATGGGGCAGGCCCATCTACCAGAGCGGTCCGCTGCAGAAGTCGGGCACCGGCATGGGGGAGAAGAACCCCGTCTCGCATGCGTTCTCGATCTACGGGGACTGGCGCACGGCCGTCGCGCGCAACGTCAATGGCGGCGCGCGGACCTCGGTCCTCGCCACCCGGCTGAACCTGGACGTGGACTACCGCTTCACGTCGACCGAAAGGGTCCACGCGTTTTTCCGTCCGCTGGACAACGTGTCCGAATTCACCCGTTGCGAATTCCAGAACAACCGCTCACGCGATTGCACCGCGCGGCTCGACATGAAAGCCGACGCGCTGTTCTTCGAGGGCGACCTGGGTGCGATGGTGAGCGGCTGGACCGGGAACTACCAGAAATTCGACCTCGCTTTCGCAGCCGGAAAGATGCCGCTGCTGTTCCAGAATGGCGTGTGGCTGGAAGACGCGATCACCGGCGTGGCGGTGACCATCCCGGCGCGCAACAGCGCCGCGCTCGGCATCTCGAACATGGACATCACTTTTTTCACCGGGCAGAACGACGTCAATGCCGGCGGCGTGCGCGACAGGTTCGGGGCGCTCGCCAAGAACCACGTGAAGGTGTACGGCGTGACCGCCTTCATCGAGGCGAACCAAGGCTACTGGGAGGTCGGGTACGCGATGACCGACCCGCGCAACGAGTTGTCCGACCAGCAATACCAGAACCTGGGCATCGCCTTCACGCGAAGGTACGGGGGCTGGCTGTCCAACAGCGTCAGGCTGATCCACTCCTTCGGCCAGCGGCCGAATGCGCCCACGCCGGCAACGGCGAACGGCACGCTGCTCCTGGTCGAGAACTCGTTCGTGACCAGCCGCCCGTCGACACTGGTCCCGTACCTCAACCTGTTTGTCGGATCGGGCAACCCCCAGTCGGTGGCGCGCGCCGTCGACGCCGGCGGGATCCTCAAGAACACCGGCATCAACTTCGAGACGGACGGGCTCACCGGGTATCCCAAGCTGAACGACACCGGCAACAACACCTATGGCGGTGCGCTGGGAGTGCAGTACCTGTTCTCGCTCGACCAGCAGCTCGTGTTCGAGATTGCCACCACCCAGCCACGCCACGACCCGGCAAGCCGCACCCTCGTAGGCCGTGAAGTGGGGCTGGGCGTGCGATACCAGCGCCCGCTCGACAAGGCATGGATCGTACGGTTCGATGCGATGATGGCCGATCGAGCCAACACCAGGGACCTGGCGGGCGTGCGGGTCGAATTGCGCCGCAAGTTCTGAGAAGCGAATCACCCGATGCCGCTGGTCATCCATTCCTTCGCGCTGCTGGCCGCCATCCTTACGGGCGTTTACCTGGCGTTACTGATCCGGGGGGCCTACCAGCGCCAGGTTCGCCTGGGCCAAATGCATCGCGAGGAAAGCGCACTGCTCAAGGCGCGCCTCGAACTGATCGCATCGCCGCTCGCACGGGCGGCCACCAACAAGGACCAGGCCGCCTGGTCCGGCTTCCGGAAGTTCCGCGTGGAGGGGAAGGTCCTCGAAGCCGAAGGATGCTGCTCCTTCTACCTGACGCCGCACGACGGGCGGCCGCTGCCGGCCTACCTGCCCGGCCAGTACCTCACTTTCCGCCTGCAGATTCCCGGCCAGCCGCGCGAAGTGACGCGGTGCTATTCGCTGTCGGACAGCCCGGACCATACCGACTACTACCGGGTGACCATCAAGCGCATTCCGGCGCCGCCCGGCGCGCCTGATGCAGCACCGGGCCTGGTCTCCAGTCATTTCCACGACCGGATCCAGGTTGGCGACATCCTCGATGTAAAGGCACCCAGCGGACACTTCCACCTCGAAGTCGACAGCCGTACTCCCGTGGTCCTTATCGGTGGCGGCATCGGCGTGACGCCCGCCTTGGCGATGCTCAACTACCTCGCCACGGCGCAGGGCAAGCGCGACGTCTGGTTCTTCTATGGCGTTCGCAACGGGCGCGAGCACATCCTGAAGGACTACCTGCGAGAGATTTCCGAGCAGAACCCGCACATACATGTGGTCGCCTGCTATTCGGACCCCCTGCCCACGGATCGGAAGGGCGAGGACTATCACTACGGCGAAAGGGTAAGCGTCGACCTCTTGAAGCGGTTGCTCGAAGTCAGCAATTTCGATTTCTACGTCTGCGGCCCGCCGCCGATGATGGAGTCGCTGACCAAAGGGCTTTCGCAATGGGGCGTGCCCGATGAGCGGATCCACTTCGAGGCCTTCGGCCCCGCGTCGGTACGGAAGGTCGCGGCTGCGCCGGCCGCGGCCGGCGCAGCCGAGGCCTGCGAAGTCGTCTTTGCGCGCTCGAACAAGACCGTCAGCTGGACGAGCGACATGGGCTCGCTGCTCGAACTGGCTGAAGCAAATGGGATCCACATAGACTCGGGCTGCCGGGCGGGAAGTTGCGGTACCTGCGTCACGGCGATCCGCGACGGCAAGGTGGACTATCTTGGCGGAATCCCGGATTTCGATATCGAAAAAGGGAGCTGCCTGGCCTGTGTTGCGGTACCCAAAGGCACCCTGAGCCTGGACGCATGAAATGACAAGAGTGAGCAATGCCCAAGGCCTGCTGTTCGTGGAGATCTCCACTGAGGAATTGAAGCTGCAGGCGCCGGCGGTGAATACGCTGAAAGGCTGGTTCGGCAGCCAGCAGGTCGGCCAGATAAAGTCGCTCATCACGAATACCGTGAACGAGCAAAAGGGAGTCGTCACGCATACGGTCGGCGACTCGATCCTCAGCAGCTTCGCTGACGCGGCTGCCGCGCTCGGGGCCGCGCTCGGGATCCAGCGGCGGGTGGCGAAAGCCCAGAACCCGGCCACCGGGACCGTGGTCAAGGTGCGCATCGCAATTGCTTACGGGCCGGTAAGGGTGCTTGCGGGGAAGGTCTCGGGAGACACCGTGACTGCCGCCGGGATCCTGCTTGAGAAGGCGCAACCCGGCGAGATCCTCGCCGACCAGGCTACGCTCGACGCGGTGGGTTCGGCGAAGGACATGCGTTTCGAGACCTGCGGCGTGGTCGAAGGCATCGCGGCTTATCGGGTCGTTTCGCTGGCGGCGGAGTCGCGACCCCCGGCGCCGACGCCGCGGCCGCTCGCAGACACCGCGACCCTGCCCGGGACCATGGTGTCGTCGGCGGGTACGAACCCGGTCGCCGAAAGCAGACCGGCGATGGTCGCAACGGCTCCAGGTGCGCCGGCTCCTGCAGCAATAGCGCTCACGCACGGTGGCGCCGAACGCAGATTCGGCCCCGCCGACGGCGAGGTCCTGATGGGCCGCGGGAAGGACGTGCATGTCACGGTCCCCGAGATCCATGTCTCGCGCAAGCACGCCAAGATCGTCTGGGAGGACGGGCAGCCCTACCTGGTCAACCTCAGCCAGAATGGGACCTGCGTTCGCATCCGGAGCACCGGTCGCGAGAACACCTGCATGGGAAAGTTCCTGCTCCAGGAAGCCGGTGAAATCGCCCTGTGCAGCCACTTCAGCCAGATTGCGTCGCCCGCGGAGATCATCGGTTTCGCCTTGGTGGCGAAATAGCCCCGGGCGCGAATCTCTGCGCGCCAGGCGACCTTCGATGCGCATTGCCAGTCAGTAGCGATACACTGGCGTGATTGCCGGCCCACGACCCTGGGAGAACCCGGCAGGAAGCATGCGGAGCCGTGTAAAGAAACGATGCCGATCAAGCTCAACATCCTGCTCAGTGCCGCCGGTCGCCTGAAACCGGTCTCCAGCCTCACGCTTCACGACAAGCTGATCACGGTCGGTCGCGACAAGGAATGCACCCTGTCGCTCGAGGACACGCAGAAGCACGTGTCGAGGACGCACGCGGAAATCGAGCACGACGCCGACTGCTACTGGATCAAGGTCGTCTCGAAGGTCAACCCGATTGCGGTCAACGGCAAGCGGTTTACCTATGGCGAACGGGCGCCACTGGTCGAAGGCGACCAGGTCAACATCGGCCTGTACAAGATCGAGGTCGTCGAAGCGGAGGTCCCGCAGTCGCCGCGAAAGGCGGCTGCGCCACCGGCGCCCGAGGCCTCGGAAGAGACCACTCTCGCACCAGCGCTGCGGCCGGCGCCTGCCGCAGCGCTTCCGGCGAGCCCGCCGCCGCCCCCCGCGGCTCCACCACCGCCGCCCGTCGCGCGCTCGACTCCGCCGGCGATGTTCCCCGACGACGCCGCGGTTGAAGCAGACGCAACCTACGTCCCGCCAAGAGCCAAGTCACCCGCCCCGCCTGCTCCCAGACCCCAACCGGCGCGGCCGGCCCTCCCCGAAAGCGCGATTGCTGACGACGAAGTCACCTACATCCCGCCGGTCTGGGCCAAGCGCACCCCCGGTCCCGGTACGCCCGGCGAGACCACGGTCGATGACCCGACGCACGTCGGGCGCCCTCCGATCGAAAAGCCGGCGCTCAGACCCGAGCCAGTTCCGCCGCTCGCCGCCCCGGCGGTGACTCCGGCACCGACGGAAGCCCAGCCCGCAATGGAGCTCGATTTCGACCTGTCGGACGCGTTCGATACGCCGGCGGCCGCGCCAACGCCGGCACCCGCCACCGCAAGCCCGGCACCCAGGATCGCGCTGCCGCCCGAGCCCGAGGCTGAAGAAGACTTTTCCGAAGACCTGACGTACGTTCGGCGACCTCCACCGAGGCCGGCTTCGATCGCGCCCACTGCGTCTCCGGCCGGACCCGCCGCGACTGCCGGCACGGACGAAGACCGCCTGTCCGAAGAGGTGACGCAATTCCGGTCGCCGGTGCCTGCGGCGGGTCTCGCGGGACCCTCGCCGGCAGCGGGCGCCGCGCTCGGCGTGAGCGCCGAACGGGCAGTCCAGGCTTTTCTCGAAGGCGCCGGGCTTACGAACATCAAGGTCAATGACGCCGAAGGCTTCATGCGCGACAGCGGCGTCATGGTGCGGGCGGCGGTGGAGGGAATCATGATGCTGCTGCTTGCGCGCGAAGGAGCCCGCAAGCAATTGGGCGCCGAGCCCGATCCGGGCGCAAACGACAATCCGATCAAATCGATGGCCAGCCCGGCCGAGGTCCTGGCCTTCCTTTTCGATCCCAAACGCCCGGCGATCGGCGATGCGGACCCCGTCCAGGCCTTCAGCGAAGCCTGCAGCGAGCTGCGGTCGCACCAGGTCGCGTTGCTCGAGGGAATGCGCGCCGCCGTCGCCAGCGCGCTGCATCGGATCGACCCGAAAGCCATCGAGCGCGAGCATGGGACGCATCTCGGCATGCTGAACATCACCCGGAAGTCGAAATTGTGGGACCTCTCGGTAGCGCAGCACGAGCAGCTGGCCCGCGCGATGGAGGAAGACTTCGGCAAGGTCTTCGGGGAGGCAATCCTGTCCGCGTACAACGCCCAGGTCCGCAAGGCCCGCGGCGGTTGATCCGCGCGACCGGCCCCCGGTCGATATTGCTGCGTCGAAGCGGCGCCCCTGAGCAAGGTCGATTACAAGGGTCATTGCTGCCGGGGAAAGTGTCTTCAAAGCGCGATCAGCGCGTCCACCGCCAACATCCCGTCCGGTCGCACGAGGATCGGGTTCACGTCGATTTCGGAAATCAGCTCGGCCTGGTCGGCGGCCAACTCCGAAACCCGCGCAATTGCGTCGGCCAGCGCATCGATATCCACGGCCGAGCTGCCGCGAAAGCCGGTGAGGAGCCGATAGCCTTTGAGGCGCGAGAGCAGAGTCTTCGCCTGGTCGGCCGACACAGGCGCTATCGCAACCTGGGTATCGCGCATCAGCTCCACCATCACGCCGCCGAGACCGACGAGCACAATCGCGCCGATGACCGGGTCGATGCGCGCGCCGACGATCACCTCGACACCGGGCTTTGCCATCGGCTGCACGAGCACACCTGCAATGTCGTCCGTCATCTTCCGCGCGTTTGCCACGATCTCTGCATAGGCGGCACGAACGCCCGCAGGATCTCCGATGCCGAGGCGGACGCCGCCGGCCTCGGTCTTGTGGGCGATTGCGGGAGACTCGATCTTCAACGCGACGGGATAGCCGAATTCGACTGCGGCGGCGACCGCTTCATCGGCAGTGCGCGCCAAACGGTCTCCGACTACCGGAACGCCGTAGGCCGCAAGAACCCGCTTCGCCTGCCGTTCGGTGAGAGTGTCGCGCGCTGCGCCGAGGATGCCTGCCACAACCGCCTTTGCGCCCGGATCCGAACGACGCGCAACCACCTCCGGCGACCTGGCGTCGGCGTGCGCGTGCCATGCCGCAATCGCGGCAAAGCACCGGTCCATCGACCGGAACAGTGCCAGCCTGTCGTCCGATTCGAACAGGTCGGCGCCCGGTCCCTGCAGCCATTCGCTCAGCCAGGCGATCGCGATCGGCTTGCCGTATTTCTCCGCCAGTGCACGGATCTGCGCATACCGCGCAACGGTCACCTCGGGGTGCGACAGGCTTTGCGGCAACACTAGTGCCCCGTACTGCGGATCCTCGAGCAGCGCCGAGACGCACAGCGTAAAGGACTCCGGCACGTTCAGCACCTGGCCGGTCGGATCGCACGGGTTACGCGCGGCGCCGAAGTCCGGCACTATCGTTCGCAATACCCGGGTCGTTGCCTCCAGCGGCTGGGGCATCGGCACGTCGTACTTCTCCGCCTTGTCCGCGGCGATCACGCCTGCGCCGCCGGAACTCGAGACCACTGCGACGCCGCGCGCGGAGGGCTTGCCCGCGCAGGCGAGGAAGTGCCCGGTCTCCACCAGTGCCTCGAAGTCGTCGACCACGACGAAACCGGCCCGTTCGAACAAGGCCAGCATCGCGTCATGCGAACTTGCCAGCGATCCGGTATGCGACTGGGCGGCCAGCGCTCCCGCCTGGGTTGCGCCGAGCTTGTAGATCACGACCGGCTTGCCGGCGCGACGGGCACGGTCCCCGGCTGCAAGCAGCTTGGCCGCATCCCGGATGCCTTCGAACACGCAGATGATCGCCTTGCAGCCCGGATCGTCGGCAAGGAAGGCGATCAGGTCGGCAATGTCGATGTCGGCGGAGTTGCCAGCCGATATGAAATGCGAGAACCCACGCCCCCGCTCTGCAGCTTGCAGCAATGCGTATCCAAGGGCGCCCGATTGGCTCACGATGCCCACCGGCCCGACCCGGTGCGGCAGTTTGCAGTAGTCGGGCATGAAGGTCATACCCGCGCGCGAGATGTTGTTGACCAGGCCGATGCAGTTGGGACCGAGAACCCGCAGCTTCCGATCGTGCGCGATCTTCGCGATCCGGTCCTGCGCGGCCTTGCCGTCGCCGGCCTCCATCTCCCCATACGCGGATGCGTACACGATGACACCGCCGGCGCCCGCGTCAGCGGCCTCGCCGAGCAGGCGCTCGACACCGTCCTTCGGCACGACGAGCACGACGCAATCGGGCGGCTTCGGCAATGAGGCAAGCGACGGATAGCAGGGCCGGTCGGCGATGCGGTCGTACTTGGCGTTCACCAGGAATACTTCGCCGGAAAAATACGCGAGGTTCTCGAACGAACGCATGCCGAACGCCCCCGGCCGCGGCGACATGCCGACGATCGCTACCGTCGCCGGGTTCACCAGCCGGGCAAGGTCCGCATGCGCGAAGGGATCACGGGACCCCATCGCTAGTGCGCCTCGCTCAATCGCAACCGGACCCCGCAGACCCGCACTTCGCCCTGCGCATCGAGGCAACCGAGTTCGCGTGCGGTCTTCGCCACCTTTTCCCGATTGGCGACCTGCAACTCGATGCCCGCGAGCACCGCCTGCGGCTCATCCGACGGCAGGAAATCGATCGACCCGGCGTCGAGGTCGATCCGGTAGCGGCCCTCTGAAATCGCCTGCACCGGCCTTTGCAGGATCCCGCCCCAGCGGCCGGAGAAACCGGCCGGGTCCGGGCAATCGATTTCCACGCCGAGCATCCTTTGCGTTACGTCACGGCGAATCGCCTTCTGCCAACCGTTGCCGGCCGGCGAGTACGGGCCCATCGGGTCTTCGCCGCCCTCCGTCCGGTTGAATTCGAGCATCGCGCCACCGGTGTCCTTGGGGTGCAGCTGCACGCCGAGGTAACTGTCGTGCCGGATCAGGTTGGCCGTGCGCACGCCGATCGCCGCGCAATGCGCCTGGCGCGCGGCCGGGTCGGGACAGTCCATGATGATCATGTAGCCGTGCCGCCCGCGGTGGCGCTCGAGGAACCGGCCGGCGGCGGTGCCCGGCTGCGTCGGCGAAACGATCTCGATGAAATCCGTGCCCACCGGGAAGAGGACGTTCTCGAGGCCGTAGCGCGCCACGTTCGGGTCGCGGTAGCACACCTCGAGGCCGAGGATCTTCTGCACGAGCCCCGTTTCCCGTGCAAGGTCCGCGGCCACGAGGCAGACCTGGCGCAATCGCAACCAGGAAGACGCCGCATGCGCGGCAGCCGCCGGCATCCTAACGACCCTTGAACGCCGGGGCTCGCTTTTCGACGTAGTGGGCCACGCCTTCCTTGAAATCCTCGCTCGCAAAGCTCTTCTGCATCTCGGCATCGGCCACCGCAAGCGCGGCCGTGAAATCCTGGAACGGAGCTTTCCAGATCTGCGCCTTGATCACCGCGGTCGAACGCGGAGAAACCGTGTCGGCCATCGTACGGGCATAGGCCATCACCTCGTCCATGAAGGTCGCCTGCGGGAAGACCTTGTTGACCAGCCCGATCTTTTCCGCCTCGTCCGCGCCGAACTTGCGCGCCGAAAACAGCAAGTCGAGCGAATGCGCCGGCCCCACCAGCCGGGGCAGCAGCCAGCTCACGCCGTGCTCCGCGATCAGTCCGCGCTGCGCGAACGAGGTGGTGAATTTTGCTTCGCTGCCGGCGAACCGAATGTCGGCATAGAGCGCGATGACGAACCCCAGTCCGGCGGCCGGCCCGTTGATCGCCGCGATGATCGGCTTGCGCGCCTTGAACATGTAACCGAACCGCCCGCCATAGTGGCCGGACACGTCGGGCCCCAGATCCGACGAAAAATCCGGCGGCGCCTCGGTCGCGTCCGGACTGCTGCGCGTGCCGCTCGCCTTGATGCCTTGCAGCAGCTTCATGTCGGCACCGGCGCAGAAGCCGCGCCCAGAGCCAGTGAGCACGATCACGCGGACCGATTCGTCGGCGACCGCGGCCGCGACCGCCTTCCTGAGCCCGACGCCCATCGCTGCCGTAAACGCATTCAGCGAGTCCGGGCGATTGAGGTGGATCACCGCGACGCGGTCCCGGACTTCGTAGAGGACGTCTTCGAAAGTGCTCATTCGGTCTCCAGTCTCGTTTTCGGGTTCACGCCTGCCAGACGCCGTAGCCTTCTTCGCGCAGGCCGATCGCCAGCTCGACCTCCATCTCCTGCGCGGCACGGTAAGGCATCGGGTTGTAGACCTTGTAGAGCGAAGGCAACAGGCGCAGTCCATACTGGTGCGCGAAGCGGTTCGATTTGATGCCCTTGCGGTGATTCTCGAAGCGCTTCTCCGGCGTCAATCCGGTCATGCCTACGTAAACGCACGGCTTGGTCACATCGTAATCGGGATTCGCCCGGCGAAAGCGCGCTTCGTTGAGCACCTCCGGGCTGAGTTCGATAACGTAAACCGAATGCCGGTGCCGCGCGGCCTTTTTTACGGGCCGGATCGCCTCGTCACGCGGCTTCGCCGCACGCGATTTCTTCGTCGCTCCCCCGGCGCCCGACCTTGCGCCCGTGATCCTCTCCCCGGCCATGCGGCGAGACTAACCGGGTTTAATTTACGCTGCAATGCCGCGTGGATAGCGCTGCAACGGCCCGGCCTTTTGCGGGATACTTTGCGAAATCAGGAGACGATCGTGGCCGACGAAACCCTGCTGTCCGTGGTGCACACAGTCATCTCAGGCAAGCCGGATGCGATCGCGTATCGCACGCCGTCGCGGAACTGGACGATGCGCGAAGTCGGCGAAGCCTCGGACCGGATCGCGCGCGGGCTGAAGTCGCTCGGCGTCGGGCCCGGCGACCGGGTCGCGGCACTGACCAAGCACACGACCGAATGCATCCTCCTTACGTTGGCCGCCTGCAAGATCGGTGCGGTCTTCATGCCGGTCAACTGGCGCCTCGCGGGGCCGGAAGTCGAATTCATCGTCAACAACGGCAGGGCGCGCTTCCTGGTGGTCGACGCGACCTTCCTGCCCGCAGTGCAAAAAGGCGCCTTCCCTGACGTTGCCCTGACCCTGGTGACCGACCGCGCCGATGGTTACCGGAGCCTCCACGATTGGGCCGCCGGGTTCGAGCCCCTTCGCGAACATCATGCCGCCGCATCCGGGGACACCGCGCTCCAGCTCTATTCCTCCGGCACCACCGGCCTGCCCAAGGGCGTGGAACTCACCCACGCCAACCTGCTGCTGCCGAGATCGCTGTTCCATGACATCTGGGGATTCCGCGGCGGCAAGTCGGTCATGTTCAATGCGCTGCCGTCGTTCCATATCGCAGGCATGGAACTCGCGTTGCTCACACTGCTGCTGGGCGGCGAGACCGTGCTGCAACCGGACTTCGATCCGCAGAAGATCCTTCCTGCGATCGGCGAGCATCGCATCACGCACATGTTCCTCGTCCCGGCGATGATCATGGTGCTGGTGAACACGCCCGGAGCGGACCGGGCGGACTACTCGTCGCTCGAACGCATCGCGTATGGCGCGGCGCCGATCAGCGAGAAAGTGCTGCTCGACGCGATGCGCGTATTCGGCTGCGGGTTCCTGCAAGTCTATGGCCTTACCGAAACGACCGGCGCCGTCACCTTCCTTCCTCCCGGGGACCACGTGCCGAACAGCGCGCGCGCCCACCTCCTGCGCTCCGCGGGCATGGCCCTGCCCGGCGTGGAGTTGCGAATCGTCGACGCCTCGGGCAAGGACCTCCCCGAAGGCGAGGTCGGAGAAGTCTGGATCCGCACCGCGCAGAACATGAAGGGTTACTGGAACAACCCGAAGGCCACCCGCGACGTGTTTCCCGAGGGACAGCCGGCCGACGGCGGCTGGTTCCGCAGCGGTGATGCCGGCTACCTGCGCGAGGGCTACCTCTTCATCCACGACCGGATCAAGGACATGATCATTTCCGGCGGCGAGAACATCTATCCGGCCGAGGTGGAAAACGCGCTGATGAAACACCCGGCGGTGGCCGACGTGGCGGTGATCGGCGTGCCGGATGAGAAGTGGGGCGAGTCGGTCAAGGCCTGCGTCGTGCTCAAGGCCGGGGCAAGCGCCGACGCGGCCGCGATCATCGCCTTTGCGCGTGAGCAGATCGCCCACTACAAGTGCCCCAAGAGCATCGACTTCCTGCCGGCGCTGCCGAGGAACCCGAGCGGCAAGCTCCTCAAGTACCAGTTGCGCAAGCCTTACTGGGCCGGGCTTGAACGCAAGGTGAACTGACCGCGCCCCTGCACGACCCTTACTTCGGCTTTCCGGCATAGACGAGCACGCTGGCCGCCCAGGAGATCAGCGCGTAGACGATCGCACCGAACACGGCCGACCAGAATCCGGCCACATGGAAGCCTTCGACGAACGAGGCGACCAGCCAGAACAGCAGCCCGTTGATCACGAAGATGAACAGGCCCAGCGTCAGCACGGTCACCGGCAGCGTCAGCAGGACCAGCAAGGGGCGGATCAGCGTATTCACGAACCCCAGCAGCAACGCTGCGACGAGCGCAGTGCCGAAGCCGTCGACCTGTACCGACGGCACGACGTAGGGCAACGCAATCAACGCCAGTGCGTTGATCAGCCAGGACAGCAGAAGTCTCGACATGATGTTCTCCCCGTTGAGGCCGGTCAGGCCCGCACCAGCCGCAGGTGCGTAATCTCGGAGGGCGCGCCGATGCGCTTGGGCGGGCCCCAGTAACCGGTGCCGCGGCTCGTGTAGACCCAGAGGCTCCCCAGACGGCGCAACCCCGCCGTGAATGGCTGTTGCATCCGGACAAAGAAATTCCACGGCCAGAACTGCCCCCCGTGCGTATGGCCCGAGAGCTGCAGGTCGAACCCTGCACTTTCTGCCAAGAACGCCGAGCGGGGCTGGTGCGCCAGCAGCAATCGCACCGCGGCCTCGGGCGCACCGGCCAGCGCGGTCGCCGGGTCGCTGCGATGCGACTCGTCGTAATGATGCGCGCCGTAATCCGTTACCCCGGCCACGACGACCGATTCGCCTTCGTGATCCAGCACCACGTGTTCGTTCATCAGCACGCGCAGGCCCAGCCTGCGCAGTTCCACGATCCACCCGCCGACGCCGGAGTAGTACTCGTGGTTGCCGGTGACGAAATAGCTGCCGTGGCGCGCCGCAAGGCGGGCGAGCGGCTCGGTGTGTGAGGACAGTTGCGCCACCGTCCCGTCGACCAGGTCGCCGGTGATCGCGATCATGTCGGCTTCGAGCGCGTTCACCGCGTCGACGATGGCGTCGACGTAGCGGCGCCGGATCGTCGGCCCGACATGAATGTCGCTGATCTGCGCAATCGTGAACCCGTGCAAGGCCTCCGGCAACCCGGCGATCGACACGTCTACCAAGCGTACCTCGGCCTGGCGGCGGGCATTGAAGAACCCGACGAACGTGAGCAGGGCCGTGAGCGCAGGCACCGCAACCGCGCTCCAAGCGTGCAACCCCGCCAACGCCACCGGATCGGGAAACCAGTAGTCGACGATCGCGGCCGCCAGCAGCAGGACATCGCGAAGGAAGGTGAGCACGAACAGCGACGAGAACGAACCGATCGCGATCGCGCCGGCCCAGACGAGGCCGTCGGCGAAAGCGCGATGCTGCGCCCTGCGGGCAAACACGCCTTGCGGCAGCAACGCCGTCGAAACCACCAGCCAGGCGGCCATAGCCGCTGCCGCCGGCACGCCGAACGAGGCGAGATCGGGCAGCAGCCTCCACCCTACGTAGGCGTGGAACAGGGCGACGACGCTGTAGAGGCGCAGCATGGACTACGATATTGGGGCGGAAAGCCTGAAAGCAACATGCCAGCCGCCGTTGATAATATGCACTCAGTTCGAATTGGAGGGCCCGGCACGGACCCGGGCCGCGAGAAGCGGCAGCGGGCCCCGCTAAGCGCGATACGCAAGGCCCCCACCAGCCCACAACGCCCCCTGCGGATTCAGGTTTGAACCCCATCGTCTACGCCATCCCGGTGTTCCTGGCCACCATCCTGCTCGAGGCCTGGGTCGCTCGCCGGCTCGCAATCGAGACTTATGACATCCCGGATGCGGTCACCAGCCTGCAGCTCGGGACGCTCAGCCAGGTCGCCGGCGCATTTACTCGTGTATTCACTCTCGGGCTGTACATGACGGTCTGGGAGCAGTTCCATACGTTCGACCTGCCGGCAGGCAATCCTCTGGTATGGGTGTTCGCACTGTTCGCTTACGACCTTGCCTACTACTGGTATCACCGGCTGAGCCATGAAGTCGCGCTTTTCTGGGGCGGCCACGTCGTCCACCACTCCTCGGAATACTTCAACCTGAGCACCGCGCTGCGCCAGTCGGCGACGTCGCCGTTGTTCGCATGGGTGTTCTACATGCCGCTCGCCGTGATCGGCGTGCCTCCCGCCGTGTTCGTCACGGTGGCGCTCATCGACCTCCTCTACCAGTACTGGGTGCACACGGAACTCGTCGGCCGGCTGGGCTGGCTGGACCGGATCTTCGCCACACCGTCCAACCACCGGGTGCACCACGGCCAGAACGACTATTGCATCGACCGGAACTACGGCGGCATTTTCATCTTCTGGGACCGCCTGTTCGGCACGTTCACGCCGGAGCGCAGCGACGAGAAGGTCGTCTATGGCGTGAGGAAGCCCCTGCGCAGCTGGAATCCGCTGTGGGGAAACCTGCAGGTGTACTGGGAACTCGTGCGCGCGGCGGCGGAAGCGCCCGGCCTGCGCGCGAAGCTGGCGATCCTGTTCTCGCGTCCCGGCGAGCAAAGCCAGGACAACGCGCTGCAGGCCGGGTTCGATGCGCAGGGCTTCGCACGATTCAGCACCGAAACCCCGCGCGGCATCCGGCTGTACGCCGCAGTCCAGTACGCGGTGCTCGTGCCGCCGATAGCGCATTTCATCGCAGTCCAGCAGTCGCTGGGCAATGCGGCGCGCGCCGGCTACGCGCTCGTCATCGTCGCGTCGATGCTCTGCCTCGGCGCGCTCATGGAAGGGGCGCGGTTTGCGCGCAACGCCGAGATCGCCCGGGTTTTCGCGCTGGGCCTTGCATTCGCCCTTGTGCCCGCCTGGTTCGGCTGGCCGGCGCCGGTTTGGGCAAAGGCGCTCGCAGCCGGCTTCGCCCTCGCGAGCGTCTGGTACCTCGCAGCGCAAGCGCGCGGGACAGTGACGGCATGAATGCCGGATTCGCTGTCTCCGACCTGGTGCTGGCGCTCGTTTGCGCTTTCGTTGCCTGGCGCGCAGCGCGGGAAAGGCCGGGCATCGCGCTCGCCTGCGGCACGATAGGCGCAGCCGCGTTTGTCGGGGTCATGCGATTCTCAGGCCTCGAAGCGGCCACTGGCGCCCACAAATTCCTGTCGCTGATTGGCGGCGTCGCCGCCCTTCCGCTCCTGGCCGCGAGTCTCGCCTGGCCCGACGCGAAGGCGGCGACGAACATTCGCGATGCGTCCTTGGCCCTGCTCGTATGCAGCGCGGTCGGCATCGCGCTGGTTGCCGGGGCCGGGTTCGCAATCTGGGGGCAGGCGGTCCCGGCGGCGAGCGTGGTCGCCATGCTGGTTTGCGCCATTCGCGAGCGCGCCGATGGCCGGGTCCTGGGCGCCGCGGCGCTGCTCGTGACCTTCTATCTCGTATCGGCGAACAGGACGCAGATCGCAGGCTTCGCCCCGATCGAGGTCCTGCACTACGGCATGGCGGCCGGCTTGCTGCTGCTGTGCCTGTAGGCCGCTAGGCGCGCCTGGGCTGCCAGTACCGGTCGCGCAGCAGCCGCTTGTAGAGCTTGCCCGTCGGGTGGCGCGGCAATTCGGCCTCGAAGTCGATCGATTTCGGGCACTTCACATGCGAGAGGTTCGCCCGGCACCACGCCATCAGTTCCTCGGCCAGCGCCGGCCCCGCGGCCTTCATGTCGGCCGGCTGGACCACGGCCTTCACTTCCTCGCCGAACTCCTCGTTCGGCACGCCGATCACCGCGACGTCGATGACCTTGGGGTGCGTCACCAGCAGGTTCTCGATCTCCTGCGGGTAGATGTTCACGCCGCCCGAGATGATCATGAAGTGCTTGCGGTCGGTGAGGTAAAGGTAGCCTTCCGCATCGAGATAGCCGACGTCGCCAAGGGTGCTCCATCCTTCCGCGTTCCTGGAAGAGGCGGTCTTGGCCGGGTCGTTGTGGTATTCGAACGCCGGGCCGTTGGCGAAGTAGATCGTGCCTGTTTCGCCTGCCGGCAGCAGCCTGCCTTCGTCGTCCACGATGCGGACCTCGCCGACCAGCGCACGACCCACGGTACCCGGATGCGCAAGCCAGTCCTGCGAATTGCAGGCCACGAATCCATTGCCCTCGGTGCCGGCGTAGTACTCGTACAGCACTGGCCCCCACCAGCCGATCATCGCCTCCTTGACCTGCACTGGGCAGGGCGCGGCGGCGTGGATCGCAACCTTGAGCGAATCATGGCGGTAGCGCGAGCGCACCTCGGGCGCCAGCTTCAGCATGCGCACGAACATCGTCGGCACCCACTGGCTGTGCGTGATCGAATGGCGCTCGATCAACGCGAGCGCCTCCTCGGCGTCGAAATGCTCCATCAGCACCGAAGTGCCGCCGAAGCGCATCACCGTCATGTTGAAACGCAGCGGCGCGGCGTGATAGAGCGGCGCCGGCGAGAGGTATACCGAATCCTTGCCCAGGCCGTAGAGCTTCATCGCCACCATCATCAGCGTGCTGGGCGCGTCGATCGCCTCGTCGAGCAGTTCGGTCTTGACGCCCTTGGGGCGGCCGGTGGTGCCGGAGGAATACAGCATGTCTCGTCCGGCGGATTCGTCTGCAATCCGCGTCGCCGGCTGGGAATCGCGCGCAGCCTCCCAGGATTCATGGCCGGGAAGCGCGCCGTTGACCGAGTAGCGCGCGCGCACGCCCGGGCTGCGCGAGAGCAGTTCCGCCGCCTGCGCCGCCAGGCTCGACGACACGATCAACGCCTTGGCGCCGCAATCGGCGAGGATGTACTCGGCCTCCTGCGTCGAGAGCCGCGAGCTCATCGCGGTGAACAGCAGGCCCGAGCGCTGCGCAGCAAAGCAGATCTCGAAATAACGCGCGTTGTTGTCCATCATCAGCGCGATCGAATCGCCGCGCTTCAGTCCGAGGCTGCGGAACAGGTGCGCGCCCTGGTTCGAACGGTCCTCGAGCTGGCGGTAGGTCACGGCCTCGCCCGAGCGCGCCATCACGTAGGCGACCTTGCCGGGCATGGCGAGCGCGTGGTGGAACGGGTGGTACATAGGGGACTCCTTCGCAAGCCGCGGCGCAGTGTTGCGAACCCGCCGCGATCCGTCAACCCGGCGCCGGATGCGGCCGCTAGAATGCGGCACGGACAAGGAGGCGGGATGAAGAAAAGTTGGACGGGAACTTTCGTTTTGCTCGCTGCCGCTTGCGCAATCGCGGCGGCCACCCCTGCGATCGGGCAACAGTACCCGGTGCGGCCACCCACGTTCGTCGTCCCGTTCGCTCCGGGCGGCGCAACCGATGCGCTTGCCCGCCAATTCGCCGAGCGCATGGGTCGCGGCGCCAGCCAGCCCTTCGTGGTGGAAAACATCGCGGGCGCCGGCGGCACGCTGGGTGCCGGGCGCGTAGCGCGCGCCAAGCCCGACGGCTACACGTTCCTCATCGGTCACGTCGGGTACATGGCCGCCGCAGTCGGCCTGTACAAACAGCTCGGCTATGACCCGGTGGCCGACTTTGATGCCGTGGCGCGATTCCCCGACACGCCGCTGGTCCTGATCGCGGGCCGCGATGCCCGGGCGAAGACCCTGCCAGCCCTGATCGAGTTCGCCCGCAAGAATCCGGACAAGCTCAATGTCGGCAACGCCGGCGTCGGTTCGTCCGGGCACCTGGTGGCTGCGCTGTTTGCAAGTGCGATCAAGGCCGGCGTGACGCACGTGTCCTACAAAGGCAACGCGCCGGCGCTGACCGACATCATCTCCGGGCGCATCGACTGCATGTTCGACCAGTCGAACACCGCGTTGCCGCAAGTGCGCGGCGAGAAGGTCATTGCGCTGGCCACGACATCGAAGGTACGGCTGCCGCAAATGCCCTCGGTGCCCACGCTCGCCGAGTCCGGGCTGCCCGGCTTCGACGTCGCCACCTGGTATGGCATCTATGCGCCCAAAGGCACGCCGCGCGAGGCGCTCGGCTGGGTGCATGCCCGGTTTGCGGAGGCGATGCAGGACGCCGCATTCATCGGCAAGCTCGTCGAGCAAGGGTACGTGTTGCTGCCGCCCGGGCTCGACACGCCGGAGGCGCTTGCGACGCATACGCGCCGCGAGGTCGACCTGTGGAAGAAGGTCATTGCCGACGCCGGCATTCCGCCGACGCAGTAGGCGGGTCGATCACAATTTCCAAATCCGGAAAATAAACTACCCTGAAAGCCGCGCTGGTATTGAATCTTACGGGATGAAAGTCAACCTTTTCAGTTACTCGGCCTAGGCGTTCAGCGCGCGCCAGATCTTCTCGGAGGTGAGCGGCATGTGGAGCGTCTTCAGCCCCCGGCCGCCGAGCGCATCGAGCACCGCGTTGACCACCGCCGGCATCGCGCCGTGGCACCCCGCCTCGCCGACGCCTTTTGCGCCGAGTGGGTTCAGCGCGCTCGGCACCGATTCGTCGAACCCGGTCTCGAGTTCGGGAATCGATTCGGCCCGCGGCATAGCG
Source organism: uncultured Bordetella sp. (assembly GCA_964599095.1). GTDB lineage: Bacteria > Pseudomonadota > Gammaproteobacteria > Burkholderiales > SG8-39 > SZAS-79. The sequence continues at coordinate 39,381 of CAZREB010000006.1, forward strand.
TAGTCCATGAACGAACCGGTCAGCAGCTGGCCGGTTTCGTCGTAGACCGATTGCTCCATGAACGCCTGCCCCAGTCCCTGCGCGATGCCGCCGTGCACTTGCCCCTCGGCCATCAGCGGGTTCATGACGCGGCCGATGTCGTCTACCGCGGTCAGCCGAACGACCCGCGCCACGCCGGTTTCCGGGTCGACCTCGGCTTCGGCGATCTGGCATCCGTTCGGCCAGGTCTGGCCGTCCACGGCTCCCAGGTGCTCGATGCGGATCCGGCGCTCCGGCTGGCGGCCGGCAAGCTCGGCGAGCCCGATCGACCGGTCGGTGCCGGCGATCCGAAAGCGGCCGTTCGAGAATTCGATGTCGCCCGCGGCGGCTTCGAGTTCCCTCGCCGCAAGTTCGCGGCCGGCGTCGATCAGCTTACGCGCGCCGCCGAGAGTCGCGCTGCCCCCCACCTGCAGCGTGCGCGAGCCACCGGCCCCGCCGCCGGTCTTGATTACGTCGGTATCGCCCTGGATCACGCGGACCTTGCCCGGATCGACGCCGAGCAATTCGGCCACGATCTGCACGTAGGCGGTCTGGATTCCCTGGCCGATCTGTTGCGTGCCGGAGAGCAGCGTCACGCTGCCGTCATCGGCCACCGTGAGGACGACGGTCTCGCTGTTGCGCGCGCTGCCGGTGATTTCCACGTAGGACGCGACACCGCGTCCATAGAGCAACCCGGCCTTTTCGGCGGCCGCCTTGCGCGCGGCATGACCGTCCCAGTCGGCCGCCTTCATCGCGCCCCGCAGGATTTTCTCGAAATCGCCGCAATCGTAGATCGCGCCGGCCGGGTTCTTGTAGGGCATCTGGCCAGGCTGTACGAGGTTCTTCAGCCGCAACTCGATCGGGTCGACGCACAGTTCGCGCGCCGCCGTGCTGACCAGCCGCTCGATCAGGTAGCCCATCTCCGGCCGCCCCGCGCCGCGGTAGGCATCCACCGGCGTGGTATTCGTGAACAGGATCCGGACTTCGTGATCGAGCACCGGGATCGCGTAGACGCCGGTCGGCGCTCGCGCCCCCGACATCGCCGGCACACAGGCGCCGTAGCTCGACACATAGGCCCCGACGTTCGCCAGCGAAGTCATGCGCAACGCGGTGAACTTGTGCCCGGCATCGAGCGCCAGCTCGGCTTCCACGATGCTGTCGCGCCCATGCACCTCCGAGAGGAAGTTTTCCGAGCGATCGGCCCGCCATTTGACCGGGCGCCCGAGCGCGCGCGCGGCAAAGAGGAGCGCGGCGTGCTCCGGATAGGCATAACCGCGCGCGCCGAATCCGCCGCCGACATCGGTGCACACCACGCGCAGGCTGTCCTCGGCGACGCCGAACACCTTGGCCATCTGGCCGCGGACCGTGTGCGTGTTCTGCGTCGGGCAATAGAGGGTAAAGCGACCATTCTCGAAATTCGCCGCCAGCGCGCGGGGCTCGAGCGGGTTGGCCACCACGCGCTGGTTGACCACCGTCAGCTTCACTACATGCGCGGCGGCGGCGAACGCGGCCTTCGCAGCCGCGCCGTCGCCCATGCGATACAGCGCGGCGATATTGCCGTACTCGGGGACGAACGCATCCGGCCAGTGCACCGGGGCATCGCCGCGCGCGGCGGCCGGCAGGTCGGCATTGGCCGGCAACGGGTCCCAGTCGATCTCGATCATCTCGGCCGCGTCGCGCGCCTGGTCGCGCGTCTCGGCCACCACCATGGCCACCGCGTCGCCGACGAAGCGCGCCTCGTCCGCGGTAAGCGCATTGCGCGGCGGGACCTTCATGTCGGTCCCGTCCGGGCGCTTGTGCATCTGTGTAAACGGTATCGGCCCCATCCCGGCGGCAATTACATCGGCGCCGGTGTAGACCGCCAGAACGCCGGGCGCCGCGCGGGCCGCCGCCGCATCCAGCTTCGCGATGCGCGCGTGCGCATGCGGCGACCGGGCGAAGGCAGCATGGGCTTCGCCGGGCAACGACACATCGTCTGTGAAACGACCCTGGCCCGAAAGGAGCCGTGCATCCTCGACGCGCCGCATCGGCTTGCCGATCCACTGGCTCGCGCCCGGTTGGACCAAAGATTGTTCGCTCATTGCCTACCCGGCCTCCGCTCTGGGTGCACTGCACTATCGGCTGCGCACGTTCGGTCTGTGATTGCGCGGCCCATTATGGCAAAGGATCCTTCGGGTGAGCAGGCAGGGTTTCGACGGGCTGATCCACGCCGGCCGTCCACATCGGCCCCATTTCCGGTACAAGCGGGTTTTGCCCCACAATTGCGGGGCTGGCGGTGTCCGGGTCGAGCCGCAGGGGAGCAAACCGTCGATGATGAATTCGTACCAGCCTGGCGAACTGATCTTCGTGCAGGGACAGCCGAGCGAGTGCGTGTACCTCATCGAGTCCGGCGAGGTCGAGCTGCTCGAAAGCACCGAGGACATGCGCACGCTGCGGATCGCCAAGCTGATCAAGGGCGACCTGCTGGGCGAGATGGCGCTGGTCGACGAGCGCCCGCGGGCGTTCACCGCGCGCGCGGTCACCGAGACCACGGTGTCGATCGTGTCGCGCGAGCAGTTCGTCAAGCTGATGTTCCGCGACCCCGCCGAAGGCCTGCGCTATCTCGGCGCGTTCTTCGAGCGGCTGCGCGCGATGAACAAGCCGCCCGGCTCGCCCGGCGCGAAGGAAGAAGAGAAGGCCTGCTCGGCCCATATCCGCATCATGCCGCTGACGAACATCGCCAAGAAGGCGGTCTCGGAGGACGGCATGATCGTCACGCGCTTTCCGTTCCGTGTGGGGCGTGAACCCCCGGAAGGCAAGTCGCGCCTGTCGAGCAACGACCTCGGCCTGCCCGATACCGAGCCCTACCAGGTCTCGCGCGAGCATTTCTCGATCGAAGTCGATGCCGAAGGCGTGATCCTCTATGACCGGGGGAGCTTCCACGGCACGATCGTCAACGGCAAGCAGATCGGCGGCGACCGGGTGATCGGCTCGGTGCGCCTGCAACCCGGCGGCAACGAGATCATCGCCGGCGAGGCGGACTCGCCGTACCGGTTTTCGGTGGACGTCTCGTCCGGCTGATCCCGCGACGCGTCGTCGCCGGCGCGGTCAGCTGCGCGCTTGCGGGCCGGCTTTCGCGCCGGGCAGGAAATCGTCCAGCGGCACGCCGAAGCTGTTGAGCGCCCACGACACCAGGTTGTACTGCCCGATGGTGAATACCACGTCCATCATCTGCTGGGTGTTGTAGGCGGCGCTGAGCGTCGCCCAGGTTGCGTCCGAGACGACCGAGTTCTCGAACAGGTCGTCGGCCGCCTGCAGCAAAGCGCCCTCGTGCGCGTTCCATCGGCCCTTGGGGCCGACCTTGACCTCCTCGATTTCGGCCTCGCTGATGCCGCCGCGCCTTGCAATCTCGACGTGCTGCGCCCACTCGTACTCGGCCTGGTTCAGCCAGCCGATGCGCAGGATCAGCAGTTCGCGCTCGCGCAACGGCAGGGTCTGCTTCTGCAGTACGTGCCCGGCAAACACCGTCCAGCGCCGCGTCAGCGCGGGGTGATGCATCATCACGCGAAACAGGTTCAGGTCCCGGCCGGCAAACCGGTTCTTGGCTGCGGTCTCGGCGTCCTCGCCCATGAGTTCACCGAGGTCGCGAAAGGCGATGCGTTGCTTGCGCCTGATCATTCGGGGCTCCACGCGTTGTCGTCGCCCGAGTTTAACCGCCCCTACAATAGGGCATGACGAATGCAGACCTGATTCTCCTCAACGGACGAATCCATACGCTTGATGCACGCGAGCGGTCCGTCGACGCCCTCGCGGTGACCGGCACCACGATTGCGGCCGCCGGCGATAACGCGTCGGTTCTTGCCCTTCGCGGGGCGCGTACGCGCGTGATCGACCTCGCCGGCCGCACCGTGGTGCCCGGTTTCTACGATGCGCATCCGCATCTGGACCGCATGGGCTTGCGCGACCTTTGCGGCGTGAAGATTGCGCACTGCAAATCGGTGGCGGCCATTTGCGAAGCGATCCGCGAGGCGGCTGCGCACACGCCGCCGGGCGAATGGATCGTCACGCTGCCGATGGGCGCGCCGCCGGAAGACTATGTTTTCGAGCCGGGCCAGCTCGAAGAGGGCCGCTTCCCGGACCGCCACGACCTCGACCGCGCAGCGCCGGACCACCCGGTCTACGTCCGCTCGCCGTGGGGCTGGTGGAGCCGGCTGCCGCTGCCTTCGGTAGCAAACACCCGCGCATTGGCGGCCGCAGGCATCACCCGCGACACACAGCCACCGCCGAAAGTCGAGATCGCCAAGGACGCGCACGGCGAGCCAACCGGCCTCTTCCTCGAACGCAACTGGGCGCCGATCCTCGAATACACGCTGTTCCAATGCGTGCCGCGCTTCACCTACGAGGACCGTTACGCCGGCCTGAAATACGCGGTGCGGGCCAGCAGTGCAGCAGGCACCACGGCGGCTTTCGAAGGACACGGCGTCACGCCGCAGGTGATCGACGCGTACCGCCGGCTCGAGGCGGCAGGCGAACTGACGCTGAGGATGCAATTGCCGCTCTCGGTGCCGAGCGCCGCGTTCGGCGATCGCAAGATCGGCGAGATGCTTGCGCACTGGGCACCGAGGCTCGGCGGCCGCGGGAGCGATGCCGGGAACCGAGGGCTGCTGCGCGAAGAGGGGCTGTGCCTCGACGTCGCCGACCCGAACTCGGCGCGCATCATCGCGCGCGGCTACCCGTACGAGCAATGGGCCGGGCATTTCTACCAATCGTTGCCGCACGAGCGGCTGGTCGCGCTGGGCCTCGAAGCCGCGAAGCTCGGCATCCGCGTCGCCACACTCGTGTGCTACGAGCTCGAGCGGGTGTTGCGCGCTTTCGAGGAGATCGACGCGCAGATTTCGATTCGCGACCGCCGCTGGGTGGCGGTGCATGTGACCGAGGCGACGCCGGGGCAGATACTGCGCATCAAGGCGCTCGGGCTGGTGGCCACGGTGACACCGGGCTTCATGTACATGGCGCAAACCCGCTTCAACCTGCAGGCGCTCGGCGCGCGCGGCACGCCGATCCGGCAGTTGCTGGATGCCGGCATCCCGGTGGCGCTTTCGACCGACGGCGTGCCGCACTCGATGCTGTTCGCCATGTGGGAAGCGCTTGCGCGCTGGGACAACGACGGGAAGCAAAGGCTCGGCGAGGCCAACCTCACGCGCGTCGAGGCGCTTCGGCTGGCCACCGCGGCCGGCCACTACCTCACCTGGGACGAAGCGACCCGCGGGCCGCTTACGCCGGGGATGGCGGCGGATTTTGTGGTGCTTTCGGATGATCCGCTGACTTGCGAATTGGAGCGCATCAGGGACCTCCCGGTCGAACGCACTTTCGTGGCAGGCCGCCAGGTGCACGGTCCATCCATCGATTGATCGGCCGGGCACCAGCCACGCCGGCGTCCTAGGCGCGAAGGAGCGGCCGAGGCCACTGCGGGCTCATGAACCTCTGGATCTCGAGCAGATACCCGTCGGGGTCGCGAAAGAAGCAGTTGTAGATCCGGTACGTCTCATTTTCCGCAGGCGATTTCTCGAATGCCACGCCTTTCGCGACCAGGCGCTTGTACCAGCCGTCGACATCCTGCGTGACGAAGGTCAGGATGAGTCCCAGCGGCGCGCGATCGGGTGAGGGCGCCTGCTGCACTGCCGAAGCTTTGCACACGCCGACGAACGCATCTCCCGAGCCCACCCGATAGATTCGCGCAAGCCCTTGGTCGAGGACCAGCGGCAATTCCAGCGTTTCGCCGTAGAAGCGATAGCTGACCTCGGTGTCGCGGACGTAAAGGAACGTGACTTGCTGCTCGAAGGGCGCCGGCAGCGCACTCATCGTCAACCGAGCAGCTTTTTCAGTTCCGCGCCGCCGGTCGCGGCGTTGGCCCACGTAAACGTGCCCGGCGACTGCATTTCACGGCCGGCTGCGAGCAGGGCACCGATCGCAGCACGGGCGAGCGCACCGCCGGTGCTGATGCGCCGGGCGCCGGCTTGGCCGAGTTGGGCGACCGATGCATGGTGCAAGCCGGTCATGTTGATGTTGACCGGTTTCTTTACCGCCGAACATACGCGCCTTACTTCGTCGATCGTCTTCAGGCCCGGGGCGTAAAGCACATCCGCACCGGCCGCTTCGAAGGCCTGCAGCCTGCGGATAATTTCATCGTGGTCGGTCGTGCCATGCAGCAGCCCATCGGCGCGCGCCGCGAACATGAACTTGAACGGCAGCTTCGCAACTGCTTCGGCTGCGGCCTGGACACGCTCGACGGCCAGCGTGAAATCGTAGGTGGGCTTGGCCGGGTCGCCGCTGTAGTCCTCGATGGATCCGCCGACCAAACCCGCCTCGGCGCCCCGTACCAGAGCCTGCGCTGCAGTCTTTGGGTCGTCGGCGTAGCCGTTCTCCAGGTCCGCGCTGACCGGCAAGTCGGTCGCGGCGCACATCACGCGGCAATGCTCGATCATGTCGTTCAGCCCGACCGCGCCGTCCAGCTTGCCGAGGGAAAAAGCATAGCCGGCGCTGGTGGTGGCCAGCGCCTTGTAGCCCAGCGCCTCGAGTAGCCGTGCCGATCCCGGGTCCCACGGGTTCGGGATCACGAAGACGTCCGCGCCGGCATGCAGCGCCTGAAATCGTTGCGCCTTCTCTGCCTGGGTGACTTTCGACGCGGCCATTCCAACCTCCGGGTTCGGTAGCAAAACGCTATGGTACGTTCATGTCCCGTGCTTTAAAGACCACGCACACCCCAATGCTCGCACCCGGCAAGTACCGCCACTACAAAGGCAACGACTATGAAGTGATCGGTGTCGCCACGCACTCGGAGACCCGCGAGCAGTTGGTCGTCTATCGCCCGCTGTATGGCGAAGGCGCGCTCTGGGTCCGGCCGCTCGCGATGTTCACCGAGAGCGTGACCGTCGACGGAAAGGAAGTGCCGAGGTTTGCCCGCCTCTGAGCACATGAAGGTTTCGCTTGGCAGGAAGCGCACCAGCCCGTATACTTCGTTTGTGCGATGCAGCAACCCTGATTTACGCTGCGCGCGAGTTCATCGTCCCTGACCTCCCCTGGAAGTGGCTTCACCTCTTCCTGCTGCGTTCCTGATTTCCTGGATTGCGATTCGGTTGGCGCCGGTGTTTTGGCAGTCCCAACCGATCCACGTCCCGACAGGACAGGAGCAGCAGCTATGACCGCATCGACTTTCGACACCCTCGCCCTTGCGGCGCCCCTCCTCGAGGCCGTCAAGGCCGCGGGCTATACCGAACCGACCCCTGTGCAAGCTCGCGCGGTGCCCGAAGCGCTCAACGGCCGCGACCTGCTGGTGTCCTCGCAGACCGGCAGCGGCAAGACGGCCGCATTCATGCTGCCGGCCCTGCAACTGCTGACCAGGCCGCACGAGAAGAGCGGGCGCGGCCCGCGCGTGCTGGTGCTCACGCCGACGCGCGAACTGGCGGTGCAGGTGACCAAGGCGGCCGAAACCTATGGCCGCAACCTGCGCGTGAAGACGATGTCGGTCGTCGGCGGCATGCCCTACCCGCTGCAGAACCGGCTGCTGAAAGCCGGCATCGACATCCTCGTGGCCACACCGGGCCGGCTGCTCGACCAGATGAACGCCGGCCGCATCGACCTCGCGCGCCTGCAACTCCTGGTGCTCGACGAAGCCGACCGGATGCTCGACATGGGGTTCAAGGACGAGCTCGAGGCGATCGTCGCGAAAGTCCCGAAGACCCGCCAGACGCTGTTGTTCTCGGCCACGCTCGAGCAGGGCATCGTCAGGCTCGCGGGCGCGCTGCTGAAGGATCCGCTGCGGATTGCGGTCGACACCGCGCAGACGCGCCACGAGAACATCTCGCAGCGCCTGCATTTCGCCGACGACATGGGCCACAAGAACCGCCTGCTCGAAAGCATCCTGAACGACGCCGACCTGCAGCAGGCGATCGTGTTCACGTCGACCAAGCGCGCGGCCGACCAACTCGCGCTGGAACTGCACAGCCAGGGCCATTCCGCCGCGGCGATGCATGGCGACATGAACCAGAGGGCGCGCAACCATACGCTGCAGGCATTGCGCCGCGGCACACTCAAGGTGCTCGTGGCCACCGACGTGGCCGCGCGCGGCATCGACGTGCAGGGCATCTCGCACGTCATCAACTACGACCTGCCGACGCAGGCCGAGGACTACGTGCACCGCATCGGCCGCACCGGCCGCGCCGGGCGCAACGGCGTCGCAATCAGCTTCGCCAACGTGCGCGACCACTGGATGGTCAAGAGCATCGAGCGCTTCACGACCCAGAAGATCGAGGTCACCGCGATCCCGGGGCTGGAACCGAAGATGCGCGCCTTCTCCAAACCCGCCCCGCGCGGCGCGCGCCCCGGCGGCGGCAAGACCTACGGCAAGCCGGCGCATGCCAAGGGACGGGGCGAAGGATTCGGCGGCTACGCGAAACGCGACGGCCGGCCCGCCGGCCGATCGGCCGCGCGCACGAGTCCTTACTCGAAATAGTCCTGCTGGTTGGCGAATCGACAGGCCGGTGACGGCCCAGCCTGTCGGCAAAGCGCTTTCAGTTTCCCCGGCTCAGTAGTGCGGCGGGACCTCGTCGGCCGGCGTCCTCGGCTCGGCCGCCGCCGCGGCGGCATCCACCTGGTCGCGCAGCGCGCGCAATTCGCGTTCCAGCCGATCGATCTGCTGCTGCTGGCGGTACACGGTCGTGTTGAGCGCATCGACCGTATCTTCGGCGAGTGCCAGCTTGGCCTCGATTTCGGCGAGGCGCGCGTCGAGCTTTTCGTCGCCGCTCATTTCATCGACCCGCGCTTTCCAACGCACGCCACACGCGCTCGGGCGTGGCCGGCATGTCCAGCGTCCTGATGCCGCGCACCGAGAGCGCGTCGACTACCGCGTTCATTACGCAAGCGAGGGATGCGGTGCATCCCGATTCGCCGACGCCCTTGACCCCGAGCGGGTTGGTCTTGCAGGGCACTTCGTTCCTCGCCCAGCCGAACGAAGGCACGTCCCCGGCGCGCGGAAACGCGTAATCCATGAAACTGCCGGTCAGCAACTGGCCGGATTGCGGGTCGTGCCGCAACTCTTCCATCAGCGCCTGGCCGATGCCCTGCACCAGCCCGCCATGCACCTGGCCTTCGAGCAGCAGCGGGTTCACGACCACGCCGAAATCGTTGACCGCAGTGTAGCCGAGCATTTCCACATGGCCGGTCTCCGGGTCGATCTCGACTTCGCACACATGGCAGCCGGAAGGAAAGCTGTAAGTGGTCGGCTTGTAGAAATCGTCGGCCTCCAGCCCCGGCTCGATCTCCGGCGGCAGGAAGCCCTCGTGGGCCGCGCGCGCGACCGCCTCGATGGTCACCCGCCGGTCGGTGCCGGCAATCACGAACGCGCCGCCGGCCTCGCCGACTTCGAACTCGACGTCCGAGGCCGGCGCTTCCAGCAGGTGCCCGGCAATCAGCCGGCCCTTGTCGATGATGATGCGCGCGCAGTGCACGATGGCCGTGCCGGTCACGGTGGTCTCGCACGAGCCGACCGAGCCCATGCCGACACCGGTGAGGTCGCTGTCGCCATAGACGAAACGGATCTTTTCCTGCGGCAGGCCCAGCTGCTGCGACACCACCTGCTTGAAGGTGGTCATGTGCCCCTGGCCGTTGGTGGTCGCGGTGACGGCCAGCGTGAGGATCCCGTCGGCGTCGAAAGTCGCGCCGACATGGCTTTCGTAGTAGCCGTCGGGCTCCTGGTAGACCGAGAAGCCGTAGCCGCGCAGCTTTCCGCGGGCCGCCGACTGCGCGCGGCGCGCTTCGAACCCGGCGCGGTTCGTCAGCGTCATCGCATCGTCCATGTTCTTCGCGAACTCACCCGAGTCGAACACCAGCCCGACCGGCGTCGTCCACGGCATCTGGTCCGGGCGCACCATGTTGATCCGCCGCAATTCCGCGCGGTCGCGCCCGGTCTCGCGTGCGGCCGCGTCGGCGAGCCGCTCGATCAGGTAGGTGAACTCGGGCTTGCCTGCGCCTCGATAGGCGACAACCGGGACGGTGTTGGTAAAAGCGATTCGCGTCTGCGCGTGATAACAGGGGGTCGAATAGACGCCGGTGATACACCGCGTTCCGCCGGAGGTCGGGATGCTGAAAGCGCTGGCGTTGATGTAGGCGCCGGTGTTCGAAACGACCCGCGCGCGGACTGCGAGAAAGCGCCCGCCCGCGTCGAGCGCGAGCTCGCCGTGTAACGTGTGGTCGCGCGCTGCGCCGTCGGCCATGAAAGCCTCCGACCGGTCGGCCTGCCACTTCACCGGGCGCCCGAGTTGCCGCGCGGCGTAGAGTACCGCCACCTTTTCCGGGTAGGCGGAGATCTTCAGGCCGAAGGAGCCGCCGACGTCGGGCGTCACCACGCGCAGCGCCCGCGGGTCGGTCACGAGGCCGGTGGAAGCCACATCGGCCTGGATCGCCTTGCTGCCTTGCGTCGGCGCATAGAGCGTGTAACGGCCGCTGGCCGCGTCGTAGACACCCGCCGCCCCGCGCGTTTCGACCGGCGCCGCAGAAACACGATTGATTACGAGGTCGAGCCTGGTGACGTGCGCAGCCCCGGCGAATGCCGCGTCTGCCGCCTTGCTGTCACCGCCCTCCCAGTCGAGCGCCACGTTTCCCGGCGCGTCTTCCCGCACCAGCGGCGCCCCGGCGGCCAATGCCGAGTGCGCGTCGGTGACGGCGGGCAGCTCCCGGTACTCGACGGCAACCAGCTCGGCGGCATCGCGCGCCTCGCGCTGCGTGTGTGCGACCACCATCGCCACCGCCTCGCCAAGGAACCGGACCCGGTCCGCCGCGAGTACCGGGCGCTCGGCCGGCGGCACCGGCGCTCCGTCGCGATTCTTCTGCACCACGCTGACCCGCATCGGGCCGATCCCTGCCGCAGCCAGGTCGGGCGCGGTAAAAACCGCGAGAACACCCGGCGCCGCACGCGCTGCGGTCGAATCGATCGAAGCCACGCGCGCATGCACATGCGGTGAGCGCACGAACGCCGCATGCGCCGCCCCGGGCAGGTCGAGGTCGTCGATGAAGCGACCGGCGCCCGTGAGCAGCGCGTGGTCCTCGAGGCGCTGCACCGGCTGTCCGATGCGCAGCTGGCCGGAAGTATGCGAGAGGTCGGACGCCTTCACCTTGTATTTTCCGTTTCAGGCAATCCAGTTGACCTGAAAGCCGCGTGCTTGTTCATTCTACGAAATGCAATTCATGACAAAGTCAGCCGCCCCGGGCAAGCAATGCGGACACATCGGCCCCTGCGCGCAGGTCGCGGGGCTTGCGGCCGTGGCGAAACAGCCGCGCCCCCGGCCCCAGCAGCAGCTTCGCCCGCGGGCCCTCGACCTTGACGAGACTGCCTTCGCGCAGGCCGAGCACCGCGACTTTCGGGTTCACCTTGACGAACTCGATGATGCGATCGTCACGCGACTCGCCGCCGTGGCCCTTGAGCGTCTTCTCGGTGTAGTGGGGATTGACCTGGAACGGCACGAGATCGAGCGCCCCGAATCCCTTGGGATCGACGACCGGCATGTCGTTGGTCGTGCGGATCGTCGGGCACGCAAGGTTGGCCCCGGCGCTCCAGCCGATGTAAGGCACGCCGGCCTTCACGCGTGCGCGAATCGGCGCGAGCCAGCCCCGCGCGCGGGTCTCGGCGAGCAAATGCCAGGTGTTGCCGCCGCCGACGACGATCGCATCGAAGGTCCCGAGCGCCGCCGGCGTCGTCTTGTGGGCACCCGTCACCGAAAATCCCATGGCCGCAAAGCGCTTCCTCGCCATCGCGACATACGCGTCGAAGGTGATAGTCACCGCTGCGAACGGCACGAACAGGATAGACTTGCGCGCCCGCCCTTCTGGAGACCGGCCAATCAGGTCGCGAACCAAGGGATCGACGTGGTCCAGCCAGCCGCCGCGCGGATTGCGCGAGTTCGACAGCAGCAGCAGCCTTTGCTTCGCCATCGGCTACTCGGGCTTCACGCCCGCGGCCTTGACCATCTCTCCGGTCGAGCCGACCTCGGCGCGGATCACCGCGGCGAATTCCGACGGCGTATTCGCCACGAGGTCCAGCCCGCGCGCAGTGATCTGCTTCTCGGTGAAGTCGGGCCGCCGGGCCACGGTGCCGATGTCGCGTGCGATTCGCTCGACCAGCGCCGGCGGCGTGCTGCCGGGCGCGAAGACGCCATACCAGATCGAGCTCGTCGCATACGGGAACCCCGCCTCGGCGGTGGTCGGCACGTCGGGGAAATCGCGCGCGCGCCTGGAAACGCCTATTGCCAGCGCCTTCAGCTTGCCGGCCTTGACCTGCGCGCCAAGCTGGTTGGGGCTGGCGATGGTCAGCAGGACCTCGCCGGCGATGACCGCGGTGGTGGCCGGTGCGATGCCCTTGTACGGCACGTGAAGGAATTCCACACCTTCGCGCTTGGCGAGGGTTTCGAAGAAGAGATGCGGCTGCGAGCCGTTGCCGTACGAGGAGTACGGGATCTTGCCCGGCGACTTGCGCGCGGCCTCGATCAGTTCTTTCATGCTTGAAGCAGGCAGCGAAGGATGCGCCACCGCCATCTGGCCGCTCTGCAGCACCATCGTCACCGGCGCGAGGCCCTTGTCCGGATCGTACGGCAGGCTCTTGAACAGGAACCGGTTGCCGACCACCGCCGGGTTGGTCGCCATCAGAAGCGTGTGCCCGTCGCCGGGGGCGGAGGAAACCTTCTCGGTGCCGATGATGCCGCCGGCGCCGGCGATGTTCTCCACCACCACCGGCTGGCCCCAGGCCGTCGAAAGTTCCGGCGCCAGCGCGCGGGCCAGTACGTCGATGCCGCCGCCGGGCGGGTAGGGCACGATGATCCGGACCGGCTTCGAGGCAAACGGGGCGGGCGCCTGCGCGTGTGCGGCCAGGCACGAAGCGAGCGACAGCAGTACGGCGGCGAAGATCCTTGCGAAGAACATGGGTCTGCTCCTTGTGCTTTCCGCCGCGATACCCGGCGGGCCGACAGTTTCGCATGACAGCCGTTACACTGCGCCCCAATACGTGAACCTCCGGAGGAGCCAGTGAAAGCAGCCGTCGTGACACCCAGTGGCGTCGAAGTCCGCGAAGTCGACGCGCCCAAACCGCAGCCGGCCCAGGTGCTGGTTCGCGTGCGCGCCTGCGGATTGAATCGGGCCGACCTCGCGGTCGCAGCGGGCCGGGCCCACGGTGCGGTCGGCGGGCCGGGCACCATCGTCGGCATGGAATTCGCGGGCGAAGTCGCCGAGGTCGGCAGCGAAGTGCGCAACCTGAAGGCAGGCGACCGCGTGATGTGCTCGGGCGCCGCGGGTTATGCGGAGTACGCGGTTGCCGACTGGGGACGCGCGCAGGTGCTGCCGGAAGGCATGGGGTTCGAGGACGCCGCCACGCTGCCGGTGGCATTGCAGACCATGCACAATGCCCTTGTCACCGTAGGCGGATTGAAGAAAGGCGAGAGCGTACTGATCCAGGGCGCGAGTTCCGGCGTCGGGATCCTCGGCATGCAGATCGCGAAGTTCATGGGCGCGAGCCTCGTGATCGGCTCGTCGACCAGCGCCGCGCGCCGTCCGCGGCTCCTGAAGTGGGGCGCGGATCTCGTGGTCGACACCAACAACGCCGCATGGGCCGATGAAGTCGTCGCCGCGACCGAAGGCAAGGGCGTGCACCTGATCGTCGACCAGGTCTCGGCCAGCGTCGCGAACGCGAACATGAAGGCGGCGCGGGTGCTGGGACGGATCGTCAACGTCGGCCGCCTGGGCGGCGCCAAAGGCGAGTTCGACTACGACCTGCACGCGATGAAGCGCATCTCCTATATCGGCGTCACGTTCCGCACGCGCTCGGTCGAGGAGGTGCGTGAGATCAACCGGCTGATGCGCGCCGACTTGTGGGAGGCCGTTACCGCTGGCAAGCTCAAGCTCCCGATCGACCGCACGTTCGCGCTCGACGAAGCCGTCGAGGCGCTGGCCTACATGAAGGCCAACAAGCACTTCGGGAAGGTCGTGCTGAGAATATCCTAATTACTTCCCGTAGGTTTCTTGGTGGCTACTAGCTTAATTGCCGAGAGCACTTTCGTCGGGTCGCCGCTCTTACCATTACCCGAAGTCGGTGGATCTGCGACAACGGCTGGTACAGTCGTTAAGAAAGCTTTGTAGTCGTCAACATATTGTTTGGCGACCTTAGACTTATGGTGAGGAAACTCAAATATTCCATCTTTGTCACCCAGAATGAACGGTTGACCAATACCAGATGCTGTATCGGAAAAAAGCGATTCGCAAAATTCGACCACATCTTTTGGGGCTAATTTTCCTCGACGAATTATGTCTTTCTCTTGAGTCGAAACTTTGGCTGCGTCTGAGGCATCAACCCAAAACACCGGATAGCCCGTACCGTCTTTACCGACACCCTTAAGCGTCTCTCTTCCAAAATAGAAGAAGTCCAGAGTGAATCCATTCAATTTCGCCGTATGTGCGTATTGAATCTTGTTAATCATCCAAGCAAGCGGGGCCGAAACGACCATCCTTGTGGGCGATGACAATTTCGCGAGTCTGAACCCCAGATCAATTGCCGGTCCAATATATTCCTTCGGATTAGAACCAACAATCATGTTCTTGATCGGAAAGCCAGCAATCCAAGCGGTTCCCTTTAACTGCGTCGGGTAATGGTCACTTTCTCCAGACCTTGTCCTGCTCTCTCCATGTTGGCGCAATAGCTCCGCCCCTTTGATTAGCGCCCGAGACGCTGCTAAGGCCCCGCAGAATAAGCTAAGTCCTCGATCAAGCTTCTTGTAGAAAAGCAGTTCATCTCCCAGCGTTTTCCAAAGTTCAAACGGCGCGTCGGAAACAAGGCCAAGAGTTCTCGCGATGTCCGTTTCGCGCTCTTTAAGTTTTGCAGGAAAGTTTTCGAAAAACTCCAAAAAAAAAGGCCCCCACGTCGAAGGCCCACCATGCGTACTGCTTTTAAATTTTGTCGAACCTTCTATATCGACGCTAAGAAAAAGAAACATTTCCGGAGGATATCGAGGGTCGATCCAGTCCGGTTTTTCGGCGTCACCCGCCTTTCTCTTGGCCAAGATTTTTTGCTAAGAAACTACTTCGCTGCTTTCGTGCCTACACCCAACGATTTTAGGCGCTTGAGCGCTACTGAGTGCGGAACGGAAAAATGCGCAGCAATCACATCGGCGCGCTCGCCATATTGCCTCGCGGCCTTTTGCACCTGTTGCCTGGGCATTAGCAGAGCCAAGGCAAAGACGTCGGCTTCGATTTCGGCGGGATCAGGTAAGCTGCTCGAGCTGAATGTTCGAAATGCCTTAATGGGCTTTTGGCCCATTGAAGAATGAAGAACAAAATGCCCCAATTCGTGCGCAAGCGTGAATCGATCTTGAAGCGGACCAGTATGCTGCGGAAGGTAAACCCGCCAATCATGAAGCCCCCTCACTTCAAGGGTTCCGTGAATGTCAAGACGCCGCTTCTCTGGAGCCACCACTTGAATTTTGCACCCGAGTGACTCGACAAGATTTCGAATATCGTCCCCAACTCGAAAGCCAAAAGTGCTTCGCACTCGGTCGGCGATGCTTTCGATGGTCCTTACTGGAAATCCACCCGGCTTGGCGGGAGGCAAATGCTTGGCTTTTCCCATTCGTTTACGTTGATTCAAGGTCATTGCCGGTAAGGAAAACAAAAAAACCGCTCTGAAAGCGGTTGAGATTTGCGAAATTCTACAGTGTTCGCGGCCATTTTTATGTCAGACGCCCCAGAGGTGTTTCGTCAGACGCAGCCAAACCAAGTACCCATAGTTGAAAATGGGCCCTGAATATTTACGTTCAATACTAGTTGTAAAGTATTAAATGTCAAGGACTTTCTCGACTCGGATCGACGCTAAATATAGGCTCTTATCCAAGAATTCGCCCGCCCCAACGATGCTATCTATTTGAAAAATATGAAAGTTTTTTAAATAGCCCGACTTCAAACTACTATATGTAGTGGTCTTATGGCCGCGACTGTCTATTAGTAGTGGTACGCAAATGGGATGATCGTCCGCCCTACATGCTGCGCCGGTACTGCCCCCCGACCTCGAACAGCGCATGCGTAATTTGACCTAAAGAGCAGACGCGCACAGCGTCCACCAGCACGGCGAACACGTTCTCGTTCGCGATCACGGCCTGTTGCAGCCGTTCGAGCATCGCCGGCGCTTCCTTGGCGTTCTTCCTGTGGAACTCGCGCAGGCGCTTCAACTGGGACTGCTTTTCGTCCTCGGTCGAGCGGATCAGCTCTATCCTCTGCGGCGTATCCCCGGCATGCGGGTTGCGGAACATGTTGACGCCGACGATCGGGTACGAGCCGTCGTGCTTCTTGTGCTCGTAGTACATCGACTCTTCCTGGATCTTGCCGCGCTGGTAGCCGGTCTCCATCGCGCCGAGCACGCCGCCGCGTGCCGAGATCGCCTCGAATTCCTTCAGCACCGCCTCCTCGACCAGGTCGGTCAGCTCGTCGATGATGAACGCGCCCTGGTTCGGGTTCTCGTTCTTTGCCAGGCCCCATTCGCGGTTGATGATCATCTGGATAGCCATCGCGCGGCGCACCGATTCCTCGGTGGGCGTCGTGATCGCCTCGTCGTAGGCGTTGGTGTGCAGGGAGTTCGTGTTGTCGTAGGTCGACACCAGGGCCTGCAGCGTCGTGCGGATGTCGTTGAAGGAGATCTCCTGCGCATGCAGCGAGCGGCCGGAAGTCTGCGAGTGGAACTTGAGCTTTTGCGATCGCTCGTTCGCCCCGTAGCGATTTTTCATCGCGACCGCCCAGATGCGCCGCGCCACGCGGCCGATCACCGTGTATTCCGGGTCCATGCCGTAGGAGAAGAAGAACGACAGGTTCGGCGCGAAATCGTCGATATGCATGCCGCGGGCGAGATACGTCTCGACGAAGGTAAAGCCGTTGGACAGCGTAAACGCAAGCTGGCTGATCGGGTTCGCGCCGGCCTCCGCGATGTGGTAGCCCGAGATCGACACCGAGTAGAAATTGCGCACCTGGTGGCGCACGAAATAGTCCTGGATGTCGCCCATGACCTTGAGCGAGAACTCGGTCGAGAAAATACAGGTGTTCTGGCCCTGGTCTTCCTTGAGGATGTCGGCCTGCACGGTCCCGCGGACGGTGGCAAGCGTCCAGTCGCGGATCTTTTCGTGTTCGTCCTCGGTCGGGTCGCGGCCGTTGTCCTTCCTGAACTTGTCGACCTGCTGGTCGATCGCGGTGTTGAAGAACATCGCAAGGATCGTCGGCGCCGGGCCGTTGATCGTCATCGACACCGAAGTGTTCGGGTCGGTCAGGTCGAAGCCGGAGTACAGCACCTTCATGTCCTCGAGCGTCGCGATGGAGACGCCCGAATTGCCGACCTTGCCGTAGATGTCGGGGCGCTCGTCGGGGTCGAAGCCGTACAGGGTCACCGAGTCGAAGGCAGTCGACAGCCGCTTGGCCGGCATGTCCTTCGAGAGCAGGTGGAAGCGCCGGTTGGTGCGGAAGGCGTCGCCTTCGCCTGCGAACATCCGCGTCGGGTCTTCGTTCTCGCGCTTGAAGGCGAATACACCCGACGTGAACGGGAAGGAGCCCGGGACGTTCTCGCGCAACTGCCAGCGCAGGATCTCGCCGTGGTCGGCATAGCGCGGCAGCGCGACCTTGGGCACCTTGGTGCCGGAAAGCGAGGTGGAGGTGAGTTTGGTGCGCACCTCCTTGTCGCGGATCTTGACGACGTACTCTTCGCCGGAATAGGCCTTGAGGGTGTCCGGCCACATCTCGATCAGCTTCTTCGAGCGGGCGTCGAGCGCGCGATCCTTCTCCTCGATCAGCGGCACGAGGTCGGTGGCGCTCTTGCCGGCCTTTTCGAGCATTGCGCGGGACGCGGCCAATTGCTGGCGTTCGCGCGCGATGCGCGCCTGGTCCTCGGCGCGGGCGAGGTAGCCGCGCACGCATTCGGCGATCTCGGCGAGGTACCGAGCACGTTGCGCCGGGATCACGACGTTCACGCCGGAAGCCGTCTTGCCGGCGATCTTCGGCAGCTTGCCGGGCGCAGGCCTGAGGCCGAATCCCGACAGCTTCTCCAGCAATGCCTGGTACAGGGCGGTCACGCCGTCGTCGTTGAAGCGTGACGCGATCGTGCCGAACACCGGCATCGAATCCGGGGCCTGCTTGAAGGCCTCGCGGTTGCGCTGTACCTGCTTTCTTACGTCGCGCAGCGCATCGTCTGCGCCCTTGCGGTCGAACTTGTTGATCGCAACGAAGTCGGCGAAGTCGAGCATGTCGATCTTTTCGAGCTGGCTGGCGGCGCCGAATTCCGGCGTCATCACGTACAGCGACACGTTGACGTGCGGCACGATGGCCGCGTCGCCTTGCCCGATGCCGGAGGTCTCGACGATCACGAGGTCGAATCCGGCCACGCGGCAGGCCGCAATTGCGCCCGGAAGCGACGCCGAAATCTCGGCGCCCGAGGCACGCGTCGCCAGCGAGCGCATGAAAACGTTGTCCGACTGGATCGAGTTCATCCGGATCCGGTCGCCGAGCAGCGCGCCGCCGGTCTTGCGGCGCGAAGGGTCGACCGCGATCACCGCGATCTTCAGGCGATCGCCCTGGTCGAGCCGGAAGCGCCGCACCAGCTCGTCGGTGATCGAGGACTTGCCTGCGCCGCCGGTGCCGGTGATGCCCAGCGCCGGCACGGACTTCGTCGACGCCTCGGCTTCGAGGGCTTGCTTCAGCTTCGCGTCGAGCGACCCGGCTTCGATTGCGGTAATCAGCTGCGAGAGCGCCCGGCGATCGCCTTTCTTGACCGCGTCCAGTGTCTTCGGCGCATATTGCGCGGTGTCGAAGTCGCAGCGCGCGAGCATGTCGTTGATCATGCCCTGCAGGCCCATCTTCTGGCCGTCCTCGGGCGAGTAGATCCGCTCCACCCCGTACTCGTGCAATTCGGCGATCTCCTCGGGCACGATCACGCCGCCGCCGCCGCCGAACACCTTGATGTGCTCGCCGCCGCGCTTCTTCAAGAGGTCGATCATGTACTTGAAGTATTCGAGGTGGCCGCCCTGGTAGGAGGAGACTGCGAGGCCCTGCACGTCTTCCTGCAAGGCGGCAGTGACGACTTCGTCCACCGAGCGGTTGTGGCCGAGGTGGATCACCTCGCAGCCCGAGCCCTGCAGGATGCGCCGCATGATGTTGATCGACGCGTCGTGCCCGTCGAACAGGCTCGCCGCGGTGACGAACCGGATCTTGTGCCTGGCCTTGTAGATTAGGTTCTTCGAGTCGCTGAGGTCGGTCATTGCGGGCTCCGCGGTGCCGTGTGCGCGCAATTCGGGCGCGCGAAAATGGGCAGTCTATACGCGAGCGCCTGCATCACGCTCGAGGTGCGCCGGATGCTAATTGACGTTTACGTTAACGTCAACTCATGCGCACATTAAATTTGCTCTGTAACCTGTTGTTTTACCTATAAATAGTGTAAGCTTTCGCCCGGCATGCTGGCTCGACTCGTACTCGCAATGCTGATGACGTTTGCGGCGCCCGCGTTGCTCGCGCAGGGGCCGCCTGCGGCGCCGTCGGTCGCCCTGTTCTATGGCGCCTCGCCCCCGATGGACGAACTCGCGGCCTTCGACGCGGTGGTGCTCGAACCGGACCATGCGCCGCAACCTCTGCCGGTCGCGAACCGGACCGCCTGGTTCGCTTATGTCAGCCTGGGCGAAGTGCACCCTACGCGCCCATACTTCGCAAAGATCCCGGCGAGCTGGAAGCTGGGCGTGAACCCGGCCTTCGGCAGCGCGGTGATCGACCAGGCCCAGCCCGAGTGGGCCGAATTCTTTTGCGATACGGTGGTGCGACCTCTGTGGGAGCGCGGCTTCCGGGGCTTCTTCCTCGACACACTCGACTCCTACCATCTGGCCGCCAAGACCGACATCGAGCGCGCCCGCCAGGAAGCAGGTTTGATCGAAGTAATCACTCGCATCAAACAGAGATACCCGGCCGCGAAGCTGATGTTCAACCGCGGCTTCGAGATCCTGCCGAAGGTCCACGGACTCGCCTACGCGGTCGCGGCCGAGTCGCTCTACCGCAAGTACGACCACGGCGCGAAGGCATACGGCGAGGTGCCGGCAGCCGACAGGGATTGGCTCACCGGGCAAATGAAGCGTGTGCAGTCGGACTACAAGCTGCCGGCGATCTTCGTCGACTACGTGCCGGCGGAAGAACGCGAACTGGCGCGGGCGACGGCCAAGCGGATCGCGGCCGACGGGTTCACCCCGTGGGTGACCACGCCGGGCCTGGACATCCTCGGCGTCGGCGCGATCGAGGTGATGCCGCGCAAGATCCTGATGCTCTACGAGAAGCTCGACAAGGCCGACCAGCTGATCTATCTCGACGCGCACCGCGTCGCGACGATGCCGCTCAACCACCTCGGCTACGTCGTGGAATACGTCGAGACGTCCGGGCCGCTGCCCGACTACCCGCTGACCGGCCGGGTGGCCGGCATCGTCACGCGCTTCACCGACAATTCGCGCACCGAAGGGCGCCTCTACGCCTGGCTGAAGAAGCAGGTGGAGGCCGGTGTGCGCGTTGCGATTCTCGGCGACCTCGGGTTCCGGATGGACGCGAGCCGCGCCGCCGCGCTCGGACTCGTGCTCGGCGCACAACAGTCGGCGCTCGACCCGCTGAAGATCGGCCACCGGGACCCGATCGTCGGTTTCGAACTCGAACCCTTCCCCGATCGTCGCAGCTACCTGCCGCTCACGGTGGCGAAGGGCCGGCCGGGCAACGTCCCGCTGCTCACGCTCGTGGGCCGGGGCACCGAACGCATGGATGCAGTCGCATTCACCGGGTGGGGCGGCTATGCGCTCTTTCCCTACAACGTGTCCACCCTGCCGGGCACGAGCTCCAAGCGCTGGATCGTCGATCCGTTCGCGTTCTACCGGCGCGCCCTCGCGCTGCCCGACATGCCGGTTCCCGACGTGACCACCGAGAACGGACGCAGGCTGCTGCTCGCGCATATCGACGGCGACGGGTTCGCGAGCCGTGCGGAGACGCACGCCGCGCCCTATTCGGGCGAGGTGTTGCTCAAGGAAATCCTCGAACGCTACCGGGTGCCGCACACCGTCTCGATCATCCAGGGCGAAACTTCCGCACGCGGCTTGTACGCGGCGCAGTCCGGCGCGCTGGAGGCGATCGCGCGCAGGATCTTTGCGCTCGACAACGTCGAGATCGCCAGCCACTCGTTCTCGCACCCGTTCCGCTGGCGCGCGGCCGAGGCGGCGGCCACGGCCCAGGAAAAGGCCGTGTCCGCGCCGGAAACCTATTCGCTCAAGATCGCCAACTACACCTACGATTCCAAGGTGGAGATCCAGGGCTCGATCGATTACATCGACAAGGTTCTCGCGCCGCCGGGCAAGCGCACCAGGGTGTTCCTGTGGACCGGCGACTGCAACCCGGACGAGGCGCCGCTCATCGAAACCGAGGCCGCCGGCGTATTGAACATGAACGGCGGCGACACGCTGATTACGCGCGCCGATCCGTCGATCACGCTCGTTTCGCCGCTGGGCATCCCGCGCGGCCGGCACTTCCAGGTGTATGCGCCGAACCAGAACGAAAATGTCTACACGAACCTGTGGGAGGGCCCGTACTACGGATTCGAGCGGGTCATCGAGACCTTCGAGCTGACCGAAACGCCGCGCCGGCTGAAGCCGGTCGACATCTATTACCACATGTATTCCACGACCAAGACGGCCTCGCTCGCAGCGCTTCACAAGGTCTACAAGTGGGCGCTGTCGCAGCCGTTGTTCCCGGTCTACGCATCGGAATATATCGCGAGGGTCAACGACTTCCGGCACGTGGCGATTGCGCGCTCGCTCGACGGGGCGTGGCTTGCGCGAGGCCTGGGATCGCTGCGCACGCTGCGCGCACCGGCCTCGCTCGGTGCGCCCGCCGGCGCCGGTGTCGCCGGTTATGCGCCGCACGGCGAATCGACTTACATCCACCTGCACACCGACGAGGCGCGCATTGCCTTTGGCGCGCCGGGCGAGCACGGCCCGATGCTGGCCGAGGCGAATGCGCGCATCGCCTCTTTCGCGCGCCGCGAAGACGGATTCGCCTTCTCGCTGGCCGGCCACCGGCCGGTCGAATTCCGGATCGCCAATCCCGGGCGCTGCCGGGTCAGCGCGGCCGGCAAGGAACTCGTCCCCGGGAAAGACGGCCTTTATCGACCGGATCGCAATGGCGCAGCCCGCCTCGACGTCCGCTGCCCCTGAACCGGAAGCGGGCGTCCGTCCCGGCGCGAGGATCCGGCCGCGCCTGCGGCTGATCTCGCCAGCCACCACGCTCGGCCTGGCAATTGCGATCCTCGCCGCGCTCCTGGTCCTCTACCCGAAGCGGGAATTGCTCGAACTCGTGACGCACGCGCGCCGCGACGATCTGCTGACCGTCCAGTACCTGGAGAACCTGCGGCGCGAAGACCCCGGCAACGTCCGGATCGCGCTGCTGCTGGCCGGCGCCCGGCTCGGGCGAGGCGAAATCCCGGCGGCGCTGCACCTGGTCGCGCCGCTGGAAAAGCATCCGGACGGCGCGGTTCGCCGTAGCGCGCTGTTGCTTCACGCCGAGGCTCTCGCCGACGGGCCGGCCCGCGCCGCCTTCCTTGCGCCCCACCTGGGCGAGGCGTGGACACGCGACGAACTGCTCCGCTTCGCCGGCTTTGCGCGCGGCACGAAGGATGCAGGCCTGCGGCGCGCGATCTATTCGAAGCTTGGATCCCTCGAGCGGGACCCGGAATGGTTCGCGAGGAGCGCTCGCGAAGTCCTCGGCGAGGGCGACTACCGTCTTTCGGCCGAGCTCTGGTTCTCGGCCCGCAAGCTTGCCGCGAGCCCGGCCGATGCGAAGAGGTATTTTCTCGAAGGCCTGCGCACGCTGCAGTCGGGCAACCTGCTGGCCGAGGCGATCGCGGCGGCCGAAAGCAATCTTGGCGACCTTGCCCGGGACGAGGAGGTCATCCTTGCGATCGTGCAGCTTGCGCTCGCCTCGGGTCGGCCGGATCTGGCCGACCGATGGATGAGGCGCGTGCTCTGGCCGGGCGTCGACCGCGGACCCGGCGCGTGGGTCCCTGCGCTGCTCGATCGAATCGCGGCGTGGCTGGTCGCGAACGCCCACGCCGTGGACGGCGCAAGGCCGCCCGCGATGCGGCCCTACGATGAACGCGTCTATACCTTCGCCTACGAGGTCTTTCTTGCCAACGGCAACGTGGAGGACGCGTTTCGCGTCGCGCAGGCCGCCGTCGCGCAACGCCCCGCCGACCTGGCCTGGCGCGAAAAGCTTGCGCGCGTGGCGGAGTGGTCGCGCCACCCGGCCGATGCATTGGAGCAGTGGCTGTATCTCGCGCAGCGCGCGGGCCGCGAAGATGGGTGGCAAGGCGTGCTGAGGCTTGCGCCGGGCCTGGGCGCCGACGAGGCGCTGCTTGTCGCGATCCGACACAAAGTCGAATCCAAGGGCGCGAAGCCCGAGGACTTCAAGGAGTTCGCCGCGCTGTACGAGCGCCTCGGGCGGCCGCGCGAAGGTGTCGACTGGTTCGTCGACCGCTTTGAAGCCACCGGGCAGGTGATCGCGCTGGAGCTGGCCGCCGGTCTCGCGGACCGCTCCGGCGAGCGCGACCGCGCGATCGAGCTCTACCGGCGGCTGATTGCACTCCAGGGCCCGAGCGAAGAGCGCCTGATCCGTACCGCGACCCTGCTCATACTGGCCGGCAAGTTCCGCGCGGCCTACCAGCTGCTGAATGAGCACCGCGCGCAGATCCGCCCCGAAGCCGGGGAGTACTGGGACGTCCTCGGCGACCTCGCGTGGCGCCTGCAGGAAGACGAGACGGCGATCTACGCCTATCGGGCGCTTTCGACCCGGAAGGAAGCCGAGGCCGGGGAATTCGACCGGCTGGTCACGCTCCTGCGCGAGCCGCATCCGGACGAAGCCGCCAAGGTCGCCGAATTCGGCTTCGAGCGTTTCCGCACGCCGGGCCTGATGCTTTCCGCACTCGAGATCCGCTGGCAGCAGCGGGATCTCACCGCAATGAAGCGCCTGTACGCGGAAGTCGACGCGGACACCGAAAAGCTCTTCGAGGCGATTCCCTATTTCTATTCGCTGCGTTCGCAATACCGGCATGCCGCCGGCGACCTGAAGGGCGCGCGCGCCGATCTCGAACGCGCGATCGCAATTGCACCGCAGGACCACGAATTGAAGACCGCACTCGCCTGGCTGCTGATCGATGCGAAGGACGCTCCGGCGCTCAGGCGGCAGCTCGAGGAGATCGCGCGCACCCTGCCCGGCGACCGCGACCTGTGGTCGCTGCAGGCCGCCGGCTGGACAACGCTCGGCGAGGCACGGCGGGCGCTGCCTTTCCATGCGCGGCTCGCGCGCGACCGCCCGGACGACTACCTGGCGCTCATGGCCTATGCCGATGCCCTCGAACAGGTTGGCCAGGCCGGCGAATCGGCGCGCGTGCGCCGCCAGGCGTGGTCCGTGGTTCGCCGGATCCACGCGCAGAACGCCGCGCAACCGGACCGCGCGCAGCAGGACCGGCAGTTGCGCGAAACCACCGCGCGCCTCGCGCTGATGCTCGCACCTGCCGACACCGCTCTCGCCGTCGTGCGCGACCTGATGCGGCTCGATTTCCCGCCGGGCAACGCCCCGGACGACAAGAACCGCCTGGCCGCCGTCAGGGAACTGGTGCTCTCGTGGGCAATCTCCACCGAACAGTACTCGAACGCAAAGGCGTGGATGTGGTTGCAGTACGGGCGCAAGCTGGCAACCCCCGGCTGGGCCGAAGCCTCGGTCGCGCTGGGCGAGAACGACGCAGAAGCGGCCGAGCGCCTGCTCGCGGACCGCGCGGAAACGCTGCCGCTGTCCAGCCGCATCGAGGCCGCCAGGCTGACCCGCCAGGTGCGCCTCGCACAGGCAATGGCGTTCGAGGGGCAGGCCAGGGACCCCGACGACGACTCCCTGCACCTGCAGCTCGCCGACTCCCTGCTCGCCGGCGCCAACCGGCTGGTGGGCGGCGCGTCGAGCTCGCTGCGCGGCGTCGTGCGTTCGCAACCGCGCGAGCTGGCCGCGCAGGTGTGGGTCACGCCGCGGCTGCGGCTCGCGCTCGAATGGCGCGAGGCGGCGCAATCGAGCACCAGCAGCCTGGTCCTTGCGTCGATCCCGTCGCACGATCGCGAAACCCGCGTCACGCTTCGCCGGCAGCTCGACTCCGGCTGGGTGGAGGCCGGGATCGGCGAGCGCAATGCGTTCGCAGACCAGGTTTCGATGCGGGCCGCGCTCTACACCGAATGGAGCCGCGGCCTGTCGACGCTGCTCTCGGCCAGCCGGAACGAGCGCACGCTCGATTCCACTGCGCTTGCAGTGGCCGGCGCCAAGGACGAGGCCGGCGCACGGGTAGTCTATTCATTCGCGAAGCGGGAGTACTTCTCCGGCGGGCTGCGCGGCATGCGCTACCGGACCCAGAACGGCAATCACCTGGGCAGCGGGAGCGCGCTCGAAGGCGAGATGGGCCACCGGGTGCGGATCGAATACCCCGACCTCACCCTGCGGCTGACGGCAGCCAACTACCGGTTCAGTGCCGATGGCAATGATGATGCGCGCACCGCGCAGTTGAATCCCGCCGGCGGGGTGCCCGGCGCCGCGTTCTTCATCCCCCAGAATTCGCGCATCCTCGGGGCGGGGATCGGGTTCGGTGAAAGCGTCCGCGAGGGCTATTCGCGTGCGTTGCGGCCCTACGGCAGCTTTGCGCGGACGACCAGTTCGCTCGCGGGCAGCGGCTACAATGCGCTGCTAGGCGCCGGCGGGAGCGTATTCGGCGCCGACCAGCTTTCCCTGTACTGGAATCGGGCGCGCGGCGGCGGCACGAGCGGTGCATCCATCCTGGAGTACGGACTGCGGTATGAGTATCTCTTCGACCGATTCTGAGCTGGCAGGCGGCCGGTCCATGGCCTCCCCGTGGTCGGCCTCACGCAGCCTGCGCGTGCGGCTGGCGCTCGGATTCGGCCTGCTGGCGCTGCTGTTGACCACGGCGCTCGCCGTGGCGATCGGCGAACTCGCGACGGTCCTGGCGCGCAAGGAGATCGGCCAGTACCTGACCCGCCTGTCGATCGAGATGCGCGACAAGCTCGACACCGGGATGGCCGAGCGCTTCGCCGAAGTCGGGATGCTGGTTCGCCTGGATGCCGCCTTCAATGGCGCGGCCAATCCGGCCGCGCGGCGCACGTTGCTCAATGAAATCAAACACGACGCGCCCGACTTTTCGTGGCTCGGATTCACTGACGCCGACGGCCGGGTGCTGGTCGCCCTCGACGGCCTGCTCGAAGGTCAGGACGTATCGGCACGACCGTGGTTCAAAGGGGCGCTCCGCGGACCATTCGTCGGCGATGTGCATGACGCCAAGCTGCTCGCTTCGCTGCTGCCACGCGCCGGCAACGACCTGCCAAGATTCGTTGATTTTGCCTTCCCGCTGGTAGAGGGCGGTCGCATCAAAGGCACGGTTGGCGCGCATGTAAGCTGGCAATGGGCTGCGCGCTTGCGCGACACGATCGAGAGTTATGCGCAACCGGAAGCACCCTTCGACTTGCTTGTGGTCGGCTCCGACGGGCGGGTCCTGCTCGGGCCGCAGGCGCTGACCGGCACGCGGCTGCCGCGCGCCGAACTGAGCCCCACGCAATTGAAGTCGTATGCGGCGAGGCTCGAGCGCTGGGCGGACGGGATCGACTATCTCGTCGGCAGCAGCTCGACGCGAGGCTTCGGCGAGTACCGCGACTTGGACTGGACGGTCATCGCGCGGCAGCGCGCCGACCATGCGTTCGCCCCGGTTCGTTTGCTGCAAGCGCGGATTGCAATTGCCGGCGGTCTGATCGCGCTTGCGGCGATCCTGATCGGCTGGTGGATTGCAGCGCGCGTGAGCGGGCCCCTGAGCAGGATCAGCGCCGCGGCAGACGCCATCAGCCGCGGCAGCCGCCGGGTGCGGATTCCCGACGGCACCGGTTATGCGGAAGTCGAGCAGCTGTCCGCATCGTTGCGCACCATGCTTCGCAATTTGAGCGCTCACGAGGAAGAACTGCGGCAGGCACAGGACAGGCTGGAGACCCGGGTTCGCGAGCGTACCGCGGAACTCGCAAAGGCCCGCGCGGAAATGGAACTCGAGGCCGCCGAGCTTGCCGTCGCGCGCGACGACGCGGCCGCGGCCAAGGACCAGCTTGCGCGTGCGATGGCCGCTTCGCGTCTCGTGCTCTGGGACTATGACGTCGCCGCGGGGAAAGTCACGCTTTCGGAAGCGTGGTCGGTCCTGCTTGGCGGCAAGCCGGAAAAGACGACCGAAACCATGGCGTCGCTGACCGGGCTGGTGCCCGAAGAGGACCGGCCCGCGGTGCAGGCCGCGATCACGGCCGCGCTGAAGGGGCCGGAATCGACCTATCGCGTCGAGCACCGGGTGCGCACCGCTTCCGGCCTGCCGATCTGGATCGTGAGCGAAGGCCGCGTGGTCGAGCGCGCCGCCGACGGCCGCGCGCTGCGGATGATCGGCACCAACCGCGACATTACCGAACGCATGCAGACCAACATGGCCCTGCGCGAGAGCGAGGAACGCTTCCGCGGCGCAATGGAAAGCTCGCCGGTCGGCATGACGATCGCGACCCTCGACGGGCGCTGGCTGAAGGTCAACCCTGCGTTCTGCCGCCTGATGGGATACACCGAGCAGGAACTCGAGGGGATGAACTTCCAGGACATCACCCACCCGGACGACCGTGGCCTGGTGCCCGAGCGGTTGCGCGAACTGCTCGAAGGACGGCGCGAGTCCTACCAGGTCGAGAAGCGCTACGTGCACAAGCAGGGACACGACATCTGGGTGCAGGTCAACGTCTCGCTGATGCGCGATGCCGAAGGCCGGCCGCTCAACCTGATCTCGCAGGTCATGGACGTCAGCGAGCGCCGCAGGCTGCAGCAGGAGATCGAGCACCTTGCTCTGCACGACGCACTTACCGGCCTGCCCAATTCCCGCCTGCTGGGCGACCGCCTCGAGCAGGCGCTCGCGGCGGCGCGCCGCACGAGCCAGCCGATGGGTGTGATGTACATCGACCTCGACGGCTTCAAGCCGGTGAACGATACCCATGGCCATGCCGCCGGCGACATGGTGCTCAGGGAGTTCGCCGCCCGGCTGACGCATGTGCTGCGCGAAACGGATACCGTGGCGCGCGTCGGAGGCGACGAATTCATCGCGGTGCTCGCGCACATCTCCGGCGAGGTCGAGGCGCGCCGCGCGGCGGAACGCGTCATCGCGGCGATGGCAAAGCCGTTCGACCTGGGCGGCGCCCAGGCCGCCCATGTCACGGCCAGTATCGGCCTGGCCCTGTGTCCGGCCCACGGCGAAGATGCGCACTCGCTGATCGCGCACGCGGACGCCGCGATGTACGCGGCAAAGCGCGCCGGGAAGAATGCTTATCGAATTTTTGCGGGAGAAGAGAAATGAAAAGGCTGCTCATCGTCCTTTGCTGCACCGTGCTGGCGGCCGGCTGCACGGTCGTCGACCGCACGCGCGAGGCGCGACTGGACCCCGGCGCGAAGTGGGTGCTGCTGCCGATCGTCAACCACACCGAGACGCCGCAGGCCGGCCTGCGCGCCGAGGCGATCACCGAGAACCTGCTGCGCTCCATGGGTGTCGCGGGGCTCGAGCGCTACCCGTCGGCGATGAACCCCGAAGGCCTGTTCGATCCGGCCGAGCGCAACGCGCAGGACCAGGCGGTGGCATGGGCCAAGGGCCGCAAGGCCCGCTTCGCGGTCAGCGGCAGCGTCGAGGAATGGCGCTACAAGGTCGGCGTGGACGGCGAGGCGGCCGTGGGCCTGACCCTGGCCATCGTCGACCTCGACACGGACGCAGTGGTCTATTCGGCCGCCGGCGGCAAATCGGGCTGGAGCCGGGAGGCGCTTTCCGCGGTGGCGCAGAAACTCGCGCGGGAACTGCTTTCCGGGGTGCAGCTGGGCAGGTGAGCGCCGGCGCGTGAGCCTCGAACGCCTGCTGACCTCGGCCGGGCGCCCGGCCTGGGTCTGGTTCGAAACGCTCGCGCTGACGCTGCTCGCAGCGGCAATCGGGTACTGGGCGGATCCCTCCAACCCGTTCTTCATCCGCGCGGAGTTTTCCTGGCTGGCGCTTGCGCCGGCGCTGCTGGCCTTGCGCTACGGCGTGCTGCCCGGCCTCGGTTCGTGCGCAACACTCACGGCGCTCTGGTACGGCGCCCGCCAAGCGGACCTCGTGCCGGGGCCGGCACCGACCGGCAGCCTGCTCGGGGTGCTGATCCTGACGATGGTGTGCGGCGAATTCGCAGGCATCTGGGCCGCGCGACTGCGGCGCCTCGAAATGTCGCGCCGCTACCTCGACGAGCGGCTCGACCGCATCACCCGCCAGCACTACCTGTTGATGCTGTCGCACGACCGGCTCGAGCAGGACCAGTTCTCGCGGCCGGTGACGCTGCGCGCCGCCCTCGCCCGGATCCGCGTCCTAGCGGCAAGCGGGCCGGTCGAGGCCGTCGGGCGCGAATCGTTCCCCGGACTGGCCGAAATGCTCGACCTGCTTGCGCAGTTCTGCCAGTTCGAGGTGGCAAGCTTCCATCCCTTCGCGTCTGGCGGGCCCGACAGTGCGATCCTCGCCGCAGTCGGCTCGGCCCGGCCGCTCGCGGTCAACGACCCGCTGGTGGCCTACTGCGTCGAAAAGCGCGAACTGAGCCATGTCCAGCTGGGACAATTGCGCGGCGCGGCGCACTCCCGCTACCTGATCGTCGCCCCGGTGGCGACCAGCGAGGGACGGCTGATCGCGTTGCTGGCGGTCGAGCAGATGCCTTTCCTCGCGCTGAACGCCGAAGCGCTCGCCACGTTGTCGGTGCTGCTGGGCTATTACGCGGATGCCCTTGCGGTTTCGCGCGCGGCGCGCGTCATCCAGCGCGCGCTGCCCGGCTGCCCGCTCGATTTCGCCGACGAACTGAACCGCTGCCATCGAATGTGGGCCGAGGCCCGTGTGTACAGTTCCCTGCTGCTGGTCAAGTTCGGCAGCCACCCTGAGTCGGAAGCCTATGCAAAGGTGATCCGGCGCGAGTTCCGCGACCTGGACATCATCTGGGAAGTGGTACGGCCGCGCGGTACGGTCTTCCTCACACTGATGCCGCTGGCGGGTCCCGCGGGTGTGGAAGGTTGCATTGCGCGGATCGAAGCCGCGCTCGACCATCGCCACCAGGTCAATTTCGACGCCGCCCGGATCGTTCCCTACAGCCGGCAGCTTGGCGACGAGGATCCGTTCGTGACGCTCAAGCTGATGCTCGAGGACCACGATGTACAGCTATAGCCTGGCGGCGATGGCCGCCTTGTTCGAGGTGCTCGGGCTCGCAATGCTGCTCGGGTACGGCAGCCGGAATCTCGACCTGATCGCCTACGTCGTACCGCACTTGGTGGCGAGCGCGCTGGCCGCGCTGCTGCTCCTTGCGACCATCCCCGGATCCGCGCGCAAGCAGCCGCGCTGGTCCTTCGTCTTCTTCTTTGCCCTGAGCTTGTTTGTCCCGGTGCTCGGCGTCCCGGGAACACTCGCCGCGGCGATCATCGCGCGCCTGTTCCCCAAGGAGCGCGGCAAGGACGTATTCACGACCCAGGCCGCGCCCGAATTCGCGCCGCACGACGACCGCCCCGATGCGCCCCATGCGCATGGCCCGGTGCGTGCCCAGCTCTCCGACCCCGCGGCGCCGGTGGAAACGCGCATGCGTGCCCTGCTGTCGATCCAGGACCTGCCTTCGCGCGTTGCGAACCCGGTGATCCGCGACATGCTGGCCGACGCCTCCGACGACGTGCGCCTGGTGGCTTACGGGATCCTCGACGGCCGCGAGAAGCGCATCAATGCGCGCATCCAGGCGGCCCGGGCGCAGCTCGACGGTGCCGACCCCACCGGGCGGCTGCTGGCCAACCGGGAACTGGCCGAACTGTACTGGGAACTCGTCTACCAGGGTCTTGTACAGGGCGACCTGCAAAAGCACGCCGTCGCGCAGGCGCGGGTGCATTTCGACGCCGCGCTCGCCCTTGCCCCGGATGACGCGGCGTTGTGGGCGCTCGGCGGCCGGCTGGCCAATTTCGCCGGCCAGTACGAGCGCGCATGGCATGCGTTTTCACGCGCGGTGGATTTCGGGTTGCCGGAGGTGCGCGTGCTGCCTTACCTCGCCGAGGTGGCCTTCAACATGCGCCGGTTCGACCGCGTGGGGCAGCTGCTCGAGCGGATAGCGCAAGGATCGCATACGCAGCGCATGGCGCAGGTCATCGACTACTGGAGCCCCCGTGGTCACGCCCGCGGCTAGCCCGGCTCCGGGCACCGAGGCGGCGGCCGTACCGTTGCGCGCTGCCCGAGCCGACATCGCGCTGCTGCTGGAAGGAACCTTCCCGTATGTCTCCGGCGGGGTGTCGAGCTGGGTGAACCAGATCATCCGCGCGTTTCCCGAATACTCGTTCGCGTTGGTGTTCATTGGCAGCCAGGAATCCGACTACGGCGAGATCAAGTACAAACTGCCGGACAACGTGGTGCACCTCGAGCGCCATTTCATCCACTCCCCGGCCGAGAAGCCGCCGGTGCGCGCACTGGCGGGCGACCCGAAGACCTACGAACTCGTCGACCGGCTGCATGCATATTTCCGCGCCCCTTCCGCCGAGGGCGAGCCGGTCATCGGCGAAGCGCTTGCCGCGCTCTCGTCGAGCGGCCGGCTGTCGGACGCGAGCTTTCTCTACAGCCGAGCGTCCTGGGACTTCACCACCGACCAGTACCGCAGGTTCTCCCGCGACCCGTCCTTCATCGACTACTTCTGGACGATCCGCACGATGCACCAGCCGCTGTGGCTGCTGTCGCGGATCGCGGAGGGGCTGATCCCGGTGCGTGCCTACCACACGATCTCCACCGGCTACGCGGGATTTCTCGCCGCGATCCTCAAATGGAAGACCGGGCGGCCGGTCATCCTTTCCGAGCACGGCATCTACACCAAGGAAAGGAAGATCGACCTGTTCCAGAGCCAGTGGATCAAGGACAACCGCGACGCATTCAGCAAGGACCCGTCGGAGATCGGCTACCTGCGCGCCCTCTGGATCCGGTTTTTCGAGTCGCTCGGACGCATGTGCTACAGCGCCTCGGACGACATCGTTGCGCTGTACGAGACCAACCGCCTGCGGCAGGTGGCCGACGGCGCCCCGGCGGCGCGCACCCGCAACATCCCGAACGGGATCGACCTGCCGCGGCTCGAAAAGGTGCGCGCCCAGCGCGCGCCGGAGCCGCCGCCCATCCTCTGCCTCCTCGGCCGCGTGGTGCCGATCAAGGACCTCAAGACCTTCATCCGCGCAATGCGCACCGTCGTCAACCGCATGCCCGAGGCGCAGGGCTGGATCGCCGGCCCCGAGGACGAGGACCCGGCCTACGTCGCCGAATGCAAGGACCTGGTCGAAAGCCTCGGCCTGGGCGGGTCGGTGCGGTTCCTCGGATTCCAGAGGATAGACGCGCTTCTGCCCCAGGTCGGCCTGCTGGTGCTCTCGTCGATCAGCGAGGCGCTCCCTCTTGTGGTACTCGAAGGCTACGCGGCCGGGGTACCGGTCGTCACCACCGACGTCGGGTCGTGCCGCCAGCTCGTGTACGGCCTGCCGGGCGAAGACGCGGCCATCGGCGCGGCCGGCCGCGTGGTCGGCATCGCCGACCCGACCGCACTTGCGAACGCCTCGCTGGAGCTGCTCACCGACCGGGCCGCGTGGCACGCGGCGCAGGCCGCAGGCATCAAGCGCGTCGAGCGCTATTACACGCAGGACCTGATGTTCGGCCAGTACCGGGAGCTGTACACAAAGGCGCTGAATGCGCCCGACGCAAGGGGGGCTGCCTGACATGGCGGGCATAGGCTTCGAGTTGAGGAAGCTGCTCGCCAAGGACAGCCTCGCCGGCGTGTTCCAGGCCTACCTGTACGCGAGCGTCATCGGCTCGGGCCCCTGGGTGCTGTCGATCGTCGGGATCCTCGTGATCGGCCTGCTGTCCTCGGCCGTCACCGCGGCCGGACCCATGGTCACGCAATTCCAGGTCAGCGTGACTTACCTGATCGCGGCCAGCCTGATCCTCACCGGGTTCGTGCAGCTCTCGTTCACGCGCTTCATCGCCGACCGGCTGTACCAGAAGCAGGAGGCCATCGTGCTGCCGAACTTCAACGGCGTCGTCCTCGTGGTCACTGCCGCGAGCGGCACGCTCGGCCTCATTGCGGCGTTCGCGCTTTTCGACGGGCTGAACATCGTCTACCGGATGCTGATGCTGACCGGGTTCGTGATGCTGTCGAACATCTGGGTGGCCACGATCTTCCTGTCCGGACTCAAGCAATACCAGCAGATCGTGCTGCTCTACGCGCTCGGCTACGGCGTCACGGTGGTGTCGGCGCTGACGCTGCGGCCGCTCGGGCTCGAGGGGCTGCTGCTCGGCTTCGTGCTCGGCCACGGGGTCATGCTGCTCGGCATGGTGCTGCTGGTGGTGCGCGCCTACCCGGCAGAGCGCTTCATTGCGTTCGACTACGCAAAACCAGGAGCAATGTACGCGAGCCTCATGTTTGTCGGGTTCCTCTACAACCTCGGCGTATGGCTGGACAAGATCATTTTCTGGTACGCGCCTTCGACCGGGCAGGCGGTCATCGGGCCGCTGAACGCCTCGGTGATCTACGACCTGCCGGTCTTCCTTGCCTACCTGTCGATCCTGCCCGGCATGGCCGTGTTCCTCGTCCGGATGGAGACCGATTTCGTCGAGTACTACCAGCAGTTCTACGACGCGGTGCGCAGCGGCTCGACCCTCGGGCGCCTCGAGGATCTGCGGAACGAGATGGTCTATACGATCCGGCGCGGCCTGTTCGAGATCATCAAGGTGCAGACGATCGCCACGCTGGCGATCTTCGTCGCCGGGCCGGCGATGCTTCGCGCGCTGGGAATCCCGGAGCTTTACCTGCCGCTCCTTTACATCGACGTGGTCGCCGCCGGCCTGCAGGTGGTCCTGCTCGGGCTGATGAACGTCTTTTTCTATCTCGACAAGCGCCGGGTCGTGCTCGGCCTGACCCTGCTATTCGCCATGCTTAACGGACTGTTCACCTGGGCGACCCTGAACCTGGGTGCCGCCTGGTACGGCTACGGGTTTGCCGCCGCGGTGTTCGTCACGGTGTTCATCGCATTCCAGGTTCTCGACCGGCGGCTGGAAAGGCTGGAGTACGAAACCTTCATGCTGCAGTAGCGGCGACGGCCGGCGTCCCCCGTTCGATTCGTTCAGTTCTTGTACGACGGGTCCTTCGCGTCGATCATGCGCTGCATCGCGCGGAAGACATCCTCGCAGACCCGCTTTTCGCCCGGCCCGGATTCGCGCACGGTCTGCTCGAACACTGATTCGCGGATCGGGTTCAGGGGGCCGGCGGAGGACGAGGCGATCTGCACGTCGCAGGCGCGCTGCAGCGTCCAGAGCAGCATGAAGGCCTCCGGCACGCTCGGGCCCCAGGTCAGCAGGCCGTGGTTGCGCAGGATCACGGCGCGCCTGGCTCCTATGTCGCGCAGCATGCGCTCCCTCTCGGCCGGCTCGACCGTAATGCCCTCGAAGTCGTGGTAAGCGATGCCGCCATGGAGCTGGGCTGCGTAGAAATTGGTCGGCGACAGCCCGTCCTTCAGGCTCGCCACCGCCATGCCGGTGGTGGTATGCGTGTGCATCACGCAGTGCGCCGACTCGATCGCCCCGTGGATCGCGCCGTGAATCGTGAAACCGGCCAGGTTGACCGGCCATTCGCTTTCACGCAGCGGGTTGCCTTCGATGTCGATCAGCACGAGGTTGGATGCGGTGACTTCGCGGTAGTGCAGGCCGAACGGGTTGATCAGGAATGTCCGGTCGGGCCCGGGCACCCG
Source organism: uncultured Bordetella sp. (assembly GCA_964599095.1). Classification (GTDB taxonomy): domain Bacteria; phylum Pseudomonadota; class Gammaproteobacteria; order Burkholderiales; family SG8-39; genus SZAS-79. The sequence continues at coordinate 74,346 of CAZREB010000006.1, forward strand.
CAGCGTGATGTGATTGAAGATCATCTCGGTCCAGCCGAGGTGGTCGAAGATCCGGTAGCAGGCCGCGAGCTGCACGCGCGCATGCCATTCAGCGTCGGTCATCGGTTGTGCGGCCGTCTTCTTCGCCGCGCCCTGCAGGTAGATTGTCATGGTGAGTCGCTCCTCTTTGCTGCGGTGCAGTCTAACGCGTGGCGCCGCAAACGCAAAAAAGCGGCAACAGTTGGCATCGCTTCGAGTGCGCGTGCCGGAATCGGAAAACCGGTGCGTAAACGCACAGACCCCACAACGGCGTAAGCCTAGAGTCTGCTTGCGTCAGGCGCCGGTCCGTCGCAGACGGAACCCGGCAGGGGAAGGAAGTGGGAACTGGGGAGGCAACCAATGTCCGTACACTATCTTGAAACCGCATTCATTCCGTCCGCCGACAAGACGCCGCGGCGCGTGCACCTGAGTCCGCGGCAAGTCGAAGTGCTGATGCTGCTCGGCGAGGGCATGGCCAACAAGCCGATCGGCCGCAAGCTCGGCATCTCGGCCTGCACGGTGAAGCAGCACGTGCAGGCCATCCTCAAGGAGTTCGGCGCGACCAACCGGCTGCAGGCGGTGATTTACGCCTACCGCTATGGGATCCTGACCGCCACGCCCGACGCGGCGAGCCTGCCGGGAAGGGCCGGCACGAGTCCGCCCCTCGTTTCCGGGGTCTGAAGGCCCGGGCCGGGTACCGCCCCCGCCGGGCAGGATCGGCCAGGAAGGCGGAAACCCGGGGTTCCCATTACCCCTTCCTAGCTTGTGTGGCGCACGTCCGCCACCAGGATCTCGAGCCGGACGATGTCGAGCACCACCAGGCAGTCGTCCTCGCGCGCAAGAATCCCCTGCGCCGTGAGCAACGACAGTTCGCGCGTGACCTGCTCCCGATAGGTGCTGATCCGGCTGGCAATGTCGCTGTGCCGGGGAGGCGGGCAGATCCGCGCGACGTTGCCGACGACCCCGGCATTGCGCGCAAGGCGCAGCAGTTCGGCATGCACCCGGTTGCGTACGCCCAGCGTGCTCAGTTCGAACACCCGGTCGGTCATCTCCCGGACGAACGCCACCAGGCCGCGCAGCATACGCTCACGCAAAGCCTCGTGGGTGGCAAGCAACTCGTTGAACGTCGCCGGGCTCATGATCCCGAGCAGGCTGTCTTCCAGAGCGATCACGTCCGCCGAGCGGGCGCGCCCGTCGATCGCCGCCAGTTCGCCGAAATGGTCGCCGGCCCCCATTTCCCGGTAGGTGATCTGCTTGCCGGAAGCCGAAAACGCGACCACGTGCACCTTGCCGGCGATGACGAGGTAGACATCGCGATCCGGGGCGTTGCGCGTAATGACCTGCTGGCCGGCCAGGCACCGGCGCCATTCGAGCGCGCCCGCGAGTTTTTCGAGCGCCGGCGTGTCGAGGCCCTCGAGCAGGCGCACGCCGCGCAATCCGACCAGCGCGGTCCGGGCCGACGGCAGGGCAGGCATCGGGGTCTTCTTCTTTCTGGAAGCGGCAAAAGCCCACTCTAGCTCTTGCCCGCCGGTCCCGATAGGTCCGAATGCGGAACATGCGGGTGCGGCCGAAAGCACCCGACCCGGCCCGAACCTTATCTATTTGCCCGAGAGGGCCGAGCGTTCAGCCAAAGTCGAAAATGCGCTCCGAGTTCGCGCCGCGCACGCGCTCGCGCACCCCGTGCGGAAGGCGGTCGACCCTCGCGAGGCACCCGATGGGGTCGCCGATGGTGTGCGGGTAGTCCGAACCGTAGAGCACGTTTTCGGAGCCGAACACGCTGACCGCCATCGCCAGCGCGTCGTCGGTGAACACCACGGAGTCGCAGAAGATCCGCCGCGCGACCAGGCTCGGCTTCTCGACGATCCTGGTCCGGCAGGCCGGGATGAACTCGAAGCACTGGTCCAGGCGCCCGATCAGGAAAGGCAGCGTGCCGCCGCCATGAGAGGCGATGATCTTGAGCTTCTGGTAACGGTCGAAGAACCCGTCGTAGATCATGCGCGAGACCGCCAGCGTGGTGTCGGTCGTGAACCCGATCGACGCAGTCAGCTGGAACTGCGACATGTCCATCTCCCTGACCCCGGGCGGCGCCGAGGGGTGGATCAGCACCGGCAGCGCCGCATCGTCGATCGCCTTCCAGATCTTCGCGAATTTCGGATCGGTCAGGTGCTCCCCGGAGATGTTGGCGAGCACCATCACCCCGCAGGCGCCGGCCTTCCTTGCTCGCTTGAGTTCCTTGAGGGCGGCCTCGGGGTATTGCCATGGCAGCGAGCACAGGAACTGGATCCGGTCGGGCCAGGTCTTGCGGGCCTTGGCCATCACGTCGTTCATGACCTGCGCGGCCTGCAGGCTGACCTTCTCGCCGCCCCAGTAGACGTTCGGGCAAGAAAGCGACACCACCGCCACGTCGATGCCGACGCGGTCCATGTTCTTGATGCGCAGTTCCCAGTCGAACATCTCGGGAATCGGCGTCATGAACGGCGCGCCGTCGAGGTGGATCGCGCGCAACCCGCCGACGACCTCTTTCAGCGTGTACTTGCCGCCGTGCTTCTGCAGCAGCTTGATCCATGCGTTGTCGAGCATGTGGGTGTGGACGTCGATTACGGTGCTCATCCTTGCGCCTCTCTGGGGGAAATGGGAATGCGGCCGGCGGCCCGGCGTGCCGGCCGCGCGGTCAGTCGACTTTCAGCTTCGCGGCCTTGACCACCGTGGCCCAGCGGCCGACGTCGGTCCTGACGATCTCCGCGAATTGGTCGGGCGTATTCGGCGCCCAGGGCTCCATGCCGAACTTGATCAGCTGCTCGCGGAACTCCGGCGTCGCCCGGAAGCGCTGCATCTCGGCATTGAGCTTCGCGACGATCGCCTTGGGCGTCCCGCCGGTGGTGACCACGCCCTGCCAGGCCTGCCAGTCGAACCCGGGCACGGTGCGCGCTACCGGCTGCACGTTCGGCATCAGGACCGACTGCACCGCCGCCGACGTCCCGAGCGCAGTGATCTTGCCGGCCTGGATGTTCGGCACCGCGACCGAGAAGTCGAGGAACATCATTTCCGGCTTGCCTGCGATCACGTCCAGCACCGCGACGGCCGAGCCTTTGTAAGGCACGTGCTGCACGTCCAGTCCCAGCTCCTTCTTGAACACCTCCATGAACAGGTGGTGCGGGCTGCCGCTGCCGGAGGAGGCATAGTTGAACTTGCCCGGGTTGCGGCGCACCAGGTCGATCAGCTCGGCGACCGACTTCACCCCGAGCGAAGGCGAAGTCACGAGGAAGAAGTTGACCGAGCCGACCAGCGAGACCGGCGCGAAATCCTTCACCGCGTCGATCGCCGGCTTGGCGTAGATCGCCGGGCTGATGCCCAGCGTCGTGCTGGTGGCCATCAGCAGCGTGTAGCCGTCGGCCGGCGCCTTGGCGACCAGGTCCGCGCCGATCAGCGTGCCGGCGCCGGCACGGTTCTCGACCACGACCGGCTGTTTCAGCGCGGTCGAAAGCCGGTCGCCGATCACGCGCGCGAGCACGTCGGTGAGCGCACCGGGCGGATACGGCACGATGAACCGCAGGGGACGGTTCGGATAGCCGGCCGCCGGGTCTTGCGCGTACGCGGCATTGCTCACGAGGAGCGCGCACGCCGCAAAGATCAAAGCGAGAAAATGTCCTGCTTTCTTCATGGGTCCCCCCGGGTGTGCCCCCGATGCCGCGAGGCCCAGTACCCTAATGGGTGCCGGTGCTAAAATCAATTTCCATCCTCGCTGTTTCGAAATGCCCATGCCCGAGTACGGCCTCGTTCCCCGCGAAGCAATGGCGAAGCTCTCGGGCCTCGAGCTGATGCAGGGGCTGATCGCCGGGACCTACCCGTGGCCGCCGATCATGCGCGCGCTCGACTTCTCGCTCGACCGGGTCGAGCAAGGCGTCGCGGTCTTTTCCGGTGAAGGCAAGTTCGACCACTACAACCCGATCGGCAGCGTGCACGGCGGCTGGGTCGCCACGCTGCTCGACTCCTGCATGGGCTGCGCGGTGCACACGACCCTCAGGCCCGGGCAGGGCTACACGAGCCTGGAGATCAAGGTGAACTTCGTCCGCGCGGTGCTCGACACCTCGGGCCGGATGTCCGCCGAGGGCCGCGTGATCCATGTGGGCAAGACCACGGCAACCGCCGAAGGCAGGCTCCTGGATGCCGCCGGCAAGCTGCTCGCGCACGGCACGACGACCTGCATCATCTTCGGGGGTTGAGCGCCCGACGGGCGGCTTCCTACGTGGACAGGCGCGCCTTCGCGGCCACCTCGGCGTCGGTGTCGGTGAAGCGCTGCGCGATCGCGCGGAACTCCTCCGCGATCTCGATGAAGGCATCGAAGACGTCCGGGTCGAAGTGGGTGGCGCGCCCCTCGCGGATGATCTCGACGGCCTTTTCGTGCGAAAAAGGCGGCTTGTACACGCGCTTGGAGATCAGTGCGTCGTAGACGTCGGCCAGCGCCATCAGGCGCGCCGGCAACGGGATGGCGTCGCCGGCCAGGCCCTCGGGATAGCCCGAGCCGTTCCACTTCTCCTGGTGATAGTGCGCGATCTCCCTGGCGGTGCGCAGGAAAGTACTCGGCGCGTCGATCAGGTTCTCCGCCGCCATGATCGCGTCGCGCCCGAGCGTCGTGTGGGTCTTCATGATCTCGAACTCTTCATGCGTGAGCTTGCCCGGCTTCAACAGGATCGCATCCGGGATCCCGACCTTGCCGATGTCGTGCAGCGGCGCCGACTTGTACAGCAGCGCGATCGTTTCATCGTCGAGCTCGCTCGCAAAGCGCGGGTGGTGCTGAAGCCTGATCGCCAGCGCCCGGACGTAGTTCTGGGTGCGGCGGATGTGGTTGCCGGTTTCGTTGTCGCGCGTCTCGGCCAGCGACGCCATGGCCATGATGGTCACGTCCTGGATCACCTGCACCTCGCGCGTGCGGCGGGCAACCTCGGTCTCCAGGTAGTCGTTCTTGTCGCGCAGGAAATCCGCCGCCGCCTTGAGCGCAAGATGCGTGCGCACGCGCGCCAGCACGATCGGCGGCGAGATCGGCTTGGTGATGTAGTCGACCGCACCGGCGTCGAAGCCGCGTTGCTCGTCCTGCTCCTCGGCCTTGGCAGTGAGGAACACCACCGGCATGTCGCGGGTTTCAGCGCGCGCTTTGAGGCGCCCGCAGACCTCGTAGCCGTCCATGTCGGGCATCATGATGTCGAGCAGGATCAGGTCCGGCCGCGGCTCGAGTATTGCCGCGGCGAGCGCCTGCGCGCCGTTGGTCGCGATCCGCGTTCGGTAGTGCTCCTTCAACAGGCCGTTGATCAGCGTGATGTTGCCCGGCGTGTCGTCCACGATCAGGATCAGCGGGCGTTGTGCGCCGTTGGGAGTGTCCGTCATTCAATCCTCCGCGAAAGCGTGATGCCTCGAGTAGTGCCGGCCGCCGAAAGCAGCGCCAGCGCGGTGTCGAAAGCGTAGTTGCCGACCGCCTTCGAAAAGGCGTCGTACCCCGCGGCGTCGAACAGCGGCCGCAGCGCCGCTTCCGACTGCAGGAAAAAATCGACCGATTCGCCGTCGCTCGTCGCGAGCAGTCGGGCGAGCGTGACGGCGGCGCGGGCGGACTCGGCCAGATCGGCCGCTGGCGCGGTCTCCTCGGGCGCGCGCTGCGCCAGCGCCTGTTCCAGCATGGCGAGTGCATTCGCGAGCGCCACGGCGAAGTCCGCCGCGGCCGCGCCGGGTTCGGCTCCGGAGCGCAGGGTGTGCTCGAGCGTCCCTGCGCACCGGGCCAGCGCAGGCAGGCCGAGGTTGCCGGCGAGGCCCTTGACCGAATGCGCCTCGCGCTCGGCCGTGGCCCGATCCCCGGCCGCGATCGCACCGGCGATGCGCTGCGCCGCACCGGCCTGCTCGGCGGCGAACTGGCGCAGCAGGCGGTAGTAGAGCGTCTGGTTGCCGCCCGCGCGCCGGATGCCCGCGGCCGCATCGAGGCCTTCGACCTGCGACGGCGCGGGCGTGGGCGCCGATTGCGACGGCGCCGACTTCGCGCTGCGCACCCAGCGCGCCAACGTGTGCAGCATCGCATGCGGGTCGATCGGCTTGACGATATGGTCGACCATCCCCGCCTCGAGGCACTTTTCGCGTTCCTCGGCGAGCGCGTGCGCGGTCATCGCAATGATCGGCAGGTCGGCGAACCGGCCGTCGGCGCGTATGCGGCGCGTCGCCTCGAGCCCGTCCATTTCCGGCATTTGCAGGTCCATCAGCACCGCGTCGTACGCCTGCGGGCCGTCGGCCAACAGCCGATCGAGGGCTTCGCGACCGTTGTTCGCGACCGTCACGCCGGCGCCGGCGGCACCGAGCAACTCGCAGGCGATCTGCTGGTTGATCTCGTTGTCTTCGGCCAGCAACAGCCGCGCCCCGGGGAGGCTGATGCTTTCGCCGGCCGGACCGATCGCGCCGGCCGCGTCCCCTGCGGCCGGCGCGAACAGCCCGACCAGCGTGTCGACGACCGAAGACTGGCTCACCGGCTTGACCAGGTAGGCCTCGACGCCGGCCTGTTCGGCTTCGGTGCGCACATCCTCGTGGCCGAACGCACTCACCATGACGATGCGCGGCAAGGCGGCGGCGGCCCCGGTGCGCAGACGCCGGGCGGTCTCGATTCCGTTCAAGCCGGGCATCCGCCAGTCGAGAAACACGATCCGGAAAGGGTGGTCCGAAGCGGCCTGCGCGACCGCTTCGAGCGCTGCCTCCCCGGAGGCGACCGCGCTGACCTCCAGTCCGATCTGGCGCAGCGTTTCGGACAGGATTTCGCGCGCCGACGCGTTGTCGTCGACGACCAGCGCGCGCGCGCCGCTGAGCGCATCGGGCACGACGTTGCGCCGCAGCGTTCGCTCGTCCGCAACGTCCAGCCATGCGGTAAACGTGAAAGTGCTGCCGTGCCCGGGCGAGGACTCGACCTGCAGCGTTCCGCCCATCAGCTCGACCAGGCGCTTGCAGATCGTCAGGCCCAGGCCCGTGCCGCCGTACTTGCGGGTAGTGGACCCATCGGCCTGGCTGAAGGGCTGGAACAGGCGCGCCGACTGTTCGGGCGTCATGCCGATGCCGGTATCGCGCACGGCCACGTTGAGCAGGACCTTCTCGCCGGTGCGTTCGACGCAGCGCAGCGTCACCGTGACCTCGCCCCGCTCGGTGAACTTGACCGCGTTGGTCAGCAGGTTGGTGATGACCTGGTTGAGGCGCAGCGAATCGCCGACGAGTGCCCGCGGCGTGTCCGGCGCGGTGTCGAACAGCAGTTCGAGGCCTTTGTCGTAGGCCCTCTGCGCAACCAGCGCGGAGACACTGTCGAGCAGGTCGTCGAGGCGGAACGGCACGCTTTCGAGCTCGATCTTGCCCGCCTCGATCTTGGAGAAGTCGAGGATGTCGTTGATGATGCCGAGCAGCGAAGTGCCGGCGTTGTGGATCTTGGACACGTAGTCGCGCTGCTTGGCGTCCAGCCCGGTGCGCAGCGCGAGGTGCGACAGGCCGATGATCGCATTCATCGGCGTGCGGATCTCGTGGCTCATGTTGGCGAGGAACATCGACTTCGCCCGCGTCGCCTCTTCCGCGATGCGTTGCGCCTGCTTGAGCGGCTCGATGTCGACGATGACGCCTACCAGCCCGCCCGGCGAGCCGTCGGCCTTGCGGAACCCGCTGACCGAGTAAAGCGTGTGGTGCTGCGTGCCGTCGGCGAAGCGGAAGACCCGCTCCTTGCTGATCGTGGTGCCGGCGGCGATCACCGCCTCGTCCTCGGCCTGGAAGGCGAGCCGGTCGGCCAGCGGCAGGAACTCGAGGTCCACCACGCGCTTGCCGGCCAGTTGCTCGTGCGTGGCGCCGAACATCGCCTCGTAGGCCTTGTTGCAGCCGAGAAAGCGCGTGTCGGCGTCCTTGTAGAAGATCGTGTTCGGGATCCGGTCGATCATCGATTGCAGAAAGTTCGAGAATTCGGCGATCGCGCGCTCGGCCGCGCGGCGCTCGGTGACGTCCTCCACCATCCAGATCGTCGCGAAGCGGTGGCCGGGCGCCGTGATGGCCCGCGCGATCGTGTGTCCGAGGAACGTCGAGCCGTCCCTGCGCCGGCCGGTCCATTCGAGATCCAGCGCCCGGCCGGCGGCCAGTTCGGGCATCGCGCGCGCGCCGAAGCGCTCGAACTCGGCCTCGCCGTCGAAGAGCACGCGGGTGTGCTCGCCCGCCAGCGCCGCCGCGTCCGGGTAGCCGAAGATCTCGGCGAACTTCGGGTTCACGCGCAGGATGCGGCCGTCGCCGGTGAACAGGATGCCGACCTGGATGTTGGCCAGCAGCAGCTCCTGTTCCTCGGCCAGCAGGCGGATGCGCTCGGCCGCCTCGTGCTGCTCGTCGACGACGAGTACCCAGCTCGCGATCAGCTTCTCTCCGCCGATCTCGACCAGCGACGAATTCAGCAGGCCCCAGAAATCGCGCCCGTCCTTGCGCCGGAAGCGGGCCTCGAAGTTGTTCACCTTCCCGTCGCGCGCCATGGCCTGGAGGAAACGCTCGCGGTCGGTTGCGTCGACGTAAAGGCTCTCGGTCCGCAGGCCGCGCGCCTCTTCGGCCGTATGCCCGTTGATCGCGCACCAGCCGGCGCTTACGAAGCGGATTTCGCCCTCGATCGTCGACAGCAGCAGGCCCGAGGGCGAGGTGTCGAACAACGCGCGGATGAACGCCTCGCGCTCGGCCAGCTCGGCGGTGCGTGCCGCCACCTTGGCTTCCAGGTCGCGCGTGGCACCGAGCAGCGCCTGGCGCATGCGCTCCTGCGCCTCGACCATGGCGCGCATCTCGCGCGAACGGGCGCGCACCGCCACCGGCCGCTCGAGGTCGAGGTTGCCGATGCGCTCGCTCTCGGCGGCGAAATCCTGCAGCACCCGCGCAAAGGCGCGTGCGGCCAGGTGCGCGATCACCATCGCGAGCGCGAATGCGGCGAGGAAGATCGCCGCGATCGCCGCCACGTGCCAGGGCTTGCCTATCGCGAAATCGCTGCGCGGCGCGGCCGAGGCCACCACGAAGGCGCGCGCGCCGAAACGCACCTCGTCGAACAGCGCCATCCAGTCGTCCCCCGAAGCGACGAACTGCAGGGGCTCGCGCATCGGACGCCCGTTCGCCTCCCACATCTTCCAGGCGGCCGACAAGCGTGCGAAGCCGGCCTGGTCCGGCGTCTGCAGCAGACGCGATTTCACGTCGCCGTCGTTCCTGATTGCCGGATGCCTGGGCACGCCGACCAGGCGCCCGTCCTGCGTCAGGATCGCGACGCGACCGCTGTCGCTCACGCGCGCCGCACCGGAAAGCTGCGAAAGATCGCGCAGCATGATGTCGAACGCGATCACGAAGCGCGCACCGGTCTTGGGGTCGGCCCAGCGCATCGAGGCCGTCACGCCGAGGTCCTTGGTGGTGAAGAACTGGTAGGGCTCGGTCCAGTGCACCTTGGCCGGGTCGGCGAGCGCCATTGCGCCGGTGTACCAAGGGCGCGTGCGCGGATCGTAGTCGCGCTCGCGCCACTCCTCGCCCAGGTAGCCGCCGGGCCGGTCCCAGTGCACCCAGCGCTGCCGCCCGGGGGAGCGCGACATGTCCGTCAGGCGGTTGTCCCAGCCTTTGTCGGTCTTAAGGAGCAGGATCTCGCGCCCCTCCTCGGTCGCGAACAGCACCGAGGTGATCTCCGTACGGCTGGACAGGATCGGGATGAAGATCCGGTTGAACGCTTCGTGGTCGCCGATGTAGAGCTCGCCGCTTGCGCCCCAGTCGCGCCCGGTGCGCGCGATGTTCTCGACCGCGGTGACCATCGAAACGATCCGCCCGCTCGCGCCTTGCGCGGCGAAGCGCATGTCGTTGCCGGCCAGCTCGTTCTCGGCCGGCACCACGATCACCCGGTAAGTCGTGGCCGCAATAACCACGATCGTCAAAAGGACAATCGCTCCGATCGCCGCAAGGACCTGCATCCGGATCGTGGACAACATGCACGCAATCTACACAAGAGGGTGGGCAGCCGCCATCGCGGATTCTATTCGTACCCCCTCAACCGCGCTGCATACGCGGTCGCCAATTTGAGACGTTCAGATTTCCCTACAATCGCCGGCCGAAATCGCGCAACACTTCCCGCGCGCAGTTGTGCCCGGGCGCACCGGTGACGCCGCCTCCCGGATGGGCCCCCGAGCCGCACAGGTAGAGCCCTTGCACCGGCCCGCGATAGTCCGCGTAGCCGAGCATCGGCCGCGCCGACCAGAGCTGGTCGAGCGACAACGCGCCATGAAAGATGTCGCCGCCGACGAGGCCGAACTTCGCCTCGAGATCGGCCGGCGAAAGCGCGGTCTGCGCGATCACGCTGCGCCTGAATCCCGGCGCATGACGCTCGACCACATCGAAGATGCGGCCGATCGCTTCGTCCTTGCGCGTCGCCCAGTCGGCCGCCGGATCGAAGTGCTGGCAAAAGAGGCTCGCCACGTGCGCGCCCTTCGGCGCAAGCGTCTCGTCGAGCGTGCTCGGGATCAGCATCTCGACGATCGGGGCGGTCGATATCCCGAATGCTTTTGCGTCGAGGTAAGCACGGTCCATGTAGGCCAGCGACGGCGCCATGATGATTCCCGACGAGTGGTGCGGCCCGGCCTCCGGCAGGCAGGTGAAGCGCGGCAATTCGGACAGCGCCACGTTCATCCGGAAGGTGCCCGAGGCGCACTTCCAGCGCGCCATGCGCGCGCGGAATTCCGGCGGCACCTCGCCCTGCTCGACGAGATCCAGGTAGAGCAGTTTCGGGTTGACGTTGCCGATCACGCACCCGGCTGCGATTTCGGTGCCGTCGGCGAGCGTCACGCCGCAGGCCTTGCCGCCCCGCACTTGCACACGAGCGACCGCCGCATCGCATTCGATCTCGACGCCGAGGCGCTTCGCTTCGGCCGCCATGGCCTGCGTGATCGCCCCCATGCCGCCGATCGCATGGCCCCACGCACCTTTCTTCCCGTTCACTTCGCCGAAGCAGTGGTGCAGGAGCACATACGCGGTGCCCGGGTGATGCGGACTTGCGTAGTTGCCGACCACGGCGTCGAAGCCGAACGCCGCCTTGACGCCCTCGCCTTCGAACCAGCCGTCGAGCAGGTCGGCCGCGCTTTGCGAAAACAGCGCCAGCAGGTCGCGGCGCGATTCCATGTCGAGCTTCTTCGCGAGACGCCCCGCCTTGATCACGCGCACCAGGTCGAGCACGCCGCCGCCGACGTTCGGCGGGCATTCGAGCACCAGTTCGCGCAGCACGTCGGCCACCCGCTCCAACATCGCGCCGTACTGCGGCAGCCGCCCGGCATCGCGCGCCGAGAACCTTGCGAGTTCGGCCTGCGTAGCCGCCTGCGTCGGGCCGATCTTGAGATACCTGCCGTCTTCGAGCGGCAGGAAATTCGACACCGGCCGCTCGACGATCGCGAGGCCGTGCTCGGCCAGGCGAAGGTCGCGGATCACCTTCGGGTTCAACAGGCTCACCGTGTACGCGGCGACCGAATTGCGAAAGCCCGGATGAAACTCCTCGGTGACCGCCGCACCGCCGACCACGCCGCGGCGCTCGAGCACGCGCACCTTGAGCCCGCCGCGCGCCAGGTAGCACGCACACGCGAGGCCATTGTGGCCGGCGCCGATGATGACGGCGTCGCAGCGGCGCGAATCGTTGTTTCGGCTCATTCGGGGAGGGAGTCGCTCGGGCGATATACTCGGAGTATATGACCACCCCCTACAGCAATGCCTCCGGCGACAGCCGGAACCTCGCCCTCTTCTGCGATTTCGAGAACGTCGCCCTCGGCGTGCGCGAATCCAACTACTCGAAGTTCGACATCGGCCTGGTGCTCGAGCGGCTGCTGCTCAAGGGCAGCATCGTGGTCAAGAAGGCTTATTGCGACTGGGAGCGCTACAAGGAATTCAAGGCCGGCATGCACGAGGCGTCGTTCGAGCTGATCGAGATCCCGCATGTGCGCCAGTCGGGCAAGAACTCGGCCGACATCCGCATGGTGGTCGACGCGCTGGACCTTTGCTACACCAAGTCGCACGTGGACACGTTCGTGATCATCAGCGGCGACTCGGATTTCTCGCCGCTGGTCTCCAAGCTGCGCGAGAACAACAAGACCGTGATCGCGGTCGGCGTCAAGAACTCGACCTCGAACCTGCTGATCGCCAACTGCGACGAATTCATCTTCTACGACGACCTGGTGCGCGAGCAGAAGGGCAAGGCAAAACCGCGGGCCGAGAAGAAGCCGGCCCGCAAGGCTGCCGCCTCTTCCGCTGCGGCCTCCGCAGCGCCTGCGCCCGCGGCCGCACCCGAGGAGAAAGACCGCAAGCAGGAAGCGTTCGACCTCGTGCTCGCGACGACCGAGGCCCTCGCGGGCGAGCGCGGCGCCGAGGACAAGATCTGGGGCTCGATGGTCAAGCAGGCGTTGAAGCGGCGAAACCCGGGATTCTCCGAGAGTTACTACGGGTTCAAGTCGTTCAACCTGCTGCTCGAGGAAGCCGCCGCGCGCAACCTGCTTCAGTTGGAGCGCGACGAGAAATCCGGCGGCTACCTGGTGAAGGCCGCGTCGCACTAGTGCGGGCCCGGCAGTGAAGATCAAGTCCGTCCAAGCCACCTGGCTGCACGTCCCGATCCCCGAAAAGCAGCAGCACGTCTCCGACTTCGGCCGCGTCGCGTCGTTCGATTGCACGCTGGTGCGGATCGAAACCGAATGCGGCCTGGTCGGCTGGGGCGAGGCGAAGGAAGAGGTCGGCAGCGCCGGCAACAACCGCACCGTCACCGCCGCGATCAACGAGAAGTACGGCCCGATGCTCGTGGGCGAGGATCCGCGCGACATCGTCCGGCTGAACGAGTTGATGTACAACGGCGTGCGCGGCCACTATGCGCTTACCCACGGCCGCGCGTTCCCGGCGCTCGGACGGCGCGGCGTTTCGATCTGCGCGATGAGCGGCATCGACCTCGCTCTCTGGGACCTGCTCGGCAAGTCGCTGAACGCGCCGGTGTGGCGTCTGCTCGGCGGGCGCAAGGCCGAGCGGATGCCGGTCTATGCGTCCGGTGGCTGGGCCGACGCCAACGGGATCGGCGACCAGTTGCTCGGCTACGTGAAGAAAGGCAACGTGCGCGCGGTAAAGATGCGCGTCGGCATCATCGACGGCAGCGTCGGTCGTTCCGTGGAAAGGGTCAAGGCGGCTCGCGCCGCACTCGGGCCGGACATCGGCCTCGCCTGCGACGCGCACGGCACGTGGAGCGTTGCCGAAGCCAAGCAGTTCTGCCGCCAGGTCGAGGACCTGGATCTCATGTGGTTCGAGGAGCCGGTGACCGCGGACGACAAGCGCGGTTATGCCGAAGTCAGGCGCTCGACGAGCGTGCCGATCTCGGCCGGCGAATCCGAATTCAACCGCTTCGACTTCAGGGAACTCGCCGAGCTCGGCGCGGCCGACATCTTCCAGCCGGACCTCGCGATCTGCGGCGGGATCAGCGAGGCGATCAAGATCGCGGCCATCGCGTCAAGTTACAACCTGCGCCTCGCGCCGCACCTGTGGACCGGGGCGCTCGCGTTTGCCGCCGGCATGCACGTGACCGCGGCCACTTCCTGCGGCTTCATCCTGGAGTATTCGTTCGGTGCGAACCCACTGCTGCAGGAGTTGCCGGTGGAAGGGTTCCCGGTGCAGGACGGCACCATCGAGATCCCGGACCGGCCCGGGTTGGGCGTGACGCTGAACGAGGAGTTCATCAAGCGCCACGCCGTGGATTGATGGCAGCATTTCCCCCGGAAACCTAAGCAGGGCGCAGACTTTACCCAGAAATTGGCAGCATTAGGCGGCCCGGCATTGCACCGGACCGCCTTGCTTTAGACCAGCGATCGGTTTCAGCCTAGCCCAGCGGCACCGCGATATAGCGCCTGCCGCCTTCGCGCTGGACCAGCAGCGCGACGTTCTTGCCGCTGCTTTTGCCCGTAAGTGCGCGCAGCTCTTCAACGCTTTTCACCGGCTTGCCGTTGAGCGCGAGGATCACGTCGCCCGGCTGCAGGCCGGCGCGCGCGGCCGGGCCGTTCACGCCCTCGACCACGAGGCCGCCGGCGACCTCGGCTTCGCGGCGCTCGTCCGCGGTCAGCGGGCGCACTGCGAGACCCAACTGGCCGGTGTCGGCCTTGCCGCCGGCCGCGGAAGCGACTTTCGGCTCGGTCAGTTCGCCCAGCTTGGCGGTGAAGCGCTCGGTGCGGCCGTTGCGCCAGACTTCGAGCTCGGCTTTCGAGCCGGGCGCCGCTTCGCTGACCACCAGCGGCAGGTCCGCCGAGCGCGCGATCGGGCGGCCGTTGAACTTAAGCACGACGTCGCCTTCCTTGAGGCCCGCTTTCGCGGCCGGCCCGTCCTTCTCGACGAAGGCGACCATTGCGCCACCTGGCTTGGCAAGCCCGAAGGAATCGGCCAGGCCCTGGTCGACGTCCTGGATGCTGACGCCAAGCTTGGCGCGGCTGACGCGTCCGTTGGTGACGAGCTGGTTCTCGACGCGCATCGCGACGTCGATCGGGATCGCGAACGACAGGCCCTGGTAGCCGCCGGTGCGGCTGTAGATCTGCGAGTTGATGCCGATAACTTCGCCGGCCAGGTTGAACAGCGGCCCGCCGGAGTTGCCCGGGTTGACCGCGGCGTCGGTCTGGATGAAAGGCACGTAGTTCTCCTCGGGCAGCGAGCGCGACTTGGCGCTCACGATTCCTGCGGTGACCGAGTTCTCGAAGCCGTAGGGCGAGCCGATCGCGACCACCCATTCGCCGACCCGCGTGCCGGCCGGGTTGCCGATCTTCACCGTCGGCAGGTTCTTCGCGTCGATGCGCAGCACCGCGATGTCGGTCTTGCGGTCCGAGCCGATGACTTTCGCCTCGAATTCGCGGCCGTCCGTGAGCCGCACGGTGACCTTGGTGGCATCGGCCACGACGTGCGCGTTGGTGAGCACGATGCCGTCGGACTTGACGATGAACCCGGACCCTTCGCCGCGCGAAGGCACGCCCTGCGAGGGCTGCCCCGGCACGCCGAATCGGCGGAAGAACTCGCCGAACGGCGAATTCTGGAGCTCGTCGGGCAATTCGTTCACCGAAGTCTTGGTCATCGAACTGACCTTGATGTTGACGACCGCAGGCCCGTTCTGCTCGACCAGCGAGGCGATGTCGGGCATCGCGCGCATCGCAACTGCAGGCGACCCGCCGACCGCCGCGGGGGCGGTGACCGCAGGCAGGTTCAGTGCGTGTGCTGACGGCAGTTCCGGCCAGCCGTAGTGGGAAAAGCCGGCGGTCACCGCGGCGGCGATGCCGGCGACGGCCATATAAGAAGTGATTGACTTGCGTGGCATGGTGATTCCCCTCGGGTTACAGGTTGCTGGAACGCAGGGTTAGAGCGGGGTCCCGCGCCGCGAGTTGCCGGACGCAGATGCGACTGTGTAACACTTTGTTACCGGCCGGATGACCGGACGCGCCGAAGGGTCTTCGCCGACCCGGCCCGCCGCGGAGCGCGCGCGACTACTGATGCGGCGCGTGCGCGACTACTGATGCGGCGCGTGCGCGGCTACTGATGAAGCGCATGCGCGCTTCGGGCCGCCGGGCAGTCGCCCGACTCCACCTGGATCGTGCTGTGGCGGATCTGGAAGCGTTCTTCGAGCAGCCGGGCCACACCGGCGAGCGCGCTTTCCGAGTCCTTCGCATTCCCCACCACCACGTGCGCCGAAAGACTGGCCTCATGGCTTGCAACCGCCCACACGTGCAGGTCGTGCACGCCGCAGACGCCGGGCACCGCAAGGATACTCGAGCGCACTTCATCCATGTCGAGGCCGTCGGGCACGCCTTCGAGCAGGATGTTCATGCTGGCCTTGAAAAGCACCCAGGTCCGCGGCACGACCCACAGGCCGATCGCCACGGCCACCAGCGGGTCGATCCACGTGTGGCCGGTGAAGCGGATCGCAAGTGCCGCAGCGATCACGCCGGCCGAGCCGAGCAGGTCCGACAGGACTTCGAGGTAGGCGCTCTTCAGGTTGAGGTTCGATGCGCTGCCGGCGTGCAGCAGCCGTGCCGCAACGAGGTTCACGATGAAGCCGACCACCGCGACCGCCAGCATCGCGTCGGCCTTGATCGGCTCGGGCTCGATGAAGCGATGCCAGGCTTCAAACAGGATGTAGATGGCGACGAGGAACAGCAAGGCCGCGTTGAACGCCGCCGCGAGGATCTCGAAGCGCTGGTAGCCGAACGTGCGCTTCGAATCCGCCGGCATGCGCCCGAAGCGCGTCGCCGCGAGCGACACCGCCAGCGCGGCGCTGTCGGTGAACATGTGCGCCGCGTCCGAGATCAGCGCGAGGCTGCCGGCCATGTATCCGGCGACTACCTCGACCAGCGTGAAGCCGCCGGTCAGCGCGAGCGCGAGCCAGAGCGTGCGCTCGTTGAGTCGGGACAGGTCGTGATGGCCGTGATGGTGGTCGTGACCGTGGTGGTCGTGATTCTCGTGATCATGGTGATCGTGACCGTGATGCCCGGGCGGATGGCCTGTCATCGGCTGCGATCCCGTCCGGCAGGAACCGGCGCGGGCGTTGGATGGATGCGGCCCATTCTACCGGTGACGGCGCGCCGGATCGCCGCTCGGGCGCCCGGCGCGCACCCAATCCGCGTGGTACTCCTCCAGCAGTTCGGCGATTGCCTTGCCGATCGCCCCGTAAGCCGGCTCTTCGAGATTCGCCAGCGATACCCGGACCGAAAGGCGTGGAGCGTCGAACCCGCCTGCATCCAGCAACACAACACCTTTCTCTTCGGCCAGGCGGACGACGAAATCGATTGCCGGAACACTCGCACCGAGCCAGCCGGCGAACTCGTTGCTGTGGCGGGCGCGCCCCGCCTCCACCACATCGACCGTCGCGTAGTAGTGGGTGTTGCGCTCGATGCCCGGGATCGGCAGGCCGGCGCCCGCGTGCAGCGCTTCGAACCGTCGCCGGACCAGCGCGCGCGCTTGGCGCGTGTATTCCCCGGCCTCGTCGAGCAGCGCGTGGAGTGCGAACAAGGCCATCTGCGCCTGCTGCGGCGTGGAGAGCCCCGCCGTATGGTTGAAGCCCACGCGCCGGCTGTCGGCCACCATGCGGTCGATGAACCGCAATCCGGACGGATCGGCCGCGATGCTGCGGTAGCGCTCGCGAAACCGATCCTGCCACGGCGCAGGCAGCGCACGGATGCGCTCGTCGAGCACGTTGTCGCGATGCAGCGCGACGACCGCCAGCCGCCAGCCGGTCGCCCCCCAGAATTTCGAGCACGAATAAAGCAGCACGGTGTTCGCCGGGATCTCCGCGGCCAGCGACGAGAACCGCGGCGCAAACGTCGCGTAGACGTCGTCGCTGATGACAACCAGGTCCGGCCGTGACTCGCGCACGATGGCGGCGATGTGCGCGGTGGCTTCGGCATCCAGGCTCGCGCCGGTGGGATTCGAAGGATTGACGAGCAGGAAAGCCTTGACCGACGGGTCGCGCAGGCGATCGAGTTCTGCCACGGGGTAATGCCATCCGCGCGCCTCGTCCTGCCTGACCTTGACCTCGACGAGTTCGTAGTCGCCCAGCAGGGGCATCTCGAGGTAGGGCGCAAAGATCGGCGTGCCGATCGCGATGCGGTCGCCCTTGGCGAGCAGGCCCGACTGGAACAGGCTGTCGAAGGCGTAGGCCGCGCCCGCCGTCACCCCCTCGACGGCGAACAGGTCGAAGCCTTCGGCCCCGCAGGGTTGCAGCAATGCCTGCCCGACAAAAGCTTGCATGATCCGTTCGCAGGCCGGCAGCATGCGCGGCGGGGCCGGGTAGTGGCTGCCGAGCACCGCACCGGCCAGTTCCTGTACGAGGCTCTCCCGGTCGATGTCCAGCGTCCCGGCCGCGTAGTCGAGGCTGCGCGACAGGAATTCGATGCCGGGCGCGAGGCGATGCTGCGCAGCAAACCGGGCAAACGCGGCATGCAGGCCGTCCGCAAGGCGGGCCCGCCCGAACCCCGGGGTCCGCGCGCCGGCCGCAGATTGCTCGAGGGCAAAAACGCCCAGCTGCGCAAACGCCTGGCGCGGCTCGAGCGCCACCCAGTTCGGATTCGCACGCGCCGCATTCAACACCGGGCGGCCGCTTCGGCCCGCCAGCTCGATCAGCCGGGTGCGCAATTCGAACGGGCTCAACTCCCCGTAACGGCGCTCTTCCTCCTCGTTCATGCGAATCCCGATCCGAAAGGCCCATCCGGCCGTTGCAGGCACGATGCCTATGGCCGCAGTCAAGCACCAGCCGGACGGTGCCCCTTTGATCGGCGTCAACCCCGGGGCAGGGAAAGGGTCCTAGGCTGTGCCGATGGAGACCCCGAGCCCGCGCCCTGCCTGGCTGCACAAATCGGCCACCGAAAGGCGAATCGCGCCGAACATGACCGACTATGCGGCGACCCGTGCTGCATTTCGCTGGGACAAGATCCGGCAGGAGCTGCAGGCCGGATCCGGCGCGCTCGACATCGCGAGCCTCGCGCTCGATCGCAACATCGCTTTGGGGCGCGGGTCGCGGACCGCGTTCCGCTTCCTCGATCCGAAGGGGGGGCGGCGCGAGGTGACTTTCGCCGAGCTCGCATTGCTTGCGAACCGGTTCGCGCACGGCCTCGCCGCCCTCGGCGTCGGCAAGGGCGATCGCGTCTTCGTGCTTTGCGGACGGATCCCGGACCTTTACGTATCGGTGCTGGGCAGCCTGAGGCTGGGCGCGGTCGTGTCGCCGTTGTTCTCGGCTTTCGGGCCCGAGCCGCTGGCCACCCGCATCGGGCTGGGTTCCGGCCGCGTGCTGGTCACGACCGCGGAACTCTATCGCCGCAAGGTCGAAAAGATCCGGGCGCAATTGCCGACGCTCGAGCACGTTCTGCTCGCCGGGGTGCCCGCAGGCGAAGTGCTTCCGCCCGGTACCCGCGACCTCGCCGCGCTCCTGGCCGACGCGCCTGACATCGCCATCGACTCTGCGATTTCGGAGGAAGATCCCGCCCTCTTGCATTTCACCAGCGGCACGACCGGCAAACCCAAAGGGGCGGTGCACGTGCACGCGGCGGCGGTTACGCATTACGCCACCGGCCGGTACGCGCTCGACCTGCATCCGGACGACCTCTTCTGGTGCACGGCAGATCCGGGCTGGGTCACCGGCACCTCGTACGGCATCATCGCACCGCTGCTGCACGGCGTGACCAGCGTGGTCGACGAGGCCGAGTTCGACGCCGAGCGCTGGTATCGCATCCTCGAAGAAGAGCGGGTCAGCGTCTGGTACACCGCGCCCACGGCGATCCGCATGCTGATGAAGGCCGGCCCGGAACTCGCGCGCAAGCGCGCCTACCCGGCGCTGCGCTTCGTTGCCAGCGTCGGCGAGCCGCTGAACCCCGAAGCCGTCTGGTGGGGCCACGATGTCCTCGGCCTGGCCATCCACGACAACTGGTGGCAGACCGAGACCGGCGGGATCATGGTCTCGAACTACGCCGCACTCGACATCAAGCCCGGCTCGATGGGCCTGCCGCTGCCGGGGGTCGAGGCCTGCCTCGTCCGTCGCGAGGGCTCGAACCCGCCGCGCGTCATCGAGGAACGCGAGGCGCAGGGCGAGCTCGCGATCCGCGCCGGCTGGCCGTCGATGTTCCGCGGCTATCTCGGCGAGGAGGAGCGCTATCGCAAGTGCTTCGGCGACGGCCTTTACCTGAGCGGCGACCTCGCGCGGCGCGACGCCGACGGCTACTACTGGTTCGTCGGCCGGACCGACGACGTGATCAAGACGGCCGGCCACCTGGTCGGGCCGTTCGAAGTCGAAAGCGCGCTGATGGAGCACAAGGCGGTGGCCGAGGCCGGCGTGATCGGCAAGCCCGACCCGGTGGTCGGGGAGGTGATCAAGGCCTTCGTTTCGCTCAAACAGGGATTCGAGCCCTCCGAAGACTTGCGCATGGAGTTGCTCGGCCACGCAAGAAAGCGGCTGGGCGCGGCGGTTGCGCCGAAGGAGATCGAATTCCGGGCCGACCTGCCGCGCACGCGCAGCGGCAAGATCATGCGGCGCCTCCTGAAGGCGCGCGAGCTCGGCCTGCCGGAAGGCGACCTGTCGACGCTGGAGTCCGGCGCATGATCGCCCCGCCGCCTTCGGGTCCGGTGCCGCTGGCCGACGATCTCGCGCTCGGCCTGCTCGAGGATATGCTGCGCGTGCGGCGCATGGAGGAGAAATCGGCCGAACTCTACGGCGCGGGCAAGATCCGCGGGTTCCTGCACTTGTACGTCGGCGAGGAAGCCGTTGCGGCCGGCGCGCTGCGCGCGCTGCGACCGGAAGACAACCTGGTAGCGACCTACCGCGAACATGCGCACGCGCTGTTGCGCGGACTCTCCATGCAATCGATCATGGCCGAGATGTACGGCAAGCGCGAAGGCTGCTCGCGCGGCCGCGGCGGCTCGATGCACCTGTTCGACGCGAAGACGCGCCTCTTTGGCGGCAACGCCATCGTCGGCGGCGGGCTGCCGCTGGCGGTCGGCCTCGCGTTGGCCGACCGGATGCAGTCGACCGGACGCCTTACCGCGTGTTTCTTTGGCGACGGCGCAGTGGCCGAAGGCGCCTTCCACGAATCGATGAACCTCGCTGCGCTGTGGAAGCTGCCGGTGCTGTTCTGCTGCGAGAACAACCGCTACGCAATGGGTACCGCGATCGAGCGCTACGAGTCGCAGACCGACCTGTGCGCAAAGGCGTCGTCGTACGGGATCACGGCGCTGAAGGTCGACGGCCAGGATGTGGTCGCGGTGCACCAGACGACGCAACAGGCGGTAACGCGCGTGCGCGCCGAAAGCGCGCCGGTGTTCGTCGAGTACCAGACCTACCGCTTTCGCGCGCACTCGATGTTCGATCCGGAGCTCTACCGGGACAAGCGCGAAGTCGAGGACTGGAAGACGCGCGGGCCGCTGCACACCTACACGGCGCGGCTCAAGGCGGCAGGCCGGCTCACCGAGGAGGCCTTCCTCGCGCTCGACGCGAAGGCGCAAGCGGAGGTCGCACGCGCAGTCGACTTCGCAGAGGCGGGGTCGTGGGAACCGGTCGAGGACCTCACGCGCCTGGTGCACACGGAGGCCGGCTCATGAAGCTGACCTACCGCGAGGCAATGCGTCAGGCGCTGCGCGAAGCGCTCATGAGCGATCCGCGCGTATTCCTGATGGGCGAGGACGTCGGCAGGTACGGCGGCACCTACGCGGTCACCAAGGGCCTGCTCGAGGAATTCGGCCCGGAGCGCGTGCGCGACACGCCGCTGTCGGAACTGGGCTTCGTGGGCGCCGGTGTCGGTGCAGCGCTCGGCGGACTGCGCCCGATCGTCGAGGTCATGACGGTGAATTTCAGCCTGCTGTCGCTCGACCCGATCGTGAACTCCGCGGCGCTGCTGCACCACATGTCGGGCGGGCAGTTCTCGGTGCCGCTCGTCGTGCGCATGGCCACCGGCGCCGGTCGCCAGGTCGCCGCGCAGCATTCGCACAGCTTCGAGAACTGGTATGCGCACGTGCCCGGGCTCACGGTGCTCGCACCGGGCACGGTCGAGGACGCGCGCGGCATGCTCGCGCCGGCGCTCGCCGACCCGGACCCGGTCGTGATCTTCGAGCACGCCAACCTGTACAACGTCGAGGAGGACTGCGAGCCGGGCGTCAAGGTAGACATCTCCTCGGCCAGGGTCCGCCGCGCGGGCAGCCAGGTCAGCCTGCTCGCCTACGGGGGTTCGCTGCCCAAGGCGATGGCCGCGGCCTCGCAGCTCGCAACCGCAGGCATCGATGCGGAAGTCGTCGACCTGCGCGTGCTGCGGCCGCTCGACAAGGCCACGATCCTCGCTTCGGTCAGGAAGTGCCGGCGTGCGGTGGTCGTCGACGAATGCTGGCGGACCGGCAGCCTCGCGGCCGAAGTGCTCGCAATCATTGCCGAAGAAGCGTTCTACGATCTCGACGCGCCGCCGGCCCGTGTCTGCAGCGAAGAGGTGCCGATGCCCTATCCGCGCCACCTGGAGGAAGCGGCCCTGCCGCAACCGGAGAAGATCGTCGCCGCAGCCAAGGCGATGTTCGGGTCGGGGGCCGCATGATCGAGTTCACGCTGCCTTCGCTCGGCGCCGACATGGACGACGGCAAGCTGCTCGAATGGAAGGTCAGGCCCGGCGACAAGGTCAAGCGCGGCGACATCGTCGCGGTTGTCGACACCGCCAAGGCGGCAGTCGAAGTCGAAAGCTGGCACGAGGGCATCGTGCATGAATTGCTGGTGCAGCCGGGCGACAAGTTCGCGGTAGGCGCCGTGATGGCGATCCTGCTCGAGCCCGGAGAGGATCCGGCGACCGTGCGTCCCTACGTCAAGGCACCTGCACCGGCAGCCGCGCCTTCACCGCCAAAGGTGCAGCCCTCCGCGGCCACGCAGGGACCCTCGCCTGCAATCCCGATGCTGCGCAAACCGGCGTCGCCCGCCGCGCGCAAGCGCGCGCGTGACCTCGACGTCGACATCGAGCGGGTCACCGGCACCGGCCCGCATGGCGCAATCACCATCGAGGACGTCGAAAAGGCTGCGGCCGCCGCTGCGGCACCGCCAGACCGGCACGCCGAAATGCGCAAGGCGATTGCCGCCTCGATGTCCCGCTCCAATCGCGAGATCCCGCACTACTACCTGGCCGAGAGCGTCCCGATGCGCCGCGCTACCGAATGGCTGGCGCAGCAGAACGCGGGCCGGCCGGTGACCGAGCGGCTGCTGATGGGCGCACTTCAGCTGCGCGCGGTGGCGCTCGCGCTGCAGGACTTCCCGGACCTGAACGGCTTCTGGCGCGACGGCGGCTACCAGCCCTCGCAGGCGATCCACCTCGGCGTCGCGATCTCGATTCGGCAGGGCGGGCTGATCGCACCGGCGCTGCATGACGCCAACAGGATGACGCTCGACGAAATCATGCGCGCGCTGACCGACCTCGTCCGCCGCACGCGGGCCGGGTCGCTGCGCGGGTCCGAACTGATGGACCCGACCATCACCGTTACGAACCTCGGCGAGCAGGGCGTCGAGTCGGTGTTCGGCGTGATCTCGCCGCCGCAGGTGGCGCTGGTGGGTTTCGGCCGCGTGGCCGAGCGCGCGTGGGCCGAGGACGGTGCGCTGCGCGCGATGCCGGTGGTGACCGCCAGCCTCGCGGCCGATCATCGTGTCAGCGACGGCCATCGCGGCGCGCGTTTCCTCGCCGCGCTGCGCGGCCTGCTGCAGAAGCCGGAGGAGCTATGAGCGCAGACGCGTTGCGCGCCAGGGTCGTTGCCATCCTGAGGACAATTGCGCCTGAGGTGGAGCCCGCCGAGCTGCGGCCGGGACAGGCGCTGCGCGACCAGGTCGACCTCGACTCGATGGACTGGCTGAATTTCCTGGTCGCGCTGCACGAGCGGCTGGGCGTCGACATCCCGGAGTCGGACTACGCGAAGCTGGTCACGCTCGACGACCTGGTGGCCTACCTGCAGGCGCGCGGCGCGAAGGCGTAGCCGCGCGCGGCGAGGGACTACTCCACTGTCACCGACTTCGCGAGGTTGCGCGGCTTGTCGACGTCATTGCCGCGCGCGAGGGCCGCATGGTAGGCCAGCAGCTGCAGCGGCAGCACATGCAGGATCGGCGACAGGATCCCGGCGTGGTCCGGCATGCGGATCACGTGCAGGCCGTCGCCGTCGGTGAGCCTGGTGTCCTCGTCGGCGAGCACGTGAAGCTCGCCGCCGCGGGCCCTCACTTCCTGCAGGTTGGACTTCAGCTTCTCGAGCAGCGCGTCGTTCGGCGCGATCGCCACCACCGGCATGAACTTGTCGACCAGCGCAAGCGGCCCGTGCTTCAGCTCGCCGGCCGCATAGGCCTCGGCGTGGATATACGAGATTTCCTTCAGCTTCAGCGCGCCTTCCATCGCGATCGGATAGTGCTCGCCCCGGCCGAGGAACAGCGCGTGGTGGCGGCCGGCGAATTTCTCGGCCCACATCTTCACCTGCGGCTCGACGTGCAGCACCTTCTGCATCGCAACCGGCAGGTGGCGAAGCGCATTCAGCACCTCGGACTCGCGTTCCTTCGAAAGCTTGCCGCGCATCTTGGCAAGGACCAGCGTCAGCAGCACCAGCGCCGCAAGCTGCGTGGTGAAGGCCTTGGTCGATGCGACGCCGATCTCCGGGCCGGCGCGCGTGAGGAAGCGCAATTCCGACTCGCGCACCAGCGAGCTTTCGGGCGAGTTGCAGATCGTCAGCGAATGCGTGTGACCGGTCGACTTTGCGTGCTTGAGCGCAGCGATCGTGTCGGCCGTTTCGCCCGACTGCGAGATCGTGACGATCAGACGGCGCGGGCTCGGCACCGACACGCGGTAGCGGTATTCGCTCGCGATCTCGACTTCGCACGGGACGCCGGCCAGCGCCTCGATCCAGTAGCGCGCCACGAGACCCGAGTTATAGCTGGTCCCACAGGCGAGGATCAGCACCGAGTCGACTTCCTTGAAGACCTTCTCGGCGCCGGCGCCGAAGAGTTGCGGCGCGATCGACTGCGCACCGGTGACCATCTCGAGCGTGTTGGCCACCGCCAGCGGCTGCTCGAAGATCTCCTTCTGCATGTAGTGGCGGTATTCGCCCAGCTCGACGGCCGCGGCCGACAGGCCGCTGGTGTGCACCGCGCGCTCGACCACCGCCCCGGTCTTGTCGGAGATGGTCGTCTTTTCGCGCCGGACCTCGGCGACGTCGCCTTCCTCGAGGTAGACCACCTGCTGGGTGACCTGCACCAGCGCGGAGGCGTCCGAGGCCGCGAAGTTCTCGCCCTTGCCCAGCCCCAGCAGCAGCGGCGCCCCCATCCTGGCAACCACCAGCACGTCGGGCTCGTCTTCCGAGACCACGGCGATCGCATAGGCGCCGACGAGTTCTCCGACCGCTTTCTTGACTGCGGCAAAGAGGTGGCCGCCGCCCGCGAGGTTCGACTTGATCAGGTGCGCGACGACTTCGGTGTCGGTGTCCGAAACGAACACATAGCCCTGCGCCACCAGCTTGGCGCGGATTTCGTCGTGGTTCTCGATGATCCCGTTGTGCACCACCGATACGCCGGCGGAGACATGTGGATGCGCATTCTTCTCCGACGGCACGCCGTGCGTCGCCCATCGCGTGTGCGCAATGCCGGTGTGGCCGTCGAGGTGCTGCTCGGTGGAGAGCTTCTCGAGCTCGACCACGCGCCCCGTGGAGCGCAGGCGCTTCAACTTCGCGCCCTTTTCGCCGGGCAGGACCGCGACGCCGGCGGAGTCGTACCCGCGGTATTCCAGGCGCTTCAACCCTTCGAGCAGGATCGGAACGATATTGCGCTGGGCGACTGCACCGACGATGCCGCACATGGCTTTATCCCTTCTTCTTGGTGGGTGGTTTCCAGGCCGGGATCGACACCTGCTTGGAGCGCGACAAGGTCAGCTGCCCCGGCGGCGTGTCCTTGCTGATCGTCGAGCCGGCGCCGATGTAGGAGCCTCTGGCGATCCGGACCGGCGCGACCAGCGTCGAGTTCGAGCCGACGAACACTTCGTCTTCGATGATCGTGCGGTGCTTGTTCGCGCCGTCGTAATTGCAGGTGATCGTGCCTGCGCCGATGTTGGACTTGCCGCCGACGTCGCTGTCGCCGATGTACGCGAGGTGGTTGGCCTTCGCGCCGTGGCCCACGCGGCTGTTCTTCACCTCGACGAAGTTACCGATGTGCACTTCGTCCGACAGCGCCGCGCCCGGCCGCAACCGCGCATACGGGCCGATCCGGCAGTTCGCGCCGACGATGGCCTCTTCCAGCGAAGAGAACGGGTGGATCTCGGTGCCGGCCTCGATCGTCACGTTTTTCAGCACGCAGTTCGGGCCGATCCTGACCCGGTCGCCGAGGCGCACCGCGCCTTCGAAGACGCAGTTCACGTCGATCGACACGTCGCGCCCGCACTCGAGCGTGCCGCGCACGTCGAAGCGTGCCGGGTCGGCGAGGGTCACGCCCTTGTCCAGCAATGCCCCGGCGGTTTCGAGCTGGTGGACCCGCTCGAGCTCGGCCAGCTGGCGCTTGGAATTCACGCCTTCGACCTCCCACACATCGGCCGGCTGCGTCGTCTGCACGACGAGGCCGTCGGCCACCGCAAGGCCGATGATGTCGGTCAGGTAGTACTCCTTCTGCGCGTTTTCGTTCCTGACGCGCGAAAGCCAGCCGGAAAGCCGTTCGGCGCTGGCCGCAACAAAGCCGGTGTTCCACTCGCGGATCGCGCGCTCGGCTTCGGTGGCGTCCTTCTGCTCGACGATGCGCAGCATCCGCCCGGAGGAATCGCGCACGATGCGGCCGTAGCCGGTCGCATCCTCGGCCACCGCGGTCATCACGCCCAGCCCGCCCTTGGCCGCCTGCACCAGCCTGCGCAGAGACTCGGCGCGGATCAGCGGCACATCGCCGTAGAGCACCAGCACCTCGGCGTTCTTGTCCACGTGGGGCAGCGCCTGCATCACCGCGTGACCGGTGCCGAGCTGTTCCTTCTGCTCGGCCCACGCGAGATCCTTTTCGCCCCCGAAGGCGCGCCGAACCTGTTCGCCGCCATGGCCGTAGACGACGACGATCTTCGCCGCCTCCAGCGAGCGCGCGGTGTCGATGACCCGGCCAAGCAACGGCCGCCCGGCAATCGGGTGCAACACCTTCGGCAGGTCGGAATGCATCCGTTTTCCCTGGCCCGCAGCGAGCACGATCACGTTGAGACTCATGCGCGGATTCTAACATCGGCCCCCCTCGGGCAAAGCTGGCAGGGAGCGTCAGAACCCATTGATAGATTTCCGGAAAGCGGGGTTGCTGGGGGTCGCACGCTGCCGTTACACTGGACATAGAAAGCCGTATCCGTTTATCCCGGAGGAAGTATGGAAGCGTTCCGTTGCGCGGCCGCCGCGTGCATGGCCGTCCTGTTTGCGACGGGTGCCTACGCGCAGGAAGACTGCAAGAACCGCGGCGAACTGGACACCGCGTATTGCGACGAGAACAAGGACCTCGTCGCAGACTCGCCCAAGGACACGAAGCGGCTCAAGAATCCGTCGACACTGGTGTTCGCCTACACGCCGATCGAAGACCCGGCGGTCTACCAAAATCTCTTCAAACCATTCCAGGAGCACCTCGCGGCCTGCACCGGCAAGAAGGTCGTGTATTACACGGTCCAGTCGAACGCGGCGCAGATCGAGGCGATGCGCGCCGGCCGCCTGCATGTCACCGGGCTGGCGAGCGGCCAGGTCGGGTTCGCGGTCAACCTTGCCGGCGCGGTGCCCTTTGCGATCAAGGGCGACCAGTCCGGCCCGCGCACCTACACCCAGGTCGTGATCGTCAAGAAGGACAGCCCCTACCGGAAGCTCGCCGACCTCAAGGGCAGGAAGGTCGCGCACACCTCGCCTTCGTCCAACTCGGGCAACCTCGCGCCGCGCGCGCTGTTTCCCGCCGAGGGCCTGGTTCCCGACAAGGACTACAAGGTGTTGTACTCGGGCAAGCACGACCAGTCGCTGATGGGGGTGGTCAACGGCGACTACGACGCGGCGCCGATCACCTCCGATATCTACGACCGGTTCATCAACCGGGGCATCATCAAGGACGGCGACCTGCGCATCATCTACAAGAGCGGGCGCTTCCCGACCTCGGCGTTCGCCCATTCGCACGACCTCGAGCCGCCGCTCGCCGAACGCGTGAAGAAGTGCTTCTTCGACTACCGCTTCAGCCCCGAGATGAAGAAGGAATTCCTCGGCGACGACCGGTTCCTGCCGGTCAGCTACAAGGACGACTGGGCACTGGTGCGCAAAGTGGCCGAGGATTCCGGCACGCCTTACAACCGCGCCGGGTTCGACAAGGAAAGGGTGGCCGAGGAAGCGGCCCGCGCAAAGAAGAAATGAACCGCAAAGGGGAGACGACCATGAGCCACACCATGCTGAAGGCCGTTGCTTGCGGGCTGGCCGCCGCGCTGGTTTCAGGTACTGCGCTCGCGCAGGACGCGTGCAAGAGCCGCGGCGACCTCGACCCGCAGTATTGCGACGAGAACGGCGACCTGACCGCCGACACGCCCAGGGACCCGAAGAAGCTCAAGGTCCCGGGCACGCTGATCTTCACCTACACGCCGGTCGAAGACCCGGCGGTGTACGAGAAGATCTTCAAGCCTTTCACCGACCACCTCGCCAGCTGCGTCGGCAAGCGCGTGGTGTTCTACCAGGTGCAATCCAATGCCGCCGAGATCGAGGCTATGCGCTCCGGGCGGCTGCACGTGGGCGGATTCTCGACCGGCCCCACCGCCTTCGCCGTCAACCTCGCCGGCGCGGTGCCGTTCGCGATAAAAGGCTACGAGAAGGAATTCCAGGGTTACAACCTGATCGTCGTCGTCAAGAAGGACAGCCCGTTCCAGAAGCTCTCCGACCTCAAGGGCCGGAAGGTCGCGCACACCTCGCCTTCGTCCAACTCCGGGCACATGGCGCCGATGGCGCTGTTCCCGCCCGAAGGCCTCGCGCCCGGCAAGGACTACAACATCCTGTTCTCGGGCAAGCACGACCAGTCGATCCTCGGCGTCAACTCCGGCGACTACGACGCCGCGGCGGTCGCCTCGGACGTGTTCCACCGGATGGGCGTGCGCGGCCAGATCAAGGAGGAGAATTTCCGCATCATCTATCGAAGCGCCAAATTCCCGACCTCGTCGTTCGCCTACGCGCACGACCTCGAGCCCGCGTTCCGCGACAAGATGCTCAAGTGCTTCTACGACTACCGGTTCCCCGAAGACATGAAGAAGGCCTTCGACGGCGCCGACCGGTTCTTCCCGATCAACTACAAGACGCACTGGGAAGTGGTGCGCAAGGTGGCCGAAGGCAGCGGCGAGGCCTTCAACCGCACCGCCTACGAGAAGGAGACGGCGCGCGAGGAAGCGGCGCGCAAGAAAGCGGCCGAAGCCAAGGCGAAAAAATAGTGACGGTCTGCGCGCACGCCCCCGCGCTGGTTTCCGCTCTTCTCGCGGCGGCCTTGCTTGCACCCGCCTTTCCGGTGCACTCGCAGGACGCCTGCAAGCACCG
The DNA here is from genome assembly GCA_964599095.1 of uncultured Bordetella sp. GTDB lineage: Bacteria > Pseudomonadota > Gammaproteobacteria > Burkholderiales > SG8-39 > SZAS-79. Next base: position 103,407 of record CAZREB010000006.1, read on the forward strand.
CGGCGAACTCGACACGCCCTACTGCGACGAGGACGGCGACCTGCTGGCCGACACGCCGAAGGACCCGAAGCGGCAGAAGAACCCGGACACGCTGTTCTTCACCAACTCCCCGCTCGAAGACCCCGCGGTGTTCAAGAAGCTGATGGAGCCGTTCGTCGACCATCTCGCGAAATGCACTGCGAAGAAAGTACGTTTCTACGATGTCTATTCGAGCGCGGCCGCGATCGAGGCGATGCGCTCGGGCCGGATGCACCTGGGAACGATGTCTTCGGGCGACACCGCCTTTGCGGTCAACGTCGCCGGCGCGATCCCGATCGGCATCCGCGGCGATGCCACCGGCCCGCAGGGTTACCAACTCTGGGTGATCGTGAAGGCCAACAGCCCCTTCCAGAAGCTGTCCGACCTCAAGGGCAAGCGCGTCGCGCACACCACCCCTTCGTCGAACTCGGGCAACCTTGCGCCACGGTCGCTCTTCCCGGCCGAGGGCCTGGTGCCGGACAAGGACTACAAGGTGCTCTTTTCCGGCAAGCACGAGAACTCGGTTTCGGGCGTGGCGGCGGGCGATTTCGACGGGGCGCCGATCGCGAACGACATCCTGATCCGCATGGCCGAGCGGGGCCTCGTGAAGATGGCGGACTTCCGCATCCTCTGGAAGAGCCGCAACTTCCCGCCGGGCGGGCTGTCGATGGCGCACGACCTGGCGCCGGCGCTCCAATCGAAGATTCGCGAGTGCACTGCCAACTTCCGGTACACGCCCGAGATGGTCAAGGGCTTCCAGGGCGCCGACCGGTGGCTGCCGATCGACTACAAGAAGGACTGGGAGGTGGTGCGCAAGGTGGCGCAGGACAGCGGGCAGGCGTTCACCGCGTCGGCGTTCGAGAAAGAAAAGGCCCGCGCCGAGGCGGCCGGAAAGAAATGACGGCTGTCGCAACAGCGACGACGGAGGCATCCGCCATCGCGCCGGGAACCTCGGAGACTGCGCTGGCGATCCGCAACCTCGACAAGGAATACGCGCGCGGCAAGCCGGTGCTGCGCGGCATCACGCTCGGGATCGGCGCGACCGGCATCACCGCGATCATCGGGCCGTCGGGCACCGGCAAGTCCACGCTGATCCGATGCATCAACCGGCTGGTCGAGCCGACTTCCGGCGAGATCGTGTTCCAGGGGCAGGACCTCGTGAAGCTCGACCGCAAGGCGCTGCGCCTCGCGCGCCGCCAGATCGGCATGGTCTTCCAGGAGTACAACCTGGTCGAGCGCCTCACGGTCATGGAAAACCTGCTGTGCGGGCGCCTCGGGTATGTGCCGCCTTTGAAAGCCTGGCTGAGGAAGTACCCGCAAGCCGACATCGATCGCGCGTTCGCGCTGCTCGACACCGTGGGCCTCACCGGATTCGCCAACCAGCGTGCCGACAGCCTCTCCGGCGGACAGCGCCAGCGTGTCGGCATCGCTCGCGCGATCATGCAGGAGCCCAAGCTGCTGCTGGCCGACGAGCCGACCTCGTCGCTCGACCCGAAGACTTCGGTCGAGATCATGGAACTGATCGGCAAGGTCTGCCGGGACAACGGCATCCCTGCGGTCGTCAACATGCACGACGTCGAACTCGCAAAACGCTTTGCCGACCGGATCATCGGCATGTCCGGCGGCGCAATCGTCTACGACGGGGTGCCGGCCGGCCTCGGCGACGCGATGCTCAAGACCATCTACGGCGGCGAGGACTGGCTGCAATGAGGAACCGCCGAGAATGACTATCACCAACGAATACACCGAGATGGTCTTTCGCCTGATGGCGGCGGTGTTCGTCGGCGGGCTCATAGGGCTCGAGCGCAGCTACCACGGCCGCCCGGCGGGGTTCCGCACGCACACGCTGGTCTGCACCGCCTCCAGCCTGCTGATGCTGGTGACGGTCTACGAGGCGCTCTGGTTCACACCGCAGGTCTCGATCCGCGTGGCGCTCGATCCAACGCGCATGGCGCAGGGCATCATGACCGGCATCGGCTTTCTCGGCGCCGGGGTGATCGTCAAGGAAGGCCTATCGGTGCGCGGGCTCACGACGGCGGCGTCGATCTGGATCACGGCGGCGATCGGGATCCTGATGGGCATCGGCTTCTACTTCCCGGCCGGCATCGCCACCGCGCTGACGCTCGGCACGCTGTCGTTGTTCCGCTGGATCGAAACACAGATGCCGATCCAGGCGTTCAGCCATTTCTCGGTGCGCTTCCTGCGCGACGCCGTCATGCCCGAGCAGGACCTCCGCGACCTGATCGGGGCGCACGATTGCAAGGTCGCCAGCTTCACCTACCGGCTGGCGAGCGAAGGCAGGTATTTCGACTACCGGGGCGTCCTGAGTACGCTGGACGAAGGCAACGTGAGGAAACTCTCCGAAACGCTGCGCGACACGCCGGGCATCGTCGAGTTCAGGCTCGCGGCGACAAGCGACTGACCGCCAGGCATGAAAGCCGTCGCTTCCTCATCCCTCGATACAGGCCAGCTCGCGCCGCGCGCCGCGGACCGCCGGCGCGTGCTCGGCGCATGCTGCGGCGCGCACATGCTGCACGACGGCTACTCCGACCTCGTCTATGTGCTGCTGCCGATCTGGCAGGCGGCGTTCGGGCTCTCCTATGGGCAGGTCGGGTTCCTCAAGACCGCCTACTCCGGCACGATGGCGGCGATGCAGGTGCCCTCGGGCCTCGCCGCCGAACGCGTCGGCGAGCGTGCAATGCTGGTCGCAGGCACGGTCGTGGCCGCGTCGGCGCTGATCTTCGCCGGATTCACGACGACGTTCGTTGCGCTCGCGCTTTGCCTGATCCTCGGCGGCCTTGGCGCGAGCGTACAGCATCCGCTGGGCTCCTCGCTCACGTCGCGTGCGTTCGACGGCAGTGGATTGCGAACCGCGCTGTCCACATACAACTTCTCCGGTGACGTCGGCAAAGTGCTGCTGCCGGCAGCCACCGCGGGTCTCGTTGCCGCAGCGGATTGGACTTCGGCCACGATCATCGTCGGCGTCGCGGGGCTGTTCGTCGCGGCGGCCGTATTCGCCGCGATCCCGGCCGAACTCGGGCGCGCCCATCCGGCCCCGGCCGGCAACAAGGCTTCAGAAGGTGCAACTCCTGCCGGGCCCGGCGCACAGGACGGCTCGGGATTCGCTGCGTTGTCCGCGGTAGGCATCGTCGACAGCGCCACCCGCACCGGGTTCCTGACGCTGCTGCCTTTCCTGCTGACCGCGCGCGGCGCCGGCGTGGCCGAGATCGGCGTGGCGCTCAGCTTCGTGTTCGCCGGCGGCGCCGCCGGCAAATTCGTCTGCGGCATCCTCGCGGTCCGCGTCGGCATCCTGCGCAGCGTCATCGTCACCGAGTGCGCCACCGCCGCGTTCATCCTCGCGCTGCTCGCGCCGATCCCCAAGCCGGCGTTGTTTGTGCTGCTGCCGCTGATCGGTGTCGCGCTGAACGGGACTTCGTCGGTGCTGTACGGGACGGTGGCCGAAATGGTCGCGCCGGAGCGGCGCGCGCGTGCGTTCAGCCTCTTCTATACGTTCACGATCGGCGCCGGCGCGCTGGCGCCGATGGCCTACGGCTTTCTCGGCGACGCGATCGGCCTGGAGCGCGCGATCGCGATGGTCGCCTGCATGGTGCTGCTCGTGCTGCCGCTGACGCTGTGGCTGCGGCCGGCGATCCGCCGCATCGAGCAGGCGCGCTGATCGGGCGCCCAGGTGCCGGCTCCGCGCGCACTCGAGCGTAACCGGCTCGCCACCGTTGGCTGGCTCGCACTCGCTGCCTACGTCGCCTACGCCTGCTCGCGCCTCGACTTCAGCTGGGCGCGCTTCATGTCCGGCCTGGACAACGGCGCGCGCTTCATCGCGCGGATGCTGCCGCCGAACATTGCGCAGCCCGACACGCTTCTCAAGGGCCTGACCGAAAGCCTCGAGATCGCGGTGCTCGCCTCGTTTCTCGGCATCGTCGTATCGCTGCCGATCGGCCTCATTGCGGCGCGCAACCTGATGCCGGCGTGGGCCTCCTGGCCGGCGCGTTCGTTGATCGCGCTTTGCCGTTCGTTTCACCCGGTGATCGTCGCGATCCTGTTCGTGAAGGCGGTGGGCTTCGGCGCGCTGGCCGGGATCCTCGCGCTGGTGGTCGGCTCGGTCGGGTTCATAGGCAAGCTGTTCGCCGAGGCGATCGAGGAGATTTCGTTGAAACAGGTCGAGGCGGTGCGGGCCACCGGCGCGCCGTTCATGAGCCTGATCGGCTACGGCGTGCTGCCGCAGGTGTTCTCGCGCTTCGTCGGCTTTGCGACCTACCAGCTCGACTCCAACCTGCGCAACTCGACCATGGTCGGCATCGTCGGCGCCGGCGGCATCGGCGGTACGCTGTTCGCCGCCTTCCAGCGCTTCGACTACGACTTCGTCTGCGCGATCCTGCTTTGCATCATCGGCATGATCATGGCCGGCGAGGTGCTGGCGACCTGGGTGCGAGGTGTGTTCCTCGAGCGCGGCAAGGTGCAGGAAGAATGAATGCGGGAATGAGCACGGCCGCAGGTCCGGGACCGGCTCCGCGGACCTGGCGGCGGTTCACGCCGGCCCAGCGCGCGGCGCGGTTCTCGGTCTACTTCGTGATCGTCGCGGCCATCGTGGCCTCGGCGCGCTCGGTCGAGGTGATCCCGGAGTTCCTCTACGACGCGCCCGAGCAGATGCAGGACCTGTTCCGCCGCATGTGGCCGATCGCGTTCTACCACTACGCCGGCGGCGTGCACGACGCGCTGATGGACACGTTGCACATTGCGAGCCTCGGCACGATCCTTGCGGTGGCGATGGCGGTGCCGATCGGGCTGCTCGCGGCCCACAACGTCACGCCGAACCGGGTGGTGAACTACTTCGCCAAGCTGCTGCTGGTGTCGAGCCGCTCGGTCAATTCGCTGGTCTGGGCGCTACTCTTCGTCGCGGTGTTCGGCCCGGGCGCGCTGGCCGGCACGCTCGCGATCGCGTTCCGCTCGATCGGCTTCGTCGGCAAGCTGCTGGGCGAGGCGCTGGAGGAATCGAACCCCGGGCCGATCGAGGCGCTCAAGGCCGCCGGGGCGCCGTGGCCTTCGATCCTCGCCAAGGGCTACTGGCCGCAGGTCGAGCCGGCGTTCTGGTCGGTGGTGCTGTTCCGCTGGGACATCAACGTGCGCGAATCGGCGGTGCTCGGGCTGGTCGGCGCCGGCGGCATCGGCATGGCGCTCGACAGCGCGTTGAACCTCTTCCAGTGGGACCGCGTCGCGATGGTGCTGTTCTCGATCTTCTGCGTGGTGGTGGTTGCGGAGGTCGTCGTCACGCAGATCAGGAAGCGCGTGATCTAGTGGCCGGCCTCACGCTCGACCTCGCGACGGCCTTTGCAAAGGCCGCGCTCGCAAACGTCACGCGCGAGTACCCCCGCAAGCTCGACCACCTGCTGGACGCGCCGTTGGACGGCTCGACGCCGGGCGGCGACCTCACGCCGCGCAGGATCCATCCGGCCTTCTACGGCAGCTACGATTGGCATTCGGCGGTGCACATGCACTGGCTGCTGCTGCGGGTGCTTCGGCTGCACCCGGACCTGCCGGAAGCGGCGCGGATCGCAAAGGTGCTGGACACACACTTGAGTTCGGAGAGCATCGCGACCGAGCAGGCGTATTTCGGCCGGCCCGGCGGCCGGACGTTCGAGCGTCCCTACGGTTGGGCTTGGGTGCTCGAACTGCAGGCCGAGGCGATGCGGCTTGCGAGAAGCCGCCCCGACGCCAAACGTTGGAGCGATGCCGTCGAGCCTTTTGCGCGTTACCTCTCGGGGCGAATGGGCGAGTTCCTGGGGCTCGCCGCCTACCCGATGCGCGTCGGCATGCATCCGAACACCGCCTTTGCGTGCGTCCTCGCGCTCGACTACGCACGCGTGGCCGGCGACACCGGGCTTGCGGCCGCCGTCGATGCCGCCGCCCGCAAGTGGTTTTTCCGCGACCGCGACGCGCCTCTTGCCTACGAACCCTCGCTGGCCGACTTCCTCTCGCCAACGCTGGTAGAAGCGCAATTGATGCGCGAGGTGCTGCCTGGGAGCGAGTTCGTCGCGTGGCTGGGCACCTTCCTGCCCGAGGGTCTCGGCTCGCTTGCCTCGCCCCCCACCGTGCCCGATCGGACCGATGCGCAGCTGGCGCATCTCGACGGCCTTTCGCTTTCGCGCGCCTGGGCATTGCAGCGCATCGCTTCGGCGCTGGACGAGGGCGATCCGCGGCGAAACGCATTCCATGCCGTTGCAAAACGCCACCTCGCAGCGGGCCTTCCGCAAGCGGTCGGCGGCGACTACGTGGGCGAGCACTGGCTGGCTTCGTTTGCCGCGCTGGCGCTCGGCGAAGCTCCCTGAGCCAATCGCAGGATCCGGCGCCGGCCGGCGACCGGAGCCGAAAGCCTATTGCTGCCATTTTCGGCTTCAACCCCGCGCCGCTACTAGCTCTCCAGGCAAATTGCTGCCATCTATACCGCGGTGGAAGTCACCAGCGCAGGCTTTCGGTCGAACCACGGCCGCGCGGCTTCGAGCTGGCCCGCCAGCCTGAACAGCGTCGCCTCGTCGCCAAAGCGCGCCACCAGTTGCGTGCCCAACGGCAGGCCTTCGGCGCTCATGCCCAGCGGCAGCATCAGCGCCGGCTGGCCGGTCAGGTTGAACCAGACCGTGAACGGCGAAAAGTCGAACACGCGGCGCCAGTATTCGTCGGCATCCGCCAGCATCATGTCGACCCAGCCAAGCTTCGGCGCGACGCCCGCAAGACCCGGCGTGAGCAGCACATCGTGGTCCGCGTGGAAGGCGGCCATCTGTCGCCCGAGCCGGTGCGCGGTGTTGACCGCCTTGACGTAATCCGCGCCTGTAACGCGCAACCCGCGCTCGTACATCTCGCGCGTGACGTTCTCGAGTTCGCCCGGTAGCGGCGGGCGGTTCTTGCCGGGATGGCTGCCGAGATTGACGACCGTGTTGGCCGCGATCAGCGTGAGGAACGCGGGAACCATCGCGTCGCCGTCGACCGCCGGATCCGCCTCCTCGACCTTGTGGCCGAGGTCGGCGCACAGGCGCGCGACCGATTCGAGTTCCCGCAGGCTGTCGGCGCCGATTGTGGCGCCGTTGGGCGACTTACGGGTAAATGCGATCTTCAGCCGGCCGGGCGCAGCGCCGACCGCCTCGAGGAAAGTGCGCGCCGGCGGCGGCGCGACATAGGGATCGCCGGCGCCGGGGCCGGCGGTCGCATCGAGCAGCGCGGCGCAATCGCGCACGGTGAGCGTGAGCGCATGCTCGGCGGCCAGCCCCGCAAGCGCTTCGCCGGCGAAAGGCGCGAGCGTGTTGCGGCCGCGCGTGGGTTTGAGGCCGACCAGCCCGCAGCACGCGGCCGGTGCGCGAATCGACCCGAATCCGTCGGTGCCGTGCGCCATCGGCACGATACGCGCCGCGGTGGCTGCGGTAGCACCGCCGCTCGATCCGCCGGAAATGCGCGTGAGGTCCCACGGATTCTTGGTCGGCCCGGTGAGTTGCGGCTCGCAGGTGAGCGACAGGCCCATCTCGCAGGTGTTCGTGCGGCCGAAGAACACCAACCCGGCGCGCTTGAGGCGGGTCACATGCTCGCTGTCGGCCGTGGCCGGCAGGGTATCGGCAAAGAAGCGCGAGGTGCGTGTCATGCGGACGCCGGCCACCGACGCGGTCAGGTCTTTCAACAGGAAGGGCACGCCCTCGAAACGGCCGGCCGGCACGCCTTCGGCGATCGCGCGGCGGGCGTAGTCCTCCATCGGGATCGTGATCGCATTGACGGCCGGGTTGCGCGCGGCCGCGCGCGCAAGTGCGGCTTCGAGCAGCTCGGTCGGGGTGACCTCGCGCTTCTTCACCAGCGCCGCGAGACCCAATGCATCGTAGCGCTCGTATTCCGCAAATCCGCCCACGCCGCCCTCCGTCAGTAAGCGAAGTCGCCGAGGAAGATGCGCTTCACCTCGGCCGACCCGAGCAGCTCGGCCGACGGGCCTTCGAGGATCGTGCGGCCGGATTCGAGGATGAACCCGCGGTCCGCGAGGCCGAGCGCGAGCTCGACGTTCTGCTCGATGAACACGACGCTGATGCCTTCGTCGTCGCGCACCCGCTTCATCAGCGCGCCGATCTCGTCGACCATCCGCGGCGAGAGCCCGAGGAAGGGCTCGTCGACCATCAGCAGCTTGGGCCTGGCCATCAGGCCGCGCGCGATCGCGACCATCTGCTGCTCGCCGCCCGAGAGCGAGTTGGCCAGCTGCCCGCGCCTTTCCTTGATCAGCGGGAACAGCGCCTCGACCCGCGCAAGCGTCTCGGCCCGCTGTGAGCGCGCGCGTGGATTGTGGGCGCCGAGCAGCACATTGTCTTCCACGGTCAGGAAGGGAAACAGGCGCCGCCGCTCGAGCACGTGCGCGATGCCCTCGCCCACGGTGCGATGCGCAGGCAGCCCGTCGATGCGCCGGCCCTCGAACGTCACGCTGCCGGCGACCGGCTTGTTGAGGCCGGAGATCGTGTTCATCAGCGTCGACTTGCCGGCGCCGTTCGGGCCCAGCAGCGCGACGATCTCGCCGGCGCGCACGTTCAGGCCGGCCTGCCAGAGCACCTGGAAATCGCCGTAGGCTACGTCGAGGTCACGAACCTGGAGCTGGAACCCGCCCTGCGGTGTCGTCGCGGCGCTCATTTCAGGTAGGCCTGCCCGAGGTAAGCCTCGACCACGCGGCGGTCGCGCGCCACCTCCTGCGGCGCGCCGTCGGCGATCACTTCGCCCAGGTACAGTGCCACGATGCGCTGCGCCACCGCGGTGATGACGCGCATGTTGTGCTCGATCACGAGGAGCGTCAGGCCGCGCCCGTGCAGGTCCCGCACCAGTTGCACCAGGCCGGGAATCGTGCGCTGGTCCACGCCGCCGGTGACCTCGTCGAGCAGCAGCACGCGCGGCTCGGTGGCCAGCGCCCGCGCCAGTTCCAGGCGCTTTCTCTGGCCGGTAGACAGCGTGCGCGCATGCGCCTCGACCTTTTCGGACAGGCCGACGCGCGCGAGCCACTCCCGCGCGACTTCGCGCGCGTGCTTCACATCCTTGGTGCGCGTGAGCGCGCCAACCATGACGTTCTCGAGCACCGTCATGCCCTGGAACGGCCGCAGCTTCTGGAAGGTGCGCGCAACGCCCGCGCGGCACACGACGTCCGGCGCAAGGCCGGTGATGCGCTTGCCGTCGAGCCTCACTTCACCGGCGTCGGGCGTGTAGAAGCCGCTGATGCATTCGAACAGCGTCGACTTGCCTGCGCCGTTCGGCCCGATGATGCCGACGAGTTCGCCCTCGCCGAACTCGATCGAAATGCCGCGGTTGGCGATCACGCCGCCGAAGCTCTTCGTGATGCCGGAGACGGACAACAGGCTCATGCCGATCCTTCTCGAAGGCTCATGCCGGTCCTTCTCGAAGGCTCATGCGGGCCTTCTCGCAGGCTCATGCCGGGTTCCCCGCGCGGCGGCGCCATCTTTCGCCGATCCACCCGACCAGGCCGCGCGGCGCGTACCGCACGATCAGGATCAGCGCGAGGCCGTAGAGGATCAGGTAGGTGCCGATGAACTGTGCGCCGACGCTGCCGAACTGGGCTCTCAGCGTGGTTTCGAGCGTGGTGACCAGCGCTGCGCCGAGGAAAGGCCCGAGCGTGGTGCCCACGCCGCCGATCATCGAGGCGAGCGCGAACTTGATCGAGACATCCACCGAGAACACGTAGGCCGGGTCGACGAAGCCGATGTACTGGGCCCACAGCGCGCCGCAGACGGCGGTGAAGGCGGCGCTCGCCGCAATGGCGGCGACCTTGAGGTGCAGCGCCGGCACGCCCAGCGAGCGGGCGGCGTCCTCATCCTCGCGGACCGCGGCAAGCTGGAAGCCGCGCCGCGAGCGCTCCAGATACACCTGGGCCAGGTAGACGAGGATGGCCAGCACGAGGACGATCCAGACCCAGACGCTCTTGTCGGCGATGCCGAGCGTCCAGAAGCCGGGTCGGAACGGCACCGGAATGCCCTCCGAGCCCGCGGTGAACCCCTTGAGGCGGCTCGCGGCGATCAGCAGCACCTGCGAGAGCGCGATCGTCGCGATCACGAAGTACGGCCCTTTGAGCCGGTTGGACAGGAACCCGATGACCATGCCGGTGACCGCCGCGGCACCGGCGCCGATCAGGATCCCGGTCCACGGCGAGAGTCCCCAGCGCGTCACCGCAAGCGCCGCGGCATAGGCCCCGAGGCCGAAGAACGCCGAATGCCCGAGCGAGACCTGGCCTGCATACCCGCCGGCAATGTTCCAGGCCGCCGCCGCGGCACCCCAGATGAGGATCAGCACCAGCGCGTCGAGGAAAAAGGCGTCCTTGACCACGAAAGGCGCGAGGCCGGCCGCGACGAAATAGACGATCGCGGGAAGATACCGCTTCATGTGCCGAGCGACTCCGCGCCGCGCTGGCCGAACAGGCCCGCCGGGCGCACCACCAGCACGAGGATGAAGAGCGCGAGGTAAAGCACTTCCTTCCACGCGGTGCCGATCGTGTACGACGCGATCACCTCGACCGCGGCAATGATGACCGCGGCAATCAGCGCGCCGGCCATGTTGCCCAACCCACCGAGCACTACCGCGATATAGGCGATCAGCACGAACTGCAGGCCCGCCGTCGGGTACACCGGGTAGATCGGCGCGAGCAGCACGCCGGCGGCGCCGACACAGGTGATGCCGACGGCCCAGGTGAGCGCATAGATGCGGTCGGTGTCTATGCCCATGAGCGAGGCGACCTGCGGATCCTGCGCGGTGGCGCGCATGATCTTGCCGGTGTAGGACCAGCGCAGGAAGGCGAACAGCGCCACCGTCGCAAGTACCGCGATTGCAAACGCGACCGTTTGCGCAAGGTTGAACACCGCGCCCCCGAGCCTCAGGACCTTGGTGTAATAGTCGGTGCGCAGGAACTGCGCGTCGGCGGTGAACAGGACCAGGGCCGCGTTCTGCAGCAGGATCGACAGGCCCACGGTGGTGAATACCTGCGCGTTGTGCGACGCGTGGATCACCGGCTTCATGACGACCCGGTAGCTCACCCAGCCGACCGCGAAGAACAGCGGCAGCGCGACGAACAGCGTGAGGTACGGGTCGAAGTGCAGCAGCGTGAACGCCCAGAACGCGGCGTACATCGCAAGCATCAGGAACTCGCCGTGCGCGAAGTTGACCACCCGCATCACGCCGAAGATCAGCGTGAGGCCCACCGCGATCAGCGCGTAAAGGCCCCCGAGCAGGATCGTGGAAACGACCAGCTGCGGCAGGACTTCCAACTTACGCGGAACCGCGGCGGATCGGTGTCAGAAAGGGGTCCGGGTGGCGGCGCGGGAGCCTACTTGCGCTTGTCCCACGGCCCGAGCGGTATCCACTTGGCGCGGTTGGTCGTGAATTCCTCCGGCCAGACGGTGACCAGCGATCCGTTCTGCCACTGCAGCATGTAGTGCTGCACGCGGTCCGGGGAGTTCTGGCCGTTCGGGCCGAACTTGACACCCCAACCGTTGACGGCCGAGCCCACCGGCAGGTCGAGCTTCATCGCCGCCGCGTAAAACGGCTCGAGACTGTCGGTCTTGGCCGCATCGAGCACCAGCTTGAGGACCCACAGGCCGCCGGCGGCGAGCTGGTGGCCGCTGGCCGGGACGTCGGACCCCGTCTTGGCCTTCATCGCTTCGCGGAACGCACGCTCGATCTTCTGCCCGTCGGGACGGAACTTGTCGATCACGATGCCCGGGCCGGGCTCGGCCAGCACGAACGGGCCGTTGGCGTCGTTGCCGAAGGCCTTGCCGAAGCCGAGGTTGCCGTAGCCGGTGGCGCCGGCGTGGATCACGGCCTTGACCTGGAAATTCTGCTCGCGCGCCTGGCGCCAGAACAGGATCGCGTCCTGGTCGCGGGCGATGTGATGCAGGATGTCCGGGTTCGCGGCCTTGAGCTTGAGGATGACCGGCGTGAGGTCGTTGGTCGTGAACGTGTAGTACTCGGGCCCGACCTCCTGCATGCCGAATTCCTTCTTGGCGCGCTCGCGGGCCGCTTCGGTCACGCTCTGGCCGTAAGAAGAGTCCTCGGCAAGGTAGGCGATCTTGAGTTCGCTCGGCTTCTTGCCGAGCTTGGCCGCGAGATACTTGGCCGCGAACTCGATGTTGTACCAGCCGAAGCCGGTGCCATCGATCTCGGTGCGAAAGGCGGTCTTGAGGCCGCGCGTGGTGAAGCGCGGATCGACGCAGGAGGTTTCCCAGTAAATGACGTTCTGGCGCGCGGCCGCTTCGCTCGCGGCGCCGCAGAGGATCGACGAGAACGTGCCCGTAATGATCTTGACGCCCTCGCGGGTGGCGAGGCGCGCAGCTTCCGAGGCGGCCGCGGTCGGGTCGACGGCGTCGCCGGTCACGAGCACCAGCTTCTTGCCCATCACGCCGCCGAACTTGGTGTTGATGAGGTCGCGCATCACCTCGTAGCCTTCGAGGTGCAGCTTGCCCTGGGTGGCGAGGTTGCCGGTGAGCGGCTCGAGCACGCCGAGCTTGTATTCGCCCTGCAGCGCCTGCGCCTGGACGGCCGCGGTCCCCAGCAGGGACACGGCGATTGCGCTGGCGACGGCGACCCATTTCATGTTCTTCATGGCCTGATCTCCCCGGAGTTGGACATGCGAGTCCGCCGTCCCTCACCACAAACGGCGCAATGTCGACGAGAATACCGGCTATTGCCTGACCGGGCAATACGCCGGCAGTTGCGCTCCGGGCGGATGCTGAACGACCCGGCGGCTACTGACATTTTTTCCAAAGACCCCAGCCCTGCAGCCATTCTCCAGCCAACTTACTGACATCCAAGACGCCATGACCCGCATTCCCGGCAACCGTTTCCTGCACTCTCCCGGCCCGACGCACGTGCCTGCCGAGGTGCTCAACGCAATGCACCGCCAGCCGCTCGACCACGGCGACCCGCGCCTGGGCGAAACCATCGAGGCGATCGAGACCGGGCTGAGGCGCCTGCTGCGCACCAGGGAAGCCGAGGTCTTCATGTTCGCGTCCAACGGCCATGGCGCCTGGGAGACGACGATCGAGAACGTCATCGCGCCCGGGAAGGCGGCGCTGATTCCCGGCACCGGCCACTTCTCGGAACAGTGGGCAGTGCAGGCCGAGGGCTGCGGCCGCAATGCGATCCGCACGCCTTTCCGCGAAGGCTATCCGGCCGATCCGAACGACGTCGAGAAGGCGCTGCGCGCCGATACCAAGCGGGAGATCGCAGCGGTGTTCGCAGTGCACACCGACACCGCGAGCAGCACCACCAACGACCTCGCCGCGATTCGGGCTGCGATCGATGCCTCGGGCCACCCGGCGCTCTTCGTGGTGGACGTGGTCGCTTCGCTCGCGGCCGCGCCGTTCGCCATGGACGACCTGCGCGCCAACGTGGTCGTCGGCGCTTCGCAAAAGGGCCTGATGTCGCCGCCGGGCATGGGGTTCGTGGCGGTGGACAGCCAGGCCCGCGAGGTCGCGGCCGTAAATCCCGCCCCGCGCTACTACTGGGACTGGAAGCGCCGCCAGGCGTCCTACAGCTACAACAAGTTCTGCGGCACGCCGCCGCAAAACCTGCTGTTCGGCATCGAAGCGGCCCTTGAGCTGATCTTCCGCGAAGGACTGGAACAAGTTTTTGCGCGTCATGCGCTGCTCGCGCGCGCGGTGCATGCGGCAGTCGAATGCTGGAGCCGCGAAGGCGTGGTGTCGTTCCATTGCAAGGTGCCGCAGGCGCGGTCGGTGTCGGTGACCACGATCGAAGTGGCCAAGGGCCACGATCCGGAGGCGATGCGCAGCGTGGCGCGCGAGCGCTTCCAGGTTGCAATCGCGGGCGCCCTCGGCCCGCAGACCGGAAGGGCGTTTCGCATCGGCCACCTCGGCGACCTCAATGCGCCGATGATCCTCGGCGCACTGGCCGGTGTCGAAGCGGCGATGACGGTGCAGGGCATTCCCTTCGGCCGCGACGGCGTGCAGCAGGCGGTCGCCTGCCTCGCCAAAGGCTAGCAAGCGCCATGCAGCCAGAGAGTCCCGCAGCCGAGCTTCATCGCACCGCAATCATCGTCGACGGCACCTGCCCGCTGCTGCGCAGGAAGGAATTCGTCGACTGGTACATCGAGGGCGGCGTCACCGCCTGCGCTCCCACCGTGGGCAGCACTGCCTCCGCGGAAGAGACGTTGCGCAACCTCGGCAGCTGGCACCGGCTGATCGCATCGCGCAAGGATCTCGTGCTGGTCGAAGAGGCCAAGCAGATTCCCGCGGCGAAAAAGGAAGGCCGGCTCGGGCTGGTGTTCCACTTCCAGGGCGCCGACCCGATCGAGAACGACCTCGATCTCGTCGAAGCCTTCCATGCGCTCGGCGTGCGCATGGTGCAACTCGCCTACAACATCCGCAACCGCGTCGGCGACGGTTGCGAGGAGGCGGGCAACGCAGGCCTGTCGCGGTTCGGCCGCGACCTGGTGAAACGCCTGAACGAAACCCGCATCATCGTCGACGGCTCGCATACCGGCGAGCGGACCACGCTCGAGGCGATCGAGGCTTCGACGCGCCCGTTCGTGTTCTCGCACGCGAACGTGCAGGCGGTGCACCAGTGCCCGCGCAACATCAGCGACACCCAGATCAAGGCGGCGGCCGCCACCGGCGGGCTGGTCGGCATCAACGGGTTCCCGGCTTTCCTCGGCAAATCGCCGAACCCGACGATCCACGATTTCCTGCGGCACCTGGACCACGTGGTCGAGCTGGTCGGGATCGATCATGCGGCGCTGGGTATCGACTACTACGAAGGCATGTACCCGGTAGCGGACGAGGCCGAAGCGAAGAAGATGTACCAGCAGCAGCTTGCGGTGCGTCGCTGGAGCGCCGAAGTCTACCCGCCGCCGCCGCATCGCTATCCGGAAGGCATGGGCACACCGAAGGAACTCCCCAACCTCACCGCAAAGCTGCTTGCGCACGGCTACAGCCCCGCGGAGACGCGCAAGATCCTCGGGGAGAACTGGCTGCGCGTGATGCGCACTGTGTGGGGCGACTAGGCATTGGCCGAAGCCGCTGATTTCCTCGTCATCGGCGCAGGTATCGCCGGCGCATCGATCGGCTACTTCCTGGCGCCGCACGGCCGCGTACTGGTGCTCGAACGCGAATCGCAGCCGGGCTACCACACTACCGGCCGGTCGGCGGCCCTCTTCATCGAGAACTACGGCACGCAACAGGTGCGCTCGCTCACGCGCGCGAGCCGCGCATTCTTCGAGCACCCGCCGCAAGGATTCACCGAACACGCATTACTCACGCCACGCGGCGCGATGTTCGTCGGCGGGCCCGACAAAGCCGCGGCGCTCGACGAAGTCTTTGAAACCGGCCGCGCGCTTTCGCCGCGCATCCGGCGGCTCACGCCGGCCGAGGCGAGGGCGCGTGTGCCGGTGCTCAGGCCCGACCTCGCCGCGGTGTTCGAGGAAGACCCGATGGACATGGACGTCAACGCGATCCACCAGGGCTACCTGCGCGGCCTCAAGGCGCGTGGCGGCCGGGTCGCCTGCGACGCCGAGGTCACGCGCTGCGAGCGGATCGGCGGCGACTGGGTGATCGAGGCGGACGGCAACGACTATCGCGCCCCGGTCGTGATCAATGCGGCCGGCGCCTGGTGCGACTCGATCGGGCGGCTTGCCGGCGCAAGGCCGATCGGACTGCAGCCCAAGCGCCGCTCGGCCTTCATTTTCGCGCCGCCCGAGGGCGCTTCGATCGCGCACTGGCCGATGGTGATCGGCGCCGACGAATCGTTCTACTTCAAGCCCGACGCCGGGATGCTGCTGGGATCGCCGGCCAACGAGGACCCGGTGGACCCGCAGGACGTACAGCCCGAGGAATACGACGTCGCGCTCGGCATCCAGCGCATCGAGGAGGCCACCACGATGCGGATCCGCCGCCCGACCCGTACATGGGCGGGGCTGCGTTCGTTCGTCGCCGATGGCGACCTCGTCGGCGGATACGACCCGGCGCGTGAAGGATTCTTCTGGCTGGCGGCGCAGGGAGGCTACGGCATCCAGACCTCGCCTGCGATGGGTGAGGCGTGCGCGGCGCTGGTGCGCGGCGAATCGCTGCCCGAGCGCATTGCTCGATTCGGCCTCACCCCGGCAATGCTCTCGCCAGCGCGCATCACACAGTCCGGGTCTCTTCGCTGAGCGCCTTGATCACCGCAGGCCTCCGCGCGACGCGCTGCCGATGCTCGATCACGCGGGGAATCTTCGCAAGGTCCACGCCGTCGGCCTCCAGCCACTGGGCGAGCGTGAACAGGTAGGCGTCGCAGATCGTGTAGGCGTCGCCCATGACCCACGGCCCGGCCAGCATCCCGCGCTCGATCAGCCCGAAGGCCTCGCCCACCGATTGCGGCACCTTGCGCTGCATCGCCTTGATCGCAGCCTCGTCGTCCACCCAGCGATAGCCGCGCATGCGATGGGCATGGGCCACATGCACCGTCGAGCACAGGTAGCTGTTGAAAGCCTGCACGCGCGCAAACTCGAAGGGGTCGTCGACCGGCGCGAGCTTCGCCTCCGGGTAGCTTTGTGCGATGAACGCAAGGATCGCCGGCGTTTCGGTCAGGATCCCCCGGCCGGTGACCAGTGAAGGCACGCGCGCCTTCGGGTTGATCTTGAGGTAACCGGGCTTCTTCTGGTCGTCGGAGGCGAAGCTCATGCGGACGGTATCGTAGGCGGCGCCGGCCTCTTCCAGGGCGATGTGCGACGCAAGGGCACAAGTGTGCGGGGCGTAATAGAGCGTGAGCATTCAGGCCTCCTGCCTGAGGACGGTTTCGAGCGTAGCCAGCATCGTATCGATTTCCGGCCGCGTCACGTTGAGCGCCGGCATGAAGCGCAGCGATGAGGGCCGCGGCGAGTTGATGAGCAACCCAAGCTTCAACGCCTCGTCGACGACCTTCGAACCCACCGGCTTGCCGAGTTCCAGCGCGACCAGCAGGCCCAGGCCGCGCACTTCGCCCAGGCCGAGCGTTGCCGAGAGCGCGCGCAGCCGCGCCATCAGGTAATCGCCGTTCTCCACGACCTGCGCCAGGAAAGCCGGCCGGGCGACCTCGTTCACCACCGCAAGCCCGACCGCAGTCATCAGCGGGTTGCCGTTGTAGGTACCTCCCTGGTCGCCGGGCTCGAAACAGGACACGCGTTCCGTGGCCACCAGCGCCCCGAGCGGCACGCCGCCGCCGATCCCCTTGGCCAGCGTCATGATGTCCGGCCGCATGCCGGTGTGCTGCCAGCAGAACATCGTGCCGGTGCGGCCGATTCCGGTCTGGATCTCGTCGAGGATCAGCAGCAGCCCGGCATCGGTGGTGAGCTTGCGCACCGCCTTCAGGAACTCCGCTGTGAACGGCACGACGCCAGCCTCGCCCTGGATCGGCTCGAACATCACCGCCACCGTCTTCGGGCCGATCGCGGCGCGCACCGCCTCGATGTCGTTCACCGGCAGCTTGCGAAAGCCGGGGATCTTCGGCTCGTAAAGGTGTTCCCACTGCGGCTTGCCGGAGGCGGCCATCGTGGCCAGCGTGCGGCCGTGGAACGCGTTCTCGAAGGTGAGGATCTCGTAGGCGCCGCCCTTGTTCAGCGAACCCCATTTGCGCGCGAGCTTGATCGCGCCTTCGTTCGCCTCGGCGCCGCTGTTGGTGAAAAACACCTTCTCCATGCCGGAGAGCTCCGCGACGCGGGTCGCAAGCTTGCGCATCGGCTCGTTGTAGTACGCGGGGCTGACGTTGATGACCGTCGCCGCCTGCGCCGCGAGCGCATCGACGATCACTCGCGGCGAATGGCCGAGCGAATTGACCGCCCATCCCTGGATGAAGTCAAGGTACCTGCGGCCCTCGCTGTCGTAGAGCCACGAGCCTTCGCCGCGCACGAAGGTGACTTCGGGGCGGGTGGTAATGAACATCAGCGCATCGTTCGACTGCATTTTCCTTCCTCCAAAAAGACGAAGCCCCGGACCTTGCGGTCAGGGGCTTCGGGGTAACTGGGATCCTGCTCTCTGGTTACACGTTGGCTCGCATGGCCGCAAGTCGTCGTCGCGCTGCGCGTCGCGCATCGCGTGCTTTGGCTGCTGCCGAAACGAATTGATCGATGTACATGCTCAAAGGATACCTTAAACGAAGGGAGCGAGGGGGTACGGGGGGCCGAGCCCCCTGTACCGATCCCGCCGATTTACCGACTTGCCGAGCGTCAGCGCGGCAAGTCGGAAAAACCCATCAAGAATTCATCTACGGCGCGCGCGCACTGCCGCCCTTCGCGGATCGCCCAGACGACCAGAGACTGGCCGCGCCGCATGTCGCCGGCGGCGAATACCTTCGGCACGCTGGTGGCGTAGCACCCTGCGCCGTCCGTGGTCGCCTTGGCGTTGCCGCGGGCGTCCTTCTCGACCCCGAACGACTCCAGCATCGACTGCACTGGCGAGACGAATCCCATCGCGAGCAGCACCAGGTCGGCCGGCATCTCGAACTCCGAGCCCGGCACTTCCTGCATCTTGCCGTCCTTCCATTCGACGCGCGCGGCGACCAGCTTCTTCACCTTGCCGCCCGCGCCTTCGAGCCGCTTGGTGGCCACCGCCCAGTCGCGCTCGGCGCCTTCCTCGTGCGAGGACGAGGTACGCAGGCGCTGCGGCCAGTACGGCCACACCGGGTTCTTGTCGACGTCGGGCGGCATCGGCAGCAGCTCGAACTGCGTGACCGAAGCTGCGCCGTGGCGGTTGGACGTGCCTACGCAGTCCGACCCGGTGTCGCCCCCGCCGATGATCACGACGTGCTTGCCGGTGGCCCAGAGCTCCTTCACCTTCTCGTCGCCGGCGACCCGGCGGTTCTGCAGCGGCAGGAAATCCATCGCGAAATGCACGCCGTCCAGGTCGCGGCCCGGCACCGGCAGGTCGCGCGGCTGCTCGGCCCCGCCCGCAAGCACGACCGCGTCGAACTCGTCCGCAATCGTCGCCGGGTCGAGAACCTTGGCCTTGCCGTTGCCTGCGCCCACCGGCGCCTTGCCGATGACATGGTTGGTCCTGAACTCGACGCCCTCGGCCTGCATCTGCGCGACCCGGCGGTCGATCAGGCCTTTCTCCATCTTGAAGTCCGGGATCCCATAGCGCAGCAACCCGCCGATGCGGTCGTTCTTCTCGAACAGCACCACTTCGTGCCCGACGCGCGCGAGCTGCTGGGCCGCGGCGAGCCCGGCCGGGCCGGAGCCGACCACGGCCACCCGCTTGCCGGTCTTCGCCTTGGGCGCCTGGGGGAGCACCCAGCCTTCGTCCCAGGCGCGATCGATGATCGCGTGCTCGATCGACTTGATGCCGACCGGGTCGCTGTTGATGCGCAGCGTGCAGGCCTCCTCGCACGGGGCGGGGCACACGCGGCCGGTGAACTCGGGAAAGTTGTTGGTCGAATGCAGCGTCTCGATCGCGCGGGCCCAGTCGGCCCTGTAAACCAGGTCGTTGAAGTCCGGGATGATGTTGTTGACCGGGCAGCCGCTCATGCAGAACGGGATGCCGCAATCCATGCAGCGTGCGCCCTGCACCTTGGCTTCTTCCTCGGTGAGGTGCACGACGAACTCGTGATAGTGCTTCTTGCGCGCCTCGGGCGCTTCGGCCGCCTCGTTGAGGCGCTGGTACTCGAGGAATCCGGTGATTTTTCCCATGCCAACCTGCCTTGGTTCTGAATTCGGGGGAGGGACGAGGGGGCGAGGCCCCCTGTCGCCTTTACGCTGCGGCCCTGCTCGCGCTGGCGGCAAGCTCGCCGAGCGCGCGGCGGTATTCCTTCGGGAACACCTTGACGAAGCGCGCCCGGTACAGGGTCCACTTGTCGAGGATCGCCTGCGCGCGGCGGCTGCCGGTGAGGCGCGCGTGGCTCTCGACCAGTCGCCTGAGCGTGACTTCGTCCGCGCTGCCGAGATGCCACAGGTCGCGCGGGAGCTTGGCCTGCTGCTCGGACTCCGTCAGCACCGGCTCGAGGTCGACCATCGCAGTGTTGCAGCGCTTGACGAACTCGCCGTCCTCGTCGAGCACGTAGGCGATGCCGCCCGACATGCCGGCGGCGAAATTGCGGCCGGTGACGCCGAGCACGACGACGGTGCCGCCGGTCATGTACTCGCAGCCGTGATCGCCGACACCTTCGACGACGGCGGTCGCCCCCGAGTTGCGCACCGCGAACCGCTCGCCGGCGACGCCGCGGAAATACGCCTCGCCTGCAAGCCCGCCATAGAGCGCGACGTTGCCGGTGATGATGTTTTCGGACGGCTCGCCGCGGAACTTGGGCGAGGGCTGGACCGAGATCCGGCCGCCGGACAGGCCCTTGCCGCAATAGTCGTTGGTATCGCCGATCAGGTCGATCGACACACCCCTGGAAAGGAAGGCGCCGAGGCTCTGCCCGGCCGAGCCGGCGAAGCGGATGTTGATCGTGCCTTCCGGCAGGCCATCGTGACCGTACCTGCGCGCGATCTCGCCCGACAGCATCGTGCCTACGGTGCGGTTGATGTTGCGGATCGGCATGTCGATCGACACCTTCTCGCCCCTTTCGAGCGCAGGTTGCGCCAACTCGATCAGCCGGTGGTCGAGCGCGCGCTCCAGGCCGTGGTCCTGCTTCTCGCAGTTGTAGCGCGCCACGCTGGCCGGCATGTCGGGCTGGTAGAACACGCGCGAGAAGTCGAGGCCCTTGGCCTTCCAGTGCTCGATGCCCTTGCGGGTGTCGAGCAGGTCGGAGCGGCCGATCAGCTCGTTGATCGTGCGCACGCCGAGGTCGGCCATGATCTGGCGGGCCTCTTCTGCGACGAAGAAGAAGTAGTTGATGACGTGCTCGGGCTTGCCCTTGAACCTGCGGCGCAGCACCGGGTCCTGCGTCGCGACACCGACCGGGCAGGTGTTCAGGTGGCACTTCCTCATCATGATGCAGCCTTCGGCCACCAGCGGTGCGGTGGCGAAGCCGAACTCGTCCGCGCCCAGCAGCGCGCCGATGACGACGTCGCGGCCGGTCTTCATCTGGCCGTCGACCTGCACCGCGATGCGGCCGCGCAGGCGGTTCAGCACCAGCGTCTGCTGCGTCTCGGCAAGGCCCAGTTCCCATGGCGTGCCGGCATGCTTGATCGAGGACCACGGCGACGCGCCCGAACCGCCGTCGTGCCCGGAGATCGTCACGTGGTCGGCCTTGGCCTTGGCCACGCCGGCGGCCACCGTGCCGACGCCGTCCTCGGACACCAGCTTGACGCTGATCGAGGCGCGCGTGTTCGCATTCTTCAGGTCGTGGATCAGCTGCGCGAGATCCTCGATCGAGTAGATGTCGTGGTGCGGCGGCGGGCTGATGAGCTCGACGCCCGGCGTCGAGTAGCGCAGCAGCGCGATGTATTCCGACACTTTCTTGCCCGGCAGCTGGCCGCCCTCGCCCGGCTTGGCGCCCTGCGCCATCTTGATCTGGATCTGCTCGGCCGAGGCGAGGTATTCCGCAGTCACGCCGAAGCGGCCGGACGCCACCTGCTTGATCTTCGACTTGAGCGAGTCGCCTTCCTTGAGGACGATGTCGGACTCGACCCGGTTGCGCCCGAGCCGGGAGGCGAGCGTCTCGCCGGCCTTGACCGGCGCGTAGCGGTTGCGGTCCTCGCCGCCTTCGCCGGTGTTCGACTTGCCGCCGATGCGGTTCATCGCGACTGCGAGCGTGGTGTGCGCCTCGGTAGAGATCGACCCGAGCGACATCGCGCCGGTGGTGAATCGCTTGACGATCTCGGACGCCGGCTCGACTTCGGAAAGCGGGATCGACTTCGACGGGTCGACCTTCAGCTCAAAGAGGCCCCGGAACGTCATGTGCCGGCGCGACTGGTCGTTGATGATCTGCGCGTATTCCTTGTAGGTCGAAAACGAGTTGTTGCGCGTCGAGTGCTGCAGCTTGGCCACCGCATCGGGCGTCCACATGTGCTCCTCGCCGCGCACGCGAAAGGCGTACTCGCCGCCGGCGTCGAGCGCGTTGGCCAGCACCGGGTCGCTGCCGAACGCCGCCTTGTGCACGCGGATCGCCTCCTCGGCAACCTCGAACACGCCGATGCCCTCGACGTTCGTCGTGGTGCCCGTGAAGTACTTGTCGACCAGCGCGCGCGACAGGCCGACCGCCTCGAAGATCTGCGCGCCGGTGTAGGACATGTAGGTGGAGATGCCCATCTTCGACATGACCTTGCGCAGGCCCTTGCCGATCGCCTTGACGAAATTCTTGATCGCCTTGTAGCCGGCTTTCGGGTCGTCGGAGCCCTCGTTCATGGCCAGCAGGGTCTCCAAGGCGAGGTAGGGATGGACGGCCTCCGCGCCGTAGCCGCCGAGCAGCGCGAAATGGTGGACTTCGCGCGCCGAACCTGTTTCGACGACGAGGCCGGCGCTGGTGCGCAGTCCCTTGTTGGTAAGGTGCTGGTGGACGGCCGAAAGCGCGAGCAGCGCGGGAATCGCGACATGCCCGGCGTCCACGCGCCGGTCCGAGATGATGATGATCGAGTAGCCGGAGCGCACGGCGTCCTCGGCCTGCGCCGCGAGCGAGGCGAGGCGCGCCTCGATCGCCTCCTTGCCCCACGCGGCCGGGTAGCAGATGTCCAGCTCGCACGAGCGGAACTTGCCGTCGGTGTAGCGCTCGATGTGGCGGATCTTCTCCATCTCGTAGAAGTCGAGCACCGGCTGGCCGACTTCGAGGCGGATCGGCGGGTTCATCTCGTCGATGCCGAGCAGGTTCGGCTTTGGCCCGATGAACGAGACCAGCGAAGTGACGAGCTCCTCGCGGATCGGGTCGATCGGCGGGTTGGTCACCTGCGCGAAGAGCTGCTTGAAGTAGTGGTAGAGCGTCTTGTCCTTGTTCGACAGCACCGCGAGCGGCGAGTCGTTGCCCATCGAGCCGATCGGCTCCTCGCCGTTGGCCGCCATCGGCGCCATGATGAACTTGAGGTCTTCCTGCGTGTAGGCGAAGACCTGCTGGCGGTCGAGCAGGGGCACGGGCGAGCGCTCCGGCTGCTGCTTGTCGGTCTCGACGTCATCGAGCCGGATCCGGATCCGCTCGATCCATTCGCGATACGGCTTGGCGGCGGCGAGCGTGTCCTTCAGCTCCTTGTCGTCGACGATGCGGCCCTTCTCCAGGTCGACGAGGAACATCTTGCCCGGCTGCAAGCGCCACTTCTTGACGATCTTTTCTTCCGGGATCGGCAGGCAGCCGCATTCGGAGCCCATGATCACCAGGTCGTCGTCCGTCACGATGTAGCGCGCCGGGCGCAGGCCGTTCCGGTCGAGCGTGGCGCCGATCTGGCGTCCGTCGGTAAATGCAATCGCGGCCGGGCCGTCCCACGGCTCCATCATCGCCGCGTGGTACTCGTAGAACGCGCGGCGGCTCGGGTCCATCAGCGCGTGGCCCTCCCACGCCTCGGGGATCATCATCATCACCGAGTGCGCGACCGAATAGCCCGACATCACGAGCAGCTCGAGCGCGTTGTCGAACGAAGCCGAGTCGGACTGGCCGTCATAGATCAGCGGCCAGACTTTGCCCAGATCGCGGCCCAATATCGGCGAGGAAATCGCGCCCTGGCGGGCACGCAGCCAGTTCACATTGCCGCGCAGCGTGTTGATTTCGCCGTTGTGCGCGATCAGCCGGAACGGGTGCGCGAGGTCCCAGGTCGGGAAGGTGTTGGTCGAGAACCGCTGGTGCGCCAGCGCCAGCGCCGACACGCAGCGCTCGTCCTGCAGGTCCTTGTAGTACGCACCGACCTGTCCGGCGAGCAGCATGCCCTTGTAGACGATCGTGCGCGCCGACATCGACGGCACATAGAACTCCTTGCCATGCAGCAGCTTGAGCGCCTGGATCGCGTGGCCCGAGGACTTGCGGATGATGTAGAGCTTGCGCTCGAGCGCGTCGGTGACGGTGACGCCCGAGCCGCGGCCGATGAATACCTGGCGGATCTTCGGCTCGATCCTGCGCACAGAATCGCCGAGGCCGGCGTTGTCGCACGGCACGTCCCGCCACCCGAGCAGGACCTGGCCTTCGTCCTTGATGGCGCGCTCGATCTCGTATTCGCAGGCGAGACGCGACGCCGGCTCCTGAGGAAGGAACACCATTCCGACGCCATACTCCCCCACCGGCGGAAGCGCGATGCCCTGCTTGGCCATTTCCTCGCGGAAGAACCGGTCGGGAATCTGGATCAGGATGCCGGCGCCGTCGCCGGCCAGCGGGTCGGCGCCCACCGCGCCGCGATGGGTGAGGTTCTTCAGGATCGTGAGCCCCTGCTCGACGATCGCGTGGCTCTTGGCACCCTTGATGTTCGCCACAAAGCCGACGCCGCAGGCGTCGTGTTCGTTGGCCGGGTCGTACAGGCCCTGGCGCGCGGGCGATTGAGCGTATGCCACGATAAACCTCTGAATTTTCGACCGGCCGCCGGAAGTTTGCGGCCCCGCACAAAAAATTTGGGCGAACTGGCGAATATACCCTCGGAAGCCTGAGGCTTCAAGGGCTTAGGTGGCAGGCGGGGCGGAGCCTAAGCGGCCGTGCAGGCGCGCAGCGTGGCGCGGACGGCGGTTTCCGGGATGTCGCCGCGGACGACGGCTGCTCCCGGGCTGTCGAGCAGGACGAAGCGGATCCGGCCGGCCGCGGCCTTCTTGTCCACCGCCATCAGGTCCAGATACCGGTCGGCGGTCAGGCTGGCGGGGCCGGCAACCGGCAGCCCGGCCCGCGCCACCAGGTCGCGGATGCGCCCGGCTTGCGCCTCTGAAATCATCCCGATACGTGCCGACAGGTCGGCCGCCATGACCATGCCGGCGCCGACGGCTTCGCCATGCACCCACTGGCCGTAGCCGAGCCCGGACTCGATCGCATGGCCGAAGGTGTGCCCGAAATTCAGGATTGCCCGCAGGCCGGACTCGCGCTCGTCCTTCCCGACGACTTCGGCCTTGATCTCGCAGCTGCGCACGACTGCGTGGATCAGGGCCTCGGGATCGCGCGCAAGCAGCCGGCCGATGTTCGCCTCCAGCCAGTCGAAGAAGACCGGATCGCGGATCACGCCGTGCTTGATGACTTCGGCCAGGCCGGCGCGCAACTCGCGCATCGGCAGCGTCTCGAGCGTCGAAACGTCGGCGAGCACCGCGTTCGGCTGGTGGAAGGCGCCGACCATGTTCTTGCCGAGCGGATGGTTCACCGCGGTCTTGCCGCCGACCGACGAATCGACCTGGGCCAGCAGCGTCGTGGGAACCTGGATGAAGGGGATGCCGCGCTGGTAGACCGCAGCCGCGAACCCGGCGATGTCGCCGACGACGCCGCCGCCGAGCGCGACGATCGTCGTGTGCCGGTCGCAGCGGGCGGTGAGCAGCGCGTCGAACACGAGATTCAGTGTCTGCCAGGTCTTGTGCTCTTCGCCATCGGGCAGGACGACCTCGATCACCTCGGCGCCCGCCGCCCGCAGCGCGACTGCGACACGCTCCAGGTAGATCGGCGCCACGACGGTGGTGCTCACCAGGGCGGCCTTGCGCCCGGCGAGGTGGGCCCGGTAACGCTCCGGGTCGGCGATCAGGCCCGAGCCGACTTCGATGTCGTAGGACCTTTCGCCGAGCGCTACGCGGATACGTGCCATCGCTCGGCCAGTGTCGAAAGGATCTGCTTCACCAGCACCTGCACGCCCTGGCGCCCGGTGTCCATGATGAGGTCTGCCACCTCGCGATACAGAGGGTCGCGTTCGGCAAAGAGCTCTTCGAGCCGCTTCTCGGGATCCGCCGTCATCAGCAGCGGGCGGTTCTTGTCGTGCCGCGTGCGCATGTACAAGTCGTGCGGCTGCCCGCGCAGGTAGATCACGACGCCGCGCTCGCCGAGCCGCCGCCGGTTCTCCTCACGCAGGATCGCACCGCCGCCCGTGGCGAGCACGATCCCGGGGCGCGCGGTCAGTTCGTCGAGGATGGCCGCCTCACGGTTGCGGAACCCCTCTTCGCCTTCGATCTCGAAGATCACCGGGACCTTGACGCCGCAGCGAGATTCGAGCTCGTGGTCCGAATCGACGAACGCGCGATTCAGGCGCGCGGCCAGCAGGCGCGCAACCGTCGTCTTGCCGGCGCCCATCATGCCGACGAGGAAGATGTTGCTGTTGGGTCCGTCCTTCACCCCGGTATTGTAACCGTCGCCCCCTGGACGGCCCCGCCGGCGGACCGACGGTCACGCGATGCGGAGGGCAAAAAAAACAGAGGCCGGGCAGGCCCGGCCTCAAGTCAGAGTCCCTGACTACTTGCGGCAAGAATTGCGGGTGGCGGGAAAACTAGGTTCCCCCGCTACCCTCCTAGCGCACCGTCAGCCGTTCGCTTACGACGCGCGGGGTGATGAAGATCAGCAGCTCGGTCTTCCTGGTCGAACGCGTGTTGTTCCTGAAAAAGAATCCGATGTAGGGCAGTTCGCCGAAGAAGGGCACGCGGGTCAGGTCCTGCCTCTCGGTTTCCTCGTAGATGCCGCCGATCACCACCGTCCCGCCGTTTTCCACCAGCGCGGAGGTCTTGACGTGCTTGGTGCTGATCTGCACGCCCGCAGTCGTAGTGGCGCCGGGCTCGTCCTTGTTGACGTCGAGGTCCATGATCACGTTGCCTTCGGGCGTGATCTGCGGCTTCACCTTGAGGGCGAGGTTGGCCTTGCGGAAGGAGACCGACGTTGCGCCCGAAGACGACGCCTGCTGGTACGGGATCTCCGTGCCCTGCTCGATGATCGCCTCGACGCCGTCGGACGTGAGCACGCGCGGGCTGGAGACGGTCTTGCCCTTGCCGTCGGCTTCCATCGCGGTGATTTCGGCGCTGATGATCCGCGTGAAGGCGTTGTTGAACAGCAGCAGGGAGAACGTGCCCGGGTTGAATCCGTTCAGGCCGGTGGCCGGCAGGTTGACCTGCTGGGTCGGGACCGTGCCGTTGAGCGTAGTGGCCCCGAGGTTGGCGGAGTTGGTCGTCAGGTCCGCACCGATGTTGGCATTGAGGTTGCGCTTGTCGGCGCCGCCCCCCGGGATCTGCGAATTGATGCTGTTGTAGCCCAGGCGCGCGCCGAGGTTCTTGGAGAAGCTGTCGTCGGCGATCACGATGCGCGCCTCGATGACCACCTGGCGCACGGCCACGTCGATCTTGGCGATCAGCTTCCTCACGTCCTCGAGCCGGGCCGGCACGTCCTGGACGAACAGAGTGTTGGTCCGGGCGTCGACCACGACGCTGCCGCGCTTGGACAGGATCGGCTGGGTCTTGTCGCCCAGCAGCTTCTGCACGTCGGCCGCCTTCTGGTAGTTCATCTGGAACGACTCGGTGCGCGTCGTCTCGAGCTCGCCGATCTGCTGCTGTGCCTCGAGGGCCAGCTTCTCGCGCGTGGCCAGCTCGTCGCGCGGCGCGACCCAGATCACGTTGCCGTTCTTCCTCATGTCCAGGCCGCGGGTCTGCAGGATGATGTCCATGGCCTGGTCCCACGGCACGTCCTTGAGGCGCAGCGTGATGTTGCCGGTCACCGTGTCGCTCGTGATGATGTTCAGGTCGGTGAAGTCGGCGATCACGTTGAGGACCGAGCGGACCTCGACGTTCTGGAAGTTGAGCGAAAGCTTCTCGCCTGTGTAACGGCCGCGCTGGGCGGCTGCGGACGTCACGCTCACAGGCTTGACCTCGATCACGAACTGCGTGTCGGTCTGGTAGGCGTTGTGCTCCCACTGGCCCTTGGGCTCGATCACCATGCGCACGTTTTCGCCCTGCGCGAACGTGTTGATCGTCTGCACGGGTGTCGAGAAGTCGACCACGTCGAGTCGCTTGCGAAGGTTCTCGGGCAGCGCGGTCTTCATGAACTCGACCACGATGTTCTGCCCCTGCTGGCGGATGTCGATCCCGGTGGTGGCGTCCGAGAGGTCGACGATGATGCGGCCCTCGCCCGAGCGTCCGCGCCGGAAATCGATGTCCCGCACCGCGTGCTTCGAATCGGCCCTGCCTTCGGCGAAGTGCGACACGTTGGTTCCGGAAACCGAAGGCACGGACGTGAGGGTGATCACCAGGTTGTTGCCGTCGATGGTTGCCTCGTGCGCGACGGAACGGCGCAGGTTGAGCACCAGGCGGGTCTTGTCCGAGCCCTGCACCAGGTTCATGCTGCGCAGTTCGCCTTCGCCGATGTCCTGCGAGTTGCGCCCGAGGTTGTTCGTGATGCCGGCAAAGTCGAACGCGATGCGCGCCGGGCTCGCTACGGTGAAGTTGGGCGGGACCGACGTAAGCGGCTGCTTGGTCTGCACGCGGACCGTGACCTTGCCGCCCTGCTGGGTGACGTTGAAGGACTCGATGCTGTTGGCTTGTGCGAGCGCAACGCCCATGCCGGCCATCCACAGGGCCGCGGCAAGAAGCGCGGACAGGATCCGCGCGGGGAAAATAATTCGGTTCATCGTTGTGCCTCCACCAGTTGCAGCGAGCTGACGCGTTCTACCCAGTCTCCGCCGCCGTCCTGCACGAGCTCCTTCAGCTTGATTTCGCTTTCGTCTATCGCAGTGATCACGCCGAAGTTCAATCCCATGTAGTTGCCTTTCTTCACCCGAAACAGGTTGGGCCCGGCCTTGACCAGGCCGTAGGTCTCCTTTTCCTGTGAGAGCGTCCCCACCATGCGCAGGGTTTCGAGGGGGAAAGCCTCAAGCGGCTCCTTGGGCCGGTTCAGGTCGGGCTTGATCCCGGATGCGCCCGCCAACGCCGCGCCGGACGCCACCACATCGATGCGCGAGGGCTTGAACGGGTCCACTTCGTCGAACGCCTTGTAGGGTACCGGCTCATAGGGCTTGACCTGCGGCAGCGGATCAACCCGCCCGCGCACGTCCTTGGTGAGCTGGTCCAGCTCCTTGCGCAGGTCGCCATATTGCTCGCCGCCGCAGGCCGCGAGCGAAAGCGCGAGCACTGCGGCCGGGATCGGGTGCCAGATGCGGTGCGTCATTTCTTGGGCGCCTTGGCGGCCTTGGCTGACTTGCGCTGCGCCGCAACTTCCTCGTCGTCGAGGTACCGGAACGTGCGCGCCGTGGCGTCCATTTGCAGCTGGCCGCCGTCCTTGCCCGCGGTGATGGACACATCGTTCAGCGTGACGATGCGCGAGAGCTGTCCGAGATCGCTCGCAAAAGCGCCCATGTCGTGGTAGTTGCCGACCACGCGCACCTGGATCGGGAGTTCGGCGTAGAACTCCCTCGTCGTCTCGCTCGTGGCCGGCTTGAACAGCTCGAACTGCAGGCCCCGGCCGAGTCCTGCCTGGTTGATGTCCACCAGCAGCGCGTCCATCTGCGCCCGGTTCGGCAATTGCTTGAGCAGCGCCCCGAATGACTGGTCGATCTCGCGCAACTGCTGCTTGTGCAGGTCGAGGTTGATCGACTGCTTCTTCTTGTTCAGGTAGTCGTCCTTGAGCTTGGTTTCCTCCTTCTTGCCGTTCTCAAGCTCTTCAATCTGGCCGGACCAGTCGAAGAAGTACGCGCCCACCAGAATGCCGGCGAGGATGCCGATCAGGGCGGCGAGCTTCGGGATTGCCGGCCAGGTACCCGGGTCCTTGGGATCGAGGTACTTGAAGTCCTCGGCGAATTTGTTCAGGTCGATGGCCATTCGATGAGCCCTATTTCTTCGCGGCGGCGGGCGCGGCCGGCGCCCCCTTGGCAGGCGCCTTGCCGCCCGCGTCCTTCGAGCTGTCGACCACCGCGCGCTTCAACCCGAGGTCGAGGTTGAACTCGGACACCCGCTTGCTGTTCACGACGGAGGCCTTGATCTCGTTCAGCTTCGGCGACTCGAGCCATTGCGACGACTCGATGTTGCGCATCAGCGTGGATACCCGCGCGTTGGACTGGGCGTAGCCAATCAGGCTCACGCGCGAGCCGGTCTGCTTGATCGACTTCAGGTACACGCCTTCGGGCAGCTGGCGCACCAGCTGGTCGAGAAGGTAGACGGTCTGGGCCCGGTCGGCCTGCAAGGTCTCGATCACCTGCTTCCTCGACAGGAGAGCGGCGATCTCGTCCTTCAGCTTCTTGATTTCCTCGATGTCCTTGTCGAGCTTCGCGGTTTCCTTCTTGAGGAACTCGTTGCGGCTGACCTGCTCGTTCACCTGGGCCGCATAGAACCCGTGCACGAGCAGCACGATCGCGCCCCCCAGCACCGCCGTCATCGCCGAGACGACTGCGAAGTGCTTGCGGGCCGCCTTTCGCCGTTCTTCGCGGTGCGGCAGCAGGTTGATGCGGACGGTCACGGGTCGAACCTCCGCAGGGCCAGGCCGCATGCCACGATCAGCGAAGGCGCGTCGAGCACGAGCTTCTTGAGCTGGATGCGCGGCGAGGTTTCCATCGTCGCGAACGGGTTCGCCACGACCGTGTTGACCTGGGTGCGCGTATTGACCACCTCGTCCAGGCCGGCGATCACCGCCGAGCCGCCGGCCAGCAGGATGTGGTCGACACTGCTGAACTGGGTCGAGGTGAAGAAGAATTGCAGCGCCCGCTGCACTTCCATCGACAGGTTTTCCATGAACGGCCGCAGCACCTCGGACTCGAAATCGTCCGGCAGCCCGCCCGAGCGCTTGGCGTTCTCGGCTTCCTCCGTGCTCATCCCGTAGCGGTTCTGGATGTCGGCCGTCAGCTGGTTGCCGCCGAAGGGCTGCTCGCGCGTGTACACCTGCTGGTCGTTACGCAGCACGCTGACCGCCATGACGTTCGCACCGATGTCGACGACCGCGATGTTCTGGTCCTTGCCCCCGCCCGGCAGGGCCTGGCACACGAGCGTGAGCGCCGACTGCTGCGCGTACGACTCGACGTCCATGACCAAGGCCTTGAGGCCGGCGGATTCCGCCACCGCGATCCGGTCCTCGACCTTCTCCTTGCGCGTGGCGGCAATGAGGATTTCCTCCTCGGCCGGCCCGGAAGGCGCCGGCCCGATCACCTGGAAGTCGAGGTTGACCTCTTCGAGCGCGAAAGGGATGTACTGGTTGGCCTCGGTTTCGACCTGCAGCTCGAGCTCCTGCTCGCGCATCCCGGCCTGCACGATGATCTTCTTGGTGATGACCGCGCCCGAAGGCACCGCCATCGCCACGTGCTTGGTGCGCGTGGCGAGCCTCTTCCAGCCCCGCTTGACGGCTTCGGTGACCGCCTCGAGGTTATTGATGTTGCCGTCCGCCACGGCATCCCGCGGAAGCGGCTCGATTGCGTACCGCTCCACCCTTTGGGCCCCCTTGCCGGCGTCCACGATCTCGACCATCTTGACCGAGGACGAACTGATATCCAGCCCAAAGAGGGGCGGAGCCTTCGGTTTGAAGATGTCGACTTGCAAGGGAAATTCCTTTCCGCGGTCGCCGTTTAGGCGCAATACGTATAATTTACATGAAATGCTAGCAACAAGCCCCCCACCTGTAAAGTAAATTCTTCACGGTCGGAGAGGGCTTATAATGCCTTTGTCTCGTACCCCGTGCAACATCCCCCCGGCCCCTCCCGATCACCTTGATGTGGCTCCGTTTTTTGGCGTTTCCGCTGGCCCTGCTGGCGGGCGTGACGGCGATAGGTGTGTGCGCGGTTGGCTTGATCGTCGTACTGGCCTGGCCGAACCTTCCATCCCTTGAGGTCCTGACCGACTACCAGCCCAAGATTCCCCTGCGCGTCTACACGACCGAAGGGGTCCTGATCGGCGAATTCGGCGAAGAACGGCGGGCGGTCGTCAAGATCGCCGAAGTGCCCGAAGTGCTCAAGCGAGCAATCCTCGCGGCCGAAGACGAGCGCTTCTACCAGCACGCCGGCATCGACTACCAGGGCGTACTGCGGGCGGCTGTCTCGAACCTGACCTCCGGCGGGCGCCGCCAGGGCGCCAGCACGATCACGATGCAGGTGGCGCGCAATTTCTTCCTGTCCTCGGAGAAAACGCTTACGCGGAAGCTGTACGAGGCGCTGCTTGCGTTCAAGATCGAGCACAGCCTGTCGAAAGACCAGATCCTGGAGCTTTACGTCAACCAGATCTACCTCGGCCAGCGGGCTTACGGATTTGCGGCCGCTGCGCAGATCTACTACGGGAAATCGCTCGACAAGCTGACCGCCCCGGAGGCCGCGATGCTGGCCGGCCTGCCGAAGGCGCCCTCGTCTTACAACCCGGTGGTCAACCCACAGCGGGCAAAGCAACGCCAGCAGTACGTCCTGCGGCGCATGAAGGAACTCGGGCACCTCAACGACCAGCAGTACGCCGAGGCGCTAAAAGCCCCTATCGTGGTCAAGCGCGACAGCAACGAATTCGCGATCCATGCCGAGCACGTCGCCGAAATGGTCCGCCAGGCGGTCGCCGAGCAGTATCCGGACGACGTCTATACACGGGGCTTCAGGGTGTACACGACGATCCGCAGGGCCGACCAGGAGGCCGCCTACGCCTCGCTGCGGCGCGGCCTGCTCGATTACGACCGGCGCCACGGCTACCGGGGCCCGGAGGCCTTCGTGGAACTCCCTGACGACGCGAGCGCGGACGACTATGACGATGCGCTTTCCGAACACGGCGACAACGGTGACATGCTCGCCGCGGTCGTCATCGCCGCGAGCCCGAAGGAGGTCCGCGCGGTGACCAAGGCCGGCGACAACGTCTCGATCGCAGGCGACGGCCTGAAGTTCGTCGCCCGCTCGCTCGACGACAAGGCGCTGCCGCAGAAGCGGGTGCGGCGCGGCTCGATCATCCGGGTGCAGATGGACGACAAGAAGGTCTGGCAGATCGTGCAGCTGCCCGAGGCCGAGTCGGCCTTCGTCTCGGTGGACCCGAACGACGGGGCCATCCGCGCGCTGGTGGGCGGCTTCGACTTCAACCGCAACAAGTTCAACCACGTGACGCAGGCCTGGCGCCAGCCGGGCTCGTCGTTCAAGCCCTTCATCTACTCGGCCTCCCTCGAGAAGGGGTTTACGCCGGCCACCGTCATCCCGGACGAGCCGATCGTGGTCGAGGCCGACGTCACCGGCAGCCAGCGGTGGGAGCCCAAGAACTACGACGGCAAGTTCGAAGGTCCGATGAAAATGCGCACCGCCCTCGCCAAGTCGAAGAACATGGTGTCGATCCGCATCCTGAAGGCGATCGGGACGAAGTACGCGCAGGATTACGTGACGCGCTTCGGGTTCGAGGCGGAAAAACACCCGCCCTACCTGACGATGGCCCTCGGCGCGGGCTCGGTCACGCTCTGGCAGATGGCGCGTGCGTACTCGGTGTTCGCCAATACCGGCTACCTGATCCAGCCGTACTACATCCAGCGCATCGTCGACGACCGGGGCAACAGCCTGGGTACGGCCAACCCGCAGCGCGCGGGCGACGAGGCGCTGCGCGTAATCGACGCACGCAACGCCTTCATCATGGACAGCATGCTGCAGGACGTGGCGCGCTACGGGACGGCCGCGCGCGCGGCGAAACTCGGGCGCAGGGACCTTGCCGGCAAGACGGGCACGACCAACGACTTCCTCGACGCCTGGTTCTGCGGGTATTCGCCCGCGCTGGTCGGCATCGCGTGGATCGGTTTCGACCAGCCCCGTACGCTGGGACGCAACGAGACCGGCGGGGCGGTCGCGCTCCCGATCTGGATCGGCTACATGGAAAAAGCGCTGAAGGGTGTGCCCGAAGTCACGCGCACCGCGCCGGAAGGCGTCGTAAATTACAAGATCGATTCCGACGGCCCGGGCGGACACCAGGAGTTCTTCTACAAGGAGTCGCTCCCGCCCGAACGCCCACCCGATGCGGACCGTCCGCCGGTCACGCCCCCGGCCGAACCGGCGCTCAAGCCGGTGCCGTCTGTCGGCCGGCTGGAGGAACGGGCGCCGCAGGAGAAAGCCGTCGGCTCGGCCGCCTAGCGCGGCGCGAGGATCACGGCGGCGCCGCCCTGCGCGCTCACCATGCGCGAGAGGGCGGCAAACAATTCGCCGCCATCCCGCGTGTCGACCCAGCGATGGCCGTCGTACCGGAAATGGAAGCCCCCCGACTTCGCCGCCACCCAGATTTCCCGCAGCGGGCCCTGGCGGTTGACGACCATCTTGCTGCCGTCCTCGAACTCCAACTCGAGGATTCCCCCGGGCTTCGTCTGCAGGTCGACATCGAGTCCCGCGATCTCGGCAGCGGCTTCTACCGCGGCCTCTATGCCGGTCAGGGTTTCGGCAGCAAGTCGTTCAAACTCGGAGTCGGTCATTGCCGTGGCAAAAGGGCCAATACGCATAATCCTTCATGCTAACATCATGATTTTACGTCCACTCATGCGCTTCTTGCGTCTTTCAACCGCGGCGCTGGCCGCGACGCTGTCGATAGCGCTTCTAGCCGCCTGCGGCCAAAAGGGCGCGTTGTACCTGCGCGAGAGCCCGCCGGCCGGCACCAAGGTGCCGAAGCCGGCAACGCCCAAGCCGGTGCCGTATCCGCCGGACGCCGCTGGAACCGAAAAGCAGGACTGACCGTAACGCAATGGGCTTCGAATACCGCAACGGGATCCTCCATGCCGAGGATGCCGCACTCGACGCAATCGCGCGCCGCCACGGCACGCCCTGCTACGTCTATTCGCGCGCCGCGATCGAGTCGGCCTATCGCGAGTACAGCGCTGCACTCGCCGGACGGCCTGCGCTGATCGCCTATTCGGTCAAGGCGAACTCCAATCTCGCGGTACTCGCCCTGATGAGCCGGCTGGGCGCCGGCTTCGACATCGTTTCGGGCGGCGAGCTCAAGCGGGTGATTGCCGCCGGCGGCGACCCGGCCAAGGTGGTGTTCTCGGGCGTCGGCAAGACCGAGGACGAGATCGCGCAGGCGCTGGAAGCCGGGATCCTGAGCCTCAACCTCGAGTCGGGCGAGGAACTCGAGCGAGTCGACTCGGTCGCCACGCGGCTGGGCAAGGTCGCGCCGGTGGCTTTCCGGGTCAATCCGGACGTCGACGCTCGCACCCATCCCTATATCTCCACCGGCCTGAAGCAGAACAAGTTCGGCGTGCCCCACGGCGAGGCGGAGAAGCTCTACCGCGACGCAGCGGCACGGCGAAGCACCCGGGTGGTCGGCATCGGGTGCCACATCGGCTCGCAGCTCACGAGTGCCGGGCCTTTCGTTGCGGCCGCCGGGCGCATGCTGGTGCTGGTGCAGCGCCTGGAAAGCGCGGGCATCGTGCTGGAACACATCGACCTCGGCGGCGGTATCGGCATCCGGTACCACGACGAAAAGCTCGAGCCTGTCGGTGCCTTCCTCGACGGCGCGCTCGGCATGCTGGCAGGCCGCAAGGAGATGCTGATCGTCGATCCGGGCCGCTCGCTCGTGGGCAACGCCGGCGCGCTCCTGACCCGCGTCGAGCTGGTGAAGCACGGCGAAGCCAAGAACTTCCTCGTCGTCGACGCCGCAATGAACGATTTGATACGCCCCGCGCTCTATGATGCGTGGCACGAAGTCCTGCCGGTGCGGAAGACCGATGCCCGCAAGGGTGTATACGATGTGGTGGGGCCGGTCTGCGAGTCGGGCGATTTCCTGGCCCATGACCGGCCGCTGGCGGCGGTGGCCGGGGACTTGCTTGCAGTGATGTCCGCCGGCGCCTATGCGATGTCGATGAGCTCGAATTACAACTCCCGCCCTCGAGCGGCCGAAGTGCTGGTCGACGGACAGACTGACTATCTGGTCAGAGAGCGTGAAACAGTCGAAGAGCTCTTTGCAAAGGAGCGTGTTTTACCGTAGGTTTTTGCTTTTCGTGCGATCCCTCACTCGCAGGAACTTGATGTCGACCAAACGTTTATTCATGGGTGTTGCGCTGGTGGCCGTGCTGGCCGCGGCCGGCGCGGCCACCTATATCGTCAAGGATACGCGCGCCAAGGAGACCCCGGGCAAGGACGCCGGCGGCAAAGGGCCCGGCAAAGGGGCCGCGGGCCCGGTGCCGGTCCTGGTGGCCGCCGCCGCCCGGCAGACCCTCCCGGTCACGGTGCAGGCGATCGGCAACGTCGAGGCCTACACCAGCGTGGCGGTCAAGGCACGCATCGATGGCCAGATCGTTTCGGTCAACTTCCAGGAGGGCAGGGAGGTCCGCAAAGGCGACGTGCTTTTCCGCATCGATCCCCGACCATTCGAGGCGGCGCTCAGGCAGTCGGAAGCGCAGGCGCTGCGCGACATCGCGAGCCGCGACCAGGCCGCGTCCCAGGAGCGGCGCTACCAGGAGCTGCTCGACAAGAATTTCGTCTCCAAGGACGCATACGCCCAGTTTCGCACCAATGCGGCCACCGCCGAGGCGACCTCGAGGGCGAGCCAGGCCGCGCTCGAGAACGCGAAGCTCAACCTCGACTACACCGTGATCCGCGCGCCGATCGACGGCTTTGTCGGGCGCGCGCTGCTGCAGGCGGGAAACATGGTGAAGGCGAACGACACGATCTCGCTGGTCGTCATCAACCAGGTGAAGCCGGTGTACGTGAATTTCGCGATTCCGGAGCAGCAACTGCCTGTCGTGCGCGAACTCCTGCACAAGGGCCCGCTGAGCGTGGCCGTCGCGGCCCCCGGATCGGACAAGCCGCTGGCCTCCGGGCGCATCGCCTTCCTGGACAACGCGGTCGACCAGACCACCGGCACGATCAAGGTCCGTGCGGTATTCGACAACGGCAACGTCGCGCTTTGGCCGGGCCAGTTCGTCAACGTGCGCGTCAAGCTCTACGACCAGGAAGACGCGATCGTGGTGCCG
The DNA here is from genome assembly GCA_964599095.1 of uncultured Bordetella sp. Lineage (GTDB taxonomy): Bacteria > Pseudomonadota > Gammaproteobacteria > Burkholderiales > SG8-39 > SZAS-79. The sequence goes on from CAZREB010000006.1 coordinate 140,067, forward strand.
TCACGCGCGCTGCAGACCGGCCCGAGCGGCCAGTTCGTCTACGTGATCAAGCCCGACATGACCGCCGAGATCCGCAAGGTCACGGTGACGCGCACCGAGGGCGACATTTCGGTGCTCGCGCCCGGCGCGGTGGCCGGGGATGAAAAGGTCGTGGTGCGCGGCGCGCTGCGGCTCGCGCCGGGCGCCAAGGTCGCCGTGCAGGCCTCGGCGGGCGAGTCTTGAACCTCTCCGAAATCTTCGTCCGCCGCCCGGTCATGACGATTCTCGTCATGCTGGGGCTCTTGATCTTCGGGATTGCATCGTTCCGCCTGCTGCCGGTCAGCCAGCTGCCCAGCATCGACTACCCGACGATCCAGGTCACCGCGGAACTGCCCGGCGCTGCGCCCGAGACGATGGCTTCGGCGGTGGCGACGGTGCTGGAAAAGCAATTCTCGACCATTGCCGGCATCGACTCGATGAACTCGATCAGCGGCCAGGGCGCGACTTCGATCACGATCCAGTTCAACCTCGACCGTGACATCGATGCCGCGGCGCAGGACGTCAATTCGGCGATTGCGGCCACCGCGCGCCTGCTGCCGCCCGCGATGCCGACGCCGCCATCCTTCCGCAAGGTAAACCCGGCCGATTTCCCGGTGTTCTTCCTCGCGCTCACCTCGGATACGCTGCCGATCTCGACGGTCAACGAGTACGCCGAGACGTACCTCGCACAGCGCATCTCGACGATCTCCGGCGTGGCGCAGGTGCTGGTGTACGGCCAGCAGAAATACGCGGTGCGCGTGCAGGCCGACCCGGGCGCGCTGGCGGCGCGCGGGGTCAGCATGAACGAGGTCCAGCAGGCGGTCGCGACCTCCAACGTCAACCAGCCCACCGGCACACTCTACGGCAAGGACAGGATGTTCGCCGTGCAGGCCACCGGGCAGCTCTACAACGCGGCGGCGTTCAAGCAGATCATCGTCACTTACCGCAACGGCTCGCCGGTACGCCTGGGCGAGGTTGCGAACGTGATCGACAGCGTTCAGAGCGACAAGCTCGCCGCGTGGTTCAAGGACAAGCGCGGCATCGTGCTCGCGATCCAGCGCCAGCCCGGCACGAACACGATCGAGGTGGTCGACGCGGTCAAGCGGCTGCTGCCTACCTTCCGCGCCGAGGTGCCCCCGTCGATCGGCATCGACGTCCTCTACGACCGCACCGTCATGATCCGCGCCTCGGTCGAGGAGGTGGAGTTCACGCTCCTGCTGGCGCTCGCGCTGGTGGTGATGGTGATCTTCGTGTTCCTCCGCAACGTCCCGGCGACCATCATCCCGAGCATTGCGCTGCCGATGTCCATCGTGGGCACGTTCGCCTACATGTACACGTTCGGGTACAGCGTGGACAACATCTCGCTCATGGCGCTGACCCTGTGCGTCGGCTTCGTGGTCGACGACGCGATCGTGATGCTCGAGAACATCAGCCGCCACATCGAGATGGGCAAGAGCGTGATGCAGGCCACCCTCGACGGGTCCAAGGAGATCGCGTTCACGATCCTGTCGATGACGATCTCGCTCGCCGCGGTGTTCATCCCGGTGTTCTTCATGGGCGGCATCCTCGGGCGCCTGCTGCACGAGTTCGCGGTGGTCATCATCGTCGCCGTGCTGATCTCGGGCTTCGTCTCGCTGTCGCTCACGCCGATGATGTGCAGCCGGATCCTCAAGCCGCACGACCCGAACCGCAGGCATGGCGCGCTTTTCATGGCCTTCGAGCGCGGGTTCGACGCGTTCCGCGACTTCTACGGATTCACGCTGCGCTGGGTCATCGCGCATCAGCGCCTTACGATGCTGGTCTTCCTGGCGGTCGTCGTCGCCACTGGCGTTCTGTTCTCCCGGGCGCCCAAGGGCTTCCTTCCCAGCGAGGATTCCGGGCAACTGTTCGTCTTCACCGAAGGCCCGCAGGACGTTTCGTTCGAAGGCATGGTGGCGCTGCAGCGGCAGGTCGCCGACATAGTGCGCAGCGACCCGAACGTCGAAGCGATCATGTCCTTCGTCGGGGCGAGCAACTTCAACCCTGCGATGAACAGCGGGCGGATCACGATCGCCCTGAAGCCCTACGCCCAGAGGAAACCCGCCGACGAGGTGGTGCGCGGCCTGCGGCCCAAGCTCGCGAAGGTGGTGGGCATGAAGGCGTTCGTCCAGAACGTGCCGACCATCCGGATCGGCTCGCTGACCAAGAGCCCGTACCAGTACGTGATACAGAGCGCGAACACCGAGCAGCTTTACCAGTGGGCACCGCGCATCGAGGAAAGGCTGCGGACCGTGAGGGGCGTCATCGACATGTCCTCCGACCTGCAGATCGCACGCCCGCAGGTCAACGTAAACATCGACCGCGAGAAGGCCGCGGCGCTCGGCGTCTCGCCGCAGCAGATCGAGAACACGCTCAACTTCGCATTCGGGGCCTCGCAGGTCTCGACGATCTACACCGCAACCAACCAGTACTGGGTCGTCCTCGAGCTCGAACCGCGCTACCAGCGCGACCCGTCGGCGCTGGGCCTGCTGTACGTGCGCTCGACCACCGGCGCGCTGGTCCCGCTCGACTCGGTCGCGCGCCTTTCGTACAGCGTCGGGCCGTTGTCGGTCACCCACCTCGGGCAGCTGCCGTCGGTGACTTTCTCGTTCGACCTGCGGCCCGGCGTCGCGCTCTCCGAGGCGATCGAGGAGATCAACAAGGCCATGGCGACCATGCAGGTTCCGGCGACGATCAATGCCTCCTTCGGCGGGACCGCCCAGGCGTTCCAGAGCTCGCTCAAGGGCATGGGCTGGCTGCTGCTGCTGTCGGTGTTCGTGATCTACCTTGTGCTGGGCATCCTTTACGAGAGCTTCATCCATCCGCTCACGATCCTTTCGGGCCTGCCGACGGCGGGCCTCGGCGCGCTGGTGACGCTGATGGCCTTCGGTGTGGAGCTCAACATGTACGCCTTCGTCGGCATCATCATGCTGGTGGGCATCGTCAAGAAGAACGCGATCATGATGATCGACTTCGCGATCGAAGCGAAGAAGGAAGGCAAGGACGCGCAGACCGCGATCTACGACGCCGGCATCGTGCGCTTCCGGCCTATCATGATGACCACGGCCGCCGCGCTGATGGGCAGCCTGCCGATCGCGATGGGCTACGGGGCCGGCGGCGCAGCGCGCATGCCGCTCGGCCTGGCGGTCGTCGGCGGGCTGCTGCTGTCGCAGGTGCTGACGCTGTATATCACTCCGGTCGTTTACATCTACTTCGAACGGCTGCAGATGTGGTTCGATGCACGCCGCAAGCCCGAAGGGGTCCCTGCGCACGCGTCGGACCCGGATGCGACGCTGGCCATGGCGCCACGTGGCGCCGCGTTCCCGGCAGGGCCGCATGGACCGCAGAAGTAGTTCGGGTCGTCAGGCCGCGCCGGGCGCCTGATTGCGCCGCCAGTACAGCCGCGCCCCCAGGAGCCCGGCAAGGACCGCGGCGAAGATGGCCGGCTCGGTCAGGTCGCGCTTGACCAGCCACCAGAAGTGGATCACGCCGAATACGGCAAGCAAGTAAACCAGCCGGTGCAATCGCTGCCAGTTGCGGCCGAGCCTGCGGACCATGGCGTTCGTGGAGGTGAAGGCGAGCGGCAGGAACAGCAGGTAGGCGGCGAATCCGATCGTGACGAAGGGGCGCTTGACCACGTCCTTGAGGATTTCGACCGCGTCGAACCAGTGGTCAAACCAGATGAAGGTGATGAAGTGGGCGCATGCATAGAAGAAGGCATACAGCCCGAACATGCGCCGCAACTTCAGCAGCCAGTTGGCGCCGGAGATCCTCCGCAGCGGCGTCACCGTCAGCGTCGCCATCAGCAGGAAGAGCGTCCACCATCCCGTCGACCGCGTGATGGTTTCGATCGGGTTGGCACCAAGTGCATTCGTGAATCCGCCATAGACGAGCCGGGCGAGCGGCACCAGGCACAGCACGAACAACCCGGCCTTGATCCAGCCGGCCTGTCGCGACCCGGGCTGCCAGCGGATCGACCGCGACATCAGGGTGCCTTCGTCAAAAGAACTTCTTGAGGTCCATGCCGGTGTAGAGGCTCGCGACTTGATCGGCGTAGCCGTTGAATGGCAACGTCTTCCTCTTGGGCTGGAAGAACCCGTCCTCGCCGATGCGCCGCTCGGTCGCCTGGCTCCAGCGCGGATGGTCGACCGCCGGGTTGACGTTCGAATAGAACCCGTACTCGTGCGACGCTGCGATATTCCAGGACGTCTTGGGCATCGTCTCCATGAACGTGATGCGCACCAGCGACTTGATGCCCTTGAAGCCGTATTTCCATGGCACCACCAGGCGCACCGGAGCGCCGTTCTGGTTCGGGAGGATTTCGCCGTACAGACCGAAGGCCAGGATCGTGAGCGGATGCATCGCCTCGTCCATGCGCAGCCCTTCCACGTAAGGCCACTCGAGCACCGGCAGCCGCAGGCCGATCATGTTCTCAGGCTGGGTCGCCGTCGTGAAGGCGACGAACTTGGCTTTCGAGGTCGGCTCGGCGCGCCTGACCAGCTCGGCCAGCGGGTAGCCGACCCACGGGATCACCATCGACCATCCCTCGACGCATCGCATCCGGTAGACCCTCTCCTCCATCGGCGCGAGCTTGAGGAGATCCTCGATGTCGATCGGCTTCTTGTTCCTCGCCTCTCCGTCGATCATGACCGACCAGGGGCGCGTCCTCAGCTTGTGCGCATACTGCGCAGGGTCGGACTTGTCGGTCCCGAACTCGTAGTAGTTGTTGTACGTGACCACGTCCTTGTAGGGCGTCTTCTTGTCGGCCGCCGAAAGCGGCGACGGCCGGCCGGGCAGCTTGGCGAGTTTGCCTTGTTCGGTGACGGGCGCCGCGGTCTGGGCAAGCGCACGGCCCGCCGGAAAGAGAGTCCCCGCAAGTCCGAGGGCGGTGGCCCGGCGGAGGAAATCCCGCCGCCGCAGGTAGAAGTCCCTGGGGGTGATTTCGGACGCAAGGATGTCCGACGGTTTCTTGATCAGCATGCGCATTCGCTCCGGAGGGGGCCTGTTCGGCCGGTCTTCGCGTTGGTCGGACGAGGACGGATTCGATTACGGGAAATGATACGCCCGCGACGTTTCATCGGATGCACCCATCCCCCAGCTGCGCGCGCGGTGCGCCCCCTGCGCTCAGGGGTTCAGCTGCTTGTAGACCGTATTCGCAATCGCAAGCAGCTCTTCGCGGTTGAGGTCCGCCGACGAGAGCGCGTATCCGACATTGCGGTCGATCCAGTAAAACACGCCTACGTTGCCCTCGATTGCATAACGGAAGGCAGTTTGGCTGTTGGCCGACTCGGTACGGATGTACAACGTTAGTCGCCGGCCACCCTGCGTCTGGTACATGAACTGCGCTACCGGGGACGGGCCGCCCGCAGGCCTGGCCTCGCCGGGCAGCAGGCGCCCGCCGACGAGGTTGAACCCGCTGGCCTCTAGCTTGGGCGCGCGCAGCGTGGTGCCCAGGCGCTTGGAAAGCCAGGCCGTAAGGTGCGACTCCTGGTCCGCGCCCACCTCCACAGGATGCCGGACTTCGGGTGAATAAGTGGCATGCGCGACCGCCGCGTTTCTCGCGATCCCGGTCGTGGCCGAAGCGACCGGTGTGCGCTGCGCATGCAATTGCCACCCGGCCAGAGTGCCGACCGCCAACCCGAGCACCATGAAACCGGCGGCAATGGCGTAGGTCCGCCAGTTCACCGCACGCCTCACCACCAGGCTCAACCTGCCCGGCACCGCCTCATCGAGCACCGGGTTGAACAGCGCGCGCAACTCCTCGTTCTGCCGGCCGTACGCGGCAATGCGCTCGGCCTCCCCGGGATTCGCGGCCAGCCACGCCTGTGCATCGGCCGTCTTCGCCACCGGCAGCTGCCCATCGACGTAGGCGAGGAGTTCGGCTTCGGTGACCGGGGGATTCGGGCCGCCGCTCATTTGACCACCTGGAGCTTTGCATTGGCCGCAACGCCGTACATCATGCCGCGCAGCTTTTCGCGCGCGCGCGACAGGCGCGACATGACCGTGCCGATCGGGATGCCGAGCACGTTTGCCGCCTCGGCATAGCTCATGTCTTCCAGCGCAACCAGCAGCAGCACCTCGCGCTGCTCGGCCGGGATCAGGGCAAGCGCGCGCTCGAGGTCGCGGATCTCGAGCGACGCGCCTTGCACTGCCGCCACCGCCATTTCCTCGGCGTCCTCGTCGAGCATTGCGTGGTCGCGCGAAGCGCGCACCTGGTTTACGTGGACGTTGTGCATGACCGTGAACAGCCAGGCGCGCAGGTCCGAACCCGGGCGCCAGAGGTGGAACTTGTTCATCGCGCGCTCGAGCGTGTCCTGCACGAGGTCGTCGGCGCGTGCGCGATCGCCGACGAGCGCCCGCGCATAGCGCCGCAGGCGCGGGATCAACTCGACAATGCGCTGGCCATCGTTCACGGCGGGATTATCGCCCGGTGCGGCGCGCCGCGGATTCGACACAGGCTGGAGTGCTCATGACCGGCTAACAGGAGCAAGCACCGCTTATTCCGGCAAGCGGCCCTCCGGAGACGAAAAGCAAAAAGCCCCGCCGGTAACAGCCGGCGAGGCTCTTTGCGCAGGGCGCGGGCCCCTACTTCATGCGGAATTCGTCGTGGCACGCAGCACAGGCCTTTCCGGTTGCGCCGAACTGCGTCTTGATCGCGCCCATGTCGCCGCCCTTGGCCACCTGCGCGAGCTTCGCCACTTCGCCCTGCATGTGCTCCATCGCCTTGTCGAACTTGGCCTTGTCGCTCCAGACCTCGGGCTTGGCCTTGGTCTTCTCGTCCTTGGTGCTCGGCTGGAAGCCTTCGGCCGGCATCTTGGAGAGCACCTCGAGATAGCCGGCGTTGCGCGCCACCACCGCCGCGTCGAACGGGCGGTCGCCGCGCATCATTGCGCCGATCGGCCCGAAGTACCAGCCGATCAGCGCCATCGCCGACTGGCGCTGCTTGACGAGTTGCTCGGGCTTGGCTTGCGCAGCAGCCTGGAAGGAGGCGCCCGCGCCCAGTGCGGCGGCAACGGCGATCATCACCATCTTCTTCTTCATTCAATTCTCCTCAGAAAGGTCGTTTGACGAGCAGGTAAACGGCGACGAGCGCCAACAGGAAAAGGGCCAGCGCAAGCCACGGGCTGGCAAAACGCGCGGCCGGCACCTCGGTGGCCGCGTCGAGGTTTCTCGTGCCAGTGATCATTGCCGACACGAGGTTCTCCTTCTTGACGAAAACGTGGAACACCACCGCGGCGACGTGTGCAAGCGCGAGGAAGAACATCACGTTGAAGTTGTAGTAGTGGATCGTCGTCAGGCGATCGGACATTTCCTTGCTGACGAACTTGTAGAGCGGGCCTTCGATCGAAATATCGTCGTTGGCGAACAGGCCTGTGCCCGCCTGCAGCAGCAGCGACAGCAGGAGCACGATCACCATCCAGCCGCCGATCGGGTTGTGCCCGGCCACGTGCGCCGGCGCCTTTGACAGCAGCTTCTTCGCAAACCGCAGGCCCGCCGCGGGGCCGGCAAGAAAGCTGGAAAAACGCGCATGGGTGCTGCCGGCGAAGCCCCACAGGATCCGGAAGACGACCAGGGCAAGGATGGTGTAGCCCGAGTACATGTGCCACTCCATCCAGTTGCCCTTCAGCTTGCCCGACAGGAAGCTGAACAGGAACAGCGCGACCAGCAGCCAGTGGAAAAGGCGGATGGGCAGGTCCCATATCTTGACGGTGCGTGTCGGTTCACTCATAGGCTCCCCTCCCGAACATCGGACTGCGGCAAATTATTCCACGCCCTGCCGGGCGCACGAAAAAGGGCGGGCCGATCACCCGATCGGCCCGCCCTTGGTTTGTTGCCTTGCGGGGCCGCAGCCCCGAGCCTGTGCTAACGAAGCCCGGCCGCGTACTCGGCCACGGCCTTCATTTCCTTCTCGGTCATGCGCGCGGCGACCCCGCGCATCATGCCGTTGAGGTCGTTGGCCCGCTGCCCGGCCTGGAACGCCTTCAGTTGCGCCTCGATGTACTCGGAGAACTGACCGGACAAGCGGGGATACTGCGCCGGGATGCCGGCACCGTCGGGCCCGTGGCAACCTGCGCAAGCCGGAACGCCCGTGGCTGCATTGCCGCCGCGCCAGAGCTTCTGCCCGGCCGCCGCAAGCGCCTTGTCCTTGGCCGCCGAGGGCTTGAGTTTCTGGCCGGCAAAGTAGGCCGCGAGGTTCTTCATGTCATCCGGCGACAGATTGGCCACCATCCCGGCCATGATCGGGTTTTCGCGCTCGGCCTTCTTGCCGCCCTGCGCCTTGAAATTGACCAGCTGCTTGTGCAGGTATTCGGGGAACTGGCCCGCGATCTTGGGATTGACCGGCGCGACGCTGTTGCCGTCGGCTGAGTGGCAGGCAACACAGACTTGGGTGGCAATGGCCTGGCCCTTGGCCGGGTCCGCCTTGGGCGCTTCCTTCTTCGCGGGGGCATCCGCGGCAAGGGCCGAACCTGCGGCGATCAGGGCCGCGCCGGCGGCGAGCGCCAGAAATCGCTTCATGATTTCTCCATCGATAGCGGTCTAAACCCGTTATTCTATAACATCTTACCGGTTCACCATGGCCGCGCCCAAGCCGCTCTCCCGTGCATTTTCGGACATTCGCTTCCTGATATCGGCCAGCCGGCTCGAGGGCCTGCCGCAGGACGAACTGCCGGAAGTCGCGTTCGTCGGTCGCTCTAACGTGGGCAAGTCGAGCGCGCTCAACGTGCTGGCCAATCGCCGCCGGCTGGCCTTCGTCAGCAAGACGCCCGGCCGCACGCAACTGATCAACTTCTTTTCGCTCGGCGAAAACGCGAGGCTCGTCGACCTGCCTGGTTACGGCTACGCGAAGGTTCCCCATGGCGTGCGCGACGACTGGGGCAAGCTCGTGGCGGGCTACCTGCAGACGCGTCGTTCGCTCATCGGCGTGGTGTCACTGATGGATTCACGCCGCCCGCTGACGCCGCTGGATCGGCAACTGCTCGAATGGCTGGTGCCGTTGCGGCGTCGGCTGCTGGTGCTGCTGACGAAATCCGACAAGCTCACGCGAAGTGAGCAAGGGCGCGCGCTCGGCACTACGAAAAAGGAGCTGGAGGCCCTCGGCATTCTTGGCGATTGCCTGCTTTTTTCGAGCCAGACGCGCCAAGGCGTCGAAGAGGCGCGCGATCACATCGACGGGTGGCTGGAAGCAGAAAGCCCCGCGAGCCAGGGGAAGCTCGCGGGGGTATAAAAAACCCCCGGTAAAGGGGAGTAAACCGGGGGCAAAAGGGCCTTAAGTTGGAATTAAGGCTCCCCGCTCAGGGAGGAGAAGCGGGAGACGACTCGCATCGTCTGTTCATAAGAGTGGCTTGCATTGCAAAAAGTTCCGAAAAAAATTTCCTGCGAAAAATCAGTAGACTGACAAATCCCACAACTTTCATGCGGTCATTTCGATGAACATTTACGGCAATTTCCCCGCGGTGCGCATGCGCCGCATGCGCCGCGACGACTTTTCGCGGCGGCTGATGCGCGAGCATGTGTTGACCGCGGACGACCTGATCTACCCAGTGTTCGTGCTCGACGGAAAGTCGCGCATCGAGAAGGTGGCGTCGATGCCCGGCGTAGAGCGGGTGACGCTCGACCGGCTGCTGCCGGTGGCAGAAGAGTGCCTGAAGCTGCGCGTCCCGGTCATGGCCTTGTTCCCGGTCATCGAGCAGAAACTCAAGTCGCTCGACGGCAGGGAGGCATACAACCCGAAAGGCCTCGTCCCGCGCGTCGTGCGCGAGTTGAAGAAGCGATTCCCCGAGCTCGGGATCATGACCGACGTCGCGCTCGATCCCTACACTTCGCACGGGCAGGACGGTGTTATCGACAAAACCGGCTACATCATCAACGACGTGACGCTTGCCGTTCTCGAGAAACAGGCCCTCGCGCAGGCCGAGGCGGGCGTGGACATCGTCGCTCCGTCGGACATGATGGACGGGCGCATCGGGCGGATCCGCACCGCGCTCGAAAAATCCGGCCGCATCCACACGAAGATCATGGCTTATTCCGCGAAGTACGCGTCGGGCTTCTACGGGCCTTTCCGCGACGCGGTGGGTTCGGCAAAGAACCTCGGCAAGGGCGACAAGAAGACCTACCAGATGGACCCGGCGAATTCCGACGAGGCCTTGTGGGAAGTCGGCCTGGACCTGGCCGAGGGCGCCGACATGGTGATGGTCAAGCCGGGCATGCCTTACCTCGACATCGTGCGGCGCGTGAAGGACGAATTCCGCGCGCCGACTTTCGTGTACCAAGTGTCCGGCGAATACGCGATGCTGCGTGCGGCTATCGCCAACGGCTGGCTGGCCGAAAACGTGATTATGGAATCGCTGATCGCTTTCAAGCGCGCAGGTGCCGACGGCATCCTCACCTACTTCGCTCTCGAAGCGGCGCGTATGCTGAAGAAGGCCTAGCGCACAAGCGCGCGGCGGCAGCCTTGCGGCCCGAGGAGGTTATCCGCCCGCGCGCTCAAGCGCCTTGAGGAAATTGTCGGCCTTCTGATAGCCGATCACGCGAAGCCCGCGGATCTCGGCGCCGGCGGCATCGAAGAAGATGATCCCCGGCGGGCCGAAGAGCGCAAAGCGCTTGAGCAATTCCTTGTGCTCGGCGGTATTCGCGGTCACGTCCGCCTGCAGCAGCAGCATGCCCTGCATCTTCGCTTTCACGTTCGGATCGGTGAAAGTGAAGGACTCCATCTCCTTGCACGACACGCACCAGTCGGCGTAGAAGTCGAGCATCACGGGTTTGCCCGGCGAGCGCAGTTTCTCGTTCAGCTCGGCGACCGAGTTGATGCGCTGGAAAGCGAGGCCGTGCGGCGCGGGCTTCGCCGCGACGAGCGGCGACACCACCGGCCAGACGATCCACACAGCGACCGCAAGCAACAGCACGCCGAAAAATTTCTTTACGCTGACCATCCACGGTCCCGACTTCGGCAGGAACGCACCTTCGGAGACACCGACCACGACCAGCGGGACACCCATGCCCAGCGCCATTGCGAACAACGCGCCGCCGCCGAGAACGACATCGCGCGTCTGGCTGATGTAGAGGAGCGCCCCGGCGAGCGGTGCGGCCACGCAGGGGCTGACGATGATTGCCGAGAGCACGCCCATCGCGGCGACCGACGCCACGTGGCCGCCGCGCAGCTTGTGGTGCGTCGACGAAAGGCGGTTATGCAGGAAAGCCGGCAGCTGGAGATCGTGGAAGCCGAACATTGACAGCGCCAACCAGACGAACACCAGCGCAAAGGCGGTCAGCACCCAGGGGTTCTGCAACGCGGCGGCGATCAGCGTGCCCGAATAGGCTGCGGCCACGCCTGCGACCGCATAGGTTACCGCCATGCCGAGCACATAGGCCGACGACAGGATCAGCGCGCGAACCTTGTTTAGATCGCGTCCTTCGCCGGCGATGATGCCCGACAGGATCGGGATCATCGGCAGCATGCACGGCGTGAACGCGAGCAGCAGGCCGAAGCCGAGGAAGCTTGCCAGCACCAGCCAGAAGCTGCCCGACTCGAACAGCGCGACGATGTCGAAGTCGCTTGCCGACGAAGAGAGGCGCGAAGCCTTGTAGGACGACGACGGCACCGAGTCCGGCCCCTGTGTGATCGCCGGCGCACCGGCTGCGTCGAACCTGACCTCGGCCTTGGACTGCATCGGTACGTAGCACACGCCCGCGTCGGCGCAGCCCTGGGAGGTTACGACCAGTCGCAGCGTATCGGTGCGCGCCGCGGGTTTCTCGAGCGGCACCCTTATCGTCACCGAATCGCGATAGGTTTCGACCTCGCCGAAAAACTCGTCCTTCTTGCGCGTGCCGGCGGGAAATTCCGGCTTGCCGAACTTGATCGCCGTGCCGTTGCCGCCTTCGGTCGCGAACTGGAACCGCTCGCGGTACATGTAGTACCCGGGGGCGATGGCGAACGTCACCTCGATTGCGCGCTCGTCGATCGCTTGCACGGACATCCGGAAAGCCTTTTCGGGTTCGAGGAGGTCCGATTCGGAGACTGCATGGGCGTACCCCGCGAACATCGCGAACAGCAGGCCAAAAAACAGGCCGAACCGCGCGGCCGACGGCGGGGCGGACAATCGTGCTGCGATCATAGGGGCGTCTCGCGAGTCTCGTCCCGTACCCAATCAAGGTAGGCGGGCAACCCCGCCACGGCTGGGACAGCGATGATTTCGGGAAGTTCGTAAGGGTGGCCGGCCCGGATCGCCGCCTCGACGGCAGCGTAGCGCCCGGCGGTGGTCTTGACCAGCACCGGGTGCTCCTCGTCGCGCTGGAGGGCGTCCTTCCAGCGGTAGACCGAGCGGCACGGGGCGAGGACGTTGACGCATGCAGCCAACCGCGAAGCAACCAGCGTTTCGGCCAGCTTCTCCGCCGCGGCGCGATCCGGCAGATTGGTGATCACGACCAGCACGCCGGAAGGATCGGCGCCATTGCGCTCCGGCGCGCTCATGCCGCGCGTCTCGCCAAAGGCAATCCGTCGCGGACAGTCGGGTAGCGGAGCTTGACGCCCAGGATTTCCTTCATCCTGCGATTCACCAGCCGCCGTGATTCGCTCATGAACGAAAGCATCGGGGCCGGGATCCGGCCCGCCGCATCCGCCCGGGACACCCGCTCCGGCTTTGGCAATCCGAGGCGTCCGGCCACCAGGTCGAACCATTCGCCCATCTTCAGGTGACTGTCGTCCGATGCGTTATAGAGGCCCGGGGCCGCGTCCGGCGCCAACGCCGCCCGCGCGATGGCCGCAAGGTCGTCGGCATGAATATGGTTCGTGTACACATCGTCGTTGTCGGCCAGCACCGGAATTCCTTGCAGCAGGCGATCCTTCGGCAGGCGGCCGGCAGCGTAGATCCCGGGCGCACGCAGCACCACAACCGCAACGTCGTGCAGCCGTCCCCAGTCGAGCAGTTGCTTCTCCGCGTCCACGCGCCGCACCGCGCGTGCGGTCTGTGGATTCACAGGGCGCGCCTCGTCTACCAGCGCCCCGCCGCAGTCGCCATAGACGCCGCTCGTGCTGATGTACACCAGGCGGCTTGGTAGAATCCCACCGGCTTCGAGCATCGCGAGCAGCGCAGCGGTGCGCGGATCCGCAGTACCCGCGGCAGGAGGGGGGGCGCAATGCAGCACGCTGTCGGCCCACCCGCCCAGCGCGCGGAGCGTCTCGGGGCGATCCAGGTCGAATCCGTTGCTGCGCGAAACAGCGCGCACCTCGACCCCTTCCGGCAGCAGCGCGGCAGTACGATGGGCGATATCGCCGAAACCTACAACCAACAGGCGTTTCATCCCGCCATTTTACGCACCATGCACAACATCACCCTTTCCCCCGGCGGCCAGGCCTTCCAGGTCGAGGACGGCGAGTCAGTCCTGACTGCCGCATTGCGCTTCGGACTCGTAATCCCGTATGGCTGCAAGAATGGCGCCTGCGGCTCCTGCAAGGGCAAGATCATCTCCGGGACCGTCGACTACGGCGTCTACCAGGAGAAGGCCCTGCCAGCGGCCGAGCGCGAGCAGGGCAAGGCCCTCTTCTGCCAGGCCAAGCCGCTGACCGACTGCGTGCTCGAAGCGCGCCTGGTCGGCAAGGCCGGCGACATCCAGGTCAAGACACTGCCCTGCCGCGTCCACTCGATGCAGAAGCTGACCGACGACGTCATGGTCATCAAGCTGAAGCTGCCGGCCAGCGAGCGGCTGCAGTTCCTCGCCGGGCAGTACCTCGAGTTCCTGCTGAGGGACGGCACGCGGCGCAGCTTTTCGATGGGCAATGCGCCGCACGACGACGAACTCGTCGAGATCCACGTTCGGCACGTGCCCGGGGGGCAGTTCACCGACCACGTGTTCGGCAAGATGAAGGAGAAGGACATCCTGCGCTTCGAAGCGCCGCTCGGGACCTTCTTCCTGCGCGAGGATTCCGAGAAGCCGATCGTGTTCGTCGCTTCGGGCACCGGCTTCGCGCCGATAAAGTCGATCATCGAATACGCGATGCACAAGGAGATCGTGCGACCGATGACGCTGTACTGGGGCGGCCGGCGGCCGAAGGACCTTTACATGCACGAGCTCGCGCAGAAATGGGCGAGCGAATACGGCGCGTTCTTCGACTACGTGCCGGTGATCTCCGATGCGCTGCCGGAGGACAACTGGCAGGGCCGCACGGGCTTCGTGCATCGGGCGGTGATGGAGGATTTCCCCGACCTCTCCGGCTGCCAGGTCTATGCCTGCGGCGTGCCGATCATGGTCGACTCGGCGCGCGCCGATTTCGTCGGCAAGTGCAAGCTCCCGGAGGACGAGTTCTACGCCGACAGCTTCACGACCGCGGCGGACCTCGCCAAGACCTGAACACCAACGGAGTCTCGTCATGCCAAGAGGCGTCGTCGATCTTGAAGGCCTGCGCAGCCCCGAAGCCGAGGCGCTGCGGCGCATCGCCCCGCCGGCCGGGCTGCCGTTCAACGTCACCAAGCTCGGCCACGTCGTCCTGAGGGTGACCGACCTCAAGCGCTCGGTGGAGTTCTATGCCGGCGTGCTCGGGTTCCGCATTTCCGACGTCTACCCCGAGAGCATGATGAAAGGCGGCATGGTGTTCATGCGATGCAATACCGACCATCACGGCGTCGCGCTGGTCGGCGGCGCGCAGGCACCGTCCGCGGGCCGTGAATTGCATCACCTGGCATTCGAGGTGGCGACGCTCGATGAAGTCCTCCGGGCGCGCGATCACCTGCAACGGCACGGCGTGAAGATCGAGTTCCACGGCCGGCGCCGCGCGGGCTGCCAGGTCGCGGTCGAATTCCGCGACCCGGACAATCATTTCCTCGAGATCTACTGGGGCCTCGACCAGGTCGGCAGCGACGGCCGCTCGCGGCCTCCCGAAGAGTGGCGCGAAGAGCTGACGCTCGAAGAGGCGATCGCGAATCCGCCCGTGGGGCAGGACACGACGCTGCACGGCGGCAGCAAAGGCTAGCCGGGCAAGGGCGCACCCGCCCGCTCTTCGAGACTTCGTTATTCGATGCGGATCCCCGCATCGCTGACCACTTTGGCCCATCGCGCAGTGTCGGCGCGGATCACCTGGGCGAACTGCTCGGGTGTGCCGCCGGTAGGCTCGGTGCCAAGCGCCGTAAGCCGCTCGCGCACATCGGGCAGCAGCAGGATCCGGTTGATCTCGCCGTTCAGCTTGCGCACGACGTCCGGCGGAGTGCCGGCCGGCGCAAGGATGCCGTACCACGACAGCACTTCGAGGCCCGGATAGCCGGATTCGGCCAGCGTCGGCACATCGGGCGCACCGGGAACGCGCTTGGCCGACGTAAATGCAAGCGCACGCAGTTTGGCACCCTTGAGATGCCCCTCCACCGTCGGCAGCGCAGTGACCAGCATCTGGATCTGGCCGCCGAGCAGGTCCTGCACCGCCTGCCCGCCGCCCTTGTATGAAACATGCACGATCGATATCCCGGCGCGCGAACGAAACAGCTCGCCGGTCAGGTGGCCGGTGCTGCCGTGTCCCGCCGACGAATAGTTGATGCGTCCCGGGCTTGCCTTGGCGAGCGCGACGAACTCGGCGACGTTCTTCGCCGCGACACCCGGGTGCACTACCATCAGCAGCGGAACCTGCGCGACGTTTGCCACCGCAGCGAGATCCTTTTGCGGATCGAAAGGCATCTTCGCGTACGTGTTGGGGTTGATCGCCATCGTGCCGTCGAAACTCATGACCAGCGTGTAGCCGTCGGCCGGCGATTTCACCGCAAGCTCGGTGCCGATGTTGCCGCCGGCGCCAGGCTTGTTCTCGATGATGAATTGCTGGCCGAGCGCATCGGTGAGCTTCTGCGCCACCAGCCGCGCAAGCACGTCGGTCGTGCCGCCGGGTGCGAACGGCACGATCAGGCGCACCGGCTTGGAGGGATAGGCCTGCGCGAGCGCTGCGTTGGAGCACAGCGCCGCGATGAGCGAAACGAGGACCAGGAATGATTTTTTCATGGGCGTTTCATATCACGGATTGCCCGGGTCCGCACGCCCTGCTACGCTCGAGCGATGCTATTTCCGACCACGCTTGTAGGCAGTTACCCGCAGCCCGAGTGGCTGATCGATCGCAAGAAACTCGCCGGCCGGTTCCCGCCGCGAGTGCGCGCAAGGGAGTTGTGGCGCATCCCGGAACCCTATCTCGCCGAAGCGCAGGACGACGCGACGCTGGTGGCGATTCGCGCGCAGGAAGAGATCGGCCTGGACATCCTCACCGACGGCGAGATCCGCCGCGAGAGCTATTCGAACAGGTTCGCCACTGCGCTCGAGGGTGTCGACATCGACAACCCCGGCACCGGGCTCGACCGCTCCGGGCACCCGAACCCGGTGCCGCGCATCACCGGGCGCATCCGCCGCAAGCACGCGGTGGAAGTCGAGGACCTCAAGTTCCTCAAGCGCCATACGCACCGCAAGGTCAAGATCACGGTGCCCGGCCCGTTCACGATGAGCCAGCAGGCGCAGAACGATTTCTACAAGTCCGATGCCGAATGCGCGATGGACTATGCGGTCGCGGTGAACGAAGAGATCAGGGACCTCTTCGCCGCCGGTGCGGACGTCGTGCAGGTCGACGAGCCGTACATGCAGGCGCGGCCGGAGAGGGCACGCGAGTACGGCCTGGCCGCGACCAACCGCGCGCTCGCGGGCATTACGGGCACGACGGCGCTGCATATCTGCTTCGGCTACGCGGCGATCATCCACGAGCGCCCGTCGGGCTACTCGTTCCTGCCCGAGCTGGCCGGCTGCCGCTGCAATCAGATCTCGATCGAGACCGCCCAGTCGAAGCTCGACTGCAAGGTGCTCGAGACGCTGCCGGGCAAGCAGATCATGGTCGGCTGCGTGGATCTGCTCGACCTCACCGTCGAGACGCCGGAGCAGATCGCCGAGCGCATTCGCAAGGCGTTGCGCTACATGAAGGCCGAGGACGTGATCCTCGCGCCGGACTGTGGCATGAAGTACCTGCCGCGCGACGTGGCCGACGGGAAGCTTCGCTCGATGGTGGCGGCCGCGAAGATCCTGCGCGCCGAGTACGCCGGCAAGACCTGAATCCGGAAGAATTTTTCGGAAACCCCGCGCCAACACTGGCTCTCGGGGGAGATTTTTTCTGGTACCGGTACATTCGGTGTCTTCGCGAGGCTGCACCCCCGGGCCGGCGACGGGGTATCGGGAGACCGCAGGGTTCCCCTGCGCCGATCGTCTAGGCGGCCTCTTCGCCCAGATACGCTTCGCGCACGCGCGGATCGGCCAGCAGCGCTTTCGCCTCGCCTGCCAGCGCGATTGTTCCTGATTCCATGACGTACCCCCGGCGGGCGGCTTCGAGCGCCATGCGCGCGTTCTGCTCGACCAGCAGGATGGTGACGCCCTCCGAGGAAATCCGGCGCACGACCTCGAAGATCTTCGCCACCATCAGCGGCGCAAGGCCCATGCTCGGCTCGTCGAGCAACAAGAGCCGGGGCTTGCTCATCAGCGCCCGGCCCAGGGCCAGCATCTGCTGCTCCCCGCCCGACAGCGTGCCGGCCGACTGACCGCTGCGCTCAGCCAGGCGCGGGAACAGTGCGAGCATCCGGTCGAAGTCGCGCTTCACTTCGGCCGCGTCCTCGCGAGCGAAGGCGCCCATCGCGAGGTTCTCTGCCACCGTCAGCTGGCCGAAGATGCCGCGGCCTTCGGGCACCAGCACCAGCCCCTCGCGGACCAGCCGGAAGGAAGGTGCGCCGGCGATCGCCTTGCCGGCATAGGTGACGGTGCCGCCCGCGGCCGGCAGCAGTCCGCAGATCGCCTTTAGGATGCTCGTCTTCCCCGCACCATTGGCGCCGATCAGGCAGACCAGTTCGTTTTCGTCGACCGCGAGGTCGACGCCTTTCACCGCGCGGATGCCGCCGTAGCGGACTTCGAGGCCCCTGATTTCGAGCAGGCTCATGCGAGGGCCCCGCGCAGCCGGTATTTCATGCCGGCGCTCCCAGGTAGGCTTCGATCACCTTCGGGTCCCTCTGCACCTCTGCCGGCACGCCCTCGGCAATCTTTTCGCCGTAGTCGAGCACCAGCACGCGGTCGCAGACCTTCATCACCAGCTTCATGTCGTGCTCGATCAGCAGGATGGTCGTGCCGTCGGCGCGGATCCGTTCCAGCAGCTTCCGCAGCGCGACAGTCTCGGAAGCATTCATGCCGGCTGCCGGCTCGTCGAGCGCGAGCAGCGCCGGGTCCGTGGCCAGCGCCCGCGCGATTTCGAGCCGCCGCTGGTCGCCGTAGGGCAGGTTGCCGGCGGCATCGTTCGCGCGCGAGGCGATCCCCACGTAGTCGAGCAGCTCGAGCGCGCGCGCCTCGATGGCCGACTCCTCGGCGAGCGTGCGCCTGTCGCGCAGCACCGCGCCGAGCACGCCGGCCTGCGTGCGCACATGGCGGCCGATCATGACGTTCTCCAGCGCAGAAAGATTTGCGAACAGGCGGATGTTCTGGAAGGTGCGTGCAATGCCGGCCGCGGCGATCTCGTGCGACTTGAGCCCGGTGATCTCGTTGCCACGGAACGCGAACCGCCCGGCGTCCGGTGCATAGATGCCGGTGAGGACGTTGAAGAGCGTCGTCTTGCCGGCGCCGTTCGGGCCGATCAGGCCGTAGATCTCGCCGGCGTGCACCGTAAAGGCCACGCTGCCCAGGGCCTGCACTCCGCCGAAACGCTTGCCGATGCCCTCGGCGACGACCAGGGCGCCCGCGCCAGAGCCCCGGCTCGGATCGGCTTGCGTCATGCTTTTCGCTCTGCCAATTCGCGCTTCCTGACGGCAGAAGGCAACAGGCCCGCCGGGCGGAACAGCATGACCAGCACCAGCGCGAAACCGAAGATCAGCATGCGCAGCACCTCGGGCTCGACGATCATCTTCCCGAACGCCGCCTTCTGCAGCGGCTCTACCGTGTAGCGCAGGACCTCCGGCACGAACGACAGCAGCAGCGCGCCGAGGATCACGCCCCAGATGTTGCCCATGCCGCCGAGCACCACCATCGCCACGACCATGATCGACTCGACCAGCACAAAGCTTTCGGGCGAGATGAACCCCTGGATCGCGGCGAACAGGCCGCCGGCGACACCGCCGAACGAGGCGCCCATGGCGAAAGCGAGGAGCTTGATCTTCGTCGTGTCGATGCCCATCGCGCGGGCTGCGATCTCGTCTTCGCGCACCGCCTCCCAGGCGCGGCCGATGCGCGAATTCTGCAGACGCAGGTTGATCGCGATCACCGCGACGAGGACCACGAGCAGGAACCAGTAGTACTTCATCGGGCCGCTGATCATCGCGCCCATGAAGGTGTCGATTTTCGCGAAGCTCACCCCGGCGATCGAGAACGGGTCGATCTGGGAGATTCCCTGCGGCCCGTTGGTGATGTTGACCGGCCGGGAAAGGTTGTTGAGGAAGATCCGCACGATCTCGCCGAATCCCAGCGTCACGATCGCAAGGTAGTCGCCACGCAATTTGAGCGTCGGTGCGCCCAGCAGCACGCCGAACAGCGCCGCCACCGCCGCGCCGATCGGCAGGATCACCCAGAACGGCAGGTGCAGTCCGAAATGCGGCGAGGCGAGCAGCGCATACGCATAGGCGCCGACCGCATAGAACGCGACGTATCCGAGATCGAGCAGTCCCGCGAAACCGACCACGATGTTCAGCCCGAGTGCCAGCAGCGTGAAAAGGATCGCGAGGTTGGTGATCCTGACCCATGCGGTGCCGGCCTGCGAAAGCGCGAAGGGCAGGGCGATCAGCACCAGAGCGATCAGTGCGACCGCGCCCCAGCGGGCCGCCGGATTCCTTTGCAGCAGAATCATGCGCGGTCGCCCACCCGCTCGCCCAGCAGCCCCGAGGGCCTGAACACGAGCACCGCGATCAGCACCAGGAAGGCGAAGACGTCCTGGTAGTTGCTGCCGAATACGTCGCCGGTCAGGTCGCCGATATACCCCGCGCCGAGAGCCTCGACCACGCCGAGCAGCAGGCCCCCGAGCATCGCACCGGGCAAGTTGCCGATGCCCCCGAGCACTGCTGCCGAGAACGCCTTGAGGCCGAGCAGCGCGCCCATCTGGTAGTGCGCGATGCCGTAGTAGCTGCCGACCATCACGCCGGCCACCGCGGCCAGTGCAGCGCCGATCACGAACGTCGCGGCGATCATCCGGTTGATGTCGATGCCCATCAGCCCGGCGACCTGTGCATTCTGCGCGGTGGCCCGCATCGCCGTGCCCAGGCGCGTGCGGTAAACGAGCAGCGCGAGACCGGCCATCATCACGACCGACATCAGCATGATCGCGATCTGCACGTTGGTGATCGTCGCTCCGCCTATGTGGTAAGACACGGTCTTGATGATTTGCGGGAACGCGAGGTTGTTGCGACTCCAGACCAGCAGCGCGAGGTGCTGGAGGATGATCGACACGCCGATCGCGGTGATCAGCGGCGCGAGGCGCGGTGCGCGGCGCAACGGCCGGTACGCCAGCCGCTCCATCGCGTAGCCGATCAGCATGCAGACGGGAATGGCGCAGGCCGTTGCGAGCAGCACGATGAGCAGGGGGCTCATCCCGGTGGGCACGAGCGCGCCGATGAGGGTGAACGCCACCATCGCGCCGATCATCACCAGTTCGCCGTGCGCGAAGTTGATCAGCTGGATGATGCCGTAGACCATCGTATAGCCGAGCGCGACGACCGCGTACACGCTGCCGAGCGTCAGCCCGTTGATCAGCTGCTGGATGAAGATATCCATCAGCGGGAAAGACTAGCAAAGGACGGGCCCGGCAGGAAAAGCGGCGCGCCGCCCGTCCGCGGCCCGCCCCAACAAAAACGGCACCCGGAGGTGCCGTTTCTGTACGCAGCCAAAATGCCTACTTCTTCGCTGCTTCTGCCTTGGGCGCTTCCTTCGCAGCCTCGGGCGCCTTCGGGGCGTCTTTCGCCGCGTCGGCGGCCGGCGCGGGCGCCGCAGGCGCAGCGGCCGGTGCCGGGGACTGGGCCGCGATGAAGTCGGCGATCGGCATCGTCTTGCCGCCCTTGATCACCGCCACCGGCGTGATCTTGCCGCCCTTCATGGTGAAAATCGTCATCTCGGCGTCCTTGCGATCGCCCTTTTCGTCGAATGCGATCTGCCCGGTGGCACCCTTGTAGTCGATCTTCGCCAGCTCGGGCAGGTACTTGGCCGGGTCGGGCGAGTTGGCTTTCTTCATCGCCTCGATCAGCAGGTTCGCCGCGTCATAGGTGAACGGCGAATAGAGGATCGGGTCGGCGTTGAACTTCTTCTTGTAGTTCTCGAGGAACTTCTTGTCCGCCGCAGCCACCGGGATGCCGGCTTGCGAGCACAGCAACCCCTCGGCGGCGTCCCCCGCCAGCTTGGCCATCTCGTCGGTGCAGGCGCCGTCGCCGAACGCGAAGATCGCCTTGATGCCGAGCTCGCGTCCCTGCTTGACCAGCGGGCCGCCGGTGGCATCCATGCCGCCATAGAACACCGCATCGGGCTTCTTGCCTTTGATCTTGGTGAGGATCGCCTTCCAGTCGGTGGTCTTGTCGGTCCCCTTCTCGCGCGGCAGCACCTTGATCTTGGCTTCCTTCAGCGTCTTCTCGACTTCGTTGGCCAGGCCTTCGCCGTACGCGGTCGCGTCGTCGATGATCGCCACTGTCTTCGGCTTGGCGTCGCCGGCCAGGTAGCTCGCGATTGCCGGGCCCTGCTGGTCGTCACGGCCGACGACGCGGAACTGGTTCTTGAATCCCTGCTCGGTGAGCTTGGGATTGGTCGCCGAACCCGAAATCACCGGGATATTGGCCTGGTTGTAGATCGCCGAGGCCGGAATCGAGGTGCCGGAGTTCAGGTGCCCGACGACGCCGGCCACCTTGGCATCGACCAGCTTCTGGGCGACCGTGGTGCCGACTTTCGGGTCCGCCTGGTCGTCTTCGCCAACGAACACGAACTTGGCATCCTTGCCGTCGATTTTGATCTTGGCGGCATTGGCCTCGTCGACCGCCATGCGGGCGCCGTTCTCGTTGTCCTTGCCCAGGTGCGCGATTCCGCCGGTCATCGGGCCGACATGGCCGATCTTGATTTCGATCGACGGCGGGGGCGGCGGAGGCGCTTCTGCCTTCTTCACGGGTTCGGGCTTCTTCTCTTCGCCACAGCCCGAAAGGGCGGCTGCGGTAGCGGCTGCGAGCAGCGCGAGGGCAATTTTCGGAGCGAGATTCGGGTACTTCATACGTCCTCCCAGGAGCGCAGTGTGGTGAAGGGCCGGCTGAAAGGCGAAATGATATCTGCGGCCCGCTGCGAGCGGCAATAAAAAAGCCGGGGATCGCCCGGCTTTCTGCATTGCATTTTGTGACTTACTTCGTGGACAGGATCCACTTGACCAGTTGCTTCAGGTCGGCTTCGGGAACCTTGTCGTTCGGCGGCATCGGGATCTGGCCCCACACGCCTACTCCGCCCTTCTTGACCTTGTCGACGAGCTTGGCCTCGGCGGACTTGTCGCCCTTGTACTTGGCGGCTACGTCGTGATACGACGGACCGACCAGCTTCTTGTCCAGCGTGTGGCAGGTGAGGCACATGTATTTCTTGGCGAGCGCTTCATTGGCCTGGGCCGGCAGCGAGACGACGGTGCCGGCGGCGAGGGCTAAGGCGAGGGTTGCGAGTTTCATTGATGCTCCTTGGGCGATTGCGAATCCGATGGTCGGGGCCGTTTCCGGGCCGTCGTGGGGCGACAATTTACCCCAAAAACTAGCTCGCGGCCCCCTGTTTGCAGGTGTTGCGCAGGGTTTCCAGGTCCGATACCGGCAACAAGCATGTAACGCCCTGGCATACCCACGCGTTGACCGCCGGGTCGGGGCCCGCCGTTGGCGCCGGCTTGTCGAGGATCGCGGGCAGCCCGCCTGCGCCGGCCGGAATCGCCAGCACCAGGATCGAAGGCCAGAATTCCCGGGCCAGCGCGCGGGTCCACTCTCCCAGGACAGCCGGATCGCCACGAAGGATCACGGTGGTCGGCGGCGCGAGCGACTCTTCGAGCGCGATCATCAGCGAGCCGAACCCGGCCGGGTACTGGCGCATGGTCGGGTAGAAGCGTTCCAGCGTGCGTTCGGCCGCATCCCGGTAACGGTCTTCGCCGGTCAGGGCCGCAAGCCTTTGCAGTGCGAAGGCCGCCACCCCGTTGCCTGAGGGCGTCGCGTTGTCATGCCCGGGCTTGGGCCGATGGATCAGGCGCTCATGGTCGCGCCCGGTGAACAAGAACCCGCCAGTGTCAGGATCCTCGAACTGGTCGAGCATCGCTTCGGCGACTTCTTCGGCGAAATCGAGCAACTCGACATCGAACTGCGCCTGCAGGAATTCGATCAGCGCGTCGACCAGGAACGCGTAGTCGTCGAGGTAGGCGTTGAGGTGCGCGCGCCCATCCTTGTAGGTGGCGAACAGCCGACCGTCCTTCCACATCGTGGCCCGGATGAAGTCGAGCGACCGGCGGGCCGAGGCAATCCACTCGCGGACGCCGAATACGCGGCCGGCCTTCGCCATGCCTCGCACCATCAGCGCGTTCCACGAGACGAGGATCTTCTCGTCGCGACCGGGCCGCACGCGCTTCTCGCGTGCAGCGAGGACCTTGGCCCGGGCAGATTCGAGGAGCGCTTTCAAGCCTTCGTCCGCCGGTTCGCGCGCGAGGACGAGGTTCCAGTGCATTTCCTCGAAATTCGGCTCGCGATCCAGTCCATAGCAACTAGCGAAAACCTCGTATTCCCCGGCCGGCAACAGCGCGCGCACTTCTTCCCGGTCCCAGACGTAAAACTTGCCTTCCTCGCCTTCGGAATCCGCATCCAGGCTCGAGTAATACCCGCCCTCGGGCGATTGCATTTCGCGCAGGACCCAGGCCGCGGTTTCGGCAGCCACGCGGGCATAGAGGTCCTTGCCGGTGGCGGCATGGGCATCGGCCAGCAGCCCAAGCAGCGGACCGTTGTCGTAAAGCATCTTCTCGAAATGCGGGATCGTCCAGGTCGTATCGGTGCTGTAGCGCGCGAAGCCGCCGCCGAGCTGGTCACAGATGCCGCCCTGAGCCATCTTCTCCAGCGTGATGTCGGCCATCTCGAGCGCATGCCCGTCGCCGTCGCGCGCATAGCGGCGCAGGCACAACTCGATGTCGGTCGGGTGCGGAAACTTGGGCGCCTGGCCCCAGCCACCGGCTTCGGCGTCGAAGTTCTCGCGCAGGTTGGACATCGCTTCCATGATCGGCTGCGCGTCGAAATCCGAAACGTGCGCCGGTCGCCCCACCCCGGCGCCGCCCCCGACCTGCATGCGGGAGAAGGCGATGCGCACCTGCTCGCCCTGCGCATCGACTTCGGCGCGTCGCTCGCGCCAGATCGCGGCGACGCGCTCGAGGAGCTCGCGGAATCCGGGCAGGCCGTAGCGCGAGGTCTTCGGAAAGTAGGTGCCGCTGAAGAAAGGCGTGCCGTCCGGCGCGAGGAACATCGTCAGCGGCCAGCCACCGGTTTGCTGCGTCAGCATCTGGTGGGCGGTCTGGTAGATCTGGTCGAGGTCCGGCCTTTCCTCGCGGTCGACCTTGATGTTGACGAAAAGGCTGTTCATCAGCGCCGCCGTCTCGTCGTCCTCGAAGCTCTCGTGCGCCATTACGTGGCACCAGTGGCAGGCCGAGTAGCCCACCGAGAGCAGGATCGGTGTATCCGAGGAGCGCGCGGCCTCCAGCGCCTCTGCGCCCCACGCATACCAGTCGACCGGGTTGTTCGCGTGCTGCTGCAGGTAAGGGGAGGTTTCCTGCGCAAGGCGATTGGGCATGGAACGGATTCCGAAGAAATTGGTGTCAGGGTCCAATTTCGGCCGAAAATGGACCCTGACACCGTTAAGTGACGTCATTATCCGACATGCATTCAGCCCAGAGCATCCTCGACTTCTGGTTCGGCCGCCCGCCGGGGCCGCGCCGCAAGGCCTGGTTCGAGAAGAGTGCAGTGTTCGACGAAAGCATCCGTACGCGGTTCCTCACGCTTCACAACGCCGCTGCATGCGGTGAATACGCGGCGTGGACCGAAACGGCGAAAGGGGCGCTCGCGCTGATCGTGCTCACCGACCAGTTCCCGCGCAATTTGTTCCGCGGAAGCGGCCGCGCGTTCGCGACCGACCCGATTGCGCTCGCAACCGCAATGCACGTCGTCGACATGGGATGGGATGGCGGCCTGCTGCCGGTCGAGCGGATGTTCGTCTACCTGCCGTTTGAACACAGCGAAGTGCTCGCGGACCAGGATCGCTCCTGCACGCTCTTTGCCCCGCTGAATGCCTTTCCCGAAACCTCCGACGCGGTCGAGTATTCGGAGAAGCATCGCGCGATCATCCGGCGATTCGGCCGTTTTCCGCACCGGAACGCGGCGCTCGGCCGGCCGAGCACGGCCGAGGAAACCGAATTTCTCAAGCAACCCGGCTCCGGATTCTGAGTCCGGGAGCCGGGCGGAGCCGGATCAGTCTTCCCAGTCGGTGACTGCGCCTTTGCTGGCGGTGGACACGAGCTTCACGTACTTGGCGAGCAGCCCCCGCGTGTAGCGCGGCTTGGGCTGCTTCCACTTCTTGCGGCGCGCGGCGAGTTCCTTGGCCGGCACATTGAGCTGGATCAGGCGCTTCTTCGCGTCGATCGTGATCGAGTCACCTTCCTTGACCAGCGCGATCGTGCCGCCGACAAAAGCTTCCGGCGCCACGTGCCCGACCACCATGCCCCAGGTGCCCCCCGAGAACCGACCATCAGTCAGCAGGCCGATCGACTCCCCAAGCCCTTGGCCGATCAAGGCCGAAGTGGGCGCTAGCATCTCCTGCATGCCCGGGCCGCCTTTGGGGCCCTCGTAGCGAATCACGACCACGTCGCCCGGCTTGATTTTCTTGGCCATGATCGCCTTCATGCAATCGGGCTCGGAGTCGAACACCCGCGCCGGGCCGGTGATCGACGGGTTCTTCAGGCCGGTGATCTTGGCCACGCAGCCTTCGGTGGCGAGGTTGCCCTTGAGGATCGCGAGATGGCCCTGTTTGTAGATAGGGTCGCTGAACGGACGGATCACGTCCTGGTCCTTGCGCGGCTCGGCCGGAATGTTCTTCAGTTCCTCGGCGATCGTCTTGCCGGTGATCGTCATGCAGTCGCCATGCAGCAGGCCGTTGGCGAGCAGGATCTTGAGTACCTGGGGCACGCCGCCGGCGCGATGGAAATCGACCGCGACATACTTGCCCGAAGGCTTGAGGTCGCACAGCACCGGCGTCTTGCGGCGCACGCGCTCGAAGTCGTCGATGGTCCACTTCACTTCGGCGGCGGCGGCAATCGCCAGGTAGTGAAGCACCGCGTTTGTCGAACCGCCGGTCGCCATGACCAGCGCGACCGCGTTCTCGATCGATTTGCGCGTGATGATCTTGCGGGGCCGCAGGTTGTTCCTGATCGCATTGACCAGCACCTTGGCCGAAGCGGCGGCCGAGTCGGCCTTCTCGGCATCCGGTGAGGCCATCTGCGAGGAGCCCATCAGGCTCATGCCGAGCGCCTCGAACGACGACGACATCGTGTTCGCGGTAAACATGCCGCCGCAGGCGCCGACCGAAGGGCAGGCGTTGCGCTCGATGCCGTCGTAGTCCTCCTTCGACATCCGCCCGGCGGAGTAGGCGCCCACCGCCTCGAAAACCGAGACCACGGTGAGATCGACGCCCTTCCATTTGCCTGGTTTGATGGTCCCCGCGTAGACGTAGATCGCCGGCACGTTCATGCGCGCGATCGCCATCATGCCGCCGGGCATGTTCTTGTCGCAGCCGCCGACGACCAGCGCGCCGTCCATCGCCTGCCCGTTGACCGAGGTCTCGATCGCGTCCGCAATCACTTCGCGCGATACCAGCGAATATTTCATCGCTTCGGTGCCCATGCCGATGCCGTCGGTGATCGTCGGCACGCCGAACATCTGCGGCTTGGCGCCGGCCGATTCGAGCGCCGCGATGGCGCTGTCGACGAGCGGCTGAATGCCGGCATTGCAGGGATTCAGCGTCGAATGGCCATTGGCCACGCCGACGATAGGCTTGTCGAAATCGCCGTCCTTGAAGCCGACTGCGCGCAGCATCGCGCGATTCGGCGCACGGGCAATGCCGCCGGTGATCGATTTGGAACGCCAGTTCTTCTGGTCAGCCATGGTTCTCTCCCTTCATTAATTCGGATTTAACAACAAGCGCCGTGGCGCGGCGAGGGCCAGCAAGGCCCCGCCCGCCACCAGCGCAAAGCCGGCCGCATGGAACAGGTGGAATTTCTCGTCGAGCAGCAGCACGGCGAAGATACTCGCGAATACCGGCATCAGGTGGACCAGCGCGCCAGCCTTGACGGCGCCGACTCGCTCCACCCCGTAGTTGTAGCAGAGCATCGCGCCCAGCGTCGGCCCGAGACCGATGTAGACCGCCGCCAGCGCCGTGGTCGCATCCAGCCTGGGCGGATGCACGACCAGCGCCTCGAGCGCCACGAGCGGGGCGCAAAGCACAACGCCGATCGCGGCGATCACCGCGACCAGCGCAGGCGGCGACAGCGACCGCGGCCGGTCGGCGAATTTGAGCGTGTAGGAGGCCCACAGGACCATGCCCGCGAACAGGACCAGGTCGCCGAAGTTGAATGCAAGCGAGGCCGCGCGGGCCCACGATCCTTCGAACAGGATCACGAGCACGCCGGCCATCGATACCGCGATGCCCACCGCTTCGTGCGGCCGGATGCGCTTGCCCCAGAACATCGCCCCGAGCACCAGGATCAGGACGGGAATCGCCGAATTGAACAGGCCGAGGTTGACCGCCGTGGACAGTTCCAGGCCCTTGTAGATCACGACGCTTTGCGGCGCGCTTGCCAGCAGGGAAAAGAGGAGCAGCTTCTTCCATCGGGTGCGCAAAGCCTCGCCGATCTCGCGCCGCTCCGGCCAGACGAGGGGCGTGACGGCGACCAGCACCACGAACCAGCGCGACCAGGCGAGCGCGACCGGCGGGATCGCGTCCAGCACAAGGCGCGAAACCGAAGGGTTGCTGCCCCAGAGCGCCATGGTCAGGACCAGGGCGCCGTAGGCCGGCCAGAGCGTGCGGGTCATCGCGAAATCCTCGTCGGGCGGGTCATCGCGAATTCTTCGTCGGGCGGGTCATCGCGGAAGCGGCGTCGCACAGGCGTGCAGGAGGAAAGGACGCAGGCTATCGCCGGCACTTGATTCCTGCCAATATCATTTCCATCGTTTTCTGATACTTTTAAAGTATGAGCATTCCGGACCTCAGGCAATTGCGCCAGTTCGTGGCCGTGGCCGAACACCTGCATTTCGGGCGCGCGGCCGAGGCGCTGCACATTTCGCAGCCGCCACTGTCGCGCAGCATCCAGGACATCGAGGCCAAGCTCGGGGCCCGGCTGTTCGAGCGCTCGCGGCGCAAGGTCGAACTCACCGTGGCCGGTGCGTGGTTCCTCGAAGAGGCGCGGCAGGTCATCGCGCGCCTGGAACGCGCTGCGCGCACCGTGGCCGGGATGGGCGCCGGCGGCGCCGGCACGCTGCGCATCGGGTTTGTCTCCATCGCCGATTACAGCGTGCTGCCGGGACTGCTCAGGCGCTACAAGGCGGCTCACCCGGGCGTCGTGCTCGCATTGCGCGAAATGGTAACCGAGACCCAGGTGGCGGCGCTGATGGCCGGGGAGATCGACCTGGGTTTCGTGCTGCCGCCGCTGGCCGAATCGCGCCTCGAATCGATGCTCCTCCACCGCGAGGGCCTCGTGGCAGCCCTGCCGCAGACCCATGTCCTGGCGCGCAAGGGCACGCCCTTGAGGGTCGCGCGGCTGGCCGGCGAGGCTTTCGTTACCGTGCCGCGTGCCCTCGCGCCCGCGTTGTACGACAGCGTGGCGGACCTTTGTGCGCGAGCCGGCTTCGCGCAACGGATCGCGCAGGAGGCCGTGCAAATGCAGACCGTAGTCAGCCTCGTGTCCTCGGGATTGGGCGTGGCGATCGTGCCGGCCTCGATGCTCAACCTGAAACGCAGCGGCGTTGTCTACCGCCCGGTGCGCGATGAGCACCGCAGGGTGGAACTGCGCCTCGCCTGGCGGCGCGAGGCGCACGCGGCCGCGCTCGAAAACTTCGTCGCGCTGGCGCGTTCCCGGCGGCACTGAGAAGCTTTCGCGCGGCTCGGCAGCAGCGTTCAGGCTGCGTTCATCTGCAGTCCCTACCATCGGAGCTAATCAGTCCAATGGGAGCAGTTCATGCAACCGAACTTCAGCACAATTCTGATTCCTGTCGGCGTCGCCATCGCGAACTGGGGATTCTCGCCGCCAGCGCTGGCTGCGAGTCCCGTCGAGTTAATGGGCCAGTACGCCGCCGAGGCCGCGATTACGCCTTCGACAAGCCGCGGCGAAGCGTTTTTTGCGCAAAAGCACGGTCGCGAATGGTCCTGCTCGACCTGCCACGGCGCGCCGCCGACACGCGATGGCGCGCACGCGATGACCCGCAAGCGCATCGCACCTCTCGCACCCGCCTTCAATCCCGAAGGTCTGAACGATCGCGCGCGGGCCGACAAGTGGTTCAGGCGCAACTGCGGGGACGTGCTCGGACGCGACTGCACCCCTGCGGAAAAGGCCGACGTGCTGGCCTACCTCACGGGATTGCGCAAATGAGCCGCGCCCTGGTTACGCGTGCGGCATTCATCCTTGCTTTCCTGGCAGTCGGCGGCGCGTCGCATGCGGGCCGCATTGCGATCCCGCCGAACGCTCCCGCAGCGCACGCGCAGGAATGCGGCGCCTGCCACACGGCCTACCCGCCGGGCCTGCTGCCCGCGGCGAACTGGGCGCGCATCATGAGTGCCCTCGAGAAGCACTTCGGCACCAATGCGGCGCTCGACGACAATACGGCGGCAGAATTGTCCCGCTACCTGCAGTCGAACGCTGGAACCTACAAGCGTGCGGTCGTGACAGCCGATTCGCGCATCACCAGCGCAACGTGGTTCGATCGCAAACATCGCAAGGTGGGCGCGGCAACCTGGGCGCTCAAGAGCGTCGGCGGCCGGTCGAATTGCACCGCCTGCCATGCAGGCGCGGCGCAAGGCGATTTCTCCGAGCGCGACGTGGTGGTGCCGAAATGAGCGGCGGCCCGACCCCGGCACGCACCCTGGTCTGGGATGCGCCGGTGCGCGTCTTCCACTGGCTGCTGGCGATCTGCGTGGCCGGGGCTTTCGTCACTTCGGAAAGCGAACGCTGGCGCCTGCTGCACGCGACACTCGGATATTCCGCCGGGGGACTGGTGGCATTCAGGCTGCTGTGGGGATTCATCGGCACGCGGCATGCGCGCTTCCGGTCTTTCCTGTTCGGGCCATCGACCGTGTCGCGCTACCTCGTGAGCCTGCTGGGCGCGCGACCGGAGCACCATGTCGGGCACAATCCTGCCGGGGGCTTGGCCGTGGTTGCACTGCTCTCGCTGGTCGTCTTCGCCGCGACGAGCGGACACATGGTCTACGCCGATCTTGGCGGCCGCTGGCTGGAATCGGTTCACGAGTTCATGGGCGAAGCGCTGATGCTGCTGGTCGGCGTACACGTCGCCGCCGTTGTGCTTTCGAGTGCGGTGCATCGCGAGAATCTGGTCGGCGCGATGATCACCGGGCGCAAGGCAGTGCCGCCCTGTGAGGGCATTCGGGCACCGCACCGTATCCTCGCAACTGTCGTGGCCGCAACGGTGCTCGGGTTCTGGGCGATACAATGGGCCGAGAAGCCGACCGGCGAAGCTGGCGAGCAGCCCCGGGCCGTGCGGGCCGCTGCAGAACACTCCGCCGCTGAAAGCCGCAACCGGCACGACTGAGCGGCCGACAGTCTCAATCCCAACTCCGCAATGCGCATCCTGCTGGCCGAAGACGATGAACCTCTGGGGCGTGCCCTCCGCGCGGGACTCGGGCAGGCCGGATTCTCTGTCGACTGGGTGCGCGATGGTGCCGCCGCCTGGAACGAACTGGCGGCCACCCCTTACAGCGCTGCCGTGCTCGACCTCGGGTTGCCGCGCGAGGACGGCCTCTCGGTGCTGCGGCGCCTGCGCGCCGGTCGCAATGCGATCCCGGTCCTGGTGCTGACCGCGCGTGACGCAGTCGGCGACCGCGTCGCGGGTCTCGATGGCGGCGCGGATGACTATGTCGTCAAGCCGGTGGATCTGGTGGAGCTGGCCGCCCGCCTGCGGGCATTGATCCGGCGTGCCGCCGGACAGGGCTCCGGACTGCTCGAGGCCGGCGGCGTAAGCCTCGACCCTGCCGCGCGAACGGTCAGTCTCGACGGCGTGGCCGTCGCGCTGCCTCCTCGCGAATTCGACCTGTTGCACGTGCTGATGCTGGCCGCAGGCCGGGTGGTGACCCGCGAGAGCATCGAAGAACAGCTTTGCGCCTGGGGCCGCGAGGTCGAAAGCAATTCGATCGAGGTGCACGTGCATCGCTTGCGCAAGCACTTGCGGCCGGAATTGCTGCGCACCATCCGCGGCGTGGGCTACGCCTTCGCCGGCGGCACTCCTTGAGTCGGGAAGTCCCCGAAGGGGCAGGAGCAACCGGACCAGGCGACGGCGCCAGGGCGCCCTCGCTGCGCAGCCGCCTGCTCTTCGGAATCCTTGGGGGCGTGCTCGTCCTGTGGTGCGCGACCCTGGTTGCGGTATGGATCGGCGCCAGCCACGAACTGGACGAGTTGCTCGACGGCCACCTTGCCCAAGCCGCCACGTTGATCGCCGCGCACGGTGGCGACGACGAAGACAATGAGACCTCCGCCGGCGCGCCGCGCTTGCCCGACAAGGCAAAACGCGTTCTGTGGCAGGTCTGGCGCCGCGGGCAATTGCTCCGGCGTTCAAGTGCAGCGCCCGCGACGCCCCTTGGTGCAGCGAAGCGGGGATTCTCGAACCGCGAAATCGCCGGAAGCAGATGGCGGGTGTACACGACGGGGACATTGCGGGACGGCACCAGCGTGCAGATCGCCGAAAAGCTTTCCAGCCGTCGCGACATCCTCGGGGCGCTCACGCTAAACCTGGTGTGGCCGATGGTGGCGGCGTTGCCGCTGCTGGCAATTGCGGTGCTGCTTGCAGTGCGTGCCTCCCTTGCGCCGCTCGAGCGCATCGGCGCCGCATTGTCCGCGCGCGGGCCGCTCGTGCTCGATCCGCTTCCGGAAAGCGAGGCCCCCGACGAAGTCCGGCCGCTCGTCAATGCGGTCAACGGCCTGTTCGCACGCATCGCCCGCGCGCTGGCGCAAGAAAAGCGCTTCACGGCGGATGCCGCTCATGAGCTGCGCACGCCGATCGCGGCCTTGCGCGCGCAGGCCCAGGTCGCCTTGGCGGTCGCTGAACCGCGCGAAAGGGATGCGGCGCTGAACGCGGTGATCGAGGCCTCCGACCGCGTGGCGCGGCTGCTGGAGCAGATGCTCACCCTTGCGCGGCTCGATGCATGCGAGGGCGGGATTGCGAACGGCAGCGTGGACCTGGACAAATTGGTCCGGTCGGTCATTGCGCAGGCGGCGAGCGCCGCATTTTCGCGCGCCGGGGATACCGAGATGCGCTCCACAGGTCCGGCGCCGGTTGGCGGCGAGCCTATCCTGCTGGAAGTCCTGGTGCGCAACCTGGTCGACAACGCATTGCGTTACACCTCACCCGGTACTCCGGTTCGCGTGAGCCTCGCTTCGAGCGATGGCGCAACACGGCTGGACATCGAAGACGGCGGCCCCGGCCTCGATGCCGCGACCATGGCTCGGCTTGGCGAGCGGTTCTTTCGCGTGTCGCCCGAGGGTCCACCGGGCACAGGGCTGGGCTGGTCCATCGCTCGCCGGATTGCGACGCTGCATCATTTGAAATTGGATGCCGACCGTTCACCTGCACTCGGTGGCCTGCGGGTCAGGCTCGAATTTCCCCCGCAGTCGCCCGGAAACTGAACGCTCCGGCAGCATCTAAGGCACATCTTCGTTACGGCAGACGCGTCGTTGGTAGACTCCCCCCTTCGGCCCGTGCCTTGATCTAGGGCGGCAAAGGCGTTGAACGGGCAGGGTCGATTGTCCATTTTCCCCGGGGATGGCGTGATCAAGACGGCAATGCGGACGACGGACATCATTGCGGCCGCGGCGAAGGCGAACGCATGCTGACCCACCCGAACTTCGATCCGGTCGCAATCGCCATCGGGCCGCTGGCGATCCGCTGGTACGGGCTGATGTACCTGACGGCGTTTGCCGTGTTCTGGGGCCTCGGGGTGAAGCGCATCGCGGGAGGCCGGGCGTCGGTCACGCGGGCGCAGTTCGAAGATCTGCTGTTCTACGGCATCCTCGGCGTGATCCTTGGTGGGCGCCTCGGTTACGTGCTGTTCTACAAGCCCGCGTACTACCTAGCGCATCCGCTCGAGGTATTCGCGGTCTGGCAGGGCGGGATGTCGTTCCACGGCGGGTTCCTCGGCGTGCTATTTGCGATGCTGTGGTTTTCGCGCAAGAACGCAAAGCATTGGCTCGACGTGATGGATTTCGTCGCACCGCTGGTGCCGCTGGGCCTCGCGGCCGGGCGCCTGGGTAATTTCATCAATGGCGAACTTTGGGGCCGGCCGACGGATGTCGCCTGGGGCATGATCTTCCGCGGCGGGGGGCCGGTCCCCCGTCACCCGTCCCAACTTTACGAGATGGTCGCCGAAGGCTTCCTGCTGTTCGTGCTGCTGTGGATCTTTTCCGCCAAGCCGCGGCCGACCGGTGCGGTATCGGGCCTTTTCCTTGTCGGCTATGGCGCGGCACGATTTGCATGCGAGTACACGCGCGAGCCGGACGATTTCCTCGGCCTGCTTGCGTTCAACATGTCGATGGGCCAATGGTTGTCGGCACCGATGGTGATCGCAGGCGTGGCGATGATGGCGTGGGCCTACCGTAAGCGGAAGCCCGGATGACCGGGCTCGCAGCAACATGACGCCGCCTGACAAGTCGACCCGCCCGCTCTCCGGCCAGGAACAGGACCGGCTCGAGAACTTCGTCGAAGGCGAGAACGACTTCGGCTGGCGGCCGATGCCGTTCGACATGCTGCAAGGCTTCCTGTGCGGCGTGGCAAGCGCCCCCGAAGAACTCCAGCCCGAAGATTGGCTGCCTTGGGCCTTCGGGATCGATCCCTGGCCGGATACGCGGCCGGAAGCCGCCGAATGGTTCGAACTCGCCAAGCGCTTCCAGCTGCAACAGGTGCCGGCGCTGGAAGGGCGCGAGGATGCTGCACTGGTTCTCTACGAGGAAACGCCGGAAGCGTCGAACCGATTCGAGTACTGGTGCATCGGCTTTCTCGACGGGCTCGAGGTGGCCGCCGAACCGCTCGAGGCGATCGGCGATCCGGATGAAGTCGACGAGTTGCTGTTCCCCGTTCGAGTGCTCGCGAACGCACTGGAAAACCGCGAGCGCAAACAGTTCGACGACAAGCAGTGGGCGAAACTCCTCGGGGAGTGCGCCGAAGAATTGTGGCCATCCGTGGTCGCTACCTACCGCTATGGCAATGCGTTGCGCAAGCGGCCTTCGACCGTGCGGCGCGAGGCCCCGAAGACCGGCCGCAACGATCCCTGCCCGTGCGGCAGTGGGAAGAAATTCAAGAACTGCCACGGCAGATCGGGGCCGCCCGCATAGCGGCGCCTCAGGCCGGGACGCTGCGGCCCCTTTCACGCAGGTAGTGATGCCAAAGCAGCCTCGCGGCCACCGCCCGATGCGGACGCCACGCCATTGAGCGGCGCGCCAGCGCTTCGGGCGAAGGTCGCGCCTTGAGGTTCCAGAGTTCGCGCACCGCCTGCATGAGGCCGAGGTCCGCAGCCGGGAAGACGTCCGGCCGGCGCAGCGCGAACAGCAGGTAGCACTGCGCGGTCCAAGGCCCGACGCCGTGGAGCGCATCGAGCGCAGCGACAGCCTCGGCGTCCGGCAGGCCGGCGAGGCGGTCGAAATCGAGTTTCCCGGCGTTCAGGTCGGCCGCAAGCGCGGCGAGATAGGCGGACTTCTGGCGGGTGACGCCTATCGAGCGCAGCCCGTCCTCGCCGAGTGCCGCAAGGCGTGCCGCGGTAACGGCCCCTGCGGCGACTTCGATCCGTGCATACATCGCGCGTGCTTGCGAAAGCGAGACCTGCTGCTCGAGGATCAGGATGGCGAGCGTCGCAAATCCAGGCTTGCGCGGCCATAGCGGCGGCAGGCCATGACGTTTCACGATCGCGGCAAAACGCGGCTCGATGCGGCCGAGCGCTCGCGCCGACCGCTCGATTGCGACCTCGTCGACGATTGCCGCAGAGCTTGATTTCACCGAATTCGTTCTCGGAGGCCGGCTCTGGAAGCCATTCTCCGGTCAGTTGATGTACTGGTATCGGTACATCTGGCGCCCTGGTCAGGCAGCAGGTCCAGCGAGCGCCCGGGCCAGCACCTGGGCCACATGGACGGCCTGACGGCCGGTCCCATCGGCAATCTGGTGCCGGCAGCTGGTGCCGTCGGCCACGATCAGCGTGTCGGCCGCGGCCTTGCGCACCGCCGGCAGCAGGCTTGCTTCGCCCATTTTCATCGATACGTCGAAATGCTCGGCCTCGTAGCCGAAACTGCCGGCCATGCCGCAGCAACTCGACTCGACGGTACCGACTTCGAGGTCCGGCACCAGCCTGAGCGCCCTCTCCACCGCGCCCATCGCGCCGAACGCCTTCTGGTGGCAATGGCCGTGCAGCAGCGCCTTCTTGGCGACCGGCTTGAGCGCCAGCTTGAGGCGCCCCGCGTCGGCTTCCTGCGCAAGGAACTCCTCGAACAGCATGGCCTGCCGGGCCAGCGCGCGGGCCGGTTCGCCCGGCAGCATGGCCTCGAATTCGTCGCGCATCGTGAACAGGCACGAAGGTTCCAGGCCAAGGATCGGGATGCCCTTTGTGACGTAGGGCTTGAGCGCTTCCAGCGT
Source organism: uncultured Bordetella sp. (assembly GCA_964599095.1). GTDB lineage: Bacteria > Pseudomonadota > Gammaproteobacteria > Burkholderiales > SG8-39 > SZAS-79. The sequence continues at coordinate 175,973 of CAZREB010000006.1, forward strand.
GCGGCGCGCCTCCCGCCGTGCTTCCTCGACGAGGCCGGCCGCAAGGAGCGTGCGGCCGCAGCAGAGCGGCCGGTCGTGCGCCCCGGCCGGCTGGGCGATGTGCACCCGATAGCCGGCGGCGTCGAGGACAGTGATGGCGGCGCGCGCGTTTTCGGGTTCGAAATAGCGGCTGAAGCTGTCCACGAGCAGGACGACCTCGCGCTCGCCGCGCACGACGCGCTGCCGGTCGGTAAAGGGCTGGCGATGCCATTGGGGCAGGCTGCGCCGCGACGATAGCCCCGTGAGCGCTTCTCGGCCGGGCAAGGCCGAAATCAGGTTCACCAGGGGTGCCAGCCTTGCGGCCCACGGCGCGTAGCGCGGCAGGAATGCCACCAGCCGGTCGCGCAGCGTGAGGCCGTGCCGCTGCTTGTACTGGTGAAGGAACTCGATCTTCATCTTCGCCATGTCGACACCGGTCGGGCACTCGCGCTTGCAACCCTTGCACGACACGCACAGGTCCATGGCGTCCTTGACGAGGTCGGACGAAAGCGCGTCCTCGCCATGCATGCCTTCCAGTTGCCCGGTCAGCGCCAAACGCAGTGTGTTGGCCCGGCCGCGCGTGAGGTGCTGCTCGTCACCGGTGGCCCGGTAGGAGGGGCACATCGTGCCGGCGTCGAACTTGCGGCAATGGCCGTTGTTGTTGCACATCTCGACCGCCTTGTCGAGACCGCCCCATTCGCTCCAATCGAGCGCGGTCACCGGCACCGCCGCCTGGTAGCCCGGCTTGAACCGGAACAGACTGCGATCGTCCATCTTGGCCGGTGCAACGATCTTGCCCGGATTCATCAGGCCGGCCGGGTCGAGCCAGCCCTTGATCTCGGCCAGGCTCGCCGTCAGGCGCGGCCCGAAGAAGGGCGCGATCCATTCCGAGCGCACGAGGCCGTCGCCATGTTCGCCGGAATATGCCCCTTTGTATTCCTTGACCATCGCGCAGGCTTCCTCGGCAATCGCGCGCATCTGCGTCGCGCCGCCGCGGCGCATGTCGAGGATCGGCCGCACATGGAGCGTGCCTACCGAGGCGTGCGCGTACCAGGTGCCGCGCGTTCCGTGCTTGTGGAACACCTGCGTGAGGCGATCGGTGTACTCGGCCAGGTGCTCCAGGGGCACAGCGCAGTCCTCGATGAAGGACACCGGCTTGCCGTCGCCCTTCATCGACATCATGATATTCAGGCCGGCCTTGCGCACTTCCCAGAAATCCTTCTGCAGCTTCGGGTCGATCACCTCGACGACGCTGCCCGGGAGGCCGAGCTCACCCATCAGGTCGACGAGTTGCTTCACCTTGGCGACCTGCGCGCCGTGGTCGTCGCCCGAGAACTCGACCAGCAGCACCGCGTCGGGTTCGCCCTTGATGACCGCGTCGACCGTCTTCCTGAAGGCGCCGATGTCACGCGCGAGGTCGATCATCGTTCGGTCCACCAATTCCACCGCGCTCGGGCCGAGCTTGACGATGTGCTGCGCCGAATCCATCGCGGCGTAGAACTTCGGGAAATGCACTACGCCGAGGGTCTTGTGTGACGGCAGCGGCGTGAGCTTGAGCAGCAGCTGTTCGAAATAGGCCAGCGTGCCTTCGGAACCGACCAGCAGGTGCGCGGCGTTCGCGTGCGGCGGGCCGAGGTGGTCGAGGTTGTAGCCGGCGACCTTGCGCAACAGTTTCGGGAAGCGCGCCTCGATCTCGTCCTTGTCCCGCGCATACAGTCCGGCAAGCTTGTCGAGCAGGATGGCATAGCCGGGGGCGCCCCTGCGGTCGCTCATGCTGCCGAACCTGTAGCGCTCGCCGCCGGAGAGCAACGCATCGATTGCGAGCACGTTGTGAACCATGTTGCCGTAGGCGATCGAGCGCGAGCCGCAGGAATTGTTCCCGGCCATGCCTCCGAGCGTCGCCTGCGCACTGGTCGACACGTCGACCGGGTACCAGAGACTGTGCGCCTTGAGTTGCGCATTGAGCGTATCGAGCACCACGCCCGGCTGCACGAGCGCGGTTCGCGCTTCGGTATCGACCTCGACGATCTTGTTGAGATACTTGGAGTTGTCGATCACCAGCGCTGCGCCGACGGTCTGGCCGCACTGGGAGGAGCCTGCGCCGCGCGGCAGCACCGGGACGCCGGCTTCGACGGCAATCAGCAAGGCCGTGCGCGCCGCCTCCGGCGTGCGGGGGACGACCACGCCGACCGGCTCGATCTGGTAGATGGAGGCATCGGTGGAGTAGCGGCCGCGCGAGGCCGCATCGAACAGCACCTCGCCGTCGACCTCGCGGCGCAAGCGTGCGGCGAGCGCCGAATCGCCCGGCCGGGTCTTCACCAGGCGGATCGGCGCGGTGTCACCGTTTGCGAGGACGCCTTCCGGCGCATTCATGGGTACCTCGTCCCGCTCTTCATTCCAGAATCCATTCGTTCATGCCGACGCGACTTCGCTGCCGGCCAACGCGGCCATCACGCTCGTCAGCTTATGGGCGAGGTGCTCGGCGAGCAGGCGCTTCAGGCGTGCCGCATCCCGGGCGGTGAGGGCGGCAAGGATCTCCTCGTGCTCGCGCACGGCGGCGTCCCAGCGGTCCTGCGACAGGTTCGCCATGTAGCGCGCCCGGCGGACGTTGGCATTCAGCTGCCGGTAGGTATTGGTCAGCACCGGGTTGCCGGAGGATTCGATGATCTTCATGTGGATGAGCTGGTTGTACCTGAAATACGCCGCGAGTTCACGGCGGGCGTGATGCGCCAGCATTTCGAAGTGCAGCGCGCGGATCTCGGCCAGGTCGGCCTCGGTCGCGTTTGCGCAGGCAAGCTCGCCGGCCAAGCTTTCGAGCGCGCCCATCACGGCCAGCGTGTCGGCGATCGTCGCGGCCTTCAGCGGGGTGACGATCGCCCCGCGGTTAGGCAGCAGTTCGACCAGGCCCTCGGTCGCGAGCATCTTGATCGCCTCGCGCAACGGCGTGCGCGAAATGCCCAGTTCGGCGCACAGCACGCGCTCGTTGAGCCGGGCGCCGGGCGCCAGTTCGCCCTGCACGATCCGGTCGCGCAACTGGTCGATGACTTCCTCGTGCAGCGGGCGGCGCTCGATCCGACGCTCCGCGGTGGACGCCGTGCCGGCAAGCCCAAGATTTTCGATCGTGCCCATGGTTGTGATGACCCCCGGGTTGGTTTTGGCCGGCACTGGTTGCACAGCACCGAATTTGCATTCATAATACAAAAAATACCCCCGAAGTGCAATGCTGTGCCCTTATGCTGCACCTTGCGACTCGTTTTGAATGCAAACCAGGAGAGCCTCATGACCCACCGTGCCGGCCGCCATTTCCTGCAGATCCCGGGTCCGACCAACGTTCCCGACCGGGTCCTGCGCGCCATCGACTTCCCGACCATGGACCATCGCGGCCCCGACTTTGCTGCACTGGGCAAAGCGTGCCTCTCGGGCATGAAGAAGGTGTTCAAGACCGACGCCCATGTGGTCATTTATCCGGCGTCCGGCACCGGCGCCTGGGAAGCGGCGCTGGTCAATACGCTTTCGCCGGGCGATCGCGTGCTGATGAGCGAGACCGGCCAATTCGCCACACTGTGGCAAAAGCTCGCCACACGCCTGGGCCTGGTCACTGAATTCCTGCCGGGCGACTGGCGCCATGGGGCGGATCCAGCCGCGATCGGCAAGCGACTGGCCGAAGACACCGGCCACACGATCAAGGCGGTCTGCGTGGTCCATAACGAGACTTCGACCGGCGTGACATCGCGCATCGGCGAGGTGCGCAAGGCGATCGACGCCGCAAAGCACCCGGCGCTCTTCATGGTGGACACGATCTCCTCCCTTGCGTCGATCGACTACCGGCACGACGAGTGGGGCGTGGACGTGACGGTGGCCGGGTCGCAGAAGGGCCTGATGCTGCCGCCAGGATTGTCGTTCAACGCGATCAGCGACAAGGCGCTTGCCGCATCCAAGGACGCGAAACTGCCGCGCTCGTACTGGGCCTGGGACGAAATGCTCGCCAATGGCAGGAACGGCTACTTCCCGTACACCCCGGCGACCAACCTGCTTTATGGATTGCGCGAGGCCCTCGACATGCTCTTCGAGGAGGGCCTCGAGAACGTGTTCGCGCGCCACCAGCGCCACGCAGAGGCGACGCGCCGGGCGGTCAGGGCCTGGGGCCTCGAAGTGCTGGCCCTGAACCCGGCGGAATACTCGGGCGCGCTGACCACGGTGATGATGCCGGCCGGCGTGAATGCGGACGAGGTCCGCCGCGTGATCCTCGAGAATTTCGACATGTCGCTCGGCACCGGGCTGGGCAAGCTCGCCGGCAAGGTGTTCCGGATCGGGCACCTCGGCGACTTCAACGACCTCGCGTTGATGGGAACACTCTCGGGCGTTGAAATGGGTCTGGAGCTCGCGGGCGTGCCGATCAGGAAGGGCGGCGCGCAGGCCGCGATGGACTATCTGGTCGAGTCTCACGGCGGTGCGTCGCGCAGCACCAAGATCGCGCAAAAGGTGGCCGCATGAGGATTGCGCTGCGCACTCTCGTCGGGGCAGCCCTCGTCGCAGCCGCTGCGTTCTCCGCCGCCGCTTTCGCGCAGGCTTATCCCTCCAAGCCGATCCGGCTGATCGTCCCTTATGCGCCCGGCGCGGGGACCGATGCAATCTCGCGCATCCTCGCGCAGAAGCTGGGCGAATCGCTGGGCCAGCAGATGGTGGTAGACAACCGGCCCGGAGCGGGCGGCACGATCGGCACAGAGATCGTCGCGCACTCGCAGCCCGACGGCTACACGCTGCTGTTCGCGCCGACCAGCCACGCGATCAACCAGAACCTCTACCCGAAGTTGCCGTTCGATACCGAGAAGGACTTCGTCCCGATTTCGGTCTGCGCCTCGCTGCCGGTGGTCCTCGCCGTGGAATCGTCGGTCCCGGCGAAGTCCGCAGCCGAGCTGGTAGCGCTCGCGAAATCGAAGCCCGGCCGGATTACGATGGCCTCATCGGGCAACGGCAGCGTGTTTCACCTGACCGGCGAGATGTTCAAAGGCGCCGCCGGGATCAACATCGTGCATGTGCCGTTCAAGGGCGGCGCGCCGGCAGTCGCTGCGCTGGTCGGCGGCCAGGTCAACATGACCTTCGAGACCTCGGTGACCTTGGTTCCGCACGTCAAGTCCGGCAAGCTGCGCGCGCTCGCAGTGGCCAGCACGAAACGGATCGCGATCCTGCCAGACGTACCCACGCTCGCCGAAGCGGGCTTTCCGGGCATCCTCGCGGAGAACTGGTACGGCCTCTACGCTCCCGCCGGCACGCCAAGGGAAGTGATTGCACGTCTGTACACGGAACTCGACCGAGCGATCCACAGCCCGGACGTTCGCGAGAAGCTGGCGCAGCAAGGGGCCGAGATTCGCGAAAACACGCCCGAGCAAACCGCCGTCTTCCTGAAGGCCGAGATGGCCAAGTGGGCGAAGGTCATCAAGGATTCCGGCGCGAAGATCGACTGAACAGGGAAAACGCATGAACACCCAGGAAAAAATCCGCGACAAGAGCTACTACCACCGCCAGACCGACGAGCGGATGGGCGAGCACCTGATGACGCCGTCTTGGTCGCTGCGCGAAAAGGTGGCGCTGGCCTGCCGCATCCTCACCGACGAAGGGCACGAATCCGCGCTTGCCGGGCAGATCACGGCGCGCGCCGACGAGCCCGGCACCTACTGGATGCTGAGCTTCGGCCTGGGGTTCGACGAAGCGCAGAAGAGCAATATCGTGCGCGTCGACGACGACCTCAACATCGTCGAGGGCGAGGGCATGCCCAACCCTTCGAACCGCTTCCACCTGTGGATCTACCGCCACCGCCCGGAAGTGAATGCGATCGTGCATACGCACCCGCCGCACGTATCGGCATTGTCGATGCTGCGCGTTCCGCTGAACGCGCCGCACATGGACACCTCGATGTTCTACGAGGACTGTGCCTGGATGCCCGATTACCCGGGCGTGCCGATCGGCGACGAGGAAGGCCGCCTGATCCACGAGGCGCTGGGCACCAAGCGCGCGATCCTGCTCGGCCACCACGGCCAGCTCGCCGCCTGCGCCACGATGGAGGAGGCGACGATGCTGAGCATCTTCATCGAGCGCGCCGCGAAGATCCAGCTAATGGCGAGCGCGGCAGGCACGATCCACGACGTCAGGCCCGAATGCATCCGCGAAGCCCACGACTACCGGCTGAAGAAGAAATACGTGGACGCGGTGTTCTGCTACTACGCGCGCCGCGTGCTGAAAAAATCCGGCGAAGTGCTGGAATAGACCCCCGCGGGCAGACGAAGTGAGCGACGCGATCCTCGAAACAATCCTAGTGCAGCGTGACGGCGGCATCGTCACCGTCGTACTGAACCGGCCGGAAAAGCTCAATGCGCTGACCAAGCCGATGTGGCAGCAGCTTGGCGAGGTCTTCCGCGGCCTGTCGGCCGATGATTCGATCCGCTGCATCGTGATCCGTGGCGCCGGGACCAAGTCCTTTGCGCCCGGCAACGACATTTCCGAATTCGAAAATGAGCGCAGCAACGTCGAGCAGGCGCGCGCTTACGGCCGGATCATGCATTCGACGATCGACGCGATCGCCGGTTGCCGCCACCCGGTGGTCGCGATGATCCACGGCATCTGCGTCGGCGGCGGATTGGAGATCGCGGGCCTTGCCGACATTCGCATTTGCGGCGAGTCCTCGCGCTTCGGGGTGCCTATCAAGAACCTCGGCCTGGTGATGGCCTATGGGGAAATAGGCGCGCTCATCGCGCTGGCCGGCAGGGCAACGGCGATGGAGATCCTGCTCGAGGGCAGGATATTCGGCGCCGCCGAGGCGAAGGAAAAGGGGCTCGTCACGCGCGTGGTGCCGGACGACCAGGTTGAATCCGAAACGCTGGCCACTGCGACCCGGATTGCCGAGGGCGCGCCGCTGGTGGCCCGATGGCACAAGAAATTCGCTCGGCGGCTGGCCGACCCGCGCCCTTTGTCGGACGAGGAATACGACGAGGGATTCGCGTGTTTCGGCACCACCGACTTCAGCGTCGGCTACCGCGCCTTCCTCGCCAGGAAGAAACCGGAATTTACCGGGAGCTGAAGCGCTTGGCGCTCTGCTAATATTGCCGCCCCCAGCAGCCGAACGAGCTGCGACCCCTTTCAGGAGACGCTTTAGATGGAGAACCCGATTTACGTCGCCGCACGCATCGCCGCAGCGCTTTCCCTGGCGACCGCCGCCACCCTTGCCTGTGCCCAGCAAGCGTGGCCCACCAAGACGGTCACTTTCGTGAACCCGTTCCCCGCCGGGGGGGGCACGGATACGTTTGCGCGGCCGATCGCAGCCAGGCTCTCGCAGCAGCTCGGCCACCAGTTCATCATCGAGAACCAGGGCGGCGCGGGCGGCACGGTCGGGGCCGCCAACGTCGCAAAGCGCGCGCCGGACGGCTACAACCTGTTCTTCGGCGCGGTGCACCACACGATCGCCGAGAGCCTGTATACCCGGCTTCCTTATCACCTCGAGAAGGATTTCGAACCGGTGACCGTGGCGGCGTTCGTGCCAAACGTGGTCTCCGTCCATCCGAAGCACAATTTCAAGACCCTCAAGGAGCTGATCGCCTATGCCAAGGCCCATCCGGGCAAGCTCAACTATGGCTCGGCCGGCAGCGGCACGACGCACCATATGGCGGCGGAACTGTTCAAGACGATGACTGGTACGTTCATGACGCACATCCCGTATCGCGGCGCCGGTCCGCTGATGCTCGACCTGCTCGCAGGCCAGGTGGACCTTGCGTTCGACGGGCTCGGGACATCGTCCGCCCAGATCAAGACCGGCAAGCTGGTCGGACTCGCAGTCACCAGCGCGCAGAGGAACCCGGCGCTGCCTGATATCCCGACGGTCATCGAGTCCGGCGTGCCGGGCTATGAGGTCCGCACGTGGTACGGCATCTGGGTATTGAAAGGCACACCGCCTGAAATCAAGACCAGGCTCTACCAGGAGACCGTCAAGGCGATGGATCATCCCGACCTGAAGAAAATCTGGGCCGAGCAGGGCGCGACCGTGGGCGGCATGCCCCCGGCCGAGATGGAGAAGCTGGTGCGCGCCGAAATCGTCAAATGGGCGAAGGTGGTCAAGGACGCCGGCGCGAAGGTGGATAACTGATCGCCCCGCTTTCCCGCTTGAACATGGGGCTGCGGCTTGCCGTGGCCCTTTTTGTTGCAGCCGCGTGAACCGCGACGCATCCGCAGCCGGCAGTTTCGCCGAAGGCTTCCGGCACGCGGCGGGCCTTCCTTCGATGGTGCTTGCCGCCGGATATGTCGGCTTCGGTGCGCTGGCCGCGGGTCACGGACTGTCGTTTGCCGGCACGCTGATCTCTACGGTGTTCATCTGGGCGCTGCCCGGGCAGTTGATCCTGGTGGAGATGCATACGGTCGGCGCCCCGTTCTTCGCCGTCCTTCTCACGGTGGCCTTCTCGGGCGCCCGCTTCCTGCCGATGACCGTGGTGCTGATGCCGATGCTGCGCGAGGCGCGGCGCGGACCGGCACGGTACTACTGCGCGGCACAGCTCGTCTCGATGACCGGATGGTCTTGGGCCATGGCCCGCTTCCCGTCCATCCCCGCAGAGCGCAGGCTGGGCTACTTCTTCGGCTTCACGCTCACACTGCTCGCGGCCGCCGCATCGGCGACCACGCTGGGCTTCGTTGCGGGCGACATCCTTCCGCCCATGGCCAGGCTCGCATTCATTTTCATGAGCCCGATGTATTTCCTGCTGCTGATGGTCGGCGGCCCGAACGACGCACGCGGCTATCTCGCCATCGCCCTGGGCGCGCTCGCCGGGCCTTTGGCGCACCTGGCGGCGCCGCAGTGGAGCGTGGTGGTCGCCGGATTCGTCGGCGGTACGCTTGCGTACGCCGCCAACCACGCATGGCGGGGGCGCACGCGATGACCGAGTACACGCTCCTCGCACTTGCCTGCGGGGCCGGAACCTATCTCTGGCGCGGACTGGGCGTCGCGGTTTCGGCGCGGCTCAGGCCCGACAGCGAACTCTTCGCGTGGATCGGCTGCGTGGCCTTCGCAATGTTGGCCGGATTGATCAGCCGGGTTGTGCTGATGCCCTCGGGGGCGCTGGAACACACCGCGCTGTGGCAGCGCCTGGCCGCGACCGGATGCGCTCTCGCGGTCTATTTCCTCGTGACGCGCAAGAACCTCTTTGCAGGCGTGATCACGAGCGCGGCCGCGATGTACCTGATCCTGCGGTTTGGCGGGGGTTAGAGAATCCCCGCGGCGCGAAGCGCGGCGATCTCGGCATCGCTCTTGCCGAGCAGCCCGCGCAGTACGTCGTCGGTGTGCTGGCCCACCAGCGGCGGCGGCACTTTGTACTCCACCGGCGTCGCCGAAAACCGCATCGGGCTCGCCACCGTGGACAACCTGCCTGCTACGGGATGATCCATCTCGACGCGGATGCCGCGCGCCTTCACCTGCGGCTCTTCGTAAACCTGGGCGAGATTGTTGATCGGGCCGTTTGGCACGCCGGCCGCCTCGAGCACTTCGACCCACTCGCGCGTGGTGCGCTTGGAAAACACTTCCTGCAGCAGGCGCGTAAGCTCGGCGCGGTTCTCGACGCGCTTGCCGTTGGAGGCAAACCTCGGATCGTCGATGTACTGCGTGCAGCCGGCCGCTTCGCAGAACTTGCGATAGAGGTTGTCGTTGCCGCAGGCAAGGATCACGTCGCCGTCCGAAGTCTTGAACGGCTGGTAGGGCACGATGTTCGGGTGCAGGTTGCCGATCCGCTTCGGCGGCACGCCGGTCGAGAAATAGTTGGTGTTCTGGTAGGCGAGCAGTGCGATCTGCGAATCGAGCAGCGCGAGATCCAGGTGCTGGCCGATGCCGGTCTCGGCCCGATGGGCCAGGGCCGCGCAGATCGCGATCGAGGCATACATGCCGGTGATGATGTCGGCGACCGGCACCCCCGCCCGCTGCGGCCCGCCGCCCGGTGCTCCATCGGGTTCGCCGGTGACGCTCATCATGCCGCCCATGCCCTGCACCATGAAATCGTAGCCGGGGTGCTCTCGATACGGCCCGGTTTGTCCAAACCCGGTGACCGAGCAATAGATCAGGCGCGGGTTGATTGCCTTGAGGTCTTCATAGCCCAGCCCGTACCGGGCGAGATCACCGAACTTGTAGTTCTCGATCAGCACGTCGCATACGCGCGCGAGCTCGCGTACGACTTGCTGGCCCTCGGGCTTGGAGATATTGAGCGAGACCGATTTCTTGCCGCGGTTGGCGGCAGTGAAATAGGCCGAATCCTTCGAATCCTTGCCGTCCTTGTCCTTCACCCACGGCGGCCCGAACGCACGCGAGTCGTCGCCGGTCTTGGGGCGCTCGACCTTGATGACCTCGGCGCCGAGGTCGGCCATGTTCTGGCCGGCCCAGGGCCCGGCCAGCACTCTGGAGAGGTCGAGTACGCGGATATGCGAAAGGGGTCCGGCCATGAGTGTCTTCCCAGTTCTTCGTCAGGCCGGGATTATCCCCGGAAACCGGCGCCGGACGTCGCTCAGGCGGTGCCGGTGGCCTGCGGTTTCGCTCGCAGGAGGTTGCGCACGCTGCGCGAGGCCGCAACCGCGCGATTGTGGGCGAATTCCTCGTGGTTCTTCTCGATCGCGTCGAGGTCGTAGACGTAGTTGACCATGAAGCCGGCCGCTTCGCGCAGACCCTTGGGCGAGACGTCACCCAGCCAGTTGACCCGTTCGAGCCGCGCGCCGTTATTCAGGTGAAAGCGCGCCACCGGGTCGCGCGGCTTGCCGGAGGAATGCTTGGCCGACAGTAGATAAGTGGCGAGTGCCTTGGAGAGCACCGGCCGCAGGACGGATTCGGCGTTGGGGGCCTTGGGCCACTCGGGCTGGCCGATCGACCCGGCAATCTCGAACTCTTCCTCGGTAAGCGCGGACTTGGCATCGCGGGTCAGCCAGTGAACGAATCCCGGCACCGGGGACAGCGTGACGAACGTCTTGAGATGCGGCATTTCGCGCCGCAACTCCTCGACCACCTGCTTGATCAGGAAATTCCCGAACGACACGCCCTGCAGACCGTCCTGGCAGTTCGAGATCGAGTAGAACACGGCCGTCGTCGCGCGCTTCGGATCGATCGGCATGCGCGCGGCATCGAGCAGCGGGGCGATCGAATCGGGAATCGTGCGGGTCAGCGCGACCTCGACGAAGATCAGCGGCTCGTCGACCAGCGTCGGATGGAAGAACGCGAAGCACTTCCGGTCCGGCGGATCCAGTCGCGCGCGCAATTCCTGCCAGCCCTTGATCTCGTGCACCGCTTCGTACTGGATGATCTTTTCCAGGATCGAGGCCGGCGTCGACCAGTCGATCCGGCGCAGGACGAGGAACCCACGGTTGAACCACGACACGAACAGGTGCTTGAAGTCCGCATCGACCCGCCTGAGCTCGGGGTGACCGGGAATCTTTTGCAATACGTCCTCGCGCATGCGCACCAGGACTGCAGTCCCGCCCGGCGCGAGGTTCAGCCGGCGCAGCAGTTCCTGCAGGCGGGGCTCCGCGGCTTCGTGAAGCTGGAATGCGAGTTCCGGCCCGGGGTCGGCGACATACCGGGTAATCGCCTCGTCGATCCGCTTCGGGTCGGCGCCGAAGCGCTCGGCCAAGAGCGTCAGGAACTGCAGCTTCACTTCGGCCGATGCGCTGGTGTAGGCATCCAGCAATTCCCGGGCGCGCGCCACGCCCGAAGCCTCGCCACGCTCCGAGAGCAATGCCTCGGCGAGCGCACCGAGTTCTTCCCTCCGGGACGAGAACAGGCGGGTGAGGAATCTGGGTGCCATCGGTTTGCCGGGTTACTTCGTCCTTAGGTCGTTCTTGACGCTGCGCACGCCCGATACGGCGGCCGCAACCTTGCCCGCAGCACTGACCTGCTCTTTGTTGTCGACCGTTCCGCTCAACTGCACGCGGCCCTCGTAAGTGTCGACCGAGATCGACGTGGAAGGCACGCCCTTGGCGACGAGGAGCTGGGCCTTGACCTTGGTCGTGATCGCGCTGTCGGCCAGCACCCGCATGTCGTTGTCCTCCATGGCCTTGATGTACTCGTCTTCCGAAAGCTTGCCATCCTTGTTCGCGTCGAATTTTTTGAACCGCTTTTCCAGTTCCTTCTCTGCCGCGGCTTCGGTCTTGGAGATCGATCCGTCGCCGTTCCTGTCGAGCGCGGCGAACGCCTGGTTCTTCGCGTCCTTGGCGAGCGCGGGATGGGCCTGCATCAGCCCGGCGCAAACGAGGGCGAGGAGTAGGGACTGGGTGCGCATGGTGGTTCCCTTCAGGTGGGTTGGACAAGCCCCAAGCCCATTCCCGGGTCGGGCCAGCCTTGCCGGAAAGATATCACACGCGGGCCGCGCGATTCGCCGGCGGCCGGCATGCTACTGACATCATTTCTACTAACCTCTAGAGCCAGCACGGCTTTCGAGGAAACTTGCTGACATCGACAACTACCAGAGGCTGATCACCATCCGGATCGCGATGCCATACAGCATCAGCGCAAAGACCAGGCGCAGCCGCTTCACCGGCATGCGATGCGACACTCGCGCGCCGTAAGGGGCGACAAGCACGCTGGGCGGGACCACGAGGGCGAGCGCCGGCAGGTAGATGAACCCAAGGCTCCACGCAGGCAACGGACCGGCCCGCATCCCGGCCCACACATAGCCGACGCTCGCCGCCAGTGCGAGCGGAAACCCGATCGCAGCCGCGGTGCCTACCGCCCGCTTGAGCGGCACGTTGCACCAGGTCATGAAGGGAATCGTCATGAAGGCTGCGCCGGCGGCGACGAATGCGGCAAAGAACGAAACGATCGTACCGACGAACGCCAGGCCGGCACGCCCGGGCAGCGTCCGCTTGCCCCTGGGCGTGAGGTCGAAGAACATCGACGTCGCCGCGTAGAGGATGAATGCGGCGAAGAAGATCGCGAGCGGCCGGCCCGGCACCTTGCCGGCGACCAGCGCGGCCGCCACGGCGCCGATGGCGAGGCCGGGCAACATGCCGGTGACGATCTTCCAGTCGACGCCGCCGCGTAGATGATGGGCACGAACGCTGGCGGCGGAGGTGAACGGAATCGTCGCCATCGCAGTGGCCAGCGCCATGTGCATCAGGTGGTCGGGAGGAAACCCGGTTTCGACCCCTTGTGCACCGAAGACGAAAAGCAGGATCGGCACCATGATCATGCCGCCGCCGACGCCGAGCAATCCGGCCATGAATCCCACGACCGCGCCGATCAACGGATACAGCCACCAGTACTCCACGCTTCAGCGCTCCAGCAGGTGGTTGACCAGTTCGGCGAAGCCGGCGCCCGCGTCACTGGGGGTCACATAGACCGGGGCCGGCTCGAGACGGCCCTCGAAGCGGCGCACGTTGGCCACGCCGACCGCGGCCGGGAAATAGGCGAACATCGGCGAGTCGTTCGGCGAGTCGCCGGCATAGGCGAATTGCGCCTTCGATGCGTCGAGGTCCATGGCCAGGCATTCGCGGGCAAAAGTCTTCGCCATGCCGAGCTTGTCGTATTCGCCGAACCACCCGTTCACGTGGATCGAACTGATCTTCGCCGTCATGCCGGCGGCGCGCATCATACCCGCGATCCGCTCGGCTTCGGCCAGCGGCAAAGCAGGCACATCCTCGCAGAAGTCGATGGCAAGGTCGGTCTCCCGATAATGCTGGTCGGAAGCGAGCGCGCAGCCGGGAACCGTCGCGACGATCTGGGCACCGATGCCCGCAAGGCGCGCGCGATTCGCGTCCCGGGTAGCGACGTCCTGCAAGAAGCGCTTTTCGAGCCGCCGCCGGCCGGCGTCGTAGCGGAAATAGAATGCGCCGTTTTCGCCTACGACCGCATCGACCGGCCACATGCGCGCAATGTGGTCGCACCATCCTGCCGGCCGGCCGGTGACCGGCACTGCGATCCGGCCGGCCGACTTCCACCTTTCGAGCGCCGCATAAGCCGCCGAGGTCAGCCGGCCGTCTGACGTCAGCGTGTCGTCGATGTCGAAGAACAGGCCGTTGATGCCCTGGGTGGGCAACTCGGCCAGCGGCCGCATCACTGCGCCGCCAGCCACTGCGCTACGCGATCGGCCTGCGCGCCGGTGAGGTGGAGGCCGGTCTTTGTGCGGCGCCAGAGCACGTCCTCGGCCGTGGTGGCCCACTCGTGATCGACGAGGTAGCGGACTTCGCCCGCATAAAGACCTGCACCGAAGTGCTCGCCCAGACCCGCTTCATCGCGCGCGTCGCCAAGCACCGCCATCGTCCGGCTTCCGTGGCGGCGGAAAAGGCCGGCAAGCGCTTCGGCCGGAATGCCGGGGTGGCTGCCACGCAAGCGCTCGAAAACCGTCTCCGGCCTATCGTCGAAATCGCTGCCCGGGAGCTTCTGCTTGTCTGTCCACGGGCCCCTCATCCCCGGGAAATAGGGGGCCAGCTTCTCCATCGCGTGCTCGGCGAGCCTTCGATAGGTGGTGATCTTCCCGCCGAAGACCGACAGCACGGCTATCGCGCCCTGGTCGTCGTCCACGCGCAGAGTGTAGTCGCGCGTCACTGCGGACGGGTCGCTCGTACCGTCGTCGTAGAGAGGGCGGATGCCGGAATAGCGCCAGACGGTGTCGGCCGGCGCGATCGGCCTGGCCAGGTAGCGGTTGACCGCGCGGCACAGATAGGCGACCTCCTCTTCGCTGGCCTGTGGATGGCCCGGGTCGCCTTCCACCGCGACATCGGTGGTGCCGATCAGCGTATAGCGGCCTTCGTAGGGGATCATGAACACTACACGCTTGTCGTCGTTCTGCAGGATGAAGGCGTGCGCACCCTCGTAGACCCGCGGGACCACGATATGGCTACCCTTGACCAGGCGCACGTTATCCCGGCTCGGCTGGTGGAGGTGCCCGTTGAGCACTTCCTTCACCCACGGGCCGGCTGCATTGACGATTGCACGCGCGGCGATCTCGCGGGTGGCGCCGTCCGCGCCCTCGAGTTGAGCGCGCCACAAGCCGTCCTTGCCGTCGCCCTCCCGCTTGGCGTTGACGCACGTCGTGCGCGTCAGGATCTTGGCGCCGAGCCGCTTCGCATCCAGTGCGTTTGCGACGACCAGGCGCGCGTCGTCGACGCGGCAGTCGGAGTAGATGAAGCCGTTGCGCAGCGTGTCCTTCAGGCCCGCGTTGTAGGGTGGCACCGCGAGGCTTACGCCCGAAGACCCCGGCAGCGACGTGCGGCGGCCGAGATGGTCATACAGGAAAAGCCCGATGCGGATCATCCACCGCGGCCGCAGCTCCGGTACGTGCGGCATGATGAAGCGCATCGGCGTGACGAGGTGGCTCGCGATCGACAGCAGCACTTCGCGCTCGGCCAGCGCCTCGCCCACGAGTCGGAATTCGTATTGCTCGAGGTAGCGCAGGCCGCCATGGATCAGCTTGGATGACCACGACGACGTGTGCGAAGCGAGATCGTCCTTCTCGACCACCATCACCGAGAGCCCGCGACCGGCCGCATCGCGCGCAATGCCGATGCCGTTGATGCCGCCGCCGACGACGAGAAGGTCGAATTTTTCCATCAGGCCGCTGGCAGGATACCGCGGAAGGCAGCGTCGATCATGTTCCGGTTCCCAAATGAAAAGGGGCAGCTTTCACTGCCCCCGGGATTGCGGCTGCGGAAACGCTACTTTTTCTGGCGCAGCTTGCGGATGGCGGCGATCTGCGCTGCCGCTTCGGCCAGTTCGGCCGCCGCCTTGGCGTATTCCATCTTGCCGGTGCGGTCCTGCATCGCTTCCTGCGCGCGCTTCTGCGCATCGAGCGCCTTGGCCTCGTCCAGGTCGTGGCCGCGGATCGCGGTGTCGGCCAGCACCGTGACGACCTGCGGCTGGACTTCGAGAATCCCGCCGGCCACGAAGATCAGCTCCTCGTCGCCGCCGCCCTCGGGCTTGATTCGCACCGTGCCCGGCCTGATGCGCGTGATCAGCGGCGTATGACGCGGATAGATGCCCAGCTCGCCCACCTCGCCGGGCAGGACGACGAATTCCGCCTCGCCGGCGTAGATCTGCTCTTCGGCGCTGACGACGTCGATGTGGATTGTGTGCGCCATTACTGCAGGGT
This sequence comes from uncultured Bordetella sp., assembly GCA_964599095.1. Classification (GTDB taxonomy): domain Bacteria; phylum Pseudomonadota; class Gammaproteobacteria; order Burkholderiales; family SG8-39; genus SZAS-79. The sequence goes on from CAZREB010000006.1 coordinate 192,085, forward strand.
CTTCGCTTTCTCGACCGCTTCCTCGATGCCGCCGACCATGTAGAACGCCTGCTCGGGCAGGTGGTCGTAGTCGCCGTTGACGATGCCCTTGAAGCCCTTGATCGTCTCCGCGAGCGGCACGTACTTGCCATCCTGGCCGGTGAAGTTCTTGGCCACGTCGAACGGCTGCGACAGGAAGCGCTGGATCTTCCGCGCGCGCGCAACGGCCAGTTTGTCTTCCGGGGAAAGTTCGTCCATGCCCAGGATCGCGATGATGTCGCGCAACTCCTTGTAGCGCTGCAGCGTCGCCTGGACGGCGCGCGCTACGGTGTAGTGCTCCTCCCCGACCACGTGCGGGTCCATCTGTCGGCTGGTGGAGTCGAGCGGGTCCACGGCCGGGTAAATGCCGAGCGAAGCGATGTCGCGCGACAGCACCACGGTGGAGTCCAAGTGGCCGAAGGTCGTCGCGGGCGACGGGTCGGTCAGGTCGTCGGCCGGCACGTAAACGGCCTGGATCGACGTGATCGAGCCGGTCTTGGTGGAGGTGATGCGCTCCTGCAGGCGGCCCATCTCCTCGGCAAGGGTCGGCTGGTAGCCCACTGCCGAAGGCATCCGGCCGAGCAGCGCGGACACTTCCGTGCCGGCCAGCGTGAAGCGGTAGATGTTGTCGACGAAGAACAGCACGTCACGGCCTTCGTCGCGGAACGCCTCGGCCATCGTGAGGCCGGTCAGCGCGACGCGCAGGCGGTTGCCGGGCGGCTCGTTCATCTGGCCGTAGACCAGCGCGACCTTGTCCAGCACGCCGCCGTCCTTCATCTCGTGGTAGAAGTCGTTGCCCTCGCGGGTGCGCTCGCCGACGCCGGCAAACACCGACAGGCCCGAGTGCTTCTTCGCGATGTTGTTGATGAGTTCCATCATGTTGACCGTCTTGCCCACGCCTGCGCCGCCGAACAGGCCGACCTTGCCGCCCTTGGCGAACGGGCAGACGAGGTCGATCACCTTGATGCCGGTTTCGAGCAGGTCCTGCGAAGGCGAAAGCTCCTCGTACTTCGGCGCGTTGCGGTGGATCGACGAGGTGGTCTCCGAGCCGATCGGGCCGGCTTCGTCGATCGGACGGCCCAGCACGTCCATGATGCGGCCGAGGGTCTTGGGGCCGATCGGCACCATGATCGGGTTCTTGGTGTTGACCACCGTCATGCCGCGGCGCAGCCCGTCGGAGGAACCCAGCGCAATGGTGCGCACGATGCCGTCGCCGAGCTGCTGCTGCACTTCGAGCGTGAGACCGATGTCATCCATCTTTAGCGCGTCGTAGATGGCGGGCATCTGGTCGCGCGGGAACTCGACGTCGACCACGGCGCCGATGCACTGGACGATTGTTCCTTGGTTCATGGCTATGTTCCTAGTAAATCAGATTCGTTTGGATCCCTCATTTGAGCGGATGAAAAGCCATCCGCTCAAATGAGGGATCTTGCATAAAAGCTAAACGGCCGCTGCGCCGCCGACGATCTCCGAAAGCTCCTTGGTGATCGCCGCCTGGCGCGACTTGTTGTAAATGAGCTGCAGTTCCCCGATTACGTTGCCGGCGTTGTCGCTGGCCGCTTTCATTGCGACCATGCGCGCGCTCTGCTCAGAGGCGATGTTCTCGGACACCGCCTGGTAGATCAGCGCTTCGATGTACCGGGTGAGCACCTGGTCGATCACGACCTTGGCGTCGGGCTCGTAGATGTAGTCCCACAGGCCTTCGGGCGCGCCCATCTTCTCGCCCGACAGCGGCAGCAGTTGTTCCATCACCGGCTCCTGCTTCATCGTGTTCAGGAACTTGGTATAGAAGATCATCAGGCGGTCGAACCTGTCCTCGGTGTAGCCGTCGAGCATGACCTTGACCGCGCCGATCAGCTTGTCCATGTGCGGCGTGTCGCCCAGGCCGATGACGTGCGAGACGAGGTTGGCCTTGAGGCGCTGCATGAACCCGAAGCCCTTGTTGCCTATCGCGCAGACCTCGAACTGCTCGCCCTGGCCCTCCCACTCGCGCATCTTCGCGAGTGCCATGCGCAGCACGTTGGTGTTGAGGCCGCCGCAGAGGCCCTTGTCAGACGTGATCACGATGATGCCGACCTTCTTGACCGAGTCGCGCTCGACCAGGAACGGGTGGCGATACTCGGGATTCGCGTGGCTCATGTGCGCGGCGACGTTGCGGATTTTTTCCGCGTAGGGGCGTGCAGCGCGCATGCGCTGCTGCGCCTTCCTCATCTTGGAGGCGGCGACCATCTCCATGGCCTTGGTGATCTTGCGCGTGTTTTGCACGCTCTTGATCTTGGTGCGGATTTCCTTGCTGCCGGGCATTGCAGGCCTCTCGCCTAGTTCGAGCCGTGGTGGGTGCGGATCGCGGTCTCAGTCTTAGTAAGAGCCGTTTTTCTTGAAGTCCTGGACGGCCTTGTGCAACTCGGCCTCGTCTTCCTTCGACAGGTCCTTGGTGCTCTCGATGCGGTCGATGAGCGCGGCGTACTTGTCCTTGATGTAGGCCTGCATCGCCTTCTCGCAGGCGAGCGCCTTCTTGACTTCGACGTCGTCGAAGTAGCCGTTGTTGACGCCGAACAGCACCAGCGCCATCTGCCAGACCTGCAGCGGCTCGTACTGGGGCTGCTTCATGAGCTCGGTCACGAGTCGGCCGCGCTCGAGCTGCTTCCTGGTTGCTTCGTCGAGGTCGGAGGCGAACTGCGCGAACGCCGCGAGTTCGCGGTACTGGGCGAGCGCAAGGCGCACGCCGCCGCCGAGCTTCTTGACGACCTTGGTCTGTGCGGCGCCGCCGACGCGCGACACCGAGATGCCGGCGTTGATGGCAGGACGGATGCCGGCATTGAAGAGATCGGTCTCTAGGAAGATCTGGCCGTCGGTGATCGAGATCACGTTGGTCGGCACGAACGCGGTCACGTCGCCGGCCTGCGTCTCGATCACGGGCAGCGCGGTCAGCGACCCGGTCTTGCCCTTGACCGCACCCTTGGTGAACTTCTCGACGTATTCGGGATTGACGCGCGCAGCGCGCTCAAGCAGGCGCGAGTGCAGGTAGAACACATCGCCTGGGTAGGCTTCGCGACCCGGCGGCCGGCGCAGCAGCAGCGATACCTGGCGGTAGGCCCACGCCTGCTTGGTCAGGTCGTCATAGATGATCAGCGCGTCCTGGCCGCGGTCGCGGAAATACTCGCCCATCGTGCAGCCGGAATAGGGCGCGATGTACTGCATTGCCGCCGACTCGGACGCGGTGGCCGCAACGACGATCGTGTATGCCATCGCGCCGTGCTCTTCGAGCTTCCTCACCACGTTCACGATCGAAGATGCCTTCTGCCCGATCGCGACGTAGATGCAGATGAGGTCCTTGCCTTTCTGGTTGATGATCGCATCGATCGCCACCGCGGTCTTGCCGGTCTGGCGGTCGCCGATGATCAGCTCGCGCTGGCCGCGGCCGATCGGCACCATCGAGTCGATCGATTTGAGGCCGGTCTGCACCGGCTGCGAAACCGACTGGCGGTCGATCACGCCCGGCGCGACCTTCTCGATCACGTCGGTCATCTTGGCGTTGACCGGGCCCTTGCCGTCGATCGGCTGGCCGAGCGAGTTGACCACGCGGCCGATCAGTTCCGGGCCGACCGGCACGTCGAGGATGCGACCGGTGCACTTGACCGTGTCGCCTTCGGAGATGTGCTCGTACTCGCCGAGGATCACCGCGCCGACCGAGTCGCGCTCGAGGTTCAATGCGAGGCCATAGGTGTTGTTCGGGAACTCGAGCATCTCGCCGGCCATCGCATCCGACAGGCCGTGGATGCGGCAGATGCCGTCGGTCACCGAAATCACGGTGCCTTGAGTACGCACGTCGGCCGACAGCGCGAGGCTCTGGATCCGCGTGCGGATCAGCTCGCTGATTTCGGAGGGTTTCAGCTGTTGCATGGCGTTTCCGTTTCTGAAAGTGAGATGTAGGTGCGGGCGCAGGGGTCGTTCAGCTGCCCATCAATCCTGCGTTCATGGCTTCGAGCTTGCCGCGCACGGTGCCGTCGATGACCTGGTCGCCGACGCTCACCCGGGCCCCGCCGATGAGTTCTTGGTTGAGGCTGACCTGCGGCCGGATCTTGCGCTTGAAACGGCGTTCGAGGTCGGCCACCAGCGCCTCGAGTTCACCGGGCCCGAACGGGAATGCGGTCTCGATCTCGGCGTCGATCGCGCCCTCGCGCTCGGCCTTGAGCTGCTCGAACAGGTCGTGGATCGCGGGCAGCGCCTCGAGCCGCCGGTTCTCGGTCAGCATCTGGAGCAACGCCTTGGCTTCCGCGGGCATGCCCGGTGACGAAAACAGGTCGACGAATTGCGCGCCTGTTACCTTCGGGTTGCCCAGGATCTGGGCCATCTCTGGGGCCTGGGCGAACCGGGCAAGCTGCCCCAGCGTTTCGGACCACTGCGCAAGCGAGCCGGACTTGTCGGCCATGGCAAACAGCGCCTCGGCATAGGGTCTCGCGATGGTGACTGTCTCGGCCATCCGGATCAGAGCTCTTTCTTCAATTGCGCCAGGAGCTCGGCATGCGACTGGGCGTTGACTTCGCGGCGCAGGATCTTCTCGGCGCCGGCTACGGCGAGCGAGGCAACCTGCTCGCGCAGCGTTTCGCGTGCGCGGGACACGTCTTGCTCGATCTCGGCCTTGGCTGCAGCCTTCTCGCGGCCGCTTTCTTCCTTGGCCGCCTCCTTGGCTGCCTCGATCATCTGCGCGGCGCGCTTCTCGGCCTGCTGGAGGATCTCCGCCGCGCGGGCGCGCGCCGCGTTGATCTCTTCCTCGGCCTGCCGGGCGGACACCTCGAGCGACTTGCGCCCCTGGTCGGCGGCGGCAAGGCCGTCGGCGATGGTCTTCTGGCGGGTCTCGATCGCGCGCAGCATCGGCGGCCACACGAATTTGATCGTGAACGCGATGAACGCCAGGAACACCAGCGCCTGCGCGATTATCGTAAAGGTGATGTTCATGCTTCCCCCTTGCGGGATTGCCCGTGCTTAGCCGAGCTTGCCGAGGAGCGGGTTGCCGGTGGCGAACCAGAGCGCGAGGCCGACCCCGATGATGAACGAGGCGTCGATCAGGCCGAGCAGCAGGAAGACCTTGGCTTGCAGCGAGTCGGTGAGCTCGGGCTGGCGCGCGGCGGCCTCGAGGAAGCGGCTGCACATGATGCCCACGCCCACGCACGCGCCAAGCGCACCCAGGCCGATCATGAGGCCGATGCCGATGCCGGTGTAGGCCTGCACCATCGCGATCATTTGCATTTTGTCCATTGCCAGTTTCCTTTCTTTTGCGGAAGAGTAGTCGGGAGGATCGGGTGAATCAGTGGTGCTCGTGCGCCATCGTCAGGTACACGATGGTGAGCATCATGAAGATGTAGGCCTGCAGCGCGACGATCAGGATGTGGAAGATCGCCCAGGAAAGGCCGAGGAAGAAGCTGAAGAAGATGCCGACCGCACCGGTGGCGGCCCATGTCCACAGGAGCAGGAAGATCAGCTCGCCAGCGTACATGTTGCCGTACAGCCGCAGGGAGTGGGAAAGCGGCTTGGAGAGGTACTCGATCGCATTGAAAAGCAGGTTCAGCGGGAACAGCACTTTGCCGAACGGCGTGGCGAACAACTCGTGCATCCAGCCGCCGAGTCCCTTCACCTTGATCGAAAAGTAGATCATCAGGGCAAAGACCGTCAGCGCCAGTGCGAACGTGGTGTTCACGTCCGCGGTCGGGACGATTCGGAATCCATGCTCGGAGATGTGGTGGGTTCCCTTCGCGATGATGTCCACCGGCAGGAAATCCATGGCGTTCATCAGCAGGACCCAGACGAACACCGTCAGCGCGGCCGGCGCGATGAAGGCGCTTCGGTCGCCGTGCTTGAAAATGCTCTTGGCCTGGTCGTCGACGAACGTGAACAACAGCTCGACGAATGCCTGGCGCCTGTTCGGCACGCCGGAAGTCGCGCCGCGCACGACCCACCAGATGAAGCCGATGCCGACGAAGCCGAGCAGAATTGCAACGGCGACGGAGTCGAAATTGATAGACCAGAACCCGCTGTCGCCAAACTGGTGGCTGCCGTGGGTCAGGTGATGGCCGATGTACTCGGTGGGATTGAGTTCTTTATCTGCTGCCATTGTCGCGGACGAAAAATGCCATCGAAAAAATCAGGATCGACAAAACGAAAGACCCGACGCATGCGGGCGCGATCACATCCTCGTAGGTTTTCAACACCAGCCAGAGAAGAATTACCGAGAGTCCGATCTTGACCGACTCGGCCTGCAGCGCCGTCACCAGCGTCCCCCCTGCAGACTTGTCCTTGCCCCTTTGCACCACCACTGCGAAACCCAACCCGGCCACCAGGCCCACTGCCCCGCCAAGTGCGGCGGACAGCGCGCCGTGCGCCCCTTCAAGCCAGCCGGAGAACAGCGCCGTTGCCGCCATGGCGATGACCTGCCAGCCAACGACGGTGCGGATCGGCTTGCTCTTGATGCGCGGCATCGGGATCGTTCTTTCGCATCGAGCAAACTCGTTGATTGTAATTGTCCTTGGCGTTTACCGTCAATCCGGCGCGGCGGTGCAGCAATGCGTTCCGCGATTATTGCCGTCCCAGCTTTGCAATCAGTTCATCGAGGTGCTCGAAACTCGAATAGTGGATCACGAGCTTGCCGTGGCCTTTGCGACCCGCCTTGATCTGCACGCTGGTGCCGATCTTCTCGGCGGTTTCTTCCTCCAGGCGCGCGATGTCGCGGTCGACCTTCTTGCGTCGCGCGGGCTTGTTGTCGCCCTTGAGCCACTGCTGCGCCAGCGCCTCGGCTTCGCGCACTGAGAGCCCCCGCGCCGCCACGCGATTCGCGGCCTCGACCTGGCGTGCCGCATCGAGCCCCAGCAATGCGCGCGCATGACCCATTTCGAGCACGCCTTCCATCACCATGGCCTGCACCGGCCTTGCGAGACTCAGCAGTCGCAGCAGGTTGCTGGCGGCGCTTCGCGATCGCCCGACTGCGTCGGCGGCCTGCTGGTGAGTCAGCTTGAATTCCTGCACTAGGCGTTGCAGGCCCGCGGCCTCCTCCATCGCATTGAGGTTCTCGCGCTGGATGTTCTCGATCAGCGCCATCGCAAGGGCCGACTCGTCGGGAACTTCGCGCACGAGTGCCGGCACTTCATCGAGTCCCGCGAGTTGCGCCGCGCGCCAGCGGCGCTCGCCCGCGATCAACTCGTAGCGGTCGCGCTCCACCGGCCTCACGAGTACCGGCTGCATCAGCCCTTGGGTCTTGATCGACGCAGCGAGTTCCGCCAGGGCCTCCTGATCCATCTTCGTTCGCGGCTGGTATTTTCCAGGCCGGATGCGGTTGACGGCGAGCTTCATCAGCGCATCCTTGGGCGGTTCATCCCCCCCAAGCAGTGCGTCGAGTCCTCGACCGAGCCCTTTTTGCTTGATCATTGCGGTTTCCTCATGCGGCGTTGCCGGGCGAGAGGATCTCGTCGGCGAGCGCGAGATAGGCTTGTGCGCCCTTCGAAGCGCGGTCCCAGACGACGGCGGCAATTCCGTAACTCGGCGCCTCTGCCAGGCGTACGTTGCGCGGCACCAGCGTCTTGAACACCTTGCTGCCAAAATGCTGTTCGAGTTGCGCCGACACCTGTTGCGAAAGCGTGTTGCGGGGGTCGTACATCGTCCGCAGCAGGCCGCCGATCTCGAGCGCGGGGTTCAAATGGGCCCGAACCCGCTTGATCGTGCCGACGAGGTCCGAGAGGCCTTCGAGCGCGTAATACTCGCATTGCATCGGGATCAGGACTTCGCGCGCCGCCACCAGCCCGTTGATCGTCAGGAGCGAAAGCGAAGGTGGGCAATCGATCAGTACGAAGTCGTAGTCGCCCTCGACGCTCGACAGTGCCGCCTTCAGGCGTCCTTCGCGGTTCGGCAGGTCGACGAGTTCGACTTCCGCACCGGCGAGTTCGCGATTGGCTGGGAGCAGGTCGTACTTTCCGGACTCCGATGCCGTGCGGATGCCGGCTACCTCGCCCAGGCCGAGCAACACCTGGTACACGGTGCGCGACACGGATTTCTTGTCTACGCCGCTTCCCGTGGTCGCGTTGCCCTGAGGATCGAGGTCGATCAGGAGCACCCGCTTGCCGCTCGAGGAAAGGCTCGCTGCCAAGTTGACGCTGGTCGTCGTCTTGCCGACGCCACCCTTCTGGTTCACTACCGCGATGATGCGAGCCATCGTCATGCGGCCGCGCTGCAAAGAACGAGGTGGCGTTCGCCGTCGACGCGCGGGACGCAGAGCTTTACCACCGTGTCGCATCGCACGCCGCCGGGTACTCTCGCGATCTCCTCGTGAGGGTAGAGTCCCTTCATCGCGGCAAAAAAACCTCCCGGCCTCACCAAGTGGCGGCACGCGCCGATGAAATCGGCAAGCTCGGCAAACGCGCGTGAAATCGCGCCGTCGAAAAGCTCGCCAGGCCGCCAGTCTTCCGCCCGTCCGACGTGCACATTGGCGTTCTTCAACCCCAATTCGATCACCGCCTGCTGCATGAACGCCCCCTTCTTGTGGTTGCTGTCATTGAGCGTCACGCGCTGTCCGGGCCTTGCGATTGCGATCGGGATTCCGGGCAAGCCTCCGCCGGCGCCCACGTCGACCAGAGCGCCCTCAGGCAGGTAGGGCAGCACCGAGAGCGAGTCAATAATGTGATGGCTGACCATCCGTTCGGGCTGGCGGATCGCCGTAAGGTTGTAGGTGCGGTTCCATTTGGCCAGCAGGTCCACGTAGGCGAGAAGCTTTCGCGATGCATCCTCCGGGAGCACGAGCCCGAGCGCGGCGAGTCCCTCGGCAAGCGCAGCCGCGGGGGTCATGCCGATTTCTTTTTGGCAGGAAAGCCGCGCTTCAGGTGCACAAGCAGCAGCGATATCGCTGCCGGAGTGATGCCTTGCATGCGTGCCGCCTGCCCGATCGTCTCTGGCCTGAAGCGGTTGAGCTTCTGCTGTGCTTCACGCGAAAGGCCTCGCACTTCGGAGTAATCGAGTTCGGAGGGCAGGCGGAGCGAATCCTGAGATTCGCGCCTTTCGACCTCGGTTCGCTGGCGCGTGATATAGCCGGAGTACTTGGCTTGGATTTCGACCTGCTCTGCGACAATCGGGTCGGCTGGCGCTGGACCGGCGCCCGGCAGCGTCATCAGGGACGTGTAGCTCACGTCCGGACGGCGCAGCAAGTCGGCCAACGCATATTCGCGCTCCAACGCCTTGCCAAGGATGCTTTCGGCTTGCGTCGCGGGGACGGTCTTTGGATTCACCCACACTGACCGGAGCCGCTCCTGCTCGGCAGCAATTGCATCCCGCTTGCGATTGAATGCATCCCATCGCCGATCGTCGACCAAGCCTAGCGAACGCCCAATTTCCGTCAGCCGCAGGTCAGCGTTGTCTTCCCTGAGCATCAAGCGATACTCCGCCCGGCTGGTAAACATGCGATAAGGCTCTGAAACACCACGGGTAATCAGGTCATCTACGAGAACCCCAAGATAGGCTTCGTCCCGGCGCGGCGACCAGCCTTCCTTGCCCAGGGTCTGCCGGGCGGCGTTGATGCCGGCCAGAAGGCCTTGCGCCGCGGCTTCCTCGTAACCGGTGGTGCCGTTGATCTGGCCCGCGAAAAACAGGCCCGACACAGACTTGGTCTCGAGCGAAGATTTGAGGTCGCGAGGGTCGAAATAGTCGTATTCAATTGCGTAGCCGGGTCGCAGGATATGCGCCTCTTCCAAGCCGGCAATGCTGTGGACCAGGTCAATCTGCACGTCGAACGGCAGACTGGTTGAAATCCCGTTGGGGTAGAACTCGTTGGTCGACAGGCCCTCGGGCTCGAGAAAGATCTGGTGGCTGGACTTGCCGGCGAAACGGTGAATCTTGTCTTCGATTGAAGGGCAATAGCGCGGTCCTACGCCCTGGATCACTCCGGTGAACATCGGCGAGCGATCGAGCCCGCCGCGAATGATCTCGTGGGTGCGCTCGTTGGTATGGGTTATCCAGCAAGGTAGCTGGGTCGGATGCATTTCACGCGCCCCAACGAATGAGAACACCGGTTCGGGTGTGTCGCCGGGTTGTTCCTTCATGCGTGCAAAATCGATCGTCCGGCCATCGATCCGCGGGGGCGTGCCGGTCTTCAGGCGCCCTGCTGGCAATTTCATTTCCCGCAGCCGGGCCGCCAGCGTCATGGCGGCAGCGTCGCCGGCCCGGCCCCCGCGGTAAGTCTGCAAACCGACATGTATCAGTCCGCCAAGGAAAGTGCCTGTTGTAAGAACCACCGCCCGGGACCGGAATTCAACGCCCCCTTGGGTAAGCACCCCGGCCACCGCCCCGCCTTCAAGAACAATATCGTCGACGGCCTGCTGGAACAGGGACAGGTTCGGTTGGTTCTCCAATCGGCGGCGAATCGCGCCCCTGTAGAGAACCCGGTCGGCTTGCGCGCGTGTCGCCCGCACAGCCGGACCCTTGGACGAATTCAGTGTCCGGAACTGAATGCCCGCCTCGTCGGTGGCGATTGCCATCGCCCCGCCGAGAGCGTCGATTTCTCTGACCAAATGACCCTTGCCTATCCCGCCGATCGAGGGGTTACAGGACATCTGGCCAAGCGTTTCGATGCTGTGCGTCAGGAGCAGCGTCTTGGCGCCGGCTCGGGCAGACGCGAGCGCAGCCTCGCTGCCGGCGTGACCGCCGCCAACAACAATCACGTCGAAATCGCTGCGAAATCGCATAGCGGGATGATTCGGGACCCTTCGGGGAGGCGCAATGATACGTGAATGTTTCACGTGAAACTAGGCGCCGGTCGAAGCGACGCCGCTGTTCCACGTGGAACATGGCGCAGCGGCCCAAGGACTGCGGATCCGTGCAACGGGATCCGTCGATATAGCCTTTTTACGTAAGTAAATGCTAGCTGTGAAATTCGACTGCCATTTCGTCTAGCGGCGAATCGCAGACGCGACGATCGCGCCGATTCCCATTTGCCCTGGTACCCGAGTTGTGCGATGAAGATCACCGACGTCATCACCTTCAACTGCTTTGCGACGTGGGTGCTGGTACGAGACCGAGGGTGCGCCGGGCGTGGAAGTCATCACCAATGAATGGTTCACCGGCTGAGGCGACCGTTACGGGCCTTCGAGCATGGCAGAGAGCGCCGTCGCCGCGCTTCTCAAGTTCTCAATGATCGGCCGCGACTCGTTCGACGTCGCAGTGATCCGGGAAGCGCCTAACAACAAGGTCAACGACTACGGTCTGGCCTGCATGACGATCTCCGACAACCGCCGGATCGACGCCGCGCTCCGGAACATCATTGGAAGGGCAAGCGGCAAGCCGACCCAGAAACTGATCGATGGCGCGTTCCGCACTGGCCGCATCCCCTACGCTACCGGCCTGCATTTTACCGACATGAGTTGTCTGACCTAAGCCGCCGTCGGCGAAGGGCTTGGCGATAAGGCGCAGGGCTTTCCAGCAGCGAAGATGAAGGTCGGGTTGGGTTCGGCGAAAAAGGATCTGCAAAGATCTAAGCAGTCCGCAGTGCAGTCGGTACCGGCCTTCTGCTCATAATCGACGTAAACCACCGCTACAACGTTCCGCGGTCAATCCAGTTCGGCCGCGAAATGGAGACGCTGGAAATCCCCTGGTGCGACGAGCCGGTGCCTCCCGAGGCTCTAGACGCTTACACGGAGCTTTCCCAAGCGCTCGACATGCAAGTGGCCGGGGAATCCGGGAGACCCGGAGCCGCTATGCAATCACTTGCGGGGATTGCTCGCGATTCCGCCCACGTTCGGGGCGAGCCCGGTCACTTACCGCGGCCTGAACTGCGCTCGAACTTGATGCCGTGTTTTTCAGCCATGGAGTAATACTTGAGCGATTCGCCGTAGTCCTTGGGTACATCGCCCTTCCCGTCGGCAAATATGTCGCCGAGGGCCTTGGCCGCTTCGTACTGGCCGGCCCGGATTGCCCTCACGTACAACCGCACAGCCGCCTTGATGTTGCCGGAGCTTTCAGCCTGCTTGCCTTGCTCATAGAGAGACAGTGTCGGTGCGGCCGGCGCTGCACTGGGCGCACCTGGGGTAGTGAGCGAGGGTGAAACGCTGGCGAGCTGGTCGCCCCCTTTTGCCTCCGGTGACGCGGCCGCACGCGCTTCTGCGGCTTTCCGTGCCGCCTCTTCCTCGCGCAGCGCCATCCTTTCCGCTGCTCCCATGGCCATCGAAATCTTTGGCTGCGGCGCTTCGACTGCCGGCTTGGCAGCCTGCGTCGGGGCCTTCGCCGGTGCGGCGGCGGCCTTGGCCTGCTGCTGAGCGGCCTTTTCCTGTGCAGCTTTTTCCTGCGCGGCTTTTTCCTGTGCAGCTTTTTCCTGGGCCAGCCGTTCCTGCGCCGCTTTCTCCTGGGCGGCCTTTTCCTGTGCAGCCCTGTCCTGCGCGGCCTTTTCCTGGGCCAGCTTTTCCTGAGCGGCTCTTTCCTGCGCGGCCTTTTCCGCGTTCGCCTTCTTCTGGGCTTCGCTCTCCTTGGCCTTCTTCGCTGCTTCCTCGGCCTTCGCGACTGCCGCCTTCGCTTCCGCTTCCTTCTGCTTCACGAGTTCGGCCTGCTTGGCCAATTCCGCCTCGCGACGCTTGGTTTCCTCAGCCAACTGCGCGATCTTTGCCTGGTCGCCTGAAGCCTTGGCTTCTGCTTCGCGCTGCCTGGCCAGTTCGAGTTCCTTTTGTGCGCTTTGCTGGGCCTGCAACGCGGCCTGAAGTTGCTCGTTGGACTTCTTGGCCACTTCCAAGGCAGCCATCAGCGCTTCAGTCTCAGGCTTCTTCGTGTAGTAGTAGATGCCACCCCCGCCGATTGCTGCCACCAGCAAGCCGATGGCGACCGGGACAAGCGGCGAACCCTTCTTCTTGCGAATCTCCTTGGTAAGGTGGGCGGTCTCGGCTTCCTTCTTCTTGAGTTCTTCCTGGATGCGCGCCTGCTCTTCCTCCTGCTTCTTGAGCTGGATCTGGAGGTCGGCCTCGCGCTTGGCGAGTCGCGCTTCGAATTCCGCCTTCTCGGCAGCCTCTTTCTCAGCCCGAGCCTTGGCTTCCTCGGCCTGCTTGGCCTCCAGCTCGGCAGAGCGCTTCTTGTATTCCTCTTCGCGCTTGGCAAGCTCGGCCTCGAGCTTCGCCTTTTCCTCGGCCAGCTTGGCTTTGACTTCCGCCTCGCGCCGCGCCGCCTCTTCGAGTTCGCGCTTTTCCTGCTCTGCGGCCGCCAGCCCCTTGGTCGCAGTGTCGTCCTGGATCCCGCGCAGCTTGGCGCTCTTGCGCTTGGCCAGCGATGCGTAAATGCCGTCGGGGAACTGCTTGACGTAGAGGTCGAAGTCGTCGGCGTCGTTGCCGTCCTTGATCGAGCGCCAGAATTCGAGCTCGACCTCCTGCGTGCCGGTCTGGCCTACATTCGTGCCCGATGCACCTGCGGGTGCCCCGGCAAGGGCCGCCGGAGGCAGCGATGCGTCGAACGCGAGAGAACCAACGATGGTCTTCTCGCTCTCGTCGGTACCAGATTTGCCTTCGAGGGCGTTCTTGAGATCTACGCCGAGCTCGCGCGCCGTCTGGTAGCGCTGGTTCATGTTCTTCGCCAGCGCCTTGGCGACGATCTTGTCGAACAGCGGCGAGATATTCGTATTGAGCCGCGAAGGCATTACCGGCTCGTCCTGCAGGATCTTCTTTGCGATGGTCCAGGTGCTGGTGCCGGTGAACGGTTTTTCGCCGGTCAGGAACTGGTAAAGAATGATCCCGGCCGAAAAAATGTCGGTGCGCCGATCGATCTCGCCACCTTCGATCTGTTCCGGCGACATGTACGCGGGTGTACCGACGATGGCGCCAGCCTGCGTCTTTTCGGACGCGGAGCGGTCTGCATCTGTGATTCGCGCGACCCCGAAGTCGGCAAGCTTTACCCGCCCCTTGTTGTCGATCATCACGTTCGCGGGCTTGATATCCCGGTGGATGATCCCGGCTTCGTGGGCGAAGTGGAGCGCCTCGCAAAGCTCGCCCATGATGTGGACGGCTTCCTTGATGTCGAAGCGCTCGTTGGCGTCGAAGAAGTCCTTGAGTTCCTTGCCCTGGATGAACTCCATCACGATGTACGCGACGTCGCCCTCGGCGCCGAAGTCGTACACCTGCACGATGTTCGGGTGGTTCAGCCGCGCGACGGCCTGGGCCTCGCGGTCGAAACGCATCGTGTACTCGCGCGCCGTATCTTCGTCGAGCGCACTCTTCAGGATCGTCTTGATTGCAACCTTGCGATGCAATCGCGGGTCCATACCCGCGTAGACGACACCCATCGCACCTTTGCCCAGGACGGCCTGAATGTCGTAGCGTCCGAGTGTCTTTATGTCAGCGGGGGGAGCAGCCATTAGTGGTTTCCCAAATACCTCTTGTGGCCAAGGCGGGCATCGTCAATTCATTATGCCTCGGACTCGTGAAAAAAGCGCGAAGCGCGCGCCCTTCACTTGGAATCGCGATGATTTACCACTTTAGCGGATTTCGCCACTGTCGAAAAGGATGCCCCGCAGGACGTTGGCGGGCCGAACCGTCGGCCCAGGGGCCCTTCAGGTCATTGCTCCACGGCCCTGGCGGCTTCTTCGCGCGCCACGATCGCGGCATAGCGTTCCAGCAGGCGCCGGGCGCGGGTAACCACCGGGATGTCGACCATCTTGCCGTCCAGCGCAAAGGATGCGCGCCCGGCCGCCTCGACCGTGACATATTCCTCAATTACGCGCCGCGCGTAGGCAACCTCGTCCGGCGACGGCGTGTATTCCTCATTCACGATCGGCACCTGCCCCGGGTGGATGCACCCGGCTCCCATGAACCCGAACCGGCGGGAGCGACGCACCATGGCGCGGAAAGCCGGCCAGTCGCCAAACCCGGCCACGCTGGCAATGAAACCAAGCGGCATCAACCCGCCCGAACGGGCGGCAAAGATCATCTGCTGCTTGGGCATCAGCAGCGTCTCCTCGGCCGGGAGCATGCCGTTCTCCAGCGCAAAATCCTCGCCGCCGATGTTCATCGCCACCAGACGATCCGCCGCGCGCGCGATGTCGGCCATCCGGAAATACGCTTCCGGCGTCTCGACCATCGCTATAAATCGCGTGTGTCCCGGCTTCAGGCCCCGCTTTTCTTCCAGTTCACCGACGAGTTCGTCCAGAAGCCGAAGATGGTCGGCGCTTTGCGTCTTCGTCACGGCGATCCCGTCGACATCCGGTCCGACTGAAGCCTCCAAGTCGCGCACCGCCATCTGCAGCGGGCGATTGATCCTGACTACTACGTCCGATCCCCCTCGCCTTACCCGCGCCGCAGCCTCGGGAACGCCAGCACGGGCGGTCTCCTTCTCGGACACCGGGATGCTGTCTTCAAGGTCGAGCTGAATGCAATCCGCGCCGCGCGTATGTGCCCTGGCCACAAATTTCTCCACGTTCACCGGCACATACAGAAGCGAACGCCACACGGGCAAGCCAGGCTTCACTTGTCGCCCCCTTCCTTTGTCGAGCCAAAGCGGAATTCAAGGACCGCGCCGGCGGCAACCAATTCGGCGTAGCGCGCCGCGTCGACCCCGGCTTCCGCGAGCAACTCGCGGTTGTGTTCCCCGAGGTACGGCGCCGGAGTGCGTATCGACCCGGGCGTTCCCGAAAGGCGAGGTACGACATGGTGCATCGGCAACAGGCCCATCTCCGCGTCGGGATAGTCGGCGATCACTTCGCGTTCGAGAACATGCGGGTCGTGGAGGATTTGGGAGACGTCATAGATCGGCCCGATTGTCACCTCCGCAGCCTCGAAGAAGCGCACGTTTTCGGCCTGGGTGCGGGCGGAGACGAACGCACCGATGATGGTGTCGAGTTCCTTGCGATGACGGACGCGCTCGGCATTTGTGCTGTATCGCGGATCAGTAATCAGGTCGGAGCGGCCGATAGAGCGGAACAATCGCTCGGCCATCTTTTGAGTAGATGCAGAAAGACAGACCCAAAGTCCGTCGCTTGTCGGGTACGCATTGCGGGGACCCGAGGTCGTCGAGCCACTTCCGGTGCGAGGTTTCACCTTGCCGGTCAGGCGAAAGTTGGCCGCCTGCGGGCCAAGCACGGCAAACAAAGGGTCGAACAGAGGTAAATCGACCACTTGCCCGACCCCGCCTTTCGACTCGGCTTCGCGCAAAGCGATCACCACTGCCGCTGCGCCGTAAAGTCCCGCAACGCTGTCGGCGAGGTACATAGGCGGCAGCACGGGCTCGCGATCTTCAAACCCGTTCATCGATGCAAACCCCGACATGCCCTCAATCAGCGTGCCGAATCCAGGGCGGCTCTTGTAAGGACCGCTCTGGCCCCATCCCGAGATGCGAACGATCACCAGCTTCGGGTTGGCCGCAAGCAAACGTTCGGGAGAAAGTCCCATCTTCTCGAGCGTGCCCGGACGGAAACTCTCGACGAAGATCGCGGCCGTCGGCACAAGGTCGAGCAGGAGTTGCTTTGCCACCGGGTTCCTGAGCTCCAGGCACAGGCTCTTCTTGTTCCGCGCGTAGATCTTCCAGTTCGTCGCAATGCCTTGCGTCTTCCAGTCGCGCAGCGTATCGCCGGCCGGCGGCTCCACCTTGACGACTTCGGCCCCGAAGTCGCCAAGCAGCTGCGTCAGTGTGTTGCCGGCCACAAGTCTCGAAAGGTCCAACACTCGCAGGCCGCCAAGCGGCCCCCGGGCACCGGTCAAGTATTCGCGTTTCGTCGGTACGGCAGCCAATCGTTCCTCGTCTCGTCGAATCGATTTGGGTTGAAATCCGTTCACTACATGGTCGCCACCGCCGTGGGACGGGCCCGCGGTCGTTGCAGGAACCAGATCAGCGCCACCAGCAGGGTCGCCGGCATAAACACCCAAAACGGTGACGGGCGGGCGGGATTGATCACCTTCGCCTCGACGATCTTGAATCCCTGCTCCACCCCGAGCTTCTTCGCGCGGCTGCCGAACTTTACGCTCGAGACCTCGAGGTCATTGCCGAGCGCAGCAAGGGTCACACCACCCGCGCGAAGGCGCTCTCGACCATTGGCGCCCTCGCCCAACGGCAGGGCGACGGTCTTCCGGATCGCCTTGCCTTCGATCGACTCGCCAGCGATTGTCACCGCAAGCCATTCATCGGCCGCCAGCTTCCCGGCTTCGTTGTAGATCTCCTTCGCAGGAAGGGAATCATATTTGGCGTAAAACCGGTCAATCACCCAGTCTGGCCGGAAGAACAGGAACGTCGCCGCGAGGAGCAGCCCGATCTCGAGCCAGCTGCAACGTGCCCTGAACCAGCCCATGGTCGCGGCGGCAAACAGCAGCGACGCCACGGTGGCGCTAAGCGCCACCATGACGATCTCCCACCACGACCCAACCCCGATCAGCAGGATCTGCGGATTGAAAATGAAGACGAACGGCAGGATCGCAGTGCGGAAGCTGTACCAGGTGGCCTGCCATCCGGTCGCGTTCGGGTCGTCGCCGGAGATCGCTGCCGCAGCATACGACGCCAGCCCGACAGGCGGAGTCACATCCGCCATGATGCCGAAATAGAACACGAACAGGTGCACCGCGATCAGCGGGATCACCAAGTCGCCACGTGCACCGAGCTCGACGATGACGGGTGCCATCAGCGTTGCTACTAGGATGTAGTTCGCAGTGGTCGGCACGCCAGCCCCGATCAGGAGGCAGATTATCGCCGTCAGCACCAGCATGATGAGCACGTTGCCAGCCGAGATCTGCTCGACGAAGTCCGTCATCATCAAGCCCATGCCGGTCAAAGTAATCACCCCGACGATCAGGCCGGCACTTGCACAGGCAACGCCAATCCCGATCATGCTTCGGGCGCCGAGCACCAGGCCTTTCCACAGGTCATCAAACCCCTTGCGCAAGCCCTCCCCGGCTCTTCCGGTACGCCGGCAGAGCGCCAGCATCGCCGGCTGGACAACCACCAGGACCATGGTTGTCGCGGTGGCCCAGAATGCGGACGTTCCCGGCGAAAGCTCTTCGACCATCAGGCACCAGAGCAGCACGATGATCGGAATGAAGAAATGCAGGCCTGCGCGGACCGTTGGCCAAGGCTCGGGCAGGTGCAGAACGGGAGCCAAGGGATCGTCCTGAGGGACGTCCGGATAGCGGGCGGAATAGGCAAGGAGGCCGATGTAGGCTGTAATCGTCAGCACGGCCAGGGCCCATGGCGCGCGGTCGCCGAATGTCCACTGCACGAAGGTGATGCCGTAATAGGTGATTGCGCACGCGGCCATCGTCCCGCTCACACCAAGCGCCCAGCCGAGCGCCCGTTGTCCCATCGAGCGGACGTATCCGCGCGGAATCACCTTCAGGCCGTATTTCAACGCCTCGAGGTGGACGATGTAAAACAGCGCAATGTACGAAATGATGGCCGGCAGCGCCGCATGCTTGCAGATCTCAGGGTAGGGAATCCCGACATACTCGACCATGAGAAATGCCGCCGCGCCCATGACCGGCGGCATGAGCTGCCCATTGATGGAAGACGCAGCCTCGATCGCGCCCGCCTTAACGCCTGAATACCCGGTGCGCTTCATCAAAGGAATCGTAAAGATTCCTCCAGAGACGACATTCGACACCGAGGAACCGGAAACCACCCCATTGAGCGCAGAAGATACGACGGCCACCTTTGCCGGCCCGCCGCGCAGGTGTCCCAACAGCGCGATCGATACCTGCATCATGTAGTTGCCGGCGCCGGCGATATCGAGAAGCGTCCCGAACAACACGAACAGGAAGATGAACTGCACCGACACGCCGAGGGCAACGCCGTAAACGCCTTCGGTCGTCAGCCACATATGGGAGACGAAACGCTGCACCGTCGCGCCCTTGTGCTGGATGACCTCGGGCATCAGCGGCCCGGCAAAGATGTAGACCAGGAAAACGCCCGTGGTGATCAGCATTCCCATGCCCATGGCGCGACGCGTCGCCTCGAGCATGATCGCTATGCCGATCAGCCCGACCGTCATGTCCATTGCCGTCGGCTTTCCCGGCCGCCCCGCGAGCTCGTTGTAGTAAAGGTAAAGGTAGGCGGCGCAAAATGCGCCTACCACCGCGAGCACCCAGTCGGACATTGGCACGACCTTGCGCGAAGAGCGCTGGAATGCCGGAAAGGCGGCAAACGCCAGAAACATCGAGAAGGCCAGGTGGACCGCACGCGCTTCGGTATCGTTGAAAATGCCGAAACCGACCACAAACGGCAGGGGCGACGCGTACCAGACCTGGAACACCGACCACGCGGCCGCAACGAGCGCGAGAAATACGCCCACGGCGCCCGCCGGCTCACGACCGCCCAGATCGGCTTCCTTGACGAGTTGCTCGAGGGCGCTCGGCGCAGGCCGGATTGGCTCGCTCATAGGAATTTCCCGGAAAACAAAAAGGGCGGAACTTTCATTCCGCCCCGACTAACGTCCCGCCACCCGGCTTACTTGATCCAGCCCTTTTCCCTGTAGTACCTGATCGCGCCCTCGTGCAATGGCGCGGACAAACCGTCCTTGATCATGTTCTGGGGCGACAGGACTGCGAGTGCCGGGTGAAGCTTCTTGAACTCGTCGAAATTGTCGAAGACGCCCTTGACCACCGCATAGACTGTGTCGGCGGGCACCTTGCTTGACGATACCATCGTCGCCAATACGCCGTATGTCTTGGTGTCGGCGGGATTGCCCGGATACAGCCCTCCCGGAATCGTGGCATACGCGTAATATGGCTTTTCCTTGACCAGCTTGTCGACCGCGGGTCCGGTCAGCGAGACCAGCTTTGCACCGCACGACGTCGTCGGATCCTGAATATTGGCCGAAGGATGGCCGACCCCGTAGAAGAACCCGTCGATCTTTCCGTCGCAAAGGGCCGCGCCGTGCTCGTCGGCCTTCAGCTCGGAGGCCAGCGAGAAGTCGGCGAGTTTCCAGCCCATGGCGACGAGCAACTCCTCCATCGACGCTCGCGTGCCGGAACCCGGGTTGCCCACGTTGAACTTCTTCCCCTTGAAGTCGGCGAAAGACTTGATATTGGCTTCCTTGCGCGCAAGCACCGTGAACGGCTCGGGGTGGAGCGAAAACACCGAACGAAGCTCCGTATGCGCGCCGTCCTTGAACTGTGCGATCCCCTTGACCGCGTTGTACAGGACGTCCGACTGCGCGGCGCCAAGGTCGAGTTCGCCGGCCTTGATGGTGTTGACGTTGAACACCGAGCCCCCGGTCGATTCAACCGAGCAGCGGATGTTGTGCACCTTGCGGTCCTTGTTGACCAGGCGGCAGATCGCACCTCCGGCAGCATAGTAGACCCCCGTTACGCCCCCGGTGCCGATGGTGACGTACTTCTGCTGCGCCTGAACTGCCGGTGTGCCTATTGCCACGGCAAGGAACGCCGCGGAAATGAAGACTCTTTTCATGGACCACTCCCCGAAGAATGCGACTGGGAAGCTTATAGAACCGTGCCCTAGGCGGCAAGCGCAGCCGGCGCGCCCAGAGTGTTAGCCAAGGCCTCCGAAAATTTCTCGACTAGCTCGTCGAGCTGCTCTTCCTCGACGATGAAAGGCGGAGCGAATAGCACGTGGTCCCCCTGAACCCCGTCGATTGTGCCGCCCATCGGGTAGCACATCAGGCCCGCATCGAGCGCTGCCTTCTTGAGGCGCGCGTTGACCTTGCGGCCCGCATCGAAGGGCCGCTTGAGCACGCGGTCCTCCACCAGCTCGATTGCCCGGAACAGCCCACGGCCGCGAATCTCGCCGACGTTGGGATGACCGCCAAACGCCGCGTGAAGCTTGCTTTCGAGCAACTCGCCCATCGGATTCACGCGCGCGAGCAAGCCGTCGTCATGAAGACGCTTTTGCACCGCGAGCGCCCCGGCACAGGCCGCGGCGTGCCCCAGGTAAGTGTGCCCATGCTGAAAAAAGCCGCTGCCGCCGACAATAGTCTCGTACACCCTTCGCGAAGCAATCACCGCACCGATCGGCTGGTAGCCGGCGCCAAGGCCTTTGGCGATGCAGACCAGATCGGGAACCACGTTCTCCTCCTCGAACGTGAACAGCGAACCGCAGCGCCCCATGCCACACATCACCTCGTCGAGGATCAGCAACACGCCATACTTGTCGCACACCTCGCGCACCCGCCGGAAATAGCCCGGAACCGGCGTTGCGGCGCCGAGCGTGGCCCCGACCACCGTCTCTGCCACGAATGCGATCACCTTGTCGCCGCCAATGCGGACGATCTCGGCTTCGAGTTCCTTCGCCAGCCGGACGCCGTATGCGTCATCCGATTCCCCCGCCGACCGGCCGCGATAGGCAAAGCACGGCGAAACGTGGGAAACGTCAATCAGGAGCGGCTCGAATTGCTTGCGCCGCCACGCGTTGCCACCGACGGCCAGAGCCCCAAGGGTATTGCCGTGATAACTGCCCCGCCGGGCGATGATCCGCTCCCGCTGCGGTTCGCCTTTCTCGACGAAATACTGGCGTGCCAGCTTGAGCGCGGCCTCCACGGCCTCCGATCCGCCGGAGACGAAGTACACCCTGTCGAAAGACTTTGGCGCGCGACGGATCAATTCGTCAGCCAAAGCCTCCATCGGCTCGTTTGTGAAGAATGAAGTGTGGGCAAACGGCAGCCGGTCGAGCTGAGCCTTGATCGCCTCGACGACCGCGCGGTCCGTGTGCCCGAGGCATGAGACCGCAGCGCCACCCGACGCATCGAGGTAGCGCTTCCCGTCGACGTCGACCAGATAAGCCCCGTCGCCTCGCACCGCAACAGGATAGTCGTTCTTCGGGTTGCGATGGAAGACGTGACTCATGCGGCCCTTCGGGTCTCGTCAGGCAGCGAGCTTCTCGTGCAACAGTGTGCGGCGAGCCTCGAGTTCGCGGGGAAGATGGCTGCCGAGTTTGCCCAGCAATTCATCGTGCGAATGCAGTTCCTCGGCCCACGCGTCGTGCTCCACCTCGCTCAGCTTCGCATACTGGTCCGGCGTAAATCGCTCGAGACCTTTCCATGAAATATCCTCGTACCGCGGCATGATGCCCAGCGGAGTGGCGCTGCCCTTGGCACTGCCTTCGCACCGCCCGACGATCCATTGCAGCACGCGCATGTTCTCGCCGAACCCGGGCCAGATGAACTTGCCGGCCGCGTCGCGCCGGAACCAGTTCACCCGGAAGATCTTCGGCGCCCGGCTCACGGTCTTTCCCACTTTGAGCCAGTGGGCGAAATAGTCCCCCATGTTGTACCCGCAGAACGCGATCATCGCCATCGGGTCGCGCCGAACCACGCCCACCTTGCCGGTAATTGCCGCGGTCGTCTCGGAACCCAGCGTCGCGGCCATGTAGACGCCGTCTTCCCAGCTCGGGGCTTCGACAACCAGGGGCACCGTCGAAGAACGCCGGCCGCCGAAAAGGAATGCCGAAATCGGCACGCCGGCCGGGTCTTCCCATTTCGGGTCCATGGAGGGGCACTGCGACGCAGGCACCGTGAACCTCGAATTGGCGTGAGCGGCCAAGCGGCCACACGACGGCGTCCATTCGTTGCCCTGCCAGTCGATCAGCCTGGGCGGCGGGGTTTCGGTCATGCCCTCCCACCACACGTCGCCGTCCGGCGTGAGCGCTACGTTGGTGAAGATGACGTTGGAGCGCAGCGTCTTCATCGCGTTCGGGTTCGTCTCGTCCGAAGTCCCAGGCGCAACGCCAAAGAATCCGGCTTCCGGGTTGATGGCGTAGAAGCGGCCGTCCTTGCCCGGCTTGATCCAGGCGATATCCTCACCGACCGTGGTGACCTTCCATCCGGCGTGGCTCTTGGGCGGGATCAGCATCGCGAAGTTGGTCTTGCCGCACGCCGAAGGGAACGCCGCGGAGACATAGTGCTTTTCGCCGCTGGGCGACTCGACGCCAAGGATCAGCATGTGCTCGGCAAGCCAGCCCTCGTCGCGCGCCATGATCGAGGCTATGCGCAACGCCAGGCACTTCTTGCCCAGCAACGCATTGCCGCCGTAGCCGGATCCGAACGACCAGATCTCGCGCGTCTCGGGAAACTGCACGATCCACTTCTCGTCATCGTTGCATGGCCAAGGCACGTCTTTCTGCCCGGGAGCCAGCGGCGCGCCTACCGAATGCACACAGGGAACAAACGTGCCGTCTTCGCCGAGATGGTCCATTACCGCGCGTCCCATGCGCGTCATCATGCGCATGTTCACGACCACGTAGGCGGAGTCGGAAATCTCCACGCCGACCTGCGCGATGTGCGATCCGATCGGGCCCATCGAAAAGGGCATGACGTACATCGTGCGGCCGCGCATGCAGCCGTCAAACAGGCGGTTGAGCGTGGCCCGCATTTCCGTCGGGTCCACCCAGTTGTTGGTAGGTCCGGCGTCATCCTTCTTCGCACTGCAAATGAACGTACGGTCTTCCATGCGCGCGACGTCCGTCGGGTGCGAGCGAGCAAGATAGCTGTTCGGGCGCAGCTTTTCGCTCAGCTTGAGGAAAGTGCCGGCGCTGACAAGCTCGGCGCACAGGCGCTCGTTTTCCTCTTCCGAACCGTCGCACCACACCACACGCTCGGGCTTCGTGAGCCGGGCGACCTCGGCCACCCATTCGCGCAGGCGGCGGTGACGCACGTAGGGCGGTGCTTTCGAAAGGTCGGTGATCTGCTGATCCATCAGGTGCGCTCCAAAATGAAAACGGCCCTGGGCTGGCCGGGCCGATATAGTTTTTGATCTCTGATCCGTTTAATTGTAGCAGCGAGGGTAATCCCGGGGCTAGCCGAGCCTCCGTCCGGCGCGCATCCAATGCTGCGCAGCATTGCTTTGCCGATGCTTGCAAGTCATTGTTCGTTAAAGCCTTCTGTAGCCCTGCATGACCGCACGGGCCAACCTGAACATCGGCCCGGTTCCGGTCACTAGTACGATTACGCGGGTTACGTGGGCAGCGGTGACCAGGGGCACGCCCAGTTGGAGCACCTTGGCGGTGATGCACATCTCGGCAATTCCGCCGGGGGCCGTGGCCAGCATGACGCTCGGCTTGGGCAGCCCATATGCCCACGCCAACAAAGCACCAAGCGCCGCGGCCAGACCAAGCGCAACGATGATGCTTGCGGCCGTGGCCGCAACGAACTGCGGGATCCGGTCGAGAAAACTGCGCTCGAAGCGGCCGCCGAGCGCGCATCCGATCAACAACTGGCCGAAGTTGGACAATATCGCCGGCATGGCCGACAACCTGACCTCGCTTACGGTGAGCGCAATGACACTGAATAGCGCACCCAGCATGAACGCATTCGGTGCGCGCGCAATGGCCAGCACTCCGGCTCCTGCGGACGCGATCGAGAGGAGGATTGCCAACCCCGCCCAGTCGAGGGTCGAAGTCGCCGGGCTGTAGTTGTCGGTGCCATGCACGCCCGAATAAGTCAGAACGAAAGGCACCAGAATCACCACCGACAGGATCCGCATCGACTGGGCGATCGCCACACGGTCGACGCGCGCATCGTACCTTTCGGCAAGCACGGCCATTTCTGCCGCGCCGCCCGGTACACTGGCAAAGAAGGCGGTCGTTCCGTCGGTGTCGGTCACGCTGCTGAGAAACCAAGCACAAGCACATGCGATTACGACGGCGAGCAGCGCGGCGAGCAGCAGCAGGTGCCAATACGACAGCACCTGCTGCGCCACGGCGGGCGTGAAGTACAGGCCGAGCGTCGTGCCGATGATGACCTGCCCGACGGGGCGGGCCCCGAGCGGGGCTCGCAGGCGCGCGCCGCGAAAATTGAGGGCCGCCATGGTCAGAAGCGGACCGATCATCCAGGGCAGCGGGGTCTTCAGCCAGGAGAACAGCACACCGGCCGCCACGCAAAGCGCCAGGCTGAGCAGCGGGTTCAACATCGTGTCGCGCGCTGCCTTCAATTACTTGCCGATGCAGAACCTTGCGAAGATCTCCCCGAGCAGGTCGTCGGCGCTGACCTCACCGGTGATGCTGGAAAGCGCCTGCTGCGCGAGTCTCAACTCTTCGGCTAGGAACTCCCACTGAGCGTCCCGGACCGCGGCCATTTTCAGAAGCTCGCTCGCTTGCGCCAGCGCACGCAAGTGCCGCTCGCGCGCCACAAAAGGTGATTCACCGGATTCCTCCCACCCGGCTGCTTCGAGGAGCGCGGCTCGCAACGAGTCGAGGCCCGCTCCCGTCTTTGCCGAAATGAAGACTTCGTCCGGGTGACCGGAACGAGTACCCGGCGCGAGGCCGGCCAGGTCGATCTTGTTCCAGACCAGAATTCGCTTCGTGCCCTCCGAAAAACGATCAAGGATTGCCTGATCTTCCGGCGTCAGCCCGCTGGTTGCTTCGACCATCATCGCGACGAGGTCGGCGCGCCCCAGTTCCTGCCAGGTTCGCTCGATCCCGATGCGCTCGACTTCGTCGGTGGCGTCGCGGAGCCCCGCCGTATCGACGATGTTGAGCGGCACACCTTCGATCGAGATCGTGTCGCGCACTGTATCCCGCGTCGTGCCGGGCACTGCAGTAACGATCGCGCGCTCCTCACCCGCCAGGCTATTCAGCAGGCTGGATTTCCCGACATTGGGGCGACCGGCAAGCACCACGTTGATCCCGGAGCGCAGGAGGCTGCCCTGCCTGCTGCTCCTGAAAATACCCTCCAGTGCCTGCCTGATCTCCGCCAGCCGTTGCCGCATGTCTTCGCGGTGCAGGTCATCGACCTCTTCCTCCGGAAAATCGAGCATCGCCTCGATCAGCACCCGCAGGTCGATCAATTGCCGGACGAGTCCGTCGATGGCAACTGAGAACTCTCCGCGCAACGAGCGAAGCGCGCCTCTCGCCGCTTCGGCAGTCGCCGCTTCGATCAGATCGGCAACCGCCTCGGCCTGGGCAAGGTCGAGTTTGCCGTTGAGGAATGCCCTGCGTGTGAATTCGCCGGGCTCGGCCAGGCGAGCGCCGGCATCCACGCAAGCCGAAAGGACAGCCCCCAAGGCTGCAGGGCTGCCGTGACCCTGGAGTTCGAGAACGTCTTCGCCGGTGTACGACGCCGGACCCGGAAAATAGATCGCGATGCCCGACTCGATCGGGGCACCGTGCGAATCGCGCATCGCCACCAGCGTGGCATGGCGCGCTGCCGGCAACGCGCCGAGCAGCGCGCGGGCGACGGCCGCAACGCCCGGCCCGGATATCCGCACGACCCCTATGCCGCCTCGGCCGGCCGGCGTGGCGATCGCGGCAATCGTGTCGCGGGCAGGTTCAGCGCTTTCCATGGGCAGGTTTGTCGCGCTCGAACATGCGCTGGATCTGCCATTGCTGTGCTATCGAAAGGATGTTGTTGACGAGCCAATAGAGCACCAGGCCCGCGGGAAAGAAGAAGAAGAAGATGCTGAACACGAACGGCATGAACATCATGACCTTGGCCTGCACCGGGTCGGGCGGCACCGGATTCAGCTTGGTCTGCACCACCATCGTGATGGTCATCAGGATCGGCAGCACGTAGTACGGGTCGAGTGCGGAAAGATCGTGGATCCAGAGAATGAACGGGGCGTGCCGAAGTTCGATCGCGGCAAGCAGCACCCAATAGAGCGCGATGAAGACCGGAATCTGGACAAGGATGGGAAAGCACCCGCCGAGCGGATTGATCTTCTCGGTCTTGTACAACTCCATCATCGCCTGGTTCTGGCGGGCGCGGTCGTTGGCGTACATCTCCCGGATCTTCGTAAGCCGCGGCGTGACCAGCTTCATCTTGGCCATCGACTTGTAGCTCGCGGCAGAAAGCGGAAAGAAGACAACCTTCAGCGAGACGGTCAGCAGGATAATCGCCACCCCCCAGTTGCCGGCCAGGCTGTGGTATTTCTCGAGCAGCCAGAACAGCGGCCACGCGATGATCGTCAGCCAGCCATAGTCGACGACGAGGTCGAATCCGGGAGCGACCTCCTTCAGCCGGGTTTGCTCTTGCGGTCCGGCGTAAAGCGGCGCGACGACCTTCGCGGTCGCGCCCGGAGCAATCGCCGCCACGGGCAACACGACCCTCGCGCTGTAGACGCCGTCGGGTCGCTTCTCGATTACGTAGTCGCGCGGCCCGGCCGCCGTCGGGACCCAGGCGGACACGAAGTAGTGCTGGACAAATGCGAGCCAGCCGTCCGTGGCTTGCTTTGCGTGATCCACCTTGCCCTTGTCGATGTCCGAGTACTGGATCTTCTGGAACTTGTGTTCGGTGGTGTATTCGGCAAATCCATTGAAGCTTTGGGCACCAAAGGACTGGGCCAGCGAACTGCCACCCGCCGGCTGCTTGCCGTTGTGGGTGAGCTGGAAATAGGCATGCGGGGCCACCGCCGTACTTCCGCCGTTGCGTATCTCCAGCGCAACGTCGACGATGTAACTATCACGCTTGAACTTGTAGACCTTCTCGACCGAAAGGCCATCCCTGCCATCGGCGGCAAGCCGCAACTCGAACGAGTCCTTGCCTTCGGCCAGGGACCGGTCGCCGGGCAGCGCACGCCAGAGCGTGCGATGGTTCGGCCCGCCGTCGCCGGTCAATCCGCTTTGGGCAAAGTATTGGTGTTCCGGCCCGAGCAGGACCAGGTTCTTGGTCTGGTCATCGGTTTCCTTGTGCTTCAGGAGCTCGAGCCTCACGATGCTGCCGCCGAGCGTATCGACATCCACGATCAGGAGGTCGGTTCGAACCTGCACGATTTCGCCTTTGACAGCGGCCGGTGTCGGCGCGACCGCGACCGTGGCGGCAGGCGGCGCCACTGTCGCCGGCGTCGGGACAACCCCACCCGGCACCGACTTGACGACGCCTGGTTGCTGCGCGCTTGCTGCAACCGGTGCGGGCTTGGGCCTCTGCTCCTTTTCCCACTCGGTCCAGATCAAGAGCAGCGAGAAGCTGAAGACGAAGAACAGGATCAGTCTTTGGGTATCCATGGCTTTCAAGGTTCGTGGCGACCGGGTACCGGGTCGTAGCCGCCTGCATGCCACGGATGACAGCAGGCGATACGTTTCGCGGCGAGCATCGAGCCGCGAAGTGCCCCATGGCAGCGGATCGCCTCGTCGGCGTATTCGGAACAGGTCGGGTAGAAACGGCAGCGCGGCCCGAGCATTGGGCTCAGGAAATAGCGGTATCCGCGGATCAGTGTGCGCAGGATGGTTTTCAAGAAGAAGCCTTCATTTCGCCAGCGTTTCGAGGCTCGCGCGCAGTCGACCGACATCCAATGCCGAGGCGCTCAGGCTGTATGGAGGCCGGACGAGGACATCAATCGGACCCAAAGCCTCCTGGGCCTGGCGAAAAGCCTCACGGATGCATCGCTTGATGCGGTTGCGGTCCGTGGCCAGGGCGGCGTGCTTGCGCGAGATCAGGATACCCAGCCTGGACGGACCCTCCGGACGCGCGGCAAAAAAGAAGGTGAACCCATTCATGCTTCGGCGGCTGCCGCCACGCATCAGCGCCTCGAACTCCGCGCTCGTGCAAATGCGTTTGTCCCTGCCGAACCCTGCCCTGCGCGTTGCGCCGGCTCCCGGCACTCGGAGAAGGCTGTTCCCGGCGTCAGGCGGCCAGGCGCGCGCGACCGCGCGCACGGCGGGCGTTGATCACGGCACGGCCACCGGGCGTCTTCATGCGCGCACGAAAACCATGGGTTCGCGTACGGCGCGTTTTTGAGGGTTGATAGGTTCGCTTCATGACTGCCTCGGGCGCAAAAAGGCGCGTATTACACGCTGTAGCTAACCCCTTGTCAACTTTCCGGGATTTTTGTTCCGGGCCTGTGGATAACTCATCCCGGAAAGGGTAGAATCCACCTCACTTAAGGTGGCCGGTTTGCGGTGGCTGAAGACCGCTCCGAAATGCACCGCAGACACGCCGAAAAAGCACATTGATGCACAATCTCTGGGATGCCTGTTTGCGCCGCCTCGAACGCGAGCTACCGGCCCAACAGTTCAACACCTGGATCCGCCCTCTGGCGGTAGACCGGACCGCATCCGACCCCGGCAGCCTCACCTTGGCGGCGCCCAACCGGTTCGTGCTCGAGCTGGTGCGCGAGCGCTTTTCGGGTCGGATTGAAAAGCTGTTCCAGGAAGAAGGCCTCGGTACGCTTTCACTGAAACTGGTGCTTGCGAGAGGCGCCGACGGCGCGGTCAGGGTCTCTCCCGCCGTGCAGGCACCGACACCAGCCATTGCTCCAAGAGTACCGCAGTCTCTTGAACGCGCACGGCTCAATCCGGGATTCACTTTCGATAGTTTCGTCACGGGTAAAGCCAACCAGCTCGCCCGGGCCGCCGCCATCCAGGTCTCGGAGAACCCGGGCATCTCCTACAACCCTCTCTTTGTCTATGGAGGCGTAGGCCTGGGCAAGACTCACCTGGTCCAGGCGATTGGCAATTTCGTTGCCAACCAGCGACCCGACGCCAAGATCCGCTATATCCACGCCGAACAATATGTGACCGACGTGGTTCGTGCTTACCAGCAGAAATCGTTCGACGAATTCAAGCGCTACTACCATTCGCTCGATCTTCTGTTGATCGACGACATCCAGTTCTTTTCCAACAAGGGGCGCACGCAGGAGGAGTTCTTCTACGCGTTCAACGCCTTGGTCGAAGCCCACAAGCAGATCGTTATCACGTGCGATACCTATCCCAAGGAAATCTCGGGGATGGAAGAAAGGCTGATCTCCCGCTTCGGCTGGGGCCTTACGGTGGCGATCGAGCCTCCGGAGCTGGAAATGCGCGTAGCGATCGTCCTCAAGAAGGCTGAGGCCGAGTCGGTCGCCCTGTCGGAAGATATTGCGTTCTTCATCGCCAAGCATATTCGCTCGAACGTCCGGGAACTTGAGGGGGCGCTCAAGAAAGTACTTGCTTACTCCCGCTTCAATGCTCGCGAACTTTCACTCGATTTGGCAAAAGACGCGCTGCGCGACATCCTCAATGTGGCCAACCGGCAGATTACGGTAGAGAACATCCAGAAGACCGTAGCCGAGTTTTTCAAGCTGAAGATTTCGGACATGCATTCGAAGAAGAGAACCCGCAACGTCGCCCGGCCCCGGCAGGTAGCAATGGCGCTGGCCAAGGATCTCACCCAGATGAGCCTGCCCGAGATCGGCGAGGCCTTCGGCAACCGGGACCACACCACGGTACTGCATGCCTGCCGGACAATCGCGAGCCTGCGCAAACAGGACGCTGTCATGAATCGCGACTACCTCGTCCTTGAACAGGTCCTGAAGGGATGACCCTGCGATGAACGGTACAAGCATTCTGCGGGGAAGGAAGGAATGACTGCGGACACTCCGAACCGCGAAAGCTGTGCACCGCCTGCGCATGGATTGTGGGTAACTCGACCTTCGCTTGTCCGCCGGAAAGTTACCCAAAACAATCCACAAGCGATGCACAGGCCGGCGACCGCATCTGCCGGTTCGCAAGTCGCTGCATCAAGAGGGCTTTTCTTTTTATCCCCGGAAGTTATGCCCTCTATTAACTATTACCAAGGATAAATAAGATGATTCTGGTAAAAGCGAAACGCGACGAACTCCTCGCCCCGCTCTCCGCGGTCAGCGGCATCATCGAACGTCGCCATACCTTGCCGATCTTGTCGAACGTTCTGATTGAAAAGTCAGGTGATGCGCTCGTTTTCCTCGCCACCGACATCGAGATCCAGATCGTCGCGCGCTCGACGCTGGAGCAGGGCGGTGACGCAAAGGGCATAACGGTGGGAGCGCGCAAGCTTGTCGACATTCTGCGGGCCTTGCCCGACGGTGAGGTTACGCTGACGACCCAGGACAAGCGATTGCAGGTGAAATCCGGTCGTAGCCGGTTCACGCTCCAGACCCTGCCCGCAGAGGACTTCCCTCGCCTGGCGCGACCGGCAGGCGACGTTTCCAGGTTCTCATTGCCGCAAAAGGCGCTCAGGAAGCTGCTGGCCCTGGTCCAGTACGCGATGGCGCAACAGGACATCCGCTACTACCTCAACGGCCTCCTGCTCGTTGTCGAGGACAGGCAGCTCAAGCTGGTAGCGACCGACGGGCACCGGCTCGCCTACTGCTCGATGCAGCTGGAATCGGACCTCCCGCGCCAGGAAGTGATCGTGCCGAGGAAGACCGTCCTCGAGCTCTCGAAGCTGATGCAGGACACAGAAGACCCGGTAAACATCGAGATCAGCGCGACGCAGGCAGCATTTTCCTTCGGCAACATCGAGCTCGTCTCAAAGCTGGTCGACGGCAAGTTTCCCGACTACACACGCGTGATCCCCAAGGATCACAAGAACACCGCGGTGATCGACCGCGAGCTTCTTCGCCAGGCGCTTTCGCGGGCGGCCATCCTTTCGAACGAGAAGTTCCGCGGCGTTCGCTGGGTGCTCGCCGACGGAATCCTCAAGATCGTCTCGTCCAACGCCGAGCAGGAAGAGGCGAACGAGGAACTCGAGGTCAAATACACCGGGGCAGCGCTTGACATCGGGTTCAATGTCACCTACCTGCTCGACGTGCTCAACAACGTCGCGGGCGGCGAGATCGAGGTGAGCTTCGGCGATGCCGCCTCGAGCGCGCTGGTGCATTTCCCGGCCGAAAGGGATTTCAAGTATGTCGTCATGCCGATGAGAATCTGAGAAAGGAAGGACCAGAGTGGCAGAAGAAGCAACGATCCAGCACCGATCCGAACCAAGCGACTATGGTTCTGACAGCATCAAGATACTGAAGGGCCTGGACGCGGTGCGCAAGCGCCCGGGCATGTACATCGGCGACACCTCCGACGGGACCGGCCTGCATCACATGATGTTCGAAGTCGTGGACAACGCCGTCGACGAGGCGCTGGCCGGGTGGTGCGACGAGATCGTGGTCACCATCCATACCGACAATTCTGTTTCCGTGATCGACAACGGCCGCGGCATCCCGACCGGGATCAAGGACGACGACGAGTTCAAGCGCTCGGCGGCCGAAATCGTGATGACCGAACTGCATGCCGGTGGCAAGTTCGACAACAACACCTACAAGGTCTCGGGCGGGCTGCACGGGGTCGGCGTGTCGGTGGTCAACGCGCTCTCCGAATGGCTGCGACTGACGGTATGGCGGGACGGGAACATCCACCAGATGGAGTTTCGCGACGGCGTGGCTGTCGCGCCGCTTGCCTTGACCGGGACAACGGAACGACGCGGGACCGAGGTGCACTTTCTCGCCAGCAAGGCGATCTTCGGCAACATCGACTACCACTACGACATCTTTGCCAGGCGCCTTCGCGAGTTGTCGTTCCTCAATAACGGGGTGCGCATCCTCCTGGTCGACCAGCGCAATGGCAAGGAGGAGAACTTCGCATTCTCGGGCGGGGTCAAGGGATTCGTCGAATACATCAACCGCGCAAAGACGGTCTTGCACCCCAACGTCTTTTATGCGACCGGCGAAAAGGACGGCATCAGCGTCGAGGTAGCCATGCAGTGGAACGACTCCTACCAGGAATCCACGCTGCTCTTCACCAACAATATCCCGCAGAAAGACGGCGGCACGCACCTGACCGGCCTGCGCGCGGCCATGACGCGCGTACTCAACAAGTACATAGAAGAACTCGAACTCGCCAAGAAAGCCAAGGTTGAAACCATGGGCGACGACATGCGCGAGGGCCTGTCGTGCGTGCTTTCGGTGAAGGTACCCGAGCCGAAATTCTCTTCGCAGACCAAGGAAAAGCTCGTCTCTTCCGAGGTCCGGCCCGCGGTCGAGGAGATCGTCGCGGACAAGCTCCGGGAATACTTGGAGGAGCGACCGGCGGACGCCCGGGTAATTACCGCCAAGATCATCGAGGCGGCGCGTGCTCGCGAAGCGGCGCGCAAAGCCCGCGAAATGACTCGCCGAAAAGGCGTGCTCGACGGCATGGGACTGCCCGGCAAGCTGGCCGACTGCCAGGAGAAGGACCCCGCACTGTGCGAGCTGTACCTCGTCGAGGGCGATTCGGCCGGCGGGTCGGCCAAGCAGGGCCGCGACCGCAAGTTCCAGGCGATCCTGCCGCTCAAGGGCAAGATCCTCAACGTCGAAAAGGCCCGCTTTGACAAGCTGATCTCG
The DNA here is from genome assembly GCA_964599095.1 of uncultured Bordetella sp. Taxonomy (GTDB): domain Bacteria; phylum Pseudomonadota; class Gammaproteobacteria; order Burkholderiales; family SG8-39; genus SZAS-79. Next base: position 225,072 of record CAZREB010000006.1, read on the forward strand.
TCGCAGGAGATCGCCACGCTGATCACTGCGCTCGGCACCGGCATCAAGGAAGACTACGACATCGCGAAGCTGCGTTACCACCGCATCATCCTGATGACTGACGCGGATGTGGACGGATCGCACATCCGGACTCTGCTGCTCACGTTCTTCTTCCGGCAGATGCCCGAACTGGTGGAACGTGGGCATATCTATATCGCCCAGCCACCGCTTTACAAGGCGAAGCAGGGCAAGGAGGAGCGATATCTCAAGGACGAGCACGAGCTCAACGAGTTCATGCTGCGCCAGGCGCTCGTGGACGCCTCATTGAACGTCTCGGCGGAAGGCGAGCCGATCCGAGGGGAGGCGCTGGGCCTTCTGGCCAAGTCGTATCTGCTGGCCGAGGCGGTGATCGACCGGGTGTCGCGCTGGATTGACCGTGACGTGCTGCAGGCGATGCTGCGCGGTGCGCAAGTCGACTTGTCGAGCCGCGAGTCGGCGGAAGCCTCGGCGCGGGCCCTAGCGGCCGCCATCCCGGGCAATGGCATCCGAATTTCGGCCCACCTGGACGCGAAGACCGAGCGCTACCAGATTCGCATCCAGCGCACGCTGCACGGCAACCTGCGCTTCACGAAAATCGACCACGAGTTCGTCGTGTCCGGCGACTACGCGCAGATTTGCAGGACGGCAGAGATGCTGCGCGATCTCGTCGGTGTCGGCGCAACGATACAACGCGCCGACAAGAAGCACAGCGTAAAGGACTTTCCGGAAGCGATGAAGTGGATGTTCGGCGAAGTGCAGAAATCGATGAGCATGCAACGCTACAAGGGCCTGGGCGAAATGAACCCCGGCCAATTGTGGGAAACCACCATGGATCCCGGCAAGCGCCGGCTGCTGAAAGTGCAGATCGAGGATGTGATCGCGGCGAACGAGATCTTCACGACGTTGATGGGCGATGAGGTAGAACCTAGGCGCGCGTTCATCGAGTCCAACGCGCTCGGCGTTCGCAACCTGGACGTCTAATCGGGGCCGTAAATCCGGCCCCTTTGATTTCCTCAGGCCGCGCGCCTTTTCGGCGCGGTCTTCTTCGCCTTGGCCTTGGCCGGGACCTTCGCCTTGGTGGTCGATTTTGCCGGCTTGGCATTCGCGGCGGCCTTCTTGAGCGGGGCCGCAGGGGCCGCTTCTGACGGGTCGTTTACCGCGGGTTTCTTGGCCACAGCACCGGGCTTGGCGACCCGGGCCTGGAACTCGAACCCGATCTTCCCGCCCGGAGTCTTGACCAGAAAGGCCTTGAAGGGCCGGCCCCTCTTTGAGATGAAGCGGGTGAGCAGGTCGGTCTTGCCTGTGGCGAGCAGCTTTTCCATCTGTTCGCGTTCGATCTGCTGCTGCAGGATGATCTTCCCGGAGCGGAAATCACAGGTACGCGGAGTACCGACGGCCTTTTCGCAGACGTAAGCCATGCCGGAATCGAAAACCCGCGAGCCGCATTTCGGGCAGGCACCGAGCGGAGCCTGGTTGCTGAAGTCGGGTGCTTCCCCCCCCTCATCCCCGGGCCGGGCCTGGCCGAAGTCGAACTCGATGGCCTGTTCGTCGTTGAGCTTCAGCACTGCGGCAAACGGGCGTCCCATCTTGCTGCGAAAGCCGGTCAGCGGGCCGATGGTCCGCTTCGTGATCAACTCGGCGATTTCCTCGGGCGCCCATTCGCGGCCCGAGATGACTTTCCAGAGGCTGAAATCGCAGGACTGGCACTGGAACTTCCGGTAATTCTCCTGGACGACGCCGCCGCACTTCGGGCAAGGGGCATCGACAGTCGCAAACGCCGTATCGGGAATGTCGCCGCCCTTGATGCGCGCGACAAGGTCCCTGGTCACCGACTCGATATGCTCCATGAATTCGTCGCGCCTGAGCTTGCCGAGTTCCATCTGCTTGAGCTTGAACTCCCAGTCTCCCGTCAACTCCGGCGAGGTGATTTCCGATACGCCGAAATGCTTCAACGCGAACAGAAGCGAGAACGCCTTGGGCGTTGGCACCAGTTCCCTGGCGTTGCGGTGGATGTATTCTTCCCGGATCAATCCCTCGATCACGGCCGCGCGGGTGGCCGGCGTGCCGAGCCCCTTTTGTCCCATCGCCTCGCGCAACTCGTCGTCCTCGACCAGCTTACCGGCGCCCTCCATCGCAGAGAGAAGGGTCGCCTCCGTATAGCGCGCCGGCGGTTTGGTCTGGTTGGCCACCGACCGGATGTCGAGCGTTTTCACCTTCTCCCCTGACTCGACGGCGGGAAGGTTCTCGTTGTCCTCCTGCGTGGCCTTGCCGTACACCGCCAGCCAGCCGGGGTTCTTGAGGATGCGACCCTCAGTCTTGAAATGGTGTCCCGCAACCTCGGTGATGCGCGTGGTCTGCAGGTGTTCGGCCGGCGGGTAGAACACCGCGAGGAAGCGCCGGACGACGAGGTCGTAGAGCTTCTGCTCGGGCTCTGAAAGATTCCTCGGAGCCTGCAGCGTCGGGATGATTGCGAAATGGTCCGAGATCTTGCTGTTGTCGAAAATGCGCTTGTTCGGCTTGACCCAACTGCTCTTCAGGATCTGCCCGGCAAAGAGGACGTATTGCCCCTCCTTGAGCATTTCCAGCGTCTTCTTCACCGTCGGCACATAGTCTTCCGGCAATGCGCGAGCATCGGTACGGGGATAGGTCAGGACCTTGTGCTTCTCGTAGAGTGCCTGCGCGAGGCCGAGAGTGTTCTTTGCGGAGAAACCGAACCGGCCGTTGGCTTCGCGTTGCAGGCTGGTGAGGTCGAAGAGCAGGGGCGAGAGCTGCGTCGAGGGCTTGGTTTCCTCGGTAACCGTCCCGGGCTTGCCCTCGCAAGCCGCACGGATCGCCTCGGCCTTGTTCGCGTCCCAGAGGCGCTCGGCCTTCTTTTCGGCGTCGTCCTGCTTTTTCCACGCTGCGTCGAACCAGCGGCCCGTGTATTCACCCGCCTTTGCGCCGAAGCGGGCGTGGACTTCCCAGTAGTCTCGGGGCTTGAACGCGCGAATCCTTTCCTCGCGTTCCACGAGGATCGCGAGTGTCGGCGTCTGCACGCGCCCGACCGTAGTAAGGTAGAAGCCGCCTTCCTTCGAGTTGAAGGCCGTCATGGCGCGCGTGCCATTGATCCCGACAAGCCAATCGGCTTCCGAGCGCGACTTCGCCGCGTCGGCAAGTGCGAGCATTTCGCGGTCCGCGCGCAGCTTCTCGAACCCCTCGCGAATCGCCGTCTGCGTCATCGATTGCAGCCAAAGCCGCTGAATCGGTTTCTTGGTCTTCGCGTGCTGCACGATGTAGCGGAAGATCAATTCGCCTTCGCGCCCCGCGTCGCAGGCGTTCACCAGCGTGTCGACGTCCTTCCTCTTGATCAGGCGAAGCAGGACGTTGAGGCGCGGTTCGCTGCGCTCGATCGGCTTCAGGTCGAAATGCGGCGGTATTACCGGGAGGTTGTTGAATGACCACTTGCCTTTCTTGACATCGTGAGACTCAGGCAACGCGAGCTCGAGCAGGTGGCCGACGGCCGACGAGATGACGCAGTCGTCGCTTTCGAACCAGTCGGCCTGCTTGGTGAAACCGCCGAGCGCCTTGGCAATGTCCGAAGCGACCGAAGGTTTTTCGGCGATGATGAGTTTTTTTCCCACGCGAAAAGAGGTGCCTGCCTTGGAAGGGGGCAGATGATAAGCGCAACCACAGGCCGATGACAACCGACCGTGTCACACGGCGCGATGTTTCGCGTGCTCAGTTCGGCAGGCGATTCTCCGCGCTCGCGAGCAGTTCCTCCGCGATCAGCCTGCTCGCGGGCGTTTCAAGATTCCACAACACCATCAATACAATAAGTTTCAGCTGATCGAGCGACAACGCGCGCCCGGAGGCGGCCATCGCGCGCTCGATCACCAGCTCGCGCAGCGCCGGATCGAGCACGCCGATATCCTCCAGATGCATTACCAGCCCGCGGCACGAAGCGTCGAGCTTGGCGCACTCCTTGGGCGCATAGGCGCGGATCGCGTGTGCCGAGACCGGCAGCGGCGCGAGGCTCCGGTGCGGCGCATGCAGCACGCCCGCCAGCCAAGTCAGCGCTTCGCTGATATCCGATTCGTCAAACCCGGCGGCGGTAAGCTTTCTTGCTATCAGCTCGTTGTCTTGCGACAGGTCGGCCCGATGGCAGTTCTCGAACAGGTAAACAAAGATGTCGTACATGGCGAGTTCTTCTTGTTTTCAGTTCAGGCGTTGATAACGCCCGCCGGGGAGTGTTGCCACCAGCCCGTCGAGCTCAAGGCGCAGCAATTCGGCCGCGACAGCCTCCGCGGGAAGCCCCGCGCGCGCGCAAAGCGCATCGATATCCACCGGGTCGAATCCCATGTGTTGCAGCAGCCCGATGGCTGGCGCGCGCGCAGGCAATGTCGATGCGTATCGCCAGTTGCCGAGCTCCGACATCACGTCTTCGGCGGTATCGACGAGTTTGGCGCCTTGCTTGATCAGCGCATGGCAGCCCTTCGACAGCGGCGAGTGGATCGAACCAGGGATTGCGAAGACCTCGCGGCCCTGCTCGGTTGCAAGCCGCGCCGTGATCAGCGAACCGCTGCCCACCGCAGCCTCGACTACAAGGCAGCCGCGGGCCAGGCCGCTGATCAGCCGGTTGCGACGCGGGAAGTTGTGTGCCGCAGAAGGGGTTCCCACTGGGTATTCGCTCAGCAACAGTCCCCGCTCGGTGATTTCGACAAACAACGACGCGTTCGACCGTGGGTAAATGACGTCGATCCCGGTACCCAGGACCGCTATCGTTGACCCGGACCCGGCCAGCCCGCCTCGATGGGCGGCGGCGTCTATGCCGAGGGCGAGCCCGCTGACGATGGTCAGCCCGCCGTCGCTGAATGCCTTCGCAAAGGCCTCTGCGTTGCGGATTCCCTGCGCGGTGCCGTTTCGGCTGCCGACTATCGCCAGTGCAGCCCTGTTCAGCAGATTCGGATTGCCCGCGGCATAGAGTACCGGGGGCGGGTCCTGAATTTCGAGGAGCAGGCGGGGGTATGCAGTGTCCGCAAGCGTTACAACATGATGCCGCGGCTGGGAGGCCCACTGCAGGGCGCGCTCCACTGCGGCCGAGGCAACGCCGGTCGTCAGTGCAGTTGCGGCCTCGCTGCCCGCGACGCTGGACAGGGCGTGCCTGTCGGCGGCGAGAATCTTTTCAGGCAGTCCGAACTCGTTCAGCAACCGGCGGATTGTCGCTGCGCCGAGGCCCGGCGTGAGGCAGAGAGTCAACCACGCTGCGAGCCCCTGGTCTTGTGTCATCCGGGCGGGCGGCGCAGTCGGGAGCAGGGACTATGGGGTCTGGACGACATCCAGTGGGTTGACCGGACGCGAGACGTTCATGACCAGAGCATAGGACACCCGGTCGAAAACGCGGAAGACGAACACCAGCCCGTAACGTTCATCCGGCACTTTCATTCCCGTGAGCGCGGTGCGCTCGATCGATCCGGAAAGCGAGCGCTTCTCGCCTACGACCGACCCTAGCCGCAGCAGCGCCAGTACATGGCCGACCTCGATGCCGTCGGCCTTTCCACGATTGAGCGTAACCACGGAATTCTTGCCGCCTTCGCCGACCGTGCCGACACCGCCGTAGATCGACATTACGCGACCGGAAATCCGGGAACTCGGCGCGTGCGGCGCGTAATTCGGGACCTGCGGGACACCCGCGGCGACCAGGCGGTCGCCGACGGTAATTTCCTGGCTGGCGGCGATGATCTCGATGGTCGAGGGCTCGCCCTCCTTGCGGACACGCGCCGATCCGAGGAACGTGGCTTCGTATCCGACGGTGAGGTTGCTGTCCGGGTCCACCAAGGCCTTGCCGCGCCGGTAGACATGCCAGGTTTCCTCTTTCGCCCCGGAGAGCCCGCGCGCATAGGCGACGTTGCCGGCACCCAGGATGACCCGGTTCGCCTCAGTGGCAACGATTACGGGAGCATTATCGAGGCCGTTGGGTTCAATCACCAGCGGGCGCGTCAGGTACGGCTCGATCAGCGTGGGAGGGATGCTGGGAATCGCCATGGTCGCCGACGATTCGGCGCGGATCTTCGGCGAGAGTTTTACTGTATCGGTGGGCGTAACGGCCAGTTGACCCTTGGTCCGATCAAGGACCAGAACATCGCCGGGATAGATCCGGTGCGGATTCTTGAGGGTGTCTCGGTTCGTTTCCCAAAGCTGTGGCCAACGATGGGGGGACTCGAGATAGCGCTCCGCAATCGACCACAGGGTGTCCCCCGGGACCACGACGTACCGATCCGGCGCCGTGTTCTTGAGTTCACTTGGGGGCACCTGCGCCCAGACGCCGCCCGCGAGCCCGGAACAGGCGACAAAAGCGAGTGTTGTGATAGACTTACGCAACAGATGCAACATGGAGCCCCCGTTGTCCGGTCGGCTGGTCAAACCTGCTTGATAAACCCAATTGCCACCCAAATTTAGCATAAAGCCCAGACAATTTACATACCGCATGAGATTGTGTAGGTAAATTGCTCAGTCAGCAAGCTTATTTCCACTCCAAATGTCGATCCTCAACATCCTGCGCTACCCGGACGCCCGGCTCCACAAGGTTGCCGCGCCGGTCACCGTTTTCGACGCCTCGCTCAAGAAGCTGGCCGTCGATCTGGCCGAGACCATGTATGCCGCCCCAGGGGTCGGCCTCGCGGCCTCCCAAGTGGACGTCCACAAGCAGGTCATCGTGGTCGACGTATCCGAGAGGCGAGATTCCCTCATTACCCTTGTGAACCCGGAGATCATCGAAAGCTCCGGCGAATCGGACATCGAGGAAGGGTGCCTCTCGGTTCCGGGTATCTACGACACGGTTCCGCGTGCCGAGCGCGTCAAGGTCCGCGCCTGGGACGCGAACGGCAACTCCTTTACCCTCGAGGCACAAGGCCTGCTTGCCGTTTGCATTCAGCATGAGATGGATCACCTCAAGGGCAAGGTGTTTGTCGAGTACCTGTCGCAACTCAAGCAGACGCGCGTACGCGCGAGGCTTGCCAAGCAGCTCAGGAAAAGCGCCTAGTGCCGGGGGGCTCGATCGCCCCCTGAATTGCCGGCCGGGCGGACATCGACGTCCATCGTCCCCTGCCGCCCTCCCAGCAGGTATCCCCGATGCGACTGGTATTTGCCGGCACTCCCCGTTTCGCCGAATGCGCCCTCGAGGCGCTGGTCCGTGCCGGTCATGAGGTTGTGTCAGTGCTCACACAGCCTGATCGAAAGGCGGGCCGTGGAATGCAGCCGGCGGCCAGCCCGGTCAAGACGCTCGCCCTCAGGCATCGGTTGCCGCTCCTGCAACCGGCCACGTTGAAGGATGCGGCCGTCAAGGAGCAGCTGCGCGTATTGACGCCGGAGGTTCTCGTCGTAGCGGCCTACGGGTTGATCCTGCCGAGCGCCGTGCTGGATATCGCTCGGCGCGGCGCAATCAACATCCATGCTTCGCTGCTTCCGCGCTGGCGCGGCGCGGCACCGATCCAGCGCGCGATCCTCGCCGGGGACCGCCAGACCGGAATCACGCTCATGCAGATGGACGAAGGCCTCGACACCGGCGCGATGCTGATGCAGCGAAGCCTCCCGATCGCAACGGACGAAACGGCAGGTTCGTTGCACGACCGGCTCGCGGTACTCGGGGCTCAGATGATTGTTGAGTTGTTGCGCGAACTCGAAAGCGCGCCGGTGCGGGCTGCCGCGCAACCGCCTGACGGCGTCACTTACGCCCGCAAGATCGAAAAGCGCGAAGCGGTGCTCGATTGGCGCAAGCCCGCCGCCGAACTCGATCGCGAAGTTCGCGCATTCAATCCGTTTCCCGGTTCGCGTACGACCATCGATGGCGTTGAAATCAAGGTCTGGCTTGCCCACCGTACCGATGCCCGGGGAGAACCCGGCAAGGTGCTTTCGTCCGCCGCCGACGGGATCGTCGTCGGCTGTGGTGACGGTGCGCTGGTCCTGACCGAACTTCAACGTCCAGGCGCAAAGCGCCTTGGTGTGCGCGACTTCCTGCGCGGTCATCCCCTTGCACCGGGCTCGCGCTTCGCGCTGCCGGCCTGATTGAAGGCTTCGCCCGAACTGTCGACCGTATTCGCCGCGGCGAGCCGCGTGGTCGCGCGCGTGGCCGGTGGCGGAAGCCTGGCGGCCGAATCTCCGGGGTTTGGCGCGGAAGGGGCGCTGCGCGGCGCGACCATGGCGATCGTCTATGGAACATTGCGCAGATACGGGCGTGGCGATGCGATCCTCGCGGCACTGGCGCATCGGGGCGTGCCCGACACGAAAGTCCGCGCGCTCCTGCTTTGCGCGCTTTACGCGATCGAGTCGGCGAGCTACGCCGGACATGTTGCCGTCGACCAGGCGGTGCACGCATGCACGCTGCTTGGCAAGCCGGCGGCCAAGCCATTCGTGAACGGACTGCTGCGATCTTTCCTGCGCCAGAAGACTTCGATTGAATCGGCGCTTGCCGAAAGCCCTGTTGCGCGGTGGATGCACCCGGATTGGTGGATCGAGGAGGTACGCCTGGCGTACCCGCGGGACTGGGAATCCGTGCTTGAGGCAGGCAACCGCCATCCGCCGATGGCCTTGCGGGTGAACCGGCGCCGCACCAGCGTCGAGGGCGCTCTCGCACGCCTCGAGAGCGCCTCGATACGCGCCCGCCGCCTTGGCGACTGCGCGCTGCTTCTGGAGGTGCCGGTCGGCGTGGATCGCCTGCCTGGATTTGCAGATGGTGAAATATCGGTGCAGGACGTTGGTGCGCAGCGCGCCGCCCAGTATCTGGATCTTGCCGACGGGCAACGCGTGCTCGATGCGTGTGCTGCGCCCGGCGGCAAGGCTTGCCACATCCTCGAGACGGCCGCTGTCGATCTGCTCGCGCTCGATTTGGATCCCGGCCGTTGCGATCGCATCCGCCTGAACTTCGAGCGGCTCGGGCTGCAGGGCCGAGTCATGGCGGCCGACAGTTCGCAACCCGGAGGCTGGTGGGACGGCCGCCCGTTCGACCGCATCCTTGCCGATGTGCCCTGCACCGCATCGGGAATCGTTCGGCGCCATCCCGACATCAAATGGCTGCGAAGGCCCGGCGACCCGGCGCGATTCGCCGGCGGGCAACTGTCGCTCCTCGAGGCTCTATGGCGGGTGCTCGCGCCGGGTGGTAAATTGCTCTATGTAACGTGTTCGGTATTCCCGGAGGAGAATGCTGCGGTCCTGGACGCGTTTTGCGCTTCCCGGCCCGCGCGAAGGCTCGAGCTTCCGGGCGGGGCAGCGGCGCAACTCCTGCCAGGCGCCGACAACGACGGCTTCTACTACGCTCTCCTGCAAAAATAATCCGATGCGCGTACTGCGCCGTTCCTTCCAGACCCTGCTGTTGCTTGTTGCGCTCATGGGCGGCGTGCGACCGGCTGTCGCCGACGAAATCGAGCTGTTGGAGGCGCGGCTAGAGCAGACCGAAGAAGGTTTGGCGCTCAGCGCGGACTTCGCGTTCGATTTCAATGCGCGCCTCGAGCAGGCCGTTACCAACGGGGTGCCACTGTACTTTGTGGTCGAGTTCGAGCTGACCCAGCCGCGCTGGTACTGGTTCGACGAAAAGACCGCCACGCGCAGGCGCCAGACCCGCCTTTCGTATCACGCGCTTTCGCGCCACTATCGTCTCTCGAGCGGGCTGCTCCAACAGAATTACGCATCGCTCGGCGAGGCGCTGGCGGTGCTGCGTCGCGTGCGCAACTGGGTGGTGCTTGACCGGGGCACGACGTTGTCGGACAGCAGCTATCAGGCCGCGGTTCGAATGAGGCTCGACCTGAGCCTGCTGCCCAAGCCCTTCCAGGTCAACGCGCTCACCAGCCGCGAATGGCATCTCGAGTCGGAGTGGCGTCGCTTTGCCTGGAGGCCGGCGCCCGCACTGAATCCGGCACCCGTACCGAATCCGGCACCTGCGCCCGGTGCGCCGGCACAAGCCCCGGCGGCCGGGCCACCGGAGAGGCGCGACGAAGGGCAGCCGAAATGAAGACGCTGCTGATCCTCGGCATCGCGCTTGCCGGCGTCCTGGTCTTCCTGCTGGCTACCGCGAGCGCGAACACCTCGCTCTTTGCCTCCCACTACTCGCTGCTGCTCGGCCTGAATGCGGTGCTTGCCATCGCCCTGCTCGCGCTTGTGGGCTTCCAGCTGGTATCGCTGCGTCGCAGGCTCAAGGCCCGTGTCTTCGGCTCGCGCCTGACGCTTCGGTTCCTGGTGTTGTTCGCGACCATGGCGGTGGTGCCCGGCGTGCTGGTCTATACCGTCTCGGTGCAGTTCCTGTCGAAAAGCATCGAATCTTGGTTCGACGTCAGCGTCGATAGTGCGCTCGAGGGCGGCATCAAGCTGGGTCAGGCGGCAGTCGACCAGATGCTCGCCGAGCTCCACGTCAAGGCGCGCGCAATGGCCGTCGAGCTTTCCGACCGTTCCGACAGCCAGCAGGTGGTCGCGTTGAACCGGCTGCGGCAGCAGGCAGGCGTCGAAGATGCCGTCGTCGTGGCGGCGAACGGCCGGCTCGTGGCCAGCGCCAGTGATAACCTCGCCCAACTTGTCCCCGAATTGCCAAGTTCGCTGCAGCTGCGCCAGGCGCGCAGCAACCGCGGGGTCACGCTGATCGATTCATTGCCGGGCAAGCCGATGGGCCTGCGCGCGATCGTGCCGATCTCGGCTTCGACGATCTCTGACGAGACTCGTTTCCTGCAGTTGCGCCAGCCGGTGCCGGCGATCCTCGCCAAGAGCGCCGAATCGGTCGAGGCCGTCTACGGCGACTACCGCAAGCTTTCGCTATCCCGCCAGGGGCTCAAGCACAGCTACATCGTGACCCTGACGCTCGCGCTGCTGATGGCGTTGTTTTCCGCCGTGGCGCTGGCATTCGTCCTTTCGGACCGTCTTTCGGCGCCGCTGTCCGACCTTGCGCAGGCGACGCAGGCGGTCGCGCGAGGCGACTTCTCCAAGCGCATGCCGGTGACCAGCCGCGACGAACTGGGTGTGCTGCTCGAATCGTTCAACAGCATGACGCGACAGTTGGACGAGGCACGTCAGGTGGTCGAGTCCAACCGCCTCCAGCTCGAGACGGCCAAGGCGCGTCTGGAGAACATCCTCGCCAACCTTTCGGCCGGCGTGCTCGTGTTCGACCCGGAATTGCGATTGTCGATTTTCAACCATGGGGCGTTGGCCATCCTCGGCGGCGAGCTCGGCGCCCTGACCGGCAAATCCCTCGGCGAATGGGCGGGCTTCGAGGCCTTCGCCAATCCTGTGCGAGAGGCGTTCGCCGCGCCCGGCGCCAGGGCCTGGCAGCTGGAGTTGGTGTTGCCAGGAAGCGGCAAGACATTGCTCGCGCGCGGTACGCCGCTTCCGTCGGGCTACGTGCTTGTATTCGACGACGTCACCCAGCTCATCCAGGCCCAGCGGGCGACTGCGTGGGCCGAAGTGGCACGGCGGCTCGCCCACGAGATCAAGAACCCGCTGACGCCGATCCAGCTTTCGGCCGAGCGGCTCGAGATGAAGCTCGCGGACAAGCTCGGGCCGGAGGACAGCGAGACCCTCAAACGCGGCGCGCGGACCATCGTCAACCAGGTCGCCGCGCTGAAAGCCATGGTGGACGATTTCCGCGACTACGCGCGCCTGCCTGCCCCGGTGCTGGCGGGCCTGGACCTGAACTCGCTCGTCTCCGAAGTGCTGAGCATGTACGAATCCTCGGGCATTCCGATCCGCCGCAACCTCTCGGCAGGACTCCCGCAGGTGCTGGCCGATTCCGCGCAAATCCGGCAAGTGCTGCATAACCTTGTGCAGAACGCGCAGGACGCGCTGGGCGCCGCGAAGACGCCGGGCTCGGCAATCGAGGTGCGCACCGAGCCGTCCGGTGCTGCCGGGGTGCGCCTGGTCGTAAGCGACAACGGCAGCGGCTTCCCGGAGGAGCTGATGGCCAGGATCTTCGAGCCCTACGTGACCACCAAGACACGCGGCACCGGGCTCGGCCTGGCCATCGTGAAGAAGATCGTGGACGAACACCACGGCGCAATTGCCATCGACAACCGTCCTCGCCAAGGCGCATCCGTCAGCATCGTACTGCCGGTCCCCGGTGAAGGCGCCAACCCTGCCAAGGCGGCCTGACCATGGCGCAGATCCTCGTAGTCGACGATGAAATAGGCATCCGCGAACTGCTTTCGGAAATCCTCGCCGACGAGGGTCATCAGGTCGTCCTTGCGGAAAACGCCGGTGCGGCGCGGCGCCTGCGCTCTGCGCAGCGGCCCGACCTGGTCCTGCTCGACATCTGGATGCCGGACACCGACGGCATTTCCCTGCTCAAGGAGTGGGCGGCGAACGGCCTTCTCACGATGCCGGTGGTGATGATGTCCGGCCACGGCACGATCGAGACCGCAGTGGAGGCGACCCGGATCGGCGCACTCGACTACCTCGAGAAGCCGATCGCACTGCAACGCCTGCTGACGACAGTAAAGCGTGCCCTGCGCAACCAGGAGGTGCAGGTTTCTCAGCGGCTGTCGCTTTCGGCACTCGGGCGCTCCGCGGTGCTCGGCGAGCTGAAGAAGCGCCTCGCGCAGCTCGCGCAGATCGGTACGCCGCTGATGCTGCGCGGTGAACGCGGCATGCAGGCCGAGATGTTCGTTCGCCACCTCCTCTCTGCAGGGGCGCCGTTCGTGACGGGGGAGGACGCGCTCAATGACCCGCCGTCGGAGGTCCTCGGTCGCTCGGCCGGCGGGATCCTGTTCGTACCCGACCTGCCGCGGCTCACGCGCAGCGAACAGAAGAACCTCGAATTCCTTCTGGCGCGCGCCGAAAAGCACAAGGCCAGGGTGGTCTCGTTCTCGACCGTCGAACCGCAGCGGCTGGTGACCGAGCACGACTTCGACCCGGATCTGGTGACGCGGCTTTCGGAGCTCGTGGTCTCGCTGCCCGCGGTGCGCGACTTTGCCGAGGAGATCCCGGACATCGCGGCACTCGTGCTTGCGCAACTCGTCGAGGCGCGGACTTGCCCGCCGCGCCGCTTTTCGACCGCGGCGCTGAACGCTTTGCGTCATCACGCGTGGTCCGGCAATCTCGCGCAACTCGACGCCGTGGTCAGGAATCTCGCCCTTACGACGCTGGAAGAAGAGGTCCAGCTTGCCGACGTCGAGCGCGTGCTGGCGGCGCACTCGGCGCCGACGGCTGCCGGCGAACTGCCGCTCGACCGGCCCTACCGGGAGGCACGTGAAGCGTTCGAACGGCTTTACTTCGAGTACCAGCTTGCACGCGAGAACGGCAGCATGTCGAAGGTCGCAGACCGTACCGGCCTCGAGCGGACTCACTTGTATCGCAAGCTCAAGGCCCTCGGATTGCCGGTCGGCCGTCGCGAGGAGAGTTGAGCTCGGTGCGCCAGCGAATTCCTGTGCACGTGGTCACCGGGGCTCCTGGCGCAGGTGACCTGATCACAAGGCTGTGCTCCGCCAGGGCCGATTGGGTAGGCTTGGTCGGCAAACCGCCATCGGTCCCGATTCACAACGTCAGGGCGATCGCGGGAGGGTGCCCGTGTTGCACCGGAAAGGTGGTACTCCAGGTCTCGCTGGCCCGGGTCCTCAGGGAAAGCCGGGCGACGCGGGCCTTCGTTGAAATCGCCGACGCGGGGCATGCGGCCTCCCTGGAAACCGCTCTCGCCGAATTCCCGCTGGGACTGTCGGTAGCCACGGCGCGAAGAGTGCTGCTGCCTGAGGATGCCGAGATCGGATTCAAGGACTTCGAGGGCGGGTAGCGCATCGTTGGCAGCAGCCACGGCCATCGCTATGATTGCGCCGTCGCCAGGGCCGCTCATGCCGCGGGCGCAGAACACTCGGATCCATGCTGCTCCAGTTCGTCATCCTCTACCTGATCGTGTCCGTCGGCATCGGCCTGTACGCCGCGACCAAGGTCAAGAATTCCGCTGATTTCGTGGTCGCCGGCCGGCATCTGCCGCTGCCCTTCATCGTCGCCACCGTTTTCGCCACCTGGTTCGGGTCGGAAACGGTGCTCGGAATCCCGGCGAAGTTCCTGAACGAAGGCCTGAAAGGCGTGGTCGCCGACCCGTTCGGCTCGTCCATGTGCCTGATCTTCGTCGGCCTGTTCTTCGCGCGGCCGCTGTACCGGATGGGCCTGCTGACGATCGGCGACTTCTACCGGGCGCGCTACAACCGGGCGGTGGAACTGGCGGCGGCGATCTGCATCGTGATTTCGTACCTGGGCTGGGTTTCGGCGCAGGTAACGGCGCTAGGTCTTGTTTTCAACATACTGACCGAGGGGGCGCTTGCGCCATGGCAGGGAATGATGATCGGCGTGGCCATCGTGCTCGTGTATACGCTGGCAGGCGGCATGTTCTCGGTCGCGTTCACCGACCTCTTCCAGATGCTCATCATCGGCGCCGGGATGGTCTACATTGCGGCCGTCGTTTCCGGCATGGCCGGCGGCGCCGGGGTCGTCGTCGAGCACGCGCGCGCCGCAGGCAAGCTCGAATTCTGGCCGGGCCTCGAACCGCGCGACCTGATCGCCTTCGCCGCGGCATGGATGACGATGGCGCTCGGATCGATTCCGCAGCAGGACGTCTTCCAGCGCGTCAGCGCAGCGAAGAACGAGAACACGGCGGCCCTGGGCTCGGTGCTCGGCGGCAGCATTTACTTCTTCTTTGCGTTCGTGCCGATGTTCCTTGCGTATTCGGCCACGCTGATCGACCCGAAGATGGTAGCCGACCTGCTTGCGAAGGATTCGCAGCACATCCTGCCGCGCCTGATCCTCGACCACGCGCCTTTCGCGGTGCAGGTCATGTTCTTCGGCGCGCTCCTGGCGGCAATTCTGTCCTGCTCGTCGGCCACCCTGCTCGCGCCTTCGGTCACGTTCGCGGAGAACGTGCTGCGCAACTTCTTCCCGAACATCACCGACGACCAGTTTCTGCGCATGCTGCGGATCGTGGTGCTGCTGTTCGCATTGGGGGTGCTCGCGTTCGCGATGACCTCCAATTCGACCATCTACGGCATGGTGGAAAACGCCTACAAGATCACGCTGGTTGCGGCTTTCACGCCGCTTGCCTTCGGCCTGTACTGGAAGCGAGCGACCACGCAGGGCGCCGCGGCGGCAATGAGCCTCGGGCTCGTTACCTGGCTGTCGCTCGAGTTCGCTGCGCCCGACGGCTTCCTGCCGCCGCAGTTCGCGGGCCTGGTCGCGGCGATCATCGGGATGGTGGCGGGTTCGTTGCTTCCGCAGCGGTACGGTCACCCTGCCTCGGCCGCCCACCGGCACCCGAGCGGCATCATCCAGCAGGCCAAAACCTGAACTTTCATATTTGAAGACCGGCTTCCTGCTTGGCTTTCAAGGCAGTTTGTGTATCGTTACCGGTACATTCACGGGGCGCGAAGGACCGCCCAGGCGAGCGCGGCCCACGCCAGCAGGAATGCGGTGCCGCCGGCAGGCGCCAGCGCGCCGAGCCATTTCTGGCCGCTGAGGGCCAGCGCATACAGGCTCCCGGAGAAGAGCAAGATGCCCGCGGCCATCAGCCAGCCGGATGCACGCAGCGCGAGGTCGCCCGGCAGGTGAAAGAAGGCGAGGCCGACGATCGCAAGGCCGAGCGAGTGATAGAAATGGTACTGGACGCCGGTATGCCAAACCGCCAGCAGGTCCGGCGACAGGCGCGTCTTGAGCGCGTGCGCGCCGAAGGCGCCCAGCGCCACGGCAACAAGCGCCGAAAGGCCGCCGAGCGCGAGGAACAGCCTTGCACCGGCAGGCACGGGTACCTCAGGCCGCGACCGCGATCTCGCCCGGCTCGTAGGCGAGATAGGGTGCAAGCCAACGCTCGGCTTCGTCCAAAGGCATCCCTTTGCGGCGCGCGTAATCTTCCACCTGGTCGCGACCGAGCTTGCCGACCGCGAAGTAACCTGACTCGGGGTGGGAGAAATAGAAGCCGGCTACGGAAGAGGCGGGCATCATTGCGAACGACTCTGTCAGCTTCATGCCGGCATTCTTCTGCGCGTCAAGCAGCTGGAACAGCCCGCCCTTCTCGGTGTGGTCCGGGCACGCCGGATAGCCCGGCGCCGGGCGGATGCCGCGGTATTTCTCGGCGATCATCTCTTCGTTTGTCAGCGCCTCGTCGGCCGCATAGCCCCAGAATTCGCGCCTCACGCGCTGGTGCAGGTGTTCCGCGAACGCCTCGGCCAGGCGGTCGGCGAGCACCTTCAGCATGATTGCGTTGTAGTCGTCGTGCTCGGCCTCGTACCTGGCGAGGCGGGCTTCGAACCCCCCGGTACAGACCGCAAACGCGCCGATGTAGTCGGCCGCCCCCGACTCCCTGGGGGCGATGAAATCGGCAAGGCACTGGTTGTCGCGGCCGGTGGGCTTGTGGTTCTGCTGGCGCAGGTTGTGCCAGGTCATCAGCACTTCGCGCCGGGTGGCGTCGGCGTAGATTTCGATGTCGTCGCCGTTGACCTGGGCGGCGGGGAACAGCCCAAACACGCCATTTGCGCTCACCCACTTCTCTTCGATGATGCGCGCCAGCATTTCCTGCGCTTCGGCAAACACCTTGCGGGCCGCCTCACCAACCACGTCGTCCTGCAGGATGCGCGGATACGGCCCCGACAACTCCCAAGCTTGGAAGAACGGCGTCCAGTCGATGTAGGGCACCAGCTTCTCGACCGGGTAGTCCCGCAGGGAGTGCACCCCCAGCACTGCGGGAACCGGCGGGTCGTAGGCCGCCCAGTCGGTCTTGAGGCCGAGCTTGCGCGCCTGCGCGATCGGGTGCAGAGGCCCCGGGCCCTTCTTGTTGCGGTGCTGGACGCGGATCTTCTCGTAGTCGGCAAGCACCCCGGCGAGATAGTCCTGCCGCAGGTCGGTCGAGAGCAGGTTCGAGACGACCGAGACGCTGCGCGAGGCATCCGGCACGTAGACCACCGGCCCTGAGTAGTTGGGCGCGATCTTCACCGCGGTGTGGGCGCGCGACGTCGTCGCCCCGCCGATCAGCAGCGGCAGGTCAAATCCCTCCCTTTGCATCTCGCGCGCAACATGCGCCATTTCCTCCAGCGACGGCGTGATCAACCCGGACAGGCCGATCACGTCGGCCTTCTCTGTCCGGGCGATTTCCAGGATCTTCTGCACCGGCACCATGACGCCGAGGTTCACGACATCGTAGTTGTTGCATTGGAGCACCACCGCGACGATGTTCTTGCCGATGTCGTGCACGTCGCCCTTGACGGTGGCGATCACGATCTTTCCCTTGGCTTTCCCGGCGTTGCCGCTGCGGACCTTTTCGGCTTCGATATAGGGGATCAGGTGCGCGACGGCCTGCTTCATCACGCGCGCCGACTTGACCACCTGCGGCAGGAACATCTTGCCGGCGCCGAACAAGTCGCCGACGATGTTCATTCCGTCCATCAGCGGGCCTTCGATCACTTCGATCGGCTTGCCGCCCGCGGCGTCGATCTTGAGCCGGATTTCCTCGGTATCCTCGACAATGAAGTCGGTGATGCCGTTGACCAGCGCGTGCGACAGGCGGCTTTCCACCGGCCCGCGCCGCCAGCCGTCGTCCTTGACGTTCTCCTTGGCGCCACCCTTGACCGTGTTGGCGATCTCGATCAGCCGCTCGGTCGCGTCGGGGCGACGGTTGAAGATCACGTCCTCGACGCGCTCGCGCAGCGTCACGGGAATCTCCTCGTAGACGCCGAGCTGGCCCGCGTTGACGATTCCCATCGACAGGCCGGCGCGGATCGCGTGGTAGAGGAACGCGGTATGCATCGCCTCTCGCACCGCATCGTTGCCGCGGAAAGAGAACGAGAAGTTGGACACGCCACCGGATACGTTGGCGTGCGGGAGATGGGCGCGAATCCACCGGGTGGCCTCGATGAAGTCGATGCCGTAGTTGGCGTGCTCTTCCAGCCCGGTGGCGACGGCGAAGATGTTCGGGTCGAAGATGATGTCTTCCGGCGGGAAGCCGACCGTTTCGGCGAGGAGCTTGTAGGCCCGGGCGCAGACCTGGATGCGTCTTTCGTACGTGTCGGCCTGGCCCTGCTCGTCGAAGGCCATGACTACGGCGGCGGCGCCGTATTTGCGCACCAGCCGCGCCTGGCGAAGGAACTCGGCCTCGCCCTCCTTCATGCTGATCGAGTTGACGATGCTCTTGCCCTGCAGGCATTTGAGGCCGGCCTCGATGACGCTCCACTTGGAGGAGTCGATCATCACGGGCACCCGCGAGATGTCGGGCTCCGAAGACACCAGGTTCAGGAACGTGACCATGGCCTTCTCCGAGTCGAGCATCGCCTCGTCCATGTTCACGTCGATGACCTGGGCGCCGTTTTCCACCTGCTGGCGCGCGATTGCAAGCGCGCCCGCATAGTCACCCGCCAGGACCAGCCGTGCAAAGGCCTTCGACCCGGTGACGTTGGTGCGCTCGCCGATGTTCACGAAAAGCGAAGACGCGCCGACGTTGAACGGTTCGAGACCCGACAGGCGCATGTCCCTGGGCAGGACCGGGATCGCGCGCGGGGGAATTCCATCGACTTGCGCCGCGATCGCGCGAATGAATTCCGGCGTGGTTCCGCAGCAGCCGCCGGCGATGTTGAGCCAGCCGGCGCGCGCCCATTCGCCCATCTGGCGGGCCATGTTGTCTGGCGTGTCGTCGTACTCGCCGAACGCATTCGGCAGACCGGCGTTCGGGTGGACCGAGGTGTACGTCTCCGCCACATTGGACAGTTCCTCGACGTAGGGCCGCAGTTCCTTCGCGCCGAGCGCGCAATTGAGGCCCACTGAAATCGGCTGCGCATGTCGCACCGAGTTGTAGAACGCCTCTGTCGTCTGGCCCGAAAGGGTCCGACCGGAAGCGTCGGTGACCGTGCCGGAGATCATCACCGGCAGGCGCAGCTTGTGCGTTTCGAAGAACGTCTCGATGGCGAACAGCGCGGCCTTGCAGTTGAGCGTGTCGAACACCGTTTCGACGAGGATCAGGTCCGATTCACCGTCGACCAGCCCGCGGAGGGCTTGCGTATATGCGACCACCAGCTCGTCGAACGAGACGCCGCGAAATCCCGGGTCGTTCACGTCAGGCGAGATCGAAGCCGTTTTGGTGGTGGGGCCGAGCACGCCGGCCACGAACCGCGGGCGATCCGGAGTCTTCGCGTCCCACTCGGCCGCCGCGCTGCGCGCGAGCTTTGCGGCCTCGAAGTTCAGCTCGTAGACGAGCGACTCCATCCCATAGTCCGCCATCGAGATCGAGGTCGAATTGAAGGTATTGGTCTCGATGATGTCGGCGCCTGCCTCGAGGTACTGCCAGTGAATCCTGCGGATCAGGGCGGGCTGGGTCAGCGTGAGGAGGTCGTTGTTGCCACGCAACTCGCGGCCGAAATCCCTGAACCGCTCGCCGCGGTAGCCTTCTTCGTCCAATCCCTCGCGCTGGATCATCGTGCCCATCGCGCCGTCGAGCACGAGGATGCGCTCGGCAAGCAGGCGTTCGATGCGGGCGGAATGGGGCGGGACGTGCACGGCTTCAGGCTCCAGAAAGCAAAAAACCCGTTCAGCTTGCGCCAGAAACGGGTTTGCTTCCTCGTCTCTTTAGCGGCATTTGTTTGACCGGCCACGGAATGCAGCCGGGCGCCCGCAAGCTGAACCTCAAATCGGCGCAAATACGAAGCGTTTAGCTCCGGGACGTATTGTCCCCGCCCGCTCGGGGTGGTGTCAACCTCGCACGTATAATCGCGATCCCCCGCGTGGGCCGCTCCGGGCCCCGACAGCCCGATGGAAAACTCCGCCGACTACCCGCCGCTCAAGGTTGCCCTCGTGGTCTGGGGACTCGGCGCGGCGCTTTACCTGATCGGCTTCTTCCAGCGGGTCGCCCCTGCGGTGATCACGCAGGAGCTGATGGCGGAATTCGCGCTCTCCGCAGTCGCGCTCGGCAATCTTTCGGCCTTGTACTTCTATGCGTACGTGGCCATCCAGATTCCGACCGGCGTTCTCGTCGATCACTGGGGCCCGCGCCGCGTGCTGGCGGGCGGCGGCCTGGTTGCCGCGGCCGGTACCCTCCTGTTTGCGCTTGCGCCTGCTTACTCCGCGGTCGGCACGGGCCGAATGCTGGTCGGTGCAGGCGTAGGCGTGGCATTTGTCTCGATGCTCAAGCTTGCGGCGCATTGGGTGCAACCTTCGCGGTTCGCGTTGATTTCGGGTCTCGCGCTCGCCTGCGGAAGTCTCGGCGGGATCTCGGCCGGCGTGCCGCTGCGCCTGGCGGTCGATGCCGTAGGCTGGCGTTGGGTGATGTCCGGAGCCGGAACAGCGACCGCCCTGCTGGCCGTGACGATCTGGCTGGTCGTGCGCGACGACCCCGCCGAGCGAGGCTATCGCAGCTTTTCGAAGGTGAGCCGATCCGCGGGGGAGGCTCACTCGATGCTCGGCGGAATCCGCGAGGTCTTTCGCTATCGCAACGTCTGGCTCAACTTCATCGGCTGCGGTGCGATCACCGGGCCGATGCTCGCATTCGGTGGGTTGTGGGGGGTGCCGTTTCTCGTCTCCCAATACGGCCTGACGACAGCGCAAGCGGCGTTCGTGACTTCGGTGATGCTCGTTGCGTGGGCCATCGGCAGCCCGCTGGCCGGTGCGCTTTCCGACCGGCTGCGCCGACGGAAGGCCCCGATCCTTGCTGGCGGCCTGCTGGCGGCATTGCTCTGGGGTGCTCTGATCTACGTTCCCGGGCATTCCTATGCGGTGCTGGTTGCGATCATGGTCGGACTCGGCATTTCATCGGGTGTCGTGGTCATCGGTTTTGCGTTCTGCAAGGAGTCGGCTCCGCCTGCGCTGGCCGGAACGGTATCGGGCGTTGCCAACATGGGCAACATGCTTGGTGGTATGGCCATGCAGCCGCTGATCGGCTGGCTGCTCGACCTCGGCTGGCAAGGCGCGGTGTCCGGGAGTGCGCGGGCTTATGGATTTTCGGCGTACGCGGGCGGCTTCTCGCTGATGCTGGCGTGGCTGGTCGCGGGCCTGTTGGCGCTTGCGTTTGCGCGCGAAACGCATGCGAAACAGGCTGCTTGACGCGCACTGAAACGGCGCATCATCATCGATACCCATGCCGGTCGCCGAAACAGGATTCATTTCCATCACTGCCCGCTTCACCTGCGAAGTGCAATGGGGAGACTGCGATCCTGCAGGGATCATCTTCTACCCGACGTATTTCCGCTGGTTCGATTCGGCGACCTGGGCGTTCTTCGCATCGATTGGCTACACCGCCAGGCGAATGCGTGCCGAACACCGCTCGATGCCGCTCGTAGCCGCCGAATGCCAGTTCGCGAACCCCGCGGAACAGGCCGACCGGTGCGAGGTCTTATCGAAAATCGAGCGCTTCGGCGGCAAGTCGTTCGTCGTCTCTCACGAGGTGGTCCGTCTCGACGGCACGCAACTGGCGAGGGGCACGGAGACGCGGGTCTGGGGCCGCCACACGGAGGGACCGGGCTCGCGGATGAAAGGCGAACCCATCGGGGAAGACCTCAAGGCCCTGTTTAGGGCAAACTGATCCCGACTTTTTCTTTGATTCAACGGAGACACCCATGTCCGCCAGGGACCGCATCGACGTAGATCCACCGTACGACTACCCCCCATACAAGAGCACGGGCCTGCGGGCCCCGAAGCAGCCGTTGCTGAGGGTCGCACCCCATCCGATCGAGACTGCCGGGCCGGTATTTCCGAAAACCTTCGTCAAGGACTCCGAAGCCGACCTGACCACCTGGGGCAAGGGCGCACCCCTGGGCGAGAAGATGATCCTGACCGGGCGGGTCGTCGACGAAGACGGTGCGCCGGTGCGCAATTCACTGCTGGAGTTGTGGCAATGCAATTCGTCCGGGCGCTATGCGCACCCGGTGGACCAGCATGACGCGCCGCTGGACCCGAATTTCCTCGGCCAGGGCAAGGTGCTTACGGGAAGCAACGGCGAATACCGGTTCGTGACCATCAAGCCCGGTGCCTACCCGTGGAAGAACCATCCTTGGGCATGGCGTCCTGCGCATATCCACCTTTCCCTTTTCGGCAACGCCTACGCCCAGCGCCTTGTCACCCAGCTCTTCTTTCCCGGCGATCCGCTTTTGCCGATCGACCCGGTGTTCAACAGCGTCCCGGACGAAACTGCGCGCCAGCGCATGATCTGCAAGCTCGATCTCGAGCAGGGAATCGAGGAGGTCGCTTTGGGCTACAGCTTCGAAATCGTACTGCGCGGGCCCAAGTCCACGCCGATGGGAGTCTGACCATGACCCTGAGAACTCCATCGCAGACCATCGGCCCGTTCTTCCATGTCGGCCTTAAGTGGAAAGGCGGCGACAAAGTCGCGTTCGCCGTTCCCGGCGAGCGCATAGTGCTGACCGGGCGGGTCTTTGACGGGGCGGGAAACGCGATCGCCGACGCGCTGATCGAGACCTGGCAAGCCGGTCCGGACGGCAAGGTTCCTGCCGCCGGGACGGCACCGAAGCCTTCGGGCTACAGCCGCGCCGCGACCGATGGCGAAGGTCGCTACACGATCGAAACGCTGATGCCCGGAGCCTGCACCGGCGCGGGTGGCGAGACACTCCCGCCGCAAATCCACGTGACGATCTTTGCGCGCGGACTGCTGAAAGCCTTGCGCACACGGGTTTTCCTCGCGGACGCGAAGGCCGTGCGGAATGACCCTCTCGCGCTTGCTGCGGGCGCGCGCGTCGCAACGTTGTTGGCCTCGCCGGATACCAGATCGCCCGGCACCTGGCGATGGGACATACGCCTGCAGGGAAAGGAAGAAACCGCCTTCATCGAACCCTGACGCGCCGCATGAGCGCCAACCTGCTCGCGCGCACGCTTTCGCGGGCCTCGTTTGGCGAGGCGCTCGGCGATGAGGCGTTCGTGCGGGCGATGCTCGCGTTCGAATGCGCACTGGCGCAAAGCCAGGCGCAGGCGGGTGTCATCCCGGTCTTCGCGGCGAAAGCAATCGAGGCGGCCTGCGCAAGCGTGAATCTATCGGGACGCCAGCTTGCCGGGGACGGCAAGCTGGGCGGGTCGCTCGCGATTCCGTTTGCGAAAGCATTGACCGAATCGGTACGGGCCGCGGACCCAAAGGCAGCCTCGTTCGTCCATTTCGGATCGACGAGCCAGGACGTCCTCGATACCGCGCTTGTGATCTGCGTGCGGCCCTGCATTGCCGAAGCCGACCGGGTACTCGGGATCTCGATCGGATTGCTGGCCGAGCACGCGCGGCGGCATTCGTCGGCCGTGATGATCGGCCGCACGATGATGCAACCGGCGATCCCGATCACTGCAGGGATCAAGATTGCACGTTGGGCCAGTGCCCTGGGTCGTTGCCGTGCCCGGCTTGCCGAGACCTCGGCACGCGCACTGTGCGTCCAGATGGGCGGCCCGGTAGGCACGCTCGACGCGCTTGGGCCGAAGCGAGCGGAAATCCGCCGCGGGGTGGCCGAGCGGCTGGGCTTGGCGGACGCGCCTTCGTGGCACAGCCATCGCGACGAATTCCTCGCGTTCGCCTCGAGCATCGCGATCCTGGTGGGCGCAATAGGCAAGATCGCGCGCGACGTGGCCCTGCTATCGCAGCCCGAAGTCGGCGAAATGCTCGAGTCGGCGCCGAAGAAAGGCGTGGGCGGATCGAGCGCCATGCCGCATAAACGAAATCCGGTGTCTTGCCTGCAGGCGATTGCAGCCGCCACGCGGGCGCCCGGGCTGATGGCGACACTGCTGCACTGCGCGGGTCAGGAACACGAACGCGCAATCGGCGGCTGGCAGGGTGAGCTCGCCACGTTTCCCGATCTCGTGGATGTGCTCGGCGGCGCGATCGATGCGCTCGAGCGCATTGCGGGCGGGCTCGTGCTAAACCCGAACAGGATGCGGGAAAACCTGGAGGCGCTGCAGGGACTCGTCTTCTCGGAACGGCTGTCGCGCTTACTGATGCAGACCATGGATCGCGCAAGCGCGCAATCGCGGGTGGACGATTGGTGCACAAAGGCCGTCGCCTCGGGTCGCAACCTGAAAGAGGTTGCCTCGGACGCCGCGCCGGCACTTGCGCTTGACACGGTGTTTTCGCTTGACGCCATCGTTGCGGACCTGGCGCCGGTGCTCGAAGAGGAACTCGCCGGGCTCTAGGCCCGTTCGCAGATCGTGCGCGCTATTGTGCGTCCAGCTGCTTCATCGGCTGGGCCTTGTCGAAGGCCTCGAGCCGCATGCAGGCGTCGAATACGCGCATTGTGGCCGGAAAGGCCGACAGGTCGCATTCGTAGCGCTGCGCGTTGAAGATTTGCGGGACCAGGCAGCAGTCGGCCATCGTCGGCGCGTCGCCGTGGCAGAATGTACCGGTACCCGGCATCTGCGTGAGGTCGGCCTCGAATTTGGCCAGACCCTCGGCGATCCAGTGCCGGTACCACGTGTTGATTCCTTCTTCGCCCTGACCGAGCCCGCGCTTGAGGTGTTGAAGGACGCGCAAGTTGTTAAGCGGGTGGATCTCACAGGCGATCAGCAGAGAAAGCGAGCGCACCCGCGCGCGCTCCAGCAGGCCCTTGGGAAGCAGCGGTGGCAGCGGATACTTTTCCTCGAGGTATTCGATGATCGCGAGCGATTGCGTCAGCAGGCGGCCGTCGTCGATCAGCGCAGGCACCAGCCTTTGCGGATTGATCGCGCCGTAGTCGTCCTGCCGATGCGCACCCTTGGGCAGCGAAATCGCTGTCGGCTCGTACGCAAGCCCTTTGATGTTGAGTGCGATGCGGACCCGGAACGCCGCCGAACTGCGAAAGAATGTGTAGAGTTGCACGATGATGCCGGGCTATGGATCTACAGGGCGGCGACGATCTTGACCCGCAGATCCGTAAGCCCCTCGATGCGGGCGACGAGTTCGTCGCCAGGTTTTACCGGCCCCACGCCAGCCGGTGTGCCGGACATGATGATGTCGCCGGGCTCGAGCGTGTAGTACTGCGAAAGGTATTCCACCTGCTCGGGGACCGACCAGATCATGTCGGCGAGGTCGGCCTTCTGCCTTTCCTTGCCGTTCACGAGCAGCGACAGGGCGCCTTTGGATGGGTGGCCGATGGCAGCGGCCGGCGTCAGCGCCGCGCACGGGGCGGCTTCATCGAAATTCTTGCCGAAATCCCACGGCCGCCCCTTGTCCTTGCCGACCTGCTGCAGGTCGCGGCGCGTCATGTCGAGCCCGACCCCATAACCGAAGATGTGCGAAGTCGCGTCCTTGGCCGCGATGCGACGCCCGCCCCTGCCTATTGCAACCACCATTTCGGTCTCGTAGTGATAGTTCGTGGTCTTGGCCGGGTAGTGCACATCGCCGCCGCCGGGGACCAGGGCGAACTCCGACTTGAGGAAGAAGAACGGCTGCTCGCGCCCGTCACCGCCCATTTCCTTCTGGTGCTCGACGTAATTTCGCCCGACGCAGAAGATGCGCCTCACCGGGAACGTGTCGGAAGTGCCGGCGACAGGCAGCGCAGGAGGGGTCCAGAGGGGGATTGCATACGCCATGGTGGCCTCGGGTAGAAGTTGATTCGAAGGTCGGGAACGCAAAGGGTGGCATTCTAGTCACTATTCGGCGAGCTCGCGTTCCATCAGCTCGCGCAGCTTGTAGCGCTGGATTTTCCCCGTAGCGGTGCGCGGCAGTTCCGCCACCGTGCGTATCCACTTGGGTCGCTTGTGCCGCGGCAAGGCGGACTCGCAGGCGCGCATCGCCGCGGCGATCGCGGCTTGCGGATCCGGCCCCGAGGTGACGAACAACGCGAGTCGCTCGAAGCCGTCGGCGTCGCTTACGCGAACGCATGCGGCCTCGGCAATCGATCCATCCGCAATTGCCGCTTCCTCGAGTTCACCCGGCTGTACCCATTGTCCGGCGATCTTGATGAACTCGTCGGATCGTCCCTGGTGCGAATAGAAGCCTTCGGCGTCGCGGACAAAGACGTCCTTGGTGCAGAACCAGCCGTCACGGAATTGCTCCCGCGTCGCCTCCGGCCGATTGGCATAGCCGGTAGCCAGCGCCGGATGGCGGACCCACAGCACGCCGCTCTCGCCGTCGCCGGCTTCCCTGCCCGATTCGTCCAGCAGTCGGGCCTCCACTCCTGCAAGAGGCAGTCCGGTGCGCGTGGCGTTCGACGTACCAGGCGGCGTCATCATCGAGACGCAAAATGTCTCCGACATGCCGTAAAGGGAAAGAATCTCGCGCCCCGTGGCCGCGCGCCACCGATCGAGCACCTGGGCGGGCAATCGCTCGCCTGCCGCGACGAAATGGCGGACCGACGAAAACGGTTCGAGGGCCTGCCGCGAAAGTCCCAGGAGCCGCCGGTAGAAGGACGGGACCGAGAAAAAGGCGGCCGGTTTGTGGCGCGCCACCATTTCGGCTGCCTGTGTTGCCTCCACCGGGTCGGGCTGCAGGACGGAGGTAGCGCCCAACGCAAGCGGGCCGAGCAACCCGTGTTCCAGGCCATATGCGAAGAACAGCTTGGAGGTGGCAAGAACGGTATCGCCCTCTCCGATGCCCAGCACCTCGCGCATCGCGTTGCCCGCCGGAAGGACATCCTTGTGGCCATGCACGATGCCTTTTGGGCGGCCCGTCGTGCCGGACGAATAGAGCCAGAATGCCGGGTCGGTCGGCTGCATCTCGACCGGGACGGAAAGAGGGGGGACTTCCTGCGCGACTCTATGCCAGCCCGACAGTCCTACGGATTGCACGCCGGCGAAGGCGGACACGATGGGAACGAATTCGTCTTCGGACAGGAACAGACGGGCCGCGCTGTCCTCATGCATGTACTGGAGATCACCGGGAGGCAGCTTCGCATTCGCTGCGACCGCGACCAAGCCAGCGTACAACGCACCGAGCCAGGCGGCCGCGAATTCGGGCGTGTCGCGCAGCAGGATCAGGACGCGGTCGCCAGGATTCGCACCCAGGGCGCGCCACGCCGAGCCGGCGCGCCGCACATTCAACCCCAGATCCCGGAAGCTGACGCGCGCTTCGCCGCACAGCAGCGCGATGCGCGTGCCATGCCTGGCGAGAGCCGCCTCCCCGAGCAGGTGTCCGGCTGCATTCATAGTCAAGTATGCTAATCGATCTTTGATAGACTAAAGAGCTATGCCCGCCGGGGGATCCGGCAGGTCTTGCCATCGGAGGAGGAGAACCCATGAGAATCACCGCTTCGTTCTGCGCGACGCTTGCCGCAGCCGCCCTGGCCTGCGCATTCCCGGCGGCCGCACAGACCGTAAAGATCGGTCTTATCAGCTCTTACAGCGGCCCCGGCGCCGCGCAAGGCGACCAGGTCGACAAGGGCGCAAAGCTTTACATGAAGCTCCACGCCGACAAGCTTCCGCCCGGCGTCAAGGTGGAATTGATTACACGCGACGACACTGGCGCCAACGGCGACGTCGCGAAGCGAATCGCCCAGGAATTGATCGTCCGCGACAAGGTGCAGATCCTGACCGGCGTGGTCTGGACCCCGAACATGGCCGCCATTGCGCCGCTCACCGCGGAAGCCAAGGTCCCGTTCGTCAGTGCGAACGCGTCGGGGGCCAAGGTGGTCGGCATGTCGCCTTACATGACGCGCTTGTCGTTCACCCTTTGCCAGTCCGCCTACCCGCTCGGCCAGTGGGCCGCCAAGAAGTACAAGAAGGCCTATTCCGCGGTAAGCGACTTTGCTCCCGGGCATGAAGCCGAAGGCTGTTTTGTCAAGGGCTTCAAGGAAGGCGGCGGGGAGGTGATCGGCACGGTGCGCATTCCGCTCGCCAATCCGGACTTTGTGCCTTTCATGCAACGGATCAAGGATGCCAAGCCGGATGTGCTGTTCGCGTTCAATCCCGCCGGCAAGCAGGCCACGGCCATGATGAAAGCCTATGGCGATCTCGGCATGGACAAGGCAAACATCAAGTACCTCGGCACCGGCGATATCACCACCGACGAGGAACTGCAGGGCATGGGCGATGCGGCCCTCGGCGTCATTACGGTGCACCACTACTCCGCGGCGGCCGAGCGCCCGGCCAACAAGGCCTTCGTCGCGGCGTACAAGAAGGAATACGGAGCGGACCTCAACCCGGGCTTCATGGTCGTCGGGGCCTGGGATGCGATGGACGCGATCTACACCGCGATCCGCGCACAGGGCGGCAAGATCGACCCGGACAAGACGATGGAAATTCTCAAGCATTACAAGAACGCCAACAGCCCCCGTGGCCCGGTGTCCATCGATCCGGAGACGCGTGACGTCATCAATCCCGAGTACCTGCGCGAAGTGCGCAAAGTCGGCGGAAAGCTTGCCAATGTGGAGCTCGAGACCATTACCAGCGCCATCAAGGATCCGCTGAAGGAATTCGAGAAGAAGAAGTAGCCGCTGCAGGCCCCCGTGCACGCAAGGGCGCGGGGGATTTTTTTGCCCGGGACGCCGATGCCCGTATGGAAGCCTTTCTCTCATCCCTCGTCAGCGTAGCGTTCCACGGGATTGCGTACGGGATGATCCTTTACGTGATTTCGGTCGGGCTGTCGGTCACGATGGGCCTGATGGGATTCACGAATCTGGCCCATGGCGTGTTCGCCATGGCCGGGGGCTACATCCTGTGCTCCAGCCTTGCCCGTTTTCACCTGCCGTTCGCACTCGCGCTTACGCTATCTTTTGTCCTCGTTGCGGTGGTGAGCGTACTGCTCGAGAGACTGCTGTATTCGCGCCTCTATGGCGCATCCGAACTCGAGCAGGTCCTTTTCACGATCGGCCTGATCTTCATGTCGGTCGCGGTGGCGCGCCTTGTCTTCGGCACGCTCCAGCAGCCGGTTGTCCTGCCCGATTCCCTCAAGGGCCCGCTGACTTTCCTCGGCCGGGAATTCCCGATCTACAGGGTGTTCCTGATCGTCTTCAGCGCCGCCATGATCGTGGGCCTTTGGCTGGGCGTAGAACGCACGCTTTGGGGCGCGATGGTGCGCGCGGCCGTCGATAATCGCGCCATGGCTCAGGCGATAGGGATCAACACCAGGCTGCTCTTCACGATCACATTCGCCGTGGGCAGCGGCCTGGCCGGACTGGGCGGTGCGCTCGGTGCCGAAATCGTCGCCATCCAACCGACCTATCCGTTCGAGCAGCTGGTCTACTTCCTGATCGTGGTCTCGGTCGGCGGCCTGGGCAGCCTGCGCGGCCCGTTCGTCGCGGCACTGCTGATCGGCATCACGGATACGGCCTGCAAGTACTGGCTGCCGCAGTTCGGCGCGTTCTTCATTTACGCGGCGACGATAGGCTTGCTACTCTGGCGCCCGGCCGGCCTGTTTGGAAAAAGGGCATGAACCATCCCGTAGGCTATGGCGCGGATGCGCGAGTGCGCTGGACGGAATGGTTGCCTTGGGTTGCGGCCATCGTGGCGTTCTTCTTGCTGCCCGACTACCTGTCGCTCGGCGCTCGGGTGCTGACTTACATCCTGTTCGCACTGTCCCTCGACCTGATCCTGGGCTATGCAGGAATCGTCACCCTCGGGCATGCGGCGTTCTTCGGGACGGGTGCCTATGTGACCGGCATCCTCGCGGCCAAACTGGGTGTCACCGACCCGGTGCTCCAGCTGTTGGCCAGCATTGCCGCAGCCGGGCTGCTCGGATTGGCGACCGGCGCAGTGGTCTTGCGCACTCACGGTCTCGCGCAACTCATGCTGACGCTTGCGGTGGCAGCGGTGTGCCTCGAGATTGCCAACAAGGCCACCCCGCTCACCGGCGGCGCCGACGGCCTCTCCGGGGTCTCGGTGGCCGCCATCTTCGGCCAGTTCAAGTTCGACATGTATGGCCGGACCGCCTACCTGTGGTGCC
The DNA here is from genome assembly GCA_964599095.1 of uncultured Bordetella sp. Classification (GTDB taxonomy): domain Bacteria; phylum Pseudomonadota; class Gammaproteobacteria; order Burkholderiales; family SG8-39; genus SZAS-79. The sequence continues at coordinate 254,833 of CAZREB010000006.1, forward strand.
TCGCGCTTGTGTTCGCCGGCTGGTTGCTGATCCGCCGGCTGATCCATTCGCCGTTCGGCGCGTCATTGACAGGGATCCGCGAGAACAGCGTGCGGATGCATTCGATAGGCGCGCCGGTGTACACGCGGCTGCTTACGGTCTACACGCTCTCGGCGGCGATCGCAGGCGTCGCGGGCGCGCTCCTCACCCAGACGAACCAGTTCGTTGGCCTGAACGTGCTGGGGTTCGAACCCTCGGGCGAGATCCTCGTCATGCTGATCCTCGGCGGCGTCGGGCGGTTGTACGGCGCCTTCGTGGGGCCGCTCGTCTACCTGATCGCGCAGGATTACCTTGCGAGGCAATTCCCGGAATACTGGTACTTCGGCATCGGCCTCATCCTCGTACTGACGGTATTGTTTGCGCGTGGCGGCATCCTCGGCATCTCCGACGCCCTCATCGCCCGGGCGAGGAACAAGGCATGAGCGCCGTGCTCGAGACGCGCGACCTGTGCAAGCGCTTTGGCGCGCTCACGGTCGCCGAGAACATCAATTTCCGGCTGGATGCGGGGGCCCGGCATGCGCTGATCGGGCCGAACGGCGCGGGCAAGACAACGTTCGTCAACTTGCTGACCGGCCTGCTCGCGCCCTCCTCGGGACAGGTCGTGCTTGCCGGCGAGGACGTGACGCTCCTGACACAGTCCGGTCGCGTCAAACGCGGGCTCGGCCGCACGTTCCAGATAAACACCCTGTTCCGCGAGATGAGCGTGCTCGACAACGTCGCGCTCGGCATTGCCGAAAGGCTCGGACTTTCCGGCAAGCTCTGGCGGCCTGCCGGCTCGCACCGCGTGGTTCGCGATGAAGCCATGAACTTGCTCGGCTCGCTTGGGCTCGCCGACGAAGCCGGGCGTCGCGTGCTCGATCTGCCCTATGGAAAGCAGCGCCTGGTCGAAATCGCCATCGCGCTCGGGCTGAGACCAAAGGTGCTGTTGCTCGACGAGCCCGCGGCCGGCGTGCCTTCGCTCGAATCCGAGCGGATCCTGCAGGCGCTCGACGGCCTTCCCAAGGAAATTGCGATCCTGATCATCGAACACGACATGGACCTGGTGTTCCGTTTTGCCGATCGCATCACCGTGCTGGTGCAGGGCGAGGTGCTTTGCCAGGGCGCGCCCGACGAAATCGCCAACGACGCCCGAGTGCAGCGCGTGTACCTGGGGGAGAGGCATGCCTGAAGCGCTCAAGCTTGCCGGCGTGCGCGCCGGCTACGGCGCCACGGTTGTGCTGGAGGACGTCGATTTCGCTCTTGCGGAGCGGGGCTCGCTTGCCGTCCTTGGCCGCAACGGCGTCGGCAAGACCACGCTGCTCGCCTCGATCATGGGTCTCACGACCTTCCACTCGGGACGGATCGAATACGCCGGCAAACCGATCGAGCGGCTGCCGGTTCATGAGCGCTCGCGTCTTGGCATCGGATACGTGCCGCAAACGCGCGACATCTTTCCATCGCTTTCGGTCGAGGAGAACCTCCTGGTGGCCGCGCGCGCCGGACGCTGGTCGCGCGAGCGGGTCTACGACCTTTTCCCGCGCCTGGCCGAACGACGCTCGCACATGGGGAACCAGATCTCCGGCGGTGAGCAACAGATGCTGGCGATGGGCCGGGCGCTGATGGGTGACCCGGCCCTCCTCCTCCTCGACGAGCCGCTGGAAGGACTTGCACCGATCATCGTGGATGCGTTGCTGGCCGCCATCCGGCGGCTTACTCGCGAGGAATCAATGGCGGTAGTGCTCGTCGAGCAATCGGCCAGGCTCGCGCTCGAAATGACGGATGAGGTGCTGGTCCTCAACCGCGGCCGCATCGCGTTCCGCGGGGCCAGTTCGATGTTGCTCGACGACCCGGACAAGCTCGGCGCCCTGATCGTCGCCGGCTGAAGATGCGCCCAGAAAAGAAAAGGGCGCCCGAGTGGGCGCCCGAATTTCCAGGGGGAGGACCCAGGAAACCCTGCCGGGCGCCGCGATGAACATGCGGCGCCCGTCTTGCTCTTACATCCGATATGCGCCTTCGCCGTGCGACGAGACGTCGAGGCCTTCGCGCTCTTCTTCTTCGGTGACTCGCAGGCCAATGGTCAGGTCGACCAGCTTGAAGGCGATGAATGCCACGACCCCCGACCAGATCAGCGTCGTCAGGCAGCCCGTCGCCTGGGTGACCACCTGGTCCCAGATCGAGTAGCTTTCACCGGTCTTGTTTGCGACGTAGTCGTAGATCCCCACGCCACCCAGTGAAGGCGCGGCGAATACGCCGGTGAGGATTGCACCAGTGGCCCCGCCGACACCGTGGACTCCGAATACGTCGAGTGAATCGTCCGCGCCCAGCAAGCGCTTGAGCCCGTTCACGCCCCAGTAGCAGACCAAGCCGGCGATCGCGCCGATCACCAGGGCGCCCATCGTGCCTACGAACCCGCAAGCCGGCGTGATGGCGACCAAGCCGGCCACTGCGCCGGAAACGGCGCCGAGCATCGAGGCCTTGCCCTTGCCGAACGATTCGATCAGCGACCAGGCGAGCGTCGCCGCCGCCGTGGCCACCAGCGTGTTCAGGAAGGCCATGGCCGTCGTCCCGTTCGCTTCCAGGTTGGACCCGGCATTGAACCCGAACCAGCCCACCCACAGCAGGCACGCGCCGATCATCGTGACGGGAAGGTTGTGCGGCGCCATCGACTCCTTGCCGTAGCCGACGCGCTTGCCGATCACGTAAGCGCCGACGAGACCGGCGATGCCGGCATTCAGGTGCACGACCGTGCCGCCGGCGAAGTCGAGCGCGCCCTTGGCCCACAGCCATCCGGCCGCAGCCGTCACGGTTTCGAGCGTCTTGGCATCCGTGATCGCGTCCGGGCCGTCCCAGTACCAGACCATGTGCGCGATCGGCAGGTACGCGAACGTGAACCAGAGCACGAGGAACACGAGTACCGCCGAGAATTTCACTCGCTCGGCGAATGCGCCGACGATCAGCGCCGGAGTGATGGCCGCGAACGTGAGCTGGAAGGCCACGAACGCAAGCTCCGGAATCACGACGCCCTTCGAGAACGTTGCAGCGACTGCGTCGGCATTGACCCCAGATAGAAACATCTTCGAGAAGCCGCCGAAGAACGCATTTCCGCCGCTGAAAGCCACCGAATAGCCGTAAATCACCCACAGCACGGCGATCAGGCAGAAACACACGAAGACTTGCATCAGCACAGACAAAACGTTCTTCGAGCGCACCATGCCGGCGTAGAAGAGGGCGAGGCCTGGAATCGTCATCAGGATCACGAGCGCGGTCGCGACAAGCATCCACGCGGTGTCGCCCTTGTCGACTTTCGGTTTCGGGGCCTCCGCCGGTTTGGCGGCCGCTGCCGCGGGAGCCGCGGCCGGTTTGGCGGTGTCCGCCGGTTTCGCCGCCTCGGCAGGCGCGGCGGCGGCCGGCTTGGCGTCCGCTGCCGGCGCTGCAGCCTTGTCCTGTGCGAGCGCATTACCCCCAAGGGCGAGGCCGGCCGCCAGCGCGAGATACGCAAATAGTTTCTTCATTCCCATCTCCCTATAGCGCGTCCGCATCGGTTTCGCCGGTGCGGATGCGGATGACCTTCTCCAGATCGAACACGAAGATCTTGCCATCGCCGATCTTGCCGGTATTGGCCGATTTCTCGATGGCTTCGATCACCTGGTCGAGCATCTCGGACTTGATTGCCACTTCGATCTTCACCTTGGGCAGGAAATCGACGACATATTCGGCGCCCCGATACAGCTCGGTGTGGCCCTTCTGCCGGCCGAAGCCCTTGACTTCGGTGACCGTGATTCCCTGGACGCCGATCGCCGAGAGCGCCTCGCGGACCTCGTCGAGCTTGAACGGCTTGATGATTGCTGTGACCTGTTTCATGGTTTCCCCTTGTGCGTCATCGTGCCGGGATCAGAAGGACTTGCTGATCGAAAGGACGATCACGCCTTTGCCGGCGTCCTTCAGCTTGGTGCCCGCGGCGGCCGGCAGCGAGTTGCCGAAGCAGTAGAAACCCGTGTTTACCGGGCTGCAGCTACCCTTGGCATTCGTGTCGATATAAGAAGCCCCCAGGATCCAGCCGCTCAGATCCTTGGTCACGCCGAGCTTGTAGTCCGTGTAATTACCCTTCGTCAGGTCTGTGCCGGTACTCCAGCCCTTGAGCTTGAAGGACCCAACGTGCCCGACCAGGCCCCAGCCGCCTCCAAGGTCGTAGGTTCCAGTAAGGTCGAGGTAGCCGGAACCCTTTGTTCCCGGCAGCGAGAAATAGTCGCCGATCGAATAGTTGTACTTGAGGGACAACCATTTCCACGAGCCACCGATGTAGATTTCCTTGTTGTCGACGGTACCGTTGAAGGTCTTCGTCGGCGTCTTGGGATTGACGAATGTCGTCCCGGACGCAGCGTTCGCGTCCGAACCGGGGTAGTAGTAGTAGATGTACCCAACATCCAGGCCCACATCGCCCCAGGTCTTCTTCCACCCGCCGTAAAAGTCCATCTCCAGGTTTCCGGCAGGAAAGCCGGCGCCCGAGCTGACGTTCGAGTTCCAGTTGCCGAGATAGATACCGCTCGCGTGGGAATAGTCGAAGCCGCCCTGGATCGCAGGTTTGGCAAAGGTCTGCGATATTCCGCGGAACCGGTACTCGCTGAACAGGCCGACATTGCCTGTGAACGTGTGGTCCGACGGGGCGGCGGCCGGAGCCGCCGTTTGCGCCGAAACCGCGGCAGGAAGGGCTGTTACGGCGGCGATCGACAAGGCGACGATAGACTTGCGCATGGCAGTGATCTCCAGAAAGAAAAAGGCTAGCTGAGGATGAATAGCACCTGCCGTGCCAGAGGCGAGAAGAGCCTAAGTTATTGATTATCAGACACCGTGAAAGCTCCCGGGAGACCTGCCGCACCAACATGGTGCTTTGGATCTCTAGGCTGTGCGGCCGTGGTGCGTGCGAAACGGGCTAGCGTTTTACACGGGGGAGCCGGCCGAAGGCTGCGTGCTAGACTGGATTTACCCCACTCAAGACATGTCACCTCCCAATTCCCACCCGGCGATCGCTATGACGGACCCCCGACTGATCGACGAAATCGGCGCCAGGCTTTCCGAAGTGCTGGCGAAATCTCCCGCCCGCGACGTCGAGAAGAATCTGCAAGCACTCCTTGCGTCGTTCTTCGACCGCTTCGACCTCGTCACCCGCGACGACTTCGAGGTCCAGAAGCGTGTCCTCGAGCGAGCCCACGCGCGGATCGCAGAACTCGAACGACGTTTGGGCGAGCTAGAGGCCTCGGAAACGCAAGGCGTCCCCCGCGTCTAGTCCTGCGGCCCCTGCCTCCTGCCGATCCTTGGATGTAAACCCCCGGCGCGTGGTCGCCGTTGAGGGGGAGGAAGGCGCATTCGGCGCCCGGGAGAATGCATGTCGCTCGCCGTTGTGCGGAGCCGCGCGCTCGTCGGAATCCGCGCACCGGAAGTCACCGTCGAGGTTCACCTCGGTCCGGGATTGCCGATGTTCGCAATCGTTGGGCTGCCGGATGCCGAAGTGAGGGAAGCAAAGGATCGTGTTCGTGCCGCGCTGAACCACGCCCGCTTCGAGTTTCCCGCGCGACGTATTACGGTCAACCTTGCGCCGGCAGATCTGCCCAAGGACTCGAGCCGGCTCGACTTGCCGATCGCGCTCGGAATCCTTGCGGCGAGCGGACAGCTGCCGGCCGCTGCGCTCGAAGGCCACGAATTCGCCGGTGAATTGTCACTGACTGGAGAGCTTCGTCCGGTGCGCGGTGCGCTTGCCATGGCGCTCGCGGCCCGAGGCCGCGCGTTCGTGCTGCCGGAACAAAACGCCGCGGAGGCTTGCTTGGTTGGCGACGGCCATATCCTTCCCGCTCGTTCGCTCCTCGAGGTGTGCGCACACTTGCGCGGGGAGTGCAAGCTGGCGCCGCATTCAAGTCGTGCCGAGAAGAGGCTGCCGTCGTATCCGGACATGGCTGAAGTGAAAGGCCAAGTGCATGCCAAGCGGGCACTCGAGGTCGCAGCTGCCGGTGGGCACAGCCTGTTGATGGTCGGCCCTCCCGGATCGGGCAAGTCGATGCTTGCCGCCCGCTTCCCCGGCCTGCTGCCGATGCTCGACGAGCAAGAGGCGCTTGAAGTAGCGGCGGTGCACTCCGCGGCAGGCACGTTCCTGCCCGCGCAGTGGGGCGAGAGGCCTTATCGGGCACCGCATCACACCGCATCCGCCATCGCGCTGGTCGGGGGCGGTGGCAATCCAAGGCCCGGGGAGATCTCTCTTGCTCACCATGGCGTGCTGTTCCTGGACGAACTGCCCGAGTACCCGCGCAGTGTCCTCGAAACCTTGCGCGAGCCGCTCGAAACCGGCAGCGTGTCGATTGCGCGCGCCGCGAGGCATGCCCGGTTTCCGGCGCGCTTCCAGCTGCTTGCGGCCATGAATCCCTGTCCCTGCGGATACCTCGGCCATCCGTCGGGAAAGTGCCGTTGCACTCCAGACGTTGTTGCCCGCTATCGTTCACGGTTGTCCGGCCCCCTGGCAGACAGGATCGACCTGAAAATCGAAGTCCCGGCCCTGCCGGTGGGAGAACTTGGCGCCGCCACTTGCGGGGAGTCAAGCGTTTTGATTCGCGCGAGGGTAGAGAGGGCTCGCGCAACCCAGGCGGCGCGCCAAGGGCATTCGAATGCCTTGCTCGGCGCGCGGGAGACCGAGACTTATTGCGCTCCGTGCATGCAGGGCGAGACGCTGCTGAGGAATGCCATCGCGAAGCTCTCGCTTTCGGCGCGCGCATACCACCGCATCCTGCGCGTGGCCCGCAGCATCGCCGATCTCGCGTTCAGCCGGGACATCGACGCCGCCCACATTGCCGAGGCGATCCAATACCGCCGGCTCGATCCGGCGTTCTGAGGCGCCGTTTTGCTATAGTCGGCCGGACGGATGGCTACCTACGCGATTGGCGATGTGCAGGGTTGCATGGACGAACTGGAAGCGCTCCTTGCGGCATGCGCATTCGATCTGCGTCGGGACCGCCTTTGGTTTGTCGGAGATCTGGTCAACCGCGGACCCGCCTCGCTTGAGGTGTTGCGCTATGTGAAGAATCTCGGCACAAGGGCCATTGTGGTGCTCGGAAACCACGATCTGCACCTGCTGTGTGTTGCCGAAGGGTTTGCGAAGAACCGACCCGACGACACCCTCGAAGAAGTGTTGAGAGCGCCGGATCGTGCCGAACTGCTTGACTGGCTGCGCACGCGGCAGCTGATGCACGCGGAGGCGGGCCTGGTCCTGGTCCACGCCGGGCTGCTTCCGCAGTGGACCGTTGCACGCGCGCTTGAACTGGCGCGCGAAGTCGAAACGGCACTGCGCGGTCCGCAATACCGGCAAATGCTTGCCCACCTCTATGGAAGCGAGCCCAGCGAGTGGGGCGACGCGCTTGCCGGTCCGGATCGCTTGCGGGTCATCGTCAACGCGATGACCCGGATGCGTTTCTGCACCGACCGCGGAAAGATGGAATTCCGCGCGAAGGGGGCGCTGGACGATGCACCGCCGGGGTATCGCGCCTGGTTCGACGTGCCGTGTCGCCTGAGCGCCGAAGCCACCGTCATCTGCGGGCATTGGTCCGCTTTGGGCTTGCGGATCGAGCGTGGCTTGCTGGCGCTCGATACCGGTTGCATCTGGGGGGGTGCACTTAGCGCAGTGAGGCTGGAGGACCGACGGCTATTCCAGGTCCCCGGCGCCCCGTACCAGGGTCCGGCCCTCGATTGACAGTTTGTGTTTGCGTATCGAGGACGGTTGCCGGGCCGTGGACTATCGGTAAGAAGCAAAAGCGAACGCTTCAAGGCTTGCGGCAAAATGGGCAACCAGCTTTGCAATTTTCTTGAAGCGCAAAAGTATGGGGGTGACGGACATGACGGACTGCGTATTCTGCAGGATAGTCGCAAAGGAAATTCCCGCGAGCGTCGTGTTCGAGGACGAGCACACTCTCGCGTTCATGGACCTGGGCCAGGTCAATCCCGGCCATGTCCTTGTCGCCACCAAGGCCCACGTCGAGAACGTGTTCGGACTGGACGACGCGCAGGCAGGCGCAGTCATGCGGACGGCCGCCAAGGTGGCGCGCGCCACGCGGGCCGCGTTCGGCGCACCTGGCCTGAACCTCTTCCAGGCTAACGGCAAGGCCGGCGCGCAGACTGTGTTCCATTTCCACGTACATGTCCTGCCGCGCTGGGAAAACGACGGCATGAGCCTCGCGTGGCCGGCCAAGAATCCGCCGCGCGAGACGCTCCAGGACTACGGCGAGAAGATCCGGGCGGCGCTTGCCGCGCCTACCAGGGCGAGTAGCTGAATTCCCGCCTGAACCGGTCGGCGATGTACTGGCTTGCGAAAGCGTGGTTCTGGCCGCCGCGATGTTCGATCTTGATGGATCCCATGAGCGCTCCCAGGCGCCCGGTGCTCGGCCAGTCCCATCCTTTCGCAATACCGTACAACAGCCCGGCCCGGTAAGCATCGCCGCAGCCGGTGGGATCGAGGATCGCTGCGGGTGTCACTATCGGGATCTCATATTGCTTGCCGCCGGCGAATATCAGCGACCCCTTCGCGCCAAGGGTCACGACGAGTGCTTTCACCCCCTTGGCCATCGACTCGAGACTCATGCCGGTCTTCTCCTCGAGCATCTTGCCCTCGTAGTCGTTGACCGCAACGTAATCGGCGAGCCGCACGAACTCCGACAGTTCCTCGGCCGAGAACATCGGCAGTCCCTGGCCGGGATCGAAGACGAAGGGAATCCCGGCGGCGGCACATTCGCGGGCATGCTGCAGCATGCCGGTCTTGCCGTCCGGCGCGATGATCGCGAGCTTGGCGCCCAGGGACGCGTCGATGCGGTTCTCGTGCGAATGGTTCATCGCGCCCGGATGGAAAGCGATGATCTGGTTGTTGTCGAGATCGGTCGTGATGAATGCCTGGGCGGTGAACTGGCCGGTGATTTTCCTGAGATGCGCGCCGGACAGGCCCTGTCCCGCGAGGCGGTCGAGGTAAGGGGCGATGTCTTCGCCGACAGTGGCCATCACGATCGGGTCGCCGCCCAGCATCTTGAGGTTGTAGCCTATGTTGGCTGCGCAGCCGCCATATTCACGCCTCATCTCGGGCGTCAGGAAGCAGACGTTGAGGATGTGCAACTGGTCGGCGAGCAGGTGATTCTTGAACCGGTCGGGGAACACCATGATGGTGTCGTAGGCGACCGAACCCGTGATGAGAGTACGCAAGGGGACCTTTCGATATTATTTGTTGCCGGAATCCAGGCAGCGCGAAGGATAGCTCAACTGCCAGAACGGCGAGGACGAAACCGGCGGGCAGGGATAAAACAGGAATAACTGGTAACCGGTGGCCAGGATGCCGCCGGTATCGAGGAACAGGCGCACCGCCTCCTCCGCACCGCCATTCATCCCGGTTGCAACAGCGGCTTTTCTTTCCTGGAGGTAGTCGCGCGGCCGGAGCACCTTGCGAATTACGGCGCGCTCGGCCTGGTCGGTCAAGGTCAGCTCGAGATCCGGAAACTCCTGCGCGAACGGCGCACGGTTGCGCAACAACGCGTTCAGCACGATGACGCCGGGCCTCTGCGTATCGGCTTGCAGGTCCGACGACTCGATGCTCAACAATTCCGCCCGCCGCGGCAGCCTGACCTCGCAACCGAGCATGTCGCATGCCGTGTCCAAGTAGGGGCGGGACTGGGGCAGCAGCACGCCGATCTCCGTCCTGAAATGCAAGCCCGCCTGAAACGTGAGCGCGCACAGGGCGATTGCCGCGAGAAGAAACCAGACCGCCATATGCTTTGACGGCGACGGTCCGCGATTGAGGAACGCCGGGACTGCGGCCGGTTCGGCCGCGCCCCTCGCCGTCAGGCCGGCTGTCTCGATGATGAGGGATGCGGGCCGCTCTGCGGCGGTTGTCGGGATCGGGGCGACCGGTTCGGGGATTGCAGGCTCCGGCGCAGCCGGAAGCGATTCGGTCTCGCGATCTTCGGACCCGGACCCTGGCTTCACCGCCACTTCGCCTGCGCGGTCGATGCCGGGCCACGGCTTCTCCGAGTGCTCGCGGCCCTCGAAAAGCGCCAACTGCGGCGAGGGCTCCTCCGGCAGCGCCGCGGCAGCCTCTTCGGTCAGGAGGCAGGCGACGCCGTCGAAGACCGACGAGCATTTCCCGCAGCGTACTCGCCCCCCGCGCGCCGAGAGTTGCGCAGGCAGCACGCGGAAAGTCGTAGCGCACGTGGGACAGCGGGTGACCAGGCTCATAGGCGTGTGCCGGTCAGGAGCACCCAGCCCTCTTCCCGATCCGTCACTTCCATGCAAAACTGTCCTGCGTATGCGGCGGCCACCTCGACCGACTGCGGCTCGAGGATCCCGGAAAGTGCGATCCGCCCGGCGCTTTGGGCGCTGATCAGGGGCGCGAGGACGATCAGCGGGTTGGCGAGAATATTGGCCACGACGATGTCCGAGGGCCCGGCACGAAACGCATCCGGGGTACAGAACCGCGCCACGACCTCGTTCTTCGCGGCATTTTCCTGCGCAGCCGAGATGGCCTGCGGGTCAATGTCTACGCCGGTGACGCATCGCGCACCAAGGCGGGCTGCGACGATGGCCAATATACCGGAACCGCATCCGTAGTCCAGAAAGCTCTCCCCGCCCTTCAATGTGCGGGCGAGCCAGCGCAGCATCAGCCGCGTCGTCGGATGGCTTCCGGTGCCGAAGGCCAGCCCGGGGTCGATCGAGATGTTGACGGCCCCCCGGTCCGGGGGCTCGCACCAGCTTGGCACGATCCACAGGCGGTCACTGATCCGGATCGGCTCGAACTGGAGTTGTGTGCGCCTTACCCAGTCCTCATCCTCCACAACGGACGTCTCGAAGGAAGGTGGCGGGATTGCGCATGCCTCTGCCGCGCATTCCACGATTGCCCGGGGATCGGCCCGCTGGTCGACCAAGGCGGTCAGCAGGTTGCGGCGCCAGGGCTGCGCCGGCCCCGTCCCGGGCTCGGCGAATTGCGCCGCCTCGTCCGGCGTGCCTGCATCGGCATCGTCGCAGCTGACCGAAAGCGCGCCAGCCTCGATCAACGCATCGGCGATCGCTTCCGCGACCCCGGCTTCGGCATACAGTCTGATCGCGAGCCAAGCCATCCGGCAGGTCCCTACTTGGCGACCTTCTTCTTTTCCAGCGCGAGTTTCTGCTCGAGGTAGTGGATCGAGGCGCCGCCCTTGATGAATCCCTTGTCGTTCAGAAGGTCCTGGTGAAGCGGGATGTTCGTCTGGATGCCTTCGACCACCATTTCGGAAAGCGCGATGCGCATGCGGCGGATCGCCTGGTCACGCGTTGCCCCGTATGCGATCACCTTGCCGACCATCGAATCGTAGTTCGGCGGAACTGAATATCCCTGGTAGACATGGGAGTCCACCCGGATGCCCGGCCCTCCGGGCGGATGATACGACGTGATCTTTCCCGGGGACGGCGTGAACTTGTAGGGGTCCTCGGCATTGATCCGGCATTCGAGCGCGTGGCCGCGCAGCTGGATGTCACGCTGGCGGAACGGCAGTTTCTCACCGGCCGCAATCCGGATCTGCATCTGCACGATATCGATCCCGGTGATCATCTCGGTCACCGGGTGCTCCACCTGCACGCGGGTGTTCATCTCGATGAAGAAGAATTCGCCGTTCTCGTACAGGAATTCGAACGTGCCCGCGCCGCGATAGCCGATCTTCTTGCAGGCTTCGACGCACCGCTCGCCTACCCGGTCGCGCAGCCGAGTCGACAATTCCGGCGCAGGTGCCTCTTCGACGACCTTCTGGTGCCGGCGCTGCATCGAGCAGTCCCTTTCGCCGAGGAATACCGCGTTCTTGTGCTCGTCGGCGAGGATCTGGATTTCTATGTGGCGCGGGTTCTCGAGAAACTTCTCCATGTAGACCATTGGGTTCGAGAAAGCCGCCTGCGCTTCCTGGCGAGTGAGGCTGACGGCGTTCAACAACGCCGCCTCGGTGTGCACCACCCGCATTCCGCGTCCGCCGCCGCCGCCGGAGGCCTTGATGATCACCGGGTAGCCTACTTTGCGGGCAATTTTCACGATCTCGGCGGGCGTATCCGGCAGCGCGCCCTCGGATCCCGGGACGCAAGGCACGCCGGCCTTGATCATGGCGGCCTTGGCGCTGACCTTGTCGCCCATCAGCCGGATGTTGTCCGGGTACGGCCCGATGAACACGAAGCCCGACTTCTCGACCTTGTCGGCGAAGTCCGCGTTCTCCGAAAGAAACCCGTAGCCCGGGTGAATGGCTTCGGCGTCGGTGACCTCCGCTGCGCTGATGATCGCGGGGATGTTGAGATAGCTCTGCGAAGCCGGCGCGGGACCGATGCATACCGATTCGTCGGCAAGCTTCACGTATTTCGCCTCGGTGTCGGCTTCCGAGTGCACGACCACCGTGCGGATCCCGAGCTCGCGGCAGGCGCGCTGGATCCGCAGCGCGATCTCGCCGCGGTTGGCGATCAGGATCTTGCCGAACGTCGACATCAGGCGATGATGAAAAGCGGCTGCCCGTACTCGACCGGCTGGCCGTTCTCGACGAGGATCGCCTTCACCGTGCCGGACTTGTCGCACTCGATCTCGTTCATCAGCTTCATGGCCTCGATGATGCAGATGATCTGGCCTTCCTTGACCGCCTGGCCGACCTCGACGAAAGGCTTGGCGTCCGGCGAGGGCGTGCGATAGAAGGTGCCCACCATCGGGGACTTCACCGGGTGCCCTTCGGGGACGGCGGGCTCGGGCTGCTCGGCGGCCGGGGCCGCGACTACGGGTGCTGGCGCGGCAAGCGGCACCGGCTGGACCGGAACGGGTACGGCACCGGCGGCCGCGGCCGCAGGCGCGCCGCTGGTCTTGACGATCTTGACCTTTTCCTCGCCCTCGGTAATTTCGAGCTCGGCGATGCCCGATTCCTCCACCAGGTCGATCAGTTTCTTGAGTTTCCTGAGGTCCATGGGTCTTTACTCCTGGCCGCGAAGCAGCACGTAGGCGAGCGCGAGGTCGTATCCCCGGCTGCCCAGCCCACAAATGGTTCCTACCGCAAGGTCCGAAAGGTAGGACTTGTGCCGGAACGGCTCGCGGGCGTGGATGTTTGAGATATGTATTTCGATGAACGGGATGCCCACCCCGGCAAGTGCGTCCCGGACTGCGACGCTTGTATGGGTGTACGCAGCCGGGTTGATGACGATGAATTCGACCCCGTCGCGTCCGGCCTGCTGAATCCGGTCGACCAGCGCTCCCTCGTGGTTGCTCTGGAAGCAATCGATGGCGACACCAGACTGCGTCCCCGCTTCAATGAGCCGTCGATTGATGTCGTCCAGGGACTCGCGTCCGTAGATTGCCGGCTCCCGGCTTCCGAGCAAATTCAGGTTCGGACCATGCAGGATCAGAACAGACTGGATCTGATCGGTTTTGGATTTTCCCAAGCTTTTCCCCGAAGTTGGGAACATGTTACCGCATTTTAGATGCCGAACCTGACAGCTACGTGGATCCGGGAGTCAAGATGCCAGAGTCTCCCGGACCTGCTTCTCGATCTTTTCGCGGGTGACAGCGCCCAGGTTGCTGTGGGTCACCGCACCTCTTTGGTCGAGCACGACTGTAAATGGCAGGCCGCCGGCCGGATTTCCGAGGTCGCGAACCAGATCGAGAGCCTCGGCGCCAGCCAAAAGGATAGGGTAGCTGATCCTGACAGATCGGACAAATTCGACGACTTTAGGCGCTTGATCGATGGCGATCCCGATAAATTCAACACCGGAAGCGAGAAGTTTCTCGCGTGATTGGATAAGCGCAGGGATTTCTTCGCGGCAGGGGGCGCACCAGGTCGCCCAGAAATTGACCACCCGAACGCGGCCGTCCCATTCGGACAGGGAACGCACCTTGCCTTCCAGGTCGGCAAATCGCGTCGTGCGCAGGCCTCGGGTGTCTGTAGCCGGAGCGGTCGATCGCGAGGAAAGGAGCCAGCCGGCGATGCCGGCTACGATGCCGACACCGGCAAACGCCAGCACTTCACGGCGTTCGGGCATGACCGTCCTCGAGAAGCGCACTGACCTCGGGAATGCCGGCCCGGTCCATGACCCGGCCGACCTGAGTGGTCTTCAGCGTAATACGTTCATCGCGGGAGTCGAATACGGACAACCTCACCGGTGCGCCTTCCCATTCGAGCTCGAGGATCGTTACTGCGCGCACCCTGTCGCCAGAGTATCGCCGCGCCTCCGTGGACGTGAACGGGATGTTGCGGTTGAGGAGGAAGATCTCCACGTCCTTGTCGCTGTCCGGGAACAGCTGCAGTTCGATGTCCGCGTATGGTCCGGCGATGCCTTTCAACACCGGCCCGGTGAGGTAGGGCGAAAACGCTTCGAGCGCGCGCATCATCGACAATGCAATGCCGCGCAACTGCCGGATCCGGTCCGGATGCTCGTCGGCCTGATACAGGTCGAGGTATGCGCGCAGTTCGGCTTCGACTTCCTCGTTTCCCGGCAGTGCCTGCTTTTCCGTCGCTCCGAGCTGCCGGGCGGCCTTGCGCTTGGCGAGTGCGAAATTGTCGATCCCGCCTTCGGCCATGATCCGCGCGGCGGCTGCGGCGATGGCTGCGCGCATTCCGTTCTGCCTGGGGCGATTGCGGCTCATGGGATTCGGTAGTCCGAAAGGCGTGCCCAAATCATACGCCGGTGCCGAGCAGGTGAACCACATCGACTACAATCGCCGCTCTTTCGCTGCTGTTTTCCGCCGATGGCTGCGCATCACCTCCATATCCTTGGCATTTGCGGCACTTTCATGGGCGGCGTCGCGGCCTTGGCGAGGGCGGCAGGTTATCGGGTCACCGGCTGCGATACCGGGGTCTATCCGCCGATGAGTGACCAGCTCCGCGCACTGGGCATCGAACTTGTGGAGGGCTACGGCGCGCAACAACTGGCCTTGTGCCCGGACATCTGGGTAGTCGGTAACGTCGTGACCCGGGGGAATCCGCTGATGGAAGCGATTCTCGACAAAGGGGACCGCTACACCTCCGGCCCGCAGTGGCTTTGCGACAATTTGCTCAACGATAAGTGGGTGCTCGCTGTGGCTGGAACCCACGGCAAGACGACAACTTCGGCGATGCTTGCGTGGATCCTCGAGGCTGCCGGAATGAATCCGGGATTCCTGATCGGGGGCGTGCCGAGGAATTTCGCCTTGTCCGCCAGGCTGACCGATGCGCCGTTCTTCGTGATTGAGGCGGACGAATACGACACCGCATTCTTTGACAAGCGGTCCAAGTTCCTCCATTACCGGGCAAAGACCACGATCCTGAATAATCTGGAGTTCGATCATGCGGACATATTCGACGATCTTGCATCGATCGAGCGGCAATTCCATCATTTTGTGCGTACTTTGCGCGGATCGGGTCGGCTGCTTGTGCGTGCTGGGGATCAAGCGCTGGCCAGAGTCATCGCGAAGGGCGTCTGGACGCCGGTGGAGTATTTCGGTGCAACGGGCGCGTGGGAAGCCGCCGAGCCGGCCGAAGACGGGAGTTTCCTGATCTCTCGCGATGGCGCGCCACTTGGACGGGTCCGGTGGGATCTGCAAGGCGAGCACAACCGCTTGAATGCGCTGGCCGCCGTTGCAGCGGCTTCGCACGCCGGCGTGGCGCCGGCAGAGGCGATCGAGAGGCTGGCCGGTTTCCTGGGTGTGAAGCGCCGGATGGAGCTGCGCGGCGTAGTCCGCGACATTTCCGTGTACGACGATTTTGCACACCACCCGACTGCCATTCGAACGACCTTGGACGGCCTGCGCCGCAAGGTCGGGCCGGCACGCATCGTTGCGATCCTCGAGCCGCGCTCGAATACGATGAAGCAAGGGGTGATGAAGGCAGCATTGCCCGACAGTGTGGCA
The DNA here is from genome assembly GCA_964599095.1 of uncultured Bordetella sp. Taxonomy (GTDB): domain Bacteria; phylum Pseudomonadota; class Gammaproteobacteria; order Burkholderiales; family SG8-39; genus SZAS-79. The sequence goes on from CAZREB010000006.1 coordinate 270,734, forward strand.
GTGGCCGACAGCGTCTATGTTTACAACGGCGGGCTGGGATGGGATGCCGCGGAAGTATTCGCCGGCCTGGGCGCCAAGGCGCATTGCATTGCCGGCCTTGACGACTTGGTGGAGGCAGTTTGCGCGGACGCGCGGCCGGGCGACCAGGTAGTCGTCATGTCGAATGGCGGGTTCGGCGGCATCCATGCCAAATTGCTCGAGCGACTGGCCCGGTGATCCTCTACCTGCACGGATTCAACAGTTCGCCGACCTCGCACAAGGCGCGGACGATGGAAAGGTATCTTGCCGACCGGGGGCTGGGCGGGCGATTCATCTGCCCTGCGCTGCCCCATCGACCGGAAGAAGCGATTGCGCTCACCGAATCACTCATCGCCGATCGTGACGGCGGCGACATCACGCTGGTCGGCAGTTCCCTTGGTGGCTATTACGCCACCTGGCTGGCCGAGAAGCACGGGTGCCGCGCGATCCTGATCCAACCCGCGGTATTTCCGCATATCGGCCTGGAACAATACCTCGGCAGGCAAAAGAACCTCTATACCGGCGCCGAGTACGAACTGACACGGGCGCACCTGCAAGGGTGGCGAAATCTCTGGGTGGAAAAGGTCGATCCCGAGCGCTACCTGCTGCTGCTCGAGACGGGTGACGAGGTGCTCGACTATCGCGAAGCAGTTCGCAAGTACGAGGGTGCCCGGATGGTGATCCGCGAAGGCGGCGACCACATGCTGCAAAGTTTCCCTGAGCACCTGCCGCGCATGACTGCCTTCGCGGGGCTTACTTCCTGAGAATCCTCCACGGGGACGACTTGCCGCCCAGCGAGTAGCGGGCAACCGCCTTTTCGTCGAAATCGAAGCCCAACCCGGGACGAGTCGGCAGCTTCAGCATCCCGTCCTTGAATTCAAGCTGGCGGTCCACGAGGCGGCGGAAGTTGAGGACCTGGTCATCGGTACTCATAACGCTTGAGATGCTCGAGAGCGGTCGGCAGGTTCTGCCATGTATTGTTCGCATCGAGCGTCAGCAGCACGTCGGGCCCGATCGCCGCCCGCGCGGCTCTGACGCGGGCCTCCTCTTCCTTCGGCGAGAGCCGGCCGACCTTCATCTTGACGGCCCTGAAGCAGGGCTTCACGTACCCGGCCATCTCGGCGCCGAGCATCGCGGTTGTCTTCCCGTCGAGGTAGTAGCCGCCGGACGCATAAGCGGGGACTGCATCGGCTGCATACCCGCCGAGGTAGCGGTGCAGGGGAAGCTTCACGCTGCGGGCGTTCAGGTCCCAGACGGCAATATCGATGATGCTGATTCGAGAGGCACGCGGGCGGTGCACACGGAAATCGAGGCGATCTTCGGCATGGGGCTTTCATCCGGGAAACTGCGCGCAAGGGCCGAAAAGGATAACGCAGGCAGGTGTGCACCCGCGTAAAATTGCGCCTTTCAGAACGCGCGCGATGCATCTCCTATACGAGGAAGACGGTGATATCAAAGTCGGCACGGTGCTTTCACCGGGCACGGCCTCGTATCAGGTCGAGTCGCCGCATGGGCGACGCACCAAGGTGAAGGCATCGAACGTGCTGTTGTCGTTCGATGCGCCCGGCGCGGCAGAGCTGCTCGCGGGCGCCAATGCATATGCCGACAAGCTCGATGCGGATTTCCTCTGGCAATGTGCGGGCCCGGGCGAGTTCGGATTCCGCGACCTCGCGCGCGAATACGTCGGCCACGAACCGGACGCGGTGCAATCCTCGGGCGTCCTGCTCAAGCTGCACTCGGCACCGATGTATTTCTACCGGCGCGGCAAGGGCCGGTTCCAGGCGGCGCCCGAGGCGACGCTCAAAGCCGCCCTTGCGGGCCTGGAGAAGAAGCGCTTGCAGGCCGAAAGGGCGGCAGGCTACACGGCCCTGTTGATTGAAGGGAAGTTTCCCCCCGAACTGGCCCCGATGCGGGACGAGCTCCTGTACCGGCCGGACCGCAACAAGATCGAGACCAAGGCGGTCGAGGCGGCCTGCAAGGAAACAGGGCTGACGGTCGCTAGGCTCTTCGAGCGCGCCGGCGCACTGCCGTCGAGCCACGATTTCCACCTCAACCGATTCCTGTCGGAGTTCTTTCCGGGCGGTACCGGCTTTCCTGCCTATCCGCCGCCGGGGCCGATCGCGGACCTGCCTCTCGCGGAAGCGCCGGTCTTCTCGCTCGACGATATCGGCACTTCGGAGATCGACGATGCATTTTCCGTGCGCCAGGTCTCGGACAGCGAATGGCGCATCGGCGTCCATATCGCGGCGCCGGCACTCGGGTTCGCGCCGGGTTCGCCGCTCGACGCGATCGCGCGGGACAGGTTGTCCACGGTCTACATGCCGGGGCGGAAGATCACGATGCTGCCTGATGACGTGATCGCGCAATTCTCGCTCGATGCGGGAAGCGTGCGCCCCGCTCTCTCGATCTACTTCAACGTTTCCGCCGGCGACCTGTCGATCCGGGGACACCACTCGCGCCTCGAGCGTGTCGAAGTCGCCGGCAACCTGCGCCACCTGCATTACGCGGCACTCAACTCGGTCCTCCCGGCCGGCGGGCGGGCCGGGCTCGAATTTGAAGACGAACTGGCGACGCTCTGGCGCTTTGCCAACGCGCTCGAAGCCAGGCGCGGCAAGCCCAGCGTCAACGCGAATCTCCACGACTACAATTTCAACGTCGAAGGCGAGCACGTCACCATCGTTCCGCGCAAGCGCGGCGCGCCGCTCGACAAGCTTGTCTCCGAGATGATGATTCTTGCCAACTCGACCTGGGGCGGCCTGCTGGCCGAGCGCGATGTCGCCGCCTTGTACCGCGTCCAGTCGTCGGGCAAGGTCAGGATGAGCGTGCATGGCGAGTCGCACGAGGGCCTGGGTGTCTCGTGCTACGCGTGGATGAGCTCGCCGCTGCGCCGCTATGTCGACTTGGTCAATCAATGGCAGCTCGCGGCGAGCCTGTCCGGCCGCCGCGCCCCGTTCGCGCGCAATTCCGACAGCCTCCTTTCCACGCTGCGCGCGTTCGAGGTCGTCTATTCGCGTTACGACGAGCACCAGCGCGAAATGGAGCGTTACTGGTGCCTTCGGTGGCTGCTGCAGGAGAACCTGCCCGAGGTCGAAGGCGTCGTGCTGCGCGAGGCCACGGTCAGGGTCGATGGGTTGCCGCTCGTCGTGCGGGTGCCGTCGCTTCCGGAACTTCCGGCGGGCGCGAAAGTCCGTCTTGCCGTGAGTGACATCGACCTTCTCGACAAGACGGTCGCTTGCGCCTGGCGGGAAACGCTGGATGCGCCTGCGCCCGGCGAACCCGTGGAGGATGCTCAGGAATCGCTTTAATGAGCCTACAATACCCGGTCTTTATTGCCAGAGGCAGCTTTGTCGGCCATTAGGGCGACCAACTTGGTGCGCCTCCCGGCGCAGGTGTCCGCGTACCTCCACGCGCAGGTGTCCTATACCTGGGCGTGCATGGACCGCCAGTCGCGTCTGCTCACCTGGTGCGTGGGCGCGTCCATATTGCTTCATGCGTTGCTCCTGTCGATACATTTCACGTTTCCAGAGGCGCTGAAGTTCTCAGCGACGCAGCCGCTCGAGGTGATCCTGGTCAACGCAAAGACCAAGGAAAAGCCGGCCAAGGCGCGCGCACTGGCGCAAGCCAATCTCGACGGGGGCGGCAACACCGACCAGGACCGCCGGGCGAAAACGCCGATGCCTGTCACCAAGTCGACCGAAGGCCGCGACCTTGCCCAGACCCAGCGCCGCGTCAGGGAGCTGGAGGCGCAGCAGCAGAAGCTCCTGGCGATGGCGAGAACCCAACCGCCCGTCGCGCCAAGGGAAGCGCCGCGCCCGGTACCGGCCGAAGAATCGGCGCCGGCAGTGTCCGGGCGCGACCTGCGCGATCTCGCGCTCGCCGCGATGAAACTCCAGGCTCAGATCGACAGGCGCCACGAGGAGTACCAGAAGCGTCCGCGCAAGCAGTTCATCGGCGCCAACGCGTCCGAATACCGATTCGCCCGTTACGAGGAAGACTGGCGCAACAAAGTCGAGCGGGTCGGGACGCTGAACTACCCGGCCGAGGCGCGTGGAAAGATCTATGGCAACCTCAGGCTCGAGGTCACGATCCGGCCCGACGGCACGGTCGAATCGGTCAGGCTCGACCGCTCTTCGGGCCTGAAGGTGCTCGACGAGGCGGCGTTCCGCATCGTGCGCATGGCGGCTCCGTATGGCGAATTCCCCGCCGACATTCGCAAGGACACCGACCTGCTGGTGATCACACGGACCTGGTTCTTCGGGCCGGGGGATACGATATTCACCAGGCAGGACTAGGCATGCGCGACCGCTACGCGGTCATCGGCAATCCGGTCGCCCATTCCCGGTCTCCGTGGATTCACGCGCGCTTTGCCGAGCAGACCGGCGAGAACATCGAATATGGCGCCCTCCTTTCGCCGCTGGACGCGTTTGCTGCGACAGTGGAGTCATTCCGGGCGAGCGGTGGCAGGGGCGCCAACGTGACACTGCCGTTCAAGGAGGAGGCCTTTGCCCTGTCGAACACCCTGTCCGCGAGGGCGCAGGCGGCGGGCGCCGTCAACACGCTGCTCTTTTCCACGGCGGAGATCCGCGGCGACAACACGGATGGGTGCGGGCTCACCCGGGATCTTGTGTTCAACCTCGGATTCCAGGTCGCGGGACGCCGGGTGTTGCTTCTTGGCGCAGGCGGTGCGGCGCGAGGCGTGCTGCTGCCGCTGCTCGAGGAAGGACCTGCAGCGATAACGATCGCAAACCGGACGCTCGACAGGGCCCGCGAGCTTGCCGGGCGGCTCGCGGATGCGCAGCACGGTGCAGTGAAGGCGTGCGGCTACGGGGACCTTCGCGGCGAGCGCTTCGACCTCGTTATCAACGCAACTTCAGCAGGTCTCTCCGACGCGCCCCTTCCCCTGCCGCCGCGCTTGTATACGGCCGGCTCACTCGCATACGACATGGTGTACGGACGCGAGACTGACTTCCTGCGCATGGCGCGCGCCGACGGGGCCGGCCGGACGTCGGACGGACTGGGCATGCTGGTCGAGCAGGCGGCGGAGTCGTTCTTCCTGTGGCGTGGCGTGCGCCCGGCGACCGCGACCGTGCTGTCCGCGTTGCGCGCCGCCTGAGGGCGAATGCGCTTCCTGATCGCGGCCTGGAAGACCTTCTGCTACGTGCTGGGGGCGCTTGTGCTGGCCGTGCTGCTCGTGCAAGGGTGGTTCTTCGTGCACGTCTGGTGGTGGTCCGGCCACAACCCTACGTCGACCGCCTTCATGGAAGCGCGCCTGGCCGTCCTGCAGCAAAAGGACCCGAGGGCCGCGCTCAAGCACCAATGGGCGCCTTATGAAAGAGTATCGACCAACCTGAAGCGGGCCGTGGTCGCGGCGGAGGACGCGAAATTCGTCGACCACGAAGGGTTCGATTGGGAAGGGATCCAGAAGGCGCTCGAGAAGAACGAGAAGAAGGGCAAGGTGGTGGCAGGCGGGTCGACCATAAGCCAGCAGCTGGCCAAGAACCTGTTCCTGTCTGGCAGCCGTTCCTGGGTCAGGAAGGGCGAGGAGGCGATCATCACCTGGATGCTCGAATCGACCCTGACCAAACGGCGGATCCTCGAGCTCTACCTGAACGTTGCCGAGTGGGGCATCGGCGTGTTCGGCGCCGAGGCCGCTGCGCGCCACTATTTCGGCGTGCCGGCCGCGCAACTTTCCGCGCAACAGGCAGCGTGGCTGGCGGCAATCCTGCCCGCGCCGCAGCGCTACGACCGCAACCGCGGCTCGGCGTGGATCGCGAACAAGACCGAGATCATCCTGGCGCGGATGCCGGGCGCGCAGATCCCCTGAAGCGCGCCGTGAAAGCGGCCGCGTGTTGCTTCGGCGCACGGGTGCCGACTGCGCATTTCATGTTTCGCCCCAAGCATCCTTTCTCTACAATGCGGTCACTTCCTTAATCGGCCCGCAACGGCCTGGGCTGGAGCGCCATGGCCGACCTTGCCAACCGGCTGGAAATCGAGGACCTGCAGGAGAACCTGCAAGCGGTCCAGGAACTCCTGCAGCGCCACGAATTGTCGGAGGAAAGCGCATCGCACGGGGACGCGTCCCCGGCGGCTGGCAATGCGGAGCGCGCCCGCCACCTGACCGAGCTTCGCTCGAAGCTCGAGCGCCTGCATCCGGCCGACATTGCGTTCATCCTGGAATCGCTTCCGCTGCAGGAACGCCTGGTCGTCTGGGACCTCGTCAAGGCCGACCGCGACGGCGAGATCCTGCTCGAAGTCTCCGATGCGGTGCGCGAGTCGCTCATCGCGAGCATGGACCCGGAAGAGCTGGTCGCCGCCGCCGAGACGCTCGAGACCGACGAGCTTGCCGACCTCGCTCCGGACCTGCCCGAGGACGTCATCCAGGACGTCATCCGCTCGCTGCCGCTCGAGGAGAGGGAGCAGCTGCGCGCGGCGATGTCGTATGCCGACGGCACGGTCGGCGCCTTGATGGATTTTGACATGGTGACCGTGCGCGAGGACGTGACCCTCGAGGCGGTCACGCGTTACCTGAGACGGCTCGACGAACTGCCCGGGCATACCGACCAGCTTTTCGTCGTTGACCGAGACCAGAAGCTCAAGGGCGCGCTGCCGCTCGCCCGGCTCATCGTCTCGGACCTCGACTTCGAAGTCGGCCGGGTGATGCTGCCCGAACTGATCACGTTCAATCCGCAAGACAGGGCCGACGATGCCGCACAGGCATTCGAGCGCTATGACCTCGTCTCCGCCCCGGTCGTGGACGCCGACGGCCGGCTCGTCGCGCGCCTTACCGTGGACGTGGTAGTCGACTATATCCGCGAATCGAGCGCCGAGCAGGTCCTGGCGGAAGCCGGCCTGAGCGAGGAGGAGGACATCTTCGCGTCGGTGTGGGACAGCTTCCGGAACCGCTGGTCCTGGCTTGCGGTGAACCTCATCACGGCCTTCATCGCCTCGCGGGTCATCGGCGCGTTCGAGGGCTCGATTGCAAAACTCGTGGCCCTTGCCGCATTGATGCCCATCGTGGCCGGTATCGGAGGAAATTCCGGCAACCAGACGACCACGATGATCGTCCGTGCGCTGGCGCTCGGGCAGTTGCAGTCGCCCTATTGGCGCAAGCTGTTGAACAAGGAGCTGGGCGTCGCGCTGCTCAACGGGTTGGTCTGGGGCGGCCTGCTCGGCGCGCTTGCCTGGTATCTGTACGGCAACTGGGCGCTGGGCGCGGTCATGACGCTCGCAATGACGCTCAATCTCGTGCTCGCGGCATTCATGGGGGTGGCGATCCCCTACGTCAGGCAGAAGGTGGGCAAGGATCCGGCCGTCGGATCGAGCGTGCTGATCACCGCCTGCACCGATTCCGGCGGTTTCTTCATCTTCCTCGGCCTGGCGACGCTATTCCTGCTCTAGTCCGCTCCAGGCTGCGGCAATCCGCCGCGCCGCATGAGCTTGCGACTTGAGCGCGTAGTCGAACAGCGCCACGCGATCGGCAAAAAGGGCGTTCGCGATCGAAGCCGGGTCGCTCGGCGGCAGCTCGAGGCAGGCATCGGCTTCGCCGTGTTCGGACTTGATGCGCATGCCCTGCTTGCGCGCGAGGTGCATCATCGCGCCGTTTTCCGAAAGGCAATGCATGAAGAGGGTGGGTACGCCCCAGTTGCGCGCATGCGTGTGGGCGCGTGCGAGCAGTGCGCCGCCCATGCCACGGCCGCGGTACTGCGGCAGCACCGAGACGCCCAACTCGGCGTAGCCCTTGCCGTGCGCAAGGTGTCCGACCCCCGCCAGCCGCACGTAGTCATCGAATATCCCGAATATCGCATCGCGGTCGAAATCGATACGCTCGACGTAGTCACGCACGCCATGGTCCGGAAGCCCGACACCAAAACGCAAACTGCGGTCTTCTACGCCCAGCGCAAGGAAATGCTCCGCCAATGCCGGGCGTTGCAGCCGCGACAACTCGGTTGTGACGTTATTCACGAATTTGAGGTCCATTTGTTGTAGACCTCTCCACGCACGTTTCGTTCCGCCCTACCTCGCAATCATCTGCAAGGCGTCCCGTGCCGCTGCCAGCGTGGCTTCGATGTCGGCGGCGTTGTGGGAGGCCGACACGAATCCGGCCTCGAATGCCGAGGGCGCGAGGTACACGCCGCGCTCGAGCATCGCATGGAAGAAGGCGTTGAAGCGGTCGCGATCCGACGTCATGACCTCGGCGAAGCTCATGGGGACCCGTTCGCGGAAATACAGGCCGAACATGCTGCCTACGGATTGCGCGGAAAAAGGCACTTTGGCCCGAGCGGCTTCGGCCACCAGGCCCTGGACCAGCGCCTGCGCAGTCTGCTCGATCCTTTCCGCAAATCCGGGCGCCGACACCAGCTTGAGCGTTGCGATCCCGGCCGCTACCGCGACCGGGTTACCCGACAGCGTGCCGGCTTGGTACACAGGTCCGAGCGGCGCGATCTTCTCCATGATCTCCCGCCGGCCGCCAAAGGCGCCGACCGGCATGCCGCCGCCGATGACTTTGCCCAGCGTCGTCAGGTCGGGACGGACGCCGTATCGAGCCTGCGCGCCACCCAACGCAACTCGAAACCCGGTCATGACCTCGTCGAAGACCAGGACCGCACCGTGCCTGGTGCATTGTTCGCGCAATGCCTCGAGGAAGCCCGGACGCGGGAGGATGAGGTTCATGTTGCCCGCAACGGGCTCGACAATCACACAGGCAATTTCGGAACCGCGCGCCGCAAACAGCGCTTCGAGCTGGCTGACGTCGTTGTAATCGAGCACCACTGTGTGCCGCGCAATATCCTCCGGGACTCCGGCGGAGCTTGGGTTGCCGAACGTGAGCGCGCCCGATCCGGCCTTGACGAGCAGGCTGTCGGCATGACCGTGATAGCAGCCCTCGAACTTCACTATGGTGGCGCGGCCCGTATAGCCGCGGGCGAGCCGGATCGCGGTCATCGTGGCCTCCGTGCCCGAGGACACCAGGCGCACCATTTCGATCGACGGCACCAGCGCGCAGATCGTTTCGGCCAGTTCGATCTCCGATTCGGTCGGAGCTCCGAAGGACAACGCCCGCGACGCTGCGGCCTGCACCGCCTCGACCACCGCCGGGTGCGTGTGGCCGGCGACCATCGGACCCCAGGACCCGACGTAATCGATGTACCGCTTGCCATTGGCATCCCAAAGATGCGCGCCGGAGGCGCGCTCGAAGAAAAGCGGTGTGCCCCCGACGGCGCGGAAGGCGCGCACCGGCGAATTTACGCCTGCCGGAATGCGTTTCTGCGCGCGCAGGAATAGCTCTTCGTTGCGATTGCTCATGCTGGACCTTTCCCGAACAGTCTTCGATAGGCTGCGGCGCGCCCGGCGATGTCCGACGCGCCGAAAAGGTCGGAGATCACCGCAAGACAGTCGGCGCCGGAAGAAATCACCTGCGGCGCATTCTCGACCGTAATTCCGCCGATCGCCACCAATGGAACACCAAGGTCGCGCGCGCGCGAAAACAGGTCGAGCGCGGCGCGTCCCGCTCCCGGCTTCGTGCCGGAGGCAAATACGCTGCCGAACGCCACATGGTCCGCACCGTTGGCCACGGCCGCTTCGGCCGCATCGAGGCTCGCGTAGCACGATACACCGAGGCGCTTTCCCGGCAGGATGCGGCGCGCTGCCGCGACGTCGCCATCATCCCGCCCGACATGCGCACCGTCGGCATCGATTGCGGCGGCCAGCGCCACGTCGTCGTTGACGATCAGCGGCACGCGTCGCGCGCGTGCCAGGCGCAACAGTGCTTCGGCTTGTTCCCTGCGCAGCGCGGCGTCTGCGAGCTTGTTGCGATACTGGAGGATCGCGACTCCGCCTTCGAGCGCTTGCGCGACCATGCGCTCGAGCGCAGCCGTCGACGCCACGTCCGGGGTGACGGCGTACAGGCCTCTCACGGTCGTTCGCGGTCGTTCTCGGGCGCTTCGGCGCCCTCGCCCTCGACTTCGCGCGCCCAGAAGAAGCGGTCGGGCAGGTGCTGTCCCATCCCGGGGCGAAAGCCGTGCGCGAGCGCCTGCCAGGTGTATTCCTGGGCCTCTTTCACCGCTTCCGGGACGTCGAGGCCATTGGCCATCGTTGCGGCGATTGCCGAGGCAAGCGTGCAGCCGGAGCCGTGATAGCTGCCCGCAAGCCGCTTCCAGCGGTCGCTGCGCACGATGCCTCCCTCGCCGTAGAGCGTGTTGATGACCTCCGGCGTGTTCTCGTGCGTGCCGGTGATCAGCACGAATTCGCAACCCAGGTCCACCAGGCGGGTGGCGCATTCGTCGAGGCCGGGCTCATCGCCTTCCTCGTCTTCCTCCGCCAGGCGCCTCGCCTCCATGCTGTTGGGTGTCAGGACCGTCGTCTGCGGGACGAGGAGTTCCCGCATTGCGACGATCATGTCATCGCTCGAGAGCGGGTCGCCACGCCCGGACGCGAGCACCGGGTCCATGATGACCGGGATCGAAGGGTAGTCGGAAATGATCTCGGCGATCGCGGTGACGTTCTCGATCGATCCGAGCACGCCCAGCTTGAACGCCGCGACCGGCATGTCCTCGAGGAGCTTCCTCGCCTGGTCGACGACCCAGTCGCTGTCGATCGCGAGCAGGTCCTCCACGCCGCGCGTGTCCTGCACCGTAAGCGCGGTGACCACCGACAGCGGGTGGCAGCCCATGCTCGCGAGAGTAAGGAGGTCCGCCTGCAGTCCCGCGCCCCCGGTCGGATCGGAGGCCGCGAAGGTCAGCACTATCGGGGGCAGGGAAGGCATGGCGGGGTCCGTTGCGAGCGGCACCCGGGACAGTGCAGCGGCGCGGGGACCTCGCGGATAAGTTAAGATGCCGGGCCATTTTAACTCACCCGTTCCGCGCACATGTCCGAAAACAAGGAATTCCGCAGCTGGATGTGCCTCATTTGCGGCTGGATCTACGACGAGGCCGCCGGCCTTCCCGAGGAAGGCATCGCGCCCGGCACGCGCTGGGAGGACGTGCCGATCAACTGGACATGCCCCGAGTGCGGCGCGCGCAAGGACGATTTCGAGATGGTCGAGATCTAACCGTCTGCGTTGCCGATTTTTCCTGCGTTTCGCAACTGTTCACCTTACACTGACGGTAGTCCCGCGGCCGTGCGCGACCGGTCCGCATCGGCGTCCGCCTGACGAGGGCCCTCCCGACCTTGCCTTGAATTTGGGTTGGCGCCTAGTATCCGGTCGGCTCCGGGCGGCGTGCCCGGAGGCATCGGCCCCGAAAGCCGGGACAAGTTGACAGCGAGGGCAGGCATGACAGACACGGCTGCCGAACCAAGAGGGAGCCTTGCGGGCGTCAAGGTCATGGTGATCGACGACTCGAACACCATCCGGCGCAGCGCCGAAATCTTCCTGCTCCAGGCAGGGGCGACCGTGATCCTGGCCGAGGATGGCTTCGATGCGCTGGCGAAAATAGCCGACTACCAGCCCGAGGTGGTGTTCGTCGACATCATGATGCCGCGCCTGGACGGCTACCAGACCTGCGCGCTGATCAAGAAGAACCCAAGGTTCTCGGCCACGCCCGTCGTCATGCTGTCCTCCAAGGACGGCCTGTTCGACCGTGCGCGCGGCCGCATGGTGGGCTCCGACGAGTACCTGACCAAGCCTTTCACCAAGGACAGTCTGCTCAAGACCGTCGGCGCGCACGTACGCGGCGCGTCCGGCAGTTGAGCGGAATACCGAGAGAGTTCCATGCCGATCAAGAAGATTCTCGTCGTCGACGATTCCCCGACCGAGCGCCAGTTCATGCTGGAGGCGCTGTCCAGGCTGGGCTACCAGGTGGTGCTTGCCGAAAGCGGCGAGGAGGGCGTGGCCAAGGCGCGCACCGAACTGCCCGAACTCGTGCTGATGGACGTCGTCATGCCGGGCTCGAACGGTTTCCAGGCCACCCGCCAGATCGCGAGGGACGAGGCGACGAAGCACATCCCAGTGATCATCTGCACGACCAAGTCGCAGGAAACCGACCGCATCTGGGGCATGCGGCAGGGAGCCCGCGACTACATCGTGAAGCCCGTCGACGTGAACGAACTCGCCGCAAAGATCGCGGCCCTCGGCTGACGCCATGTCCAGACGCGTCAGCCTCAAGGAATTCCAGGAAGGCCTGGCGAACCGCCTCAAGGCGGCCGCCACCGAGTCGGCACCCTCGGCGCGGTTGGGGTTCGAGGCCGGCGGGGTCCTTTGGCTGGCGAAACTCGACAGCTCGGGCGAAGTCCTGCAGGTCCCGGAAATCCAGCGCGTGCCGCTTACGCGCAACTGGTTTCTCGGCGTGGCGAACATCCGGGGGGCGCTGTACGGGGTTTCCGACTTCGGCGCCTTCCTGGGCGGCCCGGCGACCGCGCGCGGGCCCGAGAACCGTCTGTTGCTGATCGGCCAGCCAGTGGGAATGAATTGCGCCCTGCTCGTGACCCGCCTGGCCGGGCTGCGCAACGTGGGCGAATACAGCGCGGAGCACTCGGCCACGGGCGCCGCCTGGTCGGCCGCGACGTGGCGCGACAAGGAGGGCCGCCTCTGGCGCGAGTTGGATGCGCCGCAGCTTCTCGCGCATCGCGATTTTCTCGAGATAGCCGTCCACTAGCGGCTCAGGAAGGATCAACGGAGGAGGATTCATGGCATTCAAACTGCCCTTCAAACCAGGAGCGAGGCCGGCCGCGGCCAAGGCCCCGGGCGACAGTCCCGGTTCGGCCGCAGGCGCCAAGGCGGCGGGAAGGAACCTTCGCCTCTATTTGACGCCGGCACTTGTCGTCCTGTTGTTCCTGGCAGGGTTGCTCGTCTTCTTCAATGCGCGCGAATCGAAGTTTGGCGCGATCTATATCGCCGACGCCGGGCAATTGCGCATGCTTTCGCAGCGCCTTGCCAAGGCCGCGCAGCAAAGCCTGCTTGGCAACCCCGAGGCATTCAAGCAAGTGGCAGCCAGCCGAGATGCGTTCAATGCAATCCTCGAGCGACTCGTCAGGGGCGGCGAGGCCGGCGGCGTGGCCGTGCCGGCTTCGCCCGACAGGATCCAGCCGGTGCTGGAGGCCCTCTCCAGGGAGTGGCAGAAAACCGAGCAGAACGCCACGATCCTCCTCAAGGAACAGAAGAACCTCGTCGGCCTCGGCGCAGCGGTTGCGCAGGTGAACGGCTCGAACCCGCAGTTGCTCGACCTCGCGGAGCGCGTGCAGGCCCTCAAGCTGCAGAACGCCGCGTCGACTCGCGAGATCTCGACCGCCGGTCAGCTCGTGATGCTGACCCAGCGGCTGGCGAAGAACGCGAACGCCCTTCTCGCGGGCGAAACCGTCGACTCCGAAGTGGCCTTCCTGCTCGGCAAGGACACCAACGAATTCCGCACACTGCTGGCGGCGCTGCGCGAAGGCAATGCCCAGATGCGTCTGCCCCCCGCGAAGGATGAGGAGACCGTCGCCCGGCTCGACGAACTCGCGACCGCATTCAAGACCTACCAGGATTCCGCCTCGGCGATCCTCGGCAATATGCAAAGGCTGATCGCGGCCAAGAACGCCGCCGCTGCGATCTTTGCCGATTCCGAAAAGCTTCTTCAGGCCGCCGAGAAGGCGGCCTCCGAGTACGACGCCGACCTATCCGGCAGCCGCCTGATCTACCTGATCCTCCTGCTGGGGCTCGCCGCCGTGGTGGTGGCGGGATTCATCGCGTTCGACTTCGTTCGCGACGAGCAGCGCCGCCGCGAGGAGGCGGAGAAGCAGCAGGCCGCGGTAAGGCGCCAGAACGAGCAGAACCAGGCCGCGATCCTGCGCCTGATGAACGAGATGCAGACCTTTGCCGAAGGCGACCTTACGGTCAAGGCGACCGTGAACGAGGACATCACCGGCGCAGTGGCCGACTCGGTGAACTTCGCCATCGAGGAGCTGCGCAGTCTGGTGAGCCGGATCACGGCCGCCGCCGACCAGGTCACGGTCGCATCGGATTCGGCGCAGAAGACCTCGGTCGATATGCTCGCCGCCAACGACAGGCAGTCCGAGGAGATCAAGAACACCAGCGCCCAGGTGCTCGGCATGGCGCGAACCATCAACGACGTTTCCTCGAGCGCAACGCAGTCGGCCGAGGTCGCGCGCGCATCGCTCGCCGCCGCCGAGAAGGGCCAGCAGGCAGTGCAGAACGCGATCTCCGGCATGAACGACATCCGCGACCAGATCCAGGAGACCGCCAAGCGCATCAAGCGGCTGGGCGAATCCTCGCAGGAGATCGGCGAGATCGTCGAGCTGATCTCCGACATCACCGAGCAGACCAACGTGCTGGCGCTGAACGCCGCAATCCAGGCCGCCTCGGCAGGCGAGGCGGGGCGCGGATTCACCGTCGTGGCCGAGGAAGTGCAGCGCCTCGCGGAACGCTCGGGCGAGGCAACCAAGCAGATCGGCGCGATCGTGAAGACCATCCAGACGGACACGCAGGATGCGGTCTCCGCAATGGAAAAGAGCACCCAGGGCGTGGTCGAGGGCGCCAAGCTCTCGGACAATGCCGGCCAGGCGCTGGCCGAGATCGGCGAAGTGTCGCGCAAGCTCGCCCAGCTGATCGAATCGATTTCCCAGACTACGCAATCCCAGGCGAAAGCCGCCGGCGAAGTGGCGGTGAGCATGCGCAACATCCTCGGGATCACCGAGCAGGCAACCGAGGGCACCAAGCGCACCGCGCAGTCGGTCGGCCAGCTGGCCACGCTCGCGCGGGACCTGAAGAGCTCGGTGGCGAACTTCAAGCTCTGACCGCCAATCAAGTGACCGCCAAACTCCCGTCGTGATGGCCGGCGTGATCGACATCGGTCCCTTGAGCTGGGTCAAGAGCGAGATCGACTCCTCGCTCGAACGTGCCCGCGGGAGCCTGAAGGCGTTCGCGGCCGACCCGGCGGACGGGAAGGCGCTCAAAGCGGCTCAGACCCACCTGCACCAGGCCTACGGTGCGGTCCAGATAGTCGGGCTGCACGGGGTTTCGCGGTTCTTCGAGGAAGCCGAGCGCCTGGTTGCCGAGCTCGAGGTCGGCAAGGTCCCCGCCCAGCCCGGCCTGTTCGATGCGCTCGATCGTGCGACCCAGGCGATCGGGAAATACCTGTCCGAACTCCTCGACGGGCTGCCGGACCAGCCGCTGCGCTTGTATCCGCTCTATCGGGAGATGGCCGGCCTGCGAGGTGTGAAGGACGCTTCCGAAGCGGAACTTTTCTTTCCGGATCTTGCGCTCCAGGCGCCGCCGCGCGAAGAGGCCCCGGTTCGCCTGTCCGCCGGAGACGCAGAAACCTACCTGCGCGGCCAGCGCGCCCGGTTCCAGCGTGGATTCCTCAAGTGGCTGAAGGAGCCGCAGGACGCCGCGAGCCTCGCCGACATGCTCGCGGCGGTCGATGGCATCGAGTCGATCCAGCTGGTGCCTGCACAGCGATCGTTCTGGTGGGCCTCCGGGGCGTTCTGCCAGGCGTTGCTCGATGGAGTGCTGGCGCCCGTCCCGGGCGTAAAGCAAGTGGCCTCGAAGATCGAGCAGATGATGCGCAGGATGACGGACGGCGCGGCTGCGGCGCCCGAACGCCTGATGCGCGAAGTCTTGTACTGGCTCGCCAGGGTGGATGGGTCGGACGCGTCCGTCAGCGAACGGGTCCATGCTGCGCGCCGCGCGTTCCAGCTCGAAGACGCGCTCCCTGCAGCAATCCCGGAAGCGGATCAAGCGCAGCGGGTCCCCACGGCCATGGCCCTGCGCGAGAAGATTGGCGGCGCCAAGGACGCATGGAACCGGTTTGCCTCCGGCGCGGCGACGTCCCTCGCCGTGTTTGCCCAGCAAGCGGACCTCATAAAGGAAGAGGCCTCGCTCCTTGGCAATGCGGAGCTGACCGGGTTGGCGCGAGAGCTTGCCGTGATCGCGGCCTACCTGGTGACCAATCCGGGCCGGATGAGCGAGTCCGTGGGCATGGAGGTCGCGACCGCGCTGTTGCTGGTCGAGAATGCAGTGGAGAACTACGGACGTCTCGACCCGGAGTTCAGCCGGCAGGCGCGCGTGATGCTGGCGCGCCTGCGGGCGGCTGCGTTCGGCAAGCAGGATCCCGACGTGACCCTGAGCTTGCCGCTGATCGACGACATGACCCGCCGCGCGCAGGAAAAGCTCGCCGTCGAAGGGGCCGTCGGCGAAATGCAGGCCAATCTCCACAAGATCGAACAGGCGCTGGACGCCTACTTCCGCGATCCGGCCCGCGGCGGCGAGCTCGCGTCGCTCGAGCCCGCGATTCACCAGGTGGCCGGTGCGCTCGCCGTCCTCGGGGAGGAAGAAGCCGGCGCGGCCCTTGCGCGCTGCAAGGACAAGATTCTTGCGTTCGCGCAGGCCTCCACGCGCCCGGAACAGCGGGACTTCGAGGAAGTGGCGCAGATCCTCTCGGGCCTGGGCTTCTACATCGACGCCCTTCGCCATGGCAAAGCGGACTTTGCCGAAGCAATGGGGCCGGTGCTCGCGGGGGCCGTCGCGCCTCCGGCACCGGAAGCCGCGCCGGCAGTCGTCCTCGAAGAGGTCGCCGAACGCCTCGTCGACATCACGCCGCCGATCGAAGCGCCCTCGGCCGAAGCCGAGCGGCTCAAGGACCAATCCGACGAAGTCATCGACCAGGAGCTGCTCGCGATCTTCCTCGAAGAGGCCGCCGGCGTGCTGGAGTCGATCGCGCGCAGCCTCTCGGTAAGCCGCCAACAGCCCTCGAACGGCGCCGAACTCACGGCGATCCGCCGCGGCTTCCACACGCTCAAGGGCAGCGGGCGCATGGTGGGCTTGATGCGGCTGGGTGAGGCCGCTTGGGCGGTAGAACAGGTCTTGAATCTCTGGCAGCAGGAGGAGCGGACGGCAACGCCCGGGCTGTTCGACCTGGTTGAATTTGCCCACGGTGCGTTCGCCGACTGGGTGTCCCGCCTGCAGGGCGGCCAGGCCCAGCCCGATGCGCAGCCGATCATCGCCCGCGCCGAAGCGCTCAGGCGCGGCGAACCCGGCATCGAGTTCAACGCTCCGGCGGTCCCTCCGCCGGCGCCGCCAGCAGCGCCCGAAGTACCTGCACCGGCGCCGCCACCCGAGCCCCCCGGGGCCGACGAGGGCGTGAGGATCGGCAGCCTCGTGATCTCGGCTTCGCTCTTTGCGGTGTTTGCGAACGAAGCGCGCCAGCACCTCGAGACGATCGAGCGCGAGCTGGCTCGGTCCGCCGCCGGCCGGACGTCCGGTGTGCGGGAGGAGCTCGTACGCGCCGCGCATACGCTTGCCGGCATTTGCGGCACCGTGCAGTTGCAGGCGATGCACGACCTCGGCGCCGCGCTCGAGGGAGCCCTGCTTCGGCTGAAGCACCGGGCCGAGCCGATCGCACCGGCAGACCTCGCGCTGGTACACGACGCCGTGCAGGCGATGAAGATGATGTACGAGGGCGTGCTCGAGCGTGCCGTCCCGGGCTCGGCTGCGGCGTTGGTGGCGCGCCTCGGATCGATCACCGGCGAAGCGGCAACGCTCGTACCCGCGCCCGGCGGAGAGCCGGGGTTCGCGGCAACCCATGTCGGTGAACCGCCGGCAATGGCAGAGGAGCCCTCGGTCGCCGAGGCCGTCTTGTCGGAACTCGCGATGGCCGAACTGGAGGGGGCCGAACTCGAGGCGCCGGCGCCCGCCGGGCCCGAAGGCACGACCGAAGAGCGCCGGCAGCGGCGGCTCGAGGACGAGATCGACGCTCAACTGCTGCCGGCGTTTATCGAGGAGGCCGGCGAGCTGGTGCCCGGCATCGGCGAACTGCTGCGCGCCTGGCGCTCAGCCCCCGCCGAATTCGGACCCGCACGCGCAATGCAGCGCGCGCTGCACACACTGAAGGGCAGTGCACGCATGGCCGGCGCGATGGGCCTGGGCGAATTGACCCACCACATGGAGGCCCGCGTCGAGAACGCGATTGCGCTGCGCCTGACGCCGGGACAGTTCTTCGATGAACTCGAGACTTCTTACGACCGCATGGGGCTGTTGCTCGAGCGCGTCCGGCATCCGCAGGCCGGGCCAGGGTTGCCCGGTGCGGAACGTCCCGCGGTAGTTGCGCAGGTTCCTGCGGCCGCGCCAGCGCCGGCGCTGCGCGAAGAGGCTGCGCGCACGCACGCGATGATGCGCGTGCGCGCCGATGCGCTGGAGAAACTCGTCAACGAAGCGGGGGAAATCGCGATCATGCGCACCCGCGTGGAAACCGAGATGCGCGGACTGAAGAACGCGCTGGTCGAACTCACCGAGAACGTCGCGCGGTTGCGCCGGGAATTGCGCGAGATCGAGATTGCGGCCGAATCCCAGCTCGCCTCCCGCATGCAGGCCTCGCAGGAGAAGGACAAGCAGTTCGATCCGCTCGAATTCGACCGCTTCACGCGCTTCCAGGAGCTCACGCGCATGATGGCCGAGAGCGTCAACGACGTATCGACTGTCCAGCAGACGCTCAACAAGGTTGCGGACGACACCGACTCGGCGCTTGTCGCGCAGGCGCGGTTGAACCGCGAACTGCAGCAGGACCTCATGCGCATCCGCATGGTGCCGATCGGCTCGATCGTCGAGCGCCTGCACCGCATCGTGCGATTGACGTCCAAGGAGGTCGGCAAGCGCGCCAACCTCGACGTCCGGGGCGCAAACGTCGAGATCGACCGTTCGGCGCTCGAGCGCATCACCGGTCCGCTCGAGCACCTGCTGCGCAATGCGGTCACGCATGGGCTCGAGGCACCGGAGGCCCGCGTCGCCAAAGGCAAGGCGGCCATGGGCGAGATTTCGCTCGAAGTGCGCCACGAGGGCAACGAAGTCACGCTGGTGCTGGCCGATGACGGCGGCGGCCTCGACCTGGAGCGGATCCGTGCCAAAGCGACCGCGCAGGGCTTGCTCCCCCCCGGGGAGGCGCGCTCGGACCAGCAGCTGGCAGAGTTCGTGTTTGCGCCAGGGCTGTCGACCGCCGATACCGTGACTGAACTTGCCGGCCGCGGCGTGGGCCTCGACGTGGTGATGAGCGAGGTGAGCGGCCTGGGCGGCCGGATCGAGCTCGCATTCACGCCGGGAATGGGGACCCGCTTTACTATCCGGCTGCCGCTCACGACGGCCGTCATCCAGGCGGTCCTGGTCAAGGCGGCAAACCGTACCTACGCCTTGCCGTCGGTCATGGTCGAGCAGGTGCAGCAGATGCGCCAGGAGTTGATTGCCCGCGCGAAGGAGGCCGGCGCCATTGAATGGGCCGGGCGCCGCTATCAGCTGCATCACCTGCCGACCCTGCTTGGCGAGGGCGCGTCTGCCGTGCCGGCCGAGCCGAAGCGCTATACGCCGGTGCTGCTGGTGCGCAGCGGCGTGGAGGCGATCGCAGTCGAAGTCGACGAGATGATCGGCAACCAGGAAGTGGTGGTCAAGAACATCGGGCCGCAGCTTGCGCGCGTGCCGGGCATCGCGGGCGCCACGGTTCTGGGCACCGGCGAAATCGTGCTGATCCTGAATCCAGTGCCGCTCGCCGCGCGCCCGGCTTCGGCCAGCGAGGTTGTCACCAGGCCGACCGGGCAGGGACCGGCGGTGCCGGCGCAACCGCGCATCATGGTCGTGGACGATTCCCTCACGGTGCGCAAGATTACGGGCCGGCTGCTTTCGAGGGAGGGATACGCCGTGATCACTGCGCGAGATGGGGTGGAAGCGCTCGAGCTGCTCGCCGGGACGGTGCCGGACGTGATGCTGGTGGAC
This sequence comes from uncultured Bordetella sp., assembly GCA_964599095.1. GTDB lineage: Bacteria > Pseudomonadota > Gammaproteobacteria > Burkholderiales > SG8-39 > SZAS-79. The sequence continues at coordinate 290,436 of CAZREB010000006.1, forward strand.
GTCGAAATGCCGCGCATGGACGGGTTCGACCTGACTCGCAACGTGCGCGCGGACGCAAGGCTGAAGGACGTGCCGATCATCATGATCACCTCGCGGACGGCGGAAAAGCACCGGAACTTCGCGATGGGCCTGGGCGTGAACGTCTTCCTCGGCAAGCCTTACAGGGAAGACGAGCTGCTCGAGCACATAGCGGGGTTCCTGGCCCGCTCGTGATCCGCCGGGCTTGGCAGGCTACTGACACTCTTGGCTCAAACCCAAGAGCTGGCGCGCCTTTCCGGCAAAGTTACTGACATTCCTCAGCCGGGTTTCGGGCCGCGCACCTTGCCGTATCGTTCGAGCGTCCGCTTGCGCGCGGTCGCGTGGTCGACGATGGGCGCGGGGTAGTCGCGGCCGATGAGGCAGCCCGCGGCCTGCTGCGTGCGTGCATCCATGGTCCAGGGAGCGTGGATGAACTTGTCCGGGACGCGGGCCAGCTCGGGCAAGTACCTGCGGATGAACCGGCCGCCGGCGTCGAAGCGCTCCGATTGGGTCACCGGATTGAAGATGCGGAAATAGGGCTGCGCGTCGCATCCGGTGGAAGCGGCCCACTGCCAACCGCCATTGTTCGCCGCCAGGTCGAAGTCGTTGAGTTGCACGGCGAAGTAGCGCTCGCCCCTGCGGTAATCGATGCCAAGGTCTTTTGTGAGGAAGGAGGCGGTCACCATGCGCAGCCGGTTGTGCATGTAGCCGGTCTGGTTGAGCTGGCGCATGGCCGCATCGACCAGCGGATAGCCGGTGCGCGCTTCGCACCACGCGCAAAAGAGGTCGTCACGATCGTCCCAGGCGATTGCGTCGTACTCCGGCCGGAAGGCCCGTTCGGCGACATGCGGATGGTGCGCGAGGATCATGAAATAGAAGTCGCGCCACGCAAGCTCCGAGAGCCATATAGACGCGCCTTCGCTGGTTCTTGAGAGCGCGAGCGCCACGAGTTCGCGGATCGAGACCGTCCCGAAGCGAAGGTGCACCGAAAGGTAGGACGGTCCCTTGAGTGCCGGGTAGTCGCGCCGCTCGGAGTAATCCGCAATGCGCTTGAGGAAATCGGCGACAAGCCGGCGCGCGCCCGAGGCCCCGGGCGTAATGGCAATCGCGGCGAGATTGGTTCTCTCGAAGCCCAGCTTGTCCAGACTCGGGAAAACATCATCGGGAGCAGCGGCAAGATGCGCGGCGTAATTCTCGACCAGATAGGGTTTGTAGTAGAAAGCCTCGAGATTTGCCAACCAAGCGTGTTTGTAGGGAGTGAACACCGAGAAGGGCGTCCGGCCCCGGGTCAGGATTTCGTCCTTTTCGAAGATCACCTGGTCCTTGCGCGTGCGGAAGTCGATGCCAGCGGCTTCGAGCCTGCCGGCGACGGCCGCATCCCGCGCGAGCGCCTGCGGCTCGTAGTCGCGGTTGGCGTACACCACTCGTACACCAAGTTCGCGTGCAAGGCGCGGGATGGCGTCGCGTGCGCGATCGACGAGCACGTGCAGTCCGCCGCCAGCCGCGCGCAATTCCCTGTCCAGTTCCTTCGCGCTTTCCCAGATGAATTCGACCCGCCGGTCCGAGCGGCTGGGCAACTTGTCGAGGATCTCCCGGTCAAAAACGAACGCGCAATGCACTACCGGGTGGGCCTTGAGGGCGGCATACAGGGAAGCGTGATCCGACAAGCGCAGGTCGCGCCGGAACCAGACAAGCGCCGAATTCGGCATAGGCTTGGTCAAGTCGGTGCGCCTGGCATTGACGAAATCGTCAAAAGGCGGGCCCATTTGACAGACATTTGAGGAAAATCAATAGGCGAGTGACCAAAGTTGATGAACATGTGATGAATGTCGCAGAGAGGAAACGAACTCCTTCGCCATACTAATCAATTAAGAAGCGCCTAAACATCGCGCCGCATCGAATCGGCGCCAAAGCCATGGGCAATCCAGAACGCCCCGCCCCCAGCCATCCAGGTATTGAAAGAGTGCTCGTCTACGGGGCTTATCCTGCTATTGCCATTTCGGTCCTCGGCGTCTCAGTGCAGGCGGCTTATGCGCAGCAGCTACCGACGGGCGGACAAGTCGCAGCCGGCAACGCGGTCATTTCCTCGACCGGCGCGCGATCGCTGCAAATCAGCCAGGGCTCGCAAAACGCAATCCTCAACTGGCAGAGCTTCTCGATCGGTGCAGGCCATTCGGTCGTCTTCCAGCAACCGAGCGCGAGCGCGATTGCGCTGAACCGCGTCCTCGGAAACAGTGCATCGGAAATCTACGGTTCGCTGACCGCCAACGGGCAGCTGTTCCTCGTCAACCCGAACGGCATCCTTTTCGGACGCGGTGCCAGCGTCGACGTCGGCGGCCTCGTTGCATCCACGCTTGGCATCCGCGACAGCGATTTCCTCGCGGGTCGCTACGCCTTCGCGAATGGCGGCGGCGCGGGCAGCGTCGTCAACGAAGGCCGCATCACCGCGATTTCGGGGTACGCAGCGCTGATCGGCCCGCAAGTGGGCAATACCGGGGTGATCAATGCGCAACTGGGTACGGCCGCGCTGGCCGCAGGCGACCGGGTGACCCTGGACATGGTCGGCGACGGGCTGATCAACGTGCGTGTCGACGCCGCCGCCGTGAATGCCTCGGCGATCAACGGCGGGACGATCTCTGCCGACGGCGGCAAGGTCATGCTCACTGCGCGCTCGGCCAGTGCGTTGCTCGATACGGTGATCAACAACGAAGGCGTAATTCGCGCCAACACGCTGGTGGAACGCAACGGGACGATCTACCTCGACGGCGGTCCCAGCGGTGTCACCCGAGTCTCGGGGTCCCTCGAAGCGTCGGGACCGAGACCCGGCCAAACGGGCGGAACGATTTCGGTGCTCGGCGAAAAGGTCGGTCTGTTCGGCAACGCCTCGATCAACGCCTCCGGCGACGCAGGTGGCGGCAGCGTGATGTTCGGTGGCAATTTCCATGGAAGGGGTTCGCAGGCCAACGCTTCGATGGCCTATGTCGGAGCCGACGCATCAATAGCCGCGGATGCGGTTCGCAGCGGAAGCGGCGGCAGAGTCGTCGTCTGGTCGGATGACGTGACGCGGTTCTACGGCAACGTCACCGCGCGGGGGGGCGCACGCGGTGGAAATGGGGGCGCGGTCGAAGTCTCCGGCAGGAAATTTCTCGAATATGCGGGGTTCGCGAATCTCACTGCGGCGAACGGCATGCCAGGGAGCCTGCTGCTCGACCCGGACACGGTCAACATCACGACCACCGCGAACAGCACCAACGCGACCGGCGCTTCACCGTTCAAGTCGAGCGACTCGAATGCGGCAACCGTGACCTGGGCAACGCTTGAATCCGCCCTTGCCGGTGGCGAAGTCGTCGTCCAGACCAGTACCGGCGACATCAATTTCGCCAACTCGTACAACTTCACCGCCAACAACTCGGCATCCGGGACACTCAAGCTCGATTCCGGCGCAAACATTACGGCCGCTGCGGCGTTGACCGTCACAGGTCGCAGCGGGCTCAATCTCTGGCTGCGCGCTGCGGGCACCACGACTCTTTCGACGAATTTCGCCGGCTTCGATTCACTCAAGTTCGAGCCGGGGGCTGCAAGCACCTACAGCGGCGTGGCCAGCGGCGCGGGGGGGCTTGCGACGGCGGGCACGGGCACGCTGACGCTGGGCGGGGTGAACACCTACACCGGTGCGACGACGATCGGCACGGGCAGCACGCTGGCGCTGAACGCGACGGGCACGATCGCGGCGAGTTCCGGGGTGGCGAACTCGGGGACGTTCACGATTGCGGCGGCCAAGACGATCGATTCGCTGACCGGCAGCGGAGCGACGACGCTGGGGG
>CAZREB010000007.1:0-279603 GCA_964599095.1 uncultured Bordetella sp.
ATGGAAGGGCCATCGCTCAACGGATAAAAGGTACGCCGGGGATAACAGGCTGATTCCTCCCAAGAGTTCATATCGACGGGGGAGTTTGGCACCTCGATGTCGGCTCATCACATCCTGGGGCTGTAGCCGGTCCCAAGGGTATGGCTGTTCGCCATTTAAAGTGGTACGTGAGCTGGGTTTAAAACGTCGTGAGACAGTTTGGTCCCTATCTGCCGTGGGCGTTGGAAGTTTGAAGGGGGCTGCTCCTAGTACGAGAGGACCGGAGTGGACGCACCTCTGGTGTACCGGTTGTCACGCCAGTGGCATCGCCGGGTAGCTATGTGCGGAAAGGATAACCGCTGAAAGCATCTAAGCGGGAAACCTGCCTTAAGATGAGACTTCCCGGAGGCTTGACCTCCCTAAAGGGTCGTCCTAGACCAGGACGTTGATAGGCCGGGTGTGCAAGGGCTGTAAGGCCTTGAGCTAACCGGTACTAATTGCCCGTGCGGCTTGACCCTATAACCGTGAGCATCGCGCGAAGGAACGTACGCGGCGCTGCCCGGTGAGCGATTGTTGCCGCATCACCCGAAGCTTTACTTCTCCCGAATCGCGACTGACCGTCGAGCGCCATGCGCGCGGAACGTGTCGAGTCCAGAGCCAATCTGGCGGCCATAGCAGCTTGGAACCACGCCTTCCCATCCCGAACAGGACCGTGAAACGAGTTTGCGCCGATGATAGTGTGCAATTGCGTATGCGAAAGTAGGTTACCGCCAGGCCATATAGTGAAAAAAGCCCCGAAGACAGCGTCTTCGGGGCTTTTTTGTTTTCGTGCCCGCAGCCGGCGTCTTCGGGACTTTCCTGCTTTCGCGGCCCGCGGAAGGCGACTTCGGGGACCGGTTGACGTGGATCAATAACGGCCGCGCCGATTCGCCTAGTCTCGATTCACTGGAGGAGCGCCGTATGGGTACTGGGGAGACGCGACGGCCGCGATCGGTCGCGCAGGTACTGAGGCAACAGAACGCCATCGCGGGGCTGGTGGTGTTCGCCGTAGGCGCTCTCGGATTCTGGCAGGGGTTCGCGCTTCCTGCGGGCACGCTGGGCGGGATGGGCGCCGGCATGCTCCCGAAATCGCTTTCGGTCCTGCTCGCCCTTCTGGGGCTGCTGCTGGTGGCTTCCGCGGCGCTCCGACCGGGGCCGGTCATCGATGGATGGTCGCTTCGCGGCCCGCTCTTCGTGCTGGGCGCCGTCGTCGTTTTCGGCCTCGCGGTACGCCCGCTGGGGCTGTCCGTAGCGGGCCCGCTGTCGATCGCCGTCGGTGCGTGGGCAAGCGAAGAGGTCCGCTGGAAGGAAACGCTCGTCTTCGGCCTGCTCATGACGGCGTTCTGCGCCGGCCTGTTCAAGTTCGCCCTCGGCCTGCCGATCCCGCTCGCGCCCTGGCTGCTCGGGTACTGAGGTCCGCGCATGTACGACCTGATCGCCAACCTCGGACTGGGCTTCGCCACTGCGCTGACGCCGGTCAACCTCGCGCTCTGCTTCGTCGGTTGCTTCGTGGGAACCCTGATCGGCGTGCTGCCCGGCGTCGGGCCGATCGCGACGATCGCGATGCTGATGCCGCTCACGCTGAAGGCCGAGCCCACCGGTGCGCTGATAATGCTGGCCGGCATCTATTACGGCGCGCAGTACGGCGGGTCCACGACGGCGATCCTCGTCAACATGCCGGGCGAAGTCACGTCAGTGGTGACGGCGCTCGACGGCCACATGATGGCCAAGGGCGGCCAGGCGGGCGTCGCGCTCGGGATTGCGGCGATTGCGTCCTTCTTCGCCGGGACCGTGGCCACGCTGGTCATTGCGGCGATTGGCGCGCCATTGACGAAACTCGCGCTCCTGTTCGGGCCGGCCGAATATTTCGGCCTGATGGTGTTCGGCCTCGGCCTGGCCATCGTGCTGGCGCACGGATCGGTGCTGAAGGCGATCGTCATGGTCGTGTTCGGGCTGCTGCTCGCCACCGTCGGGACCGATCTCGAGACCGGGCAGGAGCGTCTGACCTTCGGAATGCCGGACCTGTCCGACGGCATCGACTTCGCCGTGCTCGCGATGGGCGTTTTCGGGATCGCCGAAATCCTGCGCAACCTCGAGAACCCGGAATCGCGCAGCGTCGCGGTCGCCCGGATCGGTCGGCTGCTGCCGTCGCGGGACGATCTGCGCCGCTGCTTCGGGCCGGTGGCGCGCGCGACCGGCATCGGGTCGGTGCTCGGCATCCTGCCGGGCAACGGCGCTGTGCTTGCGCCCTTCGCTTCGTATACGCTCGAGAAGAAGCTCGCCGAAGATCCCTCGCGATTCGGCAAGGGGGCGATCGAAGGCGTCGCCGGGCCGGAGGCGGCGAACAACGCCGGCGCGCAGACTGCGTTCATCCCGCTGCTCACGCTCGGCATCCCGCCGAATGCGGTGATGGCGCTGATGGTCGGCGCGATGACCATCCACGGCATCATCCCCGGCCCGCAGGTGATGACCAAGAGCCCGACGCTGTTCTGGGGAATGATCGCCTCGATGTGGATCGGCAACCTGATGCTGCTGGTCATCAACCTGCCGCTGGTCGGCTTGTGGGTGCGTCTGCTCAAGGTCCCGTACCGGCTGCTGTACGTCGCCATCCTGCTGTTCTGCTGCATAGGCATCTATTCGATCAACAACAGCCCTTCCGACGTGTACTTCACGGCGTTCTTCGGGCTGGTGGGCTACGTGCTGATCAAGCTCGGGCTCGAGCCCGCCCCGATGCTGCTGGGCTTCGTGCTGGGGCGGCTCATGGAAGAGAAGCTGCGCCAGGCGCTCGCGCTTTCCGAAGGCAGCTTCATGACTTTCGTCGAGCGGCCGGTCGCGCTCGGGCTGCTGGTCCTGGCATTCTTGGTGATGGCGGTCGCAGTGCTGCCCGCGATGAGCAGGCGCCGAGACGAAGTCTTCCAGGAGGATTGAAGGGGCCCGGTGCACGAGGCCTCTGACGGGACGCGCGATGCGCAGGCAAGTCAGGATTACATGAATGCAAAGGAGACGGACATGAAACGAATTTCCGCTGCAGTGCTCGCGGCAGGCCTTTTCCTATCGGCCGCAATGGCAATGGCCCAGCCTTACCCCTCCCGCCCGGTCACGATCATCGTGCCGTTCGCGGCCGGCGGCCCGACCGACATCATTGCGCGCATCGTCGGCGAGTACTATTCGAAGGCATTCGGCCAGCAGTTCGTCGTCGAAAACGTGGCCGGCGCAGGCGGCACAACGGGCATCACCCGCGGCGCACAGTCCAGGCCCGACGGCCACACGATCATGATGGGCCACATGGGCACGCACGGCGCCGCACCGGCGCTCTATCCCTCGCTCAAGTACGATCCGGCAAAGGACTTCGAGCCGATCGGCCTGGTTGCGGGGACCCCGATCCTGATCGTCGCGCGCAAGGATTTCCCCGCGGCCAGCCTCAAGGACTTGGTCGCGCGCCTGAAGGACCCGGCGGCCAAGGCCAAGCAGGCGCATGCCGGCGTCGGCTCGGTCTCCTTCACGACCTGCACGCTGCTCACCTCGCAGATCGGCGTGAAGAACATCGTCGTCGCCTATCGCGGCACCGGTCCTGCGCTGAACGATCTCGTCGGCGGCCAGGTGGATTACATGTGCGACCAGATCGTCAACCTGGTGTCGCAGGTGAAAGGGGGCGCCATCAAGGCGTACGCGATCGCCACGCCGGAACGCTCGCCCGCGCTTCCGGATGTTCCCACTACGAAAGAGGCAGGCCTGCCGGATTACCAGGTCAGCGCGTGGAATGCGTTGTTCGCACCAAAAGGCACGCCGAAGGAGATCGTCGCGAAGCTGAACAATGCGCTGGTCAAGGCGCTGGACGACGCTCACACGCGCACGCGGCTGCTCGAACTCGGCAGCGTGATCCCGGACAAGGCGGGGCGCTCGCCGGAAGCGCTTTCCGCGCTGGTGAAAAGCGAGGTGGCGCGCTGGACGCCGATCCTGAAGGCCGCGGGAGCCGTCGGGCATTAGCCGAGCCGCACCCGGAGCACGGGGTGTTCCGGGGGGCGCCCGGTCGGGCCGCGGAACCGCGCGGATCGCCTTACCTGAGCTTCGCGGCGCGGCGTGCTTCGAGATGGGCGCGCATCAGTTCGCCCCGCTCGGGACCGGCGCACGCGCCCGCGAACTGGCCGATGCTCGCTGCAATCGCAGCGTCGGTCGGGCTGTCCATCCAGGAATCGATGAGCCTTTTCTGCAGCCGCACGGCCTGCGGGCCGCTCGCGAGGACGTCGGCGAGGCACCGGTCGACCGCGGCGTCGAGCTGCGCCGCTTCCACGGCTTCCTCGACCAGCCCCCACGACAGCGCCGTCTGTGCGTCGATCGGCCGCCCGGTGAGCAAGAGCAGGCGGGTCCGGCCCCAGCCGATCAGCCGCGGGAGCAGCACCGCTTCGACGACCGAGGGGATGCCGAGCCGGACCTCGGGCATCGCGAACGTCGACCCGTCCGAGGCGATGCGGACATCACAGGCCGCGGCGAATTCGAGTCCCGCGCCCAGCGTGTAGCCTTCGATCCGGGCGATGGTGGGGACCGGTACCCGGCGCACCGCATCGCAGGTCCGGTGCACGAGCGTGATGAAATCGCGCGCGCCTTCACGGTCCGCCGCCGCCATTTCGTCCACGTTCGCGCCGCCGATGAAGGCCTCGCCGCCTGCGCCGGTCACGACGAGCGCGCGCAACCCGTCGTCAGCCGAGAGAGCGCCCAGCGCCTCGATCATCTGCGCCATCAGCAGCCGCGATAGCGAATTCGCCTTCGCTGCGTGATCGATGGTCAGCCTGGCGACCCCGTCAGGGGTACGACGGACCGAAACGAGCGAGGCCACGCCGTCAGATTCCGTAAGCGCGGCGAACCAGCGAGATCGGGTGCGCCTTCTCCGCCTTCTTCGGTGGCGAAGCCGGCGCGTCGGCCGGTGCCTGGGTTTCGATTCCCTGCTCGATATGGCGTGCGGCGATCGGGCAATCCGAGCTGATGAAGTCTGGCGCCTTGTCGGCCATCTGCCGGAACACCGGCCGGCCGATCTTCATCGAATTCTCGTAGTACTCCGTCTTCACGCCCCAGGTGCCGTCGTGGCCCGCGCAGCGCTCGACGGTGTTGACCTCGGTGCCCGGGACCAGTTGCAGCATCTCGCGCGTCTTCTGCCCGACGTTCTGCACCCGCGAATGACAGGGGATGTGGTACGAGACATTGCCCAGTTTCGCCTTGAAGTCGGTCTTCAGCAGCCCGTCGCGGTTCCTCAGCACGAGGTACTCGAAAGGGTCGAACATGGCCGCCTGCACGGCTTTGACGTCGGCGTCTTCCGGGAACATCAGCGGCAGTTCCTGCTTGAACATCAGCGTGCACGACGGGATCGGTGTCAGGATCGCATAGCCTTCCCGCGCGACCCTGGCAAGCACCGGGATGTTCGCTTCCTTGTTCTTTACGACCGAGTCGAGGTCGCCCAGTTCGAGCTTGGGCATGCCGCAACACGCCTCTTTCTCGACCAGGACATAGGGGATCTCGTTGTGCTCGAGGATCGCGAGCAGGTCGTGGCCGATGCCCGGCTCGTTGTAGTTCACGTAGCACGTCGAGTAGATCGCCACCTTGCCGGGCGTTTCCCTGCCGTCCCGCACCGGGAAGGCGCGGCTTTCTGCCGCGTTAGGGCGGAACTTCCTGCTGGCGTACTCCGGCAGCCGGCGATCCTTGTGGACCTTCAGCACGCTGTCCATCACGCCGCGGGCGGTGCCGTTCCGGTTCAGCGCATTCGTCACCTGCACGACCACGGGGATCGTGGCGAGCTTGCCCATCGCGTCGGTGGAAGACAGCAGCCTGTCGCGGAAGCTGGCCCCGCCTTGCCTGAACTTGACCGCCTTGGCGCGCAGCATCAGGTGGGGAAAATCCAGGTTCCACGGATGCGGCGGCACGTAAGGGCACTTGGTCAGGTAGCACATGTCGCACAGGTAGCACTGGTCGACCACCTTCCAGAAGTCCTTCTTGTCGACCCCGTCGACCTCCATCGTCTTGCTCTCGTCCACCAGGTCGAACAGGGTGGGAAACGAGGTGCAGAGGTTCACGCATCGCCGGCAGCCGTGGCAGATGTCGAAGGTGCGCTCGAGTTCCTTTTCGAGGCTGGCTTCGTTCCAGAAGTCCGGGTTCTTCCAGTCGAGGGGGTGGCGGGTCGGGGCTTCGAGGCTGCCTTCCCTTGCGCCCGCAGGCGGGGTCGTGGTCATGGTCGGTAAAAGGGGTGGAGACGGTACCGGCAATGTAGTCGCGGGGTGGCGATCGGGCAAATGGATTCTCGCAATTCGCGCAATTGGCCGCGGCTATGGCCGCCGTTTGACCCACGTCAAACGGGGACCGCGCCCCCGGGGTATGTTGTCATCATCTTTCCAGAGGTGCTTACATGGACTACAAGACGATCGTCGTTCACCTCGACGCCGGCGGGCTGTGCGCCCAGCGGCTAGAGGTCGCATTCGAGCAGGCGGGCAGATTCGACGCGCACCTGGTCGCGCTTTACGCGCCCGGCCCGATCGTGATCCCCTCGGCCGCGATGGCCGAAATCGGCACGACGGCGATGAACCTCATCAGCCGGAATCGCAAGACCGCAGAAGAGGGCGCGCATGAACTGTTCCGGCAGGCGTCCGCCCGTCACGGGACGGTCAAGTCCGAGTGGCGGGTCTCCAACGGCGACGCGATTGCCGCCGTCCGGCTGAGCGCGCGCTATGCCGATCTCCTGATCGCCGGCCAACCCGAGCGCGAGGATGCCGACAACGGCGGCATGCCCGGGACGTTCGCCGCCGACCTGGTGCTCACGGCCTGCCGGCCGGTCCTCTTCGTCCCGTACGCCGGCCGGTTCCCGGCCATCGGCAAACGGGTGCTTGTGGCGTGGAATGCGAGCCCCGAGGCCGCTCGTGCCCTGAGCGATGCGTTGCCGATGCTCCGGCAAGCCGACATGGTCGAGGTCACCGCGTTCGACCCGGGCGACGGGCGGGCGCATCACGGCGAGGTCCCTGGGGCCGACATCGCGCTTTACCTTGCCCGCCATGGGATCAAGGTCACCGCAAGCCAGCAGGCCGGCACGGGCCTGGATGTCGGGCTCCAACTGCTGTCGCGGGCCGCCGACCAGTCGGCCGACCTGATCGTCATGGGCGCCTACGGGCATTCGCGGCTGCGCGAATGGATGCTCGGCGGAGCGACTCGCACGCTCCTCGAGACCATGACGGTGCCCGTCCTGATGTCGCATTGATTCCCGGGGGAAATGCCATGTTCGAAACTGCGGAGCTCGGCCACAAGCTGGCCAAGGGCGAATACAAGAAGAGGGTGCCGAAACTGCGCGCCGACCTGCTCGATGCGCAATTCGAGGTGTCGAAGCTGGGCAAGTTCCCGGTCATCATCCTGATTTCCGGGGTGCGCGGCGCCGGCAAGGGCGAGACGGTCAACCTGCTCAACGAATGGATGGATCCGCGCCATATCCACACCCATGCGTTCGACAATCCCTCGGACGAGGAGCGTGAGCGGCCGCACATGTGGCGATACTGGCGGGCGCTGCCCCCAAAAGGAAGCATCGGGATGCTGTTCGGCTCCTGGTACACCGCACCGATCATCGAGCGCGTGTTCAAGCAGTCGACCGCCGACCAGCTCGGGCGCTCGATCGAGGAAATCAACCATTTCGAGAGGATGCTGGCCGATGAAGGCGCGCTGATCCTCAAGTTCTGGTTCCACCTGTCCGAGAAGCAGCAGAAGAAGCGCCTGCGCTCGCTCGAGAAAGACCCGGAGACCAGTTGGCGCGTCACCGAGAGGGACTGGGATTTCTTCAAGCAGTACAAGCGCTTCTATCGCATCAGCGAAGACACGCTGCGGCGGACGAGCACGGCCGACGCACCCTGGATCGTCGTCGAGGGCGCCGATCCCGAATACCGGTCATTGACGGTCGGCAACAACCTGCTGGAGGCGATCCGTGCCCGCCTCAAGGCGCACGCGGGCAACGCCGGACCCCGCAAGTCCATGGCGGCCCCGATCGTGCGCTCGGTCGACAGGAAGAACGTCTTTACCGACATGGATCTCACGCAGAAAGTCGAGAAGAAGGACTTCGACAAGCGGATCGCCAAGGCACAGAGGCAGTTGGCCATAGCGACGCGCGATCCGGGATTTGCCGGCAGGAACGTCGTCTGCGTTTTCGAAGGCATGGACGCCGCCGGCAAGGGCGGCGCGATCCGGCGCGTCACCGCGGCGCTCGATGCCCGGCTGTACCACACGATTCCCGTGGCCGCACCCACCGACGAGGAGCGCGAGCAACCCTACCTGTGGCGTTTCTGGCGGCATATCCCGCGCAAGGGCCGCTTCACGATCTACGACCGCAGCTGGTATGGGCGGGTGCTGGTCGAGCGCATCGAGGGGTTCTGTTCCGAGGCCGACTGGATGCGCGCCTACTCCGAGATCAACGAATTCGAGGAGCAGCTCGCCCGCAACGGCGCGATCATCGCCAAGTTCTGGCTGCAGATCTCCAAGGAAGAGCAACTGCGGCGCTTCAAGGAGCGCGAGAAGACGCGCTTCAAGCAGTTCAAGATCACCGAGGAAGACTGGCGCAACCGCGGCAAGTGGGAGGGCTACCAGGAAGCGGCCGCCGACATGATCGAGCGCACGACCACGCCTTACGCGCCGTGGACACTGATCGAGGCCAACGACAAGTACCACGCCCGCGTCAAGGTGCTCGAGACGCTGGTGCGCCTGGTCAAGGGGTGAGCCGGCGCCCGTCTTTGGCGGCCATGGCGGTCCCGTCCGGGGCGGTCGGCATCTCCTTGGGGGAAGGGTCGCGATCGCAAGCGGCCGCGGCCTGCTTTCATTGCGGCCTGCCCGTGCCCGGCGGCGCCGTGCATCGCGTGATGGTGCTGGGCCAGCCGCGCGAAATGTGCTGCGCAGGTTGCGAGGCCGTGGCGCGCACCATCGTCGAGGCCGGGTTCGAAAGCTACTATGAGACGCGCGACGCCCCCGCCCCGGGCGACGGGCTGCCCTCCGACCTGCCCCCGGCGGCAATCTACGACGATCCCCTCGCGCAGCGCCAGTTCGTTGCGCCGGTCGGCGAGCACGGGCGCGAGGCGCTCCTCGCGCTGGAAGGCATCCGCTGCGCCGCGTGCGTCTGGCTCAACGAGCGATACCTTCGCACCCTGCCCGGCGTGACGGCGGTGTCGATCAACTACACCACCAGGCGCGCCAGGGTCGAATGGGACGAGCGCTCGATATCGCTCGGGCGGATCATCGAAGCGGTCCGCAGCCTCGGCTACGACGCCTACCCTTTCGACCCGGAAAGGCAGCGCTCCCTCGAGCATGCCGAGCGGCGCGCCTCGCTGTGGCGGCTGTTCGTCGCCGGGTTCGGCGCCATGCAGGTCATGATGTACGCGTTTCCGCGCTACATCGACGACACCGGGACCTTGAGCGCCGAGGCAGAGCAGCTCATGCGCTGGGCCAGCCTGGTGCTGACCGTGCCGGTGATCCTCTTCTCCTGCGGGCCGTTCTTTTCCTCGGCGCTGGCCGACCTGCGCTCGCGCCGCATGGGCATCGACGTCCCGGTTTCGCTCGGGATCCTCGCCGGGTTCGCCGCCAGCGCCTGGGCCACGGTCCGGGGGAGCGGGGAAGTGTATTTCGACTCGATCACGATGCTCGTCTTCCTGCTGCTCGCCTCGCGCCACCTCGAAGCGTCCGCGCGGCGCAGGGCTTCGGCTGCGCTCGATCCGCTTGCGCGCTGGATGCCTTCGTTCGCCTTCCGGCTCGACGGCGCGGGCGACGCGGAGGGAACCCGGGTGGGCGCGCACGAGCTCCGCCCCGGCGAGCGCGTGCTGGTTGCGCCCGGCGAGACGATTCCGGCCGATGGAGTTGTCGAAAGCGGCCAGAGCAGCGCAGACGAATCCTTGCTGACAGGCGAGTCCGCGCCGGTGCGCAAGGACATCGGCGCCGAACTGATAGGCGGGTCTGTGAACGTCTCCCAGCCCGTGGTGATGCAAGTCACCAAGGCCGGTGCCGAGACGCGGGCCGCGGCGATCGGGCGGCTGATCGAAAGGGCGGCCGCAGGCAAGCCCCGGCTGGTCGCGTCCGCCGACACGGTTGCGCATGCACTGACCTGGGTCGTGCTCGCGGTGGCATTGGTCACGCTGCTTGCGTGGGCGGCGATCGACCCGGGGCGCGCCCCGTGGGCGGCCGTGGCGGTGCTGATGGTGACCTGCCCGTGCGCGCTGGGCCTTGCCGCGCCGGTCGCGCTGACCTCGGCTACCGGCGCCCTCGCGCGCCGCGGGATCGTGATTACGCGCGCTACGGCAATCGAATCGATCGAGGCGATCAGCGACGTGGTCCTGGACAAGACCGGCACGCTCACCGAAGGCCGGCCAGGGCTGGCACGCGTCGACGTGCTCGGTTCAAGGAGCGGCGGATCCTGCCTTGCGATTGCGCGTGCGCTCGAGGCCGGCAGCGCGCACCCGATCGCGTGCGCATTCCGCAGCGACGGGGCGCGCATGATTGCTGCCTCCGCGAACGGCGCGGCGGTCGTGCCGGTCGGGCTCGGCCTCGAACATGTGGCAGGCAAGGGCATCGAAGGGCTGGTCGACGGTGTCCGGACCCGCATCGGCTCGTTCGATTTCGTTCGCGAACTCTCGGGCGATGATCGCCTGCTGCAGGCCATCGATCCGGCGGCCGGGTCGCCGGTGTACCTTGGCAATGAATCGGGATGGCTGGCGCGGTTCACGTTCGCGGACGCAATCCGCCCCGATGCGATGCGCCTGGTCGAGGACCTGCATTCGCGAGGCAATCGCATCCACCTGCTCAGCGGGGACGACCCGGCCGTCGTCCGCGAGGTTGCCGGCCGGCTCGGGATCGGGACATACCGGGGAGGCGCCACGCCGGTTGAAAAATACGACTACGTGAAGAACCTGCAGGCCGGCGGCGCGCGGGTCGCGATGCTGGGCGACGGCCTCAACGACGCGCCGGTGCTGGCCCAGGCCGACCTGTCGATCGCCATGGGGCAGGGGGCACCGCTTGCACAGCAGCAAGCCGACATCGTCCTGACATCGGCCAGGCTGGCGGGCGTGCCGGAGGCCGCGCGCATTGCGCGCCTCACGATGCGCACGATCCGGCAGAACTTCGGCTGGGCGATCGCGTACAACGTCGTTGCGCTGCCGCTGGCGGCATTCGGACTGATCGGCCCGTGGGAGGCCGCTATCGGCATGGCGGCGAGTTCCTTTGTCGTCATCCTCAATTCGGGCCGGCTCGTTGCGGCGCTGGGCGAGGCTTCGCAGCCCGGACCGTTGCGCTGACGACCATGGAAAGCCTCTACCTACTCGTGCCGGTTTCCGTCGTACTGGTCTTCCTGGCCGGCTGGGTGTTCTGGATGGCCCTCGCATCGGGCCAGTTCGACGACCTCGAGCGGCCGGCGCACGAAGTCCTCGATGACGACGACCGGCCGGCGCCTGAGCGTGATTCGCATTCCACTTCGCCCCCGGCTTGATCTGCGTCAACCCGGCGTTTCGACGCTTCCCTAGCATTGGCGCTGGCACGGTCGGGCCGTGCATCAACCAGGGACAGGCCAATGCAAGCTGAAACAACCTACAACTACAAGGTAGTGCGCCAGTTCGCCGTCATGACCATCGTCTGGGGCGTGGTCGGCATGCTGGTCGGCGTGATCATCGCCGCCCAGCTCATCTGGCCGGAACTCAACTTCAACACGCCGTGGCTGTCCTACGGGCGATTGCGCCCGCTGCACACCAACGCGGTGATCTTCGCGTTCGGCGGCTCGGCGCTGTTCGCAAGCAGCTATTACGTGGTGCAGCGGACTTGCCATGCGCGGATCTTCTCCGACGGCCTGGCCGCGTTCACCTTCTGGGGCTGGCAGGCGGTCATCGTGCTGGCGGCGATCACGCTGCCGCTGGGCATCACGACCTCCAAGGAATACGCCGAGCTCGAATGGCCGATCGACCTGCTGATCGCGGTGGTCTGGGTGTCGTATGCGATCGTCTTCTTCGGCACGATCTTCAAGCGCAAGGTCGCGCACATCTACGTCGCCAACTGGTTCTTCGGCGCGTACATCCTCACGATCGCGCTGCTGCATATCGTCAACAGCGCCGCCGTGCCGGTCACGCTCTGGAAGTCGTATTCGGTCTATGCCGGGGCGCAGGACGCGATGGTGCAGTGGTGGTACGGCCACAACGCCGTCGGCTTCTTCCTGACCGCCGGCTTCCTCGGGATGATGTACTACTTCATCCCGAAGCAGGCCGAGCGCCCGGTGTACTCCTACCGCCTGTCGGTGGTGCACTTCTGGGCGCTGATCTTCACCTACATGTGGGCCGGCCCGCACCACCTGCACTACACCGCGCTGCCTGAGTGGGCCCAGTCGCTGGGCATGGTGTTCTCGCTGATCCTGCTCGCGCCCTCGTGGGGCGGGATGATCAACGGCATGATGACGCTGTCGGGCGCGTGGCACAAACTGCGCACAGACCCGATCCTCAAGTTCCTGATCGTCTCGCTGTCGTTCTACGGCATGTCGACCTTCGAAGGCCCGATGATGTCGATCAAGACGGTCAACGCCCTCTCGCACTACACCGACTGGACCGTCGGCCACGTGCACTCCGGCGCGCTCGGCTGGGTGGCGCTGGTCTCGATGGGCACGATGTACTACCTGATCCCGCGCCTGTTCGGCCAGAAGCAGATGTGGTCGGTGCGACTGATCGACGTGCACTTCTGGATCGCCACGATCGGCATCGTGCTCTACATCTCGGCGATGTGGATCGCCGGGGTGATGCAGGGCCTGATGTGGCGCGCGGTCAGCGCCGACGGGACGCTGACCTACACCTTCGTCGAAAGCGTCAAGGCCACGTACCCGTTCTACGCCGTGCGCCTGCTCGGCGGCCTGCTGTTCCTCGGCGGGATGCTCCTGATGGCCTTCAACGTCGCGAAGACGATCGGCGGCTCCAGGGCCGTCGACGACGCGCCGATCCCGGCCCCGCAGCTTGCCCACGCCTGAACCGTTCCAGGAAGACAACATGAAACTTACCCATGACATGATCGAGCGCAACCAGGCGCTCCTGATCGTCCTCGTGATCCTGGTCGTCAGCATCGGCGGCCTGGTCGAGATCGTGCCGCTGTCGTTCCAGAAGTCGGTCACCGAGCCGGTGGCCGGGCTCAAGCCCTACACCGCGGTGCAACTGACCGGCCGCGACGTTTACATCCGCGAAGGCTGCTACAACTGCCACTCGCAGATGGTGCGCCCGTTCAGGGCCGAGGTGGAGCGCTACGGCCACTACTCGACCGCGGGCGAATTCGTCTACGACCATCCGTTCCAGTGGGGCTCCAAGCGCACCGGCCCGGACCTGCACCGGGTCGGCGGGCGCTATTCGGACGACTGGCACCGAATCCACCTCAACAACCCGCGCGACGTCGTGCCGGAGTCCAACATGCCGGCCTACACGTGGCTCGCGAAGGCGCCCGCCAACGCAGAGGACATCGAGGCCAAGATGCGCGCGCTGCGGCTGGTCGGGGTGCCTTACACCGACGAGGACATCGCCAAGTCGAAGGACGCCCTCAAGGGCAAGACCGAACTGGATGCGCTGATCGCCTACCTGCAGGTGCTCGGCACGTCGCTCAAGAAAAGCAACTGAGGAACCGGCCATGGACCTGAATACGCTTCGCACCCTGATGACCCTGCTTGCCTTCGGTGCCTTTCTCGGCATCGTCTGGTGGGCCTATGCCCCCTCGAGGAAGGACCGGTTCGAACAGGACGCCCAACTCGTGTTCGACGATAGTGCGGCCGACGACGGCCCGGGGAGAGCGCGATGAGCCAGTTCACCAGCGGTTTCTGGGACCTCTACATCGGGGTCCTGACCATCGTGTCGATCATTGCGTGCGCGGTGCTGCTCAAGATGCAGAGCGCGCGCAAGGTGGCCGGCGGCAAGACCGAAACCACGGGGCATACGTGGGACGAGACGCTCGGCGAGTACAACAACCCCTTGCCGCGCTGGTGGATGTGGCTCTTCTACATCACCATTGTCTTCGGGCTGGCATACCTCTACCTTTACCCGGGACTGGGCAGCTACGCCGGGTCATTGGGCTGGACGCAGGTCGGCCAGCTCGCCGAGGAAAATGCCGCGGCGGAAAAGGAGTTCGGCCCGATCTACCAGAAGTTCGCAGGGCAGGATCTCAAGACTCTCGCTACGGACCCGGCGGCGCGCGCCATCGGCCAGAAGCTCTTCCTGAACAATTGCGCGCAATGCCATGCCGCGGACGCCGGCGGCAGCAAGGGCTTCCCGAACCTGACCGACAAGGACTGGCTCTACGGCGGCGATCCGGAGACGATCAAGGCCTCGATCACCAACGGCCGCAACGGCGTGATGCCGCCTTTCGGCGGCGCGCTGGGCGAGCAGGGCGCCAAGGACGCCGCGCACTACGTCATGTCGCTGTCCGGCATGGCCAGCGACAGCCTGCGGCGCGCACGCGGCAAGGAGATCTTTGCGCAGACCTGCGCGGCCTGCCACGGGCCCGAGGGCAAGGGCAACCCGGCGCTCGGCGCCCCCAACCTGACGGACAACACCTGGCTGTACGGTTCCGGCGAGCCGACGATCATCGAAACGATCACGCTCGGCCGCAACAACCAGATGCCTGCGCACAAGGACCTGCTGAACGAAGCCAAGATCCACCTGCTGGCGGGTTACGTATACTCGCTTTCCCAGCCGGCCGGCGCGCCGGCCAAGTAATGAGAGCCGGAGTCAGGCCGATCGATCCCAGCGCAAGCAACGTCCGTCCGATCGACGCGCGCGGCATCGGCGTGGTTTCGCCCGCGGACCCGGTCGAGCAGTCGCTCTACGAGATCCGCGCCAAGATCCACCCGCGCGCGGTCCACGGCTGGTTTGCCGCGTGGCGCTGGGCGCTGGTCTGGGCCACCCAACTGGTGTTCTACGGGCTCGCGTGGCTGCCGTGGAACGGTCGCCAGGCGGTGCTCTTCGACCTCGCGCACCGCAAGTTCTACATCTTCGGCCTGGTCTTCTGGCCGCAGGACTTCATCTACCTGACCGCCCTGCTGGTCATCTCGGCGCTTTCGCTGTTCCTGTTCACCGCGGTCGCCGGGCGCCTGTGGTGCGGCTACGCCTGCCCGCAGACCGTCTACACCGAGATCTTCATGTGGGTCGAGCGCAAGATCGAGGGCGACCGCAACCAGAGGATGAAGCTCGACAAGTCGCCGCTCTCGGCGCGCAAGTTCGGCCTCAAGGCGGCCAAGCACGCTGTGTGGGTCGCGATCGCGCTGTGGACCGGGTTCACGTTTGTCGGCTACTTCACGCCGATCCGCGAGCTGGCCGCCGAATTCGGGTCGTTCTCGCTCGGGCCCTGGGAAACCTTCTGGACGTTCTTCTACGCTTTCGCGACTTATGGCAACGCCGGCTGGATGCGCGAGCAGGTCTGCAAGTACATGTGCCCGTATGCGCGCTTCCAGAGCGCGATGTTCGACCGCGACACGCTGATCATCGCCTATGACGCCGAGCGCGGCGAGCCGCGCGGCGCCCGCTCGAAGAGCGCGGACCCCAAGAAGCTCGGCCTGGGGTCGTGCGTCGATTGCGGCATCTGCGTGCAGGTCTGCCCGACGGGCATCGACATCCGCAAGGGACTGCAGTACGAGTGCATCGGCTGCGCGGCCTGCATCGACGGCTGCGACCAGGTGATGGAAAAGGTCGGCTACCCCAAGGGGCTGATCCGCTATTCCACCACCCGCGCGGTGGAGCAGCACTTCACGCGCGCCCAGATGTTCGCGCGCGCGTTCCGGCCCCGCATCCTGGTCTACACCGCGATCCTCTGGACGATCATTTTCGCGGCGCTGGCCAGCCTCTGGCTGCGCGTGCCGCTCAAGGTCGACGTGATCCGCGATCGCGCCGCGATCTCGCGCGAAGTGGCCGGCGGCTTCATCGAGAACATCTACCGCCTGCAGGTCATGAACACCACCGAGAAAGACCGGCGCTTTCGCGTGATGGTCGAGGGCCTGCCTTCGGCGGTCGTCGATGGGGACTCGATCATCGAAATGAGCGGGGCTTCGACCCGCACGGCCACCGTCAAGGTCCGCGTGAAGGCGGGCGAGCTGCCCTCCGGCACGCACAAGCTGCGCTTCGTTGTCGATGCCGAGGACGACGCGCACGTCGTCGTCAGCGAGAAATCCGTCTTCATCGTGCGCTGATGAACCACGCCCGGAGCAACCCGCCATGAACCCTGCCGCCGCAACGAAACCCTGGTACCGGGAGCCCTGGCCCTGGCTGCTGATGGCCGGGCCGGCGGCGGTGCTGGTGGCCGGCGGTTTCACGATCTGGCTGGCCTATTCCACCTCCGACGGGCTGGTGGCGCAGGACTACTACAAGCAGGGCCTCGCGGTGAACAAGCTGCTCGAGCGCGAAGCCGCCGCCTCGCACATGGGACTCAAGGCCGACATCGAGCTGCCGGGCGACCGGCACCGGATTGTCGTAAACCTGCTCGGCGCCCGGCCGCGTGAGTTGCTCGCGCTGTTTGCGCATTCCACCCGCGCCGGTCACGACCTCAGCCTGCGCCTGGTCCGCGTCGGCGAAGGGCGCTACGAGGCGGCGGTGCCGCAGTCGCTGCCGCCGGGCCGGTGGAACGTGAATCTCGAGGAACCCGGCGGTGCCTGGCGCCTGGCGGGGGAGTGGTCCGGCCGCGAGAATGTCTTCAGGCTCGGCAGCTGAACAGCGAGGAGGCGGAAATGCGAAAAGCGATCTGGGTGCTCTGGCCGTCGTTCATCGTCGGCGGCGCGGCAGAAACGGTCTTCTTCACATTGTTCGACCCGATGGAACTGCAGTGGTTCGGTGACCCGGCCGGCTGGAGCCGGATGGCGGTCTACACCGGCGGCTTCTTTGCGTTCTGGGCGTTTGCCGCGGCATCGAGCGCCTTCACCTGCTTCCTGCAACGGACCGCGGAAGAGATCAATCGCTGCCCGCTGGTCCCCGACCAGCGGCCCGAAGGGTGCCCGAAACGGGAAGACCCGAATGCGTGCTGCTGAGCGGGCCATCGGCCTGGCGCTTGCACTGGCCGCAGGCGGGGCGGCCGCGGCGGATGCCGCGCAAGGGCGCCTGCTGTACGAAACACACTGCGGCGGCTGCCACTACGAGAGGCTGCACGACCGCAAGGCCACCAAGATCACGACGTTTGCGCAACTCAAGACCGAGATCGCCCGCTGGGCCCGGCAGGCAAACGGGCGGCTGACGCCGGCCGAGATCGACGACATCGCCGAGTACCTCGACCAGTCCCACTACGCGCTGAAGAAGTAGGCGGGAATCAGGCGGCCGCGCCGCCGGGGTTCATTACGGGCGGTGATGGCCGCCGGCCGGCGATACAGCCCAGCGCTCGCCGAGTCCCACCGGCGCCGGCGCAAGGTGCAGGATGCGCTGGAAGAGCGCTTTGAAGTCGGTTTCGCGCAGGTCCGCGATCGGCTCGTTGTTGGCGGCAAACGCTTCGTCTATCACCCGCCAGTCCTCTGCCGTGAAGGCCTTTTCGGCCCGCGGCAGCAGGTCGTGCTCCTCGCGGCGCATGTGGTTCCAGTGGAACTGCGCATAGGCGTCCACCGCGGCGGCGAACTGGTCGGCGCCGCGCGGCCAGACCGTCTCGAATTCGTTCAGCTCGCGCTCCAGGTCGCGGACCATCTTCGCCCCGGTGACATGCTCGGCCTTCAGCGACTCGATCAATTCCCTGGCGGCCGGGTCGCGCTCGGCCAGCCGCGCGAACAGGTACTCGTCCTCCTTCGGGTGATGCAAGCGCTCGGGAAAGGCGTCGATGTAGTAGATCATTGCATGCAGCACCGCGAAATCCGGGCGGACCTCCGGATCGCCGGTCATGCGCGCCAGCGATTTCAGGCCGCTCAGCACGGCCGACAGGGAGCGGTGCTCGTTGAAGATCACGCTGATTGCCTTTTGCATGTCGCCTCCTGCGAACGTTACGAGTGAAGCCTGCGCGAAGCCCGCAAGCTTTCAAATACTATCCCCCGCCGGCGCAGGTCCGCTATTGACGCAGATCAACCGCGATTCCCGGCCGCCCGAAGGCCGGCCCGCATTTCGTCGACTGCGTCGCCAACGGCGCCGCCCGAGCGCATGAAATGCGCAGTGCGATGGCAGCATTTTGTCCCAAGAGCCAACAAGCACGCGGGCATTACCTGAAATTTGGCAGTATTCGAGGGTTCGATGCGCAGGCCTGCCCGGCCGCCTGGGCAAGCGCCGCGAGGAGCAGCGCGGCGCCGACGTTGTGTGCCAGCACGAGCCAGAGCGGCAGCGAGAAGGCGAGGGCTGCCAGTCCCAGGGCAGCCTGCAAGACGGCCAGCGCGAGGATCGCGCGGCCGGTGCGCCGGAGCGCAGGCGAGTGTCCCAGCCGGACGGCCAGCCACGTGCACAGCCCGAGCGCGACCGCACCGCAGGCACGATGCGCCAGCCCGACCTTGGCGAACCCGGTGACGGTCATCGCACCGGTGATGCACTGCAGGGCAACGACCAGGAGCGTGGCGAGCGCAAGCGGTGCCGAGCTCCCCGCGGTCGCTTCGTTTGCGGTGCGCGACTCGCGAGCGCCGAGCGCCCACAGAAGCGTCGACAGCGCGAGGCCGCCGGCCAGGTTCATGAGCAGGACCGTGGATGAGGCGTCCGGGCCCGAGTACCGCCCCACCCACGCCAGCGCAAGCATTACGGCGAGGGTGGCCACGGCAAGCACGATGTCGGGCCGGCGGCTTCGGTCACGCGTGACCACGAGACCCGTAACGAGGAGCACCAGCAGGCCGGCGAGGGAAGCCGACACGCGATGCGCGATTCGCGCCGCCTCGACCGCCGGCTGCGACGCATCCGGCGTCCCGGCGCTCAGCCGGAGGAAGGCGCTCGACGCGACGATCGCGAGCACCAGGGCGAACGCAACCCTCGCCAGGCGAGCCACCCAGCGGGTTTCAGAGCCCATGGGCGGCGCCGGCAAGTAGATGGGGCCGTGCGATCGCAGGCCCAGGGGACCCGCGCGGATTCCGGGCGCGATGGGTCAACCACAGGGACGCCGCGAAGAGCAGCGCCGCGCCTGCCTGGTGGGCGGCGGCGAGCGGGATCGGCACATGCAGCAGCAGCGTAGAGATTCCGAGCGCGAGCTGCAGGCCGAGGATGCCGAGCAGCAGTGCGGCGGGCCCTGCCAGCCGAGCCGAGCTTCTCGCCTGCCACCACAGCAGCGGGATCAGCACGAAGAGCAACGCGGCGACCGCCCGATGCACGAACTGCACGGTGGCCATGTTGTGGAAGAAATTCTCGTACCACGGCTCGATCAGCAGGATCTCCGGCGGGACGAGGTGCCCGTTCATCAGCGGGAACGTGTTGTAGGCGAACCCGGCGCGGATCCCGGCGACCATGCCGCCGGTCAGCACCATCAGGAACACCACGGCCGAAACGGCCAGCGCAAACCCGGCCATCGGTGAAGCCGGCTTCCGGTCCGGGCGGGCCGGGCCGCCTTCGTGGGGCGTGAGCAAATCGAAGGCCGTCCAGAGTTGCGCGGCGAAGATGACGAAAGCAATCCCGAGGTGCGCGGTCAGGCGGAACTGGCTGACGCGCGGATCGTCCACCAGGCCGCTCCTGACCATGTACCAGCCCATTGCGCCCTGCAGCGCGCCGAGCAGGAAGATGGCGCCGAGCCGCCACGCCAGCGCGCCGCGGACTGTGCCGCGGGCGACGAACCACAGGAGCGGCAGCAGGAACACCAGCCCGGCTGCGCGGCCGAGCAGGCGGTGGAAGTATTCCAGCCAGAAGATGCGCTTGTAGCCCTCGACGTCGATGTCGAAATTGACCAGCTTGAATTCGGGCGTGGCCCGGTAGCCGGCGAACGAGGCCTCCCAATCGGCGTGCGTCAGCGGCGGGATCGTGCCCACCAGCGGCTGCCATTCGACGATCGACAGTCCCGAATGCGTGAGCCGCGTGAGGCCGCCTATGACGACGATGGCGAACACCATCGCGGCGCACAGGAGCAGCCAGCAAGCGATCGGGCGAAGGTTCGAAGGACCCGGAAGCGTATTCACGATCTCCTCTCGGTGGGCCGCTGCGGCAGGTGACCCGATGGTGCAGGCCGCGTGCCGCAGCGCCTTTGATATGCATCAAGACACGCGGCGCGGGCGCGTCCTGCCGCGGCGGCGTGAACCCCGCTTTTTTTGATGTAAAGCAAGGAAACCGGACCCTCCGCGCCCAAAGATGGCCCCGTCATGCGCAGGGATGCGCACCGGCCCGACACACACAGGAGGCACCGTGAGCGAAATCAGTCAGGACAATGAAGCGATTCCCTGGATGCAGCAGCTGCTGGACAACCCTTTCCTGCTGCTCTTCCTCGGCGTGATGATCCCGATGGTGCTCTACGTCATCTGGGGCGTCTTCGACATCCTCACCGTACCGCTGGCCAAATAGGGGGATGCACCCATGAGCGCAATTCTCCCGCCTGCGGAACGGCTCTGGTGGAAGCACCCGCTGGACCGCGTCGAAGGCACCTGGATCGCGATCGCGCTGGTCTGGTGCCTCATCATGTTCGCGATGATGGTCGGCTGGCACGTCTACGGGAAGCAGAACCTCTCGACCGAGACGTACAAGACCAAGCCCGACCAGTTCGCCGCGAAGGCGCAGGCCGTGGTCGAGAAGTACACGGTGCGCACCGAAACCGACCAGAAGATCCCGGTCGTGCATCCGCCCGAGAATGCGGACGTGTACCTGATCGCGCGCCTGTGGAACTGGTGGCCGATCCTCGAGCTGGAGAAGGGCAAGACCTACCGCCTGCACCTGACGGCGATGGACTACAACCACGGCTTTTCGCTGCAGCCGGCCAACATCAACATCCAGGTGGTGCCGGGCTACGAGCACGTGGTGACGGTCACGCCGAACCAGGCCGGCACGTTCTCGATCGTCTGCAACGAATACTGCGGCATCAACCATCACACGATGGTCAGCCGCCTCTACGTCAAATAAGGGGGTAGACATGTCCACTACTACTTATCGGACCTGCCCCCGGTCGGGGCTGCAGTTCGAGGGCCAGGCCGAGCTGCTGATGAAGGTCAACGCGGTCGCGGCGGTCGTCTTCCTGCTGATCGGCGGGATCCTCGCCGTGGGCGTCGTGCTGACGCGCTGGCCCGCGATCCACTGGCTGGAGGCCGATACCTTCTACCAGGTGCTGACTGCGCACGGCATCGACATGCTGATCTTCTGGATCATCTTCTTCGAGATGGCGGTGCTGTACTTCTGCGCATCCACGCTGCTGCGCTGCCGCCTCGCCACGCCGCGCATGGCGTGGCTGGCGTTCGCGCTGATGCTGATCGGCGCGGTGACCAACAACGTCGCCGTCTACCAGGGCGGTTCGAGCGTCATGATGACCTCGTATGTGCCGATGATGGCGGCGCCCGCGTTCTACCTCGGGCTGATCCTGTTCGCGGTGGGCGCGCTGATCGGCTGCTTCGTGTTCCTCGGCACGCTGGTGGTCGCCAGGCGCGAGAAGACCTACCAGGGCTCGGTGCCGCTGGTGACCTTCGGCGCGATCACCGCCTGCATCATCGCGGTGTTCACGATCACCTCGGGCGCGATCATCCTGATCCCGACTTTCCTGATGTCGGTCGGGCTGGTGAAGGAGGTCGACGCGCTGGTGTACCGCACGGTCTGGTGGGCCTTCGGGCATTCGTCGCAGCAGATCAACGTCGCGGCGCACATCTCGATCTGGTACGCGATCGCCGCGATCGCCTTCGGTGCCAAGCCGATGTCAGAGCGCGTGAGCCGCGGGGCGTTCCTGCTTTACATCCTGTTCCTGCAACTGGCGAGCGCGCACCACCTGCTCGCGGACCCGGGCCTTTCCACTGCGTGGAAGGTCGTCAATACCAGCTACTTCATGTACTTCGCGGTGCTGGCCTCGATGATCCACGGGCTGACGATCCCGGGTGCGATCGAGGTGGCCCAGCGCCAGAAGGGCTACACCAAGGGACTGTTCGAATGGCTGAGGAAGGCGCCGTGGGGCAACCCGGTGTTCTCCGGCATGTTCATCTCGCTGATCGGGTTCGGGTTCCTCGGCGGGATCTCGGGCGTGATGATGGGCACCGAACAGCTCAACATGATCATCCACAACACGATCTACGTGCCGGGGCACTTCCATGCCACGGTCGTGGTCGGCACCAGCCTGTCGTTCATGGCGCTGACCTACTTCCTGATCCCGGTGCTGTTCAGGCGCGAGATGATCAATCCGGGTCTCGCGAAGTTCCAGCCTTACCTGTTCGGCCTGTCGATGTACTTCTTCTGCCTGGTGATGATGGGGGCGGGGACGCTCGGCGTCTCGCGCCGGCACTGGGACATGGCCTTCAGCGGCTCGGCCATGGCCTACGAGTGGCCCGGCGCGGCCTACCTGATGATGGGCCTGGTAGGCATCGCCGGCATCGCCGCGATCGCGGGCGGTGCGATCTACATCTACATCACGGTCGGCTCGCTGCTGTGGGGCAAGCGGCTCGACAGCGGGGTGCAGAGCCCGAAGTTCACGCCGATTCCGCCGACCGCCCCTTCGATGGTCGTGCAGAGTTACGGCTCGATGGGATTCGCCGCCCCCGGCACCTTCGCGCTGGCGATGGTGTTCCTGGTCGCATTCGTGCTGTACTACTTCATCAACTGGAAGTACCTGTCCACGCTCTGGGGCCTGAGCTGAGGGGCGGACATGAATACCGCCACGCTTCCCGCGCATGAGGGTCGCAGCTCCGGGCAGCTCGCTCGCGAAGTGCTCGGCGTGTTCAAGCTGCGCATCGGGTTCATGATCATGATCACCGCGCTGGTGGGCCTGGCGGTGACGCCGGGCCCTGCGCTGACCGCGATGCAGTGGGTCGTGCTGTCGGTGTCGGTGTTCGTGTCCTCGGCGAGCGCAGGCGCCTTCAACCAGTACGTGGAGTACGACACCGACCGGCTGATGGCGCGTACGCGCACGCGCGCGTTCGTGACCGGTGCGCTTCCGCATACGCCTGTCTGGCTGCTGCTGATCGGGGTCATGCTGGCGGCGTCCGTGGCTGCGGCATGGCTTGCGCTGAATGCGGTGGCCGCGATGTATGTCTTCCTCGGTGCCTTCTTTTATGCCGTGGTCTACACCGTCTGGCTCAAGCGGCGCACCTCGATGAACATCGTGGTCGGCGGGCTGGCGGGCAGTTTCGCCGTGCTCGCGGGCGCGGCCGCGGTGGATCCGGCCCTCGGTCCGCTGCCGCTGCTGCTTGCGCTGGTGCTGTTCCTGTGGACGCCGCCGCACTTCTGGAGTCTTGCAATCGCCAACCACGAGGACTACGCGGCGGCCGGCGTGCCGATGCTGCCGGTCGTGGTCGGCCGGGAGCGCGCGGCGCAGATCGTCTTCCTCAGCACGGCGGCGCTGGTGGCGGCTTCGATCCTGCCGGTGTTCTTCGGCGCCGGGCCGGTCTACCTGGCCGGCGCCCTGGCCGGCGGGCTGCACTTCATTCGCAAGGCCTGGGTCCTCGCCCGCAGGCCCGGCCGCGCGACTGCGATGGGTGCTTTCTTCGCTTCGCTGGTGCAACTCAGCCTGTTGCTGGCGGCGGCGAGCATCGACGGCCTGCTGCGATGAAAGCGCTGCGGGCGGCGATCGCGGTGCTCTGCGCGAGCATCGGGCTCGCCGCGCATTCCGCCCAGCTTTCTTCCGGTGCGGTTGCCGAATCGCGGCCGGCGCTGGAGCAATCCGAAGCGCTGCGCGCAAGCCAGGCCGTTCTCGGCAGCGCGCCTGCCGACTACACGATGCTCGATCGAGAAGGCCGGCCGGTGCGCCTGTCGAGCTTCCGGGGCAAGCCGCTGCTCGTGAGCTTCGTCTATACCGGGTGCTTCACGGTCTGCCCGACGAGCACGCGGATGCTCGACGAAGCCGTAGCCGGATTGCAGGACCGGTTCGGCACCGGCCAGTTCAACGTGATCAGCATCGGCTTCAACCAGCCGGCCGACTCGCCGCACGCGATGAAGGATTTCGCCGCCAGGAACCGGATCGATCGTCCGAACTGGGAGTTCCTCAGCCCGCATGCGGCTATCGTCGAGCCGCTGACGCGCGATTTCGGCTTTCGCTATGCGGCCACCGCAGCCGGGTTCGACCATCTGCTGCAACTGACCATCCTCGATGCCGACGGCCGCATCGTGCGGCAGGTCTACGGGGATCGCCTCGGCGCGAACCAGCTCGGCGAGCCGCTGAAGCAACTCCTCGCCGGTACGCCGTTAGGCGGGCACGCAAGCCTCTCGGACCTGGTCGACCGGGTGCGTATCCTGTGCTCGGTCTACGACCCGGCGACCGGGACCTACCGCGTCGACTACGGTCTGGCGATCATGGTCGCCGGCGGAATCACCTTCGCCCTCGCCATGGCCGGATTCTTCCTGTCGGAATGGCGGAACCAGCGCCGCGCGCGCCGGTCCGGAGCCGCGCATGGATCCCGACGGCTTGCCGCCTAGCCGCGCGCTGGCGGCCTTCACGGCGGTCGAACGGGTCTTCGATTCCGCCTTCGGCAGCGCAGGCAATCCGCTGCGCCACCTGGGGGCCCTCGGGTTCCTGTGCTTCTGGCTGCTGGCGGGCAGCGGCCTCTACCTCTACGCGGTGCTCGACACTTCGGTCGAAGGCGCCTACCGATCGGTCGACGAGTTGTCGCGCGGGCAGTGGTATCTCGGCGGCTGGCTGCGCAGCCTGCATCGCTATGCGGCCGACGCGTTCGTGATCGTGACCTGCGCGCACCTCCTGCGCGAGTTCCTGCTCGGCCGCTACAGCCATTTCAGGCGGTTCTCCTGGCTCACCGGGGTGCCGCTGCCGTTGTTCATGTTCGCGTGCGGCATCGGCGGCTTCTGGCTGAACTGGGACCAGCTCGGCCAGTTCTCGGCGCTCGCGACCGCCGAATTCCTCGACTGGCTGCCGTTCTTCACTTCACCGCTGACCCGCAATTTCCTCGCCGCGGGGAGCGTGTCGGATCGCCTCTTTTCGCTCTTCGTGTTCGTGCACCTGGGCGTGCCGCTGCTGCTCCTGTTCGGCCTGTGGTTCCATGTCCAGCGGATCGCGCGGGCCGAAGTGTTCCCGCCGCGCGCGCTCGCGATCGGGACTTCGGCGGCCTTGCTGGCAATCGCGCTCGCCGTGCCGGTCATGAGCCAGGCGCAGGCGGATCTTTCGATCGCGCCGGGGCCGCTTGCGCTGGACTGGATCCTGCTGTTTTCTCATCCGCTCGCCTATGCGACATCGAACGGTTTCGTATGGTCGTTGTTCGGCACGGCGATGCTCTGGCTGGTCGCCCTGCCATTCCTCCCGCAGCCGGCGCGGCCGGCGATCGCAAAGGTCGACCCGGACAACTGCAACGGCTGCCGCCGCTGCTTCGAAGATTGCCCGTATGCCGCGATCACGATGCGCGCGCATCCCAACGGCAAGGCCGGACGGCAGCTCGCCGTCGTCGATGCGGACTTGTGCGCCAGCTGCGGGATCTGCGTCGGGTCCTGCCCGTCGTCGACGCCGTTTCGCAGCGGGGCGCAATTGCTGACCGGGATCGACATGCCGCAACTGCCAGTCGATGCGCTGCGCCGCAGGCTCGAGGCGGGATTGGCCGAGACCAAAGGCGGCCGCAAGATTGTCGTCATCGGTTGCGATCATTGCACGCCGGTCAATACCCTTGGCGGGACCGATGTCGTGCCGCTCAGCCTGATCTGCAGCGGCATGCTGCCGCCTTCCTTCGTCGAATACGCATTGCGCGGCGGAGCCTCGGGCGTGCTGCTCACCGGCTGTGCCGAGGGCGCCTGCGCGTTCCGGCTCGGGACGCGCTGGACCGAAGAGCGCCTCAGCGGCACACGCGAGCCGCACCTGCGGGCCTCGGTACCGCGCGAGCGGCTGGTGACCGCATGGTTGCCGGCCGGCGACCGCCAGGCGCTTGCCGCAGCCCTGGACGGAATGAGGGCGCGGCATGGATAAGCCGAAGTCCACGCCGGCGGCCTGGCTGGGGCAGGGCGCGCTCTACGCGCTGTTCGCGCTTGCGATCGGGACGTTCTCGCACTGGCCGCCGTACCGTCATCTCGCGGCCGACCAGGCGCTGATCAAGCTGAGCTTCACCCACCACGGCAAGCTCGTCAGCGAGTGCCGGCCGCTGAGCGAAGCCGAACTGGCGAAGCTGCCGCCGAACATGCGCACGCCGATGAAGTGCCCGCGCGAGCGGGTGCCGGTGCTGGTGGAACTCGACATCGACGGCGTGCCGGCGGCGCGGCATACGGCGTCGCCTTCGGGGTTGTCGAAGGACGGCGCCTCGGCGGTCTACCGGCGGCTGCCGGTCAAGGCCGGCGCCCACCGGATCTCGGTGCGACTGAAGGACAGCGCCGGGTCGACCGGCTTCGATTATTCGCGCGACGAATCGGTCTCGCTCAGGCCGGCCCAGGTCCTGGTGATCGATTTCGACGCAAGCAAAGGCGGGATCACACTGCGATGAATACTCTCCAGATCACCTATGACCCTTCTGCTGGCCCGGCCGATCGCATATCGCCCGCGGATCCGGCCTATTCGCTTTCGGTGCCGGCAGGAGCGCGCGGCGCGCTCGCCCGGGCCTGGCTCTGGCTGGGTATTGCCGCGCTGATCGGCTCCGGTCTGTTCTCGATCCTGCTGGTGGTCTCGCGTACCCCTTATGTGTCGCAATTGCTGCCGGTGGCCGATTTCTTCCGGGTTGCGCTGGTAGTGCATGTCGACCTTTCGGTGCTCGTCTGGTTCATGGCCCTTGCCGGCATGCTGTGGAGCATCAACGGATCGGAGTGGGGGCTGCGCTGGGGCTGGTCCGCGCTCGGCCTGTGCGCCGCCGGGACCGTCTTGATGTCGCTCGCGCCGTTCGTCGACCGGGCCGAGCCGATCATGGCCAACTACATCCCGGTCCTGAACGGGCCGTGGTTCATCGCGGGCCTGCTGGTGTTCGCGGGCGGCGTGGTGATCCTGGTGCTGCGCGGCATGCTGACTTCGCCGCGGCTCGATCCCGGGATCGACGGCGAGGCTGCGCTGCGTTTCGGGCTGAATGCCTGCGCGGTCTCGGCGGCGGTGGCCGTCATGGCCTTTGCGTGGTCGTTTGCAAGCGTGCCCGGTTCGATTTCCGGCAAGGCGTACTACGAGATCCTGTTCTGGGGCGGCGGCCATGCGCTGCAATTCACCTGGACGCTGCTGATGCTGGTCGCGTGGCTGTGGCTCGCGAGCACGAGCGGCGCCAGGGTGCCCTTGAGCCCGCGGGTGGCGCTCCTGATGTTCGCGCTGGCGCTGGTGAGCGTGTTCGTGACGCCCTATGCCTACCTCGCGCACGACGTTTCGTCGGTGGAGCATCGCAACCTGCTGACCTGGGCGATGCGCGTCGGCGGCGGGCTGTCCATCCTGCCGGTCAGCCTTGCCGTGGTGCTCGCGTTGCGCCCGGGCGTGGCGATATCGCCCGGGGCGCGGCCGCTGCGCTCGGCCCTGGTGGCCTCGGTGCTGCTTTTTGCGGCCGGCGGCGTGATCGGCGTGTTCATCAACGGCAGCAACGTGCGCATCCCCGCGCATTACCACGGCTGCATCGTCGGCGTGACCCTCGCGCTGATGGGACTGGTCTACCACCTGCTGCCACGGTTCGGGTATCGGGCGCCTTCCACCCGGCTCGCGACGCTGCAGCCGGTGCTGTACGGGACCGGCCAGATGATGCACATCGTGGGCCTGGTCTGGTCGGGCGGCTACGGCGTGCAGCGCAAGGTCGCCGGTGCCGAGCAGGTGCTTCGCACCACCTCCGAGATCGCCGGCATGGGCCTGATGGGGCTCGGCGGCCTGGTGGCGGTGATCGGCGGGCTGCTGTTCGTCGTGGTCGTGATCGGCGCAACGCGCGGCCGCGATTCGGCCCGGCCGGTGCTGCAGGCCCATGCATGATCGTGCGCTTGCAGTCGGTGCTGCGCTGGATGTTCATGCGCGTCGAGGCGTTGTTCAACGCGGCCTTCGGTGACCGCTTCAATCCGCTTTACCAGCTCGGCGCGATTTCCTTCTTCCTGTTCTGGGTGGTGGCCGGCAGCGGCCTGTATCTCTATGCGTTTTACGAAACCAGCGTAACCGGCGCGCATGGCTCGGTCGAGGCGCTGACGCACGCCCAGTGGTTTGCCGGCGGGATCCTGCGCAGCATCCACCGGTATGCGTCGGACGCGATGGTGCTGACGATGCTGCTGCACATGGTGCGGCATTTCGCGTTCGACCGGCTGCGCGGGTTCCGCTGGTTTTCGTGGGTCACCGGCGTGGCGCTGATCTGGCTGGTCTACGTCTCCGGCATCAACGGCTTCATGCTGCCGTGGGACCGGATGGCGCAGTTCGTCGTGGTCGCGACCTTCGAGTGGCTCGACTGGCTGCCGATGTTCGGCGGCGCGCTGATGCGCAACTTCATCTACACCGACAGCGTCAACGACCGCCTCTTTTCGCTGCTCGCCTTCATGCACATCGGCATCCCGCTGCTGGTGCTGCTGATGATGTGGATCCACGTGCAGCGCGTGCCCAAGGCGAATACGAACCCGGTGCGGCCGGTCATGGCCGGCCTGATGTTGACGATGCTCGCGCTGTCGCTGGCCAGGCCCGTGGTGAGCCAGGGCGGTGCCGCCGATCTCGGCGTGGCGGCCGGGTCGCTCGCGCTCGACTGGTTCTACCTCACGCTGTTCCCGCTGCTCTATCGCTGGCCGCTGACGTACGTCTGGGTGCTGCTGGCGGGGGCGACGGCGGTGCTTGCGGCCCTTCCGTGGCTGCCGCCGAGGTTCCGGCGGAGCGGCGCGAAAGAGTTCCGGATGGTCGTGCAGCCCGGCGCGCAGCAGGTCGCGGTGCGCGCCGGTGAAACGCTGCTCGAGGCCGGCCTGCGCGCCGGGATCGCGTTGCCCTACGAGTGCCGCAATGGTGGCTGCGGCGCGTGCCGCTGCAGCGTCGTGCACGGGAGTGTCGATCATGGTGCCTGCCAGCCCTCCGCGTTGCCCGACGCTGCGCGTGAACGGGGCGAGACGTTGCTTTGCTGTGCGACGCCGCTCTCGGATATCGAGGTCGTGCTCGACCCGGCCACGCAGCCGTCGCGCGCGCCGGTGCCGGGATATACCGGCCGGGTCGACGGCATCGAGCGCCTGTCCGCCGAAGTGATCCGCCTGCGGATATCGCTGCCTGGTGGGCGGCGGGTGCCTTTCGTGGCCGGCCAGTACATCAATGTGGTGCTCGACGACGGGCAAAGGCGCGCGTTCTCGTTCGCCAACCCGCCGCACGAGAATGATTGCATCGAATTGCACGTGCGGCTGATCCCCGGCGGTCGGTTTACGACGCACGTTTTTACCGCGATGCAGGTCGGCGATCCGCTCGAGTTCGAAGGGCCGCTGGGTGTGTTCACTCTCCACGAGAGCCTCCGGCCGATCCTGTTCGTGGCCGGCGCCACCGGGTTCGCGCCGGTCAAGAGCATCGTCGAGGATGCGTTCCATCGCGGCATACGGCGGCCGATGCGACTTTACTGGGGCGTGAGGCGGCGCAGCGACCTGTACATGCTGGGCCTGGCCGAGCGCTGGCAACGCGAGCATTCGAATTTCAAAGTGATTCCGGTCCTGTCGGAGCCCGCCCCCGAGGATCGCTGGACCGGCCGCACCGGCCTGGTCCATGCCGCGATGCTGGAGGATTTCCCGGACCTGACCGGCTACGAAGTCTACGTCTGCGGCTCGGTCAGGATGGTCGAGACCGCCATCCCGGCCTTCCTCACGCAGGGACTGGCGGAGGATGTCTGCTTCTCGGATGCGTTCGTGCCCGCAGCCTTCAAGCCGCGGCCGGCGGCCTAGCCTCGGGCGGCGGCGGGCGGCTCAGGAAACGACGGCAGCGGTTTTGCTTTCCGGGGCCGCCTGCGGCTCGGCTTCGATGCGCGCCGGCTGGTACCAGGTGAGCTTGTCGCGCAAAGAAACGACTTCGCCGACGATCAACAGCGCGGGCGGCCGGACTGCCTCCTTTTCGGCCAGGCCGGCAATCGTCGCAAGCGTCCCGGTCACCACGCGCTGGGTTGGCAGCGTCGCCTTCTCGACCAACGCGGCCGGCGTGCGCGGCGACAGGCCATGCGCAATCAACTGGTTCGAGAGGAGGCCGAGCCCATGCACACCCATGTAGATGACGACGGTTTGCATCGGCCGCGCGAGGGCCTGCCAGTCGAGGTCGATCGAGCCGTCCTTCAGGTGCCCGGTGACGAACACGCAGGAGTGCGCGTAGTCACGGTGCGTCAGCGGGATGCCGGCAAACGCGCCTGCGCCGCTGGCTGCGGTGATGCCGGGCACGACCTCGAACGGGATCCCGTGGGCGGCCAGCGTCTCGATCTCCTCGCCGCCGCGGCCGAAGATGAACGGGTCGCCGCCCTTCAGCCGGACCACGCGCTTGCCTTGCCTGGCCAGCCTGACCATCAGTGCATTGATATCGGGCTGGGGCAGCGAGTGGTTGCTGGATTCCTTGCCCACATAGATGCGTTCGGCATCGCGCCGGACGAGGTCGACGATCGCCGGCGCAACGAGATGGTCGTACAGCACCACGTTGGCCGATTGCATCACGCGCAAGGCGCGCAGCGTCAGCAATTCCGGGTTGCCCGGGCCGCCGCCGACGAGATAGACCGCGCCCGCCGGGGCGTCGGCCGCTGCCGATTGCCCGCTTGCGGTCGAATCGAGCTTGCCCTGCAGCGCATCGACGGCATCCTGTTCGCGGCCCGAAAGCACCATGTCGGCCACCGGTCCTTCCATGACCTCTTCCCAGAAGCGCCGCCGGGCCTCGGGGTCGGGATAGCGGCGCTTGGAGGCATCGCGGAATCGCCCGGCCAGCGCGGAGAGGCGACCGTAGGCCGCCGGCACCAGCGTTTCGAGCAGGGTGCGCAGCTTTCTTGCGAGCACCGGCGACGTGCCGGCGCTGGAGATTGCAATCTGCATCGGCGCGCGGTCGACGACCGAAGCCATGATGAATGTGGAAAGCGCGGCATCGTCGGCCACGTTGACCGGGATGTTCAGCGCCTTGGCGGCGTTCGACACCGATTCGTTGACGGCGTGGTCGTCGGTGGCTGCGATCACGATCCGGGTCCCGACGACGTCGCCGGGCTGGAAGCGGCGCGATTCGTGCCTTACGGCCCCCAACAGCGTCAACTCGGCAAGCCGCGGACAAAGGTCGGGCGCGACCACGCTGACGCTGGCGCCGGAGCGCATCAGCGCCTCGACCTTCAGGGCTGCCACCGGACCGCCGCCGACGACCAGGCCGGGCTTGCCGCGCAGGTTCAGGAAGGCCGCAAAAAACGCCCGGTCGGCGGCCGGTACTGCGCTGTGCGTTCGTTTCATCGAGCATCGCCCCGGCCGGATGGGATCGGCCTTGGATGCGAGAGTAGGGGGAGCGCAATGACCCTGCTTTGATCCAGATTAAATCCGGCCGCCGGCCGCTGATGCATTCTCGGTCGCATGAAAGGCATTTCCATCCGGCAATCGGTGATCCTGCTCGCGGCCGGCATTTCGGCGTTGCCGGCCTGGCCTTGTACCGCGGGCGAGCCTGCGCCCGAGCGCCGGGCGCAACTGGTGGAGATGGTCCGGCAGGACTGCGGCTCATGCCATGGCCTGACGCTGAAAGGCGGTCTCGGGCCGTCCCTCCTTCCGGCTGCGCTCCACGAAAAGGACGCGGTCTCGCTGCAGTACACGATCCTCGACGGGCGGCGCGGCACCGCGATGCCGCCGTGGCGGCCGTTCATGCGCGAAGAGGAAGCGCTCTGGATCGTCAACACGCTGAAGACCGGTTTGCCGTCAGGGGAGGCGCGATGAAACCGGCCGCGCTGCTGGCCGCGCTTGCGGCGATCGCCGTATTGGGCGCTTGTGCCACGCAGGTACCGCACGCTTCACAGACGCCATTTCTGCGCGGCACCGGCGACCTCGGCGTCATCGTCGAACGCGAGACCGGGCGGCTGCAGCTGATCGAGACCAGCGGCCGGTCCCGGCTTGCGATGATCGACGGCCTGGGCGACCTGTCGCACGCATCGGTGGTGTATTCGCGCGACGCGCGCTACGCATATGTGTTCGGACGCGACGGCGGCCTGTCCAAAGTGGACCTGCTCGGCGCCAGAGTCGTCGCACGCGTCGTGCAGGCCGGCAATTCCATAGGCGGTGCGATCTCGCAGGACGGGCGCCTGATCGCGGTCGCCAACTACGATCCGGGCGGCGTAAAGATCTTCGACGCGGCGACGCTCGAACTCCTTTCCGACATCCCGGCGGCCGGCGGCGACGGCACGCGCCGCTCGAAAGTCGTCGGCATCGCCGATGCGCCCGGCAACCGCTTCATCTACAGCCTGTTCGAGGCCGGTGAAATCTGGGTCGCGGACGCCAGCGATCCGCGCAACCCGCGGGTGCGCAAGTTCCCGGCGATCGGCAAGGAGCCCTACGACGGCCTGATCACGCCAGGCGGGCGGTTCTACATTGCCGGCCTTTATGGCGAAGACGGCCTCGCGCTGATCGACCTCTGGAACCCGGAGGCGGGGGCGCGACGCATCCTCGGCGGCTACGGTCGCGGCGAGGAGAAGATGCCGGTTTACAAGATGCCGCACCTGCGCGGCTGGGCCGTGGCCGGTGGCCTTGCACTGCTGCCGGCGATCGGGCGCAGCGAAGTGCTGTTCGTGGACACCGCGACCTGGGCCGAGGCCGGCCGCGTCGAAGTGCACGGCCAGCCGGTGTTCGTGATCGTCCAGCCCGGCGGGCGCCGCGCGTGGGTCAACTTCGCCTTCCCGAAGAACGACACCGTGCAGGTGATCGACATCCCGTCGCGCCGCGTGATCCAGGAACTCAAGCCCGGCCGCGCGGTGCTGCACATGGAATTCACGCCGCGCGGCGAGCAGGTGTGGGTCTCCTCGCGCGACGACAACCGGGTCACGGTCTACGACACCGCCAGCTTTGCGGCGCTTGCGCAACTGCCTGCCGACCACCCGAGCGGGATCTTCCTGACGAGCCGCGCTTTCGCCACAGGATTCTGAGGAGACGACCCATGGATGCGCTGGACGAACGACTGCTCAATGAGTTCCAAAGGGATTTTCCGTTGCTCGAGCGTCCCTTCGAGGCCATCGGCGCTCGCGTCGGCGCAAGCGAGGAGGTCGTCCTCGCGCGCTATGTCCGCCTGCTCGAGAGCGGTGCGATCAGCCGCATCGGCGTCGTGTTCGCGCCGCACGCAGTGGGCGCGAGCACGCTGGCGGCCATGGCCGTGCCCGCGGGCCGCCTCGAGGAGGTCGCGGGGATCGTCAATGCGCAGCCCGAGACCAACCACAACTACCAGCGCGAGCACCGCCTGAATCTCTGGTTCGTGCTTACCGGCCCGACACAGCTTGCACTCGACGCGGCGATCGCGCGGATCGAGCGGGCCTCGGGCCTGCGCGTGCTGGCGCTGCCGCTGCTGCAGGAATATCACATCGATCTCGGCTTCGACCTCGGCAGGGATTGCGTAGTGCACGAAATGCCCAAGCCGCGCAGCCGGCGCAAGACGCCGGAGCGGCGTCCGCATCGATTGTCCGTGCAGGCAAAGAAGATCATCGCTGCCGTGCAGGCCGGGTTGCCGCTGCAGCCCCGGCCTTTTGACGCGGTAGCGCACCAGGCCGGCTGCACTACGGCGGCGGTGCTGGCGACGCTCGCCGGCTGGCTGGCCGACGGCGTCGCGCGCCGCATCGGGGTGGTCGTGCGCCATAGCGCGCTCGGATTCGCGGCGAATGCAATGGTGGTCTGGGACGTGCCTGACGCAGACGTGCCGGAGGTCGCCGAACTGCTGGCCTCGCATCCGCAAACCACGTTGTGCTACCGCCGTCCGCGCCATCTCCCGGAGTGGCCGTACAACCTCTTTTGCATGATTCATGGGCGCGACCGCGACGCGGTGCTCTCTACGCTGGCGAAGCTTCGGCACCGGGTCGAATTGGTTGGCATCCCTTACGAAGTGCTGTTTTCCACCCGTTGCTTCCGGCAGCGCGGCGCGCACTACGCCGAGGCCGCCTAGCCGCCATGGACGAGCTCGACCGCAGGATCATCAACGCCTTGCAGGGCGGGTTCCCGGTGGTCGAAAGGCCGTACGCTGCCGCTGCGCGCGAGATCGGGACCACCGAGGAAGAGTTGCTTGCCCGGATCGCCCACCTGCTGGACGAGGGCACGCTCAGCCGGTTCGGGCCGCTGTACAACGCAGACCGCATGGGCGGGGCATTTACCCTTTGTGCGATGAGCGTGCCGCCCGGGCAGTTCGAAGCGGTCGCCGCAATCGTCAATGCGCACCCGGAAGTGGCCCACAATTACGAGCGCGCGCACCGGCTGAACATGTGGTTCGTCGTTGCGACCGACACCCCGGGGGGCATCGCCGGTACCCTGCGGAGCATAGAACGCGCCACCGGACTGGCGGTGCTCGATTTTCCCAAGCTCGACGAG
Source organism: uncultured Bordetella sp. (assembly GCA_964599095.1). Lineage (GTDB taxonomy): Bacteria > Pseudomonadota > Gammaproteobacteria > Burkholderiales > SG8-39 > SZAS-79. The sequence continues at coordinate 34,425 of CAZREB010000007.1, forward strand.
TACTTCATCGGGATGAAGCTGGCCGCATGAACGCGCGCGACCCGGACGCCGCCGCGGACGGCGCAATCGTACGGGCCACGCAGGCCGGGCTGCCGCTCGTGCTGAGGCCCTGGGCGGCGGTTGCGGCCCAGGTCGGGGCCACCGAACAGGAAGTCATGCGGCGCGTGGCGGACATGCTTGCCGACGGCCGCATCCGGCGCATCGGGGTGGTGCCGAACCACTACGCGCTGGGTATTCGCGCCAACGGGATGTCGGTCTGGGACGTCGACGACGAGGCGGTCGCCGCGCTCGGCCCGCAGGTCGGTGCGCTGGATTTCGTCACCCACTGTTATCGCCGCCCGCGGCGCCTGCCGGAGTGGCGCTACAACCTGTTCGCGATGGTCCATGCCCGCACCCGCGAGGAGGTCGAAGCGAACGTGGCGCGGATCGACGCGGTGCTCGGCGACGCCTGCCGGGCCCATGAAGTGCTTTACAGCATCCGCATCCTGAAGAAGACCGGCCTGCGATTCGCCTGAGGCGGCTCAAGCCGGCGCAGAGATCTCGAGCCTGACCTCGGCGCCTTCACCGGGGACGAAAGTGGCTTCGCAGTTGCGCAGTGCGAGTTCCGGATAGAGCGCTTCGATGTTCTCGTCGAGGTGGGCCACCAACGGCGCTTCGCCGGCGTCGAGCGCATCGAGGATGGCCTGCAGCGCGGCCTCCGGCGCCAGTCCCCGGACGTCTACATGCCGATCCCTTCCTTCGGACCATGTCCGGGCCAGGGCGGATTCGGAGAGGTAGATCCGCGCCTGCGGCTCGCTGCGTACGGGCCCGGGTTCGACGCCGGGCAGGGGCTCGCGTCGGAAAGTGACTTCCCATTCGCCGGGCCCGCGGGGCATGGCCGAGGACGTGAAGCCGCTGGCGCCCAGTACGTCGCGCAGCGGCACCGGGTCGAACGGCGCCACCAGCACGAGGGTGCCGTCGGGGGGCACCTTGCGGGCGATCGCCATGATTTCGGAGAACGGATCTTGTCCGCCGGCCAGGATCGGCCGGACGTCGAGCCGGAACGTGTTTGCAGTCATCGGGTCTCGGGCAGCAGGCATGCGGTCAACGTGCATAACAATCCGCCCACAGGTGCCCCGTGCCTTTGATCTGTCTCAAGAAAAGGCTTCCACGTTCACTGCGCCTCGAGCGTACGGGTTTGACGCATGTCAATCCGCCGCGGGCCGCACCGCCTAGCATGGGGGACAACCTACGGAGGCTGGCCGACGTGTTCCGGATCACCCGATTCATGCAGGAGATTGCGCGGCCCACACCGCTCACGGGGCGCGTGAACCCGCCCGGCCCGGTCGTGATCTGGAACCTGATCCGGCGTTGCAACCTGACCTGCCTGCACTGCTATTCGATCTCGGCGGACGTCGATTTCCCGGGCGAGTTGGGCACCGCCCAGGTGTTCTCGGTCATGGACGACCTGAAGCGTTTCCGCGTGCCGGTGCTGATCCTGTCGGGCGGCGAGCCGCTCCTGCGCAGCGACCTGTTCGAGATCGCCGCGCGTTCCAGGGCGATGGGCTTCTACACCGGCCTGTCGACCAACGGCACGCTGATCGACGCGCCGCTGGCCGACCGGATCGCCGCGACCGGGTTCGATTACGTGGGCATCAGCCTCGACGGGCTGGGCGCCACCCACGACCGGTTCCGGCGCAAGTCAGGCGCGTTCGACGCATCGCTGGCCGCATTGCGGTTGTGCCGCGACCGCGGTGTCAAGGTCGGCGTGCGCTTCACGCTCGCACAGGAAAACGCGGCCGACCTGCCGGGGCTGCTGGCGCTGGTCGAGGCGGAGGGCATCGACAAGTTCTACCTGTCGCACCTGAACTATGCCGGGCGCGGCAACAGGAACCGCGGCGCCGATGCGCATTTCCAGACCACGCGCCGCGCGATGGACCTGCTGTTCGATACTGCTTGGGACTACCAGCAGCGCGGCTTGGTGCGCGAGTTCGTGACCGGCAACAACGATGCCGACGGCGCTTATCTGCTGCAATGGGTGGAGCGAAAGTTCCCGGAGCGCGGCGCGCACATCCGCGCGAAACTTGCCGAATGGGGCGGGAACGCTTCCGGCGTCAACGTGGCCAACATCGACAACCTCGGCAACGTGCACCCGGACACGATGTGGTGGGACTACACGCTCGGCAACGTCAAGGAGCGGCCGTTCTCGCAGATCTGGGTCGATACGCGCGACCCGATCCTGGCCGGCCTGAAGGCCTCGCCGCGCTCGATCAAGGGGCGCTGCGGCGCCTGCCGGTACTTCGACCTGTGCAACGGCAGCTCGCGCGTGCGCGCGCGCAGCCTGACCGGCGATGCCTGGGAAGAGGACCCGGGGTGTTATCTCAGCGACGAGGAGATCGGCGTGGATCCGGCGGCCGGGCGCGTGCCGGTGAAGCCGTACACCGCGAAAGGAGTCACATGGCTGCGCTCCGCGTAGCGCTCATCGGGATTGCCGCGGCTGCCGCGATGTCGCTGGCTGGCCCGGTACAAGCGCATGGCACGGCCAAGCTGTACGCCGAACACTGCGCCAGTTGCCACGGCGCGGAGCGGCTCGGCGGCATCGGCCCTGCGCTGCTCCCGGAGAACCTGGAGCGGCTGCGCCAGCCGGCCGCGGCGCAGGTGATCGCGAAGGGCCGGATGGCGACGCAGATGCCGGCGTTCGGCGACAAGCTGTCCGAGGCCGACGTGCAGGCGCTGGCCGCCTACATCTACGCAAGGCCGGCGGCAGTGCCGCCCTGGGGCATGGACGAGATCCGTGCTTCCCGGTCCGAGTTTAAGCCGGAGCGACCCGATTCGGACCGGCCGGTGCATCGCGCCGACCCGATGAACCTCTTCGTGCTGGTCGAGACCGGCGACCATCACGCCAGCATCCTCGACGGCGACACTTTCGAGCGGCTGGCGCGCTTCCCGACCCGCTACGCATTGCACGGCGGGCCGAAGTTCTCGCCGGACGGGCGGTTCGTGTACTTCGCTTCGCGCGACGGCTGGATTTCCAAGTACGACCTGCACAACCTGCGCATGGTGTCCGAGGTGCGCGCCGGCATCAACACGCGCAATGCCGCGGTGTCCTCGGACGGACGGTGGGTCATGGTGGCCAACTACCTGCCGCATACGCTGGTGGCCCTGGACGCCGGCACGCTGCAGCCGGTCAAGGTCATCCCGGCCCGGGACCTGGCCGGCCGCAGTTCGCGCGTCTCGGCGGTCTACGACGCGGCGCCGCGCAAGAGCTTCATCGCAGCGCTCAAGGACGTGAAGGAAGTCTGGGAGATCCCCTACGGCGAGGATGCCGAGCCGGTCTACAAGGGCCTGGTGCACGACTACAAGATGAAGGAGGGACTGGCCGAGCCTGGCCCGTTCCCGGTGCGCCACATCGAGGTCGACGACTACCTCGACGATTTCTTCTTCGACCGGGGCTACGCCAACCTGGTCGGCTCGGCGCGGGAGGCGAAGAACGGCCAGGTCGTGAACCTGCACGTGAAGCGGCGCATCGAGACGATCGCACTGCCCGGGCTGCCGCACCTCGGGTCCGGGATCACCTGGGACTGGCAGGGCCGCCCGGTACTCGCGACCCCGAACCTGAAGGACGGGCAGGTCACCGTCATCGACACGCAGAGCTGGCAGGTGATCAGGCAGATCCCGACCAACGGCCCGGGATTCTTCATGCGCAGCCACGAGAACACGCCCTACGCCTGGGTGGACGCCTTCAACAGCCCGCGCAAGGACACGCTGCAGGTGATCGACAAGCGAACGCTCGAAGTGGTGCGCGAACTTCGCCCGGCGCCCGGCAAGGTGACGGCGCACGTGGAATTCACCATGGACGGGCGCTACGCGCTGGTCAGCGTCTGGGAGAACGACGGCGAAGTCATCGTCTATGATGCGAAGACGCTCGAAGTGGTCAGGCGCTTTCCGGCCAACAAGCCTTCGGGCAAGTACAACGTGCACAACAAGATCACCCGCTCGGACGGGACGAGCCACTGATGCAGGTAAAGACAATCGCCAAAGGCGACCAGCAGGCACCGCCGGCGCGTGCGCCCCGGCGCCCCGCGATCAAGGTCGAGGCTTTCCTCGCCAAGCTGCCGATGTTCAGCGAGATGAGCGCGGCAGAGACAGGCCGGATCGCGGCCGGGACGCACTCGCTGCGGTTCCAGAAGGGCGAGCGGATCTTTCATCGCGGCGACCCGTGCAACGGGTTCCACGTCGTGGTCTACGGCCAGGTGAAGCTCGGCTTCACGTCTCCGCAGGGCGGGGAGAAGGTCGTCGAGATCGTCGGTCCGGGGCAGAGCTTCGGCGAGGCATTGATGTTCCTCGAGCGACCGTACATCGTTTCGGCGCATGCGCTGGCCGACACGATGCTGCTGCATGTCGCGAAAAACGTGGTGTTCGACGAACTCGCGCGCGATCCTGCCTTTGCCCGCAAGATGCTGTCGGGCCTCGCGCTGCGCCTGCACGGGTTGGTGCGCGACGTGGAGGCCTACTCGCTGCGCTCGAGTGCCGAGCGGGTGATCGGCTACCTGCTCAGCGCGGCCTGCGGCGCCAATGAGGACGGAAACTGCGCAGAGGTGCCGCGCGAGGTGCAGCTGTCGGCCGGCAAGGGTGTGCTGGCTTCGCGCCTGAACATGACGCCGGAGCATTTCTCGCGCGTGCTGCACGACCTGCTGGCCGCCGGGCTGATCTCGGTCGAGGGCAAGACGGTCCGCATCCTCGACCTCGATCGCCTGCGCACCCATACCGTCTGAGGCCCGGGCCCGGCGCCGGGCCCGCAAAAAAAGCGGGGGCCGCAGCCCCCTTCCAATGAAGACGGGTTGTTGGCCCCGTCTTGTGCAGCCTGTTCCGGTCGTTCAGCCCTGCTTGAGCACCCACTCGGCCAGGGTCTTGGCGTCGCCTTCGGGCACCTTGTCGTTCGGCGGCATCGGCACCGGTCCCCAGACGCCGGTGCTGCCCTTCCTGATCTTCTCCGCCATCTTCACGGCGGCATCGGCCTGGCCCTTGTATTTCTTCGCGACCTCCTTGTAGGCCGGCCCGACCAGCTTCTTGTCGAGCTGGTGGCAGGCAAGGCATTGGTACTTCTTCGCCAGGTCCTCGTTCGCCCGGGCGGGCGAGGCGAGGGCAGTGGCGGCAAGGACGGCGGCGATCAGCGGGTAACGCAGTTTCATTGCGATTCTCCTAGGAAGGGGCAACGGGGGAACCTGGGTTCCCCTGTTCTTAGTGATGGGGCAACGGGGGAACCTGGGTTCCCCTGTTCTTAGTAGACGTCGTGCTGGGTGTTGTAGACGTTGAAGTGGCCGGTCGGCGTGATCAGGCGCGGATCCTTGATCACGGCCTTGAGCTTCCTCGTCTTGTCGTCGACCACCACCAGCGCGGACTGCTGGTTCTTCGCGCTCCAGACTGCGAACCAGACCTCGTCGCCGGCCTTGTTGTATTCCGGCTGCACCACGCGCTTGGCCCCCTCGCCGAGCTCGGCCCAGTCGGCGATCGGCAGCGTCTCGGGCTTCTTGTCGAGGTTGTTGATGTCGTACACCGCGATCGACTGGGCGATCTTCGCATCCGGGTTCAGCGGCGTATCGACCCACAGGTTCTTCGACTTCGGGTGGGTCTTGATGAACAGATTACCGCCGCCCTGGCCCTCGAGGTACTGGACCACTTTCCAGGCCTGGTCCTTGTGCTTCACCGGGTCGGTGCCGATCAGCGCGATCTTTTCGCTGCCCAGGTGCCCGGTGGCCCAGACCGGCCCGAATTTCGGGTGGATCAGGTTGGCGCCGCGGCCCGGGTGCGGGATCTTGTCGACGTCCACCAGCCTGGTCAGCTTGCCTTCCTTGGCGTCGATCACCGCGATCTTGTTCGACTGGTTGGCCGCCACCATGAAGTAGCGCTTGGTGGAATCCCAGCCGCCGTCGTGCAGGAACTTGGCCGCGCCGATCTCGGTCACCGTGATGTTCTGGAGATCCTTGTAGTTCACCATCAGGATCTTGCCGGTCTCCTTGACGCTGACCACGAACTCGGGCTTGAAGTGCGAGGCGACGATCGAGGCGACGCGCGGCTCGGGATGGAACTCCTGGTCGCCCACAGTCATGCCGCGGGTGGCCATGATCTTGAGCGGCTCGAGCGTGTCGCCGTTCATGATCGTGTACTGCGGCGGCCAGTACGAGCCGGCGATCGCGAGCTTGTCCTCGTAGCCCTTGAACTTCGAGGTGTCGACCGAGCGCGCTTCGAGGCCGACGCGGATTTCGGCGACGTTGTCGGGCTTGGCCATCCACAGGTCGATCATGTTGATCTTGGCGTCCCGCCCGATCACGAACAGGTACCGCCCGGAGGCCGACAGGCGCGAGATGTGCACCGCGTAACCGGTCTTCACGATATTGATGATCTTCTTGGTGTCGCCGTCGATCAGGGCGACTTCACCGGTGTCGCGCAGCGTGGTCGAGAAGATGTTGGAGATGTTGTAGTCGTTCTCCTTCTTCTTCGGGCGCTGGGCCGGCGGAACGATCACCTTCCAGGTGCTCTTCATCTGCGCGAGGCCGAATTCGGGCGGGATCGGCGGCTCCTGCTGGATGTAGCGCGCCATCAGGTCGACTTCGGCGTCGGTGAGCTCACCCGAAGTGCCCCAGTTCGGCATGCCCGCGGGCGAGCCGTACTTGATGAACACCTTGAGGATCTCGCTGCCCTTGGCCATCGTCAGGTCCGGGGTCAGCGGCTTGCCGGTCGCGCCCTTGCGCAGTACGCCGTGGCAGCCCGCGCAACGCTCGAAATAGATGGTGCGGCCCTTGTCGAACTCCGCCTTGGTCATCGGCGGGGCTTTCGGGTCGATGTTCTGGTGCATCGGTTCCTGCGCCAGCGGCGAGCCGCCCGCCTGGTAGCGGATTTCCGGGTCGGTGACCGGCGCGCGGCCGGGCTGGGTCGGCTGGGCAAATGCCGCGCAAACAGCCAGCGGCAACACGGCCGAGGCGACCGTCCTGGTGATCATGCGGGTCCTTGCGCGTTTCATCTGTCTTCTCCGTTCGTTCGCGTGAATTGGAATTGACGCAAGGGTGCGCCCATGGGGGGGGCGTGGGTTTGATGCATATCAAGCAAACCCGCACTCGCAGCGGGGACTACCGGCCCCACTGTCTTGATGCAGATCAACCCGGGGCAATCTGGTGTGCGGAACAATGCATCACCGTAATCCGAAGCGGCAGTGATCGAATGGTGTCTGTGACCGGGGCGTCCGGGTTGCCCGAATGGCGGCTGCGCGGGCGACCGCTCCTTCCTATCGTGCAGGGCGGCATGGGGGTCGGCATTTCGGCGCACCGCCTGGCCGGCAGCGTAGCTGCCCTGGGGGCGGTGGGCACGATTTCCAGCGTCGACCTGCGCCACCACCACGCGGACTTGCTCGAACGGGCAAAGGGCTGCACCGACAAGGACACGCTCGACAAGCTGAACGTGATCGCGCTCGACCGCGAGATCCGCGCGGCGCTCGAAACCGCAAAGGGACGGGGCGCAGTCGCCGTGAACGTCATGAAGGCGGTCTCGGCCTATCCGCAGCACGTGAGGCAGAGCTGCGAGAGCGGGGCGCATGCGATCGTCATGGGCGCCGGGCTGCCGTTCGACCTGCCGGACCTCGCGAAGGATTTTCCGGAAGTGGCGTTGCTGCCGATCCTGTCGGACGCGCGCGGCGTGAACATCGTGCTCAGGAAGTGGATGCGCAAGCAGCGCCTGCCCGATGCGATCGTGATCGAGCATCCGCGCTATGCGGGCGGCCACCTCGGCGCCACGCGGCTGGAGGAGGTCGACGATCCGCGCTTCGATTTCGAGCCGGTCCTCGCCGGGATTTTCGAAGTGCTGAAGACGCTCGAAATCGAGCGCGAACGAATCCCGGTCGTGGTGGCCGGCGGCATCCACACGCACGAGCAGGTGAGGTCGCTGCTGGCGCTCGGCGCGTCCGCGGTGCAGGTCGGCACGCCCTTCGCGGTGACGCAGGAAGGCGACGCGCACGAAAATTTCAAGAAGGTCCTCGCCGGCGCGAAGCCGGAGGACATCGTGACCTTCATGAGCGTTGCGGGCCTGCCGGCGCGCGCGGTGCGCACGCCGTGGCTGAACAATTACCTCAGGCGCGAGAAGGCGCTGCAATCGCATGCCAAGGCCGATCCGCGCCGCTGCGTGCCGGGCCTCAACTGCCTGACGGTCTGCGGCTTGCGGGATGGCCTGGGCAGCATGGGGCAGTTCTGCATCGACACGCGCCTTGCGTACGCGCTCAAAGGGGACTTGAAGAAGGGGCTGTTCTTCCGCGGCAGCGAGCCGCTGCCTTTCGGCGAAGAGATCCGGCCGGTGGCAGAACTGGTCGACTACCTGATGACAGGCGTCATGCCGGCCGGTGCCTGCCGCGCAGTGGCAGACGCCGCATAGCGCCCATGGAGTACGCGGCGCTCAAGGCCCTCCATGTCGGCAGCGCCGTCCTGAGTATCACCGGGTTCACGGCGCGCGGCGTACTCATGCTGAAGGGGTCGCCGCTATTGCAGGCGAGTTTTGTTCGAATTGCGCCCCACGTGATCGATACCGTGCTGCTCTCGAGCGCGATCGCGCTGGCGTGGCTCAGCGGCCAGTATCCGATTGCGCAGGCGTGGCTGACAGCCAAGGTGGTCGCGTTGCTTGCGTACATCGTGCTCGGCGCAGTGGCGCTAAGGCATGGCCCGACGTTGCGGGTGCGCGCAATCGCCTTCTTCCTCGCACTGTGCACAGTGGCGTACATCGTCTGCGTGGCGTTGACGCGCCAGGCAGCCGGGCCGATCGCCTTCTTCGGCTGAAGGAATTCTCGTGGTAATGCCACCGACCGAGGAAAGCGTCCGCGAAGCGCTGAGGAGCGTCGACGATCCGGAAGCGGGGATGAACATCGTCGAACTCGGTCTCGTCTGCGGCATCGAGGCCGGTGCCGACCGGATTCACGTGCGCATGACGATGACCTCGGCTGCATGTCCCATGGGCGAAATGATCACCGACGAGGCGCGCGAGGCGGTGCGGCGCGCGCACCCGCAGGTGCCGCAGGTCGACATCGAGCTGGTGTGGGAGCCGGCGTGGACGCCGGAGAGGATGTCGGCAGAGGCGCGCGCCTTCTTCGGCTGGAAATGAGGCCGGCGGCGCGCCTGCCGCTGCTGGCGGCCGGGTTCCTCAGTCTAGTATTCGGAGTGGCCGCCGGCCTTGCGCGCCTCGGCTGGGACGTCCCGCTGCCACGCGACGGATTCGCCGTCCTGCACGGCGCGCTCATGGCTGCGGCTTTCTTCGGCACCGTCATCGGCCTCGAGCGCGCGGTGGCCCTGGGCTCGACCTGGGCCTACCTCGGTCCGCTTGCGTCCGGGATCGGCGGGCTTGCCATGATTGCCGGCGCGTACGACCCGGCGATGGCGCTGATCGTAGCGGGCAGTGCGGTCTTCCTTCTCGCATCCTGTGTCGTCCTCGTGCGCCAGCCCCAATTGCACAATGTCTGCCTTGTGCTGGGCGCAGCAAGCTGGCATGCCGGCATGCTCCTGCTCGCGATCGGCGAGCCGCAGTTTGCCGTCACACAGTGGTGGATCGGATTCCTGGTCCTTACGATCGCCGGCGAGCGGCTCGAGTTGTCGCGGTTCATGCCGCCTTCGCTCGCCGCCAAGCGCGTCTTCGCGGCAATCATGACCTGCCTGACCGTCGCGCCGATGACCGGCTGGCCGGCTACCGGGGCTTCTCTGCTTGCGCTGGCCGCGTGGCTTGCGTGGAAGGACGTGGCGCTGCGCACGATCCGCGGCCGCGGGCTGACTCGATATATCGCAGCGTGCCTGCTTGCCGGCTACGCTTGGCTGGCGGTCGCTGCGGTCATCATGCTTGCGGGCGGCGAAATGCAGCCCGGGCGGCTTGCCTGGGACGCGGCACTGCACGCGGTGTTCCTGGGATTCGTGTTCTCGATGGTTTTCGGCCATGCACCGATCATCGTGCCCGCGTTGTTCCGCGCGGCCCTGCCATACCATCCGGCGTTCTACGGACCGCTGGCGCTGCTGCACGCGAGCCTTGGATTGCGGGTCGCCGCCGATCTGTTCGCATTGCCCGACTGGCGCGCCATCGCCGGTGCCGGGAATGCCGCGGCGATCGCAGCGTTCATCGTCGCGATGCTTGCGGCGGCGGCGCGCGGAAAAAGAGGCCAGACCAAACAAAATACATCGGACTAGGATATAAAGGGGGGATAAGAAACCAGAAGGAGGAACCGATGAAGATCCAACGGCGCATTCTTGCGGCCCTGGCCACCGTAACCCTGGCGATCGCGGCATGCAGCCCCCCGGCCCCGCCCGCGGCGCCTTCGGCCGCTGCGGACAAGTACGACGTCACCAGGATGGACCTCAAGCCGACGCCCGCGAAGGTGACCTCGGAGCGGCACACCGGCGCGTTCGCCGAAGGCGCCTCGCTCAGCACTGTCCCGGAGCTGAAGCCGCTCGACGCCTCGCCGGTCAAGACGGTCCGGCTCGATACGACCCACAAGATCATCGAAATCGCCCCCGGCGTGAAGTTCAGCGCGTGGACTTTCGGCGACCATGTGCCCGGGCCGACCATCCGCGCGCGCGTCGGCGACAAGATCCGCTTCAGCATGACCAACCGCAGCGACGAGCCGGTGCCCGGCGTGCGCCTGACTGCGGCGCCGATGATGCACTCGATGGATTTTCACGCCGCGATGGTCTCGCCGCAGGACAAGTACCGATCGATCGCGCCGGGCCAGACGATCGAGTTCGAGTTCACGCTCAACTACCCCGGCATGTTCATGTACCACTGCGGCACGCCGATGATCCTCGAGCACATCGCATCCGGCATGTACGGGGCGGTGGTCGTCGAGCCGCGCGAAGGCTATCCGACCAAAGTCGACCGTGAATACGTCGTCATCCAGAGCGAGTTCTATGCCAAGCCGGATCCGGGCAAGCAGAAGGTCGACGGCGCGCCGCTGTATGTGCTCGACGGCGAGCGCCTGCGCAATGCCCAGCCCACCCGCACCGTTTTCAACGGCGTTCACAACGGCATGGTCGCAAACCCGCTGAAAGCCAGGCCGGGCGAGCGCATAAGGCTGTTCGTCCTCAACGTCGGGCCGAGCAAGACCTCGAGCTTCCACGTCGTCGGCACGATCTTCGACCGGGTGTGGATGGACGGCAATCCCGACAACCAGTTCCGCGGCATGCAGACCGTGCTGCTCGGTTCATCGAGCAGCGCGATCGTCGAATTCATGATCCCCGAGGCGGGGCAGTACATCATGGTGGACCATCATTTCGCGAACGCGTCGCAGGGCGCGATCGGCCTGATCGACGCCGGCGGGCCGGCGAACGAGAAGAACGAGATCGAGCACCACAACATGGCGGCCTCGCCGACCCCGACCGATCCGGAGGCGGTGGCCGGCAAGCAGGCGTTCGAGTCGAAGTGCCTTGCGTGCCATTCGATCGGGCAAGGCAAGAAGCTGGGGCCGGACCTCGCCGGCGTCACCAAGCGCCGGAGCGAAGCGTGGCTCGCCAGGTGGCTGAAGTCCCCGGAGACGATGCTGCAAACGGACGCGGATGCCAAGGCGATGCTGAAGGAGTACAACAACCTGCCTATGCCCAATCAGAGCCTGGGCGACGCGGAGATCAAGCAGTACCTCAAGTACTTCCAGTGGATCGACGCGCAGCCGGCCGGCAGCGTGCATTCGGCCGCCGGGCACTGAGGTGCGCCGCGCCCTCTCGATCGCGGGCCTGGTCCTCGCGCTCCACGCACCGGGGGCGTTCGCCTGCGGATATTGCGTAGAGGACAAGGTCGCGTCGGTCTACGATCATGCGGTCGTGACCCGGTCCCTCGCGCAGAAGCACCACGTCGTGTTCTTCCATATCGACGGCAGCCTCGTGCCGGGTGAGGCGACCCGCCGCGCGCTCGAGACGCTGGCCGAGTCGACGCCGGGCGTGGACCGGGGCAGCGCGCGCGTATCGGTGGATACCGCCACGCTGTCGGTCGCGTTCGATCCGGCGCGCTCGCCCATGGTCGCGGTGCAGGCGGCGCTGGACCGGAAGCTCGCGGCGAGGAAACTCGCCGTGATGCCGCTCCGGATCATCGATGCGCCCGCGGCGCTGAAGACCGTCAGGCGCTGAGAAAGTCTGACTTCTCTATCTGCAGAGCCAATGCGGGTGCGGATCCCAAGTCAATTGGTGTTCCGGAAAAGGCAAATCACAACGGGCAGACCACGGTCACGTCGGCGCCCTGGATCGATTCGCGCGTGAACCCCAGCCGGGAGGCGAGGTCGAGCATTTCGTGGTTCGCCATCAGGATGGTGCCGTAGAGCGCGCGGTAGCCGGCCTTGCGGGCTTCTACCTTCAGCTGTGCGAGCAATGCGCGCCCGAGCCCCTTGCCCTGCCAGTCGTCGGCCACGGCGAGCGCGAATTCGGCGGTGTCCCCGTCGGAGTTCGGCGCGTAGCGGCCGACCGCGATGAATTCGCCGTTGAGGATCGCCACCAGCGCCAGTTCGCGGCCGTAGTCGAGCTGGGTGAAGCGGGCCAGCAGGTTGGCCGGCAATGCCGGCAGGTACTGCATGAAGCGCTGGTAGCGGGACTTTTCCGACAGGCGTGAAAACAGGCGCTGCTCGAGTTCCGAGTCCTCCGGCCGGATCGCGCGAACCTTCACGCGCGTGCCGCCGGCGATCGTGATCTCGCTTTCGAGTTCGGCCGGGTACGGGTGGATCGCCATGTGGCCGTAGCGCGGCGGGGCCTCGCGGCGGGCGGGATCGACCACGATCCGCGCATCCGCGATCACCGCGCCGCCGGGGTGCGCGAGCACCGGGTTCAGGTCCATTTCCTTCAGCCAGGGCAGGGCGCACACCATGCGCGACACGCCGCACAGGACTTCGACGAGCGCTTCCCCGCTCGCGGCCGGCACGTTCCGGTAAGCGCCCAGCAGGCGGTGGATCCGCGTGCGTTCTACCAGGTCGCGGGCAAGCGCGGCATTCAAAGGCGGCAGGGCGATGGCGGTATCGCGGATCGCCTCGACGGCAATGCCGCCGCTGCCGAATGAAATCACCGCGCCGAACACCGCGTCGGTGGCCACGCCGACGAGGACTTCGCGCTGGTGGGGGAACCTCAGCATCGGCTGGACCACGGCGCCTTCGATGCGCGCTTCCGGGCGCTTTTCCCTGACCACGCGCATCATCTCGTCGAATGCGACCGATACCATGCGCGCATCGTGCAGGTCGAGCCTGACCCCGCCGGCATCGGTCTTGTGCGTGATGTCGGGCGAGTGGATCTTCAGCACCACCGGAAACCCCATCTTCTCCGCGGCGGCGACCGCGGCGTCCCGGTCGGTCGCAATGACGGTCGAGCCGACCGGCAACCCGAATGCGGCGAGGAGCGCCTTGGCCTCGTGCTCGGTCAGGGTCGTGCGGTTCGCGGCGATCGCCGTTTCGAGGATGGCGGTCGCGGCGGCGCGGTCCTCGGGCACCGGCGCGCCGGCAAAGCTGCTGGCCGGCGGGACCTCCAGCAACTGCGTCTGGTTGCGCACATACTGGCCGAGGTAGGAGAACGCCTCGACCGCGTTCTCCGGCGTATAGAAATTCGGGATGCCGCGTGCCTCGAGATAGGTGCGGCTTTCATTCGGGTTGATGTCGCCGAGCCAGGCGGCCAGCACCGGCTTGGAGGTGCCGGCGGCGGCTTCGGCCACGGCGCGCGCCGCGTCTTCCGGGGTGGTCACCGCGACCGGCGAGTACAGCGCCAGCATGGCGTCCACGCCTGGGTCGGCCAGCGCGGCGGCGGTGGCCTCCCTGAAGCGCCCGGGCGGCGCGTCGCCGATGATGTCGAGCGGATTGCCGCGCGACCACTGGGCCGGCAGCTTGCCGTCGAGCGACTCGATCGTTTCGCGCGACAGTTCGGCGAGCGGCACACCGTTTTCGGCGGCGCAATCGGCGGCCATGACGCCCGGGCCGCCGCCGTTGGTCAGGATCAGGAGCCGCTGGCCTTGCGGTGCGCGGTTCGGCTTGGCAAAGGCCGCGAGGATCTTGGCCGCCGCGAAGAGTTGCGTGTACGTTTTCACGCGTACGGTGCCGCTGCGGCGCAGGGCGGCATCGAACACCGCGTCGCTGCCCACCAGCGCGCCGGTGTGGCTCGAGGCGGCGCGCGAGCCGGTAGCGAAGCGGCCGACCTTCAGCGCCACCACCGGCTTTACGCGAGCCGCGGCGCGCAGTGCGGACATGAAACGACGGGCATCCCGGACGCCTTCCACGTAGAGGAGGATCCCTTCGGTCGCGGTGTCGCCGACCAGGTAATCGAGGACTTCGCCGAAATCGATGTCGGCCGCGCCGCCGAGGGACACGACGCTCGAGAACCCGATGTCGGCGCTCGCCGCCCACTCGAGGATCGCGCCGCAGATCGCGCCCGACTGCGAGACCAGCGCGAGCTTGCCCGGCTGCGCGGCAGTGCGCGCGAATGTCGCGTTCAGGCCGGTGTCGGTGCGCATCAGGCCGAGGCAGTTCGGTCCCAGCAGCCGGATGCCGCCGCGCTTCGCCGCGGCGAGCATGGCGGCCTGCCTGGCGAGCCCCGCCGGCCCGGCCTCGCCAAAGCCGCTGGTCAGCACGACCACCGCGCGGATCCCGCGGGCCGCGGCGTCCTCTATGAGTTCCACGATTCCGTCGGCGGGCGTGGCAATGACCGCGAGGTCGACCGGGTCCGGCAACTCGCGCAGGCTGGCAAAGCAGGGCAGGCCGGCGACACGGCGGTGCTTCGGGTTTACCGGGTAAAGGCGCTCGAGGCCGCCGGCGGCGAGGTTGGACATCACTATGTGCCCGAGCGAGCCGTTGCGCTCGGAGGCGCCGACCAGCGCGACGGTGCGCGGCGCGAGCAGGGGTTGCAGGTAGTGGCGGTGGTTCATGCGCGGAACGATGAATTCATTGCGGGTTTCGTGGATTCGTGCCCGGTGGACGATAGCGGCATGCGCGGATCGCGGATTGACGCAGGTCAACCGGCTGCTCCCGCCAGCGTATAGCATGGGTCGTCGCAACTGAAGGCAGTTCATGCGGGCCCCCGCGGCTCGTGCGCAAGGCTCGAATAAATGAACCAGGGTCTGACCTCCGCCGAGGCCGCGGCGCGGCTTGCCGCGGACGGGCCGAATTCCCTGCAGGCCGGCGAGCGCAAGCACCTGTTGGGCACCGTGCTTGCGGTGCTGGCCGAGCCGATGCTGCTGCTGCTCGTCGCGGCAGTCGCGGTCTACCTCCTGCTGGGCGACCTGCACGAGGCCCTGGTGCTCGGCGCCTCCATCCTGGTCGTGATCGGCATCACCATTGCCCAGGAAAGGAAGGCCGAACGCGCCCTCGAGGCCTTGCGCGACTTGTCGAGCCCGCGGGCACTGGTGCTGCGCGACGGTGAGCGCGTGCGCATTCCCGGCAGCGAAGTGGTGCGCGGCGACGTGATGTTCGTGTCCGAAGGCGATCGGGTGGCGGCGGACGCGGAACTCGAACGGGCCTCCGACCTTACGCTGGACGAATCGCTGCTCACGGGCGAGTCGCTGCCGGTGGCACGCGCCGCCGGCGAGCGGGTGCATTCGGGCACGCTCGTCGCGACCGGCCATGGGCGCGGCGTGGTCGTGGCGACCGGCGCGGCGAGCGAGTTGGGCCGGATCGGCGCTTCGCTCGCGACGCTGGAGTCCGGCAAGACCATGCTCCAGGTGGAAACCGCGCGCATCGTGAAGATCGTGGCCACGATCGCGATCTCGTTGTCGCTGTGCATGGTCCTGTACTACGTGGCTACCCGCGGGGAATGGACCGCCGGCTTCCTCGCCGGGCTGACCCTGGCGATGTCGATCCTGCCGGAGGAATTCCCGGTCGTGCTGGCGATTTTCCTTGCGCTTGGCGCCTGGCGCATCTCGCGGCACGGCGTCCTCACGCGCCGCATGCCGGCGATCGAGACGCTCGGCTCGGCCACGGTGCTGTGCGTGGACAAGACCGGCACGCTCACCGAGAACCGCATGAGCGTGGTCGACGTGACCGGCGAACGCGATGCGGTGCTGACCACGGCGGCGCTCGCCTGCGAACTGGAGCCGTTCGATCCGATGGAAAAGGCGATCCTCGCGGCGGCGGGCGAAGCGGCCGGCGTGCTTCGCACCGAGGCGACGCTCGTGCAGGACTATCCTTTTGCGGACAATTTCCTCGCCATGTGCCACGTCTGGCGGGTGCCGGGCGGGGACAACGCAACGCTCAGGGTCGTGCTCAAGGGCGCGCCCGAAACCGTGCTCGCTCTGTGCGGCGAGGAGGCGCGTGCCGCGGAAATTGAAGACAGCACGGACAAAGGCATGCGCATGCTCGCGGTGGCCGAAACCACGTGGTCGGGGCCCTGCCTGGCGGATCCCTCGGGCTATCCTTTCCGCTTTCTCGGATTCGTCGCGCTCGCCGACCCGATCCGGCCCTCGGTGCCGGAAGCCGTCGCCCAGTGCCGCCGCGCCGGCATCCGCGTCGTCATGATCACCGGCGACCATCCGGGCACTGCGCTCAAGATCGCGGCCCAGGCGGGGATCTCGAGCGAGGGCGGCGTGCTCACCGGCGCACAAGTGGCTGAAATGGACGATGCGGCACTGGCGCAGGCTGCCCGAACCGTGTGCGTCTTTGCACGCGTGCGGCCGGAGCAGAAGCTGCGGCTGGTCCAGGCCTACCGGGCCGATGGCGAAGTCGTTGCGATGACCGGCGACGGCGTGAACGACGCGCCCGCGCTGAAGGCCGCCGATATCGGCATCGCGATGGGCAAGCGCGGCACCGACGTGGCGCGCGAGGCATCGGCCCTGGTCCTCCTGGAGGACGACTTCGATTCGATCGTCGGCACCGTGCGCCTCGGCCGGCGCATCTACGAGAACATCCGCAGCGCGATGGGCTACCTGATCTCGGTGCATATCCCGATCGCGGGCATGTCGTTCTTCCCGCTCGCGCTCGGCACGCCGCTGTTCCTTTTTCCGGTGCACGTGGTCTTCCTGGAATTCGTCATCGATCCGGCCTGCACCGTGGTGTTCGAGGCGGAGCGCTCCGAGGGCGGGGCGATGCTGCGGCCGCCGCGCGACCCGAAAGAGCCGCTGTTCAACCTGCGGATGCTCGGCCTGAGCGTGACGATCGGCCTCGCGATGCTGGCCAGCGTCGCGGCGGCCTACTGGTGGATGGTGCACACCGGGCGCAGCGACGCCGAAACCCGCGCGGTGGGTTTCGCCGCGATCATCATCGGCAACCTGGCGCTGATCCTTTCGTCGCGCTCGCGCAGCCAGACGATCGTGGAGACGCTGCGCCTGCCCAACCGCACGCTGTGGTGGATCGTCGCCGGCGCGTTGTGCGCGCTGGCCGCGGCGCTCTACGTGCCGGCGGTGAGCACCCTGTTCCGCTTTGCGCCGCTCGCGCCGGCCGATCTCGGCCTTGCGGTCGCGGCCGGCATCGCCGGTATCGCGTGGTACGAGGTATTCAAGCTGATGCGCCGGGGCAAGGCCCGGCCGAAACTGGAGGACTGACAACCATGGCAACCGCCGTGAAGAAACGCATCGCGATCATCCAGGGCCATCCGGACCCGAAGGCGAACCACTTCTGCCACGCCCTGGCTTACGAATACGCGCAGTGTGCGCAGGAAGCGGGCCACGCGACCAGGACCATCCAGGTGGCGCGCCTTTCGTTTCCGCTGGTCCGCAATGCCGCCGACTGGGAAAGCGGCGCGGCTTGCGCCGACATCGAGAAAGCGCAGGAGGCGATCGCCTGGGCCAATCACCTGGTGATCGTCTTTCCGTTGTGGCTGGGCGACATGCCCGCATTGCTGAAGGCATTCTTCGAGCAGGCTTTCCGGCCCGGCTTCGCCATCGGCAAGGCCAGGCCGGGCCGAATGCCGAAGAAGCTGCTCGAGGGCAAGTCCGCACGCATCATCGTCACGATGGGGATGCCGGCCTTCTTCTACCGCCTCTTCTACCGCGCGCACAGCGTCAAGAGCCTGGAGCGCAACATCCTGGGGTTCTGCGGGATCTCTCCGGTGCGCACGAGCCTCGTCGGCACGGTCGGGACGGGCGATGCCGAGCAACGATCCAGGGCGCTTACCGCGATCGCCACGCTGGGATTCAAGGGGCTCTAGCCCCGGCGCGCGTTCAGGCCGGCGGGGCAGGCGCGGCCGCCGGGTCGGCGCTGGCCACCCGGTAGGCTTCGAGCCGCGCGTGGAAGTCCGCCGAATCGCCGTAGGCGAGGAAGTGCTCGTAGCGCGAATGCGCGCCGAGCATCTTGCGCGCGTGCTTGATCGGGCAGAAATACTGCTCGGTGCGGCCGATGATTTCGGTGGCGTAGGCGAGCAGGCCGTTGGCATAGGCGCAGTACTCGCAATGGAAGCGCTCGATGAAATTGAGGTAGCCGAGCTGGTGGCGGTCGAACACGATGTAGTCGCCGCGTTTCACCTTGGCGATGCCGTAGATCGGGAAGCACGCCGCCTGGTAGAGCGTGACGAGGAGGTCGAGCATCGCCAGCGGCAGTGCCATGCCGTAGATCACCGGCCCGGTCACCAGGTTCTGCGGCCGGTCGGTCGCCAGCCAGCGGAAGAAGCTGCGCTTGAGCTTCTCGTGCACCTGCCGCACCTCGCGCTCGAATTCGACGCGCTTGCCGCGGATCGTGAAGTGCACGCGCGCCTCGCGTTCATGCAAGGCGGTGCGCAGCTCGTCTTCGAGCGCGGTGATCTGGCCGAGCAGGTCGCGAATCCGGGTATCCATGGCTTCTCCGGGGACGGCGTCCCGGAACAGGAGCCCGCCCGCTTATGACATCGATCGGCGCTAGGCGGCGCTGCGCCCGTCCGGGGGGACGAGCAGGACAGGCACCGGGCTGTAGCGGACCACCAGGTCGGCGTCGCTGCCGAGGAGCGCGCGCTTGAACCCGCGCCGCCCGTGCGTGCCCATGACGATCACGTCGGCTTTCCATTGCACCGCCTTCTCGACGATGGCGTCTGCCACCCGCTGGCCGAAATTCTCGAGCAGCGCGTATTCGGGCGTGACCCCGGCTTTCTTCGCCGTGTCGACGATCGTCGCCAGCGTTTGCCGGCCGGATTCCATCAACGCCTCGATCAGCGGCGCGCTGCTCACGCCCATGTCGGCTGCCGCGAACGCCGGGTATTCGTCCACGATGTGCAACAGCAGCAGCGCAGCGCCGGATTCCTTCGCCATCGCGATCGCCGCCTCCATCCCCTTGTTCGCAGTGTGGCTGCCGTCCACCGGGACCATGATTCGCTTGAAACTCATCGTTGTTCTCCTTTAATCCAAACCGAGCATGCGCCCGATGTCCTGCAGGATCATGCCGGCCCGCACGCCATCGGCCTGCAATTCGGTCGAGGCGCGCTCCACCTGGCCGTGGACCGAGCGCATGCCGGCCTCGACCGCCGGCGGATGGGCGTCGGCTTTTGCCAGCAGTGCCTTCAATTGCTCGACTTCGGCGCGCAACTGCGCGTGGCGGGTGCTGTCGGCCGGCAGGCCGGCGAGATCGGCCGAAATCGCATCGACCAGGCGCCGGGCCGCGTCGATGTCGAAACCGGGCTTTTCCATGAGTTCGCTTCCTGAGAGTTGCATGCCCGCATTTTGCACGATTGCCGCCTGCGCCGGCGGCTTGCGCCGAACTTATCCGGGCCATCGTTGACGCAGGTCAAAATCGGCCGGACCCGCGCGGCCAGACTGTCAGCACCATGAATCGAAGGACAGGCAGCCATGGGGACCGATGATCGACCGGCACTGACAGGCAAGCCGCTCCCGGCGGTGGCCACGGCCCATGCGCCGGACCTGCCGGTCGACGCGGACGAATCCGACAGCGCCTCGCTGATGGCGCTGGAGACCGACCGGTTGATACGCGCCCACCTGGCGCGGGCCACATTCGGGTTGTCGCCTTCTTCAGTCGGGCTGGCGCTGGCCGACTGGTGGATGCATCTCGCCAAGTCGCCCGGCAAGCAGGCCGACCTGCTGCGCAAGGCCGCGCGCAAGTGGATCCGCTACATGGCCTACGTGGGCGCTGCATCCGGGGGGCGGGACTGCGAGGCGTGCATCGAGCCGCTGCCGCAGGACACCCGGTTCCGGGCCGCCGAATGGTCGCAGTGGCCCTTCAATGCGCTGTACCAGGGCTTCCTCCTCCAGCAGCAGTGGTGGCACAACGCGACTACCGGCGTGGCCGGCGTCTCGCCGCACTATGCGCACATAGTGAATTTCACCGTTCGCCAATTGCTCGACATCTGGTCGCCGTCGAACTTCCCATGGACGAATCCGGAGGTCCTGCGCGCAACGCGGGAGCAGGGCGGCCTGAATTTCATCAATGGCGCGGGGAACTTCGTCGACGATGCGCGGCGCGTGATGCTCGGCGCGCAGCCTTCCGGGGCCGAGGCCTTCAAGCCGGGCCGGAACGTCGCGATCACGCCGGGCAAGGTCGTGATGCGCAACCACCTGGCCGAGCTGATCCAGTATTCGCCCTCCACGCCGGCGGTGCATCCCGAGCCGGTCTTCATCGTGCCGGCGTGGATCATGAAGTACTACATCCTCGACCTTTCACCGGCGAATTCGCTCGTGAAATACCTGGTCGATCGCGGGCACACGGTGTTCATCGTTTCGTGGCGCAATCCCGGGGCGGGCGACCGCGACCTGGCGATGGACGACTACCGGCGCATGGGCGTGATGGAGTCGCTGGATGCGATCGGGGCGATCTGCCCGGACCGCAAGATCCATGCGGCCGGCTACTGCCTCGGCGGCACGCTCCTCGCGATTGCGGCGGCGGCGATGGCGCGCGACGGCGACCAGCGGCTGGCGACGATGACTTTGCTGGCCGCCCAGGTCGATTTCGAGGAGGCCGGCGAGCTCACGCTGTTCATCGACGACAGCCAGGTGAGCCTGCTGGAGGACATGATGGCCACGCAGGGGTTCCTCGATACGCGCCAGATGGCCGGCGCGTTCCAGTTGCTGCGCTCGAACGACCTGTTCTGGTCGCGGCGCATCAAGGACTACCTGCTGGGGCAACGCGCGACCATGACCGACCTGATGGCCTGGAACGCGGATGCGACCCGCATGCCCTATGCAATGCACAGCGAATACCTGCGCCGCCTGTTCCTGCACAACGACCTGGCCGAGGGCCGCTACCCGGTCGACGGCAGGCCGGTCGCGCTGCAGGACATCGGATGGCCGATCTTCGCGGTCGGCACCGCGCGCGACCACGTCGCGCCGTGGCGCTCGGTCTACAAGATCGGCCTGCTCTCGGATGCCGAGGTGACCTTCCTGCTGACCGACGGCGGCCACAACGCCGGGATCGTCAGCGAGCCGGGCCATCGCGGCCGCGGCTACCAGGTGCAGACCAGCCCGCACGATGCGCCGCACGTCGGCCCGGACGAGTGGGTCGCGCATGCGCCGCGCAAGCCGGGTTCGTGGTGGGTGGAGTGGCAGTCCTGGCTGGCGGCGCATTCCGGGCCGCCGGGCGGCCTGCCGGCGATCGGCAATGCGCAGGCAGGGTTCGCGCCGCTCGAAGACGCGCCCGGCCTGTACGTCAACCAGCAATAGGAACAGGAGATCTCATGGACACCAAATCAAAAGCCGCGGCCGCGAGCCCGGCGGCGCAATTCGACCTCGCGTCGAAGGCGCTGGAAGCCTGGAAGCGCCAGTTCGACACCACGCTGCAGGTCATCGAGGCGATGACCGAAGGCGCAGCGAGGATGCGGGAAGGCCAGCTGCAGGCCGCGATCGACGCGCATGCGAATGCGGCCGCCGCGCAGCAGAGCGCCTCGAAGGCCGGCGACCCGGCGCAACTGCTGGGCGCCGAGACCCAATGGGTCCAGCACAATATCGAGCAATCGGTGGAGTACTGGCGATCGCTCTTCGCCGCGGCCCTCGAAACGCAATCGAGCCTGCTCAAGTGCATGGCCGAGCACCCGGCGATCAAGGCCGCGCCCGGCGCAGCGATCGATTTCGAAGCGCCGAAGAACGCGATGCTCGGCATGGTCGAGAAGGCGTGCAACCAGTGGCTCGAGGCAAGCAAGCAGGTCCTCACGCAGGTTGCAGCCGCAACCAAGCCGCCGGCCAAGTAGCCCGTCTCCCGCCGGCCGGACCGGCCGGCGGCGCCTGTTCGACCGCTTTCGTTCAGCGGTCGTCGTGCTTCAACGCCGGCCGACGAGGATCCCGACCAGGAGCGCGGCGCCCGCGGCGATGCCCATCGCGCTCCATGGGTTGGCGCGCACGTAGCTGTCGGCGGTCCCTGCCGCAGCCTTGGCGCGTTCTTCGAGCAAGGCTTCGGCATAAGCGAGGCGGGGCTTCAGGTCGGCCACGGCCTGCTGCATGCGCAGTCGAAGCGCAGCGGCCTTTTCGCCGGTCTGTCCGGCGGTTTCCCTCGCGAGGGCCTCGGCGTCTTCCAAGAGAACTTTCAGGTCGGCGACGAGTTTCTGTGTGCTGGCTTGTGTCATGGTCTGCTCCTGGGTAGGTTGTTGCGTTGGGCGCCGGCTGGCGACGGATTCCCTATATTTCATAGCATGCGCCCGGCGCGCGCCGCCGTCTTGAGCAGGATCAACAAAGGAAACAGGACAACCGGGAAAATGGGCTCGCCGGCATGCCCCTGCCCGTCCGACGCCATGGGTCACCGCTTCCGCCGCCGCCCGCATGATCCAGATCAATACGATTCCGGCCGCAGAGTGTGAAATGATTACGCATTACCCAACAAAGAAGAGAGGAGTTGTCATGTACAAGCACATCCTGGTTCCCACCGACGGCTCGCCGCTGGCGAGCAAGGCCGTCCAGTCCGCGATTGCATTCGCCGCCGAAGTCGGCGCCAAGGTCACCGGCTTCTATGCGATCGAGGACATGAACATGCACCACGTGGGCGCGCACCTCACCAAGGACCTGATCGAGGAATTCGAGCGCCGCTCGAGATCGGCGGCCGAGGAGCACGCCTCCGAGCCGGCCAAGGCCGCCAAGGCCGCGGGCGTAGCGTACGACTGGAAGGTCAGCAAGGTGGTGCAGCCGCACGAAGGCATCATCGAAGCGGCCAAGGAATGCGGCGCCGACATCATCTTCATGGCCTCGCATGGCCACCGCGGCCTCACCGGCATGATCGTGGGCAGCGTCACGCAGAAGGTGCTTACGCACTCCAAGATCCCGGTCCTCGTGTTCCGTTGAGCCGCCGCCGGGGGGCGTCCCCGGGGGTGCGATGCAGCTGACATTCCTAGGGGCGACCGGCACGGTCACCGGTTCGAAATACCTGCTGCGCAACCAGGGCAGGTCGGTGCTGGTCGACTGCGGGCTCTTCCAGGGCCTCAAGGCGCTGCGCCTGCGCAACTGGCAGCCGCCGCCGGTCAAGCCGGCGTCGCTCGAGGCCGTGGTGCTCACGCACGCGCACATCGACCACAGCGGCTACCTGCCGCTGCTCGTGCGCAGCGGCTTTCGCGGCCCGGTCTATTGCACCCGCGCGACGTTCGAGTTGTGCAAGCTGCTGCTGCCCGATTCGGGGCATTTGCAGGAAGAGCAGGCGCGCTACGCCAACCAGCACGGGTTCTCGCGCCACAAGCCGGCATTGCCGCTCTACACCGCGGACGACGCGCTGAAGTCCCTGCGCCAGTTCGTCCCGGTCGACTACGGCAAATCCCGGCGCGTCGAAGGCCTGGGTGCCTTCCGGTTGCTGCCGGCGGGGCACATTCTCGGGGCCGCGATCGTGGTTTTCGAGGGCGCGGGGCCGCGCATTGCATTCTCCGGCGACCTGGGCCGCACGGACGACCCGGTCATGCGCCCGCCCTCGACGCTCACGGAGGCCGACTACCTCGTGGTCGAGTCGACCTACGGCAACCGGCTGCACCCGGCGGCGGATCCGGAGGCCGAACTGGCCGGCCACCTCGAGCGAGTCACCGCGGCCGGCGGAATCGTGGTGATCCCGGCCTTTGCCGTCGGGCGTGCACAGGTGCTGCTGCACCTGATCGCGCGCATCAAGGCCCGCGGCAAGCTGGCGGGCATCCCGGTCTACCTGAACAGCCCGATGGCGATCGACGCGACGCGCACCTTCCGCCAGTTTCGCGCCGAGCATCGCCTGAGCGCGGACGAATGCCACGCGGCGTGTACCGTGGCCACCATGGTGAACACGCCGCAGGAGTCGATCGCGCTGAACGAGCGCAGGGAGCCGATGATCATCATCTCGGCCAGCGGCATGGCAACCGGCGGGCGGGTGCTCCACCACCTGGCGGCCTTTGCACCCGACCCGCGAAACATGATCCTGTTCACCGGGTTCCAGGCAGCCGGCACGCGCGGCGCGGCGCTCATGGCCGGCGCGAAGGAGGTCAAGATCCATGGCGCATACGTGCCGGTGCGGGCCGAAGTGGTGAACCTGGAATCGCTGTCGGCACACGCGGACTACGCCGGCATCCTGGCGTGGCTGCGCGGGTTCCGGCATGCGCCGCGGCACACTTTCGTCACGCACGGGGAGCCCGCGGCCGCCGACGAGATGCGCCGCCGGATCGGCGAGACGTTCGGCTGGGACTGCTCGGTCCCCGATTACCTGGAGACCGCAACGCTCAGGGCTTGAACCGCAGTTTCAGTGCCTTGTGCCCAGGAGCTTCTCGAGCCCGTCGATGTCGGCGATGCGCACGTGCTTCTGGTTCACTTCCATCAGCCCGTCGGACTGGAACTTGGAGAACAGGCGGCTGACGGTCTCGAGCTTGAGGCCGAGGTAGCTGCCGATCTCCTCGCGCGTCATGCGCAGGTGGAAGTCCGAAGACGACCAGCCGCGCCGGATGAAGCGCTTGGACAGGTTGAGCAGGAACACCGCCAGGCGCTCCTCCGCGCGCATGCTGCCCAGGAGCATCATCACGCCGTGGTCGCGCACGATCTCGCGCGACAGCACGCCGTGCAGGTGCCTCTGCAGGGACGGGATTTCGCGGCCGATCTCCTCGACCATCGC
Organism: uncultured Bordetella sp.; assembly: GCA_964599095.1. Taxonomy (GTDB): domain Bacteria; phylum Pseudomonadota; class Gammaproteobacteria; order Burkholderiales; family SG8-39; genus SZAS-79. The sequence goes on from CAZREB010000007.1 coordinate 59,308, forward strand.
GAACGGCAGCACGCAGACCTCGCAATCCTCGAGCGCCACGGAGTTCGACGAATGCTCGCCCGAGCCGATGCCTTCCAGGCCGAGCAATTCGCCGGGCATGTGAAAGCCGGTGACTTGCTCGCGGCCATCGCCGTGCAGCAGGGCGGTCTTGAAGAAGCCGACGCGGATCGCGTAGATCGCGTTGAACTTGTCGCCGGCGCGGAACAACGCCTCGCCGCGCTTCACCTTGCGCCTGGCATAAACCAGGTTCTCCATGCGCCGCATCTCGTCGGCCGACAGGCCCTCTGGCAGGCACATCTCGCGCAGGTTGCAGCTGCCGCAGGTGACCTCGAACTTGCGCACGCCGGGCATGCAGGCGGCCTGCGGGCGGCCGGGTTTCCGGGTGCGGTCGAATTGGACGACGGCTTGCATGGTGATCTCCCTGTGATCGCTCAATGGAAATGGCGGCCGGCGCGCGCGGCGATCGCATCGCGCACCAGCTCGAACTCGGTGGTCTTGTCGAAGAACCCGCGCGCCCCGAGGCTCGTGCACAGGCGGCGGTATTGCGGGTTGGCGAAATTGGTCAGCACGAACACGTCGACTTCCGGTGCCTGGGCCTGCAGCGCGCGCAGCACGTCGATGCCGCTGCCGCTTGCGAGGTTGAGGTCGAGCAGGACCGCATCCGGGCGCTGCGCGACGATTTCGCGCACCGCGGTGTCGGAACGGTCGGCGTAGCCCACCAGGTGCGTGCCTTCGACCGGCGCGAGCAGCGCGATCAGCCGCTCGCGGATCATCGGCGAGTCTTCGACGAGATAGACGTCGAGGGGGCGGAGTTGGGATTGCGTCGAGCACATGCCTGCAGTCTGGACTCGCAGGCCGCGCGGCTCCATCGGAGGAGCCTGAAAAGGACGCTGGGAAAGCGCCGAAAAGGGGGTAGGAGATTTCCTACCCCGGGGCGAAGTCAGCCGCCGCCGGGGGCGTCCAGCAGCCGATTCTCCAGAGCGTAGCGCACCAGTTCGGCGGTGCTGGACATCTTCATTTTCTGCAGGATGTGGGTCTTGTGCGTGCTGACGGTCTTGACCGACAGGTGCAGCGCTTCGCCGATGCCGGTGAGCGAGGTGCCGGCGACCAGCATCCGGAAAACCTCGAATTCGCGGTCCGACAGGGTGCGATGGGGGAGATCGGCCTCCGCGCCGCCCATCGCCCCGATCGCGAGCTGCTCGGCGCCGGCCGGGCTGATGTAGATCCCGCCGGCGGCGATCTTGCGGATCGCGGCCACCAGTTGCGTCGAGGCGGTGTCCTTGGTGAGGTACCCGGAAGCGCCGGCCTTGTAGGCGCGCACCGCGTACTGCTGCTCGCCGTGCATCGACAGCACCAGGATCCGGGTCTTCGGCTTTTCGAGCTTGAGGCGCTTGATGAGGTCGATGCCCGACAGGCCCGGCATCGACATGTCGAGCACCACGAGGTCGAACTCGCCCTCGCGCACCCGGGCGAGCGCCTGGTCGCCGTCGACCGCCTCGCCGGTCACATCGAGATCCCCTGTCGCCGCCAGGATCTGCCTGAGCCCCTCGCGCACCAGCGTGTGGTCGTCGGCCAGCAGGATCCGGGTCATGCGGCCGCCCCGTTGCGCACCGGCACGCGTATGCACACGCGTGTGCCGCCTTCCTCGCGCCGGCCGACTTCGGACACTCCGCCGAGGTAGTGTGCCCGCTCACGCAATCCCATGAGACCGAAGGAGCGCATCTTGGTCCGGTCTTCGTCACTGATGCCGCGCCCGTCGTCGTCGACTGCGAGCGACGCTTGGCCGTCGGCGATATCGAGCGACACCCGCACGTGCTTCGCCTCTGCGTGCCGGGTAATGTTGGTCAGCGATTCCTGCAGCATCCGGTACAGTCCGGTGGCAATCGCCGGCTCGAGCGACGAGAGCGAATCCGGGTCCCGGATCTCCAGGTCGCAGTCGATGCCGGTGCGCGCCTGGAAGTCGTCGACCAGCCATTCGGCGGCTGCGGCCAGGCCGAGGTCGTCGAGCATCAGCGGCCGGAGATCCGCCGAGATCCGCCTGGTCGCGGTGACCGTGGCGTCGAGTGTCGAGTTCATGCGAGCGAGCTTGTCGGCAAGGTCGGCTGCGCCTTCCGGCAGCCTTTCGCGCGCCCAGGAGAGGTCCATTTTGAGCGCGGTCAGCTGCTGCCCGAGCTCGTCGTGCAACTCCCTCGCGAACCGGGTCTTCTCGTCCTCGCGCGCCTGCAGCACCTGGGCCGAGAGTTCGCGCAGCTCGGCCTGCGACCGGCGCAGCGCCGCTTCGTCTTCCACGCGGCGTGTGATGTCGCGCAGGATCACGGTGTACAGGTGGCCGTGCAGCGCGCCCGCCTTCGAGATCGAGGCTTCGATAGGGAATTCGATGCCGTCTGCGCGCAGAGCGGTCAGCACCATGTCGTGGCCCATCCGGCGGTTGGTGGTGCCGGACGACCCGAACTCGGAAATATGGGCGGAATGCGCGTGGCGGTAGCGCTCCGGCAGGAAGCGGTCGAGCGCACCGCCGATCGCCTCGGTGCGTGCGCAGCCGAACATTTTCTCGGCCGCCTGGTTGAAGAGGACGATGCGTTGCGCCTCGTCCACCGTGATGACGGCATCCATCGCCGATTCGAGGATGGCGCCATAGCGCGCTTCGGTGTCGGCCAGGGTCGCCTCGAGGCTCGCCTGCCTCCGGTCGGACTCGCGCTTCTGTTCAAGTGTCCTGGATTCGTAAACGGTCTCGACGAGCAGCGCCTGCCGCCACGCAAGCCAGAACATCAGCCCCAGGCCGAGGATGTCGAGGGCGACGGCGGGCCCGAGTATCTCCGGATGGCTCCACCCGAACGTGAGCGCGGCGACGTTCAGCGCAACGAGCGCCGCCCCGACCACGACGCCGGCCACGATCCGCCGCCGCACCCTCTTGATCATCGTTTGACACAGGTCAAAGCGCCCGTCCGCATCGCTGTCAAAGTGAGCCTGCCCAACAGGAATTCATCCGAACATGCAGCCCGTCAACCAATCCGAGCTGGTCGTCGACCCGGACCTGATCCGCCGGCACGACTTCAGCGGTCCCCGATACACTTCCTATCCCACCGCCGACCGGTTCGTCGAGGGCTTCGGCGAGACCCAGTGCCGCGAATGGCTCGCCAAGCGCAACATCGGCGGCATCAAGCAGCCGCTCTCGGTCTACGTGCACCTGCCCTTCTGCAACACCATCTGCTACTACTGTGCCTGCAACAAGGTGGTGACGAAGGACCATGGCCGATCGGCAAAGTATATCAAGTACCTTGCCCGCGAAATGGCGCTCTATGACGAACTGCTTGGCGACGAGCGCTCGATCTGCCAGCTGCACTGGGGCGGCGGCACCCCGACCTTCCTGTCGCAGGCCGAGATGCGCGGCCTGATGGACGGGATCCACCGCCACTTCCTGCCGGTGCCGAATGCGGAATACTCGATCGAGATCGACCCGCGCAAGATCGGGGCCGGCACGATGGCCTTCCTGGCCGAGCTCGGCTTCAACCGGGTGTCGATCGGCGTGCAGGATTTCAACCTGGCGGTGCAGAAAGCGGTCAACCGCATCCAGAGCGAGGAAGAGACCCGCCGCGCCATCGACGAGTCGCGCGCCAACGGCTTTCGCTCGGTCAACCTCGACCTGATCTACGGCCTGCCGAAGCAGACGCTGGCCGGCTTCGAGGAAACGCTCGAACGCATCATCGGCCTCTCGCCGGACCGGATCGCGCTCTACAACTACGCGCACCTGCCCACCGTCTTCAAGCCGCAGCGGCGGATCCTCGACGCCGACCTGCCGAAGGCGGACGAAAAGCTCGCGATATTCACCAAGGCAATCGACCGCCTGACGCGCGCCGGGTACGTGTATATCGGCATGGACCATTTCGCCAAGCCCGGCGACGACCTCGCGGTCGCCCAGCGGCAGGGGCGCCTGCACCGCAATTTCCAGGGCTACTCGACGCACGCCGACAGCGACCTGGTCGCGTTCGGCATCTCGGCGATCGGACGCATCGGCCCGACGTACTACCAGAACATGAAGACGCTCGACGAGTACTACGATGCGCTCGACTGGGATCACCTGCCGGTGATGCGCGGCATCGAGCTGACGCAGGACGACCTGGTGCGCCGTGCGGTGATCCAGGCGCTGATCTGCAATTTCAAGCTTTCGGTGGAGTCGATCGAGCTGTCCTACCTGATCGATTTCAAAGAGTACTTTGCGCGGGAACTGGCCGACCTCCAGTTGCTCGTCGAGCAGGACCTGGTCGACGTCAGCCCGGAATGGATCACGATCACGCCGCGCGGCCGGCTGCTGGTGCGCTCCATTTGCATGGTGTTCGACCGCTACATGCGCGAGCACAAGCGCAGCGCGACCTATTCCAAGGTGATCTGAACGGTGCCGGACGCGCCGTCGACCGGGATCGCGATCGCGGGCCTCGCGCTGGGCCTGGTTTCAGGCGTGCACTGCGTCGGCATGTGCGGCGGCATCGTGGCGGCCTTCTCGGCCCAGCCCGGGATCGTCCGTGTGGTACGCAAAGCGGACGAGACACCGGGCGCGCCGAGCCTTGGCCTCCTCGCGTTGTTCAACGCCGGGCGGATCGGCGCCTACACGCTGGCCGGCGCGATCGCCGGCTCGATCGGGAGCGCAGGGGCCTATGTGGCCGGGGCGATCGACCTGCAGACGCTGCTGTTCCTCGGCGCGAACCTGATGCTGGTGCTGATCGGCCTGTACCTGGCCGGCCTGAGCCCGATGCTCGCACGCGTCGAGAAGCTCGGTGTCCCGCTCTGGCGCCGCATCCAGCCGCTGGCCGCGCGCTTCCTGCCGGCCGACACGCCCGCCCGGGCCTTCATCGCCGGCAGCTTGTGGGGCTGGCTGCCGTGCGGGCTCGTATACGGGATGCTCGCCACCGCGGTGGCTTCCGGCAGCACCGCGGGCGGCGCGCTGGCGATGCTGGCGTTCGGCCTCGGCACGCTGCCGAACCTGATGCTGGCGGGCATGGCGCTTTCGCGCATGCACAAGTTCGCCGCCCGGCCGCGGGTCAGGCAACTGGCCGGGGGGCTGGTGCTTTCGTTCGGCCTGCTGGGCCTGGCGCGCGCAGCCGACCTCGGCGAGGCGATCCGCCGCGGGCTGCTGTGCCTCTAGGCGGGCCGGGCCGATGGCAGCATTTCGGCTTGTAAGCCAATAACGGCGCGGGCCTTAGGCAGAAAATGGCAGGATTGCCTGCCTGCCGCCGGCCCGCTCAGCCTTCGATCCGGTAGAAGTTTCGGTTCAGCCAGTCGGCCACCGCGTCGGCTTCCGCGGCCGAAAAGCAGGGCGGGTTCTTGCGGCTCCAGCGGGCGACTTCGGCCCGCAGTTCCTCGATCGAGGAGGGGATCCGGGTGAAGTCCCCGAAATCCCCCGGTGCGCCGAACGCACTCGGCGCGATCGTGAATATCGCAGTCAAAGGTGAGATTGCCATCGTTTTTGCTCGTAGCAGGCAGGGAAATGATGGCCCGGAAATCCGCACCGCACTTGACGCTCGTCAAGGAACCGGCGCGCAGCCGGTGGAGTCTAATGGAATTACTGTGGAACCTGGGAGGCTGCGCCTATGCTTCTCGAAAAGGCATTCGAACGCACGCTCGACGCCCTGCGCCAGGGCGCTGGCATTCCAGTGCGAGTCGAGTTGTGGACCGGGCAGAAGATCGACCTGTCGCGCGACCCGAAAGTCACGATCGGCATCCCCAGGGCCTCGGCGCTGCGCTATTTCGTTTCGCCCGACCTGGGCAAGCTGGGCGAGGCGTTCGTCGAAGGGCATATCCGCGTCGAGGGCGCGATCGGCGAGGTCTTCAGCGTCGCGGAATCGATCGCCCGGCGCGCAGCCGGTCGCAGCCAGACGGCGCCGCGTCCGTCGAACCGGCACAGCCTCGAACGCGACCGCCGGGCGATCGAATACCACTACGACGTCTCCGACGAGTTCTATTCGCTGTTCCTCGATCCGCGCATGGTGTACTCGTGCGCCTATTTCGCCGATGAAGGCGACAGCCTCGAGGCGGCGCAACTGCGCAAGCTCGACCACATCCTCACCAAGCTCCGGGTACAGCCGGGCGAGCGTTTCCTCGACATCGGGTGCGGATGGGGGGCACTCGTCATGCGCGCCGCCGAAAAGTACGGCGCGATCGCCACCGGGATCACGCTCTCGAAGAACCAGTGCGAGACCGCGCGCAGGCGCATCCGCGACGCCGGGCTCGCCGATCGCTGCAGTGTCGAACTGCTCGACTACCGTGAAGTCGCCGGCGAGCGGATGTTCGACAAGATCGCAAGCGTCGGGATGCTCGAACACGTCGGGCTGGCCAACCTGCCGGACTACTTCGCCAGGATCGCGGCGCTGCTGAAGGACGGCGGCCTGTCGCTCAGCCACGGGATCACGACCAGCGACCCGGACAGCCACTGGCTGGAACTGGGGGCAGGGGAGTTCATCGACCGCTACGTATTCCCGGACGGGGAGTTGCCGCACCTGTCGCTTGCGGTGCAGCAGATGGCTCGCGCCGGCCTCGAGGTCTACGACGTCGAGTCGCTGCGCCGCCACTACGCACGCACCTGCCGCGAGTGGTCCGGGAACCTGGAAAGGAACCGCGCGCAGGCCTCGGCGATCGCCGGCGACCGGCGCTGCCGGATCTGGCAGATCTACCTGGCCGGCTGCGCCTACGCATTCGCCAACGGCTGGATCAACGTCTACCAGGTCCTGACCGGCCGCGCGGATTCGGCCAGGGCCCCCGGCCTGCCGATGACGCGAGACTACATGTACACAGCGGCGGCCGACAGCGCCGCTTGACCTGCGTCAATCCGCGCAGCGCCAGCCGGCGCAGCATGGCCGCATTCGCCAACGCTTTGGGAAATCACCGATCATGGCCGCCAAGCAAATCATCTTCCACGAACATGCGCACGCGAAGATCCTCGCAGGCGTGAACACGCTGGCCGACGCCGTCAAGGGCACGCTCGGCCCGAAGGCCCGCACCGTCGTGCTGGAACGCTCCTACGGGACGCCGGTGGTCATCAATTCCGGCGTCGTCGTCGCGAAGGAGGTCGAGCTGGAGGACCGCTTCGAGAACATGGGTGCGCAGATGGTCAAGGAGGTCGCCAGCAAGACCTCGGACGTGGCCGGCGACGGCACCACGACGGCGACCCTGCTTGCGCGCGGCATCGTGGTCGAAGGAATGAAATACGTCACCGCCGGCATGAACCCTATGGACCTGAAGCGCGGCATCGAGACCGCGGTCGAGGCGCTGGTGGCCGAACTCGCGCGCCTGGCCAGGCCGTGCGCGACGGCGACGGAAATCGCGCAGGTGGCGACGATCTCGGCCAACTCCGACCGCTCGGTCGGGCAGATCGTGGCCGACGCGATGGCCAGGGTCGGCAAGGAGGGCGTGATCACGGTCGAGGACGGCAAGGGGCTGAACAACGAGCTCGAAGTGGTCGAGGGCATGCAGTTCGACCGCGGCTTCCTGTCGCCGTATTTCATCAACGTCCCGGAAAAGCAGATGACGGTGCTGGAGGACGCCTATGTGCTGATCCACGACAAGAAGATCGGCGCGATCCATGAGTTGCTGCCGGTGCTCGAGGCGGTGGCCAAGGCCGGCAGGCCGCTGCTCGTGATCGCGGAGGAGGTCGAGGGCGAAGCGCTGGCGGCGCTGGTCGTCAACACGCTGCGCGGCGTCATCAAGTCCTGCGCGGTGAAGGCGCCGGGATTCGGCGACCGGCGCAAGGCGATGCTCGAGGACATTGCGGTGCTCACCGGCGGGCACGTGATCGCCGAAGAGGCCGGGCTGCTGCTCGAAAAGGCCGGGCTCAAGGATCTCGGGCGCGCGACCCGCGTAGAAATCGACAAGGACGACACGACGCTGATCGGCGGCGGCGGTGATGCGAAGAAGATCGCGGCGCGGGTGGCCGACCTGCGCACCCAGGTCGAGGCCACGACCAGCGACTACGATCGTGAAAAGCTGCAGGAACGCATCGCCAAGCTCGCCGGCGGCGTGGCCGTGGTCAAGGTCGGCGCGGCCACCGAGATGGAGATGAAGGAAAAGAAGGCCCGCGTCGAGGATGCCCTTCATGCAACGCGCGCTGCGGTGGAGGAGGGCGTGCTGCCCGGCGGCGGCGTCGCGCTGCTGCGCGCGCGCTCCCGCCTCGGCGCGCTGCATGGCGAAAACGCCGACCAGGACGCAGGCATCCGGATCGTGCTGCGCGCGCTGGAGGAGCCGCTGCGCCAGATCGTCGCGAATGCCGGCGAGGAGCCGTCGGTGGTCCTCGACAAGGTCGTTTCCGGCACCGGCAACTTCGGCTTCAACGCCCTGACCGGCCAGTACGGCGACCTGGCGGAAATGGGCGTGCTCGACCCGCGCAAGGTCACGCGCACCGCACTCCAGAATGCCGCGTCGATCGCGGGCCTGATCCTGACCACCGATTGCCTGATCGCCCAGCGGCCGCAGCCCGCCGCGGGCGCCGCGCCCGCGATGGGCGAAATGGGGATGTGAGGGAGCACGCAATGTGGATCGGCGTACCGAGGGAGATCAAGGTTCACGAATACCGGGTGGGCCTGACCCCGGAAAGCGTGCACAGGCTGGTCGCCTGCGGGCAGGACGTCATCGTCGAGCATGCAGCCGGCGCCGGCATCGGTGCCACCGACGAGGACTATCGCAAGGCGGGTGCGCGGATCGCCGCAGACGCCGGCGAAGTGTTCGAGCGCGCGGACCTCGTCGTCAAGGTCAAGGAGCCGCTGGCCGGCGAGCGCGCGCGGCTGCGCCCCGGGCAGGCATTGTTCACCTACCTGCACCTTGCGCCGGACCCGGCGCAGGCCGCGGATCTGCTGGCGAGCGGCGCGACTGCGATTGCCTACGAGACGGTGACTTCGGATGCAGGCGGCCTGCCGCTGCTTGCGCCGATGTCGGAGGTGGCCGGGCGGATGTCGGTCCAGGTCGCCGCGCACTATCTCGAGAAGCCGCACGGCGGGCGCGGCGTGCTGTTGGCCGGCGCCACGGGCGTGCCGCCGGCGAAGGTGCTGGTCCTCGGCGCCGGCGTGGTGGGCGCAAATGCCGCGACGATTGCGGTTGCGATGGGCGCCGAGGTGACCGTGGTCAACCGGTCATCGGCGCCGCTGGCGAACCTGGCCGCGCGGCTGGGACCGCGGCTGCGAACCATCGAATCCGCGGCGGCCTCGATCGAATCGCTGCTGGCCGACGCCGACGCCGTGATCGGCGCCGCGCTGGTGCCGGGCGCGCTGGCGCCCAAACTCGTCAGTCGCGCAATGCTCGGCCGCCTGCGCGCGGGCAGCGTGCTGGTCGACGTGTCGATCGACCAGGGCGGGTGTTTCGAAACCTCGCGGCCGACGACTCACGCCGAGCCGGTGTTCACGCTCGACGGGATCGTTCACTACTGCGTGGCCAACATGCCCGGCGCGGTGCCGCGCACTTCGACCTACGCCTTGAACCGGGCGACGCTGCCGTTCGTGGAGGAACTCGCGGCGCGCGGAATCGAAGGGGCCCTGCGAGCCAACCCGCACCTGCGCAACGGGCTGACGGTGAGGCGGGGATGCATTACCCGCCCGGAGGTGGCTGCAGCGCTGGGTATCGCGTGGACGGACGCGGAAGAAGCCCTGCAGGACTGACCTTGCACGAATTTGATCGATGTCAATACCGGCACGTGCTGCAGGAATAGTATTTTTTGGATGAGCATGGTGTCGGGGCCGTGGGCCGGGCCCGCCGACATTCACGCTGACACTGGTACCGGCTCTGTTCAATCTTTTTTGGAGATCCATCATGGCGAACATTACCCGCTTCGACCCTTTCGGCAACCTCAAGCGCTTCGACCCTTTCGGCGGCATGGACGAAGTCTTCAAGGATCTCTGGGTGCGTCCCTGGCAGGGCGGCGTCGAGTTCAATCCGCAGATCAAGATGGACGTGACCGAAAACGACCAGGGCTACCTCGTCAAGGCCGAGATCCCCGGCGTGAACAAGGAAGACGTGCAGATCGAGATCGACGGCAACCAGGTGTCGATTTCCGCCGAGGTCAAGAAGGAAAAGGAAGAGAAGAAGGGCGAGATGACCCTGCGCAGCGAGCGCTACTACGGCAAGCAGTATCGCAGCTTCACCCTGTCGCACGACATCGACGAAGCGAAGGCCGAGGCCAAGTACAACAACGGCGTGCTGGAACTGACGCTGCCGAAGAAGGCCGGCACCCGGACCAAGCAGCTCAAGGTGCAGTAGCCGCAGCAACGGGCCGCTGCGCCTTGTCGATCGATCGTCTTGTCGACGGGCTGCGGCGGCCTGCCGCCTATCCGGAAGGGGACTTCCGCGCCGGTGGCGCGGCGCCGGGCCGCCGGGTCGAGATGCTGGAAACGCACATCTCGTGGGTGCTGCTGACCGACCTGCACGCCTACAAGATCAAGAAGCCGGTCGACCTCGGATTCCTCGATTTCACGACGCTCGAAGCGCGGCGTTTCTATTGCGCCGAGGAACTGCGGCTGAACCGGCGCATCGCCCCGTCGCTCTACCTCGACGTGGTGCCGGTCACGCTGGGTGCCGCGGGCCCGCTGATGGGCGGCGATGGCGAGCCCGTGGAGTACGCGCTGAGGATGCGGCGATTTCCGCAGCAGGCGCTCCTCGATCGCGCGGCGAGGGACGGCAGGCTGGGCAGGAAGTGCATCGACGACCTCGCTGCGCGCGTTGCGCAATTCCACCTCGGTCTCGAACCTGCGGGCCCGGCGCGCTCCTATGCATCAGCCGAGCGGGTCCTTGCCGATGCGACCCAGAATTTCGACCAGCTGCGTTCGCTCGCCGGTGCCGAGGAGGGCGCCCTCGCGTACCTGCGCGCCTGGACCGCAGAGGCGCACGCCGGGCTGGCAGACGCGTTCGCGGCGCGCAAGCGCGACGGGTACGTACGCGAATGCCACGGCGACCTGCACCTGGGGAACATCGTCATGCTCGAGGACGGGCCGGTGCCTTTCGACTGCATCGAGTTCAACGAGTCCTTCCGCTGGATCGACGTGATGAATGAAGTCGCCTTCCTGGTGATGGACCTTCGGGAACACGGATTGCCGCAGCTGGCGGCACGCTTCCTCAGCCGCTACCTGGAAGCCACCGGCGACTACGCGGGCCTCGACGTGCTGCGCTTCTACACGGTGTATCGCGCGATGGTGCGCGCGAAAGTCGCCTGCATCCGTGCCGCCCAGCAGGCGGCAGGCCGGGCGAGCGGCCCGGGCAATGATCCCGAATACCTGAAATACCTTGCGTTCGCGCAGCAGGCCGCGGCCGCAAGCCGTGGTGCGCTGGTCGTCATGCACGGCGTGTCCGGATCCGGCAAGTCGTTCGTGGCCTCGCAGCTGGCGGACCTTCTGGGGGCCTTGCATGTCCGCTCGGATGTCGAGCGCAAGCGCCTGCACGGCCTCGCGCCGCAGGCGCGCAGCGCGAGCGGCCTTGGCTCGGGCATTTATGCGCCTGCCGATACCGAGCGAACGTACGAGCGTCTCGCGGATGCGGCCGGGCATGCGGTCCGCGCCGGCTACCCGGTGGTCGTGGATGCGACCTTCCTGGCCGCCCGCCAGCGCGACCGCTTTCGCAAGCTGGCTGCGGAGGCGGGCGTGGGATTTGCAATCGTGCCTTGCGCGGCGCCCGATGACGTACTGCGGGCGAGAATCGAGCGGCGCGAGGCGCTGCGGAAGGATCCTTCGGAAGCCGGGTTGGATGTGCTCCGGCGCCAGTTGGCGGAACTCGTGCCCTTCGATGCAAGCGAGGCGGGCGACCTGAGCCCGGTAGAAGCCGGACAGGATGAAGCCGCGGTCCGGCGCCTGGCGTGCAGGCTGGGGGAACGCCTGGGAATCGGGAGGCAATGATGGAGGGCAGGACGAAATTCAACGTCGGCTATGCGATCCTGGCGGTAATCGCGGTGATCTGGGTGCGCGACGCGTGGCTCACGATGTCGCAGATCGAGCCGATTCCCTACAGCGAGTTCCAGCGCCAGCTGAAGAACGGCGGCATCAAGGACATCGCGATCGGCGGCAATGTCATTCAAGGGACCTACCGCAATCCGCAGCCCGATGGACGGACCCGCTTCGTCACGACACGAGTCGACGCCGCCCTGGCAAAGGAGCTTGGCGCCTATGACGTCCGCTTCGAGGGGGTCATCGAGAATACGTTGCTGCGCGACATCGCGTCCTGGGTGCTCCCGGCGCTGGTCTTCTTCGGGATCTGGGCGCTGCTCGCCAAGCGCATGGCAGGCGAGGGCGGGCTGGGGGCCGGCTTCCTGTCGATCGGCAAGAGCAAGGCCAGGGTCTACATGGAGACCGACACGAAGGTGACCTTTGCCGACGTGGCCGGCGTGGACGAGGCGAAGGTCGAACTGCAGGAAGTGGTCGGATTCCTCAAGGATCCGGCGCGCTACAGCCGCCTGGGCGGCCGCATCCCCAAGGGCGTGCTGCTCGTCGGGCCGCCCGGCACCGGCAAGACCCTGCTCGCCCGGGCAGTCGCCGGCGAGGCGGGCGTGCCGTTCTTTTCGATCAATGGGTCGGAATTCGTCGAAATGTTCGTCGGGGTCGGCGCTGCGCGCGTGCGCGACCTCTTCGAGCAGGCGCGCGTCAAGGCGCCGGCGATCATCTTCATCGACGAACTCGACGCGCTTGGCCGCGCGCGCGGCGTGTACGGCATCGGCTCGAACGACGAGAAGGAGCAGACCCTCAACCAGCTGCTGGTGGAGATGGACGGGTTCGACCCCAGCCGCGGGCTGATCCTGCTCGCGGCGACCAACCGGCCCGAGATCCTCGACCCGGCGCTGCTTCGGGCCGGGCGATTCGACCGGCAGGTGCTGGTCGATCGGCCGGACAAGCAGGGGCGCATGCAGATCCTCGCGGTCCATGCGCGCAGGATCCGCCTGTCGCCGCAAACCGATCTCGAGGCGGTGGCGGCGCTGACCCCGGGCTTCACCGGCGCGGACATTGCCAACCTCGTCAACGAAGCGGCGCTCGTGGCGACACGCCGCGGAGCCGGGGACGTGACGCTGGAGGATTTCACCGCGGCCATGGAGCGCATCGTCGCCGGCCTGGAGAAGAAGAACCGGCTGCTGAACCCTTTCGAGCGCAAGGTCGTCGCCTATCACGAGATGGGGCATGCGCTGGTGGCGCTGGCACTGCCGGGCGCCGACCGGGTGCACAAGATTTCGATCATTCCGCGCGGCATCGGCGCGCTCGGCTACACGATCCAGCGCCCGACGGAGGACCGGTTCCTGATGACGCGTACCGAGCTGGCGAACAAGATGGCGGTCCTGCTTGGCGGCCGCGCTGCCGAGCAGCTGGTCTTCGGGCAATGGTCGACCGGCGCCGCCGACGACCTGGCAAAGGTCACCGACATCGCGCGCAACATGGTCCTGCGCTACGGCATGGACGCCGGCCTGGGCCATGTGGCTTACGAACCGGAGCGGGCCGCGATGCTGGAGACCGTGCCCGTGCTCGACGCGCGGCGTTACGGCGAGGAAACCGCTCGCGAGATCGACCGTGCGATCCGCGAGGTCATCGAAGAATCCTTCGGGACCGCGGTGGCGATCCTCAAGTCGCGCGGCGAAATCCTGGAACGGGGCGCGCAGAAGCTGCTGCAGGTGGAAACCCTGTCCGAAGAGGACCTCAAGGCGCTGGCGGGCGCCTGAGCGGGGAGGCGGCCCGCCTGCGCGGGGCCGGCCTCAGCCGGGTCTGGGCCTTGCCGTTGCAGCCGGCTCAGTGATCCTCGACCCGCGGCACGCCTTCCTCGGCCGGCTCACCGGTTTCCGGGTCGATCCAGTCGGCGATGCCGAGTTCGGCCTCGGCCTCCTCGACCGTTTCGCCGGGCTCGTAGGCCTCTTCGTTCTCCATGCGCATGTTGGCCACCGCCTCGACCAGCGTGGCGAACGGGCCGGACTCGCGCCCATCGACCCGCGACTGCCAGTAAAAGCCGTCCGGCCTTTCCACAACGCGGGTCGATTCGAACTCCGCGCCGGTTTCCGGGATCACCTGGCGCGTCATTCCAGTGCCTCCGATTGCGGAATTCCTGCCGGCTTCACGAAATCGCGGCTGGCCCGGATGTACTCCTCGAGTTGCCGGCGCACCGCACCGAAGGCCTCGCGCAGCGCCACGTAAACGTCCTCGTCATGGTCGCGGTTGGCGACCAGTTCCTTGCCCGGCACCCGGACGTCGACGATCACCTGGAAGTGGCGCCCCTGCCGGTGGTGCTTGCGCGACTCCTCGACCGTCACGCGGCAGCTGGTGATGTTGGGATGGAATTCGGCCAGCTTGGCGGCCTTGTCGCGGATCCGCGCGTCGAGCGCTTCGGAGTGGGGCATGTCCCGGACCGTGATTTGAAGCGGCACTTGCATGATGGTTTCCTCGTTTTTCCGTACGCTTCCAGTCTCGGGCAGCGCCGCGGGCGAACCTTGATCCAAGTCAATCCGGCGCGACCCGGGCACTCCCAGAATGCATCCGCGACCCACAGGACCCGTCGATGAAACCCATTCCGCACGAGCAACTCGCCAACCGGTGCGATCCGGCGCAATTCGATTTCGCGACGACCACCGAACTGCCCGACCTCGAGGCGTCCTTCGGGCAGGCGCGCGCCGAAGAGGCGATCCGGTTCGCGATCGACATCGATCGGGAAGGCTACAACCTGTTCATCATAGGCCCGCAGGGGAGCGGCCGCCACAGCCTCGTGCGGCAGGCGATCGCGGCGCGCGCGAGCGGGCCGGCCGACCCGCCCGACTGGGTCTACGTGAACAATTTCGCCGACCCGCACAAGCCGATCGCGATCGACCTGCCGGCCGGCAGCGCGGCCAGGCTGCGCGACGACATCGCCGCGCTCGTGGACGAGTTGCGCACCGGCATTCCCTCGGTGTTCGAGAGCGACGAGTACAGCTCGCGCGTCGAGAGCATCGACGCCGAATTCAAGGAGCGGCACGAAAAGGCCTTCAATGCCCTCGGCGAGGAAGCGGGTACGCAGGGCCTGGCGCTGCTGCGCACGCCCGCCGGGTTCGCGTTTGCGCCGGTCAAGGACGGCGAGATCATGGATCCCGACGCGTTCTCGAAGCTGCCGCCTGCCCAGCAAAAGAAGATCGAGGAAGCGATCCCGGTCCTGCAGGAAAAGCTCGGCCGGCTGGTGCGCGAGGTCGTGCGCTGGCGCAAGGAGCGGTTCGAGCGCGTCAAGGCCCTGAACGACGAGATGACGATGCTGGTCACCGGCCACCTGGTCGAGGACCTGAAGAAGCGCTACGAATCGCTGCCCAAGGTGGTCGCCCACCTCGACGCGCTGCAGGCCGACCTGCTCGAGAACGCCGAGACCTTCCGCAAGCCGGCCGACGGCGAGCAGTCGATCCTGAGGATCGTCCAGGCCGACGAGGCGCCGCTGCGGCGCTACGTTGTCAACGTGCTGGTCGACCATTCGGCACCGGACGGATCGCCGGTCGTGGAAACCGACCATCCCACGCACCCGAACCTGATCGGGCGGATCGAACACGAAGCGCGTTTCGGCACGCTCGTGACCGACTTCAGCCATATCCGGGCGGGGGACCTGCATCGCGCCAACGGCGGTTACCTGCTGCTCGACGCCGCGAGGGTCCTCACCGAGCCCTTTGCCTGGGCCGGGTTGAAGCGCGCACTGATGCGCAAGGAAATCCGCTTCGAGTCGCCGGCCGAAATGTACGGCGGCGTCAGCACGGTGTCGCTCGCGCCCGAGCCGATCCCGCTCGACGTCAAAGTGGTGCTGTTCGGCGAGCGCAGGCTCTATTACCTGCTGGAGGAATACGATCCGGATTGCGCGAAGCTGTTCCGGGTGGTGGCCGATTTCGACGACGAACTGGACCGGACCGCGGCAGGCACGCTCCTTTACGCGCGGCTTGCCGCCACCTTTGCGCGGCGCGGCGGCCTCCTGCCGCTGGGCCGCGAGGCGGTCGCGCGCCTGGTCGACCATGCCTCGCGCCAGGCGGGGGATTCGCGCAAGATGGACGCACGCCTGAGCCGGATGGGCGACGTGTTGAACGAAGCCGATCAACTTGCCCGGCGCGCTTCGCGCCAGGCCATCGGGGCGCAGGAGATCGAGCAGGCGGCCGCGGCCCAACGCGCCCGCGCCGGGCGGGTCGACGAGCGGATGCGCGAGGCCATCCTGCGCCGCAAGGTGCTGATCGACACCGAAGGCGCGAAGGCCGGGCAGGTCAACGGCCTGGCGGTCTTCCAGCTCGGCGACTACGGCTTCGCCCATCCGGCGCGGATCACGGCGACCAGCCGCCTGGGCGAGGGGCAGGTGATCGACATCCAGCGCGAAGCGCAGATGGGCGGGGCGATCCACTCGAAGGGCGTGATGATCCTGGCGGGGTACCTCGGCTCGCGCTATGCCGGCAGCCGGCCGCTTTCGCTCTCGGCCAGCCTGGTGTTCGAGCAGATGTACGGCGCGGTGGACGGCGACAGCGCGTCGCTGGCCGAGCTCTGCGCGCTGCTGTCGTCGCTGAGCGGCCTGCCGCTTGCGCAGTCGATCGCAGTCACCGGTTCGATCAACCAGCTGGGCGAAGTCCAGCCGGTCGGCGCGGTGACCGAAAAGGTCGAGGGGTTCTTCGATGTCTGCCAGGCGCGCGGGCTCACCGGCAGGCAGGGCGTGATCGTGCCCGCGGCCAACGTGGACAACCTGATGCTCAAGGACGAGGTGGTGGCCGCCGCCGCCGCAGGGCGTTTCCATGTGTACAGCGTGCGCACCGCGGACGAAGCCATGGAGATCCTGACCGGCGTTCCGGCAGGCGAGCCGCTGGGGATGGACGAAGGTCCGGGCGCCCCGGTGAACGTGAGGGTGCTCGCGCGATTGCGCCAGCTCTCGCAGGCGCGCGAAGCCCATGCCCGCGGCGGGCGCGCCGCCGCGAAACGCGAACGCAAGAAACGTGATGACGACTGAGATCACAACCGTCGAGCGGGTGGTGATTGGGTTCGACGCCTCGCCGCCCGACCCGGCCGCATTGCGGATCGCGGCCGGTCTCGCCGCCGGACTCGGCGCCGAGCTGGCCGGCCTGTTCGTCGAGGACGAGCGCCTGTTCCGCCTGGCCGGACTGCCGTTCGCGCTGGAGCTCGGGTTCCCGTCGGCGAACGCGCGCCGCCTGGCGCCCGAGGATCTCGCGCGCGACCTGCGGGCGCATGCGGAGCGAGTGCGCCGGCTGATGGCCGGGATCGCCGGTCCGCTCAAGCTCTCCTGGACGATGACGGTGACGCGGGGCGAATTGCCTACCGCCGCCCTTGCCGCAAGCGCTGTATCGGACCTGCTGGTCATGGCCGAGCCGCAATCGCATCCGTGGTCCATGGATCCGGCGCAGGCCATGGTGCGCGCAGCGGGCGCGATGCGTCCGCTGATGGTCTTGTCGGGGAACACGCCGGCTTCCCGGCGCGCGTTGTCGATTGCGAAAATGCTGGGTGACGCATCCGGATGCGACGTGCTCGCGGCAGTCGACGCACATGAGGCCGCCGAGTTGCGGCAATGGTCGGCGCGGAACCTCGCGCCGGGGCGCGCAGCCGTGCGTTTCCTGCCGCTCACGCGTCCCGGACTCCCCGGCCTGAAGCAACTCGCAGCGATCCACCGGCCTTGCGCCGTCTTTCTGCCGAGGGATGGCGGCGATACCGGAGTGCCGGCTGTGCGCCTCAACTGCCCGGTGGTGCTGATCGGCCCTTGATGGAAGTCAAGCCGGCCGGCGCAACAGGGGCGGATGATTTCAACGAGGCGCCGCGGTGCGCCGAGAGCACCCATTTACGGAGGCATCCATGGCCAAGTCGGGGATCGCAGGCGGCAAGACGAACAAGCACAAGAGCACGATGAAGGGGCATACGCGCAGCCAGGTCGCAACGGCCGCGCCGAAAACGCGCGGCAAGCCTCGAGCGACCGCGCCGGCAAAGCCGCGATCCCGCTGAAACCGGCAAGCGTCTCGGTCAGCAGGCGTCGCGGGACGTCGCCTGGACACGCGGTCCGGGACGGCGCTTGCCGGGCATCGGCGACCACGCCGGCCGCGTGGTGCGTCCCGAATCGACGATCACCAGGTACCGGCCCGGCCAGCGCGTCGGGGTGCGATCCTCGCGCAGCACCCACAGGGACCGGCCCTCGCGGACGGCGCGCTCGTAGTCCGCATCGAGCAGCCCGTAGCGGTCGATGAACTCGTTCAGGGACGCCGGGATCCGGATGCAGCCCTTGGAGCGGCGGGTGCCCAGCCAGGGCTCGAGGAGTTCGCGGTCGGTGGCATGCATCTGCAGGCGCATCACGCCGGGGCCGCGCGTGCCCCAGGTGCGCGGCGACGAGGCCCAGCCGAAATCGTAGACCCGCATGCCGCGCGCGCCGTAGCCTCGGATGCCGTTCTTGTTGCGCGTGCCTTCGGCGCGGAAATCCGGGTTCGCGAGCGTGTGCTCGAATACGCCGGTGGGCGTCTCGAAATAGTCGAAGCGCCCGGGCAACCCGGTCGACGCCGGCGAGGCGCCGACCAGGCGCCAGCCGTCGCCCGGCGAGCCCCAGTACAGGAACACCGCCTGCACGGCCGCGCTGCGGTCCACCAGCACGGCGAACTGCGGCTCGCGATGAACGGCCGAAGCCAGCGCGGCCGACAGGTGCGCGGCGTACTCTTCGGCGACTTCGCGCGGCACCTCCAGGCGGCGACCCACTTCGCGCGCATACTTGCCGGCGAACTCGTCCGGCGGCTCGGACGCCGCCGGCTGCGCATGCGCCGCGCACGCGGCAGCGCACAGCACGAGCGCGGCAAGCGCGGCTCGCGGCAAGGTTCTCATCTGCGACCCACGATTCGATCCGGCGTAAGCACCGATCCTGCTTCCCGGGCAAGTGAAGCCGCAGGATGTCCCGCACGGATCCGCGTCGGGTTGAGCAGGATCAAAAGCGGTGCTTGCGGCCGCGTTATCCTTTTCTGCATGGACTTTTTGATAGCGCGCCTCGGGTGGTTCCTGCGGGCGGCGGGGAGGGGAGGCCTCGTGACCCTTGCGGCCCTTTTGCCGGCCTGCAGTTCGCTCCTGCCCCACGGCGAAGCCGAGACACAGAGCCCGTGGCAGAGTTTCGAGGAGGCCCAGCAGACGCTCGACAAGGTGGTCCCGAACCAGACGACGGTTGCCGACCTGCGCGCGCTCGGGCTCGACCCGAAGGTGAATCCCAATATCGCGATCCTCAACTATTCGGACATCCTGCGGCGCTTCATCCCGAGCCCTTCGGTCGATGCCTCGCAACTGGACAAGGGCGTGCAGGATTGCATTGCGGCCAAGACCACCTGTGTCGGCTACGAGGTCGATCTAAAGGTGACCAAGCGCAACCGGTACGGCAACTTCCTGTCGGACTTCTTCAATTTCAGGCGCAAGACCGACATCGTCGGGTGGAAATTCAACGCCGTCATCCTGATCAGGGGCGGCGTGGCCGTCTACAAGCTCACCGGCGGCCAGCCGCTGATCCACGAGCACGAGGAAAGCACGAATCCCCTCGGGCCCTTCCAGGGCTGGGGACCGCAGATCATCGGACCGTAGCACAATGGCGGCGATGATGCGCGCCATGCAGCTCGACGCCCCGGGAAGGCCGCTGCGCCTCGCGGAACGGGAGATCAGGCGACCCGGTCGCGGCGAGGTGCTGCTGCGCGTGCGTGCCTGCGGCGTGTGCCGGACCGACCTGCACGTTTGCGACGGCGACCTGCCGGCGCTCGGGCACCCGGTCGTGCCGGGCCACGAGATCGTCGGCGTGGTCGAGGCGTGCGGCGAAGGCGCCGGGCGCTTTGCCGCCGGGACCCGGATCGGCGTGCCATGGCTGGGGAGGACCTGCGGTGCCTGCGGGTACTGCCTGTCAGGCCGCGAAAATCTCTGCGACGACGCGCGGTTCACCGGCTACCAGATCGACGGCGGATATGCCGACTTCGCAATCGCGGACGCACGCTACTGCTTCGAACTTCCGCCGCAATACGGCGACGCCGAGGCAGCGCCGCTGCTGTGCGCCGGGCTGATCGGCTACCGTTCGCTGGCAATGGCCGGCGATGCGCGGCGCCTCGGGATCTATGGGTTCGGCGCGGCCGCACACATCGTGGCGCAGGTCGCGCGCCACCAGGGGCGCGAAGTCTATGCCTTTACGCGTCCGGGGGACGCGGCGGCCCAGGCCTTTGCGCTCGGCCTGGGGGCGGCCTGGGCCGGGGCATCCTCGGAAAGGCCCCCGGTACTCCTCGATGCCGCGATCCTGTTTGCACCTGTGGGCGCGCTTGTGCCTGCGGCCTTGCGCGCGGTCGCGAAGGGCGGCACGGTCGTGTGCGCCGGAATCCACATGAGCGACATCCCGGCGTTTCCCTACGAGATCCTCTGGGGCGAGCGGCGCATCTTGTCAGTGGCCAACCTCACCCGGCGCGACGGCGAGGCGTTCCTTGCACTGGCGCCGCGCGTGCCGGTGAGGACGCATGTCGAGACTTTCGGGCTCGAACAGGCCAACGAGGCGATCTCGCGCGTCAGGGAAGGCCGCATCGAAGGGGCGGCTGTGCTGGTGATGTGCTGAACGATTCCGCCGAAGTCCTCGCCTGCGCGCGGCTCGACGCCCCGGCCGTCCTGGCCCGCCTTGCGACTGCGCAAGACGGACTTGCCGCCGCGGAGGCGCAAAGGCGGCTGGCGGAGTACGGGGCAAACGCGGTCGCCCGCGAGGCTGCCCGCCGTCCGCTGCTGCGCCTGCTGCAACTCTTCCTCGCGCCGCTTTCGCTGCTGCTGTTCGCGCTCTCGGTGGTGTCGGCGCTGACGGGCGAGCCGCACAGTGCGATCGTGATCGCGCTGATCCTCGCGCTGTCGGTGCTGCTCTCGTTCATCCAGGAGAATCGGGCCGGCCACGCCGCGGAGCGTCTGCGCGCAATGGTGCATACGACGGCCAGCGTGTTTCGCGACGGCGCCCTGTGCGAGGTGCCGCTCGCCAGCCTCGTGCCGGGCGATTGCGTTCGGCTTTCGGCCGGCGACATGATTCCCGCTGACCTGCGCCTGCTCGCCGCCAAGGACCTGTTCGTCAACCAGGCCGCGCTGACCGGCGAATCGATGCCGGTGGCCAAGTCGGCCGCCGCCTGCCCGGCGGAGGCGGCCTATGCGCCCGACCTCGAAAACACCTGCTTCATGGGCAGCAACGTGGTGAGCGGGACGGCCGCCGGCGTCGTGGTCGCCACCGGGGAGCGCACCTATTTCGGCGCAATCGCGGCCGATATTGCCGGCCCCAGGGAACTGACGAGTTTCGACGCCGGCGTCAGCCGGTACATCGCGCTGGTGCTGCGCTTCATGCTGGTGATGGTGCCGCTGGTGTTCCTCGTCAACGGCCTCGCAAGGGGAAACTGGCTCGAGGCCTTCATGTTCGCCGTGGCGATCGCGGTCGGGCTCGCGCCCGAGATGCTGCCGATGATCGTGACGATCAACCTCGCCAAGGGCGCGATCGAGATGTCGAAGCGGAAGGTGATCGTCAAGCGCCTGAACGCGATCCAGAACTTCGGCGCGATGGACGTGCTCTGCACCGACAAGACCGGCACGCTGACGCAGGACAAGGTGCTCCTCAAGCGCCACCTCGACATCTTCGGCGCGGAGAGCGACCGGGTGCTCGAATACGCCTATCTCAACAGCTACCACCAGTCCGGGCTGCGGAACCTGCTGGACGTCGCGGTGCTGGAGCATCGCGACGTGCACGTCTCGCTCGACGCCGCGAGGCGCTACAGGAAGGTGGATGAGATCCCGTTCGATTTCCAGCGGCGCCGGATGTCGGTGGTCCTCGAGAAGGAAGGCGGCGGGAAACTCCTGATCTGCAAGGGCGCGGTCGACGAAGTGCTCGCCGCCTGCACGCACGTCGAGGAGCAGGAGCGCATCGTCGACATCGAGCCCGGGCACATCGCGGACCTGACGCCGGCGATCGCCGAGTTGCATGCGGACGGGTTCCGGGCGATCGCGGTCGCGTGGAAGGACGTTTCCGATCACACGGGGGAATTCGAGCCGGTGGACGAAACCGGGCTGGTGCTGTGCGGGTACATCGCCTTCCTCGACCCGCCCAAGGACTCGGCGTTCGAGGCGATCCGGCTGCTGCGCGCACATGGCGTCCAGGTGAAAGTGCTGACCGGCGACAACGACGCGGTCTCGCGCAAGATCTGCCGCGATGTGGGGCTGGATGTCGGCAGGGTCCTGCTCGGCCGCGAGATCGCGGCGATGCCGGATGCCGAACTGGCGAAGGTGGTGGAGGAGGCGACGCTCTTCGCCAAGCTCGCGCCGGACCAGAAGGTGCGCGTGATCCAGGCATTGCATGCACGCGGGTGCGTCGTCGGCTTCCTTGGCGACGGCATCAACGACGGCCCGGCGCTCAAGGCGGCGGACGTGGGGGTTTCGGTCGATACGGCAGTCGACGTCGCACGCGAATCGGCCGACATCATCATGCTGGAAAAGAGCCTGCTGGTGCTCGACGAAGGCGTCACCGAGGGCCGCAAGGTGTTCGGCAACATCATGAAGTACCTGAAGATGGGCTCGAGCTCCAACTTCGGCAACATGCTGAGCGTGGCCGGGGCGTCGGCGTTCCTGCCTTTCCTGCCGATGGCGCCGGTGCAGATCCTGCTGAACAACCTGCTCTACGACGTCTCGCAGACCGCGGTCAGCACCGACGAGGTCGACGAGGAGTACACCGCGCGGCCGCGCAAATGGGACATCGGCAGCATCGGCCGGTACATGCTGTGCATCGGGCCGATCAGTTCGCTGTTCGACTACGCCACCTACTTCACGCTGCTGTACGTTTTCGACGCGTGGTCGGACGCGGCGTTGTTCCAGACCGGCTGGTTCGTGGAGTCGCTGCTTTCCCAGACGCTGGTGGTGCACGTGATCCGCACCGGCCGGCTGCCGTTTGCCGAGAGCCGGGCGAGCACGCCGCTGATCGTGACCACGGTGGGGATCTGCGTCGTCGGGGCCTGGCTGCCTTTCTCGCCCTTTGCGCCGGCGCTGGGATTCACGCCGCTGCCGGCGGACTATTTCGCGGCCCTCGCCGCGATCCTCGCCGGTTACCTGCTGCTCACGCAGGTCGTCAAGACGTGGCTGATCCGGCGTTTCGGGCTGGGTTGAGCAGAATTCCTAGAGCGAGCAGAGCGCAACGAGGGCCGCTGCCGATCCGGCCAGCGCGCCGCCGTAGCAAAGGGTCGCTGCCAGCGGCCCGGTCCGCACGCCGAGGTCGTGCAGGCTGTGGAAGATCCTGTGCACCGCATGAAAGAGGAAGAGCGCCACCACGGCGAGCAGGAAGGCCTTGCCGGCCCAATGACCGGCGAAGTGCACCATGCGCGAGTAGCTCATCGCATCCTGGCCGACCAGCAAGCCGAGCGGCGCTGCGATCCCGGTGATGAAGACGAGCGCGGGGCCGATGAGCGCCGAGAGCATGCCGCCGGCGCCGAACAGCGACCACGGGATCGGGGCGATGGATCGCTTCTTCACGGCATCCACCTCGCCAGGAGGAAGACGGCTGCACAGGCAACGACGGCCGCGGCAACACCGGCGCCGGTGATCACGTTCGGCGGCACCCGGTTCGCGCCGACGAAAATGATCGGCATTGTCTTGGGCATGATGCGGAACCAGCTCCACGTGTGCACGACGAATGCAAACAGCGTCAGGACGTGGAAAGCGATGGAGGCAGGGTGTTTCAGGGCCGCGAGCCAGCCATTCCACTGCGCCTCGCCTTGCGCCAGCCGTATCAGCCCCACCATGAGGATCAGCGCGTAGACGGCCACGAACACCGCGGTCGCTTCGCGCACCATGTAGTTCACGAAGAACGGGTCGCGCCGCCACCAGCTCTTCATCGAGCGGACGTACGGGCCAGCGTTCCTGGCCGGTGTCATGGCTTGCCTCCCGCGGGCTTGAGGAAGCGCAGGAAGAAGTCGATCGCGCTCGCGGTCTTGTTCTGGTTGACCGCGTTGGCCGGGTCCACGCCCTTGGGGCAGACCTCGGAGCAATAGCCGACCGCGGTGCAGCCCCAGACGCCGTCTTCGGCATGCACGACTTCCATGCGCTTGTCCTGCCCGCCGTCGCGCGAATCGGCGTTGTAGCGATGCAGCAGCGCAAGCACTCCGGGCCCGGTGAAATCGGGGTCGAGCCCGTATTGCGGGCAGGCCGAGTAGCACAGCATGCAGTTGATGCACCCGCTGAACTGCTCGTAGCGCGCAAGCTCGGCCGGGGTCTGCAGGTACTCGCCCTCTTCGAGCGTGCGCGGCGTCTTCGGGATGATGTAGGGGTGGATGCCTTCGAGCTTCTTCACGAAGGGCTCGACCGACACCATCAGGTCGCGCTCGATCGGGAAGTGCGCCAGCGCCTCGACCTTGACGCCGCCGGGGTAGTAATCGCGCAGGAAGGTCTTGCACGAGAGTTTCGGCTTGTCGTCGATCATCATGCCGCAGCTTCCGCAGATCGCCATGCGGCAAGACCAGCGAAACGACAGCGTGCCGTCGAGGTAGTCCTTGATGTACTGCAGGCCCTGCAGCACCGACATGTCGTCGGTAAACGGCACCACGTAAGCCTGCACGACCGGCTCGGTGTCGGTCTCGCGCCGGTAGCGCAGGACCTCGATCTCGATCATCCGGGTCGCGACTTCTTTCACAGCCGGCCCTCCAGCGCCTTCTCGTCGGCCTCGGCTTTCTCGCCGGCCGCGCCGTAGGCACGCGTGCCGGGCTGCGACCTGGTGATCTTCACGTCGCCGTACGCAATCCGGGGCGCGCCGTCCGGGACATGATAGGCGAGGGAATGCTTGAGGAAGTTCGCGTCGTCGCGCTGCTCGTACCCGTCGAGGCGCTGGTGCGAGCCGCGCGATTCCTTGCGGTTCAACGCCGAATGCGCCATCGCCTCGGCCACGTCGAGCTGGTAGCCGAGTTCGATCGCCATCAGCCATTCGGTATTCCAGGCCCGCGAGGTGTCGTCGAGTTTGAGGCGCGCGTAGCGTGCCTTGAGGTCCGCGAGCGTGTTGCAGGTAGCCTGCATGTCGGCGCCCAGCCGGTAGATGCCGCAGCCGTTTTCCATGCTGCGGGCCATTTCGGTACGAATGTCGGCCATGCGCTGGGTCCCGCCTGTCCTGGTCACCAGGTCGAGCGCGCGCAGGCTCGCGGCGACCGCCTGCTTTCCGAGCAACGAGGAATTGCCGTAACCGACGGTCTTCGCAAAGCGGGTCGCTTCCTCGCCGGCCACTTTGCCGAATACGCACAATTCGGCCAGCGAATTGGAGCCCAGCCGGTTCGCGCCGTGGATGCCGACGCTCGAGCATTCGCCGACCGAATAAAGGCCCGGCAGCGTCGACGCGGTTTTCCCGTCGGCCACGATGCCGCCCATCGTGTAGTGGACCGCGGGCAGCACCGGGATCGGCGCATTCGCCGGGTCGACGCCGAGATATTCCTCGGCCAGTTCGTAGATCTGCGGCAGGCGCTCGCGCAGCTTCGCCTCGCCGAGGTGGCGCAGGTCGAGGTGCACCACCGCGCCGTGCGGGCCGTCGATCGTGCGGCCTTTCTGTTTTTCGTGCCAGAACGCCTGGCTCAGGCGGTCGCGCGGGCCAAGCTCCATCGCCTTGTTGCGCGGCGTCGGCTCGGCCGGCCCGAGGCCATAGTCCTGCAGGTAGCGATAGCCGTCCTTGTTGACGAGGAAGCCGCCTTCGCCGCGGCAGGCTTCGGTGAACAGAAGGCCGGTGCCCGGCATGCAGGTCGGGTGGTACTGCACGAATTCCATGTCGCGCAAGGGCACGCCGTGCCGGTACGCGAGCGCCATGCCGTCGCCGGTCACGATGCCGCCGTTGGTGTTCTCGCGGAACACGCGTCCGGCACCGCCGGTGGCGATGATCACCGCGCGCGCCTCGATCAGCTTGAATTCGCCGGTGGCCACGTCGATGACCACCACGCCCTGGCAGCGGCCGTCCTCGACCACGAGGTCGCAGCAGAAGTGCTCGTCGAACCGCTTGATCGACGGGTACTTGATCGACGTCTGGAACAGGGTGTGCAGCATGTGAAACCCGGTGCGGTCGGCCGCGAACCAGGTACGCTCGATCTTCATCCCGCCGAACGCGCGCACGTTCACGTGCCCATCGGGCCTGCGGCTCCACGGGCAGCCCCAGTGCTCCATCCGGACCATCTCCTCGTGCGACTTCGACACGAAGTACTCGACCACGTCCTGCTCGCACAGCCAGTCGCCCCCGTGCACCGTGTCGTTGAAGTGGTGCTCCAGGCTGTCGTGCGCTTGCGTTACTGCGGCCGACCCGCCTTCGGCCGCGACGGTGTGGCTGCGCATCGGGTAAACCTTCGATACCAGCGCAATCGCCTGCTTCGGGTCCAGTTCGGCGGCCGCAATCGCCGCGCGCAGGCCGCCGCCCCCGCCGCCCACGATTGCCAGATCTGCCTTGAAGACCTCCATCCGTTTCTACACTGTGACCACGACTTTCTGGTACAGGCCCCCGTAGTAGGTTTCCTTGTGCAGCGCCTGCGGCATGAACCCTTCCGGGAACCAGGAGCTGATCTCGTTCTCCCACAGGTCGAGCGCAAACGGCTCCAGCCTGTCGAGGATGGGGCGGAACAGGTAACGATGCGGGTGCCCGCGCGAAGGCCGGTGGTAGTCGACGATCACCAGTCGCCCGCCGGGCTTGATCACGCGCAACGCTTCGCTCACCGTCTGCCGGCGCACCGCCTCGGGCTGCTCGTGCAGCAGGAAGAACACGATGGCCCGGTCATAGCTCGCGTCCTCGAAGCCGAGGTCGGTCGAGTCGCGGTGGTGCAGTTCGACGCGTGCCTCCGCCGGCAGCTTGCCGCGCAGGTTGGCCAGCTGGATCGGCAGCACGTCGATCACGTCGATCTGCCCGCCGTCGGTGACTCTGTTGGCAAGATGGGTGGTGAAGTCGCCATAGACGCAGGCGACCTGCAGCGTGCGACCTGGCAGCGTGGCGCCGAGTTCGTCGAGCGCGGCGTCGCGCAGCCGCGAGAAGTTGCCCCACAGGATCAGGTTCACCAGCCACTGCCGCTCGAACAGGCTGACCGCGTTCGGGTGGATGTAGGCCCACCAGTAGGCCTGCTGCAAGTACGCCGGTATCGCCAGTGTGCGGCTCAAGTCGAACTCCGGTTCATGAACGCCTGAAGATGCGCCGTATCGTCCGGCGCAACTTGACGCAAGTCAAATCGGGAGGACGCGGGGCCGATGGTGCAATGCCGTTGATCTGTATCAAAACGCGAAAGCCGCGCCGGTGCACTCTGGATTCGAGGTTCGGCCAATCGGCCGGTCCAGTCTGGAGAAGCCAGTGAAAAACCATCTGAGACCAGGGGAGGCGAGGGGAGTGACCGGGCAACTGGGCACGCTCCTGCGCGAATCGGCACAGTCGCTGTTTGCCCGGATCCTCGCCGCCGAGTGCGAACGCTACCTCGAAGGCTTCAGCAAGATGCAAGACGAGTTCGGGCGCGATGCGGTAGTGCGCAACGGCTACCAGCCTGTGCGGCAGATCGAAACAGGGATCGGCCCGATCGCCGTCAGGGTGCCCAAGGTCCGCAGCCGCACCGGTGAAGTTGCGATCTTCCGGTCGGCGATCGTGCCGCGGTACCTGCGGCGCACCCGTCCGGCCACACGGGAATCGGTCTGGCGCTACCTGTACGGCGTCTGGACCGGCGACCTCAACCAGGTGCTGGTCGCATTGCTTGGCTTGCGTGCCGCCCACCTTGCGGGCGCGGTGCCGGAATCGGCACGAGTGGGGTGGATGGACGACTGCCGCGAATGGCGGATTGCCCGGGCCGACGACGTCGTCGAAGTCTGGGCCGAAACGATCGCTCCGGACGCGTCGGTCGGGGTCGGCACGATCCTCGTCGTGATCGGCGCGGATGCGTCGGGAAGATTAATCCTGTTGTCCATCGACCACGGCCGTGGCGATGCGCAAAGGCGCTGGGCCTCGATCGCGATCGACCTGGCCGGGCGCGGGCTGCAGCAACCTGAGCGGATCCATGCCGGCGGCTGGGCTGTCGCGTTCAGCCAGGCGCTGCGGATCCACGCGCCGGGCCAGACACCAGAATTGACGGTCGCAGGCGCCTGAGCGCCCAATTGCATGCACCAATGAATGCTTCATAAGAAATCTCAGGGGACCCAAGTGAAGACCAACCAGATCCGGACCGCATGCCTGTGGGTGGCTGCATTCGCAATCGCGTCGGTTTCCTTCGCGGCACACGCCGCCGATGTCGATGCCTCGGCGGCCGAGGCGCTCGCCAAGAAGAGCGGCTGCTTCAAGTGCCATGCGGTATCGGCCAAAAAGGACGGCCCGTCATTCAAAGAGACGGCCGGCAAGCTGAAAGGCAAGCCCGATGCCGAGAAGACGCTCTTCACGCATTTGACGACCAACCCGAAGATCAAGGTCGACGGCAAAGAGGAGTTGCACGAGTCGCCCAAGACCAAGAACGAGGCTGAAATCCGCAACCTGATCGCGTGGATTCTCTCGCGCTGATCCGGGGCTGAAGGCACCGACCCAGGGGAGAATGAGGTGCTGAAGAAGATCTGGCAGGCAATCCGCGGCGACGGCCGGTCGCTGGTCGGTATCGTCGCGCGAGTTGCCGGTGTCGGGCTGTTTCTCGTCATCGTGGGCGCGATCCTCGTAGTGGGCGGGGCTGCCGGCCTCGCGTGGACCAACACCGAGGAATTCTGCGTCGGCTGCCACGAAATGAAAGTCAACGTCGCGGCCGAGTACAAGGACACCATCCACGACCGCAACCGCACCGGCGTACGCGCGATCTGCCCGGACTGCCATGTGCCGCGCCAGCCCGGCGCGCTGATCAAACGCAAGATGGCCGCGAGCTTCGAGCTGTGGGGCCACTTCACCGGCGTGATCGACACCAAGGAAAAGTTCGAGGCCGAACGGCCGAAACTCGCCGAGCACGTGTGGACGAGGATGCTCACCACCGACTCGGTCGAGTGCCGCAACTGCCACAACGCCTCGAAGATGGATCCCGAGAAGCAGTCCGAGAAGGCGCAGGCGCGGCACGCGAAAGCCAAGGCCGAGGGCCTGACCTGCATCGAATGCCATTTCGGGATCGCGCACTCCGAGCCGAGCGGGCCCGGACCGAAGGAATTGAAGGAGAAACTCAAGCTGGGAAGGTCGACGCAGTAGACGGAGCTGAAGAAGCGGCAGGGGGCGGACAGGCGTGAGGCCCGGGTGGGTGAGCACGCCGCCGCGGTAACGATGACCGGGAGAGTTCATCGATGAAACAAGACCAACAAAGGTGGCTGGGGATGCTGCGCGCAGCGGCGCTCGGCCTCGGGGTGGCGCTCGCCATTCCTGCCCTGGCACAACCCGCGATGCAGACCGCATCCGCCGCAGGCAGCAGGGATCTCGTGCTGAACGGCGACGCGAAATGCACCAAGTGCCACGACGCGAACGACGATCCCGGCTTGATGGCCATCGGCAAGACCAGGCACGGGACCCGGGCCGACGGTCGCACCCCGACGTGCACGAGCTGCCACGGAGAGAGCGAAACGCACGTCAACAAGCCGGCGAACGCGAAGGAGCGCCCCGGCCCGGACCGCACATTCGGCAAGCACTCCAAGACGCCGCCCACCGAGCGCAACGAGGCCTGCATGTCGTGCCACAAGCGCGATGCGGTCCGTTCGCACTGGATGGGCAGCACCCACCAGGCACGCGACGTGGCCTGCACGTCCTGCCACCAGGTGCATGCGCAGCACGACAAGGTTCGCGACAAGCGCACCCAGCCCGAAGTCTGCTTCACCTGCCACAAGGAGCAGCGCACGCAGATCAGCAAGCCTTCGCACCACCCGATTCCGGAAGGCAAGATGGGGTGTTCCGACTGCCACAACGCGCATGGCTCGGTCGGACCCAAGCTGATGAAACGCGACAGTGTCAACGACACCTGCTACACCTGCCACATGGAAAAGCGCGGGCCGTTCGTGCACCCGCATGAGCCGGTCAACGAGGACTGCGGCAACTGCCACAACCCGCACGGCACGGTGGCCGAGAGCATGCTCAAGGTCCGGCCGCCGTTCCTGTGCCACCAGTGCCACACGCCGCACGGCGGCCAGGTGGCGCAACTGCGCGGGCAGCCGGGCCAGTCCGGGGTCCTCAATGCCACGACCAGCGGCAAGAACGGGATCAACTACACCCAGGCCCGCGGCTGCGCCAACTGCCATACGCAGGTCCACGGCACCAACAACCCGACGCCGACCAACCCGACGCCGCAGTACTTCTTCCGGTGAAAAAAAGGGGGACTGTCATGCAAACCACAAACAAGTGCCTTGCCTCCCTGCCGCTCGGCGTCGTGATCGCGGCGTTGATTTCAAGCGCTCCCGCACTCGCCGCGGAGGATGAAGATGTCGCGGCCCTGACCCGCCCCGACGGAGGCGCCGTCAGCGTAGGCGCGGGAATCGTCACCGGCAACCAGCGCGATCGCTCGCTGTTCGGCCAGTACAACGGCCTGCGCAAGCACGACACCAACCTGCTGCTCGACTTCGACTGGGTGCGCCGCAACGACGAAACCGGCACCTGGACGATCCTGCGCGGCCGCAACCTCGGCCTCGACACGCCCGAGATGGGCATCACGATCAACAAGCAGGGCGACTGGAAGTTCAGCGCCGACTACAACCAGATCGTCAGGCACGACCCCCGCACGATCAACACCGGCGTCACCGGCATCGGCACCACGACGCCGTCGGTCGGCCTGATCGCGCCCGGCGCCGGCTCGGACGTGAACCTGGAGATGAAGCGCACCGCGCTCGGCTTCAGCGGCGACAAGTGGATCACCAAGGATCTACAGCTCGAGATTTCGTTCAAGAACGAGGACAAGAGCGGCTCGCGACTGTGGGGCCGGGGGTTCACCTGTACCTCGACCGCGGCGCCGCTGCCGACGAATACTTCGCAGGTCGGCTGCGCAGCCGCGCCGAACAGCCAGTACGCGCTGCTGATGCTGCCCGAACCGGTCAATTCGACGATCCGGCAGCTCGAGGCGAAGCTCAACTACACCGGCGAGAAGTTCACGCTGACCGGCGGCTACTACGGTTCGTTCTACACCAACTCGTTCGGCAACATGACGCCGAGCGTGCCGGGCACGCTTTACAACCCGCTGGGCGTTGCCACCGCACTTGCAACACCGGCCGGCGCAGGCATGACGTCGTTCAACGGCATCCGCGGCATCCTGCAACTGCCGATGGCGCTGCCGCCGGACAACCAGGCGCACCAGCTGTATGCCTCCGGCACGTATTCGTTCACCAATACGACGCGCGCCACGTTCAAGTACGCCTACACCCGCGCGACGCAGGACAAGGACTTCGCCAGCATGGGCTTCACCGGCGCGCCGACCAGCAATCTCGCCGGGAAAATGGACACGAACCTGGCGCAGGTGGGCCTGACCTCGCGGCCGATGCCCAAGCTGTCGGTGCTCGCCAACCTGCGCTACGAAGACCGCAACGACAAGACGCCGGACGCCTTGTACAACATCGAGGGCACCAACCGTTTCGCGAACACGCAGAGCAACCTGAAGCGGATCTCGGCCAAGCTAGAGGGCAGCTACCAGCTCCCGTACGCGATGCGGGGCACGCTCGGGTTCGACTACGACACTTCGGACCGCGGCCAGTTCGGCCTGCCCGACAGCGTCGGCGGCGTGACCGCGCTGCGCCAGAAGGTGTGGGAGGGCGGCACGCGCGTCGAGCTTCGCCGCGCGATGTCCGAGGACGTGAGCGGTGCGATCTCCTACGGCCACAGCCGGCGTGACGGATCGGTGTGGTTGAAGCCGAATACGCTGCCGGCCACCGGGGTCACGCCGATGTCCAACGATGCGATCTTCAGCCGCACGGCCGGGTTCCCGGCAATCTTCACCGATCGCACGCGTGACAAGGTCAAGGCGCTGGCGGATTGGCAGGCTACGGAGCAGCTGTCATTGCAGTTCGCGGTCGAGACCGCTTCGGACAAGTACTTCGAGCCCGGTTCCAAGGGGCTCACCAACGGCGGCGCCCGGCTCTACAGCCTCGATGCCGCGTGGGCCCTGTCGGAGAAATGGAAAGTCAACGGTTACGCGTCGCGCGGCCGGCAGACCTCGGAAATCGACCATTCGACCGGCTACACGATGGGCCTGAAGAACCTGAACACCACCCTCGGCCTCGGGGTGCAGGGTAAGCCGACCAACCGCTGGACGGTCGGCGCGAATGCCTCCTACATGAACGACCGCAATATCTACGACCAGGGCCTGGATGTGGCCGCGAGCGCCGCGAACATCGCCTTCCTGAACGCGTCCGGCGGGCTGCCCGACGTCGTGTATCGCCAGACGCGCCTCAACTTCTTCGGCAACTACATGATCGACAAAAGCGCCTCGGTCCGGCTCGACCTGCTGCACCAGGTGGCCAAGCTGACCGAGTGGACCTGGACCAACAACGGCATTCCATTCCTCTACTCGGACGGCACCACGATCGGGTTGAACCCGACGCAGCGCGTAAGCTACCTTGGGGCGAGCTACATCTACCGGCTGCCGTGAGTACCTGCCGGCGCGTCAGCGCCACACGACCCGGACCCGGCGGCCGTCCTCCAGCGGGACGATCAGCGTGTAGGGCGGGTGGAATTCGAAATCCCCGACGACGGGCGAGGGGAGCGAGATGCGTGCGATATCTACCGGGGTGCCGGAAAAAAAGCTGATCGCGCGCAGGTGCATCCGGTCGGCCGACGGGACGATCACTTCCGGGATGCCGTCCGCATTGATGTCGATGAAGGCGCCCAGGCGCATCGCCCGGGAGCCGATCACGTGGTTCGACACGCCGCCGATCCATTGCCTCATCCTGAATACCGAGCCCTCCCGCCGGTAGGCCACCAGCGTCCCGCCGATATGCGGGGTCAGGACCACCAGCAGCTCGAGCCGCCCGTCGCCGTTGACGTCGGCGACGCCGACCGGGTTCACCCAGCGGTTGGGTTCGCCGATCGGTTCGGTCTCGGCGACCGGCACCAGTGAGCCGTCGCGGATGCCCAGCGCCATGACGCTGGAGCCGGCGTATTGCCGCGAGTGGACCAGGAGCACCTCGTCGTGCCCATCGTTGTCGATATCGTGCACACGCGGGTACAGGTCTTCGAAGACCGAGGTTCCCGGCAGGCGATAGGTCAGGATCACGCCGGAGCGCGTACGCACGCGCAGCGCCCCCGCCTCGATGTAGTCGCCGAGGATGCCGTGCCGATAGCGCTCGGTCGGTTCCGCAAGCCACGCATCGACGATGTCGTTCGAGCCGTGGCCGACATGCGTGTCGGGCAGCGCATCGAAAGGCAAAGCGGTCGCGGTCAGCGCAGGCTCGCCGGCCGGGACGGTGAAGACGCGCGGCTGGGTCGAGCCGGGCGGCGTGGCGAGGAGCAGCAGCGCCGCAACGAGCGCCGCTGTGCTCCGTACCGGGAGGCGGCCAGGCAGGTTCATGCGCAATTCTGTCGGTTCGGCCGGCGATGCCGTTGATCCACGTCAAGCAGGCCCGGGGGCGACAGCCTAGCATTGAACCCGGGACAGGAACCAAAGCACGGAGGCCCCCATGGACTACAAGACGATCGTCCTTCTGGTCGAGCGCGATTGGCGCCCGGAGTTGTTCGAAGTGGCCTTTGCGCTCGCGCGCGACATGCAGGCGCACCTGGTCGGGCTGCACACGGTCCGCCCGGTCTACCTGCCCGCGCATGTGCTGGCCGAGGCCGGACCGTCCGCCGAGTTGATGCTGGCGAGCCAGAAGGCCGCCGTCGAGCGCCTGGAGAACGAGGCGCGCGCGGCTTTCGAGTCGACTGCGGCGCGCTTCGGGCATCGCACGATCGAGTGGCGGGTCGCCCGGCAGGATCCGCTCGACGCGATGGTGCTGAGCGCCCGCTACGCCGACCTGGTGATCGCCTCGCAGCCGGTTCCCGGCGAGGACTGGAACGGCGAAGCGCACCGGATGCGCGATTCGCTCACCCTGCTCACCGGGCGGCCGGTGCTGTTCGTGCCTTATGCCGGGGCTTTCCCGGTGGTCGGCAAGAAGGTCCTAGTCGCCTGGGACGCCGGCCGGGAATCCGCGCGGGCGGTGGCCGACAGCCATCCTTTCCTCAGCCGTGCCCAATGGGTACGCGTGGCAGTGTTCAACCCGGGCCGCCGGCATGGCGAAGAGCCCGGGGCGGACATCGGACTGCATCTCGCACGGCACGGCATCAAGGTCTCGGCGGTCGCACGCGTCAACCACGACGTCGGAATCGGCGAGCTGATCTTGTCGGAGGCGGCGGATTGCGGCGCCGACCTCCTCGTGATGGGCGCCTACGGCCACTCGAGGATCAGGGAACTCGCGCTCG
This sequence comes from uncultured Bordetella sp., assembly GCA_964599095.1. Classification (GTDB taxonomy): domain Bacteria; phylum Pseudomonadota; class Gammaproteobacteria; order Burkholderiales; family SG8-39; genus SZAS-79. Next base: position 93,586 of record CAZREB010000007.1, read on the forward strand.
GCGGCGCGACGCGCACGCTGCTCGATGCGATGACGCTGCCGGTGCTGATGTCGCACTAGGCAGGCTGCGCTGGCCCGGGTCCTCGCCGGCGCAGCTGCGCGCCGGCCGGGTGCGGCGCTAGCCGGACTCCAGCGCGATCTTGCGACGAAGCTCGCGATAGGCCTCGTCGGCCTTGGCGCCGAACAACGGGTCGATCCCGGAGGGGACGGCGCGCGCGACATCCGCCCAGTCGGCCTCGCTCAGGAGGGCGCCGGCCTGCGGCATGACGCCCGTTTCCTCGTCCGCGATGTGCTGCCGGTACGCCGCCAGGTAGTCGTGCGCGGTCTTCTCGATCTCCTGGCGCGACACCAAGGCATCTTCCGCGGCCGCGGCGAGCATGGCCCGCAGCCTGTCGCCGGCCTGCGCGATCAGGTGATGTTCGGTCCGCAGGCGGGCCAGCACGGGGGCGAGCTTCGGGGCGTGCTTTTCCAGGTGCGCAAAGGCCGCGTCTTCGCGCGGATGGTGGTAGCGGTCGGGGAAATGCCGCAGGTATTCGACGATGTCGAGCATCAACTCGTAGTCCGGCGGCGCATCCGCGCCGAACGCCGCGAGGCTCCTCTCGAACACGTCGAGCAGGTGGGCGAAATTCGAATGCTCGGTGTGCCAGTACGCGATCGAATCGGACATGGCGGCCCCGTCAGATGGCTCGATGGGAAGTCTCGCCGCGCGAACGCTCGAACTCGGCCTGGCAGCCGACGCAGCGCAATGCCGCCGGATTGGCCTGCAGGCGGGTGAACGGGATGTCGGCGCCGCAGACCGAGCATTGGCCGTATTCCGGTGCATGCAGGCGGCTCAGCGCGTGCTCGATCGCCTTCAGTTCCTCGGTTTCGCGCGACAGCTGGGCGACGTCGAGCGAGGACTCCAGGTCGACGATCGCGTCGTCGTCGGTCTCCTCGCTGTGCCTGGGCAGCGAGATCCCGTCGTCGCTCCGGCGCTTCAGCGCCTCTTCGATCTCGGCGCGGAGCATGTCGGCACGCGCGGTCAGGATCGCCTGCAGCGTCTCGCGCTGCTCGATGGTGAGGTAGCGCATGTGCACGGCGATCACCTCACTACCAGTACGGGCACCTTGGAATGCGTCAGCACCTTGGTGGTTTCGCTGCCCAGCAGCAGGCCCGACAGGCCGCGCCGGCCGTGCGAGGCCATCACGATCAGGTCGCACTTCCTCGATCTCGCGACCTTGATGATCGCGCTCCAGGGCTGCGGGTCGGTCGTCTTGACCGAGGTGAAGGACAGATCCGCCTCGTCGGCCGCCTTGGCCGCTACCGCGAGGGCCGCCTTGGCGTCCTTCTCGACGGCTTCCTTGAAACGCTTCGGCGACATCTCGGGCAGGTACATCGCCGCCTCGCCGTACACCGGCGGGACGTATTCGGGCATCACGTACACGCCGGAGACCCGGGCGCCGACGGCGGCAGCGAGGTTGACGGCCGTCCTGACCGCCTTGAGCGAGAGCTTGGACCCGTCGGTGGCTACGAGGATGTGCTTGTACATGGTCTTTCTCCTGTTGAGGGGCTGCACTGCTTCAATCCTACCCCCGGGGCGGCCGGTGCGATTGACGCAAGTCAATCCCCCGGCACCGGCGGGTGGCGCCCGGGCGCTACCGGGTGACGCGCATCCGGCCGGTGACCACGAAGAACTTGCGCGCCTGCTTGAGGAGCTCGCCGTCGGTCGGGTGGTCCGAGGTCCGGACCGCGACGATCTTCGCCGCCATCGGTTTGACGTGCGCGTCGAGGTATTTCTTGAATTCCTTCTTCTCGTTGGCCGGCCCGGTCAGCAGGATCTGCTCGGCTCCGGCCAGCGACTTGACCACGCGACTGAAATACTCGAGGTCCTCCGGCGCCTTGCCGCTCCCGAGCGTGCCGCGATGATGATGGACCTTGCGGTTCTTGCCCTTGGCGTGGACGACGGTGTTCTCGACCTGGTCCGGCGTGAACTGCAGCACGTGGGCTTCGGCATGATCCATCCAGACTACGGCGTGATAGTGCGACATGAGGATGTCCTGTTCTGGTTTACGGGGGCCGCCGCGCGCGGCGGCCGGTCGGATCCCAGCTTAGCGCCGGGTGCCGCGCCGGGGTTGACGTGGATCAAGGGCCCTTGGCCGGTCCGCCCCTATCGTAAAATGCGCGATTGCAGAAAATAACCTAGAGGCCCGCAAAAATGAACATCCTCCTGGCGGTAGACGGCTCGAAATGCGCCCTTGAGGCCGTGTCCAGCCTGATCACCCACATCAGCTGGTTCAGGGAGGTGCCTACCGTGCACCTGCTAACGGTGCACTTGCCGGTGCCGAAGGTCGGCGGGTTCGGCGGCCCCTCGAAGAAGATGCTCGACAAGTATTACCGGGAAGAGGGCGGGCAGAACCTGGCCAAGGCGCAAAAGCTGCTCGACAAGGCCGGCATCCCGCACAAGGACGAGATCCTGGTCGGCCCGATCGCCGAGACGATCTGCAAGTACTCGGCCGACGCCAGGGTCGACCTCATATGCATGGGCACGCGCGGCCTCGGCGCCGCCGCGGGCCTGATGATGGGCTCGGTCGCCACCAAGGTTCTCCACAACGCCAAGGTGCCGGTCCTGCTGGTGAAGTAGCGCCATGGCCGCGGCCGCGCCGCAGGGATATGTCGAACTCGACCTCGAGGGCATGACCTGCGCGGCCTGCGCGGCGCGGATCGAAACCAACCTCAACAAGCTCGAGGGGGTAGAGGCCAGCGTCAACCTCGCCACCGACCGCGCGACGGTCCGCTTCGAGCCGGCCAGGGCCGATGTCGGCAAGCTGATCGCCACGGTGCGCGACACGGGTTACGACGCCCGCGTCGCGCAGGAAGGCGAAATCCGCGACCACTCGGCGGCCCACCGCAAGGCGTTCCGGGAGTTCCTGGTCGCGGCGGTCCTGACTGCGCCTTTTCTCGCCGAGATGGCCGCGATGGCGAGCGGCCGCCACGGACTCCTGCCGGGATGGCTGCAGTTCGCGCTCGCGACGCCGGTGCAGTTCTGGTCCGGCTGGCGCTTTTACGCAGGCGCCTGGAAGAGCCTGGCGAGCGGCAGCGCGAACATGGACGTGCTGGTCGCACTCGGGACCAGCGCTGCGTACTTCCTTTCGGCGGCGGTGCTCCTCTTCGGCGCGCCGGGCCACCTGTATTTCGAGGCTTCGGCTGCGGTCGTCACGCTGGTGCTGCTCGGCAAGTTCCTCGAAGCGCGCGCAAAGGCGCGCACCGCACGGGCGCTCGAGTCGCTGGTGCGGCTGCAGCCGGCCACTGCGTGGGTCGAGAAGGACGGGCGGGTCGTCGAAGTCGGCATCGGGTCGCTGAACCCCGGCGACGCGTTCGTGGTCCGTCCGGGCGACGTGATCGCGCTCGACGGGCGTGTCGTCGAGGGCGACTCGTCGGTCAATGAATCGATGCTGACCGGCGAAAGCCTGCCGGTGGAAAAGCACCCGCACAGCAAGGTGTACGCCGGCACGATCAACGGCTCGAGGTCGCTCAAGTGCGTGGCCACGGGCGTGGGACGCGACACGCTGCTCTCGGGCATCATCCGCCTCGTGGCCGCCGCGCAGGGGTCCAAGCCGCCGGTGCAGAAGCTGGTCGACCAGGTGGCGGCGGTGTTCGTGCCGGCGGTGATGGCGATCAGCGCGGTCACGCTGGCGGCGTGGTGGGGAATGACAGGCACGTTCGAAAGCGCACTGGTACCAGCGGTTGCGGTGCTCGTGATCGCGTGCCCGTGCGCGCTCGGGCTGGCGACGCCGGCGGCGCTGATGGTAGGGGTGGGCCGGGCGGCGCGCGAGGGCATCCTGATCCGCAACGCCGAGGCGCTCGAAGCAGCGGAGAAGATCTCGGTGCTGGTGCTCGACAAGACCGGTACGCTGACGCGCGGCGAACCGGCGGTCACCGAAGTCATCCCTGCGGAGGGAGTAGGCGAGGCCGACCTCTTGCGCGTCGCGCTGACGCTCGAATCGCATTCGGAGCATCCGCTGGCGCGTGCAATCGTGAAGCGGGCAGGAACGGCTGCTCCGTTCGCGTCGAAGGCGTTCGAGGCGCACGGCGGGCGCGGCGTCAGCGCTGAAATCGAGGGCGCCACGGCCCTTCTCGGCTCCCCTGAATACCTGCGCGAATCGGGCGTCGAATTCGACGCATCGACGCCTGCGCGTCTGCGCAGCACCGGCCAAACCGTAGTCGGCATCGCCCAAAAATGGTGTCAGGATCCTATTTCCGCCGGCCGGCTGCTGGGCTGGATCGCGCTTGCCGACGAGGTTCGTGAATCCTCGGCCGCGGCCGTGCAGCGCCTCCAGGCGATGGGCATCGAGCTGATTGTCGTCTCCGGTGACAACGAAGCCACCGTGGCGGCGGTGGCCGGGAAGCTCGGCATCACCGCGTGGAAGTCAGGCATCCTGCCTTCCGGCAAGGCGCATGAGATCGATCGCCTGCGAGGCGAGGGTGGCGCCCCCGGCCGGAAAGTCGCGATGGCCGGCGACGGCATCAACGACGCGCCGGCGCTGGCCAAAGCCGACGTCAGCTTTGCGCTGGCCGGCGGCACCGGCGTGGCGATCGAGACCGCCGACGTCACGCTGATGCGAAACGACCTGGCCGGAATCGCGGATGCGATCGCGCTTTCGCGCGCAACCCTGGGCAAGATACGGCAGAATCTGTTTTTCGCTTTCATTTACAACGTGCTGGGCATTCCGCTCGCGGCGCTGGGAATGCTGAACCCGGTGATCGCAGGCGCGGCGATGGCGATGAGCTCGGTGTCGGTGGTGTCTAACGCGCTGCTGCTCAATCGCTGGAAACGCCCGGCCTAGAGGAACGAACATGGAAAAAGTCGAATTCAAGGTCGAAGGCATGGATTGCGGCGGATGCGTCAAGAGCGTGACCCGCATGCTGACCGGCGTGGCCGGCGTCTCGAGCGTCGATGTCTCGCTCGAGCAGGCGAAGGCGGCGGTGGAGTTCGATCCGGCCAGGACCAACCTGCCCGAGCTGAAGCGGGCGGTGGAACGCGCCGGGTTCAAGGCGCCGTGATCCGCGCAGGCACAAGGGACGCCTGAACGTGGCCGGGCAAAAGGCGCGCGTATCGCCGCTTTACGCGCGCAGCCTGCGCGGGTGGCTGAAGCACCTGGGCGAGACCGGCAGGCTTGCGGTGGCGAAGGAGGGCGTGTCCCTCGAATACGAGATCGCCGCGATCGCCAAGAAGCTGGACGGCGAAAAGGCAGTGCTCTTTCCAAAACCCAAGGGGCACTCGGTGTCGGTTGTCTCGGGCTACGTGGCTGCGCGCGCGTGGATCGCCGAGGCGATGGGCGCGCAGGAGTCGGAGTTGCTGGCGGCCTTTCGCGATGCGTCCGACAAGCCGACCAAGTGGGTCGAGATCCCGGCCGAGCGTGCGCCGGTGCGCGAGGTCACGGTCGAGAAGCCCGACCTCCTCAAGCTCTTCCCGATCCCACGCCACAACGAGCACGACAGCGCGCAGTACATCACCGCGGGCGTCATCGTTGCGCGCAACCCGAAGACCGGCGCGCAGAACGTCTCGATCCAGCGCATCCAGGTCAAGGACGGCAGGCGGCTGCAGGCGCTGATCCTGCCGCGGCACCTGTCGGCTTTCCACACGATGGCGGAAGAAAAAGGCGAGGCGCTGCCGATCGCGATCGTGATCGGCGCCGATCCGCTCACATTGCTCGCTTCGCAGGCGGTGGTGCCGATCGACCAGGACGAGCTGGAGATCGCGGGATCCCTGCACGGCGCGCCGCTCGAAGTCGTCAAGTGCGCCGGCAGCGAGATCCGCGTGCCGGCGCAGGCCGAGATCGTGATCGAGGCGCGTGTGCTCCCTAACGTGCGGGAGCTCGAAGGCCCGTTCGGCGAATTCCCGCGCACCTACAGCCCGGCCGGGCAGAACCAGGTGATCGAGGTCGACCGCGTCACGCACCGCCGCAACCCGGTCTGGCACACCATCGTGCCGGCGGAGATGGAGCACCTGATGCTCGGCGCGATCCCGCGCGAGGCGACGATCCTCGGCCTCCTGCAGCGCAGTTTCCCGAATGTGCTCGACGCGCACCTGTCGCGCGGCGGCACCTGCCGCTACCACCTGTACGTCAAGATGAAAAAGCGCCGCGAGTCCGAGGCCAAGAACGTGATCATGGCGGCCTTCGGCGCGCATTTCGACCTGAAGCAGGTGATCGTGGTCGACGACGACGTGGATGTGCACAACCCGACCGAAGTCGAGTGGGCAGTGGCGACCCGCTTCCAGGCCGACCGCGACCTCGTCGTCGTCGCCGGCGCGCAGGGCTCGCCGCTCGACCCGTCTACCACGCTGTCGGGCCGCGTGGACGGCATGAGCGCCAAGATGGGCCTCGACGCCACGCGGCCGCTCAAGTACGAAGGCCACACCTTCACCCGCGTGCGCGTGCCGGGCGAGGAGGCGGTGGACCTCGCCACCGCACTACAGCCCGAATCGCCATCGCTGATCGATTCGCTACTGAAAGGCTGAGCATAAATGGTGTCGGAGTCGATTTTTTCGCCATGTCTTACGGCGTTCGGATATGCAGAAAATCGACTCCGACACCATTTATTCATGGCGCCATGAAGACGACCCTTGTTCCGGGCGACACGATCGCCAAGCAGATCGATATCGACGAGAGCCGCTGCATCGGCTTCATGGGCCCGGCAAATGCGGTCTACGCCACGCCGGAGATGATCAACGACATGGAATACACCTGCCGCGACCTGTTGCTGCGGCACCTGGACCCGGGCGAGGACTCGGTCGGTGCGCAGGTGAGGATCGACCACCTCGCGGCGACGCCGCTCGGCATGAAAGTGACGATCGAGGCGAAGATCATCGAAGTCGACCGCCGCCGCGTGACCTTCGAAGTCGTCGCCCGCGACCAGTTCGAGGAATGCGGCCGCGGCACCCATGTGCGCTTCATCGTCGACACCGAGAAGAACAGGCAGCGCATCGCCGCCAAGCGGCAGAAAGCCGGCCTCGCTTGAACAAATGGTGTCGGAGTCGATTAATTGGGGCCAGGTTCGAATTTCCATGAGCGTCGTCGAGGACTGATCCTATGAGCGGAAATTCGAGCCTGGCCCCCGGCGGAAATTCGACTCCGACACCATTTAATTGGCACGAGATCGTCGACAGCCTGAACCGGCTGTTGCGGCTGCGCACCAACCCGTTCGGCATGAAGCTGTTCGAGACGGTGGCGGAGATGGAGGCGATCCCGCGCATCCGGCGGCCGGCCTCGATCCACACGACCGACCAGATCGTCGCGCAGGGCGCGCGGTTGGGGTGGACCGTCGGCATCACGCGCGCCGATCTTGTCGGAGACCAGTGCGGCGCGGTGATCGGCCTGCATCCGCAGGACGAAGAATGGCGCTCGGGCAAGCGCTATACCGGCGTCTGGTACGCGACGCCCGCCGACGCGGCGAACCACCAGGCGGCGATGCACGTCGTCCCTTCGGGCAAGTACCAGGCGATGGCGGTCTCGCCGCTCACCTCGGGCCGACTGAACCCACCCGACATCTGCCTCTTCTACGCGACACCCGGCCAGATGATCATTTTCATTAATGGGCTGCAGTGGTCCGGGTACAAGAATTTCGACTGGGGCGTGGTCGGCGAATCGTCCTGCGCCGATTCGTGGGGCCGCGCTCTCAAGACGCGCACGCCGAGCCTGTCGCTGCCGTGCTTTGCCGAGCGGCGCTACGGCGGCGTGCTGGACGACGAGTTGCTGATGGCCCTGCCACCCGAATACCTGCCCAAGGCGATCGCCGGCATGGAAGCACTCGCCAAGAACGGCCTGCGCTACCCGATCCCCCAATACGGCATCCAGCAGGACGCGCGGGCGGGGCTGGGGGTCAGCTACGCGAAGAAGAAGGACTGAGGAGAAGCGGCATGAGCAAGTACCACGTAAAGCAATCCGACGTGAAGCCCTACCACCCGGCCAACCACGTCGGCACCAGCAACTACCGGCTGATTGCGCCTGAGACGGTGGGTGCGAAGCAGCTCGAGGTGCTGGTAGGCGAGGTGGAAAAGGGCAAGGGCGCGCTGCCGCACGCGCACCCGGGCATCGAGCAGGCCTGCTACATGCTCGAGGGCCGCGCCGACATCGAGATCGGCGGCGAGAAATTCGAGCTGGCCCCCGGCGAGATGTGCTTCTTCCCGGTGAACGAGATGCACAAGGTCACCGTCACCAGCGACAAGGCAAGGATCCTCGTGATCTATTCGCCGCCGTACCTCGAGAAGCCGGAAAACGCGCGACGCTGAGTGTCGCGCCGGACGATCGTTGCACGGTGCTTACTATGGCGCCGTCCTGCTTTACCCGGCCTACTCTCCCCTGGTTCCCATCTTCGTCGGCGCGGCCGGGGTCGCTTCGGTCTTGCCGTCGGTGCGCTTGAGCGGGATGTAGATCACCGAAGGCCGTTGCGTGGTCGACTGCGGGTAGAGGTCCATCAGCTCGTAGACCAGCCGCGGCATCTGCGTCCTGACCGGCAGGCCGAGCTGTTGCGCGAACCCGGCGGTGATGGGGAAATCGTGCGTCCAGCGGCCTTCCGACAGCGCCACCGCAAGCTCGGTGGCCTTCTCCTTGGGCATGTGCTTGAGCAGGATCTCGGCGGCGAACTGCGCCACCTGGATCCGCGCCTTGGCGGCGACGTCGGCCAGCATGATGGTCTGGTCGTCGACCTTGTCGGGCTTCTTGACCTCGAGCACCCGCAGGATCGCCGCGGCCGGCATGCCGCCGATCTGCGGGTCGATCGGGCCGAGCACCGCGTTCGGGTCCATGACGATCTCGTCGGCGGCCAGCGCTATCAACGTGCCGCCGCTCATCGCGTAGTGCGGGATGTACACCGTGACCTTGCCCTTGTGCTCGACCAGCGCCTTGCCGATCTGCTCGGCCGCGAGCACGAGGCCGCCGGGCGTGTGCAGGATCAGGTCGATCGGCTGCCCGTCGGGCGTCAGGCGGATCGCGCGCAGCACCGCCTCGGAGTCTTCGATGTCGATGTGGTTCGCCACATCCACGCCGAGGATGCTGCGGCTCTCCTGCCGGTGGATCAGGGCGATCACCCGCGACTTGCGTTCGGCCTGGAACTGGTCGAGCAGCGCATCGCGCCGCGCCTGCGTGTTATCGCGCGGGCCGAAGACCTGGAGGGCGAGCAGAGTGATCAGCGCCAGCCAGAAGAAGGCACGCGCCGCGTGTGCCAAGGTGTACCAGAAGCCCATGGTGCGAGTCTAGCGCGTCCGCGCGGATCGCAAAGTGCGTTAACGCACGCTGTGCCGTCAGCAGGCTTTGCCGGTCAGTTTCGCCGAGAGCGCGTTCGCCCTTTCGATCCGCTCTTCGTACCCCGGGTGCGTCGACAGGAAAGGGATTCCCGCGCCGCCGCTCTTGCTCTCGAGCATCCGGATCGTGCGCGCCGACCCGCACGCGCTGAACCCGGCCGCGACCGCCCACTCCAGCCCCTTGGCGTCGGCTTCGCGCTCCTCGTCGCGCGAGAACGCGGTGTTCACCGCAGTGACGCCGACGCTCGCGATCGTGCCGCCGAACGGCACGCCCACCAGCCCGAGGATCGTGCCGAGTGCATGGCTCGCGCCCTGCGCCGTCGTGGCGCGCTCCTGCCGCGCGGTGCCGTGGCTGTAATAGAGATGCGCCATCTCGTGGCCGAGCGTCGCGGCGAGCGCGTCGCGGTCGTTGCCGAGCGACGCGAACAGGCCGAGCGTGACCGCGATCATCGGCTGCCCGGCGTTGCTGGTCGCGAACGCGTTCAGTTCGTCGGAATCGACCAGCGCGAGCGAAGGGCTCATGCGGCTCTGCTTTGCGATGGCAAGGTAGGCATCGCGCAGGTTGCGCGCCTGTGCCGCCGGGACATAGCGCAGCTTGTCGTCCTTGGTGCGCAGGTTCCCGCCGCCGGCGGACGCGGCTATCCACCAGGCGTCGTCGGGGACCCAGGCGGTGCGGGGCGGGGCGGTCGGCGCGGTCGCGCAGGCCGCGAGCAAGGCGCCGGCCAGGAGCGCAAATGCCGCGCGAAAGAGCGGCTTCACCCCGGACGCTTGATCTCGGCGGTGTGGAAAGGCTCGAGCGTATCGATCGCTTCCACCGACTGCGCATTGCGCTCCCACTTGAAGAACCGCAGCACGACCTTGTCCGGCGTCAGAAAAGTCGCGGCGTTTCATTGGAGAGTCCTGGATATTCCGGAATTGTTATGTCAATTGGCCTAGAGGGCGCGCAGATATTGGATCTATGAGAATTAAAGTCCGACTTTCCAACAAATTTCCATACCGCTGCGGAGCGGCGTTCACAGTAGTTTGCTTTGAATCGGGGGTGGAGTCGATGGGCGGTTTCGGTTCAGGATCCTGACAGCCGGGGGGGCTCACGCCATGAGCCACCGCCTCCTGCATCCTTCGCGACATGTTGCTTCGCGACCTTCTGCTCGAACACTTCGGATCGATCCCTCTCGAAGAGCTTGTCGTCTCGCGACAGGAGTTCCCGCTCTGGATGCGCGTCGACGTGCAAGCCGAGGTCGAGAAATTCATGGCCTCGCTGGGGCATTTCAAGTTTACCGGCGTGCGCCTGCGCGGGAATGTCGATTTCCGGTTTCCGAACCTGGTGGAAGGTGGCGAGGATGCGCCCGCTACCGGACCGGCGGTCTGGTCGGCGCTCGACCGGGGCGATGCCGAACCTGCGCGCTGCCTGCTCCGCGGCCTGTGGCTCGCGCAAGTTGGCAGCGTTCGCTTCGGCATGACGCTCGAATTCGACGAGGACAGCGGGTACAGTGAAAGCCTGCGCATCGAGATTGCGGCACCCCCTGGCGCCGAACCGGAGCGCTTCGCGATCGATTTGCAGAAGCGGTTTCGCGCCGCGGGCGAGGCGGCTCGCAGCCTGCGCGGCAAGACGCTCTCTCCCGCGCGTTCGCCCAATGCTCGTTACTCCGAATCCACACCGGATTTCGGCACCCTCGAAATCGCGCCGGCCGCGCGCGAGGAAATGGTGCTGGCCCCGGGCGTCCTCGATCTCATCGAGGGCAACACCATCGGGTTCGCGGCCCATGTCGGGGCGAGATCCTCGAGCCTGCATTGGCCGGCCGCCCGGGACGAATCGACCAGGCGATCGAAATCGGGTTGCCCGAAGACCGCGAGCGCAGGCTGCTCCTTGCCCGCTATTCCGGCGTGATCGGGCCGGGGGACGAAGCGCTCGGCGCCATCAGCGCGCGCATGGGCAGCGTGAGCCCGTCGTTCATCAAGGAGCTGTGCCGCCGCGCGGCGCAGGAGATGCTGGAGCGCCACGGCAAGGTGCTGGAGGCGGGGGACTTCGAACGCGGTCTGGAGGACCTGCGCATGCGGCCCAAGGGCGTATCGATCGGGCGCGGGAAGGTCGGGTTTACCGCCTGACCGGACTCGATGGCGCGGGATTCCCGAATACCTCCCGGCATCGCCGTGTCATTGACCCCGCTTCCTTACCAATCTACTATTCCAGTAAGGCGACTTCGACGGAAAAGGCCATGTTCGTAAAGATCACCGCCAAGCGGCAAGTCACTTTCCCGGCCCGCGTGCTGGAAGCGCTCGGCGTAAAGCCGGGCGACAGGGTGGAGCTGCACGAGGGCCCGGACGGCTTCGTCCTGCGCGCCCGCCACATCGACGTGACGCGCCTGGCGACCCTGCGCGGAAAGCTGCGGCGCGGCAAAGGCACTTTCGACCTCGCAGCGTTCCGCGCGAAGCCCCATGGCCGTTCGTTACGGGATTGACACCTCCATCCTCGTCCGGCTCGCGACGGGGGATCCTGCCGATGCTTTCGAACGCTGCCTGAAAGCGCTCTCGCTGCTGGTCGAGCGCGACGACGCGGAGCTCTTTGCATCCGACCAGGTGATAGGCGAGAGCTACGTGGCGCTCCAGCATCATTACGGCGTTTCCAAGGCGGATGCCCGGGCTTCGCTGGCCGGCGTCCTCACGAGCGGCCTCGTGAAGCCGATGAATGGTCCGGCGGTGCTCGCCGCGCTGGGGGCTTCGTCCGGCTGCGGGTTGCTCGACCGCCTGATCGCCGACGACTACCGCCGCGCCGAACTGGTTACGCTGACCCTGGATCGCAAGATGGCCGCGTTGCCAAGGGCGCGCCGGCTGGCGGGGGGCTGATCCGCTGAAATTGTTGCCGTTGCGTGCTCAGGCACGCACGTAGCGCTTGACCGGAATATCCGCCGACTTCTGGCGCGTCTTTGCCACATCGTAGGCGAGCTGCATCCGCAGGAGATGATCCATCTCCGGGCCGAACGCCTTCTCGATACGAAGCGCCATCTCGGCAGAAAGCGCGGCCTTGCCGGCGAGGAGGTCCGACAACGTAGCGCGTCGAACCTTGAGTATGGCCGCTGCTTTGGACACGCTGAGGTCCAGCGCCTCGATGATCTCGGTTCTGATGATGTCTCCGGGGTGGGGCGGGTTCTTTACGGCCATGCTCATTGCATAGTGGCGTTGGACTAGAACGAGTGTGTACGGTAACGCCGTACAGGTCAAGACACTCCTGATCAAACTTACGCGCGGAGGTGGCTCATCCCGTGAGCCACCAGCTCCCCCAGAATGCGAACTTGCAGTACGCCACCCCCCCGGCAAAGGCGGCGGCTCGCGGTCGACCCTTGATCAAACGAGTGCCATGAAAGAACCCGGTTTCCCCTCCCGCGTGCGCGGCTGTCTGCTTGGCGGCGCCATCGGCGACGCGTTCGGCTACGCGGTCGAGTTCGACTCGCTCGCCCGGATCCGCGAGCGCTTCGGCCCGGCCGGCATCACCGAGCCGGTGCGCCGCAAGGGCAGGCTCGTCGTCTCGGACGACACGCAGATGACGCTCTTCACCGCCGAGGGCCTCGTGCGCGCGCGGGCCGCGGGGTGCATCGGGGGCCGCAGCGCGGACCCGGACGCGACGCTGGAGCACATCCGCCTCGCCACGCTCGACTGGTACCTCACGCAGTCGCGCGATCCCGCGCAGGCGCGCTACACGGGGGCCCTCGGCCGCTCGCGCGCACTACACGGGCGGCGCGCGCCCGGGAACACGTGCCTCGCCGCCTGCGCCCGCGGCGCCACGGGTACCCCCGCGCGGCCGATCAACGACAGCAAGGGCTGCGGCGGCGTCATGCGCGTCGCTCCCATCGGCCTCGTGCGCGAGTACACGCCCGCGCAGGCCTTCGAGCTGGCGCTGCGCGCGGCCGCGCAGACGCACGGGCACCCGGAGGGCTACCTGCCGGCCGGCGCGATGGCCGCGATCGTGCGCGCCCTCGTGGAGGGCCGGGGGCCGGCCGAGGCCGCGTCCGGGGCGATCGAATTGCTGCGGCAGAAGCCGCATTCGGAGCGCACCGTGCAGGCGCTGCTGGCCGCGCAGGCCCCCGGCGCCTCGGTGCAGGGCCTCGGCGAAGGCTGGGTCGGCGAAGAGGCCCTCGCCGTCGGCCTGCACGCAGCGCTAGCCGGCAGGGACTTCGCCAGCGCGCTGCGCCTGGCCGTAAACCACGACGGCGATTCGGACTCCACCGCCTCGATCGCCGGGCAGATCGTCGGGGCCTGGCGCGGTGCGGAAGCGATCCCCGCGGGTTGGGCCGAGGGCCTGGACTGCGCGGCGGAGTTGTCCGAAACAGCAAGCTGGTTGGCCTGAAAGGCACATGGATATTAGGTCTGCTTACATTTAATGTTCGACTTTTACGGGATTCCTCCCATCTGAAAGCCGAGCCCCCGCGCCCCCGGGCGCCTGCTATCCTTTGCGATCAGACGAGGCTCCATGGACCGAAATGACGGCCAGCCGCAAGTACGATGCCACCGGCCCCGAGGCCGAAACTCAGCCCGGCTCGCGCGGCCGGGTGTTGCGCAATCTGCGCGGTATCGCCCGCGTGCTCTCGAGTCTCATGGCATTGCAGGCGGGCCTGCCGCTGCTTGACTTCAACGCGATAGCAGGGAAGCGCAAGGCCGAATACTTCGCGGCAATCCAGGCTGGAATGGACCGGAACTACAGGCCCATGACAAGAATCTTCGGGGAGCTTATCGAGCGGAGCGTCGCGGGGACTTGACGGGCAGGGGGCCCGGCACGGAGGGGAGCGATTTGGCGATCGTGCCTGCCCTCGCGCCGGTTTCGATCGCCGTGGACGTGGACACGGCCGTGATGAGGTTGCGTCGATAGCGCGCTGCGTCTTTCAGGTACGGATTGGTTTCGATCAACGGCTTTTTCGACATGGTGTAATGATATCAGCATGCCACGCCAGAACCGCGTCACCCCATTCGGCGACCTCATAGCCACCCCCGCGCGCGGAACGCTCATGGGCAACCGCGGGTGCCTGCACGACGCCTCCGGGCGCATCGTGCGCAACAGCAAGGCGGGCTACAACGCGTGGATCTACTGCCTGCTCGAGTTCAAGGACCGCCGGCGGGCGCTGATGCAGCCGGGGCGGTATACGGAGCTGTTCTTCCTGGACGAGGCCACCGCGCTGGCCGCCGGGCACCGGCCCTGCGCGGAGTGCCAGCGCGGGCGGTATAACGATTTTCTTCGATGCTGGGGGGAGGGGAATCGGGAGTTGTGGGAAGGCGAGAAGCTGCGGGCGCCGGTTGTGGATGCGGTGTTGCAGAGGGAGAGGCTGGGGAAGGGCGGGGAGAAGGTGAAGTGGAGGGCGAAGCTGGGGGAGTTGCCGGTGGGGGTGATGGTCGAGGTGGGGGAGGGGAAGGCGGGCCGTGTCGAAGAGGGCAGCATTCTGCGCGCATGGAGCCCGGGGGGGTACGGTCCATTGCTCCCGTCCGAAATGGACCGAACTGTCGCGGTACTCACACCTAGCTCCGTCAAGAGAGCGATTGCGATCGGCTTTTGCCCGCGATGAATTGAGCGCCAGATACCTATTGGAGCAGTCGGAACAATGAAGCTCGAAGACCTCCTGCCAAATACCGCGGTCCGTGGCATCCTTCCCGACGCGCTTGCAACGGTCGTAAGCGTTCAGTGGTTCGGCTCAGATGTTCTAGAGCTCACCTACAAGTCCCCGACCGGCAAGGTCGCCAACGAACTGCTCTATCGGCACGACGAGCCCCGGCTCGAAATTGTGGAAAAGGGGCGGCCTTGGAGTTTCGATGGTGATGGAGGTCTCTTCCGGCTCGTTTCCGAGGCGCAGCGTATCCGGCTTGCTCACCTGTTCGACCCGGTATTGGCGGTCCATACGTCGGTTGTCGATCCACTGCCGCACCAGATAACGGCGGTCTACGAATCCATGCTGCCCCGGCAGCCCCTGCGGTTCCTACTGGCCGATGATCCTGGCGCCGGCAAGACGATCATGGCCGGGCTCCTGATCAAGGAACTGATTGCGCGCGGGGATCTCCACCGATGCCTCATCGTTTGCCCTGGCAGCCTCGCCGAGCAGTGGCAGGACGAGCTGTATCACCGCTTTCATTTGCCGTTCGAGATTCTCACGAATGACAAGCTCGAGGCCGCGCGCACCGGCAACTGGTTCATGGAAACGAACCTCGTCATCGCGCGCCTCGACAAGCTGTCCCGGAACGAAGACGTCCAGCAAAAGCTTCTCGCGCCCGATTGCCGATGGGACTTGGTCGTCTGCGACGAAGCACACAAGATGTCGGCGACCAATTTCGGTGGCGAGACCAAGTACACCAAGCGATACAAGCTAGGACAGCTTCTCTCGACAGTCACGCGGCACTTCCTGCTGATGACGGCGACGCCCCACAACGGCAAGGAGGAGGATTTTCAGCTCTTCATGGCGCTACTCGACGGCGACCGCTTCGAAGGTCGCTACCGGGACGGCGTGCATGCCGTGGACGTTTCCGACTTGATGCGCCGTATGGTGAAGGAAAACCTGCTCAAGTTCGACGGCACCCCGCTGTTTCCAGAGCGCATTGCCTACACTGTTCCCTACAGGCTGTCGGATGCGGAAACGCATCTCTACAAGGTCGTTACCGAATATGTGCGCGAAGAGTTCAATCGCGCGGAGAAACTGGACAACAACAAGCGAGCCGGCACGGTCGGATTCGCACTGACAATCCTGCAGCGCCGTCTGGCTTCTTCGCCTGAGGCAATCTATCAGTCGCTTCGGCGTCGCCGAGAGCGACTCGAGAGTCGACTGCGGGAGTTGGAGTTACTTCAGCGCGGCGGCCAAACCGGCTCTGTCATTTCGTCCTCCGGCCGGACACTGGATCCTGAGGACGTCGAGGACCTCGATGAAGCCCCGGACGCCGAAGTTGAAGCAGTTGAGGAGGAGATCCTAGACCAAGCGACTGCCGCCCGTTCGATCGCCGAATTGCGGATCGAGATCGACACACTGAAACGACTGGAAGCCGAAGCACAGGCTGTTCGCCGCAGTGGCACCGATACCAAGTGGCGCGAACTAGCGAGCCTGTTGGGTGAAATCTTCACCCCGGCTGGATTGGCGAGAGCGCCAGATCCGAGTCGCCACGTTTCGGAGCCGGAAGGCCCTTACAGCATAGATAAGATTCCGCCTCCTAAAGCTTCGCCTCGCCAGAAGCTCGTCATCTTTACGGAGCATCGCGATACGCTCAACTACCTAGATCAACGCATAACAACGCTGCTTGGCCGTAGGGAAGCCGTGGTCATCATTCACGGAGGCATAGGCCGCGAGGAACGACTGAAGGTGCAAGAGTCCTTCAAACACGACCCAGAGGTGCAGGTCTTGCTGGCGACGGATGCCGCCGGTGAGGGTATCAATCTGCAGCGTGCCCACCTCATGGTCAACTACGACCTGCCCTGGAATCCCAATCGAATCGAGCAACGTTTCGGCCGCATTCACCGCATCGGCCAAACCGAGGTTTGCCATCTCTGGAATCTCGTCGCCGAAGAAACGCGTGAGGGCGACGTATATCGCAGACTGCTAGAAAAGCTCGAGCAGGCGCGCCAGGCGCTTGGCGGTCAGGTCTTCGACGTCTTGGGGAGAATTCAGTTCGAAGGAAAATCGCTGCGCGAGCTGTTGATTGAAGCAGTTCGCTACGGAGAGCGGCCGGAGGTCAAGGCATTCCTAACCACGGTCTTTGATACCGCGCTTGATCGTGATCACTTGCAGGCGCTCCTCGAAGAGCGGGCATTAGCACACGACTCGATGGATGCGAGCCGCGTGCAGCGCATTCGCGAAGACATGGAACGTGCCGATGCGCGACGGTTGCAGCCTCACTTCATCGAGTCCTTCTTTCATGAGGCTTTCAAGATCCTCGGAGGACGGGCGAAACAACGAGAGGCTCGACGCTACGAGATTACTCACGTACCGGCGCCGGTGCGCAATCGCGACCGCCTGATCGGCATAGGCGAGCCGGTACTGATGCGCTACGAGCGGATCGCGTTCGAGAAATCGCTGGTTGCACCGCAAGGGCAGCCGCTGGCGGCATTCGTTTGTCCTGGGCACCCGCTTCTGGATTCGGTCATAGATCTCACGCTGGAGCGCAATCGAGATCTGCTGAGGCGGGGCACTGTCTTGGTGGACGAGCACGATACTGGATTGACTCCGCGCGTACTGTTCTACCTTGAGCACGCAATCCAAGACGCCGGGGTCACGCGCACTGGGGAACGGCGTGTAGTCTCTAAGCGAATGCTCTACGTCGAGGTTGACGCGACCGGCGCTACTCGGAACGTTCACTACGCTCCGTATCTAGACTATCGGCCTTTGGCGCCAGACGAACCGGCGGCCGAGGCCTTTCTCGCACGGCCAGAATGCGCTTGGATCGATCGCGCACTCGAGCAGAAGGCTCAGAGGTACGCAATCGCGAATGTGGTGCCCGGACACCTTTCGGAGGTGCGTGACCGAAAGGTGGAGCTCATAGGTAAGACCGAGAAGGCGGTAAAGGAGAGACTGACCAAAGAGATCGCCTATTGGGATCACCGGGCCGAAGAGCTCAAGCTCCAGGAGCGGGCAGGCCAGCCAAACGCCAGGCTGAATTCGGATGAGGCCCGTAAGCGCGCCGATCTGCTGCAAGGCAGGCTGCAGAAACGGTTAGAGGAACTGAAACTCGAGGCGCAGATCTCGCCGCTGCCTCCAGTGGTACTCGGAGGGTTGCTCGTCGTCCCCGTTGGACTGGTCAGAGCAATGACCGGCCAGGCTGCCGGGGCGCCTACTCCCCCAGCGGATACGCAGGCCAGCGCTGCCCGTGCCCGCGCCATAATCATGGAGGTGGAGCGGAGTTTGGGCTTTGATCCAACGGACCGCGAGTTCGAGAAGCTGGGCTACGACATCGAAAGCCGCGTTCCAGGTACCGGGAAATTGCGTTTCGTTGAGGTGAAAGGCCGCGTTTCCGGGGCGCCAGCAATTACCGTTACTCGAAATGAGATTCTCTATTCGCTGAACAAGCCCGAAGATTTCATTCTCGCGATCGTCGAATTCTTCGAGGACAGCACCCATCGAGTGCACTATCTACGTACGCCATTCCGCCGCGAACCCGATTTTGGGGTCACGAGCGTGAACTATGATTTTGGCGAGTTGCTGGCCCGTGCCGGGGAGCCAGGGTGATTCGCCGGCCGACGTATTTCGATCAGATTCGCCAGAGGGCCGTTAAGCGGTGGGATCAGCTGGAACAGGATCCTGAACTTGCGGGTCCCTGGCATCAGCTCTTCAAGCAAGTGCAAAGCCCGCGGCATGTGCTCTCGGAGCTTCTTCAAAATGCCGATGATGCCGGGGCGACGGAAGCCTCGGTTCGCGTCGAAGACCAAGTCTTCATATTCGAGCATAACGGCGAGGACTTTTCGGAAGAGCATTTCTCATCGCTATGCCGCTTTGGATACTCCAACAAGCGCGCTCTGCACACGATCGGATTTCGCGGCATCGGGTTCAAGAGCACCTTCAGTCTAGGCGACCAAGTTGAGTTATCCACCCCGTCGCTTTCGGTGTTCTTCCGTCGGCATCGCTTTACGGAGCCACATTGGCTAACGCCGGTAGCAGCAACGGAGGAAAAGACGCGCATTCGTGTCGCAATAGAAGATCCCCACCGGCAAAAGGAGGTTGAGAAGAACCTCGAAGAGTGGGTTAAGAGCCCCGTCTCCCTGCTCTTTTTCAAGAACATTCGACGGGTGCAAATCGGCGAGCGGAACGTGCATTGGGGAAGTCTCGGCCCCGGCCCGGTTCCTGAGAGCGAGTGGATGGCGCTATACGAGAAGGAAGATGAGTCCTACTTGCTGCTTCGATCCGAGGCTGAAGCATTCCCGGAAGATGCTCTGGCGGAAATTCGTCAAGAGAGGATGCTCGGTGCGGACGAAGACAGAGAGTTCCCTCCCTGCAAAGTTGAAATCGTTCTCGGCGCCAAGGGAAGGCTTTACGTAGTCCTTCCCACGGGTGTGGAGACGGAGCTTCCTTTTGCATGCAATGCGCCGTTTATCCAGGATCCCGTACGAGTCAATATCAAGAGCCCCGCGACGTCCCCCACAAATCGATGGCTTCTTGAGCGCACCGGACGTTTGGCCGCGTCCGCTATGTTGCATTGGCTCGATAGGGCAGATGCGTCGCTGATTGACCGAGCGTCCGCATATGATCTGCTGCCGGATGTCGAGCGGGAGAACACATCCCTAAGAGGGGTATGCGGAACGACTGTCGAATTGGCCTTTGCGAACTCGATCGAAGGCAAGAGCTACGTGCTCACCGAAGAAGGCAATGTGGTTGGAGAGGATCAAAGCATTGTAATTCCGACACCGCTACTCGACATATGGCCGTCGAAGGTGGCAGCCGCTTTGCTGGACGAGAAGGGCCGTCCGCCCGTGTGTCAGCACGTCGGCGAATCCGGGCGCAATAAGCTTCTCAATTGGAATGCCGTAGAGGAGATCGACAAGAATCAGTTCTTTGCCTTACTCAAAGCGAAGCATTTGCCTCGGCCAAAGAAGTGGAGCCAGCTCTTGATCCTGTGGGCGTACATTGCTCCCGAGGTCACTGGCTATCTTCGCTACATGTACGAGGGTATCCGAATCGTCCCCGTGCAAGGAAAGGATGTCCTCTATTCTGCAAGCGAGGTCGCTCGACTCGGCGAGAAAAGGCTCTTGCAGTCCGAAGACGACTGGCAGTTCTTGTCGAAATACCTTCTTGTTCTGAACCAGAACTGGACCCGCTTCCTTACCGAGCAGCGTCGCGATTTGGGGCCGGAAGCGCTACCCAGAGACAGAGAGGCTGTGGAGGCTGCATATACCGTTCTCAAGGCAATCGGGCTTGAAGGTACCAGCGATGTTGGAAAGGTCATTGATCGGGTAGCGGCGCAATTCTTTGCCGAAAAGAACGTTGGGCTCGCCAGTTGTGTGCAGCTCGCCCAAATTGCAGCCAAGCTTGGGGCCGAGATTAGTTCGGCGTTCCAGTATGTTTGTCGGGATGGCTATCGCAGGCCGATCGAGAGCGGCATTCTGATTGACGTTGATGGGGCAATTGAGGACCTTCTCCCCGAAGCTCAACGTGGACCACTGTTGCTGCATTCGGACTATCTGACGGTTCCAAAATCCTGTTCGCGAGAGGAATGGGATCGATGGGTGCGTTCCGGTTTCTCTGGATTGCTGACCTTCATTCCCTTCGTGGAGATGCGCACGCGAGAATACGGTCGAAAGAATATCGAGGCTGTTGCGCTGGCCAGAGGCGCGTCCAACGTATTCGGGTATTCATATGTAACCAATCAATTCGTAGTCGAGGACTGGGATTTCGACGAACCCTATTGGAAGCATTGGAAAGCGCTGGCGGCCAGTGACGAGGATTTGTGGTCAAGAATTGCAGAGGGCATTCTTGCGCAACGCGACACTTACTGGAACAAGGCCAAGGCGGCTCGAATTGTTCAAGTTGCCACCACCGGGAGCACTCGGTCCATAACGAATTCGCCCTTGCTGGCGTCCTGGATTCTTCGCTTGCGCGAACAGCGTTGCCTTCCCGATACCCGGGAAATCGCTCGCAAGCCCGATGAATTGTTACGACGTACCCAAGAAACCGAGCCGTTGATGGATGTCGAGCTGTTTGTTCACGGCCGATTGGATCGCGAGGCGACTCGCCCTCTGCTCGACCTCTTGGGTGTGCGAAGCACCCCTACAGGGCCGGATCGCCTCCTCGAGTGCTTACGGGCACTGGCGAAAGCTGGTAAACCGCCGGCCCATGAAGTGGAAAAGTGGTATCGCCGTCTTGACCAGATGCTGGACACCTGCTCGACCGGTGATTCCCAGAAAATAAAGGACGCGTTCCGCACAGAAAAGCTCATCCTGACGGCGGATGGTTCTTGGGCTGTCGTAGCGGCAGTTTTCCTGTCCTCGGATGAGGACGATGTACCTGGCGCCGCGGTAATCAGGGCGTCAGTCAGCGACCTGACTCTTTGGAGGAAATTGGGGATTGCGGAACGGCCAACCGCGGACCTCGCCATCGAATGGCTCAAGGCTCTGCCGTCGGGTGTGGCGTTGTCAACCGAAGATGCTCGCCGGGTGCGCTCACTGCTTGTCCGTCACCCATTACGGATCTGGGAGGAATGCGGGCACTGGATGAACTTGGCCGGCGAATGGGCCTCGATCGAGGATTTCGTCTACGCGCTGACAATGCAGACGCTCATCCCATGGAGCCACCTGCACACTTGGGTGAAGCAGGAAACCGCTGACTTCCAACGCCTGTCGGGCGAGATTACCAATAGCCCTCCGTTCTCGGCGTTGCCCCCGCTATCGACCCGGGTGGAAGAACGCTTCCAACAGCGCCCCGTCTCGGCAGTGCCCGAGCAGAAGGAGTGGTTGCAGACATTTGGTTGCGAACTCTATCGGGCGGAGCTCGAAACAAAGGAGCAAACCGAGAGGATGCGATTGCTTGCGGCCTCGCTTGCGAATACGAGCTGGATCGAAGCGCCGGGGTTGGAAATCCTGCCTTACATAGACGGCACCCCAGCAGGCACCCCTCGAAGAACAGAGGTAATCTGGCTCGATAGCAATATCTATGTCGAAAAACTGCCCACGGCTAAACTGGCCCGCCTCGTTCCTGGAGAAATCGGCAGAGCCTTTGGTCGTGAGGACGTCAAGGCCGCCTTGGATTACAGCTACGAGCGATCAGCAAAGGAGGTGCGGGAGTATCTTGCCGAGAACTTCAAGCTGACCTCCACAGTGCTTGGTACGCCGAGTACGGTAGACCTAGAAAGCAGGCCTGACGAACCCGACAATCAGGAAACAGTCGGTGATGTGCCTGAAGCAGGTGACGAATCGAAACTGTGGCCGGACCAAGCCAGAACCCAAGTTGGTCCTGATGAGCCGGGCGTGAGACCCGAAGAAGAGCCGATCCCAGTCAATCATGATGTGATAGATGTCCGTCCGCGGATCCCTCCGAAGCCGTCGAAGCCAACCATCATCGAACGCTTTGCGAATGCGCAGGGGTTCAAGAAAGAGGGCGAGGAGCGGTTTTTCAATGAAAAAGATGGAAGTTGGATTGGAAAGGCAAACGGAATGCGGTTCCCTTGGCAGCGTTGCACCGCAACCGGTGACTTGGTCTGTTACTACTGGCCGAAGGACCATTGCTTGGAACTCGATCCTCTACAGATTGAGGCGGACGTATGGGGCCTCATAGAGCAGCAGCCCGAAATCTACGCGCTCGTTTTGGCAAGCGCGAATGGCGACCCAGTTGAAATTTCAGGCTCCCGCCTGCGCGCAATGCGTGAAGATGGCGAGGTAGTCCTTTACCCGGCAAGTTATAGGCTCGTATATGACCAAGAACGTCACGCCTAAGAAAAAGCTCATTGAGGTCGCGCTTCCGCTCGAAGCGATAAACAAGGCCAGTGCGCGCGAGAAGTCCATTCGGCATGGACATCCGAGCACGTTGCATCTTTGGTGGGCAAGGCGGCCACTAGCGGCTGCGCGCGCTGTGATTTTTTCGCAGATGGTGGATGATCCCTCGGAATATGTAGATGAGCTTCGGGGAGACCCAAAGCTTCGGCGCAAGGCTGAGAGCGCCCTCAAAGCGCGAATGAAGCTATGGGAGGAAGCCAAGACGCTGGCGGCAAAGGCGAAGGGGACTTCTCTATCCGTCCCCGAGCCGGGGCCAAGCCCAATGCTCGACGACGTCCTGGCCGATCAGGAGCGTCAGCGACTCTTTCGCGTCATTGAAGATCTAGTGATTTGGGAGAACAGCACGAATGAGGATGTTCTTCAGGCGGCGCGGAATGAGATCTGGCAGAGCTGGCGAAGGACCTGTGCCGCGAACGCGGATCATCCGCGTGTACTAGAACTTTTTGACCGAAAGAAGCTGCCCGCGTTTCATGATCCCTTCGCGGGAGGAGGAGCGTTGCCGTTGGAGGCGCAAAGACTTGGATTGGATAGTTATGCGAGTGATCTCAATCCGGTGGCCGTGCTAATCAATAAGGCGATGATCGAAATCCCACCGAAGTTCGCAAATAGACCTCCGGTGAACCCTGACGCGCTGAAAAATCAAGATCTTGCCGGTCGCGAATGGAAGGGTTCACAGGGTCTCGCCGAGGATGTGCGCTATTACGGTCAGTGGATGCGCAGTCAGGCAGAGAAGCGAATTGGCCACCTTTATCCCAAGATTGAGGTGACCTCCGAGATGGCAAGGGTACGGTCTGACTTGAAGCCATACGTTGGTCAGAAGCTCACTGTGATTGCGTGGCTCTGGGTACGCACGGTGAAAAGTCCAAATCCAGCTTTTGCAACAGTAGACATCCCACTCGCGTCAACCTTCATGCTATCGACGAAGGCGGGGAAAGAGGCATATGTCGAACCGGTCGTAGAGGACGGGGGCTACAGATTTGTAGTCAAGGTGGGTAAGCCGAAGGACGAGGCTGCCGCTAAAGCGGGGATGTCAGCAGGGAAGTGGAACGCCTTTCGGTGCATTCTATCGGGCGTCCCCGTTACCTATGACTACATTCGCGGCGAAGGCGTTGGAGGTCGCATGGGAAGTCGACTGATGGCGATCGTCGTCGAAGGAGTGCGGGGCCGCGTATATCTCTCGCCGACTTCGGCTATCGAGTCAGTGGCACATGAAGCGCGACCGCAGTGGGTGCCAGAGTTGGAGATTAACTATCATCCTCGAGACATAAAAACGCAGATCTATGGGCTAACTAAGTACGGCGATCTATTCACATGCCGACAGCTCGTGGCGCTTAATACATTTTCAGGGCTTATCGCTGAGGTGCGTGCACGAGCCAAGTTGGAAGCTATCACTTCGGGGATGCCTGATATAGATCTTAGTCTTGACGATGGTGGCCTTGGAGCGAGCGCATATGCAGATGCAGTCGCGGTGTACCTCGCCTTCGCCGTGGACAAAGGCACGAACTATTGGTCGTCTCTGTGTGCATGGAGTACCAGTACAGAGAAGATGATCTCGACATTTGGCCGGCAGGCGCTGCCGATGGTTTGGGATTACACGGAAGCCAATCCGTTCAGCGATTCATCAGGAAACTGGGA
Source organism: uncultured Bordetella sp. (assembly GCA_964599095.1). Taxonomy (GTDB): domain Bacteria; phylum Pseudomonadota; class Gammaproteobacteria; order Burkholderiales; family SG8-39; genus SZAS-79. Next base: position 117,935 of record CAZREB010000007.1, read on the forward strand.
TCTAGGCGTAGACCAAGCCGCAAAGATGTTGCAGAGCCTTGGACAATGGGGACTTGGTGTAGCTGAGCAGGTAAGCGCCCAGAGGCAAGAGATTGGAATTGGAAAGGTTGTATCTAGTGATCCGCCGTACTACGACAACATTGGCTACGCGGACCTATCTGATTTCTTTTATGTGTGGCTAAGAAGATCGTTAGGAAGTGTTTTTCCGAGTCTATGCGCGACCTTAGCCGTCCCGAAATCTGAAGAACTCGTAGCCACACCATATCGGCATGATGGCAAGGAAAAGGCGGAGGCCTTCTTTCTTGAGGGCATGACTCAAGCAATGCATCGCTTGGCCGAACAGGCGCATCCAGGATTCCCAGTAACGATTTATTACGCTTTCAAGCAGTCGGAAAGTGATAGTAAAGATGGTACGGCGAGCACAGGCTGGGAGACTTTTGTAAGTGCGGTAATCAATGCGGGGTTCGGAATTAGTGGTACGTGGCCCATCAGGACTGAATATACGGGCAATCTGAAGAAGAATATGAGCGCCCTAGCGTCCAGCATCATTATCGTCTGCCGCAAGCGTGCACCCACGGCTAGTACTGCGACCCGTCGAGAGTTTGTTACTACGCTCAAGGCCGAGCTGCCTCAGGCGCTTGCTCACTTGCAAGCCGGAAATATCGCGCCAGTGGATCTAGCGCAGGCGGCCATCGGCCCAGGCATGGCGGTTTTTACCCGATATAGCAGTGTGCTTGACGCGGAAGGGAAGCCGCTATCAGTTCGAGACGCGTTAGCTCTCATCAATCAAACTCTAGATGAAGCACTGGCTGAGCAAGAGGGTGATTTCGACGCGGAAAGTCGTTGGGCGCTTACGTGGTTCGACCAACAAGGATTTTCAGAAGGTGACGCTGGTACTGCTAATTTACTTGCCAATGCAAAAGTAACGAGTGTTCAAGGATTGGCACATGCAGGAATTATTGTCGCGAAAGGTAGCAAGGTGCGCTTATTGAGACCTTCAGAACTTAGCCGCGACTGGGATCCTTCAACCGACTCGCGCCTAACGGCTTGGGAAGTAGTACATCAGTTGATTCACGCCCTTGAGATGGGTGGGGAAGGTGCTGCAGCGTTGTTTGTGAGCAAGCTTGGTGTGAAATCCGAAGTCGCGCGAGAACTTTGTTACCGCCTTTACACACTCTCCGAGCGAAGAAAACGCGCGCCTGAGGCGCTGGCTTATAACGCGTTGGTTCAGAGTTGGCCAGAAATTTCACGATTAGCCCGAGAGAGTCTCGTGTCCCAAGCTACTGGGACCAGTGATATGTTCGAGCAAGGGTAAGCCGAAATGGCGATTAACAACCACGAGCGTGTCGGTAAGGCGATGGATCTGGTGAAAGCCGGTGTCGGCCCGTTCGTCGAGCGCGAATTCAATAGCACCTATCAGAAGAGCGCGCTCGCACAAGCGCAGGCTCTACTTGGCGAAGATCGGCTAAGCGCCAAGAAGCCGATCACTGAATGGGATGTGGCAGCTCTGCTGAAGGTCATGTGGGATTCCTGGAATCAGGTCTTCCGAAAGACCCTTGGGCCGGCTGAGCGTAGCCTGGTGCAGGAGCTTCGAGACCACCGTAACAAATGGGCACATCAGGAGGTCTTCTCAGGGGATAACGCGGATCGCGCATTGGACTCTGCAGAAAGGCTCCTGACCGCGATTTCCGCGCCCCAGGCTGACGAAGTACGCAAGATCAAGCTCGAGCTTCGGCGCTTGGTCATTGACGAGCAAGTGCGGGGCGAGAAGCGTAAATCCGCCAGCACGGCCATTGAGAGCGCGACAACCGTAAACCTGAAGGCTTGGCGCGAGGTCGTCACGCCGCACAAGGATGTGGCCAGCGGCCTCTATCAGCAGGCCGAGTTTGCCGCGGATCTGTGGCAGGTTCACCTCAAAGAAGGCGTCGACGAGTACAAGAACCCGGTGGAATTCTTCCGGCGGACTTATTTGACCGAGAGCCTGAAGGACATGCTAGTCGGAGGAGTGCGGCGGCTTACATCCGGCGGCGGTGACCCGGTCGTGCAGCTCCAGACGAACTTTGGCGGCGGCAAGACGCACTCGATGCTGGCGCTTTACCACCTGTTTTCGGGGATCGCACCCAGCGAGTTGGCCGGCATTGATGCAGTCCTTCAGGAAGCAGGGACGAAGAAGCTGCCGACGGCCCGGCGGGTGGTGCTTGTTGGAAACAAAATTTCGCCTGGGAATCCGACGACGAAGCCTGACGGTACCGTCGTACGCACGCTCTGGGGAGAGCTTGCCTGGCAGCTTGGCAATGCTGCCGGCGGCCCGAAGGAGGCAAAGAAGGCCTTCTCGCGCATCAAAGCCGACGACGAAAAAGCGACCAGCCCCGGCGATGTGTTGCGGGAGCTCTTCAATGAGTATTCGCCGTGCCTGATTCTGATCGACGAATGGGTCGCTTACGCGCGTCAGCTTCATGACCAAAGCGACTTGCCGGCGGGCGGATTCGAGACGCAGTTCACGTTCGCTCAGGTCCTAACCGAGTCGGCTAAGCTGGCCAAGAATTGCCTGCTCGTAATCAGCCTCCCGGCGTCGGATACGTCGGGGTCGCCCCACACTCAGTCCGACGATGTCGAGGTCGGTGGCCAACGCGGTCGCGAGGCCCTTGCCCGTCTGCGGAACGTCGTAGGCAGGGTCGAGTCCTCGTGGCGACCGGCGAGTGCGGAGGAAGGGTTCGAGATCGTCCGCAGGCGGCTCTTCGAGCCGATGACGGATCCGGCTCAGTTCAAGGATCGCGACGTGGTGGCGGGCGCGTTCGCCGATTTCTATCGGACCCAGCGGGCAGAGTTTCCGCCCGAGTGCCAGGACGGCGACTACGAGAAGCGCATCAAGGCCGCGTACCCGATCCATCCTGAGATCTTCGACCGGCTCTATACCGACTGGTCGACGTTGGTGAAATTCCAGCGCACGCGGGGTGTATTGCGCCTCATGGCGGCGGTCATCCACAGCTTGTGGGAAAAGGGCGACCGGAATCCCCTGATCCTGCCTGCGCACATTGCGATCGACGATTCGCGCGTGCAGTCGGAACTCACGCGGTACCTGTCCGACAACTGGGTCCCCGTCATCGAGAAGGACGTGGACGGTGCCGGATCCCTGCCTTTGCGAATCGACAGCGACCTTCCCAACTTGGGCAAGTTTTCTGCATGCAGGCGCGTGGCAAGGACGATCTATCTGGGTTCGGCACCGCTCACCCAGGCGGCCCATCGCGGCCTCGAGGATCGGCGGGTCAAGCTTGGCAGCGTGATGCCAGGGGAGTCGCCCGCGATCTTTGGCGACGCGCTTCGCAGGCTCGCGGGGGCGGCGACCTATCTCTATCAGGACGGTGCGCGGTACTGGTACTCGACCCAGCCGACAGTTACCAAGTTGGCGGAGGACCGGGCTGAGCAGTACAAACGCGAGTCCGACAAGGTCGTGCATGAGCTCGACCGGCGCCTTCGGGAGGATCTGCGCCGGACAGGCGACTTCAGCCGCATTCACCCCCTTCCGCAGTCCGGGCAGGACGTACCCGACGACACGGACGCCCGATTGGTCGTGCTTGGGGTCAGCCATCCCTACAGCAAGGAATCCGACAATCTTGGCGAGACTGCCGCCCGCAAGATCCTTGAATCCCGTGGAAGCTCGCCGCGGCTCTACCGCAATGCGCTCGTTTTTCTGGCGGCTGACAAGATCCGCCTCCAGGACCTCGATGAGGCGACCCGTAAGTTCCTCGCCTGGGAGTCGATCCTCGCCGAGCAGAAGCAACTCAACCTAGACCCGCAACAGGTTGCGCAGGCCGAAACCCAGAAGAAGGCCGCCGATGGCGCCGTTACTGCACGACTGCCAGAGACGTATCAGTGGCTGCTGGTGCCGCTGCAGGAGAAGCCCGAAGACCAGGTCAAGTGGCAGGCCCTGCGACTGTCAGGCACGGACGCGCTGGCCGTGCGAGCAAGCAAGAAGCTTCGCAACGATGAGTTGTTGCTGACAGGTTTCGCATCCACGCGATTGCGCATGGAACTCGACCGGGTGCCGCTTTGGCGCGGCGATCATGTCGCAATCAAGCAGCTTGCCGATGATTTTGCGCGGTACCTTTATCTGCCGCGGCTCAAGGACTGGTCTGTGCTGGTGCGTGCAATCGGGGAGGGACTAGCGCTCCTGACGTGGGAACGAGAGAGTTTCGCGTACGCAGAAAGCTACGATGAGACAGAGGGCCGCTATCGGGCGCTGCGTGGCGGACAGGCAGTCTCGGTTGTCGACGCGCACGCGCCTGGTCTACTCGTGAAATCTGAAGTGGCGCGCAAGCAATTGGATGTGGACGCCGCGAAGACAAAGGAAGGCGGTCAGGCCGGCGGCGGAACGACCACCGGAGGCCGAGGCGGCGACAAGTCCGGGCAGACAGGCGGAGCGGGATCAGGTTCTGGCGGTCTGGCGCCCGCGAAACCTTCTCCGCCGAAGCGTTTTCACGGGACAGTCGTCCTTGATGCAACCCGCGTCGGCCGCGACGCAAGCCGGATCGCGGAAGAGGTCATCGGCCATCTTGCCGGACTGGTGGGCGCCAACGTTATTGTGACGCTCGAAATTGAGGCCGAGATCCCGGAGGGCGCCCCGGACAATGTCGTGCGCACGGTGACCGAAAATAGCCGGACGCTGAAATTCAGCAGCCAGGAATTTGAGAAAGAGTGATGAACTCCAATCCATCAATTCAAACGGAATTCGAATGCGACGCATCAAAGACTTGATCTTTCGGAACTACTGGTGGTCGATTGGCGTCGCAGCCTCGATAGTGGTCGTGCTTTGGGTGGACGGACGGTCAATTCGCGAGTCTCAAACGTTGCTCGCGATTCTCGGCGGTCTGTTTTCTCTGGCGTTCTTCGTTCAGAAGCAGAAGCTTGACGAACTGAAGTTGTTCCGGGAATTGTTCGTCGGCTTCAACAAGAAATATGATGAGCTAAATGAAGATTTGGCGCGTATAGCGGCTGAAGAGAGGAGCATTGTCGGGAAGGACCTCCAAGTGGTGGTCGACTATTTGAATCTTTGTGCTGAGGAGTACTTCTGGTATCGCCAAGGCTTGATCCCGGAGATCGTTTGGACGTCGTGGTGCAAAGGAATGGATATCTACTTCAGCAAGGACGCGTTTGCATCAATCTGGGCGACTGAGTGTTCGACCGATTCCTATTACGGCCTGACTATGGATGTGATTGCAGCAGGAACTCGACGGCAAGAAAAAGTTAAGCGCTTGCCACCGGGTTGACTGTCAATGGCTAGGAGGCTGGGACGTCAATCGGGAAGGTCAGCGATTGATGCGATATTTGGCGCGACGACCAAGCTTCCTTGGTGGGTCGGACTTCTCCTGGCAACAGGAAGCTTTGTTCTTTGCCACTGGCTTTCTTCCATGGACATACCTGCGGCAAAAGGCATCGCAGACATTGCTCCGGTCGTTCAGACATCGTTCTTGAAGGTCGTTGGCGGCCTCCTGCAGTTCATTCTCCCATTGGTCTTCACGCTCGCCGCAATTGCTTCAGGCGTGGCTCAGCTGAAGCGTCCCAAGGCTCCAAAGCTCCGATTCGAACCCTCAATCAGCAATGCACCGCGCGCAGTTTCGCAACCCGCAAGCCCAGCCGATCACACCTGGCCAGACCAGCAGGAAGCAGACACGCACCCGATCTACGACTCTGAATTGCCTCCACAAACCCAGGTCGATGAATCGCGCTGGAGCCAGGATCTGCTCAAGGCCCTGGAATGGAAGCGCTCCGAGGAAGTGTGCGCCGGCCTGTTCGATCGACTGGGGTTCGAAGCCGTTGTCGCCGGTTTCGGGCCCGACGGGGGCGTGGATATCCACCTGTACCGCCCGCCATCGGAGAAGGCGGTGGCGATTGTCCAATGCAAGTTCAGGACCAATCGAAGGGTCGGAGTCGAAACGGTGAGGGCATTGCACGGCGTGATGGCATCGAAGCAGGTACCCGAAGGGATCCTTGTGACGACGGGGCTTTTCTCCGGCGATGCCACCGCCTATGCCCGCGAGAACAAGATCGACCTGATGGACGGGGCTGCGGTGCTCCGGTCGATCCAAGCGTTGCCCGATGACCAACAGGCCAGCCTCCTGGCGCTCGCGACCAGTGGCGACTACACGACGCCGACGTGCGCATCTTGCGGCATCAAGATGAAGAAGCGGCTGGCGAAGTCCACCGGCAAGCAGTTCTGGGGTTGCGTGAACTACCCGAGCTGCCGGTCCATCATAAATATCGCCAAGACATAGCTCGGACCGAAATCTGTCGATGGCAGCATTTCGACTGGAGACCTAATAGTGAAGCGGACGTTAGGAAAAATATGGCAGCATTGGCGGGCCAAATAAGACCTAAAGCCTAAACGCCGTCCTATGCCACTTCAGGTGCCCCTGAGTCGGCCACAACCCCCGATCCCGCGGCCCCAAGATATCCCGCCCGCTCAAATTCAACAGCACCCCGGGCGCATTGTGGGCAAGCCCCACCTGTTTGGATAAGACGACCGCGTAGCTGTCCGAAACACCGATCAACCCCTCGTCGAACCCCCAATGGCACAGCTTGCACAAAGCCATGCCATTGCGGATGTCGTCGTTCCGGCTGACGCTCCACGGGACGATATGCGCGGCGTCGACCACCGTGTGCCCCTCCGAAGTCACGATGCGCGTGCCGCAGGAGGGGAGCCCGCTGGCCTTCCTCCGAGAAGCACGAGCGAAGCAGCGCCAAAGCAAGCGCCTGCCGCCCGGCCGCGCTCGTCATGTGCGCGAAGAGCGCCTCGTCGATCTCGGCCCCGAGCGCCGCGTTGCGCAGTTGCGAGACGGTGCCGATCGAATCGACGATCGCGCCGGTGATCTCCCGCCCGGGCAGCGGCAGCAGCTTCCAGAACGGCTCCCGGTGCAGGCGCGAGAAGGGAAACGCAATGCTGCTCGTGCGCGTCACCGGGACGATGCTGCGCCAATAGCCGGTGAACAGCTCGTTCAGCTCGACCAGCTCGCCCGTGATGCTGATGACGCGCGAGGTGATGACGCCGCGCGCCACGAGGTCCATCACGGCCAGGAGCAAGAGGGGCTTGTGCGGCGCGCGGTTGCGGGTCGCGGCATCCCGTAGCGACACATCGCGGGCCCGGCGCGCGGGTGAGGCGGGAGAAGAGGGTGAAGTAGTGGGCGAGGGGCATCGGGTGGAAAGGGTGCCGGGTCCGGGCGGGGGCGGCAAGGGCAAGAACATCCGCATGTACCGCGGGGGATTCGTGACGCAGCGCGCCACAAATATGGTGAACCAACTCCAGTCAATCGGCCGTTCGGGAGTTGTTATCTACTGATGGGTACGGGCGTTTAACCGGGTAACCATGCTCATATCGCGCTGCGCCGCGTTACGGCAATGAACTACATATTCCGGGTCCATGCCCTGAAGCGGATGTTCGAGCGCGCCGTGTCGGTGGACAATGGACCCCGGACTTCCGGAGGAAAGCGCGATGAAGTGCATGGCCTGCAAGCAAGCGGATACCCAGCCCGGCACGACCACGGTCACGCTGGAGCGCAACGGCGCGACCCTGGTGTTCAAGGACGTGCCGGCCGAAGTCTGCCCCAATTGCGGCGAGGACTATGTTGATGAGGCCGTCACGCGCGCCCTCATGCAATCGGCGGAGGACATGGTCGCCTCCGGCGCGCTGGTCGATATCCGGAAGTACGCCGCCACGGCCTGACGAGGCAGGCCCCGGCGCGATCCATCGGTGGCAGCATATTGCCTGGAGAGCCTATAAGCATGCGGTGGTCCGGCGAAAAATGGCAGCATTTATCTGCCGGAGGCGACTCCGCAGACCGCTGAGCGGGCCGGCCGGTCCCTAATAGTCCGCCTTCCTCGGAATCACATTCCTGACCCCGCCGCGCGGATGCGGCGTGTCGCCCGCGAACCGCGGGATCACGTGGATATGCGCGTGCCACACCGACTGCCCGCCGGCCTCGCCGCAGTTCGCGCCGATGTTGAACCCGTCGGGCGAGAGCCGCGCGGCGAGCAGCGCCTTCACCTTGTACGCGAGCAGGAAACAGTCCGCGTACTCGTCCTCCGGCAGGTCGAAGATCGTGACCACATGCCGCCGCGGCACGACGAGCGAGTGGCCGGGCGAGACCGGGAAGCCGTCCGCGAACGCGAGCGCGTGCGTGCTCTCGGCCAGGATCTCGCGGTCGGGGGTGCAGAAAATGCAGGTGGGGGCGGGCATGAAGGACTGAGCGGATGAGTTCGGGAGGGGAAGGGTGGCGGGTTTGGGTGGGTTCGGCAAGGGTGGGAGAGCGCGCGAGAAAAGCGGGGCATCGGTGGGGCGGGACCGCCGGTCATCCGGGATCACCGGTGGCGCGTTAACTGTGTGCCAACATGATCCCGACAAACAAAAAGCAGGCGCCCAAGCCAGAGAATCTAGTGCCGCTCGTTCGGCTGATCCGAAACGAGAAGGTGCTGCTGGACGCGGATCTTGCTGGACTTTACGGAGTTCGCACAAAGGCGCTCAACCAAGCGGTGAGAAGAAACGCCGACCGGTTTCCTTCTGACTTCATGTTTCAACTCACGGCGGCCGAGTGGGAAGTTTTGAGGTCACAAATTGTGACCTCAAGCCGGCTGGACGCGCGGAAGCGGTCACAATTTGTGACCGCTTCCCGGCGCAATCTCAGCGCTCTGCCGTATGCATTTACAGAGCAGGGCGTCGCGATGCTGTCAAGCGTGCTTCGCTCCCCGCGCGCTGTGGAAGTCAACATTGCGATCATGCGCACCTTCGTGCAGCTCAGGCGCCTGATGGATTCCAACCGAGACCTCGCGCGCCGCATCGAGGCGCTCGAGCGACGCTACGACGAGCAGTTCGCCACGGTTTTCGATGCGATAAAGCGCCTCGTGGCCGAGGACGACGCGCGGAAAGCCAAACCGAAGCGGGGCATTGGCTTTCTCGATTGAACGGTGTCTAGTCGGAAGGTATTAGAACGCCCTGCTGGCGAGCGTTGCGATCGTTTGGTGGTGCTCTTTGCTTGATTGCGCATCGCGCGAGTGTCGGGCAGCATGAATCCGGACGTCGGATCTTTCGGAGGGATTCCGGGTGGATTTCTCGATTGTCGGGAGCGTGCTGCGAGGGTTCGGGGAACTCTATTTCCTCGTCGCCCTCGGCTTGCTCACGCTGGCGCTCGTCAAGCCGAAGGAGAAGAAAGAAAAGATCCTCTGGACCTCGACCGTCCTGATCCTCTTCGGCACGCTGCCTGCAATCAATCTATGGATGGGCTGGCGGCACGACGTGTACTCGAAGGAGGCGTGGGCGTATTTCAAGAAGATGTGCGCGGAGAGGGCGGGGGAGAAGATTTACAAGACGTTTTCCGGGGTTAGGAGCGTAGTAGTTGCGAAGCCATTGCCGCCGGCGACGGAGAAAGATCTATACGATCAATATTGGCTGGGTGATCCGTATACAAGTGCAACGCCCTGGGAAAAGCGCGGTGAATCTGTTGCCGCGAGGCTCGTTGCTAGTAGCGTACTTCCGTCCGGAAAGAGGCAAAAGGGATTGGATTTTGTCGAGATCAGGACGACTGAGGAGGGTCGATCCGTGGTTCGACGGATCGATAGGCCGGCTTCAATTCAGGAATTACCGATCACTCGAGCGGTCACGGAATCAACAAGCAAATTTGGCGTGTCATGGGAAGACATCTCATCGCGAGAAGATAGAAGTCATTGGGTTGCTGGAAGTAGATTTAGGGTCATTGACTTGAGCGACAACAGCATTGTTGCCGAACGAATTGGATTTCTAATTGAGCATGGATTTGGTTCCAAATCTGGACAACGAAGGCCCTGGTTGAACGCACGTGGACCGAAAACTAGTTGCCCTCAAATATTGAGTGACTACGCGGACCAGCAATTTCTAATGCGCGTCCTGTCTCAAGAAAGCGAGAATCAATAGTGGCTTCTGGGGAAATCAAGAGGCTTGCTGATTTCATCAATTTGCAGATGGCAGCAGAGGCATTCTTGTTTCGAGGAGAAGAAGTCGTAGGACGCGAGCCATTGATCTCAGATGTGCGGGAAAGGCTGATCGAAGGAAACACCCACGCCAGCCATTTCACCCCCACCCAAGCCGCAGATTTCGTCAACGAATACACCGTCCTCGCCCAATACCGCAACGATCCCTTACTCCCAGGCGGCACGGGATTCTCCGGCACGCTGTTCAAGAGCAAGTCCGGCGAGCTGACGCTCTCGTTCCGCTCGACCGAATTCATCGACGACAACGTCCGCGACAGCGTTTCGACGAACAAGCTCGAAGTCAAGGAGCTGGGCTGGGCGCTCGGGCAGATTTCCGAGATGGAGGACTGGTACGCCACTCTGCGCGCGGATCCGGCGCTGCTTCGCGGTCAGCGGTTCAACGTTACTGGTTACTCCTTGGGCGGCCATCTCGCGACGGCATTCAATATTCTGCGCCGTGAAGAGGCCGAGGAGGAACAGGGTGCAAGTCCTGTCATCTCGACCTACACATTCAACGGCGCCGGGGTCGGAGACCTGAAGGCCGGAGTCACGCTTCATGATGTTCTCGCTGACTTCCGCGAATACCGCAGCGACCCGGATGTGACATCCAGTGAGATCTGGAATTCGCTGACGCAGGCGGAGCAGATCTCGACGATGCAGCAGGCGAGATCCCGTGCCTTGACGGTGGCGACCGAACAAAAGCGTGTCCGAGATCTTTTTGGCGTGACTTTTGCGCTGGATGCGAAGGAAGCCCCGATGGGAGACCAGGCGACGGTCGAGTACCAACTGGCTGCGCTTTTGGCTGGCAGGAAAACGATCGCATCGAGTCTGTGGTTTGGCGATGACGTCAACAAAGTCCCTTTCGACCCGCTGTTCGCCGATGCGATCGACAGGGTACCAATTCCCGGAATGATTGAAATCGTCGGGAGCGATGGAGGAAATTTGGGGCCGTCGTTTGTCTCAAATAGTGGTGTGCACTATGGGTCCCGCCAGGAGATCTTCATCGAAGACCAGCCGCTGGCGCGAGGACTCTACAGCGTTCCGGTTTTCAAGGGAGACCTGATTTCGTTTCCTGCTTCGAACGACTTTGCCGACACCCACAGCCTGGTGCTGCTGCAGGATTCGCTTGGCTTGATGGCGGCCCTGGAGCGGCTGGATCCGGCGTTCAGTTCTGAAAGGGCGACGCAGATCTTTCAGGCGATCTCGAGCGCAGGTGCGCGCAGCACCTTCGGGACGCAGGGCCTTGCCGAGGGCGATGTGCTCGAACGGGCGCTCGACGCGGTGCGCGAGATCGTGTTCGGCCCCGGCACCACGCCGACCGTGTCCTACGATGAAACTCTCACGGGGAACACCTGGCACGAAGACCGCTTCCGTGTTCCGTTCCAGGACAACCTCAAGGCGCTAAATGGCAAGATTACGGAGCTCACCTTCGATCAATCGTTTGCACCCCGGATCGAGGTGCTGGCGGACAAGGGAGCGGAGGAGTTGCAGATGCTGGCCGAAACGCCAGGCATCGGGGGAGATGGCTATCGCTACGCATTGCGCAAGCTGAATCCGTTTGCGCTCGTCGATTTCCCCTACGGCGCGCACGATGCGAACGGTGAGCTCGACCTGTACGACGCGGAGTCAGGCACCGGCATGACGGACGCGTGGCTCGAAGCGCGCGCGAAGTTCCTTGAGACCTACACCGATTTCCGGATCACGAACGGGCGCCTGAGCCAGCAGGCAATAGGCGGCTTCTTCGAAGACCGTGCGATGAATGTGAGTCTCGGCCGGTCCCACGAATTCTCCCCACGCGTGGTCTTCGGCTCTGACATCGATGGTCTGCCGTTGACCGGGTCGCTCAAAGACGATTTCCTGTTCGGCGGAACGGGCGCAGACACCTTGTCGGGCGGCGATGGCGACGACTACCTCGAATCCGGCCCCGGCGACGACACGCTCACCGGCGGGCACGGCGACGACGAACTCGACGGCGGCAAGGGCTTCGACACCTACGTCTACGCAGCCGGCGACGGCGGGGATTCGATCTTCGACTTCGACGGCCTCGGCCGCATCCTCTACCAGGGCCGCGAACTCACCGGCGGCGAGAAGCGCGCGGAGGGTGTCTACGAGGATGGCGGCGGCGTCCGCTTCCAGCTGGTCGACGCGGCGGAAGACGGGCGGACGCTCGTCATCGACGGGAGCCTGCGCGTCGAGGACTTCCGCGACGGGATGCTCGGCCTCGTGTTCGAAGGCGACACCGAGCCGGACGCGATCCCCGAGTCGGCCGCCGCGCACGAGTATTTCGACAGCGGGCTTCCGGCCGACTTCGACCCGGAGTCGGATCCCTACGCGTTCCTGCTCGATCTCTTCGGTAGCGAGGAGGCGGACGCCTTCTTCACCGGCGGCGCGCTGCCGGTAGCGGGTCGCGGCGGAAACGATGCGGCGACGTTCGAGGGCGAAGACGGCTACACGGCATCGCTCGACATGGGCAGCGGCGACGACTATGTCGACCTGAGCGCCTCCGCAGGCGGCGGGAGCGACGCCTTCATTTCGGGCGGCAGCGGAGGCGACTATCTCGCCGGCAGCCGGGGCGACGACCGGATCTGGGGCGACAGCTATCGCGCCTTCTCGGCGGCGGCGTTCTTCGGGGCCGGATCCGCGTCGGCCGGCGCGTTCGTGGTCGACGGCCTGGTCTACAACCTCGATGCCGGCCCCGGCTTCCCGCTGGCCGGATCGCTTCCGCAGGGGTACGGCGCCTTCCGGAAGAGCTACGACGCCGCGCTGCTGGCCGAGGGGGCCCTGGAGGACGACCTGCTCCGGGCGCTGACGCTGGACGGCGCTTTCGTGCACGGCGGCCTCGCCGACGCAGTCGTGGCCGTGCTTGGGAACACGGCTGCGTTCGACGACTACGTGGACGCCGGGGAGGGCGACGACTACGTGGCCGGCGGGAGCGGGTCGGACGATATCTACGGCGGCGCAGGCGACGACATCCTGCTCGGTGACTACGAGACGGCCGGCGCGGCCCGCTCGAGCGGCGCGCCTTCGTACGCGGCTCTCGCGGAGCATTTCGGCGGGTTGGCGTCATTGTTCGGCCGGCCGGGGGACGATTCGATCGACGGCGGCGAGGGCGACGACGAGATCCGCGACGTCGACGGCGGCAACGACATGCTGCTGGGCGGCGACGGCGACGATACGATCGAATCGGCCGAAAACCTCTGGACGCCCGAGTGGGGTGAAGGCGCGCAGAACACGATCCGTGGCGGCGCCGGCAACGACGAGATCGACCTCGTCAACGAAACCGGGGGCTTCGACCTCGTGGACGGGGGCGAGGGCGACGACATGATCACCGTCACCGCATTCGGGCCCGCTACCGGCGAAGGCGCGGCCTCACCCGGGCGGGCGTTCGTCTACGGCGGCGCAGGCAACGATGGGCTGCTGGTCGATGCCGACGACGGGTACGTGGACGGCGGAAGCGGGGACGACGACTACACGGTGCACGGTAGATCGGTCACGATTTCCGACTCGTCGGGCAACGACACGTTGCACCTCGAGCTGCCGGACCTGTCGCAGGTGGACGCATGGCTGGCGACGCTTCCGGGCGACGCGGCCGGCGCGCCGGGGCGCGACGGCTCCGCGCTTTCGCAAAGCTGGACGGTCTGGCGCGACGGCCGCGACCTCGTGGTCAGCACCGAGTCGACATTCGAGGATGCGTCGGAAGACGCCACCGAAGTGGTCATCGAGCGCTGGTTTGCCGGCGCCGATCGCCGGATCGAGAGCACGATCACTTCCGACGAAGGCGGTACCGCGCTGTCCGCTGCGCAATTCGTAGGCTGGGGCGGCCTGCACTACGGAAGCGAAGGCGCGGACGAAATGTCCCGGTACAGCGAACATGCGGACCGCAGCCTGGGCGGCGACGGGGACGACGTGATCCTGACCGGCGGCGGCGCCGACTTCCTGTGCGGCGGCCGGGGCGACGACGACCTGGTCGGCGGTGCGGGCAACGATATCTATGCCTATCTCGCCGGCGACGGCAACGACATGCTGGAGGACGTCTCGGGGCTGGACGAGCTCCGGCTCGGTCCCGGCCTCGCAATTGCCGATGTGTCCGCTTCGCTCGACGGGGAGGGCCTGGCGCTCACCGTCGGCGCAGGCCGGATCGAAATTGCGGGTGCATCGAGGGAGGATCCCGGGATCGAGCGGTTGCGGTTCTTCGACGGGACGACGACCTTGGTGGCTGGCCTGTTGCCGCCGCTGGCACAGCCGGCGCTGGTAGCGAGGACGTTCGAAGCGGGACCGGACGATGCGGACCAAACGGGACTTGCGGATCCGGGTGCACCTGATGCGACGCCCCCCTCGACGGCAGGCGGAGTCGAGTCGAGCGGCGTCGAAGTGGCCGAGGACACATCGAGCGGCGATGAATCGGGCGTCGCGGCAGCTGAACCGGTGATTGCGGAAGATTTCGCTGTGGCGGCCGAGGCAACCGATGCGGCAGTCGAGTTGCTGCCGGTGCCCCTGGAATCGCCGCTGCGGCAGCTTCTCGCGCTGGCGGCGGCGAACGAAACGGGCAACGTCGTTGCGCAATCGCCGCGCGACATCGACCCGTTTACCGCCTATGCCCTTTATGCCGCGAGCGCGCAGCAAACGAGCCCGGATTTCCTTCGGGTGACGATCGCGCCGGCCGGCCTCGCAAGCGATGACGAGGTGTCGGATCGTCCGTCGCGAGGAGGCAACCCGGTCGCGCCGCTCGAGCTTCAATCGGTCGTCGACGCGGTCGAAGCCTTCGATGCAGGCGGGTTCGCGGTGCGCGCGGAGGTGCCGTCACCGGGGGCAAGCGCGCCGCAACCGACGGACCGCAGCGGCCCATCCCCGGCCGGGCCGCCGGAGGTCAACTCCTGGGTGCTCACCAATGCGCTGCTGCAGTTCCACCTGGAGCAGGCGGGCGCGGGCGACGCCCCGGGGGAGGACGGCGGAGCACCTTCGCGATTGCTCGAAGCGCTGTCGGTGCCCCTGGCCCGGCAGTCGCTTTCGTTGCCCTCCTTCGGTCAGCAGGCCCCGTCGCTCGCGACCTTTTCCGGCCTGCAGGAGGGATTCACCCGCCTTTGAAATTGGTGAAATTGGTGTCGGAGTCGATTATTCCGCGCTGTTGAAATTCGACCCTGACACCATTTTTCGGGGGTGGTGGGCGACGCGTCGAGCGCGGCTTCAGGAACTATTCCACACCCATGCCTTATCCCTTTGTACGTATTTCGCGCGCCTTGCGCACTGTGTCACCAAATCTGTCAAAAAGTGTTTTGGAATTCGCCCCCGGGCTGCCGACAATCGGGGCGTACAGAGTTCGGCACCGGACACAAGACGCACAGCCCGCAGGCGCGGATCCGGCAAGGGGAAACGGAATGTTCGCATCCAGGAATGAAATCGGCCTCGGCAGCCTTGCCGGCCAGGGCCCTGACGTCACTCTTCCCACCGACTCGCGCAACGACGGCAAGGGTCCGGCGATCCTGTTCGCCGACGTGAGCAGGAGCATGCTGCTGCACGAGCGCCTCGGCGACCGGCCGGCGCGCGTCGTGATCGACCACCTGCTTGCGCTCGCGGCCAAGGCGATCCACGCCCACGGCGGCCGGGTGGTCAAGACCATAGGCGATGAAATCCTTGCGGTCATGCCCACGGCCGACGCGGCTGCGCGGGCCGCGCGCGACCTGCTCGCGGAAGTGGACGCCTGCGAGCCGAAGGCCGGCCTGCACCCGGGCATGCACATCGGGCTGCACGCGGGCTCGTTCATCGTGCGCGACGGCGACGTATTTGGCGATGCGGTCAACGTGGCGAGCCGCCTGACCGAATACGCGCAGTCCGGCCAGATCCTCACCACCAGTGCGAGCGCGGGCGGCATTTCGCCGCTGGTGCGCCGCTCGATGCGCCGGCTGGGCCCGCTCGAGATCCGCGGCCGGCGCGAGGAGATCCAGGTCGAGGAGATCGCCTGGCGCGAGACCGAGGACGGCGACACGACGATCACCGAGGCGGTGCTCAGGGTCCCGCAGGCGGCGACGCGGCTGGTGCTGCGCCTGGAGGCGCGCGAGTGGGTGGTCGGCCCCGAAGCGCGCCACCTGTCGGTCGGCCGCGACCCCTGCGCCGATATCCCCATCGCCACGACGGAGGCCTCGCGCAACCACGGCATCGTCGAGTTCCGCAACGGCGGGTTCTTCTACAACGACATGAGCCTAAACGGCTCGTACGTCTCGTTCGGCGCCACCGGCGAGACGCTCGTGCGCAGGACCGAAGTCATCCTCAGCGGCCGCGGCGTGATCTGCTTCGGCCACTCGGTCGAGAGCCCGGGCGAGCAGCTCGAGTTCCGCGTGGAGACGGTCGAGCACTGATTCGCAGTTCCGGGAGGCTGCCCCGCGGGGCGGGAGCGGTTTCAGGCTAGACTTTCGCCCCCGATCCTTCCTTCCCCGGATTTCGCATGTCCACCCCCTGGCTCCCGCTCGACGGCATCACGGTCGTCGATTTCTCGATGTTCGTTCCCGGCCCGTTCTGCTCGGCGATCCTGGCCGACCTCGGGGCGGAGGTGATCAAGGTCGAGTCGATCAACGGCGACCCGGGGCGTGGCTACGTGCCGGTGCAGTTCCGCACCGAGAACAGGAACAAGCGAAGCATCGCGATCAACCTCAAGGCGCCGCAGTCCAGGCCCATCGTGCGCAAGCTCGCCGAGAAGGCCGACATCGCGCTCGAAGGCTTCCGGCCCGGTGTCGCGCGGCGCCTGGGGATCGACTACACGAGCCTCGCGGCGCATAACCCGAGGATCATCTACTGCGCGATCTCCGGTTACGGCCAGACCGGCCCGTGGCGCGAGCGCCCGGGCCACGACGTGAACTACATCGCCGCCGCCGGGGGCCTGTCGTTCCCGGGCCAGTGGCTGACGCCGCCGAGCCGCTCTTCGCTGCCGATCGCCGACATGGGCGGCGGAAGCGCGGCAGCCGCTGCGGTGCTGGCTGCGTTGTACGAGCGCACCAAGACCGGCAAGGGTGTGGAACTCGATGTCTCGCTGTTCGAGGCCGGGTTCTTCTGGTCCGCGATGCGGCATTCGCTCAGCCACGATGTGGGCTACAAGGCGCACATCTTCCCGGTCAACGACATCTTCCAGACCAGGGACGGGCGGCGGCTGACGCTCGGGATCCTGGAAGACCACTTCTGGAACAACTTCGTGAAGGCCTGCGCCACGGAGGCGCCGGACCTGCAGGATCCCAGGTACTCCACCGACGCCCTGCGGCGCGAGAACGGGGATGCGCTTTCCGCGCGACTCGCGGAGGTGATTGCCAAGCGGACGGCCGACGACTGGGTCAGGGCGCTGGAGGAAGCCGACGTGCCGGTGGACCTGTGCCTCACGCCGGCCGAGGCCGCCTCGCTGCCGCAGATCGTCGCGCGGCAGGATGTGGCGGAAGTGGGCGGGGAAAAATTTGCGCTCTTCCCGGTGCACGCCAACGGCAAACGCGGCGGCCGCCTGCGCCGGCCGGTGCCCAGGGCCGGTGAGCACACCCGCGAAATCCTGGTAGAGATCGGCATGGACGACGCCGATATTGCCGAGGTCATCCGCAGCGGGGCCGTCAAGGCGGGTTAGTCGCCCGTGATCTTGCGGCAAAACCTGTGTTTCGCAAGTATTCCGAAATAATTGGTGTCGGAGTCCATTTTTTGCGGAAAATCGACTCCGACACCAATTTTGGGGGGGCGGATGAATAAACCGCTGCTGAAGGGTCCGGCCATGGTGATCGGGCCGGAGGAAGGGCGCTCGTACTGGCAGCCGGGACCGCATTTCGGCCACATGTCGGTCAAGCTCGGCCCGCATAACCTGCCGAATGCGCCGTTCTCGATGGGCACGCAGGTGATGCCGGCGGGCTGCCACGTACGCGCGCACGGGCACGCGAAGAACGACGAGGTGTTCTATATCCTCGAGGGTCACGGCCACTGCATCGTCGACGGCGAGATGCACCTGCTCGAGCCCGGCTCGACGGTGATGCTGGGGCGCTATTGCGAGCACAGCATCTACAGCGACGGGCCCGGCGACCTCAAGTTCGTCTGGTTCTTCACGCCGCCGGGCCTGGAGAAGGTCATCGAGGCGGCCGGCAAGCCGCGCAAGCCCGGCGAACCGCCGCCCGCGAACATCGAGCGCCCGGCCAACATGCCCGCCGTGCTGCAGGCCGCGGGCTACGCGACGCCCGAAGAGCTGAAGACCTCGGTGAGGAAGTAGGTCTGCAGTGAATTCCGCAGTGAAACCCCCGATGAGTCGTCCGCTGAGGATCGGGATCGTCGGCGCGGGTCTTGGCGGGCTGGTGGCCGCCATTGCGCTGCGTCGCGCCGGGTTCGAAGCGACGATCTTCGAGCAGGCGCATGCATTCGGCGAAGTCGGCGCCGGGATCCAGGTCGGACCGAATGCGGTCAAGGTGCTGCGCGCGCTCGATCTCGAACAGGGCCTGGAGCGTTTCGGCGCGATGCCCGAGAACCATGTGGGGCGCAACTGGAAGAGCGGGCGCGTGCTGTTCAAGTCCGCCACCAAGTCCGCGTGCCTCGCGCGCTTCGGCGCGGCGTTCTACCAAGTGCAGCGATCGGATCTGCACGCGCACTTGCGCACGGCGCTGCCTCCGGAAGCGATCCGCCTCGACGTCAAGTGCACCGGCGTGGAGAACGTAAACGATGCGGCCCGGCTTCACTTTGCCGACGGCACGCATGCGGATTTCGACGCGATTGTCGGCGCCGACGGCATCCATTCGATGGTGCGGGGCGCGCTGCTCGGGCCCGGCGCGCCGCGCTTTACCGGCGTCATCTGCTGGCGCGGCCAGTGCACCGCCGATCGCCTGCCGGCGGGCCTGATCCCGCCGGACTCGCTCAACTGGATGGGGCCGGGCGGCTGCATCGTCCACTACTATGTGCGGCCCGGGCAGCTGGTCAACTGGATCGCGCACCGCACGACCGATATCTGGGCCGAGGAATCCTGGTCGCTCGAAGGCGACAAGCAGGAGATGCTGGATGCGTTTCCCGGCTGGCATCCGTCGCTGCTCACGCTGCTGGCCGCGACCGAGCGCTGCTACAAGTGGGCGATCCTCGACCGCGAGCCGTTGCCGCGCTGGAGCGACGGGCGGATCACGCTGTTGGGGGACGCCGCGCACCCGATGCTGCCATTCCTCGCGCAGGGCGGGGCGATGGCGATGGAGGACGGCTATGTGCTGGCCGAGGCGCTCAAGGCTACCCCGGAGGATGTCCCCGGCGCGCTCAGGCGCTACGAACAGATGCGGCTGCCGCGCACCGCGCGCGTGCAGGCGAGCTCGCGTGCGCGCGCGGATGTCTGCCAGGTGAAGTCGCCGATCGCTACTCTGAAGCGCGACCTCGGTTACCTCTACAACCAGGTGTTCAATCCCGGCGCGGCGGTGCAGAAGGCCGACTGGATCTACGAATACGACGTCGCTCGTGCAGCCGGGGCCGCGTCGCCAATGAGGAGTGCGGCATGAAGCGGGTTTTCCAAGGCATTGCAGGCGCGCTGGTTGTCGGGCTCTTCTCGCTCGGCGTACATGCGCAGACCTTCCCGTCGCGCACGGTCACGGTCGTGGTGCCGTTCACCGCCGGAGGCCCGACCGATGCGATGGCGCGCGTGCTGGCCTCGAGGATGGCGGACGGGTTCGGCCAGTCGGTCGTCGTCGAGAACCGGGTGGGCGGCGGCGGGGCGCTCGGCATGGGCTCGGTCGCGCGGTCCAGGCCCGACGGCTACACGATCCTGTACACGCCCAACAGCCTCGCGATCATGCCGGCCCTCTACAGGAAGCTCTCGTTCGACCCGGAGAAGGACCTGGTGCCGGTCAGCCAGTTCATCGCCACCACGCTCGTCATGGCGGCGCACCCCAAACTTGGCGTGGGCACCGTCAACGAGCTGATAGCGCTGGCCAGGTCGAAGCCGGGCAAGCTCAATTTCGGCTCGTCGGGCGTCGCCGACCCGCTGCAGCTCGGCGTCGAGATGCTGAAGACGATGGCCGGCATCGACATGCTGCCGATCCCGTACAAGGGGCAGGGGCCGATGTTCACCGCGCTGCTCGCCGGCGAAGTCGACATGGCGATCGTCTCGCTGCAGTCGGCGCTCGCGCCGATCAAGGCCGGCAGCGTCAAGGTGCTCGCGACCACCTCGGCAAAGCGCTCGGCGGCGCTGCCGGACGTGCCCACCGTGGCGGAATCCGGCCTCGCGGGCTACGACCTCACGAGCTGGCACGGCCTCTTCGCGCCGGCCGGCACGCCGCGCGAAGCGATCGACCGCCTGCAGCGCGAGATCGCGCGCGTGGCGCAATTGCCCGACGTGCGCCAGCGCGTGGAAGGCACCGGCAACGAATCGGTCGGCAGCACGCCGGAGGAATTCGATGCCAAATTCAAAACCGACGTCGCGCGGTTCAGGAAGATCGTGCAGGATGCGAAGCTCCCGCCGCAGGATTAGTTTGGACGGGGCCAGGCTCGATCGTTCGGCCGTGCCGAACAATTGAGCCTGGCCCCATTGAAAAGGGCTGACATGGACTTTGGGTTCACACCCGAGCAGGACGCGATTCGCGAGGCGATCGGCAAGATCTGCGCGCAATTCGGCGATGACTACTGGCTGAAGAAGGACAAGGAAGGCGGCTTTCCCTCGGAGTTGCACCAGGCGCTTGCGCGCGACGGCTGGCTCGGCATCGCGATGCCGGAAGCGCACGGCGGCGCCGGGCTCGGCATCACCGAGGCGGCGATCATGATGCAGACCATTGCCGAGTCGGGCGCAGGATTTTCGGGTGCCTCGGCAGTGCACATGAACATCTTCGGCCTGAACCCGGTGGTCGTCTTCGGCACCGAGGACCAGAAAAAGCGCATGCTGCCCGGCCTGATTGCCGGCAGGGAGCGCGCATGCTTCGCGGTCACCGAGCCGAACACCGGCCTGAACACCACGCGCATCAAGACCAAGGCCGAGAGGAAAGGCGACAAGTACATCGTCTCCGGCCAGAAGGTGTGGATCTCGACCGCGCAGGTGGCCGAGAAGATCCTGCTCCTCGCACGCACGACGCCGATCGAGGAATGCAAAAAGCCGGCCGATGGCCTGACGCTCTTCTACACCGACTTCGACCGCAAATACGTCGAGGTGCGCGAGATCGAGAAGCTCGGGCGCAAGTGCGTCGACTCGAACCAGGTGTTCTTCGACGGCATGCCGATTCCCGAGGCCGACCGCATCGGCGAGGAAGGCAAGGGCTTCAACTACATCCTGCACGGCATGAACCCGGAGCGGATCCTGATCGCATCCGAGTCCGTGGGCCTCGGGCGCTGCGCGCTCAATCGCGCGACGCAGTACGCCAAGGAACGCATCGTCTTCGACCGCCCGATCGGCCAGAACCAGGGCATCCAGCACCCGCTCGCGGCCAACTGGATGGCGCTCGAGGCGGCGAACCTGATGGTCTTCAAGGCGGCGTGGCTGTACGACAACGGCAAGCCGGCGGGCGCCGAGGCAAACTCGGCGAAATACCTCGCGGGCGAGGCCGGGTTCGACGCCTGCCAGCAGGCCGTGATGACGCACGGCGGCTTTGGCTACGCGAAGGAGTACCACGTCGAAAGGTACCTGAGGGAGTCGCTGGTGGGCCGCATCGCCCCGATCAGCCCGCAGCTGGTGCTGTGCTTCATTGCCGAGCGCGTGCTGGGGCTGCCGAAATCCTATTGAGGAAAGCCGGCGCCCGATTTTCGCGCACCCTCTAATTTCGAAACATTTATTTTCGTAGATTCAATGCCGGTGCGGCGATCGTGCCAATCGGCATAACAAAACAGGAATATCCATGTCCAAAGACCTTCCCGTCGTCGGCCGCGGCTTCTGCTACGAGGACCTGCCGCTGGGCTACAAATTCCGCACCCACCGCAGGACGATCGCCGAGAGCGACCTCACCGCATTCGTCAACCTCACGTGGCTGAGCGAGGAATTGTTTACGGTGGAGAATGACGAGGGCCGCGCGATCAAGGGCCGGGCGGTGCCGGGCGCGCTGGTGTATGCGTTCGCCGAAGGCCTGCTGCTGCCGACGATGCAGGATACCGGTCTCGCTTTCCTCGGCGCGCAGCTCGACATCAAGGCGCCGACGCGCATCGGCGACACGATCCATGTCGAAGCCGAAGTGGTCGAGGCGCGCCTGACCTCAAAGGGCGACCGCGGGCTGGTGCGGACCTCGAACGTCGTGGTCAAGCAGGACGGCACGGTCGTGCTCGCCTACAACCCGCTGCGCATGCTCAAGCGCCGCGGCTGACCGGCGGTAGCCGAGGCCGGCGGGATGAGCGGCGCACCAGTCATCATCATCGTCGGCGGCGGCATCGGCGGGCTGACGCTCGCGCTGTCGCTCCGCCAGGTGGGCATCGCCTGCCGGGTCTTCGAGGCGGCGCCGGAAATCAAGCCGCTTGGCGTCGGCATCAACCTGCTGCCGCACGCGATGCGCGAGTACACCGAACTTGGACTCCAGGACCGGCTCGCCGCCGTTGCGGTGGAGACGAAGGAGGTCTGTTTCTACGACCGCTTCGGCAACTTCATCTACAAGGAGCCTCGCGGCCGCCACGCCGGCTACGACTGGCCGCAGTTGTCGATCCATCGCGGCGACCTGCACGAGGTGCTGCTGGCCGCCGTGCGAGAACGGTTGGGCGCGGAGAGCTTCTCGATCGGGAAGAAATGCGTGGCGTTTTCGCAGCACGAAAATGGTGTCAGGGTCGAATTTTCGGATGGGACACACGAGCGCGGCACCGCCCTGATCGGTTGCGACGGCATCCACTCGGCCGTGCGCAGGCAGCTCCATCCCGGCGAAGGTCCGCCGGCCTATCAAGGCATCAACATGTGGCGCGGCGTGACGCGCGGAAAGCCTTACCTCAGCGGCGCGAGCATGGTCATGGCGGGCTGGCTGGAAGTCGGCAAGATGGTGGTCTACCCGATCCGCTCGCTTCCCGACGGGAGGCAGCTCATCAACTGGGTGGCCGAGATCCAGTCGCCGCGGAACGTGCTGCAGGACTGGAACCTCGCCGGCAGGCTGGAGGATTTCTACCCGATGTTCGCCGACCGCGCGCACGAGTGGCTCGACATCGCGGCGATGGTCCGCAACGCCGACAGCATCCTCGAATACCCGATGGTCGATCGCGACCCGCTGCCGTTCTGGACGCAGGGGCGGGTGACACTGCTGGGCGACGCGGCGCACCCGATGTATCCGCGCGGTTCGAACGGGGCGGGGCAGGCGATCCTCGATGCGCGAGTGCTGGCCGGTTGCCTGCGCAAGGAGGCGGGCATCGAGGCCGCACTGGCGGCTTACGAAGCCGCGCGACTGAAGCCTGCCTACGAGGTGGTGATCGCGAACCGCTCGGTAGGTCCGGACGCGATCCTGCGCAAAGTGCATGAACTCACGGGCGACAGGCCTTTCGAGCGGATCGAAGACGTGATTCGCCCGGAGGAATTGCGTTCAATGGCCGAGAACTACAAGCGCATCGCAGGGTTCGAGCGCGAGGCGCTCAAGGCGCGGGCGCCTTTGGTCTAGTGCAGCAGAAAAGGGTGTCAGGGTCGATTTTCGGCGGCGCGAAAATTCGACCCTGACACCATTTCCTGGTCAGGAAAGCAGCGTCACGCGCACGCCGGCCGATTCGAGCGCTGCGACCAGCAGGGTGGTGTGGTTCGCGTCACGGGTCTCGATGACGAATTCGACTTCGGGCGTCTTGACCGACGCAATGCCGAAGACGCGCTGGTGCTGTATTTCGACGATATTGCCGCCGGCATCACCGATCAGCGCGGTGACCTTCGCCAGGCTGCCGGCCACGTCGGGCAGCCCCACGTGCAAGCGCACCAGGCGCCCGTCCCGCACGAGTCCGCGCATCAGGACCGAGGAGAGCACCCGGGTGTCGATGTTTCCGCCGCAAAGGGGGATCGCTACGCGCTTGCCGGCGAACCTGTGCCGGTGGGCCATCAGCGCGGCGAGGCCGGCTGCGCCGGCGCCTTCGGCCACCGTCTTTTCCAATTCGACGAGCGCGACGATGGCCTGCTCGATGGCGTCTTCGGAGACGAGCAGCATCTCCTTCACCAGCTTGCGGGCAATGGACAGCGGCAGTTCGCCCACGTCACGCACTGCAAGGCCTTCGGCGATCGTGTCGCCGCCAACCTGCACCGGCAGCCCGGCGAGCCGCTGGTACATTGCGCAATAGCGCTCGGATTCGACGCCGTAGACCTCGATGCCCGGATTCGCGGCCTTGGCCGCCGTGGCGATCCCGGCGATCAGGCCGCCGCCGCCGACCGGGACGACGATGCAGTCGAAGTCCGGGCGCTCCTCGACGATTTCGAGCCCGACCGTGCCCTGGCCGGCGATGACGTCGTCGTCGTCGTAAGGGTGCACAAAGACGAGGCCTTCGCGCGCAGCAAGGTCGTGCGCGTAGGCGGCCGCATCCGCAAGCGTCTCGCCTTCGAGCCTGAGATCGGCGCCGAGCACCTGGGTGCCGTGAACCTTGGTATTCGGCGTGCCTTTCGGCATCACGATCACTGCGCGGATGCCGAGCCGCCTCGCGTGGTACGCAACGCCCTGGGCATGGTTGCCGGCGCTCATCGCGATCACGCCCTTGGCCCGCTCGGCCGGCGTGAGTCGGAGAAGCTTGTTCAGCGCACCGCGTTCCTTGAACGATGCAGTGAACTGCAGGTTCTCGAACTTGAGGAAGACCTCGGCGCCGGTGAGGGCCGAAAGCGTCCGGCTGTGCAGCAACGGTGTTCGGAGTACCGCGCCCTTGATCCGGGCCGCAGCGTCGCGGATCTGCTGGGGAGTAGGCATGGCCGCAGGCTAGCAGTTGCGGACCGGCCCCGGATACTGTATAAATAAACAGTATCGTTCATTTTCGTCCCTTTCCCCGTCCATCCTCCCCCGGAGCCTTCCATGTCCGAACTTGTTCTCGGTGCCGATATCCTCACCTGGGCTTTCGTGGCCGCCTGCCTGATTGCCGGGCACGCCTAGGCGGGCTTAGCGCGAAAGGGTAACCGCGCCTTCGCGTGCAGCTTCGCCTTCCCGCCACACGCCGCGTCGACTGGCCTTTGCCTGCCCTTCGGCTATCGCATAAAGCCGTTGGGTCTCCTCGGGGTAGATCGACATGTTCGCCTTGTCGAGCCTGGCAAGCCCGGCCGAAATCTGGCCAAGGACAGGGTCGATGGGCGGAGCACAGGGATGCGAACCGCAGTGTGTGGGGCTTCGCAGGATCTGGACGATGGCGATAAGCAGGCCGCGGGCGTCGATCGAATTGGCCTCGATGCGCACACTCTTGCCGCTTGCCATCCGCCTCAGGCTTTCGCGCGAGCTGCCGCCGATTGCCAATCCTTTGCCCGGGGCCTCGATGCCTGCCAATCGCACTCGATGGATCGAGGCGCCTTCGCGCGAAAGGATCGTGAGCGTGGCTCCGTCGGGAACCTCGATGACCCGTCCCTCGATCACTCCGGCCGCGACTGATCCGGTGGCGGCGAGCATGACAAGGAAGAGAATTCCTCTCATGCGGTCAGCATAGACCAAAGAACCGCGGAATTCCTCAATGAATCAAAGGGAAGACGCGCGCCATTTATCTATTTGTTCGATTCCGTATCGAAGCCCGGATCGGCGCGAGGGTCGGGGATGGTGGGCGATACTGGGTTCGAACCAGTGACCCCTGCCGTGTGAAGGCAGTGCTCTACCGCTGAGCTAATCGCCCCGGATGCGGAGCCGCGGGTGGTTGCGGGCGCACTTGCAGGAGGCGCGCATTCTATCGACGCGCCTGCGGACGGTCAACGCGGCGCGCGCAACCGAATTCGACCCGCCGGCGTGTGTTTCTACAGTCGTCCGGCAGCGAACTCGATCGATTTCCGGATCGCGGCCGGCTCCGCGCGGGGGTCGGCCAGCATGCTCACAAGGGGTTGGAGTACGCGAACCCTGTCGGCCTCCGTGGTCCGGTCGACAAGGGCGGACAGCGCTTCGTACAGGCGGTCGCGTTCGAGGGTCGGGTCGCGGGCCGGTTGCTTCGCGGCCGACGGGGTGGCCCCGGCTAATGACCCGGCAATGGCCGATTTCGCGAACGCCGCGTCGATCCCATGGCAGCGTGCGAGCACATGCCCGTCGGGACGGAATACGTAGGTGGCGGTTTCGACGACCCCGAAGCGGCCGAACAATTTGGGAGCATCGCGGCGCTCGAGGCACAGTGTGGCAACTTGCGCATCGGCGTCGACTTTCGGGCCGGCGCCGCCGAAATAAACCACAGTGAAGCGTCCCTGCAGCCGATCGGCGAAGTAGCCTTCGCTGCCGCCGATCGCGGCTTTCCCGTCCGGCGCGGCCGAGCCGGGCGCCGCGGCCGGCGCGTCGAACGAACCGCGCTCGATGCCGAGCGGCGAATCCGCATAGGCGCAAGGCTCGGACAGGCGGCCGACGTTGACGAGCGAGCGCGCCGCCGGATCCTTCTCGGCAATATCGAGGATCGCGTTGCGTACCAGCCGCTGGCCCGGCGTTTCCGGGCCGATGAACACCGCGCTGCGCGAAGCGATTTCGACTGATTCGCGCGCCGCCTGGTGGCGTTCGATGTCGTAGGTTGCAAGCAGGGCCGGTGCGGCCTTGCCGTCGAGCACCAGTGCGAGTTTCCATGCGAGGTTGTTGGCGTCCTGCACCGCGCGGTTGCCGCCCCTGGCGCCGAACGGCGAGTGCTGCGCGGCCGCGTCGCCGAGGAAGAAGACCCGGCCGTACTGCATTTTTTCGAGGCAGCGCCTGCGAAAGCGCCACGCGCCGACCCAGACCAGCTCGAACTCGACATCCGGGCCGAGCAGCTTGCGCAAGCGCTCCCTTGCGCGCGCAGGCTCGGCTTCGGCTTCGGGATCGGCGTAGTGCCCGATCTCCCAGTCGGTTCGCCAGATGCCGTCGGCCATCTGGTGGTACCAGATCGCGCCGCCTTCGTTGAGCGGGTTGTCGAGGTAGGCCTTGCGAACCGCCTCCGTCGAGGGCGCCATCCGAACGTCGGCGATGCACCAGGTGTTGTCGAAGAGCGCCGATTCGCCGTCCCGGGCGCCGACCTTTTCGCGGACCGTGCTGTGCGCGCCGTCGGCACCGACGAGGTACAGGCAACGCGCTGTGTAGCGGCCTTCGGGCGTCTCGACCTCGACTTCCACGTAATCCGCGGCCGGCCGGACATCCACCACCTTGTTCCGCCAGCGCAGGTCGATCGAGGGGAAATCGGCGGCCTTCTCGACGAGGTATTGCTCGACGTAGAACTGCTGCAAGTTGACGAAGGCAGGGTATTTCCGGTCGGTGTCCTGCTGCAGGTTGAAGCGATACAGGTGCCGCTCGCCGCGGTAGACCTCGCCTTCGTTCCAGGTGATCCCTTTTGCGCGAATGCGCCCGGCGACGCCGAAGCGATCGAGGATTTCCAGTGTGTGGCGCGCATAGCAGATGCCCCGTGAGGACAGGCCCGAGGCGCCGACCGTGTCGTCCTCGTCCAGCAAGATCGTGCGCACGCCGCGGATCCCGAGCTCGAGCGCGCAGGTGAGCCCGCCGAGACCGCCGCCGGCGATGATTACCGGATACGTATCGCTTCCGCCGCCGGCCAGTTCCGGCGGCGTGCGATAGGGGTAGACGGGCAACTGGTATCCCGGCATGGCGTCCGGCTGCAGCAGGGTCTTCATCGCGACTACAATACCCGCCTTTCCGCCCGGGATTCAACCGCGCCGCGGATTCTTCGCAACCTGATCCGCTTCCGCGGCTTCCATACGTGACCAGACCCGTCCGCACCCGATTTGCGCCGAGCCCGACCGGCTTCCTCCATGTGGGCGGTGCGAGGACCGCGCTCTACTCGTGGGCCTACGCGCGGCAGTCGAAGGGCGCATTCATCCTGCGCGTTGAGGATACCGACCTCGAGCGCTCGACCCAGCAGTCGGTGGACGCGATCCTGCAAAGCATGACCTGGCTCGGTCTGGACTGGGACGAGGGGCCGTTCTTCCAGATGCAGCGGCTCGATCGCTACAAGGCGGTGGCCGAGTCGCTGATCGCAGCGGGGCACGCCTATCCGTGCTGGGCGACGAAGGACGAGCTCGACGCGATGCGCGAGGAGCAACGCGCGAAGGGCCTGAAGCCGCGCTATGACGGCCGCTGGCGCCCCGAGCGGGCGAAGGCGGCGGGGCTGGTGCCCCCCGCGGACCGTGCGCCGGTCATCCGCTTTCGCACGCCCGACACCGGCGACGTCGGCTGGGACGACCTCGTGAAAGGCCCGATCTCGTTCCCGAACTCAGAATTGGACGACCTGGTGATCCTGCGCGCCGACGGCGTGCCGACTTACAACTTCGGCGTCGTGGTCGATGATCTCGACATGGACATCACGCATGTGATCCGCGGTGACGACCATGTCAACAACACCCCGAGGCAGATCCATATCTTCAATGCCATGGGCCGGCCGCTGCCCAGGTTCGGGCACGTGCCGATGATCCTCGGCCCCGACGGCGAGCGCTTGTCCAAGCGCCACGGCGCGGTGAGCGTGACCCAGTACCTCGACGAAGGTTACCTGCCGGAAGCGCTGTTGAACTACCTCGCGCGGCTTGGCTGGTCGCACGGCAACGAGGAGGTGTTCTCGATGGCGCAGTTCGTCGAGTGGTTCGACCTCGAGCACGCGAGCCGCTCGCCGGCCCAGTTCGACCCGGAAAAGCTGCTCTGGCTGAACCAGCATTACATCAAGCAGGCGGATAACGAGCGCCTGGCCGCGTTGGTGGCCCCGGTGCTTGCGAGACTGGGCTTCGACGCAACTCGCGGTCCCGCGCTTGCGCCGGTGGTGGCGCTCCTCAAGGACCGTGCGACCAGCATCCTCCACCTGGCCGAGGCGGCGACCCTTTTCTATGGCGACGGCGAACCCGGCGCGGCCTTGGTCGAGCAGCACCTGACCGAGGCGGTGCTGCCGGCGATGCGCATGCTGGTCGCGAAACTCAACGAGCTGCCCAGCTGGGACAAGGCGTCGATTTCGGGCGCGATCAAGGCTGTGCTGGCCGGCAGCGGCCTGAAGATGCCGCAACTCGCGATGCCGGTCCGGGTGCTGGTCGCCGGACGGGCGCAAACCCCCTCGATCGACGCGGTCCTGGAGCTCCTGGGGCGCGAAACCGTCCTCGCGAGGCTGGCGCGCCACCTGGGTGGGGATTGAGGGAAAGCCTTTCCAAAACAGCGCCCTTACGCTATAATTTACGGCTTCGCGTGGGGGTATAGCTCAGCTGGGAGAGCGCTTGCATGGCATGCAAGAGGTCAGCGGTTCGATCCCGCTTACCTCCACCACCGGACAAGCTGCACAAGGTCGTACAGGTCCCCTTCGTCTAGAGGCCTAGGACATCACCCTTTCACGGTGAGTACGCGGGTTCGAATCCCGCAGGGGACGCCAGTTTTGGTCAAAAGTTGGTCACACAAAGGAGCTGTGAATTGGACGAGATCCTGAAGTACCTCAAAGGCCATGGTGAAAAGCTCGATTCCGAAATCGCGACCGGCACGGGCATCCCGCTCGCGGATGCGCGCGTCAGCCTGTCGGCGCTGTCGCTCAAGGGCGAAGTGACCACCTGCCGAGTGATCCGGTACCAGGACGGCAAGAAGATCGACGGTACGCTGTACCGCGCCGCCGGCTACATTCCGAAGCCTGCCCCGGGACGCAAGTCCAAGGCCGAGTTGAGCCGCACTGCGGCCGCTGAGCGTGTCACCGACTGAGTCCGGCACAGCCTCACGGGAAAGCCACCTTCGGGTGGCTTTTTGTTTTTTGAGTTGCTTTCGCGGGGCGAATCCGGGCCGCATCCACCGAAGGGGCTAGCCGCATGGCAGGCGATCGATCTGCTAATGTAGGCCGTGCGCGAACTCGCGCTCCGGTATCGGGAGACGCATTGCAGGCCCAGGCCCAGACGACGAAGACTCATGAGCGCCCCGCGGGGCGGACCGGTCGGTTCGTCCGGACGGTTTACACGGCCCGGGCCTGGTCTTTCGCTTTCAGTTTTCTCGCGATCGGGATCCTGTGCTGGGAGCGGGGCGCCGGCGGTGCGACGTGGGTGTTCCTTGCGCTGACTTTCCTCGTCTATCCCCACCTTGCCTACCTGAAGGCGCGGTCCGCGCCCAATCCGAGGCAGGCGGAATACCACAACCTGCTGTTCGATTCGCTGATGTTCGGCGTCTGGGCCGCGCAACTCGGTTACCCGGCCTGGATCACCTATCCGCTGCTCTCGGGCGTGGTGCTGAACAACATCGTCAATCGCGGACTGAAGGGCCTGATCCCGTCGGTGGGCCTGTTTGCGCTTGGTGCGGTGATCTGGGGCAGCGTGCGCGGATTCGAGTTCCGGCCGGAAACGGGACCGGTCGTGTCAACGCTCGGGTTTGTCGGCTCGCTGGCCTACGCCTGCGCGGTGGGTGCGATCGTGCGGCGCCAGACGCGCCGCGTATGGCTGGCGCGCGAGGACCTGCGCATGAGCGAGGAACGCTATCGCCTGATCACCGAAAATGCGGGCGACCTGATCGCGCTGGTCGATGCGGAGGGACGCTGGCGATACGTGAGCCCGTCGTACGGACGGTTGCTCCCGCAGGAAGATTTGCTGCTCGGCACGGACGCGTTCCGGCGGGTGCATCCTGACGATGCCGGGCGGGTCCGGTCGGCGCTGCGCAAGATGCTCGAGACCGGCGCCGACCAGCACTTCGACCTGCGCCTGATCGCGGCCGACGGCAGCGAACGCGCCCTGGAATGCTCGGGCCACCCGGTGCGGGACGCTTCCGGGGAATGGCTGCGCGCCGTGCTCGTTTCGCGCGACGTTACCGAATTGCAGGCCAGCCGCGAGCAACTGAGGGTTGCCGCGCTCGCGTTCGAGAACATGACCGAGGCGATCCTGATCACTTCGGCCGAAGGCCGGGTGGTCAGTGTCAACAAGGCGTTCTGCCGCATTACCGGGTTCTCCGCCGAAGAGGCACTCGGCCAGCCCGAGGCGCAGTTCCGGCTCGCCATGCAGCCGGCGTCGTATTACACATCACTTTACGAAGAGGTCGCGAGGGACGGCCACTGGGCCGGCAGCACCTGGAGCCGGCGCAAGGACGGCAGCGTGTACCGCGAGTGGCGCACGGTCAGCGCGGTGCGCGACGAGCGGGAGCGGGTCGCCTACTACGTCTCCGTGTTCTTCGAGATGGATGCCGGCAAACGGTTGGGCGGCGCGGTCGCCTAGGCAGCATCCGACCCGGGGTCGTTGCGCAATGCAATGATCGAATCGCCGCTGCCCGGGGCCAGTCAGGCCCTGTAGTATTGGCCGATGCACAGAGACCGGATCGAACATCCGCCACGGCGCGTCCTCGCGCAACGCGGGCTCGCCCTGCGGTGCAAGGGATGGAAGCAGGAAACCATCCTTCGCATGCTCGAAAACAACCTGGAGAACGGCGAGCGTCCGGAAGACCTGGTTGTCTACATGTCGGCGGCCAAGGCGGCGCGCAACTGGGAAGCCTTCGACAACATCGTCGCGACGCTGATGGACCTGGGCAACGACGAGACGCTCGTGGTGCAGTCGGGCAAGCCGATCGCGAGATTTCGCACGCACGCGCGCGCGCCGCGCGTGATCCTTGCCAACGGGCTGGTGGTCGGCCGGTGGACCGATGAGGCG
Organism: uncultured Bordetella sp.; assembly: GCA_964599095.1. Lineage (GTDB taxonomy): Bacteria > Pseudomonadota > Gammaproteobacteria > Burkholderiales > SG8-39 > SZAS-79. The sequence continues at coordinate 149,532 of CAZREB010000007.1, forward strand.
ACCGTCTTCAGGCTCGAGCAGGCCGGGCTCACGATCACCGCCGGCATGACTGCGGCCGCGTGGCAGTACATCGGCAGCCAAGGCATCCTGCAGGGGACCTGGCAGAGCTTCTCGAGTGCGGCCGACCGCTACTTCGGCGGCTCGCTCGGCGGGCGCGCGATCCTCACTTGCGGTTGCGGCGGCATGGGCGGTGCGCAACCCCTGGCCGGCAAGATGGCTGGGGCGGCAACGCTGGTCGTCGAGGTCAATCCGGAGCGCCTGCAAAAGCGGATCGATACCGGGTATCTCGACCGGATGACCGGCTCGATCGACCAGGCGCTTGCGTGGATCGATGCGCTGAAGTCGGCCAAGGAGGGCGGCTCGGTGGGCCTGGCCGGCAACGTGGCCGATGTTTACGAAGCGCTCCTCGAGCGCGGCTGGCAGCCCGATATCCTGACCGACCAGTGCACGGTCGACCCGCGCAGGGGCTATGTGGCCTCCGGCCTCACGCCGGCGGAGATGGAGGCGCTCGTCAAGTCCGACCCGGATTCCGCGGTGGCCCGCGGCAACGAGACGCTGCTGCGTCACGTGAAGGCGATGCTCGAATTCAGGCACCGCGGGGCGCTCTCGTTCGAGTACGGCAATACGCTGCGGATGCGCGCGGCCGACCTTGGGCTGGAGGAAGCATTGACACTCGAATCTTTCGTCACGCTGTTCATCCGGCCGCTGTTCTGCGAAGGGATCGGTCCGTTCCGCTGGGTGGCCGCTTCGGGCGACAGCAGGGACATCGACGCCGTCGACGGATTGATCGCCGGCCTCTTCCCGGAAGGCCATCGCATCCGGCGCTGGATCGGGCTCGCGCGGGAGCACGTGAAGTTCCAGGGGCTGCCGGCCCGCATCGGCTGGCTCGGTCACGGTGAGCGCTCGAAACTCGCACTGGCCGTGAACGCAGCGGTGGCCGACGGCCGGATCTCGGGGCCGATCGCGTTCACGCGCGACCACCTTGACGCAGGATCGGTGGCGAGCCCGTTCCGCGAGAGCGAAAAGATGAAGGACGGCAGCGACCCGATCGCCGATTGGCCGATCCTGAACGCGCTGCTCGCATGCTGCACCGGTGCCGACCTGGTTGCAGTCCACGCCAACGTTGGCCGGATGGTCAGCGCGGGGCAGACTGCAATTGCCGACGGTACGAAGGAGGCCGCCGAACGGCTGGAAGCGGTCCTCGACGGTGACACCGGTCTTGGCATCGCGCGGCATGCCGACGCCGGATACGAAACGGCCATCGAGGCATGCGAGCGCCACGGCGTCGGGCTGGGACTCGAGTGAGTCTCGCGCCGCAACCGGTGCCAGGCGCGTGAAGCGAAATTTCGGGCCGTCCGACCTCGAAGCCGCGATTCTCGGCGGCCTGGTGTTGTCCGCCGGCGGCAGCGGAAGGGGCTCGGCCGGCCGGCATCAAAGGCTCGGGGAGGCAGCGCTCTCGTATGGCGCAGTAGCGTTCGCCACGCTGGACGAATTCGACGACGACGACGCGCTCCTCGTCTCCACCGCGGTCGGCGCCCCGGGGCAGGGCAAGGCGAACACCGAGCCACGCGATGCGGTCGAGGCTGCGCATGCCGTGCTGGCCGCAAGCGGCGTCGATCCCGGCGGCGTCATTCCCGGCCACGTGCCGGGCTTGTACGCGTGGGTCATCGCCTCGGCGCTCGGTGTGCCGGTCGCAGACGCGGCGACGAACGGCCGGGCTCATCCCACCGTGCAGATGGGTGCGATGGGGCTCGCGTCGCGTCCGGAGATGAACATCTGGCAGGCGGGCTCGGCGGCGGGCGATACGCCCTTGTCGGTGCTGGTGCATGGCGACGTCACGCGGACTTCGGCCGTCATGCGCGCGGCCGGCGTCCAGAACGGCGGCATGATCAATGCGGTGCGCGGCCCCTTCACGGTCGAGTTCGTCCGCACGCATGGCGCACCGGGCTCGATAACGTTTGCGCATGGATTGGGCGATGCGATGCTCGCAGCCAAGGGCGCTGCACGGGTAATCGCGGCCGGCGAATTTCTCAAGGGCGAGACCTTCAGCGGTGAGGTGACCGAGAACGGTGTCGCCTATCGCGACGGGTTCGACGTCGGTCGTGTGTCGATTCTAACGACGCGGGGACTGCTGGCGCTCGGCGTCTACAACGAACTCATGACCGCGACGCTCGACGGCAAACGCATTGCCACTTTCCCGGACATGCTGGCGAGCTTCGATGCAAGGACCGGCGAGCCGGTGTCGGTGTCGGAAATGAAGGCGGGCGAGGCGGTCGCGATCGTGATCGCGCCGAGAAGTTCGATCCCGCTCGGCGCCGGGGTCTTCGACCCGGTCGTATACCCAGCCGTCGAAAAGGCAATGGGCGAAGAGATCGCCCGTTACGCACTCAGGAAATGACCTCCAGGAGCGTCCCGATGAATCCGATCAAATTATTGCTGGCGACGGTGCTGCTGGCGCTGGGGGCTGTCCCGGTGGTCCATGCGCAGGACGCCGCAACCTACCCGTCTAAGCCGATCCGCATCGTCATTCCCTTCCCGCCGGGCGGCGCCACCGACCTGATCACGCGCAAGATCGGCGAGAAGCTCACGCAGAAGTGGGGCCAGCCGGTGGTGGTCGAGAACAAGCCGGGCGCGAACACGATTATCGGCACCGAGACGGTCGCGCGAGCCGAGCCGGACGGCTACACGTTGCTGATGACCGCACCCTCCGGGCTGGTGCAGTTGCCGTCGCTGCTTCCCAAGCTGCCGTACGACCCCGAGAAGGATTTCCTGCCGCTTACGCAGATCGCCGAAGTGCCGACTGCGCTGATCGTGCCGAGCTCGGTGCCTGCGAAATCGGTAAAGGAGCTGGGCGAATACCTGCGCGCCAATCCCGGCAAGACCAGTTACGCGAGCCTTGGGCTTGCAGCCACTCAGCACATCTACGGCGAGGCGCTGAAGCGCGCATTCAAGGTCGATTCGACCCATGTGCCCTACAAAGGTGATGCGCCGGCGATGACCGACCTGGTGGCCGGCCGGGTGCAGTACATGTTCAACAACCCGGTTTCGGCGATCAATTTCGCCAAGCAGGGCAGGGTGCGGATCCTTGCAGTAACCGGGGAACAGCACCTGCCGGGACTGCCTGATGTGCCCACGATGGCGCAGGCCGGCTACCCGGGCTTCGAAGTGGTCGGGTGGTTCTCGTTCTTCGTGCACTCGAAGGTGCCGCGCCCGATTGCAGAGAAACTGCACGCGGAACTCTCCGCGATCATCCGCTCGTCCGATATGTCCGAATTCCTGCGCGATCGCGGCACGGTTCCCACCGGCATCGGGCTGGAGGAATTCGCCCGCAAGGTCGCCATCGAGCGTCGCGCCTGGGCCAGGCTGATCAAGGAAAACGACATCCGGCTGGAATAGCGGTAACCCGCTCCCGGCACCCGCGACATGCGCTTGGGGGGCGATCGGGCAGCCGCCGGAAGTGTGGCAAAAGTCACACATTCAAGAGCCCGGCGGCGGCCCTGGGAATGGACGAAATAGTGAACCAAACGTCCCAAAAACCCTTTCGTTAGTGCTTGAAACGCCAAGCTTTTCACCCGGCCTTTCAAGGGGTAGACTTCCGCAGCGCCGAATCGGCCTCGGCGGCGCGAAAAACCACAATTTCGGGGTCGATACAAGGAGGGGGAGTTGCGCCCGACCGACATCCGAGTACCCGACTACTTCCACAAAGTCGTTGATTGCCAATGGGCATGTCCCGCCCACACTCCCGTACCCGAATACATCCGTCTGATTGCTGCAGGGCGTTACTCGGACGCCTACATGGTCAACTGGGAATCGAACGTATTCCCCGGAATCCTCGGACGCACCTGCGACCGCCCCTGTGAACCGGCGTGCCGGCGCGGGCGCGTGGAGGAAGAGAACCTCGAGAAAGCCGAACCGGTTGCGATCTGCCGCCTGAAGCGGGTCGCGGCCGACAACAAGGACGACATCCGCAAGCGCCTGCCGAAGGCCGGCAAGAAGAACGGCAAGCGCGTCGCCTGCATCGGTGCCGGGCCGGCCTCGCTGGCGGTCGCGCGCGACCTGGCGCCGCTCGGCTATCACGTGGTCGTCTACGAGTCCGACAAGAAGGCCGGCGGCTTCATGCGCACCCAGGTGCCGCGCTTCCGCCTGCCGGAAGAAGTCATCGACGAGGAAACAGGCTACATCCTCGACATGGGCGTGGAGTTCCGCGGCGGCCAGTACGTGGACTCGCTGAAGAAGGTCCTCGCCGAGGGCTATGACGCGGTCTTCGTCGGCACCGGAGCGCCACGCGGCCGCGACCTCGACATCCCGGGCCGCAAGGAAGCGGCCAGGAACATCCACATCGGAATCGACTGGCTCTCTTCGGTGTCGTTCGGCCATATCGACAAGATCGGCCGGCGCGTGATCGTGCTCGGCGGCGGAAACACCGCAATGGACTGCTGCCGCTCTTCGCGGCGCATGGGCGGTGACGACGTGAAGGTGATCGTGCGCTCGGGCTTCGACGAGATGAAGGCCTCGCCGTGGGAGAAGGAGGATGCGATGCACGAGGGCATCCCGATCCTGAATTTCATGGTCCCCAAGACGTTCGAGCACAAGGACGGCAAGCTCACCGGCATGACCTTCGAGAAGGTGAAGGCGGTCTACGACGTCAAGGGGCGCCGCAGCCTGATCCCTACCGGTGAACCCGACGAACTGGTGGAGTGCGACGACGTGCTGATCGCCGTCGGGCAGGAGAACGCCTTCCCGTGGATCGAAAAGGACATCGGCATCGAGTTCGACAAATGGGGCCTGCCCGTAGTCGACAAAGTCACGATGCAGTCGACCATCAAGAACGTGTTCTTCGGTGGCGACGCCGCCTTCGGCCCGAAGAACATCATCTGGGCGGTCGCACACGGCCATGATGCCGCGGTGTCGATCGACAAGCTCCTTGCCGGCGAGGACATTGCGAACCGCCCGGACCCGAACGTCAGGGTGCTCTCGCAGAAGATGGGCATCCACGAGTGGAGCTACGACAACGACGTTTCGCCCGAGCAGCGCAATGTCGTGCCGTGGGCGGCTGCCGAGAAGACGCTCAAGAGCATCAAGATCGAGGTCGAACTCGGCTTCGACCCGAAAACGGGCTTCAAGGAGGCGCAGCGCTGCCTCAATTGCGACGTGCAGACGGTGTTCACCAAGGACGCGTGCATCGAATGCGACGCTTGCGTCGACATCTGCCCGATGGATTGCATCACCTTCACCCGGAACGGCGAAGAGCCCGACCTGCGCAAGCGCCTGACCGCGCCTTCGCTCAACCTCACCCAGGACCTTTACGTCTCCGACTCCCTCAAGACGGGACGCATCATGGTCAAGGACGAGGACGTCTGCCTGCACTGCGGCCTGTGCGCCGAGCGCTGTCCCACCGGTGCCTGGGACATGCAGAAGTTCCTCATTTCGATGACGCACGCAGGACCGGCGTGCCGGGACCACGACAGGAGTCCCGCCAAGACCAGGAAAGCGGCATGAAGACCGGGGTGAAGCAGATCGAAGCAGTCAACGACTTCGTCATCAAGTTCGCAAACGTCAACGGCTCGGGGTCGGCTTCGGCCAACGAGCTGTTCGCGAAGTCGATCCTGCGCATGGGCGTCCCGGTGAGCCCACGCAACATCTTCCCGTCGAACATCCAGGGGCTGCCGACGTGGTACGAGGTGCGCGTCACCGAGAAGGGCTGGCTGGGCCGGCGCGGCGGCGTCGACCTCATGGTCGCGATGAATCCGCAGACCTGGAACGCGGACCTGAAGGAGATCGAGCCGGGCGGCTACCTTTTCTACGACAACACCAAGCCGCTGCCGCCGTCGAAGTTCCGCGACGACATCACCGTGATCGGCATGCCGCTCACCGAGATCTGCAACTCGACCTACACCGACCCGCGCCAGCGCCAGCTCTTCAAGAACATCATCTACATCGGCGCATTGTCCGCGCTGCTCGACATGGATGCCGGTGCGATCGCGGAGTTGATCGGCGAGCAGTACAAGGGCAAGGAGAAGCTGCTCAAGCCGAACCTGAACGCGCTGCAGCTCGGCCGCCAGTACGCCCAGGAGAACCTCAAGCACCCGATCGGGCTGCGCGTGAAGAAGGCCGATAACGTCGGCAACCGGATCTTCGTCGACGGCAACAGCGCAGCGGCCCTCGGCGCCGTGTATGGGGGCGCGACGGTGTGCGCCTGGTACCCGATCACGCCGTCGTCCTCGGTGGCCGAGGCGTTCGAGAGATACTGCTCGAAGCTCCGCATCGACAAGGACACCGGCAAGAAGAAATACGCGATCGTGCAAGGCGAGGACGAGCTGGCCTCGGTCGGCATCGTCGTCGGCGCCGGGTGGAACGGCGCGCGCGCGTTCACCGCCACGTCCGGCCCAGGCGTTTCGCTGATGACGGAATTCATCGGCCTGGCCTATTTCGCCGAGATCCCGGTCACGATCATCGACGTGCAGCGCGGCGGCCCGTCCACCGGCATGCCGACCCGGACCCAGCAGTCGGACATCTACGCCTGCGCCTATGCCTCGCACGGCGATACCAAGCACGTGCTGCTGTTTCCCGAGGACCCGCACGAGTGCTTCGAGCACGCGTCGGCGGCATTGGACCTCGCGGACCGGCTGCAGACGCCGGTATTCGTGATGACAGACCTCGACATCGGCATGAACCAGCGACTGTGCCGGCCGTTCGAGTGGGACGACGCACGCACCTACGATCGCGGCAAGATCATGACCCGCGAAATGCTCGACGCCGGAAAGGAGTTCGGACGGTACCTGGATGTCGACGGCGACGGGATCCCTTTCCGGACCTATCCGGGCACACACCCGGACAAGGGCGGCTATTTCACGCGCGGAACGACTAAGAACGCCTATGCGACCTACTCGGAAGCGGGTCCGGACTACGTCTACAACGTGCAGCGACTGCTGCGCAAGTTCGAGACCGCCAAGAGCCTCGTGCCTCAGCCGGTGCTGCGCAAGGCGCGCCAGAAGACCAAGTTCGGCGTGCTCTATTACGGCTCGACCAGCCCGGCGATGAACGAGGCGATCGAGGCGCTCGAGGCCCAGGGGCTGCACATCGACACGATGCGGTTGCGCGCCTTCCCTTTCCCTGACTCGGTCTCCGACTTCATCGCCGACCACGACCAGTGCTTCGTCGTGGAGCAGAACCGCGATGCGCAACTGCGCGGGCTGATCCTCAACGAACTCAACATCGACCCGGCGCGGGTGATGCCCGTCCTGCACTACGACGGTACACCGATCACCGCGCGCTTCATCACCGCCGAAATCGGCGAGCGGATCCGGCTGATGAACGTCGAGCCGCTCAAGAAAGGGAAGGCCGCGTAATGACCTATATCGCCAAACCAAGGCTTCACCACCCGACGCTGCCGGTCAACAAGGTCGGCTTCACGCGCCGCGACTACGAAGGCAAGGTCTCGACGCTGTGCGCCGGCTGCGGGCACGACTCGATTTCGGCCGCGATCGTGCAGGCCTGCTGGGAGATGAACATCGAGCCGCACCGGGTCGCGAAGCTGTCCGGTATCGGCTGCAGCTCCAAGACGCCGGACTACTTCCTCGGCAATTCGCACGGCTTCAACACCGTGCATGGCCGGATGCCGTCGGTGCTTACCGGGGCCAACCTCGCCAACCGCGACCTCCTTTACCTCGGCGTCTCGGGCGACGGCGACTCGGCCTCGATCGGCATCGGCCAGTTCGCGCACGTCATGCGCCGCGGCGTCAACATGGTCTACATCCTCGAGAACAACGGCGTCTACGGCCTGACCAAGGGCCAGTTCTCGGCTACGGCCGACCAGGGCTCGAAGTCCAAGCGGGGCGTCGAGAACACGGACGCCCCGGTCGACACGGTGTCGCTGGCGCTGATCATGGGCGCGACCTTCGTGGCGCGCAGTTTCTCGGGCGACAAGCAGCAGCTGGTGCCGATCATCAAGGCCGCGATCGCACACAAGGGAGCGGCGTTCATCGACGTCGTGAGCCCGTGCGTGGCGTTCAACAACCATCCCGGCAGTACCAAGAGCTACGACTACGTCCGCGAGCACAACGACGCGGTCAACCGGATCGACTTCATCCCGAGGAAGAGCGAGATCACTGTCGACTACCCGGAGGGCGAAGTGATCGAGGTCGAGCAGCACGACGGCACTTTCCTGCGCCTTCGCAAGATCCACCCGGAATACGACCCGCGGGACAAGAACCGGGCGATGAACTACATCCTCGAGCACCAGGCGCGAGGGGAGGTGGTTACCGGACTGTTGTACGCCAAGCCCGATTCGGTCGACCTGCACCAGCACCTCAACACGACCGAAGTGGCGTTCAACAAGTACTCGGCGAAGGACCTCTGCCCGGGCGCGAATATCCTCGAGCAGTTGAACGCCTCGCTGCGCTGAGCCGGCAGGGCCGGGTCCGCCGGCTCGCGGAAAGCCAGGAACCGGCTGAACCGCGGCCGCAGAAACAAAAAAGCCCGGCAAGCCGGGCTTTTTCTATTCCTGCATCGGGCCGCTATTACATGACCTTGATGTTGGTCGCCTGCTCGCCTTTCGGGCCAGTGGTGACGTCGAACGAAACCTTCTGGTTCTCCTTCAGGCTCTTGAACCCGTCGCCGACGATCGCGGAGAAGTGTGCAAAGAGATCCTTGCCGCCGCCGTCGGGGGTAATGAAGCCAAAGCCTTTAGCGTCGTTGAACCATTTCACGGTACCGGTTGCCATTCTCGATTTTCCTCACAAAAGTTAATGTTGGGCAGTTGCCCGAATGCTGGAAGGTCAAGGGAAAAACGACGACCTGATGAGTACCGCGCTAGCGGTTACAACAAGACTGTACTTTCACTTCTTGAGAATCCTGCGTATGCGGTATACACCTGCTTTGCCGATTGGTCAAGAAAACCGGAATTTTTCCAGCCGGCTCATGCATTTGGCGATTTGCGTTTAGTGCGGTGCAGTATCAGAATTCCGCCCCTTACGTCCGGGGAAGGTCTATTTGGACTCCATCGATTCGCACCAGCCGGTGGGCGGCCAGACCCGCGCCGCCCTGTCCCTGGCCGCCCTGGGGATCGTCTACGGGGACATAGGCACCAGTGTCCTGTACGCCGCCAAAGAGGTCTTCAACCCCTCCCACGGCATCCGGCTCGACCACGGTACGATCATCGGCGGGGTATCGGCGATTTTCTGGTCGTTGATGATCGTCGTATCGCTCAAGTATGTGACGCTCATCATGCGCGCCGACAACAAGGGCGAGGGCGGGATCATGGCGCTGCTCGCCCTGTCTTCGTCCGCCGTCCACGACCATCCCCGCTGGCGAGTGGGGCTGCTGCTGCTGGGGGCCTTCGGGGCGGCGCTCTTTTACGGAGACGCCGTGCTGACGCCGGCGATTTCGGTGCTTTCAGCGGTCGAAGGCCTGGAGGTGGGGACGACGGCCCTGAAATCCTTCGTCGTCCCGATCTCGGTCGGCGTCATCGTCGCTTTGTTCGCATTCCAGCAGCACGGCACGGCCGTGGTCGGCAAGTTGTTCGGGCCGGTGATGCTTGTATGGTTCACTGCGCTCGCCATCGGCGGGATCCACGGCATCGCGGGAAATCCCGCGATCCTCGCAGCGCTCAATCCGTTCCACGGGCTCGAATTCGTCACCGCGCACGGCTGGGCATCGTTCCTCGTGCTGGGCGCGGTCGTGCTCGGCGTGACCGGCGCCGAGGCGCTCTACGCCGACATGGGCCATTTCGGCCGGCGGCCGATCCGCACCGCCTGGTTCGGTCTCGTCTTTCCTGCCCTTGCGCTCAACTACTTCGGGCAAGGTGCCTTGCTGATGTCGAATCCCGCAGCCGTCAGCAACCCCTTCTACCTGATGTTTCCCGCGTGGGCGCTTTATCCCATGGTGGGATTGGCGACGGCGGCGACGGTCATCGCATCGCAGGCGACGATCTCGGGCGCCTACTCGCTCACCAAGCAGGCGATCCAGCTGGGATTCCTCCCCCGCATGAACATTGTGCACACCTCGGCGAACGAAATCGGACAGATCTACCTGCCGGGGGTCAACTGGATCCTGCTGGCCGCCGTCCTTGCCGCGGTCGTCGGCTTCGGATCCTCGTCCGCACTGGCCTCGGCCTATGGGCTTTCGGTGACGGGAACGATGCTGATCGACACCTTCCTGACCTTCTTCGTGATCCGGTTTGCATGGAAGTACAACCTCATGCTGTGCCTGTTCGCCACGGGGTTCTTCATCGTCGTCGATATTGCCTTCTTCTCGGCGAGCGTCGTGAAGCTGGGCGAGGGCGGATGGTTCCCCCTGTTGATGGCCAGCATGGTCTACACCGTCATGCTCACCTGGCGTCGCGGGCGACAGATCCTGGTGCGCAGGCTCCAGAGTTCCGCCATCCCGCTTGACGCATTCCGCGACTCCCTGTTCGCCTATCCGCCTACGCGAGTGCCGGGCACCGCGATCTTCATGGCCGCAGATCCGGGCGCGGTGCCGCACGCACTGCTTCACAATCTCTCCCACAACAAGGTGATGCACGAACGCGTCGTGTTCGTCACAGTCACGATCCACGAGGTGCCGTGGATACCGCCCGAAGAACGCGTGCAGGTCGAGGCAATGGGGCACGATTGGTTCCTGATCCGGATGCATTTCGGGTTCAAGGACCGCCCGGACGTGTCCGAAGGCCTGAGGCTCTGCGCCAAGCACGGCCTTGAATTCAACCTGATGGAAACATCCTTCTTCCTCAACCGGGAAACGCTCGTCCCGGTGGCCAACGCCGAGGACGGCATGGCCCTGTGGCGCGAGAGGATGTTCGCCGCAATGGCGCGCAATGCCTCGAGCGTCACCGACTACTTCAACATTCCGACCAACCGGGTGATCGAACTCGGTACCCGGATCGAGATCTGACATGGCTGCTGGCATCGTCGACCTCCGCAGCGATACCGTGACCCGTCCCTCCGGCCCGATGCGCGCCGTGATGGCGGCAGCCGAACTCGGCGACGACGTGTTCGGCGACGACCCCTCGGTGAATGCATTGCAGGAGCGAGCTGCAAGGATGCTCGGGTTCGAAGCCGCGCTGTTCTTCCCTACGGGCACCCAGTCGAACCTCGCCGCGCTGATGAGCCATTGCCAGCGCGGCGACGAGTACCTGGTCGGCCAGGAAGCGCATACCTATCGCTACGAGGCCGGTGGCGGGGCGGTGCTGGCTTCGGTCCAGCCGCAACCGCTGGCAAACCGCCCGGACGGGACCATGGACCTCGGCGAGGTCGAAGCGGCCATCAAGCCCGACGACCCGCATTTTGCGCGGACCCGGCTGCTGGCGCTTGAGAACACGCTGGGCGGGAAGGTTGTGCCGCAGGCGTGGATCGCCGAAGCGCTGGCGATGGCGAAGCGACGTGGCCTTGCGACGCACCTGGACGGTGCACGGATATTCAATGCGGCGGTCAGACAGGGTGTTTCGGCCGCATCGCTTTGCTGCGGGTTCGATTCGGTGTCCGCCTGCCTGTCGAAAGGCCTCGGGGCGCCCGCAGGCAGCGTCCTTGCCGGCGCGGCGCCGCTGATTGCCCGCGCAAGGCGCGCACGCAAGATCCTGGGCGGCGGGATGCGCCAGGCCGGTGTCCTCGCGGCCGCAGGCATCTACGCGCTCGATCACAACGTCGCGCGGCTGGCGGAGGATCATGCGAACGCAGCCCGTCTTGGTGAGCTGCTCGCTTCCATCCCGACGCTCGCGGTCGAACCGGTGCAGACCAACATGGTGTTCGTGCGAATCCCGGCCGAGCGATGCGCGGCCCTGGGCGTCCATCTCGAATCGGCCGGAGTCAAGGCCCTTGTCGGGCCGAGAACACGCCTATGCACCCACCTCGACGTCGATCGTGCCGGCGTAGAGCGCGCCGCAGCCGCGTTTCGCGCCTTCTTCAGCGAAGCAGCAGCGTAAAGGCCGCGTCCATGCGCGCAAGGCACTTGCGCAGCATGTCCGCCTCGTGCTCGGTACTCTTCGCTGGCGCGTCGAAGACGTCCTCGACGGCGGCCGCCAGGAATGCCTCGTCGTCTTCGTCCTGCGCAAACCAGCGCAATTCGGGCGGATGCGCTCGGATGGCCATCAGGTCACCGTAAAGGCGGTCGAGGAAGGCCTCGCGGGTCATTCCGGCGTCGCGCGCGAGCGCAGCATTTCGGATGAACTCGCCTGCCTCCCGGCATTCCTGGAGCGAGGGTTTGTGCGCCAGGGCGAACGCGGGGCAGATCGACAGCGCGGCCGAAACCAGGAGGGATTTAAGGCGTGAGCGTCGCATCTGCGAACTTTATCCGCTGTCGGGCTGCACGACCGTGTTGCGCAGGCCGCCGGAGAACTGGGCCCAGGCGACGCCTGCCATCGTCAGCAGGGCGCCCACGATCTTGAGCCAGGTGAACGTCTCGCCCATCGTGACCCAGGAGACGAGCCCGGCGATCGGCGACATCATGTACATCAGGGGCGCGCTCTTCGCGACGCCGCGCACCTGGTTGATCCATGCCCAGCCGAGCCATCCCAGGAAAGACGAGATCGTTACCGCATAGAACATCCACAACCAGATGGACGCCGGGATCTGCTGCCAGGGCTCCATGAGAAATGCCGGCAGCGTGAAGAGCAGCACCGGCGGCGCGCCGACCACCAGCGTGTAGCCGAGGAGCACCGGCGCGCCATAGCGCGAGGTGAGCGGCCGGGCGACCACGGTATAGAGCGAAAAGAGGCCTGCGGCGAACAGCAGCACGAGGTCGCCAAGCCCGGCGCGCAGCACGCCGCTGGCGAACTTGTCCGACATGAAGAGCAGGATCCCGAGGAAGGCCGCGACCGTGCCGACGACCTGGGGCGCGCGAAGCTTCTCCGCGCCGAGCGCCGCGAGGATCAGCAGCGTCCACAGCGGCCCGCTGGTGAGGACGAGCGAACTCGAGAACGGCGTCGAGAGATGCAGGCCCCAGGTGACGATGCCTACGTGCGCCGTGTGGCCGATCAGGCCGGCGGCAATGAAGCGGGGCACGTCGCGCTTGTTGGGGATCGACTGGCGGAACCGGCCGCGGTACAGCCAGCCCAGCATGCCGAGGCCGAGCAGCATCATCCAGAGAAACCGCACGAACAGCATCGCCGGGACCGAGACCTGCTCGAGGATCGTCTTGGTGACCGAGAAGTTCACGCCCCAGATCACCATCAGCGCTATGGCGATCGCGAAAGACCAGCGGGCAAGGCCTTTCTCGACTGGGGCGCTCATCCCCGAAGAATATCAAACGATCCGATATCGGCCCTCCCGGAACCGGCGCGACGCTTCGGCACGCCTCTTGCTAGAATCCGGCTACACAATAATTGCCCGGAGAAAGGCATGAACAACCTGTACGGAACCGCATTGCTGGTCGTCGGGCTCGTCCTCAGCAACGTCGTTCATGCGCACATCGGGGTCCACGCGGACGGCAGCTTCGAGACCGGGCTGCTGCACCCGTTCTCGGGCATGGACCACATGCTCGCGATGATTGCCGTCGGCCTGTGGGCGGCCCAGTCCGGGGGGCGCAATCTCGTCACGATGCCGGCCGTGTTCATGGTCGCAATGACGCTCGGCGCGGCTGTCGGTGTCTCGGGGGGCTACTTGCCGGTGGCCGAAGCCGGAGTCGCGCTGTCCGTGGTGATCCTCGGCGTGTTCCTGGCCCTTGCAGTGAGGGGCGCATGGCAATGGGCGGTGCCGCTGATCGCGGTTTTCGCGCTGTTTCATGGCTATGCGCATGGCACGGAGGTGCCGCAGTTCGCCGATCCGGCGCGCTATTTCGTCGGGGTTCTCTCGGCCACCGCGGCCCTGCATGCGTGCGGAATTGCCGCAGCGTACACGTTGAAGACTCGGGCCGCAGCTTTGCGCGCGGGTGGAGCGGCGATCAGCCTCGCGGGACTGTGGCTGGTGCTGTCGCTCTGACGCCGGGGCGGTTTGCGCGCCCTGAGCGGGGCGCCTAGCTGGCCGAGCGGCGCTCCCCGGCGGACGCGAATACCGCGCTGGCGCGCACGATGCGCGCCTCCCCGACATGCACGTAGCAATTGGCAAACGTCAGCCGCCCGCCGCTCTTCTGCACGTCGGTATGCACTTCGAGCCAATCCCCCACCTTGGCGCTCCCCACGTAGTCGATCGTCAGGCTGGCAGTGACCGCGCTCTTCGGCGGATCGGAGAGGAAGGCGATCGTGTAGCCGAGCGCGAGGTCGGCGAGCGTCGCGAGCAGGCCTCCATGGACGATTCCACGGGAATTGCAGTGCTTGTCCTCGGCCAGCAGGCCGATCATGCGGCCAGTGCCTTCGCCCTTGGTATACAGTGGCCCGACGAGCGTGCTGAACGGGCTCGAGCGGTGCAACGGCTTGAATCCGGGCGGGATCGGCACGTCAGGCGGAAAATTCGCGCAGCAGGCGGCCCGGCAGGCGCTCGAGCGGCACCATCCCGCGTTCGTCCGCCACCCTCTCCCCGTTGACCCAGACGCCATGCACGCCGACGGCGCGGGTCGTCAGGCGCGCACCGCCTGCGGGCAGGTCGCGGATCCTTTCCTTCGGTCCCCGGTCGACGGTCTGCGGGTCGAACAGCATCAGGTCGGCCGCCTGCCCGGCGGCCAGCGTGCCGCGATCGCGGATCCCGAATAATTGCGCGGTCTGGCCGGTGAGGCGGTAGACGGCCTGCTCCAACGTCAGCACGCCCTTGGCGCGCACCCAGTGGCCGAGCAGGTGCAGTCCGAAGCCCGCGTCATTGAAGAAAGTCAGGTGCGCGCCGGCATCCGACAGCGAGACGAGGCTGCACGGGTGGCGGATCAGCCGGCCGACGGCTTCCTCGTCGGAATTCAGCGTCAGCGCGACGAACACGGTGCGCAAGTCTTCGGCCAACGCGAGGTCGAAGAAGAAGTCGAGAGGATCGCGGCCGGCTTCGGCCGCGAGGTCTGCGATCGTGCGCTGTTCGTAGCTTGCGTGTTGTGCGAGGAAAGTCTCGACCACTTGCACCTTGTGCCATTCGCCGTTGAAATTCCGGACCTGGGCCGGACGCGACAACTCGTCGCGGATCGATTGTCGAAAGGCGGGATCGGCGAGCTTGGCCTTGCGCGCTTCGCCTTTCAATGCGAAGGCGGGTTTCCAGGCCGCGAGACTTTCTATCGGGTAAGGCGACTCGAGCGTGAAGTCGAACGACAACGGGCAGCAGGAAATGGCCCCCATCATCGTGCGGCCGCGCGCATTGGCCGCGCTGATCGCATCGAGTTCGTCGAAGACCACGTTCGGGTTGGTCGGGTTGTGGAGCAAGGCCGCGACGATCACCGGCCGCCCGCTCTCCGCCGCCAGCGATTCAAGGAAGGCCGGCGTGCTCTGTCCGCCCTTGGTGAGCATGAATACGCCTCGGCCGGCTTCCTTGAGGCTGGTCACCAGCGCGCGGATTTCCTCGTCCTTGGCAAGCCTCGAAGGCATCGGGAGACCGCCGTGGCCGTTGTGCGCGGGGGAGGTCGAAGTCGCGAACCCGACCGCACCGGCGTGCATCGCTTCGACGACGATGGCGCGCATTTTCGCAATCTCGGCATCGGTGGCCGCGCGCCGGGGCGCATCGTCGCCCATGACGAACGTGCGGATCGACGAGTGGCCGACGAACGCGGCGATGTTCGGCGCGGTGCCCCGCTTCTCCAGCAGGTCCATGTATTCCGGGAAGCTCTCGAAATCCCAGCGCACGCCGGCGCGCAAAGTCTCCAGGCCCATGCCTTCGACCTGCGTGAGGTTCTGCATGACCTGCTCGCGATCTTTCGGCTTGCAGGGCGCGATGGTAAAGCCGCAGTTGCCGATGATCGCCGTGGTCACGCCGAGCGCCGGCGAGGGCGTCGCGCACGGATCCCATGTGAGCTGGGCGTCGTAGTGCGTGTGGTTGTCGATGATGCCGGGCATCAGCGCGAGGCCGGTGGCGTCGATCGTTTCCTTCGCCCCGGCATCGACTTTTCCGATCGCGGCAATCCGCCCGTCGCGGACGGCAAGGTCGGACAGGACTCCGGCGGTCCCGAGTCCGTCGTAGAGCGTCGCGTTGCGGATCAGCAGGTCGAAGGCGGGCGCTTCCATGTGGCTGATAGGATAGCGTCCCATGCTCCTTTAGTCTGCCTCCCACGATGAAACTCTTCGAGATTCCCGGCCAGGTGGCCGTGGTTACCGGTGCCGCGCGCGGCATAGGACTTGCGACCGCCCGCTTGCTGGCCGAGGCCGGCGCGTCCGTGGCCCTGCTGGATGTCGACGGCGAAGCAGCCGCCACCGAAGCTGCCGCGATCGGCGGCAAAGCGGCCGCGTGGCGCTGCGATGTCACGTCTGAATCCGCAGTCGAGTCGGTGTTCGCCGAGATCACCGGCCGTTTCGGCCGCATCGACATCGTGGTCAACAATGCCGGCGCCGCCGTCAGGAAGCCGGCAGTCGAACTGTCGATGGACGAGTGGCGGCGCATCCTCGACGTCAACCTCGCCGCGGTCTTCCTCTGCTCGCGGGTCGCCGCGCGCCGGATGGTTGCGCAGGGCGGCGGCGGGGCAATCGTCAACCTCGCGTCGATCATGGGCTTCTCCGGCGGCATCTTCCCGAATGCGTCCTACCAGGCGTCCAAGGGCGGCGTGGTCAACCTCACGCGCGCGCTGGCGCTCGAATGGGCCGACAAGAGGATCCGCGTCAACGCCGTCGCCCCGACGTTCGTGAAGACCGACCTCACCGTACCGATCTTTTCGAACCCGGACGTGCTTGCGAAGGTAAAGGCGCATACGCCGCTGGGCGAATTGCCCGGGGTCGGCGACATCGCTGCGGCCATCCTGTTCCTCGCGAGTCCCGCGGCGCGGTTCGTCACGGGGGTGACGCTGCCGGTGGACTCGGGGTATCTCGCGCGCTAGGGGCGGGCACACTGCATTCGACCCCGCGCCGGCGGGATTCCGCCGACGCGGCCCGATCGTCCCGACGACTAGTCCAGGCCAAGTCCTGTGCGCGCCCTGCTCGCCCTCTTTTCGGGCGCCGTTACGGAGCCGATGTACAAAGCCCGGTACACCCGCGACGCGGATTCACCGCTTCCCGATCGCTTGTCTTCCCGCCCATAGTTCGAAAGTCCCGCGATCGAGCGCACCGCTTTTCGCCTC
This sequence comes from uncultured Bordetella sp., assembly GCA_964599095.1. Lineage (GTDB taxonomy): Bacteria > Pseudomonadota > Gammaproteobacteria > Burkholderiales > SG8-39 > SZAS-79. The sequence goes on from CAZREB010000007.1 coordinate 166,632, forward strand.
GCCCCGGTGCGACGCGTCGAAGAAATAGGTGCGTGGCAATTCGCCGCGCCATGCGGGATCGACCGCGTAGCGAATTCGCTCCGAGAACTCGTCGGCGAATGCCCATCGGCTCACGCGGCCGGGATCGTAGGTCTTGAGGAAGCGCTCGATCGCAGCCCGCTCGCCGGGCGGATCGACGGCCACCAGATGGATGGGGAGTCCCGGGTACCTGCGATGCGCGGCGTTGAACACCTTCATGTCGTCGCGGCAGGGTTCGCAGGTCGTCGACCAGAATGCGAGGACGAACGGCTTGCCCGCATGCATGGCGCGAATGCGCTCGAGGCTTTTCGCGTCGAAGGGGCGCAGCGCCTGGGCATGGGTGGGCGAGAGCGTGCACAGCGCGATTGCGGCGAACAACAGAGCCTGGATCCGCTTCACGGCAAGGCCAATACCGAAAGCGGCGCGTCCCGCCGGTTCCAGAAGACGTAGAACGTGCCGTCACGCTTCAGCACGAGAGGATGCCCGGACGGTCCGCCGGTCGCGGCCAGTTCCGATTCGCGCCAGGTGTTCCCGGCGTCGTCCGAGCGAAGAGCGCGCAGCCGTGAGCGCTCCCCGTCGAACTCCTTCCAGGCGATCGCGATTCTGTCGCCTGCGGCGGCGAGGTCCGCATGCTCGGCGGTCGGTCCGCCGACCCGTCGCTGGCCATCCACGCCTGCTTCACGCAGGCGGCCGTAGTACACGCCGCTCCTGCCGGGCGCGCCGGTGAACCATACTGCATGCAGCCGGCCGCCCGAATCCCGTGCGAGTGAAGGGCCGTGATGCGGGCAGACATCGACGCGCCAGTCGTCGTAAGTCGCGCGCACAATCTTGCCGGCTTTGCCCTCCGGCGTGAGCACGCCGAGCGCGTGATCGCGGATATTGGGCTCGAAGACGTGTCTCCAGAGCGCCAGCACGCTGCCATCCTCGCGCGGCAGCAGGCCGATGCGGCAGCATTCGCAACTATGGTCGGCGAGCTTGAAGTCGCCGCGAAAGGTCGCGCCGCGGTCGTCCGAAACCGCCCAGTACACCGCCGCGCCGCGGTACCCTGCGGCCGCCTTGCCGCGCAGGGCTTCCTGGTCGCGCTTGTCGATCCAGGCAACGAAAACCTGTCCCTTGCCGTTGACCGCAACAGAATCGAAGCGATGGGTAATCTGCTGGCGGTCGGCATGCACGATAGCAGGGGCGCTGAACGTCGCGCCGCCGTCGATCGACCGTGAATAGCGGATTTCACCTGTATAGGGCTTCGCCAGCGGTCGTGTCCAGGTGACGTAGAGTTCCCCGGCCCTGCCTGCCGCGATCTTCGGTCGCGCATCCCCCCCGGCGTCGGTGGGTTCGGGGGCCGGCGTAAGGCGCAGCGGCTTGCCCCATGAACCGCCGTTGTCGTCCGAGCGGCTGACAGCGATGTACCCGGCCTCCTTGTGCGCAGCCCACAATACGCCTCTGTCGTCGAAGACCGCCGATGCATTCAGCTGGACGCCCTCCTTGGACATCCCGCCCTTGCCCCCAGACTTGGCATGCCCGGCGTGATCATGCTGCGCAATGGCAGGGCATGCCGCGGCGCACGCCAGAAGTGCGGCGCACAGGATGCGAATCGAATTTGCGGATATCGGCATCGGCTCAGAAGCGCGTCTTCAAGCCGAGGGTGATCGTCCGCGGCATGGAAAGGTTGCGGTTGAAGACCTGGTTGAAGGCATAGGCGTTTTCGGAGTATTCCTTGTTGAAGAGGTTGATGGCGCTGGCCGTCAGGTCCGTGCTCTTGTTAATCGCATAACGTGCGGAGGCATTGAAGACAGTCGATCCCCCCTGCTCGTAATAAGTGTTTGGCGTGCTGGTCGTATCGATGTACATCCGGCCCGTGTAACGGAGTTCGGCGTACGTGCTGAGGCGCTGGACCGGCGACCAGGTCAGGCCCAGCGAAGCGACGTTCTTCGGCAGGCCGGCCAGTTGCACGTTGAGCGGGTCGGTGACGACCGAGCCCCTGCGCGTCAGGTAACTTTCGGTGCGCGTAAAGGTGGCGTTCGCGGCCAGGCTTTCGGAGGCCTTCCAACTGCCAACCAGTTCAATGCCGCGCGAGCGTCCGTCCTGGTCGTTGGTGTAGAAGTTCGCCGATCCGCCGCAGTTGTTCAGGTTGGCGCCCCCACTCGAGCAGATGGTCCGAACCAGGGCCGGCGCCGTTGCAAAGCTGTTGACCCTGAACGTCGCGATCTGGTCGCGGATGTCGTACTGGAAGAACGTGGCCGAGGCAGAGACCGCGCCCGAGCGGTAATCCGTCCCGAATTCGATGCCCCGGAGACTTTCCGGCCCGAGGTCGGGATTGGCGATCGTCGGGGTGGCGCTCCCGAATGTCCGCGTGGTGTTGTTGAAACCGGGAGCACGGAACGACTTGTAGGTCGCACCGCGCAAGGCCAGTTGGTCGCTGACATCGTAGCGAAGCGCCAGGCTGGGATTGAACGCGGTTTTCGACGAATCCGGGACCCGTCCGCCGGTGGTCGTCCCGGCGGCGGTACGTGTATTCGTTCGATCGGCATTCTCCCAGGAGTCGTAGCGTCCGCTCGCCGTGATTTCAAGAGAATCGAAGGGCGAAATCTTTGCCTGTGCGAACAGCCCGGTGAATACTTGCCTGGCCTCGCCGTAGGTCCTGGTGAGGGTTCCGCCTTGCGGAGCCGATTGGAGGGTCGGAGCGCCGTAAAAGAACTCGAGGTCCGTCGCGGTCAGCCTGCGTACATCGGCGCCGACCTGGAGGCTGCTCCAGGCGCCGCTCATCGTGCGGGAATAGATTGCCGAACCGCCCTGCTCGCGGTAGCGCTGCGATCCGTATTGCGTGTAGTACTGCAGGACGTTGTTGTTTACCGAGGCGGGCGTCACCGCAGCGGCCGCAGGACAGCGGCTCCCCGGCGCCGCGGCCGCGTTGAAGTAGCAAGTGAGGCCGTTGTACTTCTCGAAATTCACGTATTGGGCCCAGGCATTTGCCTGCAAGCTGTTCTTCGGGTCGATCGTCCATGTCAGGCCGGCCGACGCGTCGGGATTCTTCTGCAGGTTGTTGCCGAACTGGTAGCTGATGTCCTGGTCCTGGATGTGGTACCCGATGCGCAAATAGCCGCTGAGATCCTTCATCGGCTTGAAGAACGAGGTCAGCTGAAAGTTGGTGTTCCGCGCATCGACCGGCGCCTTTTGGGGAAACCTGAACAAGTCCGCCGCGGGTGTCACCTGGTAGCCCTTCCAGTTCAGTTCGTCGACCGCAAGGTTGAATCCCAGTGTATCGGAGACGGCGAAATTCTTGACCACCGATGCACCGACCGTGCCCCTCGATCCGAAATTGATCGAAGCCTCGCCAGAATTGTCTTTGACCCGCTTCGACACGATATTGATGACGCCCGCGACGGCCATGTTGCCCCACAGGCTTGAATTGCCGCCGCGGACCACCTCGATGCGCTCGATATTCGACAGCGGTACCTTGAAGAACTGCGTCGTCAGGTAGAAAGGGTCGTGGATCGGGACACCGTCCAGGAGCATCAGCACCTTGGCGTTCCCCAGTCCGCGCATCCTCGTCTGGTGTCCCGTCGGGTCGGATTGGACCGCCGGGATGCCGGTGAAATTCAATCCGGGCACGCTGCGCAGCAGCTGGTCAAGTGTTTGCGCCGGCGACTTGCGGATGTCTTCCTGGGAGACGACCGTGGTGTGCAGGGGCATGTCCTCCACCTTGGTGTCGCTCCGGCTGGCGGTAACCACTACGGCGCCGAGTTCCTTCGGGGCCGTGGAGGGTTGCTGTGCATGGACCTTGTCCATCGCGAGCGAGGCGATGAAAACGAAGACGGCAACGGTCAGCGCAAAATCGGGTTCGGTAACTGCACGCAAAAGCAATCGCAAAAACTGCATGACGCACTCCTGACTGGGTTTGTAGCGGACCGGCTGGTCCGCGGTGCCGGCGGCATTGCAGCGCCGCCGGCGCGACCGGGCTAATCAGGCGTGCGGGGGAGGGCCGCGCGAGGGCGGCGCCGGGAGGAATCCTGCAGTGGGCGCGTCGGTATCGCGCGACGAAGGCGCCGCATGGGCCCGCTCGTCGGCAAAACTGAAATCCGTCCGTGCAGCGTCGATCGCGGCGTGGGCGCCGGTGGGCGCGCACAGCGGGCACTTGAAACATTCCGCATTCGACCCGGCCGGCTCGCCGGATGCGTCCGCAACGGCGATCCGCTTCATGCCGTCCTGCGTGCAGATCTCGACGAACTGGCTGCGTGCTTTCGAGCCTGCAAGGGCGGCAAACACCGGGCCGATCGCGTCGAACGCGAACAGCACGAGCGCGAGCAGCGCCCAGAGGCGCAGGCCGGTTCGCGATCGGCGCAGCATCGGGAAGCTCAGGCGAACAGCCGCCGGCTCAGTGCTTCATGCCGCCGTGGCCATGGCTGCCGGTATCGCCTGCGCCCGCGGCTTCCACGGCCAGGTCGACTTTCACTTCACCGGCTTTCTCGAATTTCAACGTGACCGGCACCTTTTCACCCGGCTTGAGCGGCGCCTTGAGTTCGATGAACATCAGGTGATAGCCCCCGGGCTTGAGTTCGAGCCGGCCTTTGGGCGGGACATCGATGCCCTTGACTTCGCGCATGCGCATGACGTCCTTCTCCATGGCCATTTCATGCAGTTCGGTGCGCGCTGCGACCGGGCTGGCCGCCCCGACCAACCGATCGCCGGCCGCGCCTGCATTGCGAACCGTGAGATAGCCGCCGCCGACAGCGGCGCCCGGCGGGGTGGCGCGGGCCCAGGCCTTTTCGACCTTGAGGTCGCCCTTGCCCTGGGCAAGCGCGGGAAGAAGGGTCGACAAGCCGATGACGAATGCCGCTGCCAGCGCCACGGATGAAGCGTGCGATCTTGATTTCATGAAATCCCCCGATACGAAGAACTGCAAACGCCGCGACGTGCGTCGCGGAGCGGAACTGCGGTGGCGTCAGGCGCGCGGGGGCGCGCGCGAGGCGAGGTCGGCAAGGTGCGACGCCGGAATGAGCGCGCCGACGCTTCCTTTGACCGGCGGATTGGCGTCCGGGGAAGCGCTAAGGGTTCCGGCGACGTCCGCAGTCGCAAGGGAAGGCGCACCGGCGGCCGCACACAAGCTGCAGCTCTTGGCCGTGGGGCCCGGCTGGGACGGAGCGCCGCCGGGCAGGCGCTTGCTGCCTTCCGCAGTGCAGACCTCGTCGCCGAACGCCGCCTGGACTTGCATCGCGCCGTGCCAGCTTGCGCCCAGCAGCCAGGCGCCCAAGGCGAGCATGACCACCGTGCGGCGGATCAATCCGGAGAAGGCCAAGCGGAACATGCGCGCATTCTACCGTGCGCCCGGCCGAAGATGTAGGGCCCTAAGCGAACGTCGGATGCACCGCTTCAGGCTGCGTAAGCCGGCCAGCGGGACAGGCCTGCCGGTCTTTCGAGGGGCACGCCGGCCGTCTGATCCGGGCCGAAGCGCATCACGCGCGGCATCGAAGGGTCGAAGGGCGGCCACTCGCAGCGCCCGGTGCGCGCGAACCCGGCCCAGGCGCCCATCATCGCGCCCGAGATCGCACCGACCTGCGGCGCGCTGCCGATCTTGCAGGCGAGGTGCGGATGGCCCCAGGTGCCGAACACGAACGGCACATCGGATGCGTGCGGCGATCCGCCGGAACCCGGCAGCGGGAATGCGAATTCGTAGACCCATGCACCCGCTCCCGCGCGGACCTGTTGTCCGGCGAAGTGCAGGATCGGCGCGCGGAATACGAGATCCGTGTACAAGTCGCGCCAGATTTCCGCCGGACCGCCCGAGGCGGCGTAGGCGTCGATGACGGTCCGCGGGAGTGGCGCCTCGGGGAACGCATAGTGAAGGCGAGTCAACCCGCCAATCCGCTTTACTAGCTCGGCGTCGTCGCGCGGCGGCTTGAGCGGCGAGATCACGCTGCCGTCGCCATCGCGCAAGTCGAACCAGAAGTTGGATTCTTCGCGCGTCCAGCCGGTGAGCACTGGCATGGATGCGGGCCCTGCCTCGTAGGGCCAGGCTTTGATCAGACTGCCGTCACGCACCGGCGCGGTCCGGGGCCGTCCCATGCCGGCCGCCAGTTCCGGCGAGGACGCGAACTTGTGCTCCTCGCGCTGAATCCGCACGCCCTCGATTTCGCGCAGGCCGGCAACCGTTACGCCCATGCGCGCGGCAAGCGCCTCGGTGTATTCGGCCGCGGCTTCGAGGTCGACGAACATCGGCGGACGGAACAACGGCGGGCTTTGCGCGATGACGCGCGCGTAACGTCCGGTCGCGAGACCGTGTTGAGCGATCATGACTGCGTTGGCGCCACCGGAAGACTGGCCGGCGAGGGTGACGCAGGCGGGATCGCCGCCGAACGACTCGATGCAGGTTCCGACCCATTCCAGCGCGGCCAGCTTGTCCTGCATCCCCCAATTTCCGCACAAACCTGTCGCCTCGTCCCGCAGGTCGGGGTGGGCGAGGCCGCCGAGCGCGCCGAGGCGATAGCTGATCGTGACCACCACCAGGCCGAGGCGCGCGAGCGCGGCGCCGTCGATCCCGGGCGCGGCGCCATGGCCGTTGCGGGTCTGTCCGCCATGCAGCCAGAAGAGAACCGGGGCCTTGCCGCCGGCGTCCGGTGCCCAGATGTTCAGGTAAAGGCAATCCTCCGACTGGTTCTGGATCGGCTCGTTCATCCAGACCTGGTTGCCGCCAAGCGTCTGCAGGCTTGCAGGGGCCGGGGTGCGCGCGTCGCGGGTGCCGCTCCATGCTCGCAGCGGTCCGGGTGACTTCAAGCGCATCGTGCCGACCGGGGCCTGCGCATACGGGATCCCCAGGAATCGCCGAATGCCGCCGCCGAGAGGCGACCCTGCCACGCTCCCGAACGGTGTTTCGACCCTGGCTCCCTCGAACGTGCTCATTGCTGGTTCCTCACGACGGGTTCATTGCGCCTTGATCTGGCGGGACCGGATCAGGTTCTGGTAAACGAGGGATTCGCGCCGGACACGCTCTTCGAACTGCGCGGCGCTGCTGCCGAACGTTACGAACCCGAGGTCTTCGAGCCGCTTGGCGACGGCCGGGTCGCGCAGTGCCTGCCCCATCTCCCGCTGGATCCACTCGATTGGCTGCAGCGGGGTTCCGCCCGGGGCGGCCAGCGCCCACCAGTTGATCATCTGGTATTCGCCGAAGCCGAGTTCCTTCGTGGTCGGCACCTCGGGCAGCACCGCCAATCGCACCGGGGAGGTCGTGGCAAGCGCGCGCAGCTTGCCCGACTTCACGTGGGCCTTGCCGACCGAAAGCGAAGCGAGGTAGAGCTGGACTTCGCCCGAGAGCATTGCCGTGATCGCCGGTGCGCCGCCCTTGTAGGCGACGTGGACCATCTTCAGCCCGTAGAGGTCGGACAGGATCTCGCCCGCAAGGTGCGGGGCCGAGCCCGCGCCCGGGGACGCATAGTTGATCTGTCCCGGGCGGGCTGCAACGTAGTCGACCAATTCCTTCATCGACTGGACCGGGAGATCGCTGCGAACGTAGACGACCTGGGGCTGGTCCACGAGGATCGTGACCAGCGCGAACGCGTTCAGCACGTCGACCGAACCCTGCGCGAACAGGTGCTGGTTGACTACGAAATTGTTGTTCGCGCCCAGCAACAGCGTATACCCGTCCTTTTCCGCCGCCGCAACGGCCTGGTTGCCGACATTGCCGCCAGCGCCCGGGCGCGCCTCGATGACGAATCGTGCGCCGGTCCTCTTTTCGATCGAATCCGCAAGCAGGCGCGCAAGGGGGTCTGCGGTGCCTCCGGCGGCAAAAGGGATGACGATGCGGACCGGTTTGGACGGGTAGGGTTGCGGCTGCGCGGCCGCCCTCCCCGCAGACAGACAGGCGGCGAGGACGAAGATCGCAATCCTGAAAAGCGTGTGCCTGTTCATCGGACCTGTCGCAGGAGAGGGGGGATTGAAATATAGTGCGCACGTAATCGCACCGGACCTGAAGTTCATATGCGATCCGGTGTCTTTCATATGCAAAAGGGGGGGCGCCATGTACACGATTCGGCAGGAAGACGTTGCGCCCCGGCAGGTACCGCCGTCGGGTCCGGCGTCGTTCCGGCTGCCCGAGCAGATCGGCACCGGCGACACCCGGCACTTCGAAATCGAATCCGGATTGGGACTGCTCGAAACCCGCTTCCGGCTGCGCCGTGATTTCGCCTACGACAGCTTCGTCGACGCCCCGGACCGGGTCCTGGTCGTTACCGTCGCCCTGGACGGTGTGTCGACATTCGACCCCGGTGCCGGACGGCCCATCGAGTACCGCAAGGGCCGCACGACGATTTCGGCGTTTTCTTCGAGCCGGGGGCGCCGGACTTACTTCGCGGGAGGCCTGACCCATCAGCTCCGGGTGTTTGCGCGGGAAGGGTGGCTCAACCGGAATGTGGGCGAGAAAACGGCAGGCGAATTGCTGGCGTCGTGCGCAACCGGGTCCCGCGAGGGCCTGATGAGCGCGCCTCTGGTGGCCTTGTCGCTGCGCGGGATCGAAGGGTTGGCGCAGGACGATGCGCGCGGACGCTTGCTTCGCCGCGGCCTCGCGCTGGCGCTGATCAGCCTGGAATCGGCACGCGCCGCCGATGGCGTACGCAAGGACGCCGCCAGCGTCCTGTCGCCGCGGGATGTCAGTCTCATTCGCAAGGCGCGCGAGATCCTGGAAGTCAGGCTGGAGGACCCACCCACCGTGCGGGAACTCGCGAGGCTCGCAGGCCTCAACGAAGCAAAGCTCAAGGCCGGATTTCGCGAAATCTACTCATCGACTCCGCACAGGATGCTGCATGAACTCCGGATGCAGCGGGCTTGGGACCTGCTCAGCAATTCACGCTGTCATGTCGCCAGCGCCGGGTATGCGGTCGGGTACCGGCATCCGGGGAATTTCAGCGCCGCATTCGCACGCCATTTCGGCGTCACGGCAAAGAGCGTCAAGCGCATGCAATAGCGCCACCGCGCAGGCGGCCTGCACCTCAGCGCGCCTTGCGTACCTTGCGGCGCGACACCTGCGGCGGCTTCAAGGGCACCTCGACGACGTTCCCGTGCCGCACCCCGCGCTCTGCGATCACGTGCTCGGCGAATCGCCGCACTTCCTCCTTCGGCCCCTTCAGCACCGAAACCTCCATGCAACTGTCGTGGTCGAGGTGGACATGCAGCGTCGCCAGCGACAACTCGTGCCGGTGGTGAAACGAGCGCGCCAGCTTTTTCGGGAGTTCGCGCGTCTCGTGGTCGTAGACGTAGATCAGCGCCGCGAGGCAGTCGGCTTTCCCGTCGGAAGGCAGGCCGGCTTCGTGGATCCCGGCGCGCACGAGATCCCGGATCGCCTCCGAGCGATTCCCGTAGCTGCGCGATTGCATGTAGCGGTCCAGGTCCCGCTTGAGGTCTTCGTCCAGTGTGATGGTCACGCGTTCCATGGCTTGGTCCTTGTCACGCCCGTCGCCGGGAAAGTAAGATGTTATTCAACAAAAATCATACCTGCGGGGGATGTCAATGGTTCGCAGAGCAGCGCCTCCGATCGCAGCGCTCCTCGCGGCGTCACACCTCCTGGCCCCTGCTTCCAGCGCCCACGAATCCGAGCTCGATGCCGTCGTCGTCACCGGCAGGTACAACAACGATGTCGGGCTCTGGGATTCGGCCAGCCAGGGCGCGGTGACCGGGCAGGGCATCGGCCTGCGCCCGCTGCTTCGGACCGGGGAGGTGCTCGAGGCGGTGCCGGGCATGATAGTCACGCAGCACAGCGGCGACGGCAAGGCCAACCAGTACTTCATGCGCGGCTACAACCTGGACCACGGCACGGACTTCGCCACCTGGGTCGCCGGCATGCCGGTCAACAGCCCGACGCACGCGCACGGGCAGGGCTACACCGACCTCAACTTCATGATCCCGGAGCTGGTCCGGCGGGTGCAGTACAACAAGGGCCCGTACTTCGCCGAGGACGGGGATTTCGCCTCCGTGGGCTCGGCCCGCATCGCCTACGTGAATACGCTGCCCGCGTCGATCGCCAGCGTCTCGGCCGGCTCTTTCGGGTACCGGCGCGGCTTGCTTGCGGGATCGCCGGACTTCGGTCGCGGTCATCTGCTCTATGCCGCCGACGTCGAACACAACGACGGGCCGTGGGAGAGCCCGAGCAAGGTGCGCAAGGCGAGCGGGGTGCTGCGCTACTCGCAAGGCGGTGCCGCCGACGCGTTCAGCGTCACCGGCATGGCCTACACCGGCAAATGGAACTCGACCGACCAGATCCCGCAGCGGGCGGTCGACGCGGGCACGCTCGGCCGCTTCGGCGCGATCGACTCGACCGACGGCGGGCGTTCGAGCCGCTACAGCCTGTCGGCCGACTGGCGGCAGACCGAGGGCAATGTCGTGCGCAATGCGGCGGTCTACGCGATCCGTTCGCGCCTCGACTTGTTTTCCAATTTCACCTACTTCATGAACGACCCGGTCGACGGCGACCAGTTCCAACAGTCCGAGCGCCGCTCGACGGCGGGGGCCACGTTCAGCCAGGCCTGGTCGCACAGGCTCGCCGGGCGCGGTTCGACCACCACGCTCGGCCTGCAGGTGAGGCAGGACACGATGTCGCCGGTCGCGTTGTACAACACCGCGGCCCGCCGGCAATTGAGCGTGGTGCGCGAAGACCGGGTCCGCGTGAGGAGCATCGCACCGTATGCGTCGAACACGCTGGAATGGACCGAATGGTTCAGGACGATCGCCGGCGTGCGTCTCGATCGCCAGACTTTCAGCGTCGACAGTGACAATCCGGCCAATTCGGGCAGGGCCGCCGCCTCGATCGCCTCACCCAAGGTCACGCTCGCGTTCGGTCCATGGAACAGGACTGAATACTTCGTCAATTGGGGCCGCGGGTTCCACAGCAACGACGCGCGGGGCACGACGATTACGGTCGATCCGGCCACCGGCGCGGCCGCCAGCCGGGTGAATCCGCTGGTGCGCACCACCGGCTACGAAGTGGGCCTGCGCAGCCAGCCGCTTTCCGGCGTAACCACGTCGATGGCGCTCTGGACGCTGAACCAGGCCTCCGAGCTGGTCTTTACAGGCGACGCCGGCACTACGGAGCCCAGCCGGGCGTCGCATCGCACCGGGTTCGAGTGGCTGGTGCAGTACCTTCCGCAGCCGCGGCTTGCGTTCGATGCAACCCTGGCGTTGACCCGGGCCCGGTTTTCGGAGTTCGACCCGGCCGGTCCCTATATTCCCGGAGCGCCGGACAAGGTTGCATCTGCCGGCGTGACGCTCGAGGGCCGCAGCGGCTGGTTCGGCAGCGTCCGCTGGCGCTACTTCGGACCCCGTCCGCTGATCGAAGACAACAGCGCACGCTCGAGGTCGACTTCGATCGTGAACGCGCGCGTGGGCCATGCCTTCGACAAGAAGACGCGCCTGAGCCTGGATGTCTACAACCTCTTCAACGCGAAGCACAACGACGTCGACTACTTCTACCAGTCGCAGCTGCGTACCGAGGCGACGCCGGTTTCGGACATCCATTTCCATCCGGTCGAAAGCCGGGCCTTCCGGCTGGCGTTGACGATGAATTTCTGAATCGATGCCCCAGGGGCTCGCCATGCTTCGAGGCGCCCCGGCCATTCAGGTTCACGGACGGCGAAACCGCAGGCCGGCTGCCGCGCTAGTACCCTGCGCCGAAATCCACGAGGTTCAGCGCCGGCTTGCCTGCGCGGATGCGCTCGATGTTCTCTACCACGGGTGCCAATGCAGTCCGCGGCTCGGTGAGGGCCGCGGTGTGCGGAGTCACCGTCACCCCCGGATGCGTCCACAGGGGCGAATTCGCAGCCAACGGCTCCTTGTCGAACACGTCGAGATACGCGTGGGCGAGCCGGCCCGAATCGAGCGCCGCGAGCAGGTCCGGCACGACGACGTGCCCGCCGCGCGCCACGTTGATGACTGCGCCGCCCTTGGGCATCCGCGCGAATGCAGCCGCGTTCAGCACACCGCGCGTCTCGTCAGTCAGCGGGAGCAGGCAGACGATCACGTTGCTGCGGGCCACCAGCTCGCCGATGCCGGCCGGGCCGGAAAACACCTCGATGTCAGCAAGTTGACCGGAGCGCCGCTTCCAGCCTGCCACCTTGAAGCCGAATGTCAGCAGCGAACGTGCCGCCGCAGTGCCCAGTTCGCCCAGGCCGAGCAGCCCTATGGTCCGCTCGCAGGTCATGTACTGCGGCAGGCGATGCCACTTCGTTTGCGCCTGGTTGGCGCGGTAGTAGTAGTGGTGGCGGTGGTAGTCGAGCACGTGCGCGACCACCGACTCGGTCATGGCCGCCACCATGCCCGGGTCGATCAGGCGCGACAACGGCGTGCCGCGCGGAAAAGACGGGTCGGCCAGCAGCCCATCGACGCCCATGAACAGCGATTGCACCAGCTTCAGGTTCGGCAGCCGCCCGACAAGGCCTGCGGGCGGGCGCGCCACGAGCACAATGTCGACGGCTTCCGGATCGAATGCATCGGGCGTGAAGAACCGGTCCTGCGGCAGGAGCTTCGAGAGGGCGGGGATCCAGCGGTCGGGCGTCTCGATTTCCGAGGCGAACAGGATGTTCATTGGTTCGGCTTGAATCCCGATGCGCGAATCACCGGGCCCCACTTGTCGTAGTCGGTCTTGACGATCGCGGCGAGTTCGGCCGGGCCGAGGCCGGTCGGCTCGAGGCCCATCTGCTCGAGCCGCTGCTTCATGTCGGCCGAGCGAATCACGTCGATCGCGGCCTTCGCGTAGCGGTCGATCACTTCCTTCGGCGTCTTCGCGGGTGCGAACAGCGCATACCAGCCGTTGCCTTCGATGTTGAAGCCCAGCTCCTTGAACGTCGGCACATCGCGCGCGAGGACCGATCGCTCGCTGCCCGAGACCGCGACTACGCGTGCTTTGCCGGCGCGTACGATCGAAAGCGCATCGGCCAGCACGAACATGGCGGCTTTGATCTCGCCCCCGGCAAGCGCCTGGAGTGCGGGGGCCGTGCCTTTATAGGGGATGTGCGTCATTTCGATCCCGGCGCTCTTTGCGAACAGCACGCCGAAATAATGGGGCAGGCTGCCGGCGGCGGCCGACGCGTAGTCGCCCATCTTCGGGTCCTTCTTTACCAGCGCGATGTATTCGGCCACGTTCTTTGCCGGGATCTCGGCGTTCAGCAGCAGCGAGAGCTGGAAGTTCACCAAGTGCGCAATCGGCTCGAAATCCTTGAACGGGTCGTAGCGCAGGCTTGCGCCGTGCGAGTGCGGAAATGCGGCCATCGTCGCCACCGGCGTCAGCAGGATCGTCGAGCCGTCGGGCGGCGCGGCCTTGACCGTCTCGTTGCCTACGATGCCGCCGGCGCCGGGCTTGTTCTCGACGACCACGGTCTGCCCGAGCAGCGGACGCATGCGGTCGGCGAGCAGGCGGGTCAGCGCGTCGCTCGATGCGCCCGGCGGATAGCCGAGCACGATGCGCAAGGTCTTGTCCTGGGCCGACGCCGCAAGCGCAGCGCCGGCAAGCGTCAACGAGACGAAAATCCGCAGCAGTTTCATCGGGATTCCTCGGGGAGATCGGGGCGGCAGGATGGTAGCATTCCCGACCGCATGCATCAGGCTGCATCGAACAGGACGAGGGATCATCGTGGCGCGCAAAGCGGCAGGCAAGGCAGGACACAGGATAGGCTGGATCGGCGTGGGGCGCATGGGGTACGCCATGGCCTCGCGTCTGCTGGAAGCGAAATGCGACCTGACGGTCTGGAACCGCACCCGCAGCAAGGCCGAACCGCTGGCAGCCCATGGCGCCAAGGTGGCGAACAGGATCACCGACCTGGCCGGCTGCGACATCGTGTTCACCATGGTTTCGACCACCGCCGACCTCAAGCAGGTGCTGTTCGGGAAAGGCGGATTGCTCACCGGCGGGAAGAGGCCCAAAGTCGTGATCGACTGCTCGTCGATCTCGGACGACGGCTCGGCCGAGGTGCGCGGCCAATGTGATGCGCTCGGCGTCGGCTACCTCTGCGCGCCGGTGTCCGGCAACGGCAAGGTGGCGAAGGCCGGGCTGCTTTGGGTAGTGGCGTCCGGCCCGAAGAGGCTCTTTGCGCTTTCCGAGCCCTACCTCGCGATGTTCGGGCGCGGCGTCACTTACGTGGGCGAAGGCGAACTGGCCCGCGTCTGGAAGATCGCGCACAACACGATGTTCGGCGTGATCATCCAGTCGCTGTGCGAGATCACGATTCTGGCCGAAAAGGCCGGCATCCCGCGCCATGTGTTCCTCGATTCGATCAACAACAGCGTGCTTGGCTCCATGTACACGCGCTACAAGACGCCGGCGCTGGTGAACCTCGACTTCAGCGTGACTTTCACGCCGAAGCTCCTGCTCAAGGACATGGACCTCGGACTGGCGGCGGCACGCAAGTACGGCGTGCAGATGCCGACCGCGGCGGCGACGCGCGAATGCGTGCAGAACACCGTGGGGCGCGGTTACGAAGACGTCGACTTCTCGGTGCTGCTGCTCGAGCTTGCCGCCGCCGCCGGCATGAAGCTGAAGTCCGAGAAGGTCAAGGTCAGCGACGGGTTGGTGCCAAGGTAGGCAGATGGCGGCGACGCTCATCCGCGGCGGCAACGTCATCAGCATGGACCCGGCCATAGGGGACCTGCCGCGCGGGGATGTGCTGATCGAAGGCGCGACGATCAAGGCGGTCGGGCCGCACCTGGAATCGGCTTCGGCCGATGTGATCGAAGCATCCGGATGCATCGTGATCCCGGGCCTGGTGAATGCGCACCAGCACACCTGGCAGACGGGATTGCGCGGCGTCGCGGGCAACTGGACCATCCTCGAGTACTTCCACCACGTCCACGCGGGCCTTGCGACGAAATTCAAGCCGGAGGATATCCACATCGCCACGCTCGTCGGCGCGCTCAACCAGATCAACTGCGGCACCACCACGCTGGTGGACTGGTGCCACAACAACCCGACGCCGGAACACACCGACGGCGCAATCGATGGCCTCGTCGAATCAGGGATCCGCGCAGCGTTTTTCCACGGCTCGCCGAAGCCGGACCCGAAGCCCGGCCAGAAGCCGTTCTGGGAAGTGCCGCACCCGAGGAACGAAGTCGAGCGGCTCTCGAAGCGCCTGCCGGCGAACGAGGGTCTGGTGACGCTGGGCCTTGCGATCCTCGGGCCGCATTACTCGACCTACGAGGTCGCGCAGCAGGACTTTCGCCTCGCGCGCGAGTACGGCCTGATCGCAAGCATGCATTGCGCAGGCGGCGAAGCGCGCACGCCCGACGGCTGGGACCGGCTCGCATCCGAAGGGCTGCTTGGCGACAACAACAACATCGTGCACGGACAGACGCTGACCGATGCCCAACTGAAGATGATGCTGGAGCGCGGCGTGACCTTTTCGCTGACGCCCGAGACCGAGATGCTGCAGGGGCACGGGTTCGCGATTACCGGCCGGTTGCGCAAGCTCGGCGCGCAGCCGTCGCTCGGCGTGGACCTCGAATCCGGTATCAGCGGCGACATGTTTACCGTCGCCCGCGTCGCGCTGGCAAGTCAACGCGCAATGGACAACGCGGAGTCCCGCGCAACCACTGGCAAGCTGCCCGAGACTTCCACGGTGCGCTGCCGCGAGGCACTGGGCTGGGTCACGACAGAAGGCGCGCGCATGCTCAAGATGGACGATCGCATCGGCTCGCTCACGCCCGGCAAGCAGGCCGACGTCGTGCTGGTGCGCGCTGACGACCTCAACATGTGGCCGGTCCACGATCCGGTGGCCAGCGTGGTGATGCAAGCCGGCACCGGCAACGTGGATACCGTGCTGGTCGCAGGCAAGGTCCGCAAGCGGCGCGGTAAACTCCTGTTCACCAAGCTCGAGCAACGCAAGCACGAGTTGCTGGTCTCGGGCCGGAGGATCCTTTCCGAAATGGGGTTGCAGTGAAGCCAGAGTGCCTGCCATGCCGCTGAGCCATCTCGAGCATTTCCTGATCCAGACCGCGGATCTCGCGAAGACGCGCGACTGGTACGTGAACGTGCTCGGGATGCGCGTCGGCCCGTCGCCGGACTTCAAGTTCCCGGTCTGCTGGCTCTACATCGGCGAGCAGGACGTGCTGCACCTGACCGAAGGCGGCGCCAATACGAGCGAGAACCGCAGGAAGTACCTCGGCCAGCAATCGGACACGACCAGGGGATCCGGCGTCGTGGACCATGTGGCCTTTCGCTGCACCGGCCTGCCGGAGATGATGGAGCACCTGGCGCGCCTGGGCGTGCCCTTCACCAAGCGCATGGTGAACGACCAGGGGCTGTTCCAGCTGTTCCTGTTCGACCCGAACGAGGTGAAAGTCGAACTCAATTTCGCCAATTCCGAGGTCTCGGGCGTGCGACCCGAGCTGATGGCCTCCGAACTGCCTGCATGAGGGAAATCCAGAGATGAGCATCCGCAATTTCAACGAAGACTCGCTCACCGCCGAAGTGATCCGGCGCATGGAGAATACGCCGAACCCCCGCCTGAAAGAGGTGATGGGGGCGCTGGTGCGCCACCTGCACGCATTCGTCCGCGAAGTGAAGCCGACGCCCGAGGAGTGGATGGCCGGGATCGAGTTCCTGACCGAAACCGGGCACTGGTGCAAGGACGGCCGGCAGGAATTCATCCTGATGTCGGACACGCTCGGCGTTTCGATGCTGGTCGACTTCCTCAACTACGGCAAGTCCGAAGGCACCACCGAATCGACCGTGCTCGGGCCGTTCTTCGTCGAGGGGGCGCCGGGCATGCCGCTCGGGGCGAACATCGCAAAGCCCGGCACGCCGGGCGAGCCGTGTGCGGTCACGGGCACCGTCAAGGGCATGGACGGAAAGCCGGTGGCGGGCGCGCTGATCGACGTATGGGAAGCCGGCGGGGACGGGTTCTACGACGTGCAAAAGAAAGAGGGCACCAATTTGCGCGCCCGGTTTCGCGCCGACGCCGATGGCAGGTTCCATTTCAAGTGCGTGCTGCCTTCGAGCTACCCGGTGCCGCACGACGGCCCGGTGGGGAACATGCTCACGGCCACCGAACGCCACCCGATGCGCCCCGGCCACCTGCACACGATCCTCACGGCATCGGGCTACGACACGCTGGTGACTCACCTCTTCGTCAAGGGCGACAAGTACCTCGACTCGGACGCGGTTTTCGGCGTCAAGGAATCGCTGATCGTGGATTTCAAGAAAGGCCCGACTGGCGAATACGCGGCGCACTACGACTTCGTGCTCCGGCCGGCAAAGTAAAAACCGGGGACAGACCACGTTTTCCCGCCACCTTGCGCAAGGAAAACGTGGTCTGTCCCCGATTACGATGATCCCCAGACTTCCTTCGCCACCTCGACGATCCTCTCGAGCTTGCGCCACTGGTCGTCCTGCGACAGATCGTTGCCGTGGTAGGTGCTCGAGAAGCCGCACTGGGGTGACAGGCACAGGTTCTCGAGCGGCACGAACTTTGCCGCCGCGTCGATGCGGCGCTTGATCGTGTCCTTGTCCTCGAGCTGGCCGACCTTGGTGGTCACCAGTCCGAGCACGACCTTCTTGCCCTTGGGCACGTAGCGCAGCGGCTCGAAGGTGCCGGCGCGCTCGGAATCGAACTCCATGAAGAACCCGTCGAGGTCGGCTGAGAAGAGCGCCTCGACCACCGGCTCGTAGCCGCCCGAGGCCACCCAGGTGCTCTTGAAGTTGCCGCGGCAGGTATGCATCGTGATCGCCATGCCGGCCGGCCGGTCCCTGACCGCCGCGTTGATCGCTTCGGCATAGGTCCACGCGAGTTTCTTCGGATCGTCGCCGCGCTGGGCGAGTGCTCCCGCGAACTTCTCGTCGCAGAGGTACGCAAAGCTCGTATCGTCCAGTTGCAGGTAGGTGCAGCCCGCGGCGCCGAGGTCCTTGATCTCTGCACGGTAGGCCGCGCCGACGTCCTGCCAGAACTGGCCGAGGTCGGGGTAGGCCGCCTTGTCGATGCCGGAGCGGCCGGGACGCAGGTGAAGCATTGCGGGCGCCGGAATGGTCTGCTTCGCGGTCTGCTTCACGACCGACTTCATGAACTCGAACGAGTCCACGAAGATCGGCTTCGTGCGGCGCACCTTGCCGGTGACGCGGATCATCGGCGGTTGCTCCTCGGTGTCCTTGAAACCTACCACGAGCGGGGCGACGTAGCCTTCCACGCCGTCGAACCCGGCGAGGAAATCCACATGCCACCAGTCGCGGCGGAACTCGCCGTCGGTCACCGCCTGCAGGCCGATCGACTCCTGCTTCGCAACGGCCGCACGGATCGCGCGGTCCTCGGCTTCGCGCAGGGCCGCCGCATCGATTTCCTTGCGCTTGAATTTCGCGCGCGCCTCGGCGAGTTCGGCCGGGCGCAGCAGGCTGCCGACCTGGTCGGCACGAAAGGGTGGTTTCATTGGGGTTTCCGGAGGAGCGGGTGCAGCCCGCTCCGCGTCACGCGGCCGTGCAGCTCACGGCCAAGCACCTGCTCGCAGAATTCGGCCGTCTCGAGCAACCCGCCGAGGTCGACGCCGGTGTCCACGCCCTGCGATTCGAACAGGCTCACCAGGTCCTCGGTGCAGACGTTGCCGGTGAACCCGCCGCCGTATTTTACTTTTGCCGGATGCCCGCCGACGCCGCCGAAGGACGCGTCGAAATACCGCACGCCCGCTTCGCACGCGGCCATGCAGTTGGCGAGGCCGGTGCCGCGGGTGTCGTGGAAGTGCGCGATCGGCGTGGCCGCCGGGACTTCGCGTGCAATCCTTTCGAACATCGCACGCACCGATTTCGGCGTCGCCATCCCGGTCGTGTCGCCGAGCGCAACGTGGCCGACCCCGAGCGCGACGAACTTCGCCACGTCATCCAGCACCGATCCGGCGTCGACTGCGCCTTCGAACGGGCAACCGAACGCAACCGACACCGTGCCGATCAGGCGGAACCGCCCGCGGGCCGCTGCGGCCATGTCGGCCACGTTCTGCCATTGCTCTGCGCGCGTGCGGCGCAGGTTCTTCTGGGTATGCGCTTCTGTCGCCGAGACCAGCAGCGAAATTTCGTTCGCGCCGAAGCCGGCGTCGAGATCGGCAATCGCCCGCTCGACCGCTCGCACATTGGCGCAGGTGGCCTTGTAGAAGACGCCGTCGGTCCGCGGCAGGCTGCGCAGCAGGTCGCTCGCGTCGGCGAACTGCGGCACCACCTTGGGGTTGGAGTAGGAAGTCGTCTCGATCCGCGTGAAGCCCAATGCGGCGAAGCGCTCGATCAACGCGCGCTTGGTGGCGGTCGGCACGAAGTCCGGCTCATGCTGCAGGCCGTCGCGCGCGAAGCATTCGCACAGGGTGACCTCAGCCATGCCGGTTCGTTGACGCTCCCATGCAAATAGTTTACGTTGGCAACTATCTATCCGCAAGGCCAAGCGCAGAGCCAATCTCGTGGAATATTCAGGGTGACGACCAGCCTTCCCCCGGCGGACGGGATCCGCGACCTGATCTCGTACCGGCTGCATGTGCTCGCCAACCTCTCGGCGCGCTGGGCCGAGGCGCGCTACCAGCAGCGCTTCGGCCTGAAACTGCTCGAATGGCGGGCGATCGCGCTGCTCGGCGGTTACGGCCCGCAGTCGCTGAACGAACTTGCGCGCGGCGCAGGCCTGGAAAAAAGTTACGCGAGCCGCACCGTGGCCGGCCTGATCAGGCGCAAGCTGGTTTCAAGCGCGCCGGACGACCGCGATGCGCGCGGCAAGCTGTTCGATTTGACGCGGTCCGGCAAGACGCTTTACCGGAAGGTCTTCGACGACGCAGTCGCGCGCAGCGATGCGTGGCTCTCGGTGCTGTCGGCCGAAGAAAGGGGGGCGCTGATGGATGTCCTGGACCGGCTGGCCGAGCAGGCGCGCGCTCTGGAAGCGGCCGACAAGGCCGGCGAGACACTTGTCGGGGGTACGACTGCATGAAGACGCGCATCACCGAACTGCTCGGCATCGAGCACCCGATCGTCCAGGCCGGCATGAGCTGGGCGTCGTCGAGTTCGGCCTTGCCGATCGCGGTGTCGAACGCCGGCGGCCTCGGCGTGGTCGCCGCCGGCCCGATGCGCAGCGAAGACTTCCGCCGCACGCTCGCCGAGGTTGCGGCCGGCACGCCGAAGCCCTGGGCGGTAAACATCCCGCTCTACAACCCGCGCTCGGCCGAATTCCTCGACATCGCGTTCGAGGCGCGGGTGCCGGTGCTGGTCGCTTCGCAAGGCAGCCCCAAAGGGCAGCTGCCGCGGTTTCGTTCGATCGGCACCAAGTGGTTGCACGTGGTGACTACGGTCGAGCACGCGCTCAAGGCCGAGGCCGCCGGCGTCGACGCACTGGTCGCCGTCGGCATGGAGGCGGGCGGGCACCCGGCGCCGTCCGAAGTCACCACGCTCGTGGTCGTGCGCAGCATCGTGAAGGCGGTCCGCGTGCCGGTGGTGGCCGGCGGCGGGGTCGCCGACGGCGCGGGGATCGCCGCGCTGCTTGCGCTGGGCGCCGAAGCAGTACAACTCGGAACGCGCTTTCTCGCCACGAGCGAGGCCAGCGTGCACGCGGACTACAAGCAGGCGGTAGTGAAGGCCGGCATCGACGCGACGACTCTGGTCGCCCGGGGCCGCTTGCCGATCCGCCAGTTGAAGAACGAATTTTCCGCCCGGTACGACGCCGCAGAGCGCGCTGGCGCGACAAAAGAAGAACTCGAAGCGATCTTCAAGGCCGCGAGCCTCAGGCAATCGGCCCTCGACGGCGACCTGGCCAACGGCAAGCCGGAGGCGGGGCAATCGGCGGGGCTGATCGACTCGGTGCTGCCGGCGGCCGACGTCATGCGGCGGCTGGTGGCCGAACTCAACCAATCGATGGAAAGGATGCGCAACCTATGAGCGACGAAATCATGCTGAACGAGGACCGGGGCCGCGTGAGGATCCTCACGATGAACCGCCCGGACAAGCTCAATGCGCTGAACACTGCGCTCACGGAGGCGTTGCTCGCGTGGCTGCGCCGATCGGACCATGACGACTCGGTTTCGGTCGTCGTGCTCACCGGTGCCGGGCGCGCGTTCTGCGCCGGGGCCGACATCGGCGAGTTCAAGGACTTCACGCCCGACCAGGCTGCGCGCGTGGAGCACCGCTCGCAGCTCACGATGCAATCGCACCTGGTGTTCTCACAGATGAAGAAGCCGGTGATAGCCGCGGTGCGCGGGGCTGCGATGGGCGGCGGGGCCGGCCTCGCGCTCGCCTCGGACATGGTGGTCGCTTCCGAAAATATGAAGCTCGGCTACCCGGAGATCAAGCACGGCATCCTGCCGGCGATCGTGTTGACGAACCTGGTGCGCCAGATCGGCCGCAAGGCAGCCTTCGAACTCGTGGCCAAGGGCGATCCGCTGACGGCGGCGCGCGCCTACGAGCTCGGTGCGGTCAACAAGGTGGTGCCCGACGCGACCCTGCTGGACGAAGCGGTGGCGCTGGCGCAATCGCTGGCTGCCTACAGCCCCGAGGCGCTTTTCGCAATCAAGCAACTGTTTCACAAGGTGGTGGATCTTCCGCTTGCGCAGGGGCTGGAAGAGGGTAGAAAAGCGAATGTCGCCATGCGGGCGATGCACAAGTAACGCGCATTCGAGTAACCCACGGGGAGATGAGACAAGTGCACAGGAAGCCGGACAAGCTCAAGGCGGCCGTCCAATGACCCCGAGGCGTTGGCCGCGCTGCTTCAAGGCTTTCGATTCAGGTGGCGCAGTTCGGGCCGCTGATCAAGGCGCCCGGCATCCGGCCTGACTGAGCCAGGACCGGAACGAAGCGCATATCAAAGCAATGCGCGGTCCCAACCTATGGATTCCCTACGGTGCCGCCAAAGGGGCGGTCAACAGCATCACGACCGGCTCGTCTAAGGAATTCGCGGGCGAAGGGATCAGGGTCAATGCGATCACGCCGGGCCTCATCGACACCGAAATCCACGCCGAGGCCGGGGTCGGCGATCGCTTGCAGAAAGTGATCCCGCAGGTGCCGATGGGCCGCATCGGCACCGCCGAGGAATGCGCCGAAGCGATCGTCTGGCTGATGTCCGGCGAAGCCGCGTACATGACCGGCGCCAATTTGCTGATTTCGGGGGGAAGATAAACCCAAAGGCTGATAAAATCCCCTGTATCTTCAACAGGTCCCGGCTCACCGGGTGTGTCCGAACCTCGATGCCGCAGAACAACAAGAGCCGCCTTGCGGCCCGTTTCCTTTCCTTTCTCTTCCTCCTCGCAGTTTTGACGCCGGTTTCCCGTGCCCAGCCCCTGCGCACGGACATGGACCTGGGTGCCCAGTGGCGCGTCAATTCGACCGCGCGGCTGCTTTCGGGCCTGCCCCCGACGATGCCGGCGCATATCGAGTATGCCGAGACCGCGGCCTGGAAGGAACACAGCGCCCACATGAAGGCGGCCTGGTCGAGGATGAACGAGAAGCAGGTGGCAGCGCTCACGGCGTGGCGCGACACCGCGTTCTCGAAAACCTGCCCGGCGGGCAAAACCCTCCTGTACCCGTTCAGCGGCCCCGATTTCTTCAACGCTTATTGGCTGTTCCCGGACTGCGAGACCTTCGTGATGTTCGGCCTCGAGCATGCCGGCAGGGTGCCCGACATCGAGCACATGAACCAGCAGCAGTTCACGCGCCTGCTGGTGGACGTCCGGACCGCGACCACGGACTTCTTCGGCCGCAACTATTTCATCACCGAGAACATGTCGCGGCAGCTTCGTACCGCGCAGTTGAGCGGCGTCATCCCGCTGTTCATGATCCCGATGGCGCTGGCCGGCGTCGACATCCTGCGGATCAGCCCGTTCGAGTTCGCCCCTGTCGCGCATAACGTGTCGATGCCGGCGCCGCGGGGCCGGCCGATGCGGCAGCTCAAGGGGATCACCATCGAGTTCCGGGCGCCGGGTTCGCCGCTCACGCGCCGCGTCCACTACTTCACGGTCGACGTCACGGACAAGGGCCTCTCCCACTACCCGGAGTTCCTCGCCTACATCCGCAGCCTCGGGCCGACGACGACCTTCATCAAGTCGGCGTCGTACCTCCTGCACAGCAACGAGTTCCGCCAGATCCGCAGCGCGCTTCTTGATGTGAGCGGGTTCCTCGTGCAGGACGATTCCGGTTTGCCCTACCCGATGCTCGAGGCGCGCGGCTGGAAGATGAACCTGTACGGCACCTACAGCGTGCCGATCCCGCCCTTCCAGGGGGCTTTCCAGGTTTCGCTCGACCGCGCCTACAAGTCGCAGATCGCCTCTCCGCTGCCCTTCGTCTTCGGATACCAGTTCCACGACGCGCGCGACGAGCGCTCCAACGTCATGGTCGGCACGCGGCCCCTGCAGACCGCGCAGGTCGAGGATGACCCGCCGAAGCCCGTGCGGCACGGCAAGCGTGTCGCGACGAACCGGGCCTCGCCGCAAAAGCGCGTTTACTGATGTGAAGTCGGCCCGGATGCATGCGCGACGTTCCCTGACCGCGCTTGCAGCCGTGCTTGCAACCCTTCCGGCTTCGCTGCACGCTGCGCCGGTGGAATTCACGAGCTTCGTCACTTCCGACGGCGTGCGCCTGCAGGTCATCGAGGCCGGCGCGGAGCGCCCGGACCGGCCGGTCGTCGCCTTCGTGCCCGGCTGGTCGATGCCGGCGTCGATCTGGTCCCGCCAGCTCGAAGCCATTTCGAGGACCCACAAGGTGGCGGCGCTCGACCCGCGCGGGCAGGGCGGCTCCGAGATCGCGGCCGGCGGCTGGACGACCGAACGCCGGGCCGAGGACCTCCACGAATTCGTCAGCCGCTATGCGCCGGTGGTGCTGGTCACCTGGTCGCTCGGGGCACTCGAAGCACTGCAGTACGTGTATGAACACGGCGACGGGGACGTCCGCGCGCTGGTGATCGTCGACAGTTCGGTGGGCGAAGGTCCGGCACCTGCGCCGCGGGCACCCGGCGACTACAACCTGCAGGAAGAACTCAGGCGCAACCGCGCCGGCACGGTCAGCGGTTTCGTGCGCGCAATGTTCCGCACGCCGCAGCCGGAATCCATGCTCGCGGCCCTGCGTGACAGTGCGTTGCGGATGCCTCTGGAGGCCAGCCTGTCGATCTTCCCGGCCGACCGCATCCCGCGCGAGCGCTGGCGGGATACGGTGAACGAGTTCACTCGGCCGCTGCTCTACGTGGTCACGCCTCAATTCGCGGGACAGGCACGCAGCCTCAAGGCAAAGCGGCCGGCGACCCGGGTCGAAGTCTTCGCGAACGCCGGCCACGCATTGTTCGTCGACGAGCCCGAGCGCTTTTCGGCGCTGCTGGCCGATTTCCTGCGCACGAACTGGCTGGCGCCTGCGTCGGAGGATTGATCGCCGCCGTGGTTCCCGCGTAAGCTTGCAGCTCCCTCACGAAGAATCCTTCCGATGAAACGCATCCTGCTCAGCATTCTTGCCGCGTTGGCCGCGGCGCCTGCCATCGCGCAGAACTGGCCCGCCGGAGGGCCGATCACAATCATCATGGGATTCCCCGCGGGATCGGGCGTCGACATCGTCGCCCGGCTGTACCAGGTGCCGATGGAGCAGGCGCTGAACGCAAAGTTCATCATGGACTACCGCACCGGGGCCGGCGGGAACCTCGCGTCGGAGGCCGTCGCCCGCGCCAAGCCCGACGGCTATACGCTGCTGCTCAGCACCGCGGCCACGCACGGCGTGAACGCAGCGCTTTACAAGCGGTTGTCGTTCGACGTCGAGAACGACTTCACGCCGATCGCGCCGATGGTCGACGTCTCCAACGTGCTCACGGTCAACCCGGCGATCATCGACGCACATTCGGTCAAGGAATTCATCGCGATGGTCAAGGCCAATCCCGGCAAATACAACTTCGCCTCCACCGGCAACGGGACCGGCACGCACCTGGCGTTCGCGGATTTCAACTCGCGCGCCGGGCTGAACATGGTCCATGTGCCGTACAAGGGCGGGCCCGAAGCGCTGGCCGCGGTGGTCAAGGGCGACGTCTGCTGCATCTTCAACCAGGTTCAGTCTGTGCTCGGGCAGTGGAGGGCGGGCAAGGTCCGGCTGCTCGGGGTGACGACCAAGACGCGCGTCGCCGCGGTGGCCGACATCCCCACCATTTCGGAAGCCGGCGTCCCGGGCTACGAGAGTTACATCTGGTTCGGGCTGCATGGTCCCAAAGGGCTCGATCCGCAGATCGTCAATGCGCTGAATGCCGCCGTGAAGAAGGCGGTCGAGACGCCGTCGGTGCGCCAGCGGCTCGCCGAACTCGGCAACACGCCGCGCTACGAGACGCCGGAGCAGTTCAGGGCGACGATCAAGGCCGACCGCGCGAGCTGGGCGACGGTGGTGAAGGCGTCGGGGGCGAGCGTGGATTGAGGCCGGAAAAAGGGAAAAAGGGGCCAGGCTCGATTTTCCCGGGCGATCGAAAGTGTTCGGCGCTCATGCCAGAAAATCGAGCCTGGCCCCTTTTTTCACACCTATTTGAAGGGCGGTGGTTTTTCGACTTTCCATGATCTCCCTCTTTTGCATATTGCGGGCCGAAGCCCGCAATATGCAAAAGAGGGAGACTGGGGGGTAAACCAAAAACACCCCGGCTTCCCATTGCGCGGGGCAAGGCTAGCTCCTCACCGGCCTAACGCCGCTCCTTCGGCACATACAGTCGCGTAGGTTTCAATTCCTCCTCCTCGTGCGCGAGCAGCGCATCGAAGTGCCGATCGGCATCGGCAACGAAGAGGTCGCGCACGATCCCTTCGGCCAACCGGTCGGCACCGATCGCAAGCCCCGGAATGTCGCCGGCCAGCGCGCCATGGCTCATGGTGCAGCCCCAGTTGAAGACGTGGACGTTCCTGATTGCCGGTGCGGTACCCGGTGTTCTTTCCTGCAACTCGAAGCCACTGCCAAGATAGGGAAAGCGCGCCTCCTCCGGATGGGCAGCGGCTTCGGCGTCGGAGACCCGGTCGGCCCAGGTCATCGCGCGATCGCGGAACGCACTCACCTCGGGCCGCTCCATCAGGTTGACATCGAACCCGGTGGCGATGATGACGGCATCGAAGCATTGAGTGCCCTTGGGAGTCGTGACCGTAACACCGGTGTCGTCGGCCGCAAGATCCTCCCAACCCTCGCCAAGCCGCATTGAGAAGCCGGAGAACTTCTCGCAGCGCAGGACCGACTCAAACGGCGGCGGCACCTGCTCGGAAAAGATGTAGGTGAAAAACCGCCAGCGACGCGCATCGTCGAGGCTGTAGAAGCCGCGCAGGAAGCCCGGGAACGACGTCCATTTCGACTTGTTGACCTGGGGCAGGTACGGACGACGTGCGAACATCGTGACCCCGGCCGCGCCGGCTTCGAGCGCGGTGCCTGCGTTGTCAAATGCCGACGCGCCCGCGCCGAGCACGCCGACGCTCCGTCCTTTGAGGGCAGCGAAATCGATGTCGTCTGCCGAGTGGAAGATGCGCGCCCTCGAATGCCTGCTCGCCGGGTCGAACGAGGCGAATTCCGGCCAGCGCGGCGCGCCGCTTCCGTCGCGGCCGAGGGCAAGCACCACTTTGCGTGCGGCAACGATTTCGGTGCCTTTGGGACCATTCAAGGTCGCCCGGACGAGGTCGCCGGCGAGGTCGAGCGCCGCGACTTCGGTCCGATTCTCGATCGGAAGCGAAAGCGCGCGCCGGACCCACAGCAGGTATTCGGCCCATTCGAGCCGGGGAATCTTGTACAACGCATTCCAGCCGGCCGCGCCGTGCTGCGCCTCGTACCATGCGCGGAATGTCAGAGCGGGGACGCCCAGGTCCGGCCCGGTCAGGTGCTTCGGCGATCGAAGCGTATCCATGCGCGCAAACGTGGCCCACGGTCCCTCGAGACAGGCAGCCTTGCGCTCGACGACGCGGATGTTTCGTACGCCTTCACGCATCAACGCGAACGCGGCGGTCTGGCCGCACATGCCGCCGCCTACGACCAGCACGTCGAGGATCCGCGTCCCATCTTCCCCGATTGCCGGAATGACCCAGTCCGGCGCAGGCCAGTTCAGCCGCTGCAACTCGCGTTTTGCTTCGTCTTCGAGCGTTTTCAGTCCGTCGATCATTTAAACTCTGGCCCCCCGAGGCGTGATTATCCCGCCGAACCCTCCCGAGCCCGACCGATGATCGAAGTTTCCTGCTACTACAGCCTGTCCTCGCCCTGGGCGTACTTTGCCGGGCCGAAGATCCAGGACATCGTGCGCCGGCATCACGTGAAGCTGGTGCTCAAGCCCTACGACTTCCAGGAAGTCGCGCCCAAGACCGGCGGCGTGCCGATCCGCACCCGCCCGGAGCCGCGGCGCACGTACCACGCGCTCGAGCTCGACCGCTGGCGCAAGTACCTCGGCATGCCGCTGAACCTCGAGCCGAAGTTCTACCCGGCCGACGGCCAGCCGCCGGGTTGGAACAAGCCGCCGGGCTGGATGGTGATTGCCGCTCAGGAGGCCGGGCTCGATGCGCTGCGCCTTTCGCACGCATTGCTGAGGGCCTTGTGGGCCGAGGAGCGCGACACGTCGAAGGCTGAAGTGCGCCGCGATGTTGCGAACGAAAACGGCATGGACGGCGCCGCGCTCGTCGCCGCCGAGACCAGCGCCGCCGTGCAGGCGCTCTACCGGCGCTTCAGCGACGAGGCCGTCGAGCAGGGCGTGTTCGGCGCGCCGACGTACATTCTCGAAGGCGAACGTTTCTGGGGCCAGGATAGGCTCGATTTCCTCGACCGCAAGCTCGATGCGATGCGCGCCGCATCGGCGCCTGCCGCGAAATAGCCCGGGATGCCGCTCGTCCAGTTCTCGGAAGTCTCTCTCGCCTTCGGCCATGTGCCGCTGCTCGACCATGTCGACCTCGTCATCGAGCCCGGCGAGCGGATCGGCCTGATCGGGCGCAACGGCACCGGCAAATCGAGCCTGCTGCGGATCATCCAGGGCGTGCAGAACCCGGATGACGGCAAGGTCTGGCGGGCGCCCGACCTGAAGCTCGCCATCGTCACGCAGGAGCCGCAGTTCGAGCCGGGCCAGAGCGTATTCGAGGCGGTGGCCGAAGGGCTCGGCAAGGGCAACCGGCTGCTGGTCGACTACCACGCCGCCGCGCACGCTTTTGCCGAGAACCACGAGGACGCGGCGATCGCCGAACGAATGCACTCGCTGCAGGAGCAGCTCGATGCGACGAACGGCTGGAGCCTGCAGCACAAGGTCGACAGCACGCTCGACCGGCTGTCGCTCGACGCCGACCGCAAGGTCGACGAGCTCTCGGGCGGCCTGAAGAAACGCGTTGCGCTTGCGCGCGCGCTGGTGCTCCAACCCGACCTGTTGCTGCTCGACGAGCCGACCAACCACCTCGACGTCGCCTCGATCGAGTGGCTCGAAGGGGTGCTGCAGTCCTTTGCCGGCAGCGTGCTCTTCGTCACGCACGACCGGCGATTCCTCGACACGGTGGCCAACGCGATCATCGAACTGGACCGCGGGCGGCTTACGACCTACCCGGGCAATTTCAGCGCCTACCAGGCGAGGAAGGCCGAGGATCTCGCCACCGAAGCGATCCACAACCGCAAGTTCGACAAGTTCCTCGCGCAGGAAGAGGTCTGGATCCGCAAGGGCGTGGAGGCGCGCCGGACCCGCAACGAGGGCAGGGTGCTGCGCCTCGAGCAGTTGCGCGTCGAGCGCGCCGCCCGCCGGGAGCGGGTAGGCAAGGTCGAGCTTGCGCTGGGCGAAGGCGAGCGCTCCGGCAAGCTGGTCGCCGAGCTGGAGAACGTCAGCAAGGCCTACGGCGGCCGCGATGTGGTCAAAGGCTTTTCGGCCCGCCTGCTGCGCGGCGACAAGGTCGGATTGATCGGGCCGAACGGCAGCGGCAAGACGACGCTGCTGAAGCTGATCCTCGGCGAGATCGAGCCGGACGCCGGCAGCGTGCGCCTCGGCACCAAGCTCGCGATCGCCTATTTCGACCAGTTTCGCGCGGCGCTGAACGAAGAAGCCACGCTGGCCGACACGATCAACCCGGGGGCGGATTTCGTCGAGGTCGACGGCGTGCGCAAGCACGTCATCAGCTACCTCGGCGACTTCCTGTTCCCGCCGGAACGCGCCAAGGCGCCGGTCAAGTCGCTGTCCGGGGGCGAGCGCAACCGGCTGCTGCTCGCCCGCCTGTTCAGCCGCCCGGCCAACGTGCTGGTGCTGGACGAGCCGACCAACGACCTCGACATCGAGACGCTGGAGCTGCTCGAAGACCTGCTGCAAACCTACAAGGGCACGCTGTTCCTGGTGAGCCATGATCGGACCTTCCTCGACAACGTCGTGACGCAGACGATCGCCAGCGAAGGCGAGGGGCTCTGGAAGGAATACGCCGGCGGCTACTCCGATTGGCAACGCGCGAGCGCGCTCGGCCGGGCCGAAGCGAAAGAGGAAGAAAAGAAAGCCGCAAAGAAGGCGGCCGCCGCACAATCCAAAGCGCCCGTGAAGGCAAAGCTCAGCTACAAGGAAAGCCGCGAGCTCGCGGAGTTGCCGGACCGCATCGACGCGCTGGAGAAGGAACAGGCCGGGATCGCCGCGCGGCTCTCGGAAGGCACGCTCTATTCGGCACAGCCCGATGAGGCCATGCGGCTGCAGAATCGCGTCGCGGAGATCGAGAACGAACTGACGCGGGCCCTCGAGCGCTGGGAGGCGCTTGACGCGCGCGCCTGACTCGCAGCGCCGGTCAGGACGCCTTCTCGATCACCATCTGGGTCTGCAGCGTCAGCGAAAGCAGGCGGCCCGACTCGTCGGTGACCCGCGTCTGCCACACGTGGGTGCGGCGTCCCTTGTGCAGCGGCGTCGCCTCGGCGCGCACGACGCCGGCGCGCCCGGCGGCGAAGAAATTGGTCTTCGATTCCAGCGTGGTCGTGGTGGCGCCGCCGGTCAGGTTCACGATCGTCGCGGCGGCGCCCACGGTGTCGGCAAACGCCATCAGCGTGCCGCCGTGCAGCGCGCCGCCGACGGTGCGCAGGTGGTCGCGGATCGTCAGCTCGGCGACCACGCGGTCCGGGTCGAGCTGCACGAAGCGCATGCCCAACAGCTCGGGAAGCGTGCCGGCGAGGCGCTTGTTGAACGAGGCTAGGTCCATATGGTTGACTCCGTCAAGTAATTCGCCGACAATCGGCGCATGGCAACGACCGGGCAAAAGGTTTCCGCTGTACGGCAATTCAACCGGTTCTATACACGCCGGATCGGCGTGCTGCAAGGCGGGCTGCTCGACAGCCCCTATTCGCTGACCGAGGTGCGCGTGATGTACGAACTCGCGCACTGGCCGGTGGGCCGCGAGAAGCCGACTGCGGCTGTCCTTGGCAGCGAACTGGGGCTGGATGCCGGCTACCTCAGCCGGATCCTGCAGCGATTCCGTATGGAAGGCCTGGTCGACACCGCCGCCTCGAAGGACGATGCCCGCCGCACGCACCTGTGGCTGACGCGCAAGGGGCGGGCAACTTTCGCGCCGCTCGAGCGCCGCACAAAGGACGAAGTCGACGCAATGCTCGGCCGCCTGCCCAAGGCAAGGCAGGACAAAGTCGTGGCGGCAATGCGCACGATCGAGGCGCTGCTCGATGGCGGGAAGCGCGAGCCGGTCTTTTCGCTGCGCGGCCATCGCCCCGGCGACATCGGATGGGTGATCTCCGCCCACGGCACTTTCTACGCGCAGGAATTCGGCTGGAACGGGGAATTCGAGGTGCTGGTCGCGGAGATCGCGGCGCAGTTCATGCGCAAGTTCAATCCGGAGAGGGAACGCTGCTGGATCGCCGAACTGGACGGGGAGCAGGTCGGCTCGGTCTTCCTCGTCGAGCAATCGAAGACAGTCGCCAAGCTGCGCCTGCTGATCCTCGACCCCAGGGCGCGCGGCCACGGGATCGGCAAGCGCCTGGTGGACGAATGCATCGCGCATGCGCGCAAGCTCGGCTATCGCAAGCTCACGCTCTGGACGCAGAGCTGTCTATTGGCGGCTCGCGAAATCTACCGGAAAGCGGGATTCAAGCTGGTCAGCACCGAGCCGCACAACAGCTTCGGCGTCGAACTCGTCGGCGAGTACTGGGAGCTGAAGCTCTAGGAGCGGCCCACGGTTGCACTGCTCCCTAGGCGGCCTCGAACGAAAACAGCCAGTAGTACTCGAGGGCCTCGTAGCGGGGCTTCGCGCCAACCCCCCTGATCGCTTCCGTGAGTTGCGCCTCGGTCGGGTAGTTCTTCAGCACCTCGTGTGTGGCGCCGCTATCCAGTTTTCGTTGCTGCCAGGTATTGCCCTCGGCGTCCGTCCGCGCAATCGGCGTGCTGTTGCCCTCGACGTACAGGTTGTCCATCAGCACCACGATCGCGCCCGGCGCAAGGCAAGGGCGCAACGATTCGAGGAAAGGGCGGCACTCGGAATGCCGCAGGTGCGACCACCAGAACCCGCCGTAGGCGCCGTCGAATGGTCCTTCAGCCGCGGGAAGCGCAAAGGCGTCGGCCGTCGCGTAGCGGACCTTCTGCTGCGGCAGTTCCTTGGCCCGCGCGACTGCCAGTGTCTCTTCGGTCAGGTCGGTGGCAAGGACGCTGCGCGCAGTGCGGGCAATGTGCTGCGTCCAATAGCCGGTCCCGCATGCGACCTCGAGAACTTTCTTTCCCGCGAGCAAGGCCGGGATCTTGTCTTCGAGCTTACGCAGGTCGGGCTGGCGTTCGGGCTTGGCGTAGATACGCTCGTACTCGCGCGCTCGCGCGGCGTAGTACGCCTTCATAGCCGGATCGGGCTGCGCCATCTGTGGCAGTATCGCACGAAGATGAATTCTCCCGGAGCACCCGAATGACCCGTGAAGCATCCCTGCATGCGATCGAGCGATATTTCGACGAAGGCGGCTTCCTGGCCGACCTTACGCGGCGGGTGGCGATCCCCACCGAGAGCCAGAACCCGGCGCGCGGCGCGGCGCTGGCGTCCTATCTCACCGACGAGTTGCAGCCCTTTCTCGAGCGGCGCGGGTTTCGCTGCACGATCCTGCCGAACCCTGCGCCCAAGGGCGGCCCCTTTCTCGTGGGCGAACGGATCGAAGACCCGGCGCTGCCGACCGTGCTGACGTACGGCCACGGCGACGTGATCCGCGGCCAGGACGAGCAGTGGCGCAGCGGCCTTTCGCCGTGGACCGTCACCCGCGAGGGCGACAGGCTCTACGGCCGGGGCACGGCCGACAACAAGGGCCAGCACACGATCAACCTGGCCGCGATGGACGCGGTGCTGGAGCGTCGCGGGCGCCTGGGCTTCAACCTCAAGGTGCTGATCGAGACCGGCGAAGAGATGGGCTCGCCCGGCCTCAAGGACGTCTGCGCACTCCACAAGGACCTCTTTTCGGCCGACGTGCTGATTGCGTCCGACGGGCCGCGGCTGCAACCGCAACGGGCCACGATGTTCCTCGGTTCGCGCGGCGCCTGCAACTTCGACCTGACGCTCGACCTGCGCAAGGGCGGGCATCACTCGGGCAACTGGGGCGGTCTGCTGCGCAACCCGGGCATCGTGCTTGCGCATGCGATCGCGTCGATTACCGACGTCAACGGCGCGATCCGCGTGCCGGAATGGCGTCCGAAGTCCCTCACGGACTCGGTAAAGCGAGCGCTCGCCGGGCTCGAGATCGAAGGCGGTGCGGACGGCCCGCAGATCGACATCGACTGGGGCGAGCCCGGATTGACGCCGGCCGAGCGGGTGTTCGGCTGGTGCAGCTTCGAGGTGCTCGCTTTCGTCACCGGCAATCCGGACAAGCCGGTCAACGCGATCCCGCCCCGCGCCAGCGCGCACTGCCAGTTGCGCTACGTGGTCGGCGTGAACCCGGACGACATCCTGCCCGCGTTGCGCCGGCATCTCGATGCGCATGGGTTCCGGATCGTGCAGCTGGCGCCTTCGCGCGACGGTTACTTTGCGGCCACGCGCCTCGACCCGGAGCATCCGTGGGTCAGGTGGACCGCCGCCTCGATCGAGCGCACCACCGGCGCAAAGCCGGCGATCCTGCCGAACGTCGGCGGCTCGCTGCCTAACGACGTGTTTGCCGAGGTGCTCGGTCTGCCGACGGTCTGGATCCCTCATTCCTATGCCGCGTGCTCGCAGCACGCGCCGAACGAGCACATGCTTGCGCCGGTGGCGCGCGACGCGCTGCGCATCATGACCGGCGTCTTCTGGGACCTCGGCGAGGGCGGCAAGGTGCCGCAATGAGCGTCGCGTGCGATCTCCGCGCATCGCTCGCGCCGCGCACGGCCGAGATGCTGGCATTCGTCGGCGAACTGGTGTCGATCGAAGCCGGCTCGTACGATGCGGCGCAGGTGGCAAAGGTGGGCGACGCCCTCGGCGCGCGCTGGAAGTCGCTGGGCTTTGTCGAGAAGCAGCATGCGCTGGCCGGGCGGGGGCCGCAACGCTCGTTCCATTTCATGGGCAACGGCAAGGGCAAGCTGGTGATCCTCGGCCACGCCGACACCGTTTGGCCCACAGGCAGCCAGCCGGACTGGGGCTTCAGCGAGGACGGCACGTACGCCTATGGCCCTGGCGTCGGCGACATGAAAGGCGGGCTGGCGATGGCGTGGTTCGCGGTCGATGCGCTCCTCAAGGCGAAGCTGCCGCTGCCGGCAGAACTGGTCATGGTGCTGGTGCCGGACGAGGAGATCGGCTCGGTGGGGTCCCGCGCGTGGATCGAGGAGCGCGTGCGCGATGCCGACTCGGTGCTGGTCCTCGAGCCGACGCGGCCGGGCGGGGGCGTCGTGGTCGGCCGGCGCGCGGTCGGCGCAATCAAGGCGTTCTACACGGGCCGCTCGGCACACGCGGCCGTGAATGCGGCCGAAGGCGCGAGCGCGTTGCGCGCGGCGGCTCGAGCAGTGCTCGCCCTCGAGGCGCTGACCGATCTGTCGCGCGAGCAGGTGGTCAACGTCGGCATCCTCAAGTCCGGCGCGGCACGGCAGGTGGTGCCGCACGAAGCCGAGATGCACGTCGATCTTCGTGCGGCCTTTCCGGAAGACATTCCGAAACTGGAGAGCAACGTGCGCAAGATCATCGAGCACACCGGCGACCCGCGCGTGACCGTCAGGATGGAGGGCGGCTGGTCCCGGCCGCTGTTCCCCGAAGCAGCGGGCCGGTCGCTCTATGCGCTCGCCGAAGGATTCGCGAGAGAACTCGGTGCACCGATCCGCCCGGTGGTTTCGAGCGGCGGTTCGGACGGAAGCTTTGCCGGGGCGCTCGGGCGCCCGACGCTCGACGGGCTCGGGCCGATCTGCCACGACACCTGCAGTCGCCGCGAGAAGATCGAGATCGCGAGCCTGGCGGAGCGCGGTGCGATTTTCGGGGCGTTGATCGCCTCCCTGGCGAAACCCGGCTAGGAAGGCAGGGGCCGGGTCACCAGGCGCCGAAGCCGCGTCCCAGGCAGGCCACGGCGCCCACGAGGATCACCGCTACGGTCATGTTGGTGCCGGCGAAGCGGCCGGGCGAGGTGCCGGAACTCGATAGCAGGCCCTGTGCATGCCAGACGCGGCCGACCACGAGGACGCCGCCCAGGGCGATGACCAGCCACGACGGCCCGATGGACGCGTTTTCCATGAGCGCGATCAGGATCAGCGCCATCGGCACGTATTCGACGAAATTCGCCTGTGCGCGCATGCGCCGCTGCATTTCCTCGTTGCCGCCGTCGCCGATATTGACCTTGAACGAAACCCGCCCGGCGATGACGTAGCCGCCGAGAAAGAGCAGCAGCAACCCGAGCAGTCCCGCGGTGATCATCGTGATCGTCATGTCGGCTTCCTTCGATGCCCGTTGCGTCGTGCTGGCTATACTACTGCCGCCGCGTTTTCGGCGGAGGAAAACGTGAACCGGATTCGGCGTGACCGCCCCTGACGGCGCGGCCGGACCCTCGGCCGCCAGCCGGTGCACGTGATGCCCGGCAGATACATGCTCGGCCCCGGGACGCACGGCCAGCGCGGCGTTCGCAAGCGCATCGGCTGAAAACCGGTGGCTCCTGACAATCCGTGCCTAAATCCCTAGGCTGGGCGCGGCTCTCCGGGAAAGTTGCTGACATTCGCGCGGCGTTCCGGAAGGCTCAGGAAGGCGCCTTGCCTTCAAGCAAGGCCTCGACCAGGTCCATGACGATGCGCGCTGTAGTTCCGTCGCCGTCACGCGCAGGGTTGTATTCGGAGATCTCGATGCCAGCAAGGGCGGGGTGACAGCCCAGCCCGCGCAGCGCCTCGCACAAACCGGTTGCGGCGAGGCCATCGGCGGCCGGCGTGCCGACGCCGGGCGCCTCGCGCGGGTCGATCACGTCGACGTCGATCGAAATTCCGAAACCCGTCGTGGACGCAGCGGCAAGGTCCACCGCGTCGCGCATCACCGCGGCCAGCCCCCGGCGCGCCACCTCGTCGGCGAAGTAGATGCGCACGCCCGAACCAGTGAGAAATCGCAGTTCCTCTTCCTCGTAGCTTCGCGCACCCACGATGCAGAGATTGCCAGGCAGGATCTTCGCGCCCGGACCGCCGCAGCCGGTCAGGGATGCGTCGCCGGCCCCGAGCAGCGCTGCCAGCGGCATGCCGTTGATCGCCCCGGTGTGACTGGTGGCCGGCGTGTGGCTGTCGAGGTGCGCATCGACCCAGACGAGTCCGAGGCGCCCGCGCGGCGCGAGTGCCCGGCTGACCCCGGCCCATGCGCCCACCGCGCACGAGTGGTCGCCGGTGAGGACGAGGGGCAGTGCGCCGTTTTCGACGGCCGCGCCGGTCTTCGCGGCGAGGCGGGTGCAGAGTTCCGCGATTGCCGCAAGCGCATCGCCTTCCGCGCAAGCCAGAGTCGCGTCCCATGCGGCGCCGGGACGCAGCCGGGCAACGCGTTCGAGCAATCCGGCGCCGCGCAGCGCCTCCGGGCCCGCGGCACAGCGCGGGTCGGGCGATCCGTGCCCGCAGGCCGCGCCGATGATGCGGATCGAGGGGAGGGTGCGGGGCATCTGCGCCTGGTGGTGCCGTGTGACCGGCCGGACGCGGTCGACGTCCGGCGATCGGGCTACTTCGCGTTTTCTTGCGGGTTGATTTTCCCGAAGTCGGTGTCCAGCCGCAGGTCCAGCGGTGTCCCTTCGGACAATCCCGGAACCGGCATCGACCCGGTGGTCACCGGTGAGCGTTGGGGCGGCGGCGAAGGCGGCGGGGTGGCCGTCTCGGTGCCGGCCAGGTAGGACACGATCGCCACGGCCACAACGACGGCGACCGCCAGGACGAGGCCAAGTCGTGAGCGGGGAGCGGCCGGCGTCATCGCCGGTGTCCTGCTGCCTGCGGTGCCGGCCATCGCCGCCGCGTTCGCTTGCGACTCAGCGGCCCGGGCTTCGGCGCCGATTCGTGCTTCGGTTGCGGCCGCCAGCGCCGACTCGGCTTTCGCGCGGGCCTCGGCGTTCGTAATCAATTGCGTCGCGGCCCGCGCGGCTTCATGCGCGACACGCGTTGCGTCCTCCTCGGCGCGTTTGCGTTCTTCGGCGGCACGCACCGCAGCCTGGTCCTCGGCCAGTCTCCGGCGGGAGGTTTCGAGCGCTTTCGCTTCGAGGGCGGTGCGTTCGCGCGCCTGCGCTGCGGCCGCGCCGTCGTCGGCGGCCTTTCTTGCCGACGCGGCGCCCGCGTCCTGTTCGGCAGCGATCCGGGCCTGGAGCTCGGCGATCGCCTTGGTATCGGCTCGCGTCCGCGCCTCGGCTTCGTCCGCGTCCTGCGTCGTGCGGCTCGCCTCCGATTCGATCAGCAGGCGCCTTTCAAGCTCGGCTTTCGCAAAGGCCTCGGCGGCGGCGCGCTGCGAGACGGCAGCCATTCTCGCGTGTTCGGCGGCTGCGCGCGCCGCGACCGCTTCGGTGGCCGTCTTTTCGGCCTGCGCCCTTTTGGCCGCCGCCCGGGCAGCCGCCTCCTCGTCAGCGCCCCGCTGGCGCTCGGCCTCCAGCGCCTCGGACTCGAGGGTTGCGCGTTTCTCGGCAATTTCGCGGGCCGCTTGCTCATCCGCCGCCTTTCTTGCCGCCGCCGCCGCGGCTTCACGAGCCGCGGCCGCACGCGCCTTGAGTTCGGCGATTGCATTTGAGACCGTCCGCGCACGTTCGTCCGCGGCCTCTGCGGCGATTGCATCCCGGTCAGACTCGGCCTCCGCGGCCAGGCGCTTCTCCATTGCGGCCTGTGCGGCCGCCTCCTCCAGGGCGCGCTGCTCGGCAGCGATCGCCTTCTGCTTCTCGATGGCGGCCCGCTCCGCAGCCGCCTTCGCGGCCGCCTCTTCGGCCTGGCGTTTCTGCGAGGCCGCGCGCATGGCCGCTTCCTCGGCCTGTGCGAGCGCCTCCGCATCCTCGCGCGCCTTCGCTTCGGCCGTCCGCTTTTCTTCGGCGGCACGGGCGGCCGCTTCCTCGTTCCGGGCGCGGGCTTCGGTCTCGGCAACCAGGCGCGTGCGCGCTTGCGCCGCGCGGTTCGCCGCCGCCGCCGCAGATTCCTCCGCAACCGCGCGCTCGTGTGCTACCCGATTGGCCGCCTCTTCCGCCTCGAGGCTGGCGGATGCTTCGCGTGCCGCCGCTTCCTCTGCCATCGCTCGTTGCGTGGCCGCCTCCAGCAGCTCTGCTTCGCGCGCGACTCGCGCCTGCGCGGCTTCCTTTGCGGATTTCGCGGCCTGCTCGTGCCTCGCGGCCACCTCGGCCGCGTCGAGATGCAGCGAAATCTGCTTCTGCATTTCGGCGACGGCTTCTGCATCGGCCCGCGCGCGGCCTGTCGCCTCGTCCGCGGCCTGGGAAAGTTTCGCAATTTCCGCTTCGAGACCGAAGCGCTTTTCGATCGCCGCGCGCGCGGCAGCTTCGTCGTCGGCACGTAGCGCGGCAGCGGCCTTCCTTTCTCTTTCGGCGACAGCAAGCGCTTCGGCGGATCTTGCGGCAGCTTCTTCGGCCTCCAGTTTCTGCCGGGCCGCTTCGGCGAGCGCCTTCTCGGCTTCAGCGCGCGCTTCTTCTTCGGCGCGCAGCTGTTCATTCGCGGCGGCGAGTTCCTGTGACTTCCTGGAAGCGGCCGCTTCCGCCCGGACCCGCTCCTGCGCCAGCCGATTCGCCTCCCTTTCATCCGCAAGACGCTTGCCCGCGGTCTCGAGCGCCTCGGTATCCCGGGCTGCAAGGTTTGCGGCCGTGGCGGCCAACGCCTCCTCCGCCTTGCGTCGCTCGGCGGCCGCCGCGGCCAGTGCCTGCTCGGCCGCCAGCCGGGCCTCGGCTTCGGCAAGGGCCTTGGCTTTTTCCTGCTCGGCCTCGGCTGCCAGCGCCGCTGCTTCGGCTTCCGCCTTGGCGGCGTCCCTCGCGGCCTGGGCCGCCGCGGCCTCCTCGGCCAGCCGGCGCTTGTTCAGGCCGATCACTTCGGCCTCCCGCGCGGCGGCGGCTTCGGCGCGCTTGCGCGCAGCCTGCTGGCTGGAGATGTCCTTGGTCGCCGCCGCCAGGAGGTCGCGCTCCACCTTGATCCGCGCCTGCTCGCCCGCGAGCTGGTTAGCGCGCGCTTCATCGGCCTGGCGCATCTGCTTCAAGGCCTCCGCCTCGGCCTGCTCGCGTTGTGCCGCGGCCGCAGCCAGGGCCGCGGGCGCCGCGGTCGGCGTCGGTGCAGCCGGTGCCGGTGCGGAGGGCGCGGCAGCCGCCGCGGCCGGCGCCGGCGGCGGCGGAGCGAACGAGGAGAAATCGAGGTCGAGCATGTCGCCGAGGGCGTCGGCGTAGGTTTCCTTGATCTTTCGGAATGCCGGCAACGACTTGCGGAAAGCCTCGACCATGGCCGGGTCGAACTGCTTGCCGGCGCCTCGCGTGATTTCGTCGGCGGCCAGTTGCAGTGGCATCGGCTCGCGGTGGAACTGCGTGGCGGTCATCCCTTCGAATGCGTCCACGACCGCCATGACGCGTCCCGGCCACGGGATGTCGCTGCCGGAAATCCCGGACGGGTAGCCGTGTCCGTCCCAGCGCTCGTGGTGCGTCAATGCGAGGGTGCGGGCGAGCTTCAGCAGCGGGTCGTCGTGCTCGCCGATGATCTCGGCGCCGATCTCCGGATGGCGCTGCATCTGCACGCGTTCGGGCGCCGTGAGCTTCTCGGCCTTGCGCAGGATCTGGGCCGGCACGCCGAGCTTGCCGATGTCGTGCAGCGGCGCAGCCTTCATGATGAGATCGCACAGTTCCGGCTTGGCGCCGCTTGCCTCGGCGAGAGCGCGCGCGTAGTGCCCGAGGCGCACCACGCGGTTTCCCACCGCCGAAGTCTCGTGGTATTCCATCGCACGACCGAGCCGGCGGATCAGCTGCAGCCGGGTCTGCTCGAGCTGCAGGGTCCGTTCGCGGATCAACTGGTCCTGCATGCTGCGCCGGTTGATCAACTCCACGTGCGCACGGATGCGCGCGAGCAGCACCGGCGGGTTGATCGGCTTGGCAAAGTAGTCGATCGCGCCGAGCTGGAATCCCTGCACGACGTCGCGTGCTTCGTCGCGCTGCGTGAGGAAGATCACCGGGATGTCGGCCAGCGCCGGGCTCGCCTTGATCGCCCGGCAGACGTCGTAGCCGCTGGAGCCCGGCATCTCGACATCGAGCAGGATCAGGTCCGGGCGCGGCTTTTCGAACGCCGCCTTCAGCGCCGAGCGCGCGTCGTTCGCGGTCTTTACTTCGTAATCCTTCCCGAGCGTGACTTCGAGGAGGGCGAGGATGTCCTCCGAGTCGTCTACCGTGAGGATCCTGAAACGGGCGTCGGGTGCGGCCATGGCAGCGAAGATTAGCGCAGCCCGGCCGGGAGCGGCAGGTCCGGCGACTGGCTGTGCAGGCGGAGCCAGGCGCCTTCGATCGCTGCTTGCGCGTTTTCGACCACTTCGCGCTCGTCCAGGCAGACCACCTTGCCGTCGAGCATCAGGAACTCGCCGTCGACCATGACGGATTCGACAATGCCCGGATTACCGTAGTGGACAATATTGGAAACCAGGTTGATCGCGGGCCTCAAGCAGGGGTGGTCGAGGTTGACGAATGTCAGGTCCGCCTTCTTGCCCGTCTCGATCGAGCCGATGTCATCCTGGCGGCCCAATGAGAGCGCGCCGTTGCGGGTGGCGGCGTCGAGCAGGGCCTGCGGCTGCGGATCGATGCCGCCGCCCCGGCTGCCCCGGTGCACGATGCTGCCTATGGTCATCGCCTGGAACATGTCTTCGGTCATGTTGTCGGTGCCGAGCGCAATGTTGACCCCCGCGTCCATGATTCTGGCCACCGGCGCCTGGTGCGGGCCGCGTCGCGAACTGTTGGCCGGGCAGTGTGCCATGTGCACGCCGTTCTTCGCGAGCAGGTCGACGTCCTCCGGCGTGCAGAAGGTCCAGTGCGCTCCGACGACGTCGGGGCCGAGCCAGCCGTTCCGGTCAAGGTACTGCGCCGGCGTGCAGTCGGCATCACGCCTTACCTGCGCAACTTCACCCCGGCTCTGGGCCATGTGGACGGTGCGTCGCAGCCCATGCTTTTCGCGCAGGTCGTTCAACTCCCGAAGCATCCACGGGGAGCAATTGTCGGGCGCATGCGCGGCCACCTGGCACATCACGCGGCCGTGGCTGGAGTCGTGGAAGCGCGCGATCAGCTCCCGCTGCCGCGCAAGGAAGGTCTCCCCCCAGGCACGGTCGAATTCGTAGACGCCCGACCGGATCTTGAG
Organism: uncultured Bordetella sp.; assembly: GCA_964599095.1. GTDB lineage: Bacteria > Pseudomonadota > Gammaproteobacteria > Burkholderiales > SG8-39 > SZAS-79. The sequence goes on from CAZREB010000007.1 coordinate 207,233, forward strand.
GGTGAGCGCGTCGGCGCAGTTCTCGCTGAAGTACAGGCGCATGCCGGTGCCGGCCATCGTCCCGGCGTAGTCGACGACATGGCGGAAAGGCTCGACGAGAGTCGTGGTGCCCGAGCGAATCGCTTCGAGGCAGCCCAGCAGCGAGATCGCTTCGCGCTCGTCGGGCAGCATCGCAAAGCTGATCGGCGTCATGTAGCCGTAGATCGCCTCCGTGCCCATGTCTTCTATCGTGCCGCGCAGCGCCAGCAACAGCACGTGGGAATGCGCGTTCACTATCCCGGGCAGGATCGCCTTGCCACGTGCGTCTATGGTGGGCACGTGGGGATGGAGCCCGGCGATCTCGCCGCTCGGCCCGATCGCCTTGATACGGTCGCCCTGCACGACGAGGCCGGCGCTGCGCAGCACCTGGCGCCGGTCATCGCAAGTGATGATGGTCGCATTCAGGAACTTGGCGTCCATGGCGGCTCCTTCAGCGCCGCGTCGCCAGCACGCGGCCCGCGAGCAGGAACATGATCATGAACACGATGGTGCGGTAAATGACCGCCGAGCCGGGGGCGATGCAGATGAACGACATCCCGGCGAGGCCGCGCCTGCCCACCTCGTGCGTGATGCGGATCGCCTCGTAGTCGGTCATGCCGATCGGCTCGGCCAGCTCGCCGAGCAGGTCGCCGGGGGCAGGACCGGCGCCCCCCATGACATCCATGTCAAAGTGGGCGTAGACGGCGGCGCTGCCTTCGTAGGCGTGGCGCAATTCGTTGCACAGGCCTTCGATCCCGAGTTCGGTGCGCACTTTCCACATCGGGTAGAAATGCGCCCCGCGCGACGTGTAGCTCCGGACGAGTTCTTTTCGCTCGAGCATGCCTCGCTCGCCGATCTCCACCAGGTGCGGCACGCTGAAGTTCGGGTGGAATTCGTAGGTCTTCGCCTTCCAGCTGCCGCTTCCGGCGATTCGAGGGTCCTGGGTCAGGCGGTCGATCGCCGCCGAATCCCAGTGGGTGTCGAGGCTGACCATGCCGACCAGCCCATTGGTGCGCTCGGCGATCGGCTTGGCGATCGCATACGAGCCGCAAGGGGAGTTCTGCCCGATGACGATCGGGATCGCGCCGGCGTCCAGCGCCGCGTTGACCTTGGTTTCCACCGCCGCCTGGGCCCGCAGAATGTTTTCGGCGGTCGGGTTGAAATTCGATTCCTCAGGGATTTCGGCATCCCCGAAGTCGACGACCTTCATGTGCTCGAACACGTCGAGGTCGAAATCCTGGATGTAGCCGGTCGGATAGCGCGCCGATTGCTGGCGCACCCGCTTCGGGCCGGCAAGCCATTCGGTCGCCGGGACGCCGGCGTAGCGGCCGCCCGCATTGGCGACGTAAGGCGCGCCGATGATGACTGCGCCGGCGCCCGCGAGGTCGGCGTTGGTGCGCGCGTGGGGCAGGCCCATGAAGGTCGGCATGTCCGGCGCCAGCATCGGGAGGTCGCGTCCCTTGATGCGATGGCCAGCGCTGATCTCGCTCCAGTCCGGGTAGTTCACTGCGGGTTGTTCTCCCTGTTACCATGGTTGCGCCCGGTTGCGTCCCCGGTCGCCTTCCAGCAAGCTCCGATCATGCCTCACATCCGCCACCGGCTGCATAACGTCCGGGACCAGCACCCGGAACGCAGTATCCAGGCCGACTTCTGCGGCGCCGTGATCACCGGAAAGCGCATTTTCCTGCGCGGCCAGACCGGTTACACGATTCACCCGACCGATCGACGGCTCGTCGGCCTCGGCGACGCTGCGGCGCAAGCCGACCAGGCCATGAAGAACGTCCGCCAGCTGCTGGAAGAGATCGGCGCGCGCATGGACGATATTTGCCGGATCAAGGTGTGGGTCATCGACCGCGCCTATCTCGAGCCGGTGATGCAGGTCGTGGGCCGGCACCTGCGCGGCATCCCGGTGGTTTCCTCCGAGCTCATCATCGACGGCCTTGCGCGCCCCGAAATGCTGATGGAAATCGACGCAGACGCCGTCATGTAAGAAAGGTAAGAAAGGGGCCAGGCTCAAACCTGACTACGTGGAACATCGTCAGGTTTGAGCCTGGCCCCTTTCTTACCTTTCTTAAGTCAGGTTTGAGCCTGGCCCCTTTTCATTCATCCTCCGGGATCATCGCTTCGACGTCGAGCTCGACCAGCATCTCGGGCATGGCCAGCCCGCGCACGATGATGCCGGTGCCGCAGGGGTGGATTCCCTTGAGGTGGCGACCGATCACGTTGTAGACCGCTTCGCGATGGCCGCGGTCGGTGATGTAGGTGGTGAGCTTGCAGATGTGCTCGAGCTTCGAGCCGGCTTCCTCGAGCAGGACCTTGACGTTCCGGAGCGCCTGGTCGGCCTGCGCGGCCGGGTCGCCCACGCCGACGAAGCGGTTATTCAGGTCCAGCCCGGTCTGGCCGCGGATGAAGATCGTCCGCCCGGCCCGGACCACCATGCACATGTCGTTGTCGAGTTTCCCGCCGGGATAGACGTCGCGGGTATTGAATTTGCGCAGGCGGGCGTGTGGCATTCCCGGGGCTCCTTTGGCATGATGCTTGCGAACGGCAACTATAAGGGAAAAGCGGCTCGCTCCGATGACTTACTCGATTGCGGCACGGTGCCCGCGCACCGGCATGTTCGGCGTGGCCGTCACGACTTCAAGCATTGCGGTCGGGAGCCGGTGCGCGTTCGTGCGCGCCGGTGTGGGAGCGGTGCTCACGCAGCACCGGACCGACCCGAGGCTGGGCCCGCGAGGGCTCGACCTGCTTGCGCGCGGCCTGTCCGCAACCGCGGCGATGGAGGCCTTGACACGCGATGACCCCACCATCGGCTGGCGCCAATTGTCGATAGTGGACACGCAAGGAAATACGGCCTGGTTCCACGGCGAGCGCATCAAGTCGGTGCACTCCGCGCACACCGGGGTGCAGTGCGTCGCCGTGGGGAACATCCTCCGCAGCACCGATGTGACCAAGGCGATGATCGAGGCTTTCGAGGCCGATCCCACACTTGTGCTGCCCGAGAGGCTGGTTCGTGCGATGGAGGCGGGGCATGCAGCCGGCAGCGAGCTCAAGCAGGTCAAGTCGGCGGCGCTGCTGGTCGCCCACAAGGAAAGTTTTCCCTATGTCGACCTGCGCGTGGACTACGATCCGCGGCCGCTCGAGCAATTGCGCTGGCTCTGGGAAATCTACGAGCCGTCGGCCAATGTCTACGTGGCGCGAGGGGTCGATCCGGACTCGGTCCCGGGAGCGGGCTGAGTTATCCTGACCAAAACAACAGCTGTCGGACAAGGGGGCTTCAAAATGCAAAGCAATCCGATTCGGTCACTGGCAGTTGGTCTCGCAGTCTTGCTCGCGGCAAGCGTTTCGGTGCCGGTGGCGGCCAAGGGCATCCTGCGCGCCACGCTCAGCACCAGCCTCAACCAGCTCGACCCGGCCAAGCACACCATCGGCGACGAGTACATCTACGGCGTGCTCGTCTTCGGCGGCCTGGTCGCGATCGACGAGAACCTCAAGTACCGCGGCGAGCTGGCCGAGCGCTGGGAGTCGAGCCCGGACCTCAAGACGTGGACGTTCTACCTGCGCAAGGGCGTCAAGTTCCACCACGGCAAGGAATTCGGGTCGGACGACGTGGTCGCGACCTTCAAGCATATCGCCGACCCGGCCACCGGCTCGAGCGGCCGGACGCACATGGACCTGATCGAGACATTCGAGGCGGTGGACAAGTACACGGTCCGGTTCAAGCTCAAGATCCCGTACTCGGGGTTTGCCGACCTCATGGTCGAGCGCCAGCTCAAGATCGTACCGGCGGACCGGATGGACAAGCTTTCGACCCAGCCGAGCGGCACCGGGCCGTTCATGTTCAAGTCGTTCACGCCGGGCGACAAGCTCGAACTGGTCAAGAACCCGAACTACTACGAGAAGGGCCTGCCGAAGCTCGACGGCGTGGTGTTCCGGATCATGCCGGAGAATGCGGCGCGCGTCGCAGCGATGGAGGCGGGCGACATCGACCTGATGTGGAACCTGCCGCTCGAGTCGATCGACAAGCTCAAGGGCAACCCGAAGATCACCGTGGACGAGGTGCCGACCTCCACCTGGGACGGCCTCGTGATGGGCAACAAGGTGAAGCCGTTCGACGATGTGCGCGTGCGCCGCGCGGTGCTTCTGGCGCTCGACAAGCAGCAATTGATGACCTTCGCGGTGTTCGGCCATGGCGCGCCGACGCATTCGCCGATCTCGCCCCGGCATCCGTACTTCAACAAGCAGCTTTCGCTCAAGCAGGATATCCCGCAGGCGAAGAAGCTGCTGGCCGAGGCCGGCTACCCGAACGGGTTCAAGATCGTATTGCACACCCCGGTGGGCCGGCCGACGCGCGAGCGCATGGGCGTGGCGGTGCAGGCCATGCTCCGGCAGGTGGGCATCGAGGTCGAGGTGCAGCGCATGCCCTACAACCGCTTCCAGACCGAGGTCTCGGGCAAGTCGCCCTTCTACACCGACGGCTACTTCACCCGCCCGTCGATCGACACCTCGACCTATCCCTGGTACCACAGCACCGGCTCCTGGAATGCGCGCATGTGGCATTTCTCGAGCAAGCGGATCGACGACGTCCTCGACCGCGCCCGCGTCACGAAGGACGAAAAGGAAGTCGCGAAGCTCTACCAGGAGTTCCAGCAGTACGCAGTGGAGGATGTGCCCGGCGTCATCGCCTATGTGATGAACTTCGCCAACGCCTACAAGAAGAGCGTGAAGGGTTTCCGCACCCATCCCTACCTGTGGCTTGATCTGCGCAACACCACGGTCGAATAAGCGTCCCCGGGCCCGCGACCTTCGCGTCATCGCCGCGTGATCGCGTACGCCCTCAAGCGGCTGGCCACCGTCGTCGCGATCCTCGCGGTGATGTCGGTGGCGATCTTCTCGATCACGCAGGTGCTGCCCGGCGACGTCGCGCACATGATCGTCGGCCAGTTCGCCACCGACGAGCAGGTACGCGCGGTGCGCGGCCGGCTGCACCTGGACGATCCAGCGCACGTCCAGTACCTGCGCTGGGCCGGGGCGCTGCTGCAGGGCGACCTCGGCCAGTCGATGATGATGGACCGGCCGCTCGGGCCGATGATCCGCGAGGCGATTGCGCGATCGGCCGTGCTTGCGGGCATTTCGATCGTGCTGGTGGCGGCGATCGGCATCTGGCTCGGCGTGTATTCGGGCGTCCGGCGCGGGACGCGCACCGACCGCTTCATCTCGGTGGGCAGCTATTTCTTCATCTCGGTGCCGGAATTCTTCTGGGCGATCCTCGCGGTGATGCTGTTTACCGGCTATCTCGGCTGGCTCCCGTCGACCGGTTATGCATCGCTCGACGAAGGGCTCTGGACCTGGCTCAAGCACATCATCCTGCCGGTGGCGACGCTGGTGTCCGGCCTCGTGGCGCACGTCTCGCGCCTGACCCGGTCCTCGATGATCGAAACCATGCAGGCGCAGTACATCACCGCGGCGCGCGCCAAGGGCCTGCCGGAGAACGTGGTGATCCGCCGCCACGCGCTGCGCAACGCGCTGGTGCCGACGATCACGGTGCTGGCGATCGACGTCGGCCTGCTGATGGGCGGGATCGTGGTCGTCGAAACCGTCTTCTCGTACCCGGGACTCGGCCGGCTGCTGATATTTGCCATCGAGCAAAAGGACCTGCCGCTGATCCAGGCGGGGATCCTCGTAGTGACCGCCGTCTACGCGCTGGCCAACCTGGCGGCCGACCTCCTGTACGCGTTCTTCAATCCACGTATCCGTTATGGCAGCGCCTCAGCCCGCTGAGTTCGTCCGTAGCGCGAGAACGCGGATGCCCGCGAGCTTTGTCATCGGCGGGGCGATCCTCGTCGTCGTGGTTCTCGCCGCGCTATTCGGGCCGATCGTCGCGCCTTTCCCCTACGACCAGATGGACATCATGGCCCGGATGAAGCCGCCTGACGCCACCCATTGGCTCGGGACCGATGAGTTCGGGCGCGACGTGCTCAGCCGCATGCTTTACGGCGCGCGCCTGTCCCTGCTGATGGGGCTCGGCGCCACCTTCGTCAGCCTGCTGATCGGGGTGCCGCTCGGTCTCACCGCAGGCTACAAGGGCGGCGGCATCGACGAAGCGATCATGCGTGCGATCGACCTGGTGATCTCGGTGCCGCCGATCCTGATGGGGCTGCTGCTGCTGTCGCTCTCGACGCCCAACGTCTGGAAGACGGCATTTGCGGTCGGGATCATCTACGTCCCGATCATGGCGCGCCTGGCCCGGGCGGTGACGCTGGAAGTTGCGCGCGAGGAGTTCGTCCTCGCGGCGCAGGCCCGCGGCGAGCGGCTCTGGTACATCCTCGCGGCCGAGATCCTGCCGAACGCCTGGCCGCCGATCATCGTCGAGGCGGCCTTGCGCGTGACCTTCGCCATCATGCTCGGCGCGGCATTGAGCTTTCTCGGCCTGGGCGTGCAACCCCCGAGTTCAGACTGGGGGCTGATGATCGCCGAGGCCCGGCCGTTCATCGATACCGCTCCTTGGGTGGCACTGGCGCCGGGTGTTGTCCTCTGCATCACGGTGATCGCGGTCAACCTGATCGGCGACGGGTTGCGCGAACTGTTCGACCCGCGGTTGCGGAGGGCGCGCGCATGAGTTCGCCCCTCCCGAGCGGGACTGCCAGGTCGGACGGGCCCGTGCTCCAGGTCGAGAACCTCGCTCTCGACTACCCGTCGGGCGGCGGCTGGCTGCGCGCGCTCGACGACGTCTCGTTCGAGATCGGCAAGGGCCGCGCGCTCGGGCTGGTCGGCGAATCCGGCTCGGGAAAGAGCACCACGGCGCTTGCGGTCATGGGACTGCTCGCGAGCGAAGCCCGCATCGCAGGCGGCCGCATCGCGCTCGGCGGGCGGTCGCTGCTCGAGCTGCCGGAGGAGGAGCGAAGGCTGCTGCGCGGCGAACGCATCAGCATGGTGTTCCAGGACCCGTTTACGTCGCTGAACCCCGGGATCCAGGTCGGCCGCCAGATCGCCGAGCCCTTGGTGCTGCATCGAGCTTTGTCCGACGGCGAGGCGGCCGCCGAAGCCCGCAGGCTCCTCGACGAGGTGGGGATTCCGCGGCCGGAGGACGTGGCGCGCGCGTATCCGCACCAGCTTTCGGGCGGCATGAAGCAGCGTGCGCTGATCGCGACCGCGCTGGCCTGCTCGCCGGAGCTGCTCGTCCTCGACGAGCCGACCACTGCGCTCGACGTGACGATAGAGGCGCAAATCCTCGACTTGCTCGAGCGCCTGCGGCACGACCGCGGCCTGTCGATGCTCTATATCACGCACAACCTCGGCGTCGTCGCGCGCATCTGCGACGATGTCTGCGTGCTGTATGCCGGTCGCGTGGTCGAACGCGGTCCGGCCGGCGAAGTCCTGTATGCGCCAAAGCATCCGTATACCAAGGGGCTGCTCGCCTCGCTTCCGAGGGTTTCCGGGCGACAGGCGCGCTTGTCGCCGATCCCCGGGCGCTTCCCGGACCTGGCATCGCCGCCTGCGGGCTGCATTTTCCATCCGCGCTGCCATTTTGCCGTCGAGCGCTGCGCAAGCGAGCCGCAGAAGCTTGCACGCGAAGTGCATGCGGCGCGTTGCTGGCGAGCCGACGAACTGGCCGGCACGCCTTGGCCGGTATCCGATGCGCCGGAAGGAGCGACAAAGTCGGCGACGCCAAAGGGTTCCGGCCTGCTCGTCGAGGTGCAGGGCCTCGCTAAGCAGTTCCAGATGGGCGGCGTCTTCGACAGCCTGCGATTCGACTGGTCGGGGGGATTCCCGCTGCGTTTCGATCCGCCCCGCGTACGCGCGGTGGACGGCGTGTCGCTCACCATCGCCGCGGGCGAAGTGCTCGGCCTGGTCGGGGAGTCCGGGTGCGGCAAGTCGACGCTCGGCCGGATGCTGGTCCGCCTGATCGAGCCTTCGGACGGGTCGATCCGGATTGCGGGAAATGACACCGGAAAGCTGACAGGCAAGGCGCTGCACGAGCAGCGGCGGATCGCGCAAATCATCTTCCAGAACCCGGACTCGTCATTGAATCCGCGCAAGACCGTAGGCGAAATCGTCGCCCGGCCGCTGGTGCTTTTCGGGCTTGCCAAGGGAGCGGATATCGATACGCGCGTCGCGCAATTGCTCGACCTTGTGCGGCTGCCGGCATCGTACGCGGGCCGTTATCCGCACCAGCTCTCGGGCGGCGAGAAACAGCGCGTCGGCATTGCGCGTGCGCTGGCGACCGAGCCGGGATTCATCGTCTGCGACGAAGCGGTCTCGGCGCTGGACGTCTCGGTGCAGGCCTATGTGCTCAACGTACTTGCCGAACTGCGCGACCGGCTGAACGTGGCCTATCTCTTCATCTCGCACGACCTCTCGGTGATCGCGCATATTGCGGATCGCGTGGCCGTGATGTATCGCGGTGCCATCGTCGAGGAGGGGCCGGTCGGCGAAGTCCTCAACCCGCCTTACCACCCTTATACCGAGGCGTTGCTGTCGGCGATCCCCGAGGTCGGCCGCGCCGGGGATCGCGGCGCGAAGGGCGGGCGCATCCGCCTGCGTGGCGACGCAGTGGAAAATGACGACGTCGGCGGCGGCTGCAGGTTCCGGCATCGTTGCCCCCGCAGGCTGGGGAGCCTCTGCGAATCCGAAGTGCCGCCGGTGCGCAGCGTGAGCGCCACCCACCGGATCGCGTGCCATATCCCGCTGGAAGACCTGCGCCGGACCGAAGCGCCGGCGGCCGATGCGGCGTCAGGCGCTATGTCGGGCTGAGGCCTCGGATTCGAAGGGCTGCGGCTCGGCGTTCGCCGGCAAGGCTGCGTCGGCGGCCTGGTAGACGTGACGGGAAGCAAGCAACGCCGCGAGTTCCTCGTCGCCGTCGATGACGGCGGCCAGGATGCGCGAGTGTTCGTCCCAGTCCTCGCGCGAGCGCCTGGTCGTGTTTGCCGCGAAGACGAGCCCTGTGCGTTCGCGCAGCGTGCGCATGATGTCCCACAGGATGCCGTTCCGGCCGGCTTCGGCCAGCTTGTCGTGAAAAGCCGCATTGAGCCTCACAAGGTCGTCGACATTGCCCGAACGGGCGGCCGCGTTGCCCTCCTCGAGCACCTGGCGCAGTTGCATGATGATCGCCTCCTCGTGGTGGCGGGCGGCGAGCCGGGCGTTCAGGCCTTCGAGAGTGGCGCGCACCTCGACGAGGTCCCTTGCGACGTCGGCGGAGACCTCTGCCACCGAGGCGCCCCGGCGCGGCGGGATGTCCACCAATCCTTCGGCCGCGAGCGTCCGGAGCGCCTCCCGGATCGGCACGCGCGAGACGCCGAGCTGGGCCGACAACCGGTCCTCGACCAGGCGATCGCCGGGCTTGTGGTGGCCTGTAAGGATCAGGCGGCGGAGCCGGTCGGCGACCTCGCGGCCGAGCGAGCCCGGTCTCTGGCCCGCGGTCCGGCGCAGCGTGGTCATCCCGGAACGATCACTTCTTGATGTCCGCCTCGACCAGCACGGTGTGCTTTTGCGGGGCCAGCAGGTCCTTGAGCGCCTGCAGGCCGGCCAGGCCGCAGGCGATGTCCTGCTCGCCGTTGCCGCCCGAAAGCCCGATGCCGCCGACCACTTCGCCGTTCACGACGATCGGGAAGCCGCCAACGAAGATCGCGAACTTGCCGTCGAAGCTCCATTGGATCCCGAACGCCTCGTTGCCGGGCAGCGCCGGGCCGTTGGGGGGCTGGTTGAACAGGTGCGTCGAGCGCCGGTGGCCGGCGGCGGTGAAGGCCTTGTTCCACGCAATCTGCGGGCCGGTGATCCGCGCGCCGTCCATGCGCTCGAGCGCGATCGGGTAGCCGCCTTCGTCGCAGACGCACACGGTTTCGGTTACGCCGATGGCGGCAGCCTTCGCGAGCGCGGCGCCCGCCATGGCGCGCGCCTCCGACAGTTCGAGCTTGAAAGCGGTCTTCAAAGTCCTAGGCCTGCAGCAGTTCGCGCTCGGCGGCCGGGACACCTTTCTCGGCCATCTCGAGTTCGGACAGGGGAATGTCCTTCGCCACGTAGTCGTTGTAGAGGGCGGTCGTATAGAGCAGCCGCATCTGCGCGCCGACTTCGCAGATCTTGAGGCAGCGCTGCTGCATCTCGGGGGTGTCGGCGTGCTCCAGCACGATCTGGTAGCCGCGCTCGCCGTGGATTTCGTCCGAAACGATGTGCAGGTCGAAGAATTCGATCTGCTCGTCGGTGAACTTGTACTTCTCGCGCAGGGTGGGGGCCTGGCGGCGATAGATCGACGGCACCTGGGACTCCAGGCCGACGACCAGCCCGGCGACCGCAACGATCGGGTCTTCGCGCATTGCCACGGCATAGCACCAGCTTTGCAGGCCGCGGGTGGTGGCCGACATGTTGTCCGGGTCGATCACGCGCGCCCGGGTAGTGCCGCACGCCTCGGCAAAACGGATCAGCAGGTCGGTATGCCGGTCGCCGCCGATTTCCTCTTCGTACATGTTGGCGAGCAGGAAATCCTTGGCCTCGACAAAATGGGCCGGCATCCGTGAATAGATCGCGGCGAGGTAGTCGGCGAATGGGCCGACATAGTGATAATGGTTCTCGGCCCAGCGGCACAGGTGCGCCCTGGACAGCTTCCCGCTCGCCCACGCCACGCTGAACGGGGATTTGTTGGCGCTCTTGCCTTTGATCGCGTTTTCGAGGGCGCTACGGAATTCGTCTTGGTTCATCAGTTGCTGGGCCATGGGGTCTCCGCTTGGTCGTGTTCACAAGGACCGTATACTATTTGAGTCCACTTTCTCCTGCAAGCACTAAAGTGCAGGCATGCGATCGTAATGAATTAAATATTATTATTAAATGTTTTATGTTGATAACTTAAAGTCATATATTACATTTAAAAACTATCAATTGACCGCCAAGTGCTCAAGTTTTAGTATACTGTTTAATCGATTCTCGATCCGCTGACCGACCCAATGCCCAAGATCATCATGCACAAGAACGGCCAGGCACACGAGGGCGAGGTCAAGGAAAACACCAATCTCGTCGTGCGGGCCGGCATCAAGCAGTTCCCGTTTCCGAACCTTTCGTACGGCTGCGGGATGGGCAAGTGCGGAAAATGCACCAGCCGGATTCTTGCGGGTGCGGAGCACTTGCCGGAACCCAACTGGAAGGAAAAGAAGGTGCTCGGCGACCATCTGGCCGACGGGTGCAGGCTGGTCTGCCAGTTGTGGATCACGCACGACCTGGAGTTGTCGCAGGATGGGATCCCGGCCATCGCGCCTCCCCGGCCGGCGGCGGCCTGATGCGAACCGGCAGCGCTTCCCCTATGCCACCTGCGTACATCATCCTCACCAGCAAGCCGGGCCAGTTCCGGACCGAGCCGGGAGACGGCGTCCGGCCGGCCGAGACCTATGACTACTTCGCGCACGGCAGGGTCCGCGCCCGCTTCGTGATCGGCGAAGTGCTGAGCGAGGCGAAAGTCCGCGTGATCGACGAAACCGATCCACCGGTCGTCAACAACGTCCCCTGCAAGTTCTTTCCGCGATTCGACAGCCTGGAAAGGGCCCGCCACGAACTCGGGCAACTCGCCGACCTGAAGGCGAATGCGGCCGGCCGCTCCGGCAACAAGCTGGTGAAAGTCTGATGGTCACGGTCACCTTCGTCACCAACGACAACAAGTCGGTACAGGCGCCGCCGAACAGCAACCTGCTGCGCGTGTCCCTGCGGGAAAAGGGGGGGATCCCGTTCAAGTGCGGCGGCGGGTTGTGCGGGACGTGCAAGTGCAAGATCGAATCCGGCCTGCAGCACACCGACGCGATCAAGGACAAGGAGAGGAAGCACCTCACCGAACAAGACTTCGCCAACGGTTACCGCATGGCCTGCCAGACATTCGTCAACGGCGACATCAGCGTTTCGTGGCAGCCTCGCCCGAAGCCCGTGCTCACGGCCCCGGCCGCCGACCCTGCTGCGCCCGCCTAGGGCTTCCGGATTTCCTCTGCGGCGCCGGCCGCAGGACGCTGCACTGCCGCATCGAAAGTGCGGCACTGTTTCGCACAGATCGTTAGGATTGCCTTGACAGGCACGGCCGCAGGCATTTGCGAAACTGTCCGATAAATCACGAGGAGGAGGCCTCATGACAACGAGGAAATTCACGCGTCGTCGCTTTCTGAAGAGCACTGCGGCCGCATCTGCCGCGACACTGGCGTTTCCCTATATCCGGACTTCGCACGCGGCCGGCAAGCTCGAAGTCGGCTTCTGGGACCACTGGGTGCCGGGCGCAAACGATGTGCTCACTGCGGCGTGCAAGGAGTGGGCGGCCAAGGAAAAGGTCGACATAAAGATCGACTACATCCCTTCGCAGGGGCAGAAGAACCTGCTGACGATCGCCGCCGAATCGCAGGCCAAGGCGGGGCACGATCTGCTCGCATTTCCCACTTGGTGGCCGGCGGACAAGTCGAAGGATCTCGAGCCGGTCGACGACGTCATGAAGGCGCTGGTCGCGAAGAACGGCGCAGTGAGCCCGCTGATCGAGTACCTCGGCAAGATCGGCGGGCACTGGGTGGCGATCCCTGCGACCCCCGGCAGCCAGATCAAGGGGCCGTGCGGGCGCATCGACCTGCTCAAGCAGCACGCGGGCCTCGACGTGGTGAAGATGTATCCCGCCGGCGGCGCGCCGGACAAGGCGATGACCGACAAATGGACGTGGGACGCGTTTCTCGACGCTGCGGTCAAGTGCCACAAGGCCGGGGCTTCGTTCGGCATCGGGTTCGGCCAGACGGCCGATTCGGTCGACACCGCGGGCACGATCTTCGCGGCGTTCGGCGCAACGCTGGTCGACGGCAAGGGCAACATCACGGTCAAGTCCGACGCGGTGAAGCAGGTGATGGAGTACATGAAGAAACTCGTCGCCGCGCTGCCTTCGGATGTCTTTGCATGGGACGACTCGACCAACAACAAGTGGCTGGTCTCGGGCAAGGGCGCGCTGATCATGAACCCGCCGAGCGCCTGGGCGGTGGCCAAGCGCGATGCGCCGAAAGTCGCCGAGCAGTGCTGGACTTTCCCGGCGCCGGCCGGCCCCAAGGGACGCGTGCAGCCGTACCTGCCTTACTTCTGGGGCATCTGGAAATTCTCCAAGAACAAGGCCGCGGCCAAGAGCCTGATGATGCACATCTCGGAGCGCAGCGTAGTCGAGAAGATGGTCGCGGCGAGCCAGGGCTACGATATCCCGGCTTTCGCCAAGTTCAACGACTTCAAGACCTGGGCCGAGGAAGGGCCGCCCAAGGGCACGCTGTATCACTACCCGCCCAAGCCCGGCCAGGTCCTGCAGATCTCCGCCTACCCGGCGCCGCCCAAGATCGCCAACCAGATCTACACGCAGGCGATCATGACCAAGATGGTCGGCAAGTACGCCCAGGGCGGCGAGCCGCTGGACAAGGTCATCGGGTGGGCGGCGAGCGAACTCGAAGGCTTCATGCGCTCCTGAAGCGAGCCGCCCGCCCGTGAGGAAATTCCTGCGGCGGAAGTCGACCATCGCTTTCCTGATGGCGCTTCCGCTCATCCTCACCATCGCCCTGCTGGTGCTTTATCCGGCGCTCTTCTCGCTGCACCTTGCGACGCTGAACAAGGGCATGGAGCGCTTCGTCGGCTTCGACAACTTCGCTTTCCTGTTCAAGCGCGACACTTTCTGGATGGTGGTGAAGCAGTCGGTGATCTTCGCCGTCACCGCCGTGATCTTCAAGGCCCTGATCGGGTTCTGCGTCGCGCATTTCGTGCACAACGTCCCGGTCAAGGGGCAGCGGAAGTGGCGCGGCATGCTGCTGGTGCCGTGGGTGATCCCGCCGGCCATGAGCACGCTTGCGTGGCTGTGGCTGTTCGACCCTTCCTACAGCGCGTTCAACTGGCTGCTCGTCAAGGGCGGCTTCGAGCCGGTCGGCTGGCTCGGCGAGCCGAACTGGGCGCGGTTCGCGGTGATCCTCGTAAACGTCTGGGTCGGCGCGCCGTTCTTCATGATCATGTACCTCGCCGCGCTGAAGTCGGTGCCCGAGCAGCTTTACGAGGCCGCCTCGATCGACGGGGCGAACTGGTGGCAGAAGCTCTGGTACATCACGATCCCGATGATGCGCAACATCATCGCGATCACGGTGCTGTTCTCGCTGATCGTCACGTTCGCCAATTTCGACATCGTGCGGGTGCTGACGGCCGGCGGCCCGGTCGACAACACCCACATCTTCGGCACCTGGGCGTTCAAGGTCGGCATCGAAGGCAGCGACCTGCCGCTCGGGGCCTCGGTGTCGCTCTTCATGTTCCCGATCCTGGCGGTCTTCGCGATCTTCATCCTGCGGGACGTCACCAAGCGCGGGACGGAGCACTAGGTGGCCAGGTCCCGCAGCATGAAAGACGACCGGCGCAGGGCCATGATCTGGTCGTACTTCTTCCTGTGCATCTTCGTGGTGTTCTTCCTGACGCCGCCGCTGTACATGCTGCTGACCTCGCTGAAGTCGAATGCCGAGATCGCCTCGGCCTCCTCGCCGTGGTGGATCCACGCGCCGACGCTCGACAACTACATTGAGCTGCTGACCTCCCCGACGTACGTCACTTTCTTCCGCAACTCGGCGATGGTGTCGGTGCTGGTGGTGGCGATCACGATGGCGATCAGCATCCCTGCCGCGTTCGCGCTCTCGCGCATGAAGTTCTGGGGGTCCGCAACGCTCGCGACCGGCGTGTTCCTCACCTACCTGATTCCCGAGACGCTGCTGTTCATCCCGTTGTTCCAGATCCTCGTCTGGGTGACCGACATCACCGGCATCGAGCTGATCAACCGCTGGTACGTTCTCGTGATCCTTTACCCGACGCTCACGGTGCCGTTCGCGACCTGGATCATGATCGGGTACTTCGCGAGCATTCCCAAGGAGCTCGACGAGGCTGCGCTGATCGACGGCGCCGGATACCTGCAGATCCTGACGCGCATCTTCATCCCGGTGGCACTGCCCGGGATCATCGCCGCGACGATCTTTGCGTTTACGGTGTCGTGGGCGCAGTTCCTGTATCCGCTCGCCTTCACGACCTCGGCCGACCAGCTCGTGCTGCCGGTCGGGATCATCACCACGCTGATCAAGGGCGACGTGTTCACCTGGGGCCAGATCATGACCGGCGCGCTGCTCGGCGCCGCGCCGCCGCTGATCATCTACGCCTTCCTGATGGACTATTACATCGCCGGCCTTACCGCCGGCGCAACGAAGGGCTGAACGCAAAGGGGTCGCCGCTCCATGGCTCGTGTCACGCTGCGCAAGATATTCAAGGACTACGAGGGCACGCCTGCGGTCCGCGGCATCGACCTCGACATCGCCGACAAGGAGTTCGTCGTGCTGGTCGGGCCCTCGGGCTGCGGCAAGAGCACGACCCTGCGGATGATCGCCGGCCTCGAAGACATCTCGGGCGGCGAGATCCTGATCGGCGAGGAGGTCGTCAACGACGTGCCGCCCAAGGACCGCGACATCGCGATGGTGTTCCAGAACTACGCGCTGTACCCGCACATGACGGTGCACGAGAACATGTCCTTCGGCCTGCGGCTCAAGAAGGTGGCGAAGGACGAGATCAACAAGCGCGTCGAGAACGCGGCGCGCATTCTCGACATTTCCGAGCTGCTCGAGAGAAAGCCCAAGCAGCTCTCGGGCGGGCAGAGGCAGCGCGTCGCGATGGGGCGCGCCATCGTGCGCGACCCGAAGGTATTCCTCTTCGACGAGCCCCTGTCGAACCTGGACGCCAAGCTGCGGGTGCAGATGCGCACCGAAATCAAGAAGGTCCACCAGAAGGTCCGCACGACCACGGTCTACGTGACGCACGACCAGGTCGAGGCCATGACACTGGCCGACCGGGTGGTGGTCATGAACGGCGGGCTGATCGAGCAGGTCGGCACGCCGAACGACCTCTACCACTTCCCGGCCACGCGGTTCGTCGCGGGCTTCATCGGGTCGCCGGCGATGAATTTCATCCCCTGCAAGCTCGAGGAGGCGCCCGGCGGCCTGCGGGTGAAGTTGTCCGAGGCCGTCTCGTTCCCGGTCCCGTCCAGCCGGGCGGAGCGGTACAAAGTGCACGCCGGCGCCGGAAAGCTCCTGTTCGGGATCCGGCCGGAACACATCATCGAGCAGCGGCCGCACAGCGAGGCCGAACAGCAACCGTTCGAGGTCGTCCTCGAAGTCACCGAGCCGATGGGCATGGAGACGCTGGTGCATTTCCTCATCGACGGCACCGAGGTCTGCGGCCGGGTCAACCCGAACGCCGGCGCCCAGCCGGGCAAGCCGATGAAACTGGTGGCCGATCTTGCGAACATGCACTTGATCGACGAGGCGAGCGGGCGGGTACTATAAGGGCTTCGCCTCAGTGCAGCCTCGCCAGGAGCCGCCAGCATGACCGCCAGGGATCGCATCGACCCGCAGTTCTACGCCTTCCACAAGGACATGACCGAGTGGAGGCGCGACATCCACGCGCATCCCGAGCTCGGCTTCCAGGAAACCCGCACCTCCGACCTGGTCGCCGCCAAGCTCAAGGCCTTCGGCATCCATGTGCATCGGGGGCTGGCCAAGACCGGCGTGGTCGGCACGCTGCGCGTGGGCACCAGCCCGCGCACGCTTGGGCTTCGCGCCGACATGGACGCACTGCCTATCGAGGAGGCGAATACGTTCGCGCACCGCTCGACGCACGCCGGCCGGATGCACGCCTGCGGGCATGACGGCCATACGACGATGCTGCTGGGCGCCGCGAAGTACCTTGCCGAGACGCGCCAGTTCGACGGCACGGTCCACTTCATCTTCCAGCCGGCCGAGGAAGGCCTGGGCGGAGCGAAGGCCATGGTGGACGAGGGTCTGTTCGAGAAGTTCCCGTGCGATGCGATCTTCGGCATGCACAACCGGCCGAGCATCCCGGTCGGGCATTTCAACGTCAAGTCCGGCCCGATGATGGCCGGCGGCGCGTTCTTCGACATCAAGGTCACCGGCAAGGGCTCGCACGGCGCGCGCCCCGAGACCGGCGTGGACTCGACGCTCGTGGCCGCCCACATCGCGGTGGCGCTGCAAAGCATCGTCTCGCGCAACGTCCGGCCGATCGACACGGCCGTGGTCTCGGTGACCAAGATCAATGCCGGAGACGCCTACAACGTGATTCCCCAGGAAGCGCACATCGGCGGGACGGCGCGCGCCTTCACCAAGGACGTCATGGCCAAGCTCGAGCATTCGATGCGGCGGATCGCCAAGGGGACGGCCGAAGCGCATGGCGCGACCGCTGAGGTCGATTTCCGCGTGCTGTTCAACCCGACGGTCAACGACCCGAAGGAAGCCGACTTCGCGGCGAAGATCTGCATCGACCTGGTCGGCGAGCAGAACGTCAACCGCAACCCGGACCTCGTGATGGGCTCGGAGGACTTCTCCTACATGCTCGAACGCGTGCCCGGCTGCTACATCAACATCGGCAACGGCCCGGGCGAAGGCCATGGCTGCGAAGTCCACAACCCCGGCTACGACTTCAACGACGATGCATTGCCGCTCGGGGCCGCCTTCTTCGGGCGGCTGGTCGAGACGCGCCTCAAGAAGTAGGTTGATTCCCAGCGCGCGGCCGGGATCCCCCGGCGCGCTTTCGCAAGAAAGGACCCGATCATGAAGACCCCGATTGCGCTCGGCGTGGCGTTTGCGCTCGCCGTCACGCAGGCCGCCGCGCAGGTTTCCACCGACGCCTATGGAAACGCAAACCGCTACAAGAAGGCATCGCCGCGCGACGATTTCTCTTACCTCACCGAGATCAACAAGGCCTCGCTCGTCATGCTGCGCGAGGCGAAGATCATCCCGGATCCGGTGGCGATACGCCTTGCCCAAGGCATCCGCACCGTCGCCGACGACAACGCAAAGCCGGGCGCCGAGCGGCCGAGGGACTATCTCCGGTACGAGCCGATGCTGATTTCGGCGGTCGGCCCGGACGGCTCGATGCTCCACGTCGGCCGCAGCCGCCAGGACCTGGCGTCGACGTCCACGCGCCTGTACCTGCGTGAGACGTTGCTGGACGCGATCGAATCGCTGAACGCCTCCCGCGACCGTGTGATTGCGCTCGGCGAAAAGTACCCGGATACGCCGATCCCGGCCTATACGCACGGAGTGCAGGCCCAGCCGACGACGGTGGGCCACTACATGCATGCGCTGGCCGCGGCGCTCGGCCGGGACGCCAATCGACTTCGCGCCGCCTATGCGGGGGTGAACCGGAGCCCGCTCGGCGCCGCGGTCATCGCGAATTCCGGCTACCCGATCGACCGGCCGCGCCTCGCGGCGCTGCTCGGCTTCGATGGCGTGGTCGAGAACGCCTACGACGCGAACCACCTTTCGCCGGTGGACAGCGGGCTGGACATCGCTTCGGCCCTCGCCATTTCGGCGGTACACATCGGCCAGTTCGCGCAGGACATGACGGCGCAATATGCCGATCCGTCGCCGTGGTTCCTGCTGACCGACGGCAAGCTCACCGGCGGCAGCAGCATCATGCCGCAGAAAAGGAACCCGGTGGCGCTCACCAACCTGCGCTTTGCGGCGAGCAATATCGTTGGCGCGATGAACACCACCTTCCTGATCGCGCACAACACGAACACCGGCATGTACGACTACCGCCGCCCGAACGTGGTGCCGACCGCGGATGCCGCTGCGCTGTACCGGCTGCTTGCCGACATCGTGAATGGCATCGTGGTCAACGGACCGCGCGCGCTGCAGGAGATCAACGCCGAATACTCGACCATGACCGAAGTGGCCGACTTCCTGATGCAGCGGGCCAGCATTCCTTTCCGTATCGGCCACCACTTCGCGGCCGACCTCGCAAAGTATGGCCGCAGCAAGGGCCTTACACCGACGCAGATCCCGTTTGCCGAGGCGCAGCGGATCTATCGCGAAGACACGAAGCAGGAGTTCCCGCTGTCCGAAGCGGACTACAAGCAGGCGCTGAGCGCCGAGTACATGGTCGCCAGCCGCAAGGGGGTGGGCGGGACGCAGCCGGAGGAGGTTCGCCGGTTGCTGTCCGGTGCCCGGAGCGCGCTCAAGCAGGATCAGTCCTGGAGCGGCGCACAAAGGCAGCGACTGACGACGGCGCAAGATTCCCTGGAGGCTGCATTCGCTGCGATCACCGGGAGGAACTAGTTCCCCGCCCCCTGTGCAGCAGTAGAATCGCATCGCTTGCCCAGCGAGGCGAGTTCGAGTTCAGGGTGTCGCACCGAACGTTCGCATCTCCGGGAGGCAATCATGAAGAATCTCGCAGCGCTGGCTCTTGCCTTGGGTTTCCTCTCTCCGTGCAACGCGTTCGCGTTCGGCGCGATCGCGGTGGATGACCAGCGCGGCGATCGCGACCCGGCATACGGCTTCGTGACCGGGGAGCATTCAAGGGACGCCGCGGAACGCAAGGCGCTGAAGTACTGCAGGGAACACGGACGCCACTGCAAGGTCGCTGTCTGGTTCGAGACTTGCGGGGCCTATGCGACCTCGAAGAACTACTACGGTTACGGCTATGGCAAGACCAAGGCAAAAGCCACTGCCGAAGCGCTGAAGGGCTGCGGCCGGAAGGACTGCGAGATCGTCGTTGCCAAGTGCGAGTGACGAAGACCGGGCCCTGACCGCCGGCGCCTGCCGGCGCCGCGATGCCCCTGTCGCGCAGAGTAAGATGACATCCGGAAATTTCCGGCCGCCCGCGATGCTTCCAACCGATTTTCACCCCGTCCTGCAAAAGTGGTGGGCTGCGCGTTTTGCGTGCCCGGACGGCATACGGCCGCCCACCGAGGCGCAGGTCGAGGGCTGGAAGGCGATCCGTTCGGGTGGGCACGCACTGATTGCCGCGCCCACCGGCTCCGGCAAGACGCTCGCGGCATTCCTCACCGCCATCGACACGCTGTTCCGCGAAGGGCTTGAAAAAGACCTGCCGGACGAAGTGCGGGTGATCTACGTCTCGCCGCTGAAGGCGCTTTCGGCCGACATCCACAAGAACCTCGCCGAGCCGCGCCGCGAGATCCGTCGGCTTGCCGAGGATGAAGGCCTGCCGCCGGTGCGAATCACTGCCGCGGTGCGCAGCAGCGACACGCCGCAGTCCGAGCGCGCCGCGATGCTGCGGAAGCCGCCGCATATCCTCGTGACCACGCCCGAGTCGCTCTACCTGCTGCTCACGGCGGAAAAATCGCGTGCCATGCTGGCGACCGCGACCGTGGTGATCGTCGACGAGATCCATGCAGTCCTCCCGACGCGGCGCGGCGCCCATCTCGCGCTTTCGCTCGAGCGCCTGGACCACGTCTGCGGCCGGCGCCTGCAACGCATCGGCCTCTCGGCCACCCAGAAGCCGATCGAGGTGGTTGCCCGTTTCCTGGTCGGCGCTGGCAACGGCGAATGCGCGATCGTCGATCGCGGCCACAAGCGCGCCATGGACCTCGCCATCGAAGTGCCCGGCTCGCCGCTCGAAGCCGTGATGTCGCACGAGGTCTGGCAGGAAATCTACGAGAAGCTCGTCGCACTGGTCCAGGCGCATCGCACGACGCTTATCTTCGTGAACACCCGGCGGCTGGCCGAGCGCATGGCGCACCAGTTGTCCGAGCGGATCGGCGCCGGGAACGTCGCGGCGCATCACGGCAGCCTCGCCAAGGATGTCCGTTTGTCCGCGGAGGCCCGCCTGCGCGAAGGCGGTCTCAAGGTGCTGGTGGCGACGGCTTCGCTTGAATTGGGCATCGACATCGGCCACGTCGACCTCGTGTGCCAGGTCTCGTCGCCGCATCGCATCGCCACGCTGTTGCAGCGCATCGGCCGCTCCGGGCACACGGTCACCGGGTTGCCCAAGGGGCGGATCTTCCCTCTGACGCGCGACGACCTGCTCGAATGCGCCGCGATGCTGCACGCCGCAAAGTCGGGGGAGCTCGACCACGTGTCGATCCCCGAGGCACCGGTGGATGTCCTCGCCCAGCAGGTGGTTGCCGAGGCCGGCGCACAGGAGTGGGGCGAGGAGGCGTTGTACCAACTCTTCCGGCAGGCTCATCCTTATCGCAACCTCGCGCGGGACAGGTTCGAGGAAGTGGTCCGGATGCTGGCCATCGGATTCGCGGGCAAGCGAGGGCAGCGGGCGGCGCTGATCCACTACGATGCAGTCCATCGCAAGTTGCGCGCGCGCCCAGGCTCGCGCATGACCGCGATCCTGTCCGGGGGCGCGATCCCGGAAGTGTTCGACTACCGGGTGGTGCTCGAACCCGAAGGCCAGTCCATCGGCACGCTCAACGAAGACTTCGCGATCGAGTCGCTTCCCGGCGACGTATTCCAGCTCGGCAACACGTCGTGGCGGATCCTGCAGATCAATGGCGGCGTGGTGCGTGTCGCCGATGCGCAGGGCCAGCCGCCTTCGATGCCATTCTGGCTCGGCGAGGCGCCGTCGAGGAGCGACGAGGTCAGCGCAGCAGTCTCGGCCTTGCGGGCGCGAGCCGACATGCTGCTGCCGGGTCCGGACGCGCCGCGCGCAGCTGGCGCCTTGGATCGCGCCGTGGCCCTATTCGAGGAGGAGTACGGGCTGCCGAATTCCGCAGCAGTCCAGGCCGCGGAGTACCTGGCAGAGGGCAAGCGCGCGCTCGGCGTGATCCCCACCGCGGACACGCTGGTGCTGGAGCGGTTCTTCGACGAATCCGGCGGCATGCAACTGGTGCTGCACGCGCCGCTCGGCAGCCGGGTCAACAAGGCGTGGGGGCTCGCGCTTCGCAAGAAGTTCTGCCACACCTTCAACTTCGAGCTGCAGGCGGCCGCCACCGAGGACGGGTTGATCCTGTCCCTCGGGCCGGCCCATTCCTTCGCGCTGGACGAAGTCTTCCGCTACCTGCACCCGAACACCGTGCGCGAGACGCTCGTGCAGGCGGTGCTCGCGTCGCCGATCTTCGAGACCCGCTGGCGCTGGGTCACCACGCTAGCGCTTGCGGTGCCTCGGAGCCGCAACGGCACGAAGCTCGCGCCGCAGATCCAGCGCATGATCGCCGAGGAAATCCTCGCGTCGGTGTTTCCCGAGGCCGCCGCGTGCCAGGACAACATCCAGGGCGCCCGCGAAGTGCCGGACCACCCGCTGGTCGATCAGGTCATGCGCGATTGCCTTGAGGAGGCGATGGACCTGCCCCGGCTCACGGGTTATCTGAAGCGCATCTTCGCAGGCGAGGTCCGTTGCGTCGGGCGCGACACGCCGGAGCCGTCGGTGTTCTGCCACGAGATCCTCAATTCCGAGGTCTATACCTTCCTCGACGACGCGCCGCTGGAAGAGCGAAAGGCGCGCGCCGTCTACACCCGCCGGGCGACCGAAGTGCGCAACGCCGACGACCTCGGGGCACTCGATGCGGCCGCGATCGAGCGGGTGAGGATCGAAGCCTGGCCTGAAGCCGGCAACCCGGACGAATTGCATGACGCGCTGCTGCTTGCCGGCTTCATCCGCAGGGAGGAGGCGCTGCCCGGTTGGCAGCCGCATTTCGAGGCGCTCGTCGCCGCCGGGCGCGCCCATGACGCGGCCGGGTACTGGGTGGCGGTGGAACGGTTCGACGAACTCGATGCCGTCATCCCGCAAGCGGTCGAACCGGTGATTCCTGAACGCCTGCGCAAGCGCTGGACGCGAGAGGACGCGGCCAGGGAACTGCTGCGCGGGCGCCTCGACGTGCTGGGCCCGGTGACGGCGCGCGGGCTTGCGGATTCGCTGGGCCTGCAAGGCACCTCGCTCGCCGATGCGTCATTGATTGCGCTGGAAGTCGAAGGCAAGGTGCTGCGCGGACGGTTCACGCCGGAAGCGAATATCGCCGGCGCGCCGCTGGAGTGGTGCGATCGGCGGCTGCTGGCCCGAATCCACCGGTACACGATCAGCCGGTTGCGCTCGGAAATCGAGGCCGTCACGGCGGCCGATTTCATGCGGTTCCTGCTGCATTGGCAGCACCTGGCCGAAGGCGAACGCATGAAGGGCCCGGAAGGCACCGCGGCGGTCATCGAGCAACTCGACGGCGTCGAGGTTGCTGCGGGCGCATGGGAGCAGGACGTGCTCGCGGGCAGGGTGGAAGACTACGGGCCGGAGCATCTCGACAGGCTGTGCCTCGCGGGCCGCGTGGCGTGGGGACGTATCACGCCGGCTGAGCAGGCGCGCTCGCCGTTGAAAAGTTCGCCCATGGCATTGATGATGCGGCAGCATGCTTCAGTCTGGCGTTCGGCCGCGACCGGTAACGCAGGCGACCTGGGCTCGGAGGCGCGCACCGTCCACGAATTGCTCGCACGGCGCGGCGCGTCGTTCTTCGACGAACTCGTCACTGGCTCCGGCCTGCTCAAGACGCAGGTGGAGCGTGCGCTCGGCGAACTCGCAGGCCTGGGCATGGTGACGGCCGACAGCTTCAGCGGGCTGCGGGCCTTGCTCGCGCCGCCCGACAAGCGAAGGAGCCTGAACTCGCGCGGCCGGAAGACCGCTGCCTGCGGCGTAGACACCGCCGGCCGCTGGTCGCTGCTCGAATCCACCGGCGGGGTCGAGCCTGCCGACGAGGCGGCACGCATCGAAACGATCGTCCGCGTCCTGTTGAAGCGCTACGGCGTCCTGTTCCGTGCATTGCTGGCACGCGAAACTCGCCTGCCGCCTTGGCGCGACCTGGCGCTCGTCTGCCGGAAGCTGGAGGCGCGCGGCGAGATCCGAGGCGGGCGGTTCGTCAAGGGATTCGGCGGGGAACAGTTCGCATTGCCGGAGGCGGTCGGGCGGCTTCGCGCGATCCGCAAGCAGGAGAAATCCGGCGCGATGGTCGCGATCTCGGCTGCGGATCCGCTGAACCTGGTCGGTGTGCTGACGCCCGAGGCGCGCGTGCCTGCGATCACCGGCAACCGCGTGCTGTTCCGCGACGGCGTGCCGATCGCGGCGCTCGAAGGCGGCGAAGTGCGTCGCCTGGCCGCGACCGACTTGAGCGAGGACACGCTGCGCACGCTGTTCTGGCGCCGCTCGGACACCGACATCAAGTTGCGAATTCCGGCATTGGCAAAAGCGCGCGTCAGCCAGCGATTGATGCACGGGGGTGCGGCGATCCGTGCCAAGCCTGCGCCGGTACGCCACTGAATGTACTGATACCGGTACACAGACTGGCCTGGGAGGCGCGCCACCATTGGATGTCGTAATTCGAAAGTTCGACTTTCGCCATTCAGTTTGGCCGTCCGGCGGGTTCGAACGTAAAATGCGCCCATGAAGCACACGGCACTGCGCAGGGGCCTTCGGTCCGACCTCGAGCATCCTTGGCGGCACGAGAACCTCGGCCGGTTGCTGCTGGCGAGCGTCATCAACTGGCAGGACGTGCTCGTCCTCGGCCTGCAGAAGAAGGGCTTCCGTAATTTTCGCGCGAGCCACATGAACCTGCTGCGCCACATCGACTTCGAGGGCACGCGCATCAGCGAGATCGCGCGTCGCTCGCGGGTCAGCAAGCAGACCGTCGGCGAGCTGATCGCGGGTTGCGAAGCCGAGAAGCTGGTGAAAGTCGTTCCGGACGCTTCCGACGGGCGCGCAAAGCTCGTCAAGTTCACCGGGCTGGGCAAGTCCATCATCGTCGCCGAGCGCGAGATCATGGAGAAGATGGATGCGCAGCTTGCCGAGCTGCTGGGCGGCGAGCGCCTGGCGCAGTTGCGCGAGATGCTCGCGGTTCTCGCCAAGGGGACCGCGCCGCTCGTCGGCGCGACCGCATCGGTCAAGCGGGAGAGGCGGGGAGGGCCCAGGTCGACTGCGAAAGCGCGTCGACCGCGGACGCAAGCGCGGCAGGGGCGATAACCCGGCCGTCGCGCACGACCTGCTCGTTTTCGATCCACAACGACTGCGAGGCGACCACGCCGTCCGGGTGGTTCTCGCCGCCGCCCGGCTCCCACCACGGGATGCCCAGCCCGATCGCGTTCGCGCCGATGCTGCGGATGTCCTCGACGAACGAGTGCCCGCAGAATCGCGCAGCAGGATGGAACCCGCAGGTCAGGTGGATTACGCGGCCATACCCGCCATTGCCGGCCGCACGTTTCAGCGCACGCTCCGTGACGGCCGCATGGTCGCGCACATGCCGCACCGCGCGGATCTCGCCGTCGACTTCGAGGACGATCGGCTCGGGTGTCAGCGAGTAGTACTCGTGGAAGATCGCATCCAGCGCGATCGTGCCCCGCACGCTTTCGGTTTCAGGATAGAAAATGCACGAGCCCATTACGGTGGAGGAGCCGGGCTTGTCCGCATGGCGGGACTTGCTCCCGCCGGGCCGGCCGAGCCGGAAAGTGAAATCCGTGCCGGACACGCTCGAGACCCGGCAGGGAGCACCGCTGTTGGAAGCCATCAGGCCGTCGAACAACCGTTGGGCCTCGAACAGGCGATCCAGATCGATGCTGCCGTACATCCGCTGCAATCCGCCGGCGCCGAGGTCGCCGAGCAGCAGGTACCTCGCCCGGCCGGCCTTCATCGCGCGGTCGTGGGCGTTGGAGCCCGCCATGTACGGGAAGGTCATGTCGAACCAGACGTCGGCCTTTTCCGCCGCAGCGGCGAGAGGCTCCGGGATGTACCGGTCGGCGAGCAGCCCCTGGTAGGGCAGCTTGGGAATCAGGCAGAGCATGGTTTTTGCGCCGACCGCCGCCGCTGCCGCAAGAACTGCGTTTACCGCGGCTTGGTCCGTGCCGGAGTCTGCAGTCACGAGCACGGATTCGCCGGCGCGGGTGCAAAACTGGCCTGAGACCATCGCGCGCGCGGCGGCGGCTGTTTCCACGGCGGGCCAGGCAAGCATCAGGAAAGGAACCGGCGGACCAGGGCGTTGTACTCCGCCGGGTACTCCATCATCGGCATGTGGGCGCAATGCTCGAAAACGAAGAGTTCTGCGTTAGGCATGCGCTCTACCGCGGCTACCGCGCTCTCGTAGATGCCGCCCTTGTCGTCGCGGCCCCAGACGACGAGCGTGGGCACGTCGATCTTTTCCAGCCGGTCGAGGATGCGGAACGGGCGGAAGCGCTCGGGCTGGCGCATCGTGGAAACCGCCTCCTCCCAACAAGCGACGGCCCAGGGCTGCGCATAGCACAGCGGAAGGATCGTCAGCAACTCGCAGGGCAGGCACTTGGGGTCGAGCACTGTGCCGGTGAGCCGCTCGCGCCACATTTCGGGCGAGGACTCCGCCAGCTTGGGCCGGTAATTGGCGTAGATCCGATCGGTGAAGGCGGTGAGCTGCGCCTCGGTATTGAACGCCGAGCCGCTGCCGTTGACGATCAGGCGATCCACGCGCGTGCGATCGCGCAGGAAGAGGTTGATCGCGATCAGCGCGCCATACGAGCTGCCGCACAGCGTGACGCGGTCGATGCCGAGGGTGGCAAGCAAATCGCCCAAGTGCGCGATCTTCGCGTCGATGCCGACCGGCAATCCATCTTTGGGGCGGGTGAAGCCGTGGCCGAGGAGGTCGACGGCGATCACGCGATAGTCGCGCGCCAGTTCGTCGATGTTCTTCACCCAGATCTCCGAGGTCAGGCTCAGGCCGTGCACCAGCACCAGCTCGGGCGCGCCCGGTTCGCCCGCCATCAGGCAGCGGGTGGCGACACCGCCGACGTCCACGAATCGGGTCAGCACTTCAGTGCCTGTCCGCGAAAATTCGGTCCAGGTAGCCGTTGAGCACGTGCTGCACGCCGCGTTCCAGGTTCGCCATCCGGCCCGGCACGAAATTCCTCGAGCCGAGGCCATTCTGCAACGAGCGCAGCATTTCGGCGTCTTCGGACAAGACCCGCTGCTGGAACTCGCGGTAGGCCTCGACCTTCTCGGCGAAGCCCGGCTGGTCGAAGTAGATCCTGGGGAGCAGCGTATAGACGATCACGCGGCTCTTGGTCAGCGAAAGCGGCCAGGTCACATAAGGGTGCACGTCGTCCACGCGGCCGAAGAGGGTGAAATTCGGTGCGAGCAACCCGGAGACCGAGTAGCTCTCGGGCTTGTCCTCCATCCAGGGCATGCGTCCGAAGACCGGCTTCTTGGAGAACGTGGAAGGCCCGGAGTTGTACTCGGCCACGTACCCGCCGCGCGGCCGCGGCGAGAACTTGTACGCCTCCTTGGTGAAGTCGCGGCCGTTGGTCGTCGTGTGGACCACGTTGACGTGGTAGAAGTCGATGAAATTCTCGACCACGATCTTCCAGTTGCAGTCGACTTCGCAGACGGTCTTGACCGCCAGCCGGCAGTCTTCCTGCCGCAGGTAGCCGAAATCCTGCTCCAGCGTGGCGACGTGCTTCGCCAGCGGCGGGGCGTCCTTGTCGAAGGTGATGAAGATCCAGCCCTTCCAGAGCTCGCAGCGGATCGCCGGCAGCCGGCAGGTGTCGAAGTCGAAATTCTCGGACTCGCGCATCAGCGGGGCGCCGATGAGCTTGCCCGACAGGTCGTAGGTCCAGCCGTGGAACGGGCAGTTGAGCGCGCGCTTGTTGCCGGTGCCGGTGCAGATCTCCACGCCGCGATGCAGGCAGATGTTGGCGAAGGCGTTGATCCGGCCCTGCTTGTCGCGCACCAGCAGCACCGGCTCGTCGAGGATCCGCAGGGCGGTGTAGTCGCCCGCGTTCGGGATCTCCTCTTCCCGGCCGACCGCCAGCCAGTCGCGCATGAAGATCTGCTCTTTCTCGAGCCGGAAGAGTTCGGGGGAGGTGTAGATCTCGGCCGGCGCATGCCGCGCGGCTTCCACCGGGCGGTGGGTCTGGTCGAAGTCCGGGTGGCCGGGCCTGAAGAAGTCGAGCTTTTCCGGAATCATCGCATCTCCGCTTGCAAGAAAAGGTCAGGTAACCTTACCATAATTCGATTTCACCGATCCCCACGGGACGAAGGAGTTCCACCATGCTGAAGTTCGTGATGCTGCTCGCGGCGTTCGCCGCCGTCCCCGCGCTTGCGCAGGACTATCCGTCCAAGCCGGTCAAGATCGTCGTGACCTACCCGCCGGGCGGCGGGATGGACGTCACAGCGCGCATGCTGAGCGCGCCGCTCGGCGAGCGCCTCAAGCAAACGGTGATCGTCGAGAACAAGCCCGGCGCGAGCGGCATGATCGGCGCGGACTACGTCGCCAAGTCGGCGCCCGACGGCTACACGGTCGTCCTTGCCCCGGCGGACACGCATTCGATCAACCCGCACGTGTATTCGAGCATGACCTACGACTCGCGTCGCGATTTCGTCCCGGTCGCAATGCTCGGAAACCTGCCGATGACGCTGCTGGTGAACCCTGCGCTGCCGGTCAAGAGCGTGGATGACTTCGTCAAGCTGGCCAAGGAGCGGCCGGGCAAGCTCACGTTCGGCTCGTGGGGCATCGGCAGTTCGAGTCACGTGGCGATGGAGGTCCTGAAGCAGGAGCGAAAGATCGACATGCTGCACGTGCCTTTCACCGGCGCCGCTCCGGCGATCGCCGCGGTGGCCGGCGGCCAGATCGACGCGATGATGGCCTCGCTGCCCACCTCGGAGCCGCAGCACGCGGGCGGGAAGGTCAGGATCATCGGCGTCACGCCGGTGAAGCGCCCGCCGGGCTCGGCTGTGCTGCCGGAAGCCGGCATGCCGCCGGGTGTGGCGGTGTGGGTAGGGATCCTCGCGCCCGCCAGGACGCCGCCGGAGATCGTGGCCCGATTGAATCGTGAGTTCAAGGCAGTGCTCGACGACCCGGCAACCCGCGCGCAACTCACCAAGGCGGGGATCGAACCGGTTGCCTCCGTCGCTTCGCCCCAGGAGTTCAGCAAGTTCTTCAACGATTCGTACGACTTCTGGGGCCGTACCGTGCGCGCGGCCAAGATTTCGGTGGAACTGAAGTAGCGAAGTACTGCGATTCCCGGCGGCGCCCCGTGGCCATCAACCGCCGCGGGATCAACGCGACAGGTACCACCCGGCCAGCGCCAGCAGCACGACAACGACGACCCACAGGGCACCGGCACCGGATTTCACCTCCCCGGGTGCCGCCTTGTCGTCGGGTCCGATGCCGGAGGCGTCGACCATGTCCTTGGCTTCCTTGAGCCCGAGACCGCCCTGCTGGCGAAGGAGCTTGATCGCCTCGACCTTGTTGCCCCGCCTGAGCGCTTCGACGACTGGGGCCGGAAGCCCGGGTTCGGTTGTCACGCACCCCCTCCCGTCAGCCGGCGCCGCGCGCCTCGCGCAGGTGGGCAGGCAGTGCGGCGGTCGGCGGGCGCGCTGACATTTGGCAGAACACTGTGGACCGTGGCGAGCGCACTCATGGCGCCACTGTACCCCGCCCGATTTCGCATTTGCAAACGTGTAAGCGTCCGCGGCTCTCGATCTGGTAGCGTTCGCATTCTCAAAAGGAACTGGGAGCGTCGGTTGGGATTCGTGGGCCAGTCATTGCGCCGGCGCGAGGATGCGCGGCTGCTGCGCGGCAGGGGGCAGTACGTTGCCGACCTGGAACTGCCGGGCATGCTCCACGCGGTGTTCGTCAGGAGCCCGGTGGCCCATGCGAGGATCGTTGCGGTAGACACGTCCACGGCCGCAAAAGCCCCCGGCGTGGTCCTGGTGCTGACCGGGGCCGAACTGGACAGGATCCTGCCCCCGGTGCGCGACAACCAGATGCCGCTGCCGGCCAAGTGGAAAGCGGCGATCCCGCATCGAATCCTGAACCCGCGCCAGCCGATGCTGTGTACCGACAAGGTGCGCCACGTGGGCGAGGCGGTCGCCGTGGTGATCGCCGAGACCCGCGCTGCGGCCGAGGATGCCTCCGAACTGGTAGAGGTCGACTACGAGACGCTCCCCGCGGTCGTCGACCCGTACCAGGCGCTGGAAAAGGACGCCACGCTCCTGCACGAGCGCTTCAAGACCAACGAGATCGGCTGGTTCCACGTGACCAAGGGCGATGCGCGGCGCGCAATAGACGCCGCGCCGCGCCGGATCAAGCGGCGCATAACCCACCACCGCTATGCGGCGATGCCGATGGAATGCCGTGGCGTGGCCGCCGAGTTCGACGAGCGCACCGATGCGTACACGATCTGGTGCTCGACCCAGGTCGTGCACTGGGTGCAGCGCGAGATCGCCTCCACCCTGGGCATTCCGGAGGCGCGCGTCCGCGTGATTGCGCCGGATGTCGGCGGCGGATTCGGCGTCAAGGGCCACGTCTACCCGGAGGACATGCTGCTTCCGTTCCTCGCCAGGCTCGCCGGCCGGCCGGTGAAGTGGCTCGAGACGCGGGCCGAACACCTGCTGTGCGCCTGCCATTCGCGCGACCAGCACCACGACGCCGAAATCGCTTTCGACGACGAAGGCCGGATCCTCGCTTTCCACGACAGCTTCGTGATCGACTGCGGCGCATGGAATCCGCTCGGCGTCGCTGTCATGTACAACACGGCTGCGCATATCGCGGGGCCTTATCGCATCGAACACCTGTCAGTGGAAGCACGGGTGGCGGCGACCAACAAGGCGCCGAACGCCCCGTATCGCGGCGCAGGGCGCCCTGAGGCGGTGCAGGTAATGGAGCGGCTGATGGACCTGGTCGCACGCGAACTCGGCCTCGAGCCGGCCGAAGTCCGCCGCCGCAACATGATCACGCGCGGCGAGATGCCGTATTCGGTCGGGATCCCGTACCGCGACGGCGAGCCGATCGTCTACGACAGCGGCGACTATCCCGAGGCCTTGGAGAAGGCACTGGCCGCACTCGGCGGTGTCGAAGCGTTCCGCAAGCGCCAGGCCGAAGCCCGCGCGGCCGGCCGCCTTCTCGGCCTGGGGCTGGGTTGCTATACCGAAGGCACCGGGGTGGGTTCGTTCGAAGGTGCGACCGTGCGGATCGACTCCACCGGCAAGGTGCACGTCTCGTCAGGCGCCTGTCCCCACGGGCAGGGCATGGAGACCGTGTTTTCGCAGGTCGCGGCGGACGCATGGGGCGTGGACCCGGACAGGATCATGGTGTCGTTCGGCGACACTGCCGCGATCCCGATGGGCTTCGGCACCATCGCCAGCCGGACTACCGTCACCGTCTCGGCCGCGATCCACCACGCCAGCCGCAGGTTGCGCGACAAGATGTTCGCGATCGCCGGCCACAAGCTCGAATGCGCCGTGGCGGATCTCGAATTGCGCAACGGCAAGGTCGGCGTGGCCGGGGTGCCCGGCGCCGAACTGACGTTTGCCGAAATTGCGCACGCGGCCCGCCCGGGTTGGGACAACGGCCGCCCGCCCGGGGTCGAGGCCGGCCTGCAGGAAACCTACTACTTCGAGCCGCCGACGGTCACCTGGGCCTATGCATCGCATGCGGCCATCGTCGAGGTCGACGCCGAGACCGGGCGCGTGGCGGTCGAGCGCTATGTCGTTTCGCACGACTGCGGGGTGCTGGTCAACCCGCTGCTCGCCGAGGCACAGATCATCGGCGGCGTGGTGCAGGGCCTGGGCGGCGCGACTTTCGAAGCGATCCGGTACGACACCGAAGGCCAGCTCCTTTCCGGTACATTCATGGACTACACGATGCCGATCGCGTCCGACGTGCCGGAGATCGTCCTGGTCCACCAGGAGATCCCTTCGCCGCTGAACCCGCTGGGCGTCAAGGGGCTCGGGGAGGGCGGGGCGATCTCGCCGCCGGTGGTCGTGGCCAACGCGGTGTGCGATGCTCTCGCCCATCTCGGGATCGAAATCAATACCACGCCGGTGGTCCCGGAATTGCTTCTGCGGGAAATCCAGTCGAAAACCCAACACCAAGGGAGGGAATCATGAAGGCATGCAGGCGATTCACGATGGCGGCTTTGCCGATGCTGTTCTCCGCGCTCGCATTCACGGCGGCTTCTTTCACCGCCCAGGCGCAGCCCAAGCCGGCCGCGCCGACGACGCTCACGTTCAACTGGGAAGGCGCCTACGGCCGGGCCAACATCCTCGTCTGGCCGTTCCGCCCGGGCGGACGCTACGAGCAGCTCGTGGCGCAGCACACCAACGGCACGGTCAAGCTCGACATCAAGGAGAAGCTCTACAGCATCATGGACTCGGCCTTTGCCGTCGGCGACGGGCGGGTGCTCATGGGCACGCAATCGATCGCCGCGGCCTCCGGGACGTATCCGCTGCTGGACTTCGGCGGGATCCCGGGGCTGTTTTCCGAGATCCCGAACGGCGCGACCGAATATGCGCACGCGATCCTCGACCCGAAGATGATGGCCGCGCTCGACGCCGCGACCAAGCCGGCGGGCTTCAAGGTGCTCGGTTCGGCGATCTCGCTGGCCAATAACGCCCTGTGGGGCAACAAGGCGATCAAGACGCTCGCCGACTTCAAGGGCGTCAAGATGCGCGCGTCCGGCCGCACCCAGACCTCGGCGCTGCGCGCGCTCGGCGGCAGCCCGCTGACGCTGTCCATGGCCGAGATCGAGGAGGCGCTCTCGCGCGGCACGGTCGACGCGATCACGACCAGCAAGAGCTTCGGCGCAGAGCGCGGCCTGACCCAGCTCTCGAAGTACGTGTCGATCTGGCCGATCACGCCGATCTTTCCCCAGTACATCCTGGTCAACGTCAAGGCCTGGGACAAGCTCGACGCGCGCCAGAAGGAAGGCCTGCTGCGCGCATCGGCCGAGCTGACCGGCGAGATGGCCACCGCGCTCGAGCAGATGGAGAACACCTACAACCTGTGGATCCGCTCGACCAAGACCGAGATGGTCATACCCGACGAGGCCGAGGTCAGGAAGGCCATGGCGCTGATGCAGCCGGTGGTGAAGGAATGGCTGGATACCGCCGGCCCGCATGGCAAGGAAGTCCTGCGCATCGCAGCCATGCACGCCAAGGGCCCTTCAGTGGGCTTCATTCGCGACATGGCGAAGTAGCCGGCCCGGGGCGAGCGGTGCAGAAGCTCCACCGGTTCGTCGAACGGTTGTCGTACGCCACCGGCTACGCGGCCGGTGGCGTGCTGCTGGCCATCATCGTGCTTACGATGGCCGAGGTCGTTTCGCGCTATGTCCTGAAGAACCCGCTGATCCTGAGCGATGAACTCGGCGGATACGCGATGGTGGCCGTGTCCTTCCTCGGCCTGGCCTTTTGCGCACGGGAAAGGGGCCATATCCGCATCACCTTCATCGTCGAAAGGATAGGTCCCGCGGCCGCCGGATGGATCCGCCTGTTCACGCTGGCGCTCGGCCTGGTGTTCATCGCGATCGCAGCCTGGGTCGGCTGGAAATTCCTCGGCGACTCTTTTACGCGCGACATGCGCTCGAATTCGATGCTGCGGACCCCGCTCAAGTGGCCGCAGATGGCGATGCCGATCGGCTTCACGCTGTTTGCGCTCATCCTCGCCGGGCAGCTCGCAAAGGCGGTGCAGGACCTGCTCGCCGGCCGCAAGGTCGACGAGTTCGGTGCCGAGGAGTTCTGATTGCCGGAAGCAATGAGTCCCGAGGTCGTTACTGCGCTGATCATGGGCGGGCTGCTGGTGCTGCTGGCCCTCGGCGTCGAGATCGGCGTGGCCATGGGGGCGGTGGCAACGGCCGGCCTGGTGTTTGCGGTCGACAAGCCGCTCGTCCAGATGAGCTGGACGGCGTGGGAGTCGCTCAACTCGTTTACGCTGCTCGCTATGCCGCTGTTCATATTCATGGGCGCGGTGTTTTCCGGCAGCGGGGCGGTGAACCTGCTCTTTGCGGCGCTGGAAAAGTGGCTCGGCTGGCTGCCCGGGGGGCTCGCCTCGGTGGTGATCGCGGCCAATGGCGTGTTCGGCGCGATCTCGGGATCCAGCGTCGCGGCGGCGGCCACCTTCAGCATGATCGCCTACCCGGAGATGGAAAATCGCCGCTACGACCCGAAGCTCTCGATCGGCGCGATCGCGGTCGGCGGCACCCTGAGCGTGCTGGTGCCCCCGAGCCTGATCCTGATCGTCTACGGTTCCTGGGAGAACGTTTCGGTGGCGCGCCTGTTCGCCGCGGCGATCATCCCGGGCGTCGTGCTCATGCTGCTGCTGATGCTCACCGTGATCGTCATGGTGAAGTTGAAACCCGGCCTCGCGCCGAAGTCCGCGCCGGTGAGCTGGGCCGAGCGGATGAAGGCGCTGGTGGACATGCTGCCGTGGCTGGTGGTCATCGTGGTCGTCATGGGCTCGATCTTCGGCGGCCTGATGACGCCGACGGAGGCCTCGGCCCTCGGCGCCATCATGGCGATGGGCATTGCCTGGTATTACAACGCACTCAGCTACGCGATGGTGCGCGACGGCCTGTTCTCCGCGGTCAAGGTGACTGCGATGATCGCCTTCATCATCTTCGCGGCGCGGCTCCTGTCGTTCGTGCTGCAGGATCTCGGTGCGACCGCCAAGGTGTCCTCCGCGGTGCTCGACATGGGCATAGGCAAGTACGGCACGATGCTTGCGATCGTGGTCCTGTACCTGGTCCTCGGCATGTTCTTCGACTCGATGGCGATGATGCTGCTGACGCTGTCGTTCGTCATGCCGGTCATCGCCAAGCTCGGGTATGACCCGGTCTGGTGGGGCGTGACCTTCGTGCTGCTCGCCGAGATAGGTCTGGTGACGCCCCCGTTCGGGCTGAACCTCTTCACGATCCACGGGGTGCTGCCGAAGTTCTCGGTGATGTTCATCGCGCGCAGCTCGCTGCCTTTCCTCGCGGTCATGATCCTGATGGTCTGGATCCTGATCTTCTTCCCCGAACTGGCGCTGTGGCTCCCGCGCCGCCTGTACTGACCCCATTCACAAGGAGGCGCCCATGGCCACCCACGTAAGCTGCGGAATGCTTTTTACCGGCGTCGAGGACGTTGCCCGCGCCAACCAGGTCCTGGTGATCGACGCCGCGGGCCGGATCGCCCATGCCGGCCCGGCCGAATCCGCGCCCAAGGCGGGCAGGGGCGACACGCTGCTCGACTACCGCGAATTCTTCGTCATGCCGGGACTGCAGGACGTCCACACCCACCTCGCCTACGGCAATGCCAAGACCGAAGAGGACATCGATCTCTACCAGCCGATGGAGTTCCGCTCCATCAGGGGCCTGTTCTTCGCGCAGAAATGCCTCGCGGCGGGCTTCACTTCGATCTGCTCACCGGGCGACGCCGGGCAGATCTCGCTTTCGGTGCGCAACTCGATCAACTTCGGCCTGTTCGAAGGGCCGCGCGTTACTGCGGCCGGCCGCTACCTCACCACCCGCCAGGGACTGACCGACTGGTACCCGACCTGGATCGGGGTGCCCGATACGTCGATCGGCCGCCTGGTCACCAGCCGCGACGAGTCGATCGAGGAGATCCGCGTGCAGGCGAAGAACGGCGTGGATTGCATCAAGGTGGCGCTCGACGGCGTGCAGCGGCGGCCGGACGGCGAGTTCATCGCCGCCTTTACGCAGCAGGAAATCAACGACATCGTGACCGAGTCGCACCGCCAGGGCCGCAAGGTCGTGGTACATGCGCGGGGCCGCGAGGCGACGCTTTACGCGGCGCGCGCCGGCGCGGACCTGATCTTCCACGCGTACTACCTCGACCGGGAATGCATCGACGCGATCCTCGAATCGGGCAGCGCAATCGGCCCGACGCTCACCTTCCCGCGCAACATCGTCGAATTCACCCGGCCGACCGAGCCCGCCTCGCTCAAGGGGCGGATCGGCGACGTGCAGCGCGAATACGAAACCGCCTGCGCCAACCTGCGCAAGGCGCGTGAAGCCGGCATCCCGATGATGACCGGCACCGATTCCGGCTTTGCGGTGACGCCCTACGGCGAATGGCATGCGCGCGAGATCGAGATCTTCGTGAACGACCTCGGGTTCACGCCGGCTGCGGCGCTGAGGGCGGCCACATCGGTCACGGCGAAGTTCATGGCCCGGGGCGAATCGCTGGGCGTGCTCGAGGCCGGGCGCATGGCGGACTTCATCGCGGTGGAAGGCTCGCCGCTCGAGGACGTCTCCATCCTCCAGGACAAGTCGCGCATCAGGCACGTCCACGTGGGCGGCAAGCGCATTGCGATTGCCGAGCGCGGCTACGACCCGCGCCAGGTCACCGACCAGGCCTGGACCAACTGGAACGACCTCTACACGCAGGAGCGGGTCAGCGAACTCGGGATCCGGCCGGCGCGCAAGTCGCCCGCGCGCGTGAGCTAGCAGGCGAGCTGCGCGGCCGCGCGTCAGCCGGCCGGGACGCCGTCGAAGAAATCCACCAGGCCGGTCTCGAGCGAGTATTCGGCCCCGACCACGACGAGGCCGTTGTCCCGTATCGCCTCCTCCAGCATCGGCGAGCCATGCCTCAGGTGATTGGCCGAAACGCGGATATTGGCGCGCACCGACTGGTGCACAAGGGCGTCGTGGCCGAGCGGCGGTTTCGAATGCATGAGTTCCTTCACCGCGGGGCGGATCCGGCTCACGATCGAGCGCAGGTTCTTGGACCTGGCCACCGTCGGCCGCGCGAGTTCCTCCAGCGTCGCAAGGATGGCGCCGCATTGCGTGTGACCGAGCACCACCACCAGACGGGTGTTGAAGCGCTCGGCGGCGAATTCGACGCTGCCGATCTGCGAAGGCGCGACGATATTGCCTGCGACGCGGATCACGAACAGGTCGCCCAGGCCCTGGTCGAAGACGATCTCGGCCGGCACACGCGAGTCCGAGCAGCCGAGGATGATCGCGAAGGGCTCCTGCGCCACCGCGACCTCGCGGCGCCGCTTGCGGCCGGCGGTCTTGTGCTCGCGCTGCTCGGCCACGAACCGAAGGTTGCCTTCGCGCAGCCGCGCGAGCGCTTCGAGCGCAGGGATCATGGCGGCGTGTCGTGGATCAGGCGCTTGCCGAGGCTCACGGTGTCGTCCGGCGCATAGCCGATCCGCCGGTAGAACTCCAGCACGGCGCCGTTCGCGGTCCTCACCTGCAGGTTGAGCTTCGGGCAGCCGCGGGCCGTGAGCAACTCCTCGACCCGCCGCATCAGTGCGCGCCCGAGCCCCGCGTTGCGCCGGTCAGGCGCGACGGCGAGGTAGTTGACCCAGCCCCGGTGCCCGTCGTACCCCGCCATCACCGAGGCCACCACCCGCCCCTCCAGCGTGCCGACCAGGAAAAGATCGGGCTGCACCGAAAGCTTCCTCTCGATGTCCTTGGCGGGGTCGTTCCACGGGCGCGTGAGGCCGCAGGCCTCCCAGAGCCCGATGACGCTCGCGGAATCCGCGGGATCGAACGGGCGGATTTGCATGCTGGTCCCCGTGGCCGCTGCGGCAGGGCGCGCTCAGCCGAAGCGATACGCCCAGTTCCCTTCGTTTTCCCGATCGACGGTCTCCTGCGATTCGATGTGGAAGACGACGTCGTCGCGGGCCGACTCGGGCCAGCCGTGCTTGACGAGCAGTTCTTTCAGGCCCTCGGCAAAGGCCTGGCGCTCCCTGAGCTTGTCGCGCTCGGCGTCCGTCGGGACCTGGACCACGAACTGGAGCAGACGTGGATCGACGTCGTACGCACCCAGCGCCAGCAGGGTGCATTTGAAGCCGGAGCGGCGCGCCAGGAGCTGCGCGTCCTCGGCGATATGGCCGGCCTTTCGCTTGAGAATGAAACCTAGCATGGCGGGATTCCTCGACTTGGGATGCAGGCAATGGTGCCATGAAGCGCGACGCGTCGCACGCCCCCGGGCGATGCCGGCTTCACGGCGGGAGCACGATCAGGGAATCGTCCCGGTTGCCCCATTCGCCCCACGAGCCGACATAATTCCTGACCCGCGGGTAGCCGAGCGACTTCAGCGCGATGAAGGTACTTGCCGAGCGATAGCCGCCCTGGCAGACGGGGATCACGGTCTTGTCCGGCGTGATGCCTTTCGACTCGTACAGCGCGCGGATCTCCGCCGCCGGGCGGTAGGCACCGTTCGCATCGAGGTGCTGGCGCCAGAAGACGTGCACCGCGCCCGGGATCGTGCCGGCGCGGCGGGCGCGTTTTTCGGTCCCGCGGTATTCGGACTCGCGCCGCACGTCGACGATCACGGCCGCGTCGCTGCCGATCGCCGCGTGCACATCGAAGCGGGTGGCGAGCAGGTCGAGGTTGGCCGTGCCCCGGAACGGCGGGGCCGTAGGGGGGGCCTTGGCCGGGTCGACCGGTTCCGGCGCCTTGGTGACTTGCACGAGCCTGCCGCCCGCTGCAGTCCACGCAAGGACCCCGCCGTCGAGCATCCTCACATCAGGATGGCCGAGAACCGCGAGCAGCCAGACCGCGCGCGCCGCGCGCTCGCCGGATTCGTGGTCGTAGACGACCACTGGCCTGTCCGTCGTTACACCCCTGGCGCCGAAAAGCGTCCTGAAGATTGCGAGAAATGCATTCAGCGGGGCTTCCGACGAATCATTGAGGCTGACGCCGTAGATGTCGAGGGGCCTGGCGCCTTCGATATGGCCGACCGCAAAATCCTCGGCCGGGCGAAGATCGAGCAGGGTGACCTGCTCCCGGGCGGCGGCCAGGCCGGGCGTGTCGAGGAGGAAACTCACGCGGCAGGGCTATGCCGGAATCGGGACCGCGGAAAGCGCGAAGTCATGTGGCCCCATATCGCCTAGTTCGCCTTCGCCCCGGACGCCTTTACGACCCGTCCCCATTTCACGACGTCGGCTTTGAGGTACTGCTCGAACTCGGCCGGGGACGAACCCTGCGGATCCAGGAAGATCCGCACCAGCTTTTCGCGGACTTCCGGATCGCGCAATGCTTCATTGATGTCGCGATTCAGTTGATCGACGATCGCACCCGGCACGCCGGCCGGCGCGAGGAACCCGTACCATGACTGCGCTTCGAAGCCCGCCAGGCCGGCCTCGGCCATCGTGGGCAAGTCGGGCGCCGCGGCCGCCCGCTTTGCGCTGGTGACCGCGAAGGCCTTGAGCTTGCCGGCCTTGATCTGCGGCAGGGCAATGCCGGTGTCGAAGGTATAGCTGATCTCGCCGGCGAGCAAAGCGTTGAGGACCGGCTGCGTGCCTTTGTAGGGGACATGCACGACGTCGATGCCGGCAATGGACTTGAACATTTCGCCCGCGAGGTGCATCGCGGTGCCGCTGCCGGGCGAGCCGAAATTGAGCTTCCCCGGGTTTGCCCTGGCATGAGCGATGAGTTCGGTTACCGAATTCGCCGGCAGCGACGGATGCGCCACGAGGATCGTGAGCCCGGTGGCGGCGAGCGTGATCGGCGCGAAATCCCTGATCGGGTCGAACGGCAGCCTGTCGACAAGGTTCGCGTTGATCGTGTGCGAGGTCACGGCGACCAGGATCGTGTAGCCGTCTGCAGGCGATTTCGCCACGAGTTCGGTGGCAAGCACGGTGCCGCCGCCCGGGCGGTTCTCGACCACCACGCCCTGCTTCCATTTCTCGGCAAGCTTCTGGCCGACCACTCGGCCGAGGAGGTCGACTGCGCCGGCGGGAGGGAAGGGCACGATGATGCGCACCGGGCGGGCCGGGTAGGGCTGGGCCTGTGCGGCGCCCATCCAGAAGATTGCGGCCAAAAGGAGGCTGGCGAATCGGGCCATGGGCTGGTTCCTGTCGGGTTCGCTCGAAGTCAGTCGACGAAGAAGGGCGTCTCGTCCTCGCCCTGCAAGACGATGTCCAACCGGTAGGACAACGCGTCGGCCGGGGCCCGCGGGAGCTTCATGGGCTTGAGGATGATGCGTTCGCGCACGGCCGCATCGGGGATGGCGTTGAACACCGGGTCGCCTGCATTAAGCGGCTCGTCCGGGAAGAAGAACGTGGTGACCAGCCGCCGCATCAGGCCGGAACTCATGATCGACACGTTGATATGCGGGGCGCGCACGGCGCCGGTCAACGGGTCCTTGTAGCTGCCCGGCCTGACTGTGACGAAGTCGTAATAGCCGTCGTCCTCGGTCGCGCGGCGGCCCCAGCCCATGAAATTCGGATCGGCCTTTTCGTGCGCGGGATCGTTCGGATGCGCGAAGTGCCCCGAGGCGTCGGGTTGCCAGATCTCGATGATCCCGTTCCAGCGCGGCACCCTGTCGGCTTCATAGACGTACCCGCCGATATGGATCCTGGTGCCGGCGGCGCGCTTCGCGTCCGGGCCGGGCTCGGCCGTCGTGACCGTGAGATCGTTGTCCGCCTTGCCGAAGTAGTGCGTCGGGAAGAAGGGGCCGACCGTGGCGCTGGGCGTCGGGAAGAACTCGTCGTGCATCATCGGTTTCCGGCCGGGCGATGCCTGCGGGAGACCGGCGTCACACGCCCATCGGCGTTGCGCGATGGCCGCGCACGACGATGTCGTGACTGAAGCCGACCACGTCGGCGCGCGGCAGCTCCATCATCGGCACCGACCTGGCGATCATGCGCTCGCGCCCCTTGGGGTCGGGTACGCTGTTGAGGATCCGGTCCTGCGCATTGAGCGGATCGTCCGGGAAGAACATCTGCGTCACCA
This sequence comes from uncultured Bordetella sp., assembly GCA_964599095.1. Taxonomy (GTDB): domain Bacteria; phylum Pseudomonadota; class Gammaproteobacteria; order Burkholderiales; family SG8-39; genus SZAS-79. The sequence goes on from CAZREB010000007.1 coordinate 247,468, forward strand.
GCCGGCTCATGAACCCCTCGCCGAATATCGAGAGGTGGATGTGAGGCGGGCGCCACCAGCGTTCCGGGTGGTTCGGCACCGGGTAGGCACCGGGCTTGATCGACAGGTACTTGTAGCGGCCCTCCTGGTCGGTCACGCAGCGGCCCGAGCCGAAGAAGTTGGGATCCTCCGGGAACGGGCTGTTGGCATCCATCTTGTGGATGTAGCGCCCGGCCGAATTGGCATGCCAGACCTCGATGATCGAGCCGCGCACCGGCAGGCCGTCCTCGTCCAGCAGCCGGCCGGTGACCCAGATCAGCTGGCCGAGCGCGCGTCCGCCTTCCTTGGTGCGCGACAGGTCCGAAAGGCCGGCATCGAGCTTGCGGCCGAGGTTCAGCGGCCCGGTGATCTCCGAGAGCGTCGCGGGGCGCCTGTAAAACGCCTGCTTCGGCACCCGTGTCAGCGTTTCCTTGTAGCCGGCCACCTGCAGCGCAGGTTGCGTGCGGTCGTCGTAGGGAGCGAAACGATTCGCGAATCGAGCAGCCGTCGAGTCCATGGGACCAAGTTTACCGCTTATCCTCGGCCCATGGGCGTCACGCTGGCCTTCGTTTCGATGCTGTTCTTCGGCTCCAACATCCTGATCTCGCGCCTCGCGATGAGCCGGATGTCGGTGGAGCTCGGGTTCTTCATCGTGCTGGTGGTGAATATCCTCACTTCGGGCGCGGTGTTCGCGGTCGAGTTCCTGCTGCGCGAGACGCCGTTCGTATGGCATTGGCGCGAGGCGGGCCTGTTCGCGCTCGGCGGCGTGGTCGGCACCTACCTCGGCCGGCGCTTCATGTTCGACATGGTGCGCGTGCTCGGCCCGGCGCGTTCGAGCGTGGTGCACTCGTCCGCGCCGGCCTTCACGCTGCTGCTCGCGTGGCTGCTGGTCGGCGAAAAGCTCGGCGGGTACGAACTGATGCTGATGGCGATCGTGATCCTCGGCCTGTGGTTCACGCAGCCACCGGACAAGGGCGTGGTCGCCGGGCCGCGCCCGGCCGGCCCGCTGCCGCGCAAGGGCGTGCTGGTCGGCCTCGCCACGGTGATCGGTTTTTCACTCGGCAACGTGTGCCGCGGCTACGCAATGCGCACCTGGAACGAAGCGGTCTTCGGGACGATCATCGCCTCGATGTCGGCGTTGGTCTGCGTGTTCGCGACTACGCGCGACTGGGGCGCTGCATGGCGCGGAATCGTCAAGGCCGACCGGCGCGGTCAGTGGCTGTATGCGGCCTGCGGCGTCGTCACCGCGGGCGGCGCGATGTTCGTCGTCTCCGCGATGCACTACATGGAGATCTCGCTCGCCACGCTGGTCACGCACACCACGCCCCTGATGATCTTCCCGGTCAGCCTGTTCGTGTTCCGCAACCGCGAAGGCTTGAACATGCGCACCGCCTTCGGTGCCACGATGGTGCTCGCCGGCATCGCGCTGCTCGCCTTGCGATAAGCTTCGGGCATGAGCGCGAAGCCCGCACGACTGCGCCCGATCCTGGCCGAATGGGTCGGGGCCACCCTGTTCGTCACGCTGCTGACCGCGCTCGCCGCGTGGCTGGGCTGGTTCTGGCGCCTCGACCAGACGCTCTACGACGCTTCGCTTTCGCTCCGGCAGCGCCCTGCGCCGCAAGAGGTCGTGATCGTCGCCATCGACCAGCAGAGCCTCGACCGGATCGGCCGCTGGCCCTGGCGACGCGCAATCCATGCAACCTTGCTCGATCAGCTGACCGCCGCCGGGGCCAAGGGCGTGGCGATGGACATCCTGCTGGCCGAGCCGGATGGCGCCGATCCCCGCGGCGACGAAGCGCTGGCCCGCGCGATCCGCAGGAACGGGCGCACCGTGCTGCCGGTGATCATGGAATCTTCGCAGTCGGGCCTGCCGCGCGAGGTCCTGCCGGCAACGATGTTCGCGGAGGCCGCGGCCGCCCTCGGCCACGTGCACATCGAACTCGACCAGGACGGGATTGCGCGCAGCCTCTACCTGCGCGAAGGGCTCGCCGGCGGCGGGCGGCAATACCTGCACCTCGCGGCAGCGCTTGCATTTTCCGGCAAGGCCGATGAGGCCTCGGCGCCTGCCGACCTGCCGGGCCAGCGGCGCGAATCGCAGGAAGGCGATCGCCGCCCGCAGGCCGGGCTGTGGCTGCGCGACAACTGGGTGCACATCGCCTTCCTCGGGCCGCCCGGGCATTTCCGCAGCGTGTCGTACGTCGACGTGCTTCGCGGCGCGGTCCCCGGGGACGCCCTCAAGGACAAGTTCGTGCTGGTGGGCGCCACCGCGGCCGGCATGATGGATTCCTACCCGACGCCGGTGTCGGGTTACGCCCGCTCGATGGCCGGCGTGGAGCTTTCGGCCAACGTGGTCGCCGGACTGCGCGGCGCTGGATTCATCTCCATCGTGCCGCTGGCGATCCAGGTGCTGGTGCCTGCCGTGCTGGTGCTGCTGCTGATGGTCGCGTACCTGCGCCTGTCGGCCCGGCGCGGCCTGCTGCTCACGGCGCTCGGGATTGCCGGGGTCTTCGCCTGCACGCTGCTGCTGGTCCATTTCGGCCGATGGTGGCTCGCGCCTTCGTCGGCGATGTTCGGCCTGCTGGTCTGCTACCCGGTGTGGAGCTGGCGCAGGCTCGAGGCCGCGCAGCGCTACATGGACGAGGAACTCGCGGCGGCCTCGCGCGAGCCGGAACTGCTGCCTTACGCCGCGCCGGTGGCCCGCTCGCGCAAAACGGCGATGTCCGACGAGATCGAGGCACGCATCGACGAAGTGCGCCGGGCTTCGGCACGCGTGCGCGACATGCGCCGCTTCGTCGGCGACACCCTCGACGGGCTTCCGGAGGCGGCGATGGTCGTCGACACCGACCTGCGCATCACGCTGGCCAACGCCCAGGCGGCCGCGCTTCTCGGCAAGCCCGTGCTCGCGCTGAGCGGCAAGCGTGCGCCCGACATCATCGGCGAAGTGCTGGCGCAGGGCTCGCCGGACTGGAATTCGCTGCTGGCGAAGGCCCCGCTTTCGTTCGAGGCGAAGCACACCGACAAGCGCGACCTGTTCGTGACGGTGGTGCCGTTCTCGGGGTCGGGCGGCGAGCGGCGCGGGCTGCTGGTCAGCCTGGTCGACGTGAGCCTGCTGAAGGAGGCCGAGAGAAAGCGCGACGAGTACATGCGCTTTCTCTCGCACGACCTGCGCTCGCCGCTGGTATCGATCACCGCGATGCTCGACCTGCGCGAGCTTGCGCCCGAAACGCAGAAGGAGGATTTCTTCGACCGCATCCGGCGCAGCGTCGAGCGCTCGCTCAGCCTGGCGGAGGATTTCGTCCAGCTCGGCCGCGCCGAGGCGATCGACGAATCGCGCTTCGGCGCGGTCGACCTTGTCGACCTGATGAGCGGCGCGGTCGACGAGGCGGAATCGCAATCTTTCAAGAAGAACATCGCCCTCAAAGTGGCATTTGCGCCGGAGGCGGCGCTGACCCGCGGCGTGCGCGACGTGCTGTTCCGCGTCTTCATCAACATCCTGTCGAATGCGATCAAGTACAGCCCGGAGGACACCCGCATCGAATGCACGATCGAGCCTGCGGGTGACCGCTGGCGGTGCACGTTCGCAGACCAGGGCTACGGCATTGCCGCGGAGGACCTGCCCAAGCTGTTCGACCGGTTCGAGCGCCTGGAGGCGGCCAAGCGGCGGGGCGAGAAGGGCGCCGGGCTCGGCCTGGCGTTCGTCAAGACCGCGATCGAAAAGCACGGCGGCCGTGTCGAAGTCGAGAGCGAGCAGGGCAAGGGCACCCGCTTCATCGTATTCCTGCCGGTGCTGCGCTAGGCGCCGCCGCGGCAGGCTGTCCCGCTAGGGTTGCCGGGCCGGCGTTTCAGTCGGCGCGGCGGCCGGCGCAGGAGCGCCGGCAGGTGCCGGAGCGACCGCGGGTGCCTGGGCGGGTGCCGCCGGAGCCGCCGGCGCAGCGGTCGCCGGCGCCTGGGGCAGCGGATCGAGCGTCAGCACGAGTTCAGCCGGCGTCTCCTTGCCCTCCAGGCCGATGTCGTCGATGCCCCGCACCTTCAGGTAGTACGGGCCGTTGGCCAGTTCCGGGAGCGTGATCACGTTGGTGGCAAGCAATTCCTCGATGACGACCTCGCCAAAGTCCGGCCTTCGGGCCACCAGCACGCGGTAGCGAACCGCGCCGGGAAGGCGCGTGAAATTCAGGCGGATAGGCCGGCGCACCCAGAGCCGGATCCCGGTCCACAGGCGCGGCGCCGGCAGCAACGCGCGCGGCGGCAGCGGCGCCTGGCCTTCGTTGACGCGCGTGCCGAATCCTTCTCGCACCGACACATTGCCGAGGTTGCCGGTGTCGTTGATCGCCACCTCGCCCTCGACGACTTCGCTCAACGCAGCCTTGTTTTCCCCGTCCGCCGTGACGCGGAACCGCGTGCCGCGCACCGCAGCCACCGCGATCGGCGTGCGGACCTCGAAACGCGCGCCGCCCGGGTTGCGCTTGGCCACGCTGGCTTCGACGCGCCCGGTCTTCAGCAGGAACTGCGCATCCGCTGCCGGCGCCAGCGGCGATTTCCGGACGCTCTCGATCGACAGGTCGCTGCCGGGCTTGAGGTCCAGGACCGAGCCGTCGGCGAGCTTGATCTTGACGTAGCCGTCCTTGCCGGTCTTGAAGTCGTCGCCGGGCGCGAGCTTCGCCCCGGGGCGCAGCGCCTGGCCCTTGGAAGTCACGTCGCCCTCGACGTGCGCGAGCTGGATCGCGTTGGCATCTTCCTTCAGCCAGTTCTCGGGGATGCGGATCACCTGGCCGGGACTGATGCGGTCCTTGTCCTTCAGGTTGTTGTGCTCCCAGAGTGCGCGCTGGACCTCGAAACGCTCGCCGTTGGCCAGGTACCGTCGCGCAATGCCGATCATCGTGTCGCGGTCCCTGGCGACGTACTCGATGTCGGCGGTCGGGGCAGGCAGGCCGGACGGGGTCTGGGCGCGAGCGACGGCGGCCTGCCCGAAGAGCAGGGTTGCGACGAGGATCAGGCGGAAGACGGAGTGCGGCATGGTTCGCGCCGGGGGAGAAAGCCCGGATTATGCCCTCGGTGACTTGGGCCGTCGGCCGGCCAACCGTAAACATCTGTTCGCGGCCGGATTCGACCATGCAAACATCGACTAGCGCGGGGCGGCGGTCCGTTGCTACCGTGCAGGCACTCAATCGGGAGGAAGCATGGGCTGCATAGACCTGCGCGAATGGATCGCGCTGCTGGAGAAGGAAGGCGAGCTGCACCGGATCACCGCCAAGGTGGACTGGGACTGCGAGATCGGCACGATCTCCCGCCGTGTGCTGGAGAAACAGGGCCCGGCGCTCCTCTTCGAGAATGTGAAAGGCCACGAGAAGACGCGCGGCCGCAAGGTGTTCTGCGGCGGCATCGGCACGCGCGCGCGCCTGAACCTCGCGCTCGGCTTCCCCAAGGACGCGACGAACAACCAGATCGTGCAGCACGTGATGAAGAAAAACCGGGAGGAGATCGCCCCGGTCCTCGTCGCCGACGGTCCGGTGCGGCAGAACATCGTCAAGGGCAAGGACGTCGACCTGCTCGAATTCCCGGTGCCGAAGTGGCACTACCTCGAAGGCGGGCGCTACATCAACACCTACGCCTGCATCGTTACCAAGGACCCGGACACCGGCGTGCAGAACGCCGGCATCTACCGCGGCATGGTCGGCCGGAAGAACTCGATACCGTCGCTCTTGATCAAGGGCGGCCAGCACTGGGGCCAGCATTTCGCCAAGTACGCCGACCGCGGCGAGAAGATGCCGGTGGCCTGCGTGATCGGCTGGGACCCGATCATGGGCTTCCTCGGCGGCAGCCCGCTGCCTGCCGGCGTCTCGGAATTCGCGGTGCTCGGCGCGTATCGCGGCGAAGCGGTCAAGATGGTCAAGTGCGAAACCGTCGACCTCGAAGTGCCGGCCAGCTGCGAGATGGTGATCGAGGGCTTCATCGACCCGGATCCCGCGACCTACGAGATCGAAGGCCCGTTCGCGGAATTCACCGGCTACGTGTCGGACCTGCCGACGCCGCGGCCGACGATCGAAGTCACCTGCATCATGCACAGGGACGATCCGATCCTGCGCGGCACGCAGGAGGGCAATATGCCCGGCTCGTTCTCGGAGAACGCGGTGATCTCGTCGGCCCAGCGCGCAGGTATCGCCTGGAACATATTGAACGCGGCCGGCGTGCCGGGCGTACTGGACGTCTACTGCGACCCGATCACCTGCGGCATCAACGTCTACATCAAGATCCGGAAGACCTACCAGGCGCAGCCCAAGCAGGTCGCGGCCGCCCTGTGGGGCGCGGGCGCGGGGCAGGGGCGCTACAAGCACGTGTTCGTGTTCGAGGACGACATCGACGTCTCGAACTACCAGCAGATCGACTGGGCGCTCGCCTACCGCATGAACGCGTCGACCGAAGGCATCGTGCAGTTCCCCGGGCTGCTGGGCCATGCGCTGGACCCGAGCACGCCGCTCGAGGAACGCGACGTGCAGCAGCTCGGCGCCGGCACCTGGACCCGCGTGCTGTTCGACGCCACGCGCAACTGGCACTTCAAGCGCAGGAAGGAATGGAACAACGAGCGCTTCCCGCCGACCGTGGAGCCGCACCCGGACCACCGGGCGCTGGTGGAGAAGAGGTGGAAGGAGTACGGGCTGGAATAGTCATCCGTTCTCTACCATTACCGTGGTAATATAAAGGGATGGGAATAGCGAATTCACGGGTTACTGCGCAGGGCCAGATTTCCGTGCCGTCGGAAATCAGGCGCAAGCTCGGGATCGGTCCGGGGTCCGTGCTCGAATGGCACGAGTATGCAGGCGAGATAGTGCTGCGTCGGGCCGGAAGATTTACGTCCGAAGACGTTCACAAGGCGCTGTTTCCAAGAGATCCGAAGGCACGCACGCTGGCGGAGTTGAAGGCGGGGGTCGCGAGCAACGTAAGAACCCGTCATGCGCGCCGTTGACACGAACGTTCTCGTCCGGCTGATCACGCGTGACGACGCGCCGCAGACTGCCGCGGCCGAAGCGTTTGTCGCAAAAGGTGCGTGGGTTCCCCAGCTTGCCTTGGCCGAGGCGACTTGGGTGTTGTCGTCGGTCTATGACCTCGACGCTACCGCGATTTCGACTGCGGTCGCGATGCTGCTCAATCACAAGGACCTCACGCTTCAGGACGCCGATGTGGTCACCCGGGCGCTCGACGCTTTCCGGAAGCGTCCGAAGCTCGGTTTTTCAGACTGCCTCATGCTCGAAGTATCCCGAAAGGCGGGGCACCTGCCATTCGGTACGTTTGACCGGGACCTGGCCCGACTCGAAGGGACAAAGCGTCTATAGCCTTTGTTGACCCTCCTTGTCATTTGGTTGACAATGGAAACCATCTGCCCTGAGAGCCAATAACGGCGCGCCTCTTAGTCAATGCTCCCTCTGCAAGACCTCGTCATCCTCGACCTCGCGCGCGTGCTGGCGTGCCCGTTCGCCAGCATGATCCTCGCCGAACTGGGCGCCACGGTCATCAAGGTGGAGCAACCGGGCGCAGGCGACGAGACGCGCAGCTTCGAGCCGCAACTCGCGGTGGACAGCGCGTACTACTTCGCGTGCAACCGCTCCAAGGCGTCGATCACGGTCAACCTGCGCTCCAAGGAAGGCCAGCAGGTGATCCGCGACCTCGCGGCGAAATCCGACGTGTTCGTCGAGAACTTCCCGGCCGGCACCTTCAAACGCTACGGGCTCGACTATGCGGCGATGTCCGCGCTGAACCCGCGACTCGTCTACGTTTCCTGCACCGGCTTCGGCCAGACCGGGCCTTACAAGCACAAGAAGGGTTACGACACCGTCTTCCAGGCCATGGGCGGCTTGATGAGCCTCACCGGCGAGAAGGGTGGCGGGCCGGTGAAACCGGGCCTGCCGGTCGCGGACCTGACCTCGGGCCTGTGGGTGGCGATCGCGATCCTCGCGTCGATTGCCGGCCGCGAGAAGACAGGCAAGGGCTGCTGCGTGGATTTCTCGATGCTCGACGCGCAGGTGAGCCTGCTGACGTTGGCCGCCGCGCGGTATTTCGCCCTGGGCGAAGTGCCGCCGCGCCTGGGCACCGAGCATCCGGGGCGCGTGCCGACCGCGACTTTCTGCTGCAGCGACGGCAAGTACCTGCACATCACCGCGAGCGACCAGCATTGGACGCCGCTTTGCAAGGCGCTCGGGCTCGAGGCGTGGGGCGCGCAGCCGCAATTCGCAGACAACGCGAAACGCGTCGAGAACCGCGACCAGATCATGCCGAAACTCACGCAGGCCATCGTCGCGTGGAAGCGCGACGAACTGATCGCCGCGCTCGACGCGGTCGAGGTGCCGGTGGGGCCGGTGAACGACGTCGCCGAGATCCTGAACGACCCACACGTGGCTGCGCGCGGCCTCGTGCGCGGCTTCGACTATCCCGGCGTCGGCGCCTTCAAGGGCCTCGGCCTGCCGTACAAGTTCGAAGGCTTCGACGATCCGCGTTTCGGCCGGCCGCCGACGCTGGGCGAGCACACCGACGAAGTGCTCAAGACGCGCCTGGGCTACAGCGCTGAAAAGATCGCGCAACTGCGGGAGGTAAAAGCCCTGTGAACGAAGCCGTTCTCTATTCCGTCGAAACAGGCGTCGCGACCATCCGCCTCAACCGGCCCGAATCGCGCAATGCGCTCAACCTCGCGATGTGCGACGGCCTCGCGGCGGCTGCGAAGAGCGCCACGGAAGATCCGGCCGTCAAGCTCGTCCTCGTACGCGCGAACGGCAGCGTGTTCTGCGCCGGCGCAGACGTGAAGGAGCGCCAGGGCATGACCGAGGCGCAGGTGCGCGCGCGCAGGCAGAAGGGCTTCGACGCCTATGCGGCGCTCGAGGCGCTGCCGATGCCTGCGGTGGCCGTAGTCGAAGGCCCGGCGGTCGGGTCGGGTTGCGAGATCGCTTCGAGCTGCGACTTCATCGTCGCGACGCCGGCCGCCTCGTTCCGTACGCCGGAGGCGATCCGCGGCACCGTGGGCGCGACGCAGCGCCTGGCGCGGGTGCTCGGCAAGCGGCTGGCGAAAGACATGATGTATACCGGTCGCGCGCTTTCTGCCGAAGAGGCGCTGGCACACGGCCTGGTCTCGCGGCTGGTGGCGCCGGACAAACTGGACGAAACGCTGGCCGCGATCGTGAAAGCCATCACCGAAGCGCCGCAGCAGGCCCTGCGCCTCGCCAAGCGCACGATCGACCGCGGCGTCGAACTCGATCCCAAAGGCGCGCTCGCCGCCGAGATCGAGGCAATCGAGGAGCAGCTCGCTTCCGGGCAGTGGATGGGCAAGAAGTGAGCGGCGCGACCGGGTGGCGCGCGCAGACGCTTGCACAGGTGCTTGCGGGCCACGCGGCTGCGCGCCCGCAGGCCGAGGCGCTCGTCACCGGGTCGGCGAGGCTGACTTACGCCGGCCTCGACGCCGAGGTCCGCCGCACCGCCGCCGGCCTCAAGGCGCTCGGCCTCGGCAAGGGCGACCACGTCGCGCTGCTGATGGGCAACGACGAGAAGTGGCTGATCCTCTTCTATGCGGCCGCCTCGATCGGTGCGGTGACGGTGCCGGTAAACACGCGCTTCAAGGCCTCCGAATTGGCGTACTGCCTGAAGCAGGCCGACTGCAAAGCGCTCTTTTACGCCGAACGGTTCCTCAACATCGACTATGCCGCCATGGTCGCCGAGGTCCGACCGGACCTGCCGAAGCTCGCGCATGCGATTGCGATCGACGCAGTTCTGCCGCAAAGCGAGGCACTCAAGGGCCTTGCCCCGGACCTGAGGCCGGACGACCCGCTGCTGATCCAGTTCACCTCGGGCACGACGGCTTATCCCAAGGGCGTCGTCCTCACGCACGACAACATGTTGAGGAACGCGTGGGCGGCCGGATCGAGATTCGGTGTCCGGCCGGACGACCGCTATTTCAACTGCCGGCCGTTTTTCCATGTCGGCGGCTCGACGCTCTCGGCGCTCGCGTCGCTCGTGTTCGGCGCCTGCCTGGTGACGCTGCCGACGTTCGAGCCCGGGGCCGCACTCAGGATGCTGGAAGCCGAGCGCTGCACGCTGACCTCAGGCAACGACACGATCTTCCAGATGCTGATGGGGCACGCCGATTTCGACCCGAAGAAGCTGCACCTGCGCGGCGGCTGGGCGGCGGCCGGCCCGCAGACGATGCGCAGGATTATCGACGTCATGGGCGCAAAGGAGATTTGCGCGGCCTACGGCCTGTCGGAAGCCTCGCCCAACGTCGTCATGAACGACTGGCGCGACCCGGAGAACCTGCGCGTCGAGGGCCTTGCGAAGACCCACGACGGGCTCGAGCTGCGCATCCGCGACGGCGAGATCCAGGTGCGCGGCTGGAGCGTGATGCGCGGCTACTACAACAACCCGGAGCAAACCGCCAACGCGTTTACCGACGATGGCTGGCTGCGCACCGGCGACCTCGGCTCGCTGACCGAGGACGGCCGTCTGCGGATGGTCGGGCGGCTGAAGGACGTGTTCCGCGTCGGCGGCGAGAACGTCGCGCCGGCCGAAGTGGAGGAGGTGTTGCTCGCGCATCCTTCGGTGCAGACCGCGCAGGTGGTCGGCGTGCCGGATGCGAGGCTGGGCGAGGTGGCCTGCGCCTATGTTTCGCTCAAGGACGGGATGAACGCCACCGAGGAAGAACTCACCGCGTGGTGCAGGCAGCGTTGCGCGAACTTCCGCGTGCCGCGCTACTTGCGCATCGTGAAGAGCTTCGATGCGATCGGCATGACCGCCAGCGGCAAGGTGCAGAAGAACAAGCTGCGCGAGCACGCCATCAAGGAATTCGGACTCCAAGGTTGACAGGGACGCCCCCGGGCCCGGCGCGCCGACTGTTGCGCTAGGTCAAAGACGGGCCGGGATGCTCGGCTAGGGTACTCACTGGGATCCTGATCGAAGCAACAGCAACTGCCACCCGCCTTGATGCGCTCGCAAGAGAACATTGCAGCCCCCCGGGCTTCCCGGTCGGGCTGGAGGATCTCGACCGTCCTGCTGTGGGTCGTGCTTGCGAGCCTGCTGCCGGGAACGATCGCGGCGGCATTCCTGATCGTCGACCTGTACCGGGAGGGCCTCGAGAGACTGAGGCTGGACAACATCGCCACCGCACGCGCCCTTGTGCAGGCCGTGGACAGGAAACTGTCCATGGCCAGGACTGCGACGCAGGCGATTGCGGTCTCCGGCGCCGCGGTCAGCGGCGACCTGGCGGAACTGCATCGCGTGGGGCGCAATGTGATCGCCTCGACGGACGTAGGCATGAACTTCGTGTTGACCGATCAAGGCGGCCAGCAGTTGCTCAATACCCTGAAGCCCCTGGGCGAGCCGCTTCCCCGCCATGGGAATCAGGCGGTACATCGGGCGGTGCTGGCAACCGCGCAACCGGTGATTTCGAACGTCTATGTGGGCGGTGTCCTGCGCACACCCGTAGTCAGTGTCGACGTTCCGGTCATGGACGGCGGCCACGTGAAATACGTGCTCGCGATCGGCATGCTGCCCGACGATTTCAAGCGCATCCTGTCGGACCAGAAGTTCCCTGCCGGCTGGGTGGCCGCGATATTCGATGCCACCGGCGCGATCGCGGCGCGCACCCACCTGCACGAGGAATTCGTCGGCCAAAAGGGAACCGCGGAATTCATCCGGAACATTGGCAGCAACCGGGAGGGCTGGATGGAAACCGTGACACGCGAAGGGATTCCGACGATGTCGGCCTGGAGCCGCTCGGGGGTGACCGGTTGGAGCGTCGGCATAGGCGTGCCCGAGTCGGAACTCCGGAGCGCGTTGGTGGACAACTTGAAATTGGCCGCCTTGGGTGTCGTGACCTTGCTGATGCTGGGCCTCGGCATCGCGCTGCAGGCCGGGCGCAAGATCGCGCTTTCGGTGCAGGCCCTGCGCGCTCCCGCGCTCGCCATGCGTCGCGCCGAGCCGGTTTCGCTTCCCGACCTCCCGATCCGCGAATCGGCCGAGGTTGCCGAGGCGATCGCCGAGACGGCCCGCCTGCTTGCGGCGCGCGCCGACGATCTCAGGGAAGTCCATCGGGTCGCGGGATTCGGGGAGTGGCGATATGACGCTGCGACGCGGGCGATGACCGTGTCGGAGTCGGTTCGAGAGATGTTCGGGCGGGATCTCCCGACTTTTCCGGACCAGCGCGGAAGCGTGCTGACGATCGATTCGTGGGAGAGGCTGGACCGGCTCATGAAGGATGCGGAGCGCGACGGCGCGGGCTTCGAGCTCGAGTTGGAGGGCCGGCACACCGATGGATCGGCCGTCTGGATCAGCCTGAAGGGCGAGCGTGTTTGCGACGTCGAAGGCGGCACCGCAGGGTTTCGCGGAAGCATGCTGGACATTACCAAGCGCCGCATTGCCGAACTCGCCCTCGAGTCGCACCTGCGCGACCTGGAGCACGAAGTGGCCGCGAGGACCGAGTCCCTGCTGAACGCCAACAAGGAGCTCGAGCGCCTGTCGCGGACGGATGCATTGACGCAGCTCAACAACCGGCTCGCGGCCACCGGGCGCCTGCGGGAGGAGTTCCTGCGCATGAAACGGTCCGGCAATGCCTATGCGGTGGTCTTCATCGATATCGACCACTTCAAGATGATCAACGACCACTACGGCCACGAAGCCGGCGACCAGGTGCTGCGACAGCTGGCGAAAGTCATGGCCGAATCGGTGAGGGCCACAGACTTCGTGTCGCGCTATGGCGGCGAGGAGTTCATGGTCATCCTGCCGGATACGAATGCAGCGGGTGCGCGGACGATCGCCGAGAAGATCCGATGGGCGGTCCAGGAGAGGGTCTTTGCGACCGTCGGGCGCGTCACCGTCAGCGCAGGCGTCGCAACGTCGCTCGGCGAAGACAAGAACGAGGACGAGGCCGTCAACCGGGCGGACAAGGCCTTGTACAAGGCCAAGGAGCAGGGTCGCAACCGCGTGTGCGCCTGATCGGCGGTCAGGTCTGCGATGCCATCGACGGCCGCTGCGCAAGGGCCGCCCGCCAGCGCCGCAGGTGCGGGTGCTCCTCGCCCGGCTTCAGCTTGATCACGCGGGCGAAGTCGACTGCCACCACCGCGGTGATGTCCGCAATGCTGAAACGGTCCGCGGCGATGAACTCGCGACCCGCCAATCGCTCGTTCAGCGTGACGAAGAACTGTCTCGCGCGCGCCGCACCGCGCTCGGCCAGCGCGGGAATCTGCGGATAATCCACCGGCCCCGGCAGCGCCCGGTTCGCCATGGCCGGCACGCTGTTGCGCAGCGCCTCGGCGATCGCCAGCAGGCCCTCGAACTCGACGCGCCAGTTCCAGCTCGCGATCCCGGCTTTTTCCTGCGGTGTGCTCCCCATCAGCGGCGGTTCCGGGAAACGCGCCTCGATGTATGCAGCGATTGCTGCGTTGTCGGTGAGCAGTGCTCCGTCCTCGGTGCGCAGCGCCGGCACGGTGCATTGCGGATTGATCTTCCGGTACGCCTCGCCGAGTTGCTCGCCGTTACGCAAATCCACCTGCACCGTTTCGTGCGCGACGCTTTTTTCGGCGAGCAGGATGCGCGCGCGGCGCGGGCTGGGCGCGGTGGCGCAGTCGTAGAGCGTGATCATCGTCTTCAGGCGGCCGGGGCGACCTTGTCCTGCGTCTTCGTATCGAAGTCGCTGGCGTCATGGCGCTCGTGCAACTGGCTCGAGGGCTGGCCCCAGGTGCGGTTGACCATGCGGCCGCGCTTCACCGCCGGACGCTGCGCGATCTGGTCGGTCCAGCGCACGACGTTCGCATAAGTCTCGACCTGCAGGAATTCGCCGGCTTCATAGAGCTGGCCTTTCACCAGCGTGCCGTACCAGGGCCAGACCGCCATGTCGGCGATCGTGTAGTCGTCGCCCGCGAGATAGGCGCTTTCGGCCAGTCGCCGGTCGAGGACGTCGAGCTGGCGCTTGGCCTCCATCGCGTAGCGGTCGATCGCGTATTCGATCTTGCTCGGCGCATAGGCATAGAAATGGCCGAACCCGCCGCCGAGGAAAGGCGCGCTGCCCATCTGCCAGAACAGCCAGGAAAGGCATTCGGTGCGCGCCTCGCCGCCTGCCGGCAGGAAAGCGCCGAACTTTTCGGCCAGGTGCACCAGGATCGCGCCGGACTCGAACACCCGCAGCGGTTTCGGCCCGCTGCGGTCGAGCAGCGCCGGGATCTTGGAATTCGGGTTGACCTTGACGAAGCCGCTGCCGAACTGCTCACCCTCGTTGATGCGGATCAGCCACGCGTCGTATTCCGCGCCGCGATGGCCGAGCGCCAGCAGCTCTTCCAGCATCACGGTGACCTTGACGCCGTTGGGCGTGGCCAGCGAGTACAGCTGCATCGGGTGGCGGCCGACGGGCAGGTCCTTCTCGTGGGTCGGGCCGGCGATCGGGCGGTTGATGTTGGCGAAGCGCCCGCCATTGGCCTTGTTCCAGGTCCAGACTTTGGGCGGCGTGTAGGTGGGCGATCCATCCATGAATCGATCTCCGGGCGGTGGGCAGGCGCACAGTATCTGTGCAACCCGCAGGGAGCGGAAGGGGGGATTTGCGCTAGATCAACTCGTGGCCTGGTCCGAGGGCCATGCTAGGCGTCATGCGCCAGACCGTCCTGAATCCGGAGCACCGCGCTGCCGGCGCCCGCCTGGTGGAGTTCGCCGGCTGGGAGATGCCGGTGCACTACGGTTCGCAGATCGACGAGCACCACGCGGTGCGCCGCGATGCGGGGATGTTCGACACTTCGCACATGATGGCGCTCGACGTGGACGGGCAGGGCGCGGCGGCCTATCTGCGTCACGTGCTGGCCAACGATGTGGCCAAGCTGGGAGTGCCCGGCAAGGCGCTCTACTCCTGCCTGCTGGCCGAAGACGGCGGCGTCCTCGACGACCTGATCGCCTATTTCCTCGGCGGGACGCGCTACCGGCTGGTGGTCAACGCCGCCACGGCGCAGCAGGATTGCGACTGGCTGGTGGGGCAGATTTCCGCTGGCACGCGGCTGCAGACGCGGGAAGACCTCGCCATGATCGCGGTGCAGGGGCCGAATGCGCGCGACAAGGTCCACCAGGCGCTGCCCGAGTACCGCGAAGCGGGCGCCGCGCTTGTGCCTTTCAGCGCTGCGGAATGCGGCGAAGCGATGCTCGCGCGCACCGGCTATACCGGCGAAGACGGCTACGAGCTGCTGCTGCCGGCTGCGCAGGCGCGAAGTGCCTGGCAGCGGCTCCTCGCCGCCGGCGTGCGTCCCTGCGGGCTGGGCGCTCGCGACACGCTGCGCCTCGAAGCCGGCATGAACCTCTACGGCCAGGACATGGACGCAGGCGTCACGCCGCTCGAATGCGGGCTTGCGTGGACGGTCGATCCGGCCAGCCCGCGCGAATTCATCGGCAAGCGCGCATTGCACGAGCGGCCGCGGCGTTTCGAGTTGCTCGGCCTCGTCCTCGAAGGGCGCGGCGGCGTGCTGCGCTCGCACCAGGCGGTGAACTGCGACGCGGGTGAGGGCATCGTGACAAGCGGCACCTTCTCGCCGACCATGCAGGTTTCGATCGCGCTCGCCCGCCTGCCGGCCGGCACCAGGCCCGGCGGACGGGCCGAGGTGCTGGTCCGCGACAAGCGGCTGGCGGCGCGCATCGTCGATCCGCCGTTCGTGAGGAAAGGCCGGATCCTTGCCTGAAGGACACTCGGAGAACGCCCTACGGAGTCCCTTATGAACTTTCCGGAAGACCTGCATTACACCCCCACGCACGAGTGGGTCCGCGCCGAGCCCGACGGCACGTTGTCGGTAGGCATCACCGATTTCGCCCAGGATTCGCTCGGCGAACTGGTGTTCCTCGAATTGCCCGAGCCCGGGCGGCAACTGAAGGCCGGCGAGGGGTGCGCGGTCGCCGAATCGGTCAAGGCGGCCTCCGACGTCTATTCGCCGGTGGCCGGCAAGGTCGTCGAAGCGAACAAGGCGCTGGTCGACGAGCCGGGCCGGCTCAACAAGGACCCCTACGCGGCCTGGCTCTACCGGATCAAGCCCGACGGGGCCCCGGATCTGTCCACCTTGCTCGACGCCGAGACCTACAGCAAGGGCCTGAAATGAATTTCGGCGACCTGCTCGACGACTTCGCGCCGCGCCATATCGGGCCCGACGCGGAGGACGAGCGCGTCATGCTCGAAGCCCTCGGATTGGGCTCGATCGACGATCTCGTGGCGCAGGCGCTCCCGCCGGACATCCGCCAGCAGGCGCCGCTGGCCCTGCCGGCAGCGCGCAGCGAGAACGAAGCGCTGGAGGAGTTGCGCGCGCTCGCCGGGCACAACCTGGTCTGGCGCAACTTCATCGGCATGGGCTATTGCGGCACCTTCACGCCGCCGGTGATCCAGCGCAACGTCATCGAGAATCCGGGCTGGTACACGCCTTACACGCCTTACCAGGCCGAGATCTCGCAAGGCCGGCTCGAAGCGCTGCTCGCCTTCCAGCAGATGCTGATCGATCTCACCGGCCTCCCGGTGGCCAATGCATCGTTGCTCGACGAAGCGACCGCCGCCGCCGAGGCCATGGGGCTGATCTGGCGCACGGCGCACCGCGAAGGAAAGACTTTCTTCATCGACGAAGCGTGCCATCCTCAGGTAATCGCCGTGATGCGGACGCGGGCTCGCTGGCTCGGCATCCCAATTATCATCGGCAACGCCCAGACGCTCGAACCCTCGCAGACGTTCGGCGCGCACCTGCAGTATCCGGACACCTGCGGACGAATTGCAGATCCGAGCGACCTGATCGCGCGCCTGCACGCGGCCGGGGGACTGGTTTCGCTCGGCATCGATGTGCTGGCGCAGGTGCTGCTCAAGTCGCCGGGCGCGCTTGGCGCCGACATCGCGGTGGGCTCGGCGCAGCGCTTCGGCGTGCCCCTCGGTTACGGCGGGCCGCATCCCGGGTTCATGGCGGCGCGATCCGAGCTCCTGCGCCAGATGCCCGGGCGGATCGTCGGCGTAACGCGGGACGCCTCCGGGCAACCGGCTTTCCGCATGGCGCTGCAGACGCGCGAGCAGCATATCCGTCGCGAAAAAGCGACCAGCAACATCTGCACTTCGCAGGTGCTGCTGGCGAACGTGGCGGCGTTCTATGCGGTCTGGCACGGGCCGCAAGGCCTGCGGCGCATCGCGCTTCGCACCCATTTCATGGCGCGCCTGCTGGCCGAAGCGGTGAAACCGGAGGCGTCCGGAGACTGCTGCTATTTCGACACGCTTGTCTTTCGTTGCGACGCCGATCAGGTGCGAAAGCGCGCCGCGGACAAGCAAATCAACCTCCGGTATCTCGAGGACGGCCGCGTCGGAGTGACGCTCGACGAGACCACCACGCCGGCCGATGTGGCCGACATTGCATGGGCACTCACCGGCCAGGCCTTCGACGCCCGCGAGCGGGCCGGGCGCCTGCCTGCGGGCACGGCCGTGGCGACTGCCCTGCTGCGCAGCGATGCGATCCTCACACATCGCGTGTTCAACGACCATCGCAGCGAGACGGCGATGATGCGCTACCTCAAGCGCCTCGAGAATCGCGACTATTCGCTTGCGCAGGGCATGATTCCGCTGGGCTCGTGCACGATGAAGCTGAACCCGGCCGCCGCGATGGCGCCGGTCTCGTGGCCCGAGTTCGCGAATCTCCATCCGTTCGCGCCGCGCGAGCAGGCCGCAGGCACGCACCGCATGCTGGCCGACGTGGCCGAGGCGCTGGAGGCGATCACCGGGCTGCCGCAGATGACGCTGCAGCCCAATTCGGGCGCGAACGGCGAATACGCCGGCCTGGTCACGATCCGCAACTACCAGGCCTCGCGCGGCGAGTCGCATCGCAACGTCTGCCTGATCCCGTTCTCGGCGCACGGGACCAACCCGGCGTCGGCGCACATGGCCGGGCTCGAGGTGGCGGTCGTGGCCTGCGACGCGCACGGCAATATCGACGTCGCGGACCTGAAGGCGAAGATCGCGCAGTTCGACGGGCGCATTGCCGCGCTGATGCTGACCTACCCGTCGACGCACGGCGTGTTCGAATCCGCAGTGCGCGAAATCTGCGACCGGGTGCATGCGGCCGGCGGGCAGGTGTACCTCGACGGCGCGAACCTGAACGCGCTGGCCGGCCTCGCGCGGGTCGCGGACTTCGGCGCCGATGTGTGCCACATCAACCTGCACAAGACCTTCTGCATCCCGCACGGCGGCGGCGGGCCGGGCATGGGGCCGATCGCGGTGGCACCGCACCTGGCGCCGTTCCTGCCTTCGCATCCGGTGGTGCCCGAACCGGGACTGGAAGCGGCCAACGGATCGGTCAGCGCCGCGCCGTGGGGCAGCGCGCTGATCGTCGCGATCTCGTGGATGTACCTGCGCATGATGGGTGCCGAAGGCATCCGGCGCGCAACGCAAACCGCGATCCTGGGCGCCAACTACGTAGCCGGGCGGCTGAAGGGGCGATGGCCGGTGCTGTACACCGGCGCCAACGGCCGCAATGCGCACGAATGCATCTTCGACCTGCGCGCGCTCAAGGAAAAGTACGGCGTCACCGCGGAGGACATCGCGAAGCGCCTGATCGACTACGGCTTCCACGCGCCGACCTTGTCTTTCCCGGTGCACGAGACGCTGATGTTCGAGCCCACCGAGAGCGAGCCCCGGGCGGAACTCGACCGGTTCTGCGCGGCGATGATCGCGATCCACGCAGAGCTGGCAAAGATCGCCTCCGGCGCCTGGCCGCGCGACGACAACCCGATCCGCAATGCGCCGCACACCGCGGCGGAACTCGCGGGAGACTGGCGCCATCCCTACAGCCGCGCCGAGGCCGCCTATCCGATCGCCTCGCCGGGTACCGACAAGTACTGGCCGCCGGTCAAGCGCGTCGACGCGGTGTTCGGCGACCGGCATTTCGCCTGTGCCTGCCCGTAGCGCACGCGCCGCGACCCGGGACCGCCGGACTTACACCCCGAGGTAACGCTGCAGCAGGTGCGGCTGCGCCCTGATCTCCTGCGCCGGCCCTTCGTGCACGACGTGGCCGTTGTTGATCAGGTAGACGCGCTGCGCAAGCGCAAGCGTCGCCGCGAGGTTCTGTTCCACCAGCACGATGGTCTGCCCGGCGGCCGCCAGCTCGCGGCAGGTCGCCATCAGGTGCTGCACGATCACCGGCGCGAGCCCCTCGAACGGCTCGTCGAGCAGGATGATCTTCGGGTCGCGGACAAGCGCGCGCGCGATCGCGAGCATCTGCTGCTCGCCGCCCGAGAGATCCGTGCCGCGGCTGGTGCGCCGCTCCTTCAGGCGGGGGAACATCCGGTAGATGCGTTCGATCGGCCACTTCGACGCCGCCGTCAGGCCGGCGAGCACGAGGTTCTCCTCGACGCTGAGGCTGCCGAAGATGCGGCGTTCCTCGTGCACCAGCTGCATGCCGGCCTGCGCGATCGCATGGCTCTTCCTGCCGGCGATCTCGACCCCGTCGAGGACGACCGAGCCGGTGCGCGGCGTCACGACCCCCATCAGGCTCTTCAACGTCGTGCTCTTGCCCGCGCCGTTGCGCCCGAGCAGCGCGACCACCTCGTTCTTCTCGACCCGCAGCGAGACGTCGAAGAGGATGTGCGAGTCCCCGTAATAGCTGTTCAGGCCCCTGACCTCGAGCAGGCTCATGCGGCGGCCTCCTCGTGCACGCCGCCGAGGTAGGCTTCCTGCACCATCGCGTCGGCCTTGATCTCGGCCGGCGTGCCTTCGACCAGCACGCGGCCTTCCTGCAGCACGGTGATCCGCTCGGCCAGCTCGAACAGCGCGTCCATGTCGTGGTCGATCACGATCATCGTGCGGCCGCGGCTGATCGACTTGAGCAGCGCGACCGTCTCGACCCGCTCGCGCGGGCTCATGCCGGCGAGCGGCTCGTCCAGCAGCAGCAGGGTCGGCGAGGAGGCGAGGGCAAGGCCGATCTCGAGCCGGCGCTTCTCGCCATAGGCCAGCTGCGAGACGAGCGTGTCCGGGCGCTCCTTGAGGTTTACCAGCTCGAGCGTGTGCTCCACCTGCTCGTCGAGCCCGGGAATCTTCGACAGCCCCTTGAGCATGTCGAGGCGGAACCTGCCGCGCAACTCGGCCAGCGCGGCGATCGTCAGGTTCTGGCGCACCGTCAGGCGGTTGAAGAGCTGGTTGACCTGGTAGCTCTTGGTCAGGCCGAGCTGGCAAACATCGGTCACGTCCATGCCGGTGATGTCGCGGCCCTCGAACAGGATCCGGCCCGAAGTGGGCTTCACCTCGCAGGTGAGCATCTTGAAGAAGGTCGACTTGCCGGCGCCGTTCGGGCCGATGATGCCGCGCAGCTCGCCCTGGTTCACGGAGAAGTCGATGTCCGCATTCGCGATCACGCCGCCGTAATGCCTGGTCAGTCCGCTCGCCTGCAGGATCGGGCCCTTGTAACCCTGCGGCACCGGGTGGCGCACCGCCATCGGCAGGACCTTGGGTTCGCCGCGGGCGGCGATCGCCTGCGCCGCGAGGCGCTCTTCCTCCTCCGCGGTGAGGCCGGTCTGTGCGGCGGCCGGTTCGGGTTCCGCCGGCGCTCTGGCCTTGCCGGTGAGCAGCCAGTAGAGGTCCCGGATCCCGCCGATGATCCCCTGGCGCAGGAAGCAGACCAGCAGCACGAAGACCAGGCCCAGCACCAGTTTCCAGGCCGCGCCCAGGCCCAGCGTCGCCTGCAGGAAATCCTGCAGGAAGAGCCAGACCGCGGCGCCGACCAGCGGGCCGAACAGCGTGCCGCGCCCGCCGATGGCGGTCTGCATGATGAGCTGCCCGGAGGTATCGAACATGAAGGCGTCCGGCGGCATGAAGGCCTGCATCACGCCTAGCAGGCCGCCCGCGAGGCCGGCGTAGGCCGCCGCAATCACGAAGGCGGCGATCTTGTAGCCCTGCACGCTGTGCCCTACCGCGGCGGCGCGCAGCGGATTTTCGCGGATCGCGGTGAAGATTGCGCCTACCGGCGAGCGCACGATGCGCAGCGCGATCACGATGCCGATGAAGTAGCAGAACGCGAGGAAGGGGTAGAGCGCCCAGCCGCTGGTGAAATGCAGCGTGGTGAAACCGAGGTAGAGGCTTGGCGTCGGCACCCCGGGCAGGCCGTTCTCCCCGCCGGTCCATGCAGACAACGGGTTGAATTCGACGAAGAAGAAGATCTCCGCGATCGCGACCGTGATCATCGCGAAATAGATCCCGGTGCGGCGCAATGCAAGCAGCCCGATCAAATAGCCGACCACCGCGGCCACCACCATGCCGATCAAGAGCGCGGTGATCACGTGCGGGAACCCCGCCTTCGTCAGCAGGTAGGCGGCGACGAATCCGCCGGTGCCGTAGAAGGCCGACTGGCCGAACGAAAGCAGCCCGGTGTAGCCGAACAGGATGTCGAACCCGATGCCGAACAGCCCCCAGACGAGGATGCGGTTGACCGTGTTCGGCGCGGCATCGAGGTAGGGCAGCACGAAGGGCACCGCGATCAGGCACAGCGCCGTGACGCCCTCGACCGCGAACGGGTACTTGGCGAAAGCGCGCGCGATCATTCGCGCCCCCGGGTGCCGAGCAGGCCGTGCGGCCGCACCAGCAGCACCAGCGTCATCGCCGCGAACAGCATGACGTACGCATAGCCGGGGTTGACCATGGACGTGAGGCTGATGATCTCGCCGGCGATCAGCCCGCCGAGCACCGCGCCCGGGAACGAGCCGACGCCGCCTATCACCACGACGACGAAGGTCTGCACCAGGATCGCCTCGCCGACGTCGGGGGTGATCGAGACCACCGGCGCGTTGACGATGCCCGCGAACCCGGCGGCCATCGAGCCGATGCCGAACACGATCATGAACACGCGGTAGACGTCGATGCCGAGCGAGTCGACCATCACCGGGTCCTCGATCCCGGCGCGGACGATCATGCCCAGGCGCGTGCGGTAGAGGACGAAATAGAGCGCGAGCAGCGCCACCGCCACGATGCCCACCAGCGCCAGGCGGTAGGTCGGGTAGAGCATGATGCCGAGCGACGTCACCCCCGAGAACAGGCTGGGCGGCGGCACGGTCTGCGACTGGCTCGAAAAGAAGAAGCGGACGATCTCGACGATGCAGATCGACAGCCCGAACGTGAGCAGCAGCTGGTCTTCGTGCGGGCGGCTGTAGAAGTGCCGGATCACGAGGCGCTCCATCAGCAGGCCGACCACCAGCAGGAAGAGCGTGCCGGCAATGACCGCCACGACGAAGGAGCCGCTCGCCTGGAACGCCATGTAGCCCGCGTAGCCGCCGAGCATGAACATCGCGCCGTGCGCGAGATTCAGCACGCCGAGCGTGCCGTAGATGATCGTCAGCCCGGAGCTGATCAGCGCGAGCAGCGCGCCGAGCACCAGGCCGTTGAACAGTTGCGAGAGGAAATTAGGCCAGTTGACCATCGGGACAATCGAGAAAGGCGGCGGCCCGGGCCGGTCGCCCGGGCCGCCGGAAGCCGGACGCCACGGATGCGGGGAGCCGTCCGTGGAGCCGGGAGACGCCGACGGGGCTCAGGTATACGAGCCCGGGTTGCAGCCGAACGCGTCGGGCTTCTGCATCAGCGGCGCGCCGGGCAGGATCTCGACGACCTCGTAGAAGTCCTCCTTGCCCTTCATGTCCTTGGGCGCCTTGCCCTTGACGATGAAGACCGGCCTGACGAGCTGGTGGTCCTCCGCCCGCCAGTACACCTCGCCGACCAGCGACTGGATCTTGCGGCCGGCCTCGTAGGACTTGATGACGTCGGGCGGGTAGAAGGTGCCGGCGTTCTCGACCGCCTCGGCCCACAGGGCGAATTCCATGTAGGCGTTCTCGGCGCCCCATTCGGGCTTGTAGCCGAACTTCTTCTCGAACGTCTCGACGAACATCTTGGCGAGCGGGTACTTGTCCTGGATCGTCCACCAGAAATCGGTGGCCGCGTACACGCCGGCCATCAGGCCGCCGCCGACTTCGCGCGCGAGGAAGGGCACCTGGTAGGGCACCACCAGCTTCATCTTGTCGAGGATGCCGAACTGCTTGGCCTGCTGGATCGACAGCACCGCGTCGTGGCCCCAGTTGACGTTGATCACCACGTCGGCGCCGGAGTTGGCCACGTTGAGCAGGTAAGACGAGAAATCCGGCGCGCCGAGCGGCGACACCTGGTTGGTGGCCGTCGTCCATCCCGCGGTGGCGAGGTAGTCCTGCATCGACTTGGTGACCGTGTGCCCGTAGGTGTAGTCCGGCGTCATGTAGGCGGCCTTCTTGTTCTTGCCGAAGGCCTTCACCACGATCGGGCCGATGCCGGCCGCGGCCGTCTGCCCGTAGAAGCACTGGCGAAAGCCGTAGCGCACGCAGTCCTTGCCGGTGGTGTCGTTCGAGCCGGAGATGCCGGCCACGTAGAGCACCTTCTCGCGCTGGGCGAGCTTGTTCAGCGCCACCGCGACCGCGCTCGAGGTCGAGCCTGTCATCAGCACCGCCTTGTTCTCGGTGATGAAGCGCTGCTGCGCCTGCACCGCGTCGTTCGGCTTGGCGGCGGAGTCGGCGATGCCGATCTTGACCTCCTTGCCGAGCACGCCCTTCTTGGTCCTGGGGGAGATCTTGCGGATCAGCTCGTGGCCGGTATTGATGTGCTCCACCGCGAGCTGGTAGCCCTTGAGCTCGTCCTCGCCCTGCAGCGCATAGGTCCCGGTGCGCGGCACCGAGACGCCGATGAAGACCGAGCTTCCCGTCGAGCCGGCCGGCCAGGTGCCGATCGGCGGCTTGTCCGCCGCGAAGGCCCGCGACGCGAATCCCGGCGACAGGGCGAGGCCGCCCGCGACGCCGAGGCTGGTAAGCACGAAATCGCGGCGGCCGCGATCGTGCTGCTGGTTGTCGTCCTGCATGGAAACACCTCCTCCGTGGTTGTTCGCTCGAATATCGCATTGCGATATGTAATGAATATATCGTATAACGATTCAAATTGCATTCCGGCATCCGTGGTAAAACGGCGGCGGGGAGAAAAGCTGCAATGGAATTGAGGCGTGCCGAGAGGCGGTTCAGGCTGGCGACGCGCGACTACGCCCAGCTGGCGGGATTCCGCAGGTCGCTGCGCGAATTCCTGCGCTTCAGCGACCAGGCGGCCGCCGAGGCCGGCCTGACTTCACGCCACTACCAGGCGATGCTCGTGCTGCGGGCCTGCCCGCGCGGGCAGAAGGTCACGATCGCCGGCCTGGCGGAACAGCTGATGATCAAGCACAACAGCGCCGTCGGGCTGGCGGACCGGCTGGCCGAAGTCGGGCTCGTGGAGCGCAGGGTTTCGCGCACCGACAAGCGCAAGGTCGAGCTGCGCCTGACCCTGTGCGGCCGCCAGCTGCTTGCCCGGCTCGCGGAGATGCACCGGGGCGAGCTGCAGCGCATCGGGCCGCTGATGGAGCGCTTCTTCTCGGGGCTTGCCGGGTAGGCCGGATCCCCGCGGCGCGGCGGTCAGGCCGGCGTGGCGCGGGTCTTTCTGCGGACCGCGATCGCGATGCCGGTCGCCAGGAACTCGACGAGCCACGGCACCAGGTAGCCCGGCGCCGTGAAGTCCGAGGGCGACAGCCACAGCCCGAAATCGATGAAGATCGGCCCGGCCAGCGGGAAGCCCGACATGCGCGAGTATTTCCCTTTCCGGATGCAGTCGCGGATGAACGCGAAGATCACCAGGAGCGTGATCGCCTGGAAGACCAGCCCGACCGCGACCGGGAAGGACGCGATCGCCCACCGAGTGTACCAGGTCGCGACCGCGGGGTCGGGCCGCGGCTGGTCGAGGAGGGCGCAGGCGGCGAGGAGGAGGGGCAGGAGCGCAGCCGCGACCTTGCCGATCCGGGCCGCGCCTCCCCGTGCGTTGCCCGGGAGCTTCACTTCGCCTGCTTCGGCGGCAGCGTTTGCACGAAGGCGAGGCATCGCCGCACCCAGTCCGACAGGTCGCGCGCCTTTTCGAAGCCGGCAGGGTCGACGAAGACATAGCCCTTCATCGGTTTGCCGGTGAAATCCATGACCCGGGCGTGAGGACGCGACAGCGCCTTCTCGTAGGCATCGGGGCCGACCCGGGCCATCAGCACGTTCCCGGTGATGCCGATGAACATGTGCCCGCGGAACAGGAAGGCGAGCCCGCCGAACATCCTGCGCTCGGTGATTCCGGGCCGGGAGCGGAGCGCGTGCCTCAACCGCCCGGCAAGTTGTTCGTCGAAGGCCATGGGAACCTCGGCTACGAATTGTCGGCGCTGGCGTTGAGGAGGCCCGGCAGGTCCTCGAGCTTGTCGTCGCAAAACCTGCCCGGCGCGACGGCCCGGCCGCGGTGCGCTTGGCCCTCCTTGGCCGACCTGCGCGCATGCGCCATGTTTTCGTCCCGGTTCGAGGCGTTGAAGGGGTTCCGGGCGTAAACGGGGTAGTTCATTTCCGGTCCTCCCGCGGGATGGATGGGGTTGCCGGGAGTTTGCCTCAAGCGCCGCCGCCGGGCGACCGCTCCGGCGGCGGCGTTGCGGGCCTGCGCGTGAATGCCAGACGGGACCAGGTCACGCCTGCGTCCCGGTTGGCTGCGAACCGGGACTCTCCGTGGAGATCGAGGACGCAGTCGAGCCCCTGGGTCTGGGCGAGGGCGACTGTCTCCTGCGCCGTGACCTCGAACATCGTGCGCCCGGCCGGCACCGGGCCGTGGCGGAGCGTCATGACGAGCGTCCCGCCCGGCGCCAACAACGATGCTACAACCGGCATTGCATCGCGGCGCTCCTGCTCATCGAGGTGCATCCACACGGCCGTGAGCATGACCAGCCCGAATTCGCTCGCACGACCGGACAATTTTTCAAGGCGGGGGAGCGCGTCGTCGATCCACTCGATCCGCGGCGAGCGATGATGCTCGACGCCGTACTCGCGCAGCGCGGCGGTCGGCTCTACCGCCACGACCCGGTGTCCTTGCGCCGCCAGCCATGCCGCGTCCGCGCCTGTGCCGGCGCCTATGTCCAGGACCGCGCAAGGCTCGGTCGGGATCAGGTGGAGGGCGGATTCGTGCTTTTGCAGGAAGGTGAGCGACTCGTAGCGGGCGATGAGTGCTGCGGGGTTGTCGGCGTAGCCTCGAGTTCCGCGGATGGGAGTGGTGCGGGAGGCACGGAGGCTATGTCGCGGCATGCAACGTTGCGTTCAACGGCGCGCTGCTTTTGGCGCGTTCGTTGCGACGGCTTGTTGGGCCACATTCGATGACCAAGGCCGGATTTTCACCAGCTTTGGACCGATTGCGCGCTCAGCGACCTCAGTGTCATAAGCGGCCTGAGCGCGGAGCCAATAGCCGTTGGACAAACCAAAAAATCTGCAGAGCCGCAAATCAGTATCTGCGGTAACGCTGCGTTTCCCCGCAACAATATCGCCAATACGCTGGGCGGGAACGCTGATTTCCTTCGCGAGGCGATACTGGCTAATGCCCATGGGCTTCAGAAACTCCTCCAACAGCAGTTCGCCGGGTGTGACAGGTTTTAGTTTGCGCATCCAAGTCTCTCTTCAGTGGTAATCCACTATCTCGACATCTTCAACGCCTGCGTCAGTCCAGCGGAAACATATCCGCCACTGATCGTTGACGCGAACGCTGTGTTGCCCTTTTCGGTCGCCCGCAAGCGCTTCGAGGCGATTGCCAGGGGGCACCCGCAAATCGTTCAGCTGGCCGGCAATTTGAAGCTGCCGGAGTTTCCGCTGCGCCACGGTCGCGATATTCACAAATCGCGGAACTCGTTCGCCTTTAGACAGCGATTCCGTTTCGGTGCAAGCAAACGACTTGATCATGCATTATAATAACGCGACGCGTGATTACCGTAAAGCGTGATTGTGTGGCCCAACATTCGCCGTGAATCGCGCACCGCTTCCGGCGCGACGGTTCGCGTGGCGCAGTTGGGTGGCAAGCCGCCGCAATCACCAATCCTCCGACATCGGTACCCTGCTTACGGCCAACGACCGCTGTCCCCTCATTCGACGACACGGTCCACGCGCAGGAGGATCGAAGGCGGAATCGCCAGGCCGATCGCCCTGGCAGTCTTCAGGTTGACTGCAAGCTCGAACTTGATCGGCAGTTCGATCGGGAGGTCGCCGGGTTTCGCACCCTTGAGGATCCTGTCCACGAAGCCGGCGGCGCGCCGGTACAGATCCTGGCCGCTGGCCGAATACGCCATCAGGTATCCCCTGTCGACGTCCTGCGTGCCGGCTGAGAACGCCGGAAGCCGTTCCTGGATGGCGAATTCCGTAATCTGTTTGAAGCGCGGGAACGTGGCCGAACCGCCCCAGACGAACAACGCGCCCGGACGGTTCCTGCGAATGCCCTCGAGGGCCGCCGTGACTTCGCCCTGCGTACGCACTTCCACCGCAGTGATCTCGATGCCGAGAGTTTTCGCCGCAGCTCTCACGTGCGGCCAGTACGCGGCCACACCCGGAAAGGTCGGATCCCAGATCACGCAGATGCGGGACATCGACGGAACCGTTTCCTTGAAGATCTGGAGCCGCTTGGTCACTTGCTCCGTGCCCACGTCCCAGGTCAGGCCGGTGACGTTTCCCACCGGGCGTGCGAGGCTCGCCGCCAGTCCGTAGCCGACCGGGTCGAACGACCACGCCAGCACAACCGGCAGACTCGACTTCGCCGCCTTGAGCGCCAATGCGGGTTCTTCGCCGCCGACGACGACTACTTCGACGCCCAGATTGGCCAGCTCCTTTGCCAGCGCCGGCAATCGCTCCGGCCTTCCTTCCGTGTACAGGCGCTCGACGACGAGGTTTTGCCCGTCCCGGTAGCCCAGTTCCGCGAGACCGGCCGTGAACGCGTGGATCGGGTTCAGAGTCTCCGAAATGGCGACGAAGCCCACGCGACGCGTTCGCGACTGCGCGGCCGCTCGCGCCGAGAAGGCGAGGGATACGGCGCCGACTATTGCTTGCCTCCGCGTGATCATTGGATTACGTGGTCGGCCCGCAGCAGCAGGGACTGCGGGATCGTCAGCCCGAGCGCCTTCGCGGTCTTGAGGTTCACCACCAGCTCGAACTTGGCGGGCTGCTCGATGGGCAGCTCGGCGGGCTTGGCGCCCTTGAGGATCCGGTCGACATAGGTCGCCGCACGCCGGTTCAAGTCGGAGACATCCGCGCCGTACGACATCAGGCCGCCCGCGTCCGCGAACAGCCTGTATGGGTAGATTGCGGGGAGCCGGTTCTTTGCAGCGAACGCCACGATCCGGTCCCGGTTGTCACTGACCAAGGGGTCGGCGATCACCAGAAGAGCCGGGACGCGTTCGTTCTTCATCGTGGCGAACGCGTTATCGAGTTCTTTCGGTTCCCGCACTTGCACGACGCGAAGCCGCAGTCCAAGCGATCGGGCAGCGAGTTCGACCTCCTTCACGAGGCCGGCCGTCGGCGAGTTCGCGGGATTGGCCAGCACCGCTACATGGGTGAGTGCCGGGAATGCGTCCTTGAGCAACTCCAGCTGCTTGCCGCTGATCGCGGGAGTCGGCGTCAGGCTCAGCCCTGTGACGTTCCCGCCCGGCCGTGCCAGGCTGGCGACGAGTCCCGATCCCACAGGATCGCCGCTTGTCACGAGGATGATGGGGATCGTGCTCGTCGCTTTCTTTGCTGCCAGGGCTGCCGGCGTGTTCGACGCGACGATGACGTTCACCCCGAGTTGGACCAGCCCGGCCGCGAGAGCAGGGAGGCGGTCGACCCGCCCGTCTGCCCACCGGTATTCAGTCAGGATGGTGCGACCTTCGACATAACCGAGATCGCGTAACCCTTGCCGAAAGGCTTCGATCGTCGAGCTTTTCGCGGAGGCGGAGCTCAGATATGCAACCTTGGGCGCGTTCCGTGCCGGCTGCGCGTCGGCGACGAGCGGCAGGGCGGTGAGCAACGTCAGGATCAAGCTGAGGATGCCCGTCCTGATCGGGGCTGCTACAACCCATTTCCTCGAGGCCCTCATAACCGAATTGCAGATTCCTAGTCTGTGCAACGTAGGAGCCGCTGGCCCGAAGCAGCCGGATTGGGCATTACTTCGGAGCGGCCGGGACAAGCCCGTACCTGGACATCACGGACAGCAGGGCCGCCCTGTCCGGCGGCCCTCCGGCATTTACAACAGCGGCCACGTCTTTGAAGTACTGGGCTCCGATGTCCGGGGAGAGGACGATCAAAGCAGTGGCGGTATCGGTGAATGGGTTCGAAAAGCCGTGAACCACGCCCTTGGGCGTACTCATGCTTTGGCCCGGGGTCAGATCGCGTGTTTCGGATCCAACCGTGTAGCGAAGAGTTCCCTTCAGAACATATACGCACTCTTCGTTGTTGGAGTGGCTGTGCGGCGGAGGAACGTTCGAGCCCGGAGGTACGGTCAGTTCGAACATTCCGATGCTCCCTGTCTTCGAGCCGTCGACGATGTAGTTGATGCCAAGCTGGCCGACTTTGATTTCAGTTGCGCTCATGGGACTCCTTCATCGCTGAAACTGGCGGGGCACAGCTTGTGGCGCCTACCGTGTTGGTGTGCCGCGGGCACGCACATACCCTAGGACGCGAGCGGCACTGGCGGCCCATAGGCACCACCTGTAGTTAAACATGAAAGCGCTCATCCCTCGTTTCCTCGACTTACCCAAAGAGCCATGTCAATCACGCGAATTGGGCCCTCTCTTGTAAAACTGGAAGCCTGTTGTGCATATTTCTCCGCGAGTTCCCAGGCAAACGGCAAGTACTCCATAAGAACACTGGTTTTGTGATTGGCGTCTTTGGCCCAGGCTCCAACGGCTTTGAGTACCATCTGATCAAAGATCGGCACGACAGCCGGATAGAAGAAATGAAGGAAGGTCGTCCTGACGGGAAGTGTAGTGGGACTGGCCATACCGGGGAGCTGAAATTCCCCAAGCCACTTCACCCGCTCGACTATCGCGCGGGGACTTCTCTCTAGGGAGGCCGGCATTTCTTGCAGTAGCCGGAGCAGTCTCTCCTGAGCACTCATTCGTGCTGAAACATCCTGCCGCAACCACTTATCTAGGTTGTAGGAAGCCGTGCTTTGAGAGTACAGCTTCCAGAAAAGCAATGCTTCGTATTTGCCAAGAGGGTCGGTGATTGATTTTCGCCCGGCTTCCGAAAAGATATCGAGCAACTGGTAATACAGCGCCCGATCACTTTTTGGTCGATCAGATTCGAGAGAAGAAAGGAACACGGATGTTCGGTCGTAACCCAAGCATCGGTCATCGTAGCGTCGATACAGAGAAGACCAGACAAAGCCATTTAGTGGATCTCTCATGGTCCCGTCATCAATAACTACCACGCCCACCGGCGCGCGCCCGCGCGGTGTACGCAATTAAGACGCCGTTCTGGCGCGACCACGTGGGCGTGTGGTTAGTGCGCACCGTCGTATCTATTGAAGCTGTTGCTTCAGTTTAGAAACAGATGCTGCCGGAGATTTCTTGTGCCCGGCAGCCACGGGGCAGTGTTCATGGCACAGTCGTAGCAAGAGCTTTCGGGCGACGCGAAGTCTGCCAGCAATGGCGTCGATATCACTAGCATGGACCGAAGTGCGTCGTCCTCGAGCGATTGAGGCGATGTGTGCGCTCGGGTTGGGATCAGGTATCCATACCCCGTGTGCAACAGCATTTCGTTGATCTATAAGGTCACCGATCTTACGGAAGGCATAGTCGAATTCCGTCTTGCCCTGAATATTTGCGGAACGTGATCCAAGCTCGACCTTGAGTAGCTGCAGTTTTGGCCCGAGCGTGGTCCGATCTGTCGGAGGACAGCCAAGCCGCGTTAAGTACTCTCTCACCTCGCGGTCCAACGTGCAGCTCTCAACCATTACACGCCCGATCGCAGCGTAGTGTTTCTCGGTGAGATAGATCACGTGCGCCTTAACGTTCGCAGCCACCGGCGCGCGCAACCGAGGGCGACTGATATGGCACCGCGCTCGCGCGCGCGTCCGAGTGGGCTGCGGGGTTAGTTTGCGCTTTCAATTGCGCTACTTCACTATGCCAGCCCTTGCGCAATCTGCTCGTTCAATCTGCTGCCAGCGCCGATAATTTGGCTCGTCATTGGCCTGCAAATACGAAGCCACAACCAACCCAGCTTGCACGCACAACTGGATCGGATTGCCTTGGCGGGCTGTCATCTGATACTGATTGACTGCGTCTGTGGCAACCTCTTTGGAAATATTCTGCATGCGGGCTTGCGCGAGAAAACCGAAGCCAGTGGGCTGCACCTCCCACACGAAATTACTTCCATCGACGGCTATGTCTACTGGGACATCATGATTTTCGCCGGCGTGCGCAATCTGCGCCATTCCTTTGTACTTGTCTCCCTGCTTTAAGACCTGTATGCCGTTTACTTTCAATCGATAGGATTTGAATTCAGGATCGGAGTCGAACTTCTGCTGCATTGACGCCGCTACGTTCTTTCCAATTTCTTCATTCGACATTCCGCAACCGCTTAGAGCAATTGCGAACAGCGCAGCCAGCGAAAATTCTTGGATCTTTAACATCGGTTGTCCCCCTATTTGTCCCCGTGGTAACGCGACTCGAAGTCTTCTAGAGTCAGTATTGATTTTTTGTATTTCGCAAAGTTGATGCCGGACGGACAGAACTTCGCTTGAAAGGCGGCGAGCCCTTTTGTTGGACATTTTGTGGTACCGCCACTTTTCAGATAGGCAAGGAGCCACGGCGTGAACCCGAAGCCCTGGGAGGTTCCGTGCTTTGATTTCCAAGGGCCCGCGATTGAGGTGAGGTCTTTTGCTTCAAGGATGAAGCACAGCGGCTCGGGCTGCGCAAAAGAAATGTGTTTGCCGCGGCGACTAATCTCTAAGCCGACAAATGCAAAGAAGTGGTTCGCCTTATACGGTGGGGGCGGCAAATAGTTGTAGCCGCCAGCGCGAAATGATTCCTTGCCTTTCACATCGAAAGTCAATTGAGTGCGATTCTGGTCGTTTAGAGCAACCATGAGGTCAACTGCCTTGGTGTTTCCAAGGGTTATGTAAGCCTCATAGCCTAGGCGATGGAGCTGGCTGAAAAACCAGAACTCGCTGGCCATGTTGGTGTTTATACCGCCCATTGACCCTCCCCGGGTCCGGTTGGCCGCGCAAACTAACGAACAGGATCGTATCCGACGTGCGCAAGCATGCCGGATACGGTCAGTTGG
>CAZREB010000008.1:0-146160 GCA_964599095.1 uncultured Bordetella sp.
TTGAAGACATCATGAAGGCCTGCGACGGCATCATGGTGGCGCGCGGCGACCTCGCCGTCGAGGTCGGCGACGCGTCGGTGCCCGCACTGCAAAAGCGCATGATCCGCATGGCGCGCGAGCACAACAAGATCACGATCACCGCCACCCAGATGATGGAGTCGATGATCGCAAGCCCGATCCCCACGCGCGCCGAGGTCTCCGACGTGGCCAACGCGGTGCTCGACGGGACCGACGCGGTGATGCTGTCGGCCGAATCGGCCAGCGGCCGTTACCCGGTGGAGGCGATCGAGGCGATGGACCGCATCTGCATCGAAGCCGAGCAGTCGCAACCGGTCAACCTCGACCAGGATTTCCTCAACCGCCTGTTCACGCGGGTCGACCAGTCGATCGCGATGGCGGCGCTGTTCACCGCGTTCCACCTCAAGGTCAAGGCGATCGCGTCGCTGACCGAATCCGGATCGACCGCCCTGTGGATGAGCCGCCTGAACTGCGGCGTGCCGATCTACGCCCTGACCGCGCAGACCGCGACCCGCTACCGCGTCTCGCTGTTCCGGGACACCTACCCGCTGGTCGTGAAGTACGTGGGCCACGACCGCGAGGAACTGCTGCAGGAAGCCGAGAACGTGCTCAAGGCCAACGGCGTGGTCGAGGACGGCGACCTGATCGTCCTGACGATCGGCGAGCCGATCGGCATGGCCGGCGGCACCAACACGATGAAGATCGTGAAGGTGGGCGAATCCCGTAAAAGCTAAGCTCTTCCGCGGCCTTCGTACAAGTCGCGGCCGGCGACGAGGGCGCGGATCTTGCCGTCGGCCATGTTGCGCTTGAGCATCCAGAACCCGCAGTCCGGGTGGATGTACCTGACGCGGCCGCGGCCGATCGCCTTGTCGGCGCGCTCGATCGCGCGCGCGATCTCGTCGGCCGATTCGACCGTGGTCTTCTTGATGTCGACCACGCCCAGGCCCATGCCGATCTCCTTGCGCAGGTCCCTGAAGACCGCCAGTTCCTCGGGCGGCCGGTGCGCGTTTTCCATGACGATATGGTCGACATGCAGCGCATTGAGGTACTTCATCAGCTTGCCCCAGTTGCCGCGCTGGATGCTCTGCCCGCCATAGTTGCCGAAACACAGGTGCACCGCGCCTTTTGCGCCCCTGGGCACCGCATCGAGCACGCGGTTGATCGCTTCTGCGGCCCACTTCCACTCGCCGGGATGCCCGGGCAGGTTGGCTTCGTCCAGCTGGATCACGTCCGCATTCAGGTGCCGCACCTGCTTGGCAAGTGCGTCCGCGATCGCCATCGCGAGCTTTTCCGGGCTCTTGTAGTGCTTGTCGAGCAGCGTCTTGGCCAGCATGTGCGGCCCGGTGATCGTGAACTTCAGCGGCTTCGAGGCGAGGCCCTTGGCGCGCGCGCACGCGAGAGGCAGGTCGAGCGTCCCGCCGCCGACCTTGCCGTCGACCAATCCGGGCGGGCGCGTGCGGAAACGCATGCCCGAATCGCGGCGGTAGAGGAACAGTTCGTCGAAGCTGATCTCGGTGCGCACGCCCTGCATCGGGCGCACGAAGTACTCGATCATCCCGTTGGTCTCGGGATGGTTCACGTCGAAGCGATAGAGCTCGCCGTCGCACACCAGGTCGATGCCGGCCTGCTCCTGCGTGCCGATCACGACCCGCGTGGCGTCGATCAGCGCCTGTTCCGAAGGAAGGGCGACCAGCCATTCCGGGATCGGGTACGAGCCCACGACGGTGGTCTGGATGCGGGCGGGCTTGCTCATCGGTGCTCCTGTGCGTTCCTGCCGATTGCAGTGCGCCGATTATAATCAGCGCATCGATTCGCCCATTGCGCAATCCACCGACAGGTTCACACGACATGGCCACACTCCCCAACGGGTTCGCGGACGCCGAGGCGCTCGAGGATTTCATGACCACGCCCACGCCTGCGCTGGAACGCGACCTCGGCGCGCTGACCGGCGACCTCATGGTGCTCGGCGTCGGCGGCAAGATGGGCCCGACGCTCGCGCGCATGGCCAAGCGTGCTGCGCCGGGAAAGCGCGTGATCGGTGTCGCGCGGTTCTCCGAGAAGGGCTTGCGGGCGCGGCTCGAATCGCAGGGAGTCGAGTGCATCGCGTGCGACCTGCTCGACCGCGCGTCGCTGGAGAAGCTGCCGGCCATCGAGAACATCGTGTTCATGGCCGGCCACAAGTTCGGCGCGGCCGGGAACCCGGATTTCACCTGGGCCATGAACGTAGCCGTGCCTTTCATGGTGGCCGAGACGTTCAAGGCCGCGCGGTTTACCGTGTTCTCGACCGCATGCGTCTATCCGTTCGTGGACGTCAACGGCCGCGGCGCGACCGAGGCGGTGCCGCGCCTGCCCGCGCCGGGCGACTACGCCAGTTCGTGTGTCGGGCGCGAAATGATGTTCGAGTACGCCTCGCGCAAGTACGGCAGCCGGGCGGCGCTGATGCGGCTGGAATACGCGATCGACATGCGCTACGGCGTGCTGCACGATGTGGCGACCAAGGTGTACGCCGGCAAGCCGGTCGACGTGACCATGGGGCATGTCAACGTGATCTGGCAGGGCGAGGCCAACGAGCAGGCGCTGCGCCTGCTCGCGCACGCCACGACGCCGGCTACCGCCTACAACGTGTCGGGACCGGAAGTCGTCAGCGTGCGCTGGCTCGCCGCCGAATTCGGCAAGCGGTTTGGCAGGACCGCGGAAGTGACCGGCAGCGAAGAGCAGACCGCGCTGCTGGTCGACACCGCCTTGACGCAAGAGATGTTCGGGGCGACCTCGATCCCGCTGGCAAGGATGATCGATTGGGTCGCCGACTGGATCCAGCGCGGCCTGCCCAGCCTGGGCAAGGACACGCATTTCTCTACCCGCGATGGGAAGTACTAGCAGCCCGGGCACCACAGGTCGGCCGGCGGCCGATGGCGACGGGCTGGCGGAAGTCCGCCTGTCGGAGGAGCACATCCCGGGTTGTGTTGCGCTGGTCGAGGAAGTGCGCTGGAACCAGACCGCGGCCGACTGGCGCACGATGCTCGCGCTGGGCGAAGGGTTCGGGCTCGTCGACCCGCAAGGCAGGCTGGTCGCCACCTCGCTTGCGCTGCCGTTCGACAGCGGCGGTTTCGGCTGGATCAGCATGGTGCTGGTCACCGAATCGCACCGGCGCAAGGGCCTCGCCACGCGCCTGATGGCCTCGGCCATGAAGGTGCTCGAATCGCGCGGGCTGGTCGCAATCCTCGACGCGACGCCTGCGGGCCGCGAGGTCTACCGGTTGCTGGGGTTCCAGGACACCTGGGGCATCGAACGCATGCAATGCCTGGCGCCGCCGAGGTTGCCTGCCGCGCCACCGGTGGCGGTGCGGCCAATGACCGACGCGGATTGGCACGCGGTGTGCGCGCTGGATGCCGAGGCGTTTCGCGCCGACCGCAGCGACCTGATCGCTGCGTTGCGAGCGCGCCTGCCGCAGGCTGCGATGGTGGCCGAGAAGGGCGGCCGCATCACCGGGTTCCTGCTTGGGCGCGACGGGCGCCTCGCGAGCGACCTCGGCCCCTGCGTCGCGGACTCGGAAATGACCGCGGTCGCGTTGCTGGCGAGGGCGCTTGCAGTGGTGCCCGCGCCGGTGTTCCTCGACATGCCGGCGCAGCACGCGGCCGTGGGCGAATGGCTGCGCACGGCCGGGTTCAGCCTTCAGCGGCCCTATACCCGCATGCTCCTCGAGCGCCGGGAACCGTTCAACGACGTCACGCGGCTGTTCGCGATCGCCGGACCGGAACTCGGCTAGCGCGGAAGGCGCATTCGCGTGAACTCCTGGATCCGCGAACTGATGGGCCGCGACGAAGCGTCGGCGCAGGAACTCGTCGAGCGCGGCATCGAGATGGAAGAAGCGGGCCGGGTGGACGATGCCGGCCGATGCTACCGGCTGGCCATCGAGGCCGATGCCTGCAACGCGGCAGCCTACTTCAACCTCGGCCTGCTGGTCCTTGCCGAAGGCAGGTTTGGCGAGGCGGCGGCCCGGTTCCGCGAAGCGGTGCGCCTGCGCGAGCCGTTCCCGGAGGCCTGCGTTGCGTACGCCGACGCGCTCGAAGCGCTCGGGCGCGATGCCGAAGCCCTGCAATCCCTCGAGCGCGCCATCGCGCAGCGCCAAGGCTACGAAGGCGCGCTGATGAATGCGGGCGGCCTGCTGCAGAAGATGGGGCGTCTGGACGAGGCGGCCGCCATGTATCGCCGCGCAATCGCAGCGGCGCCGGGGTCGCCTGCGGCGCACAACAACCTGGGTAACGTCCTGATGTCCCTCGGTCGCAGTGCCGAGGCGGAGGCGTGTTTTCGCAGAACGGTTGCGCTCGAACCGGCCGCGGCCGTCGCCCACTCCAACCTTGCCAATGCGCTGCGCGAACTGGGCCGGCATGCCGAGGCCGAAGCCAGTGCACGCGAAGCCGTCGGCCTCGCCCCGGACCTGCCGGAGGCGCACTACAACCTGGGCAACATCCTGCAGGCGCAGGGGCGCGCTTCCGAGTCGGTGGCCAGCCTGCGCCGCGCGATCGAATTGAGGCCCGGGTACCGCGAGGCCCGCAACAGCCTGGGCAACAGCTACAAGGACATGGGCCGGCTGGAGGAGGCCGAGCAGAGCTTTCTCGCGGCCCTGGCGCTCGATCCCGGCGATCGCGATGCGCGCAGCAATTACCTGCTGCTGCTCAACTACACGGCCAGGCATTCGCGCGCGCAGGTCCACGCCGAGCACCTGGAATGGGCGTCCAGGCACGAGCACCCGCTCATTCCCGTGCGCAGCCCCCATCGCAATGACCGCGATCCCGCCCGCCGGCTGCGCATCGGCTATGTGTCCGGCGATTTCCGTCGCCATTCGGTTGCGTATTTCATCGAGCCGGTGCTCGAGCGGCACGATCGCAAGGCCTTCGAGGTGCACTGCTACTCGAACGTCGCATTGCCCGACCCGATGACTTCTCGCCTGCTTGGCCTCGCCGACCGCGCCCGCAACATCTTTGCCATGGACGATGCCGATGCCGCACGGATGGTGCGCGACGACCGCATCGACCTGCTTGTCGACCTGTCGGGCCACACGGCCGGCAACCGGCTCGGAGTGTTCGCGCTCCGGCCGGCCCCGGTGCAGGCGACCTATCTCGGCTACCCGAACACTACCGGCCTGGGCGCAATCGGCTGGCGGATCACCGATGTCCACGCCGATCCGCCCGGGGACGGCGACGAATTCCACAGCGAGCGGCTGGCCCGGCTGCCCGGATCGTTCCTTTCCTTCCAGCCGCCGGCCGAATCTCCCGCAGTACGAGAGCCCCCGTCAATCGCGAACGGTTTCGTTACTTTCGGTTCCTTCAACGTGCTGCCGAAGATCGGCCCGGAGGTGATCCGCGCCTGGGCCCGCCTGCTCGGACGGGTGCCGCGCAGCCGGCTGCTGCTCAAGGCGCTCGGACTCGGCGATCCGGGTTCGCGGGCCCGGCTGGTCGAAGCTTTTGGCGAAGAGGGCGTACCTGCCGGGCGCATCAGCGTGCTTCCGCTCGAGCCCAGCCTGCAGGCACACCTTGCGCGCTACCACGAGATGGACATCGCGCTGGACCCGTTCCCGTTCAACGGCACGACGACGACGCTCGAGGCGCTTTGGATGGGCGTGCCGGTGGTGGCACTCGCCGGCGACCGCCATTCGGGCCGCGTCGGCGCAAGCATCCTCGCAAACGCCGGGTTGGCGGACCTGGTGGCCCGGGATCCCGGGAGCTACGTGGATACTGCGGCAAGGCTCGCGGGCGATCCGGCCCGTCTTGCCGATTTGAGGCGAACGATGCGCGAGCGGATCGCGGCCTCGCCGCTGCTCGACCGGTCCGGCTTCATG
The DNA here is from genome assembly GCA_964599095.1 of uncultured Bordetella sp. Taxonomy (GTDB): domain Bacteria; phylum Pseudomonadota; class Gammaproteobacteria; order Burkholderiales; family SG8-39; genus SZAS-79. The sequence continues at coordinate 5,858 of CAZREB010000008.1, forward strand.
CAAGCCTTAGAGGGCGCCTATCGGGAGATGTGGAAGGCCTGGTGCGCCGGGTCAGATGATCCGGTTGAACCATGACAGCGACAGGAGCGCTGAGCACAGGGCAAGCGCCGCGCCGAGCGCCGCAAACAGCGCGGTGATTTCCATCGTCTGCCGTTTTTCCAGCACCAGCCTGGTGCTCAGCTTGCCGTAGATCTTCTTCAGCGCGGCCGCGTCGCCCGCCCGGAAATATTCGGCGCGGGTAGTCGCCGCGATCTTCTTCAGCGCGTCCTCGTCCAGGCGTACGCGCATCGACCATCCGTTCGCGCTCAGCGTCGTGCCCTCGGGCGTGCCCACGCCGACCGTGTAGACCCGCACGCCGTGCTCGGCGGCGATGGTGGCCATCGCGATCGGGTCGGGCCCCATGTTGCCCTGCCCGTCGGAGAGCAGGATGATCACCGCCGAGCCGTTCGAAGCGGGCGCTACCGGCTTGAATTCGGGCGTGCCGTAGCCGGGAAAGACGCCGCCCGGCGGGAACGGCGGCTTGCCCGAAATGATCTTCTCTGCGTCTATGCGCGCCTCGGGCAACAGCGTCGCCAGCGAGATGATGATCCCGCTGCCGAGTGCAGTGCCGCGCTGGAGCTGGAACTGGTCCATCGCCTTCAGGATGTTCTCGCGGTTGTCGGTCGGCGACTGGGCGACCGCCGCCGATGCCGCGACCGAAACTACGCCTATGCGTACCTTGCGCGGTTGCTCGTCGAGAAAGGCGCGGGCGGCGGCGCGCGCCGCCGTGATCCGGTCCGGCGCGATGTCGGTCGCCTTCATGCTGCCCGACACGTCCATCGCGAGGATGACGGTCTCGACGCGTCCCGGCATCACCAGCGCGGCCTGCGGACGCGCGATCGCGAATAGCAGCGCAGTGAGGCCGAGGAACATCAGAACCGTTGGCGTCACGCGGCGAAGCTTCGCCATCCGGCCATGTGCGGCGTCCGGCGCGCCGAGCCCTGCGTAGCGCACCGTTCCGCGTTTGTCGCGCATGCGCAGCCAGGCCTGGAAGGCGGCCAGCACCGGGAGCGCCGCCAGCAGCCACAGCATGGTCGGCCATTGCACGGTGAGCGAGGCGGGATCGAACATGCCGGGCTTCTATGCGGCGACGACGCGGGCGGTGGCCCCGGCAAGGCTCGCGCCGGCCGACAGCTGGCTGCGCTGCTTGCGCATCCGCGAGAAACGCAGCAGCGCGCCGTCGATCGGCTCGTGCGTGGACAGCTCGAGGCAGTCGACGCCTGCCGATGCCAGCGCCTCGCGCAGCGCGGCCTCCCGCTCGGCGGCGACTCTCGCGAACCGCCGCCTGAACCCCTTGTCGTGCGTGTCCACGAAGAGCTGCTCGCCGGTCTCGGCATCCTGCATCACGACCATGCCGAGGTCGGGCAATTCGCGCTCGAGCGGATCGCACAGGCGCACCGCGACGATCTCGTGCCTGCGCGCGAGCAGGCCCAGCGGCCGCTCCCACCCGGGCCGGCTGACGAAATCGGAAATGAGGAAGATCGCCGAGCGTCGCTTGATTGCGTGCTGCGCACGGGCGAGCAATTCGCCGAGGTCGGTGTCGTGCGTCCGTGCGCCGCCGCCGGCCGCGGTCGGCCGGATCATGCGGTCGAGCATGTGCAGCACCTGCATGCGCCCGGCGCGCGCCGGGATCGCGGCTTCCGCAGCCAGGCCGGTACCGCGATAGAGCACCGCGCCGACGCGGTTTCCGCGGCGCGTGAGCAGCCGCGCGACCACCGCCACGAGTTCGGCCGCCAGATTGCGCTTTCTTACGGCCTGCGAGCCGAAGTCGAGTGAACCGCTCAGGTCCGCGAGGAACCACGCTGCCACCTCGCGATCCTCCTGGAATTCGCGCACATACGGCACCTGCATGCGCGCGGTCACGTTCCAGTCGATGTAGCGTACGTCGTCCTGCGCCTGGTACTCGTGCAGGTCGGCGAAGTCCATGCCGAAGCCACGGAACAGCGTCCGGTAGTCGCCCTGCAGCACGCCTTCGAGGCGGCGGATGACCGTCCACTCGAGCCTGCGCAGCAGGCGCTCGGCCTGCCTTGCGGCGCGGGCGCTTTCGCCCGCCGGCTGGCCCTGTGCCATCGCGCTCAGGCGGTTTCGACCTGCACGTGGGCCTGCAGCGGCCTCTCGGGCCTCGGGACCGCCTTCTGGATCCGCATCACGATCGTATCGGCGGTGAGCGCGTCCGACAGCGCCTCGTAGGAGAGCACGAGGCGATGACGCAGCACGTCCGGTGCGATATCGGTCACGTCCTCGGGCAGCGCGTAGCTGCGGCCGCGCAGGAAAGCGATCGCGCGTGCGCCTTCGATGAGGTTGATCGTCGCCCGCGGGCTGGCGCCGAAAGTGATGTAGCGCGCCAGGTCCTTGAGACCGAACCGCGCGGGCTCGCGCGTTGCCGAAACCAGCTTTACCGCATAATTCACCAGGCCGGGATCGACGTAGCACTTGCGGCATTCCTGCTGCAGTTCCATCAGTTGGGCGGTCGTCGCAGCGGCGGCGACCTCGGTGGCCGGGCCGGTCACCCGCTGGACGATCGCGAACTCCTCTTCCTCGCTCGGGTAGCCGACCAGCACTTTCATCATGAAGCGGTCGACCTGCGCCTCGGGCAGCGGGTAGGTGCCTTCGGTCTCGATCGGGTTCTGCGTCGCCATCACGAGGAAGGGCTCGGGGACGCGGTGCGTCTCGCCTGCGATCGTGACCTGCCTTTCCTGCATCACCTCGAGCAGCGCGCTCTGCACCTTGGCCGGCGCGCGGTTGATCTCGTCGGCGAGCAGCAGGTTGGTGAACACCGGCCCGAGCGAAGTGCCGAACTCACCGGATTTCTGGTTGTAGATCCGCGTGCCGACGAGGTCCGCCGGCAGCAGGTCCGGCGTGAACTGGATGCGCTTGAACTGACCGTGCACTGCGCGCGCGAGCGTCTTCACCGTGAGCGTCTTGGCCAGGCCCGGCACGCCTTCGACGAGCAGGTGCCCCTGCGCGAGGATCGCCACCAGCACCCGCTCGAGAAAGTGGTCCTGCCCGACGACCACGCGTTTGACCTCGTAGAGCACGCTTTCCATCAGCGACGCGGCCCCGGCCGTATCTGCCATCCTTGCCCTGTCTTCCATGACGCCGTTTCTCCTAGAAGGGCGGTATGCCGACCGCCATGCCTGCGCTTTCGATGGTTGCCGCGAAACCGATGCCGATGAACGTGCCGGCCTTGGTCGGGTTGAGGATCGCAGTGACGATGCCGACCACTTCGCCGCCCATGGTCACCAGCGGCCCGCCCGAATTGCCCGGGTTGGCGGCCGCGTCGAACTGGATCAGCCCCTTGATCGAGCGTTGCCCTTTCTCGGACAGGAACTCGCGGTTCAGTCCCGACACCACGCCAGCCGAGACCGAGGGCCCGATGCCGAAGGGAAAGCCTACCGCCACCACTTCGTCGCCCGGCTGCAGGCGCGCGGTCGAGCCGAGCGTGGCCGCAGGCAGGTCGTCGGGGATCGACTTCGCGCGGATCACGGCAAGGTCGTTGTCCGGCTGGGCGCCGACGAATTCCGCCTCGGACTCGTGGCCGTCGTGGAAGACCACGGTGACGCGCCTGGCACCCTGCACGACATGCAGGTTGGTCAGGATCGTGCCGTTGTCGACGATCACCACGCCGGTGCCGACGCCGCGCGGCGTGTCTTCGCTCTTCGGGTCGCCCGGGTCTTCGTAGAAGCCGCGTACGCGGACCACGGACTCGCGCACCGACTCGGCCGCCTTGGCTGCGCGCGAAGGCAGGGTCTTGTTCTCCAGGGTGTGGAGCACTGCGGCGTCGATGTCTTCCTGCGCGAGTTCGCGCGGCGCCGGCTGCAACGCAAGCGTTGCGAGAACCGCTGTCCCCGCAATCAGCGCACCGGCAAGGACCAGCCCCCAGCGCTCGTGGCGCTTGAAGAAGGACGCAACCCGCTGCCGCGCCGGTCGCCGCGGCTCTTCAGGCGGCGTGTCGGCTGCGGTCGGCGGCGCATGCTCCGCGCCGGTGCGCGGAGTACTGCTGTAGAGCGCTGCTCGTTTCATCTGCCATCCAGCCAGCGGCTGGCTCCCATGGCTGGGAAAGTTAACACGCTCCAGCCGCCCGGTACATGCGCGGGATCGCAATGCCACGGTGATAAAGTTCCGCAATCAGTCCCCGTATTGCAAGGAGCCCGGATGCGTTTCCTCTGGCCGGACCTGCTCTGGCTGCTGCTGGTGCTGCCGGCCCTGACCGCCGTGTACGCATACGCGCTGCGCCGGAGGAAGAAGGAGGCGATCAGCTACGCGAGCCTGGCGCTGGTGCGCGCCGCGATCGGGCCGGGCCAGAAGATCCGCCGCCACCTGCCGCCTGCGCTGTTGCTGCTCGCGATCGGCGCCGCGATCGTTGCAACCGCGCGTCCGACCGCGGTGGTCACGCTGCCTGCGCAGTTCCTGACCATCGTGCTGGCGATGGACGTGTCGCGCAGCATGCTTGCGTCCGACGTCGAGCCGACGCGCATCAGCGCCGCGCAGGCGGCCGCGCGCGATTTCATCAACGACCTGCCCAAGGACGTGCGCCTGGGCATAGTCACGTTCGCGGGCACTGCGGCGATCGTGCAGCAGCCGACCGAGAACCGCGAGGAAATGCTCGCCGCGATCAATCGCTTCCAGTTGCAGCGGGCTACCGCCACCGGCAGCGGCCTGCTGCTGTCGCTGGCCACTCTCTTTCCGGAAGAAGGCTTCGACCTGCAGGCGGCGATCTACGGGAACGCCTTCTCGAGCGGCGGGGTTTCGCCCCTGGACCGTTCGGCCAGGAAGGGCGCCAGGAAGGAGCACAAGCCGGTCACGCCCGGTTCGTACACTTCGGGCGCCGTCATCCTGATCAGCGACGGTCGGCGCACCACCGGCCCGGATCCGATCGAAATCGCGAAGATTGCCGCCGACTACGGCGTGCGCGTGTTCACGGTCGGGTTCGGGACGGTCAACGGCGCGCTCGTCGGGTCCGAGGATTTCTCGTTCTATGCCCGGCTGGACGAGCCGACCCTGAAGGCGGTCGCATCGATCACGGGCGCGGAGTATTTCCACGCCGGCACCGCGGCGGAAATGCGCAAGGTCTACGACAGCCTGAACAGGAAGTTCGCGCTCGAAAGAAGGGAAACCGAAGTGACCGCCCTGTTCAGCGCGGCGGCGGCGGTGCTGGCGATCGCGGCCATGGTGCTCAGCCTGCTCTGGTTCCGCCGGCGCGGGTAGCCGGGCCGGCCGGGCTCGAACCACGATTCTCCGAGATTCGTTTTTGCAGATCCGCGCCCCGCTTGGCTCTGCGCCCGGTCGATGTACCGGTACCAGTACATCCGTGCCTGAATGCGGGTGTTACGGCCCGGTGTCGAACCGGTAGCCCACGCCTGTTTCAGTCAGCAGGTGGCGTGGCTGGGCCGGCTCGGGTTCGAGCTTCTTCCTCAGGTTCGCCATGTAGATGCGCAGGTAATGCGCGCTCTCGGCATAGCCCGGGCCCCAGACTTCCTTGAGCAGGAAACGCTGCGTGAGCACCTTGCCCGGATGCTTCACCAGCACGACGAGCAGGCGGTACTCGGTCGGCGTGAGGTGCACGTCCCGGCCGGCACGGCGCACGCGCCGGTTGAGCAGGTCGACTTCGATCTCGCCGGCGCGGAACACGGTATCCGCTTCCTCGCCGGAGGCGGCCGAATGCCGCAGCGCGACCCGCAGCCGCGCAACCAGTTCGCCGACGCCGAAGGGCTTGACCACATAGTCGTCCGCACCGGCTTCGAGCGCCGCGATCTTGTCGGCTTCCCGGCTGCGCGCCGACAGCACGATGACCGGCACCTGCGACCACTCGCGCAGCCGGCGGATCAGGTCGACGCCGTCCATGTCCGGCAGGCCGAGGTCAAGGATGACGACTTCCGGACGCCGCGTTGCGCATTCGACCAGCCCCTGACCGGCGGTGTCGGACGCGTGGACCGTGAATCCCTGTGCGTCGAGCGAGGCCTGCAGGAACTGGCGGATCTGGGGTTCGTCCTCGATCACGACCACCACCGGCCGCTCCGAAGTCATTTTTCGGCCTCGAGGACCGGGGCGGGCGATTTCTGCGGGAGCGTGAAGCTGAAGCGGGCGCCGCCGGCCGTGCTGCGACCGGCGCGGATCGCGCCGCCATGCGCCTCGACGATGCTGCGGCAGATGGCCAGTCCCAGGCCCACGCCGCCCGTAGCCGATTCCGGCGAGCCGCGATAGAACTTCTCGAACACCTGCGCCTCTTCGCCCGGGCGCAGCCCGGGACCGTTGTCGCTGACCGAAACCGTGACTTCGCCGGGAACGGCGGTCTCCGCCGACACGACGACGACGCTCTCCGGGGGCGTGTACTTCGCGGCGTTCTCGAGCAGGTTCACCAGCACTCGTTCGATCAGCACCGCGTCCAGCTGAACCAGGGGCGCATCCGGGGGCAGCGCCAGCTCGACCTTGCGCGTGCCCAGGCGCGCGCGGGCATGGGCGAGCGCGGTGCCGACCACTTCGTCGAGCACGTGCCACTGCAGGTTCAGGCCGAACGCGCCGGCCTGGAAGCGGGCCAGGTCGAGCACGTTGGCCACGACGTCGTTCATGTGGCGGGCCTGCTCGACGATGCCGAGGGCGAGCTCCCGCCGGAGGGCGGGCGAGAGCTGCTCGGCGCTTTCGGCCAGCGTGGACGAGGCGCCCAGGATGGCCGCGAGCGGGGTGCGCATGTCGTGGGAGATGCCCGAAAGCATCGAGTTGCGCATCTCCTCGGTCTCGGCGTGCACCCGCGCCGCGCGGGCCTCTTCGGCGAGCTGTGCGCGCTCTACCGCGATGGCGATCTGGCCTGCAAACGTGTCGAGCAGCCGGCGCTGCTCGGGCACGAACAGCCGGCGCGGATTCGCCGGCAGCAGCGCGGCTACGCCGATCGTGCGGCTGGGCGAGGCGAGCGGCACGAAATGCGTGTCGCTCCCCGCGAGCGTGTCGGTGCCCAGGCCCGCCGGCTGGTTGTGGTCGTGGACCCACTGCGCGATCGAGAGGTCGGCACCGTGAAGGGATCCGGCGATGCTCTCGGTGGACGGGTAGCGGAGCCTGCCCTCGCGGTCGGGCAGCAGCACCACGGCCTGGCTGGCAAACACCTCGCAAAGGTGCTGTACGCCGATGCGCACCATCCTGTCGACCTCGTAGGTGCCGGCCAGCTCGCGGCTCATTTCGAACAGGGCCGACGCGCGCTGCTCGCGGTAGCCGGCGATCCGGGCCTGCAGCCGCACGCTCGCGGCGAGGTTGCTGATCACGAGGCCGACCGCGAGCATGACCGCGAAAGTCACGACGTACTGGGTGTCGGAAACCGCAAACGTCATGTAGGGCGGCACGAAGAAGAAATCGAATGCGCCCACCGACAGGAGCGAAGCGCAGATCGAGGGACCGCGCCCGAAGCGCACCGCGACCAGCACGATGCCGGCGAGGTAAACCATGACCACGTTGGCCGGCTCGAATCGGCCCTGCATCAAGGCGCCCGCCAGCGTGCAGGCCAGCGTCACGCCCGCCGCAGCCGCATACCCCGGCCAGCGCACCTTGTCGCCGCGCGAACGTTGCTCCACGCCCAGATGCGCGCGGCTGCGGTCGAGGATCGGCGACGCGGCGCCGAACGCAAGCGTCCCCGGGCGCGCCTCGGTGCCGATGATCTCGACGTCGATGTCCGTTGCGCCCTGGACCACGCGGTCCACGGTGGACGCGACCAGCCGCCTCAACCCGCTGCGGCGGCGCGGCTTGCCGAGGACGATCTTGCTCATGTTCTGCGCACGGGCATAGCCGACGATTTCGGCGGCCACGCTGCCGCCGCCCACCGTGACCGACCGCGCACCGAGGTCCTCGGCCAGTCGCAGCGTGCGCAGAATGCGGTCGCGTTCGCCTTCGGGCAGGCGCTGCAGGTCCGGGGTCTCGACGTACAGCGCCGTCCATTCCGCGCCCAGGCCGGCGGCAAGCCGGCGCGCGGCCCGCACGAGGTGTTCCGAGCTTTCGCCCGGCCCTACGCAAACGAGCAGCCGCTCGGACACCGGCCAGGCGCGTTCGATCGCGTGGTCCTCGCGATAGTCGCGCATCTGCGCATCGACCCGCTGCGCGGTGCGCCGCAGCGAGAGCTCGCGCAGCGCGATCAGGTTGCCCTTGCGGAAGAAGTTCGCCGCCGCGCGCTGCGCCTGCTCGGGCAGGTAGACCTTGCCGGCCGCCAGCCGCTCGAGCAGTTCGTCCGGCGGGAGGTCGACCAGTTCGACCTCGTCGGCTTCGTCGAACACCTTGTCGGGAATCGTCTCCCAGACGCGCACCCCGGTGATCTGGCCGACGACGTCGTTCAGGCTCTCCAGGTGCTGCACGTTGACCGTCGTGTAGACATCGATGCCGGCATCGAGCAGTTCGGCGATGTCGTGCCATCGCTTGGGGTGGCGCGAGCCGGGCGCGTTCGAGTGGGCCAGTTCGTCGACGACGATGAGCCTGGGATTGCGCGCGAGCGCCGCGTCGATGTCGAACTCGCGGACGGTCGCGCCGCGATGCTCGACACTGCGCGCCGGCAGGATTTCGAGACCCTCGAGCATCGCGACGGTTTCCTTGCGGCCATGGGTTTCCACCAGGCCGATGACCGCATCGACGCCCTCTTCGCGCTGCGCGCGCGCCGCCTGCAGCATCGCGAAGGTCTTGCCGACCCCGGCGGCGGCGCCGAAAAAGATCTTCAGCTTGCCGCGCTTTTCCCTGCGCTCGTCGCGCTGGACGCGCGCCAGCAATGCATCAGGATCGGGCCGGCTGTCGCTCATGGCCGGCTATTCTTGCATAGGCGAAACCCGGACGTTTCCATCCGGAATCATCCGGCCTAGAACGCCTTGCTGACCGAGAGCACCACCACGCCTTTGCCCGCATCCTTGAACTGCGTGCCGGCGCCGGCCGGCAGTGAATTGCCGAAGCAGTAGAAGGCGCCTGCCGAACAGCTTCCCTTGGCGTTGGTGTCTATGTACGAAGCACCCAGCACCCAGCCGCTGAGATCCTTGGTCACGCCGAGCTTCCAGTCGGTGTAGTTGGCGTTGGTGGCGGCGGTGCCGATGCTCCAGCCCTTGAGGCGGAAAGAGCCCACGTGCCCGACGAGCCCCCAGCCGCCGCCAAGGTCATACGTGGCGGAGACGTCGAGATAGTTCGAGCCTTTGGTGCCGGGCAGCGAGAAGTAGTCGTCGATCGCGTAAAAATACTTGGCCGAGAGCCATTTCCACGAGCCGCCGATGTAGAACTCCTTGTTGTCGACCGTGCCGCTGGCCACCTTGCCGGACCTGGGATTGGTGAAGCTCCCCGGCGCCTGGCCGGCGTTCGAACCCGGGTAATAGTAGTAAAGGAACCCGACGTCCATTCCCAGGTCGTCCCAGGATTTCTTCCAGCCGCCGTAGAAGTCCATCTCGAGGTTGCCCGACGGATAGCCCGCGCCGGAACTCACGTTCGAGTTCCAGTTGCCCAGGTACAGCCCGCTCTTGTGGGCGTAGTCGATTCCGCCCTGGATCGCCGGCTTCGCGAACGTCTGCGAGATGCCGCGGAACCGGTATTCGCTGAACAGCCCGATGTTGCCGGTCACGGTGTGCTCCGGGGCGGCCGCAGGTGCGGCGCCCTGGGCCGAAGCCGCGGCCGGCAGGCCGGCCGCAGCGATGATCGAGAGGGCTAGAAGTTCGTTACGCATGAGGGATCTCCAGTGGAAGGAACGTTCACTTCTGTTGCGCATCGAGCGCGAGGTTGAGTTTCAGCACGTTGACGCGCGGCTCGCCGAGGAAACCGAGTTGACGCCCTTCGGTGGCGTCGGCAACCAGGGCGCGCACCCTGGCCGCATCCATGCCGCGGGCCTTGGCAACGCGCGCCACCTGGTACTCCGCCGCCGCCGGGCTGATGTGCGGGTCCAGGCCGCTCGCCGACGCGGTCACCAGATCGACCGGGACGGGCCCGGTGCTCCCGGGCTCGGCCTCGCGCAGCGCCTTGACGCGCCCGGTCACGGCCTCCGCAAGGGCGGGATTGATCGGGCCCTGGTTCGTTCCGCTCGAGGCGCTCGCGTTGTTCGGGTAGGGCGAAGTGCCCGAGGCGCGCGACCAGAAGTGCTTCGGGTCCGAGAACGGCTGGCCTATCAGCGCCGAGCCGACGGTCTTGCCGTCCTTCTCGATCAGGCTGCCGCTGGCCTGCGAGGGGAACAGGACCTTGGCCACTCCGGTGACCAGCGCCGGGTACAGCGCGCCGGTAATCACCGTCATCAGGACGAGCAATACGAAAGCGGGTTTGAGTTCCTTGAGCATGGCAGTCTCCTTGGTTCAGGCCAGGCCGAGCGCGACCAGCGCCAGGTCGATGACCTTGATGCCGATGAACGGCACGATGATTCCGCCGACGCCGTAGATCAGCAGGTTCTTCCTCAGCAGCGCGGCGGCGCCGATCGGCACGTAGCGCACCCCCGTGAGGGCAAGCGGGATCAGCGCGACGATGACCAGCGCATTGAAGATTACCGCCGACAGGATCGCGCTCGCCGGGCTCGCCAGGCCCATCACGTTGAGCGTGTTCAGCTGCGGGTAGGTGGTCGCGAATGCGGCCGGGATGATGGCGAAATACTTGGCCACGTCGTTCGCGATCGAGAACGTGGTCAGCGCACCGCGCGTCATCAGCATCTGCTTGCCGGTCTCGACGACCTCGATGAGCTTGGTCGGGTTCGAGTCGAGGTCGACCATGTTGCCGGCCTCCTTGGCCGCCTGCGTGCCGGAGTTCATCGCCAGCGCCACGTCGGCCTGGGCCAGCGCCGGGGCGTCGTTGGTGCCGTCCCCGGTCATCGCCACCAGGCGGCCCTGCGCCTGGTAGTCGCGGATCAGCCTGAGCTTGGCCTCGGGCGTCGCCTCGGCAAGGAAATCGTCGACACCGGCCTCCGCCGCGATCGCGGCCGCGGTCAGCTTGTTGTCGCCGGTGATCATCACCGCGCGGATGCCCATGCGGCGCAACTCGGCAAAGCGCTCCTTGATGCCGCCCTTGACGATGTCCTTCAACTCGATCACGCCGAGCACTACCCGGCCGTCCGCGACGACCAGCGGCGTGGCGCCCCCTTGCGCAACCGCTGTGACGATCGCCTCCACCTCGACCGGATAGGTGCCGCCGGCCGCCTGGACGTGGGACTTGATCGCATCCGCCGCGCCCTTGCGCAGCCGGCGCTCGCCGATGTCCGCGCCGCTCATGCGCGTATGCGCGGAGAACGGCACGAAGGTCGCGTTCAGGCCGGCGACATCGCGCCCGCGCAGGTTGAACTTCTGCTTGGCCAGCACCACGATCGAGCGGCCTTCGGGGGTTTCGTCGGCGAGCGATGCGAGCTGCGCCGCGTCGGCCAGTTCGCGCTCGGTGATCCCGCCGGCCGGCAGGAAGCGGGCGGCCTCGCGATTGCCCAGGGTGATGGTCCCTGTCTTGTCGAGCAGCAGCACGTCGACGTCGCCGGCGGCTTCGATCGCGCGGCCCGAGGTGGCGATCACGTTCTTGCCGAGCATGCGGCCCATGCCGGCCACGCCGATGGCCGACAACAGCGCGCCGATGGTGGTCGGGATCAGGCACACGAGCAGGGCGACCAGCACGGTGATCGACACCGGCTGGCCGAGCTTGGCGGTTTCGACGCTGTAGATCGAGAACGGCAGCAGCGTGACGGTGGCGAGCAGGAATACCAGCGTCATCCCGACGAGCAGGATCGTCAGCGCGATCTCGTTGGGGGTCTTCTGCCGCTTGGCGCCCTCGACCATCGCGATCATGCGGTCGAGGAAGGACTCGCCCGGGTTGGCCGTGATGCGCACCACGATCCAGTCGGAGATCACGCGCGTGCTGCCGGTCACCGAACAGAAATCGCCGCCCGATTCGCGGATCACCGGCGCGGACTCGCCCGTGATCGCGCTCTCGTCGACCGAGGCCACGCCTTCGATCACTTCGCCGTCGCCGGGGATGAAGTCGCCGGCCTCGACGAGCACGAAGTCGCCGATGCGCAGAGCCGAGGCCTGTACGACCTTGTGCGCACCGCTGTAATGCGGCGATTCGAGCTTCTTGGCCATGATGTCGCGCTTGGCCGCGCGCATGCTTTCGGCCTGCGCCTTGCTGCGGCCTTCGGCCATGCTCTCGGCGAAGTTCGCGAACAGGACCGTGAACCACAGCCACAGCGTGACGGCCAGGATGAAGCCGCCCGGGGCCTCGCCGGTGCCGAGTACGGCCTGCACGAACAAGGCGGTGGTCAGGATGCTTCCGATGTACACCACGAACATCACCGGGTTGCGCCATTGGTACTTCGGCGCGAGCTTCTTGAACGAATCGACGACCGCCGGCCAGACCAGCGCGGGGTCCATCAGCGACTTGGGAATTGCGTGTGTGCTCATGAGTTTCTCCTAGCGTGCGGCAAGCATTTGCAGGTGCTCGATCACCGGCCCGAGGGCGAGCGCCGGCACGAAAGTCAGGGCGCCGACCAGCAGCACGGTGCCGATCAGCAGCACGATGAACAGCGGCCCGTGCGTCGGCAGCGTCCCGGCGCCGGCAGGCACGGTCTTCTTGGCCGCGAGGGAACCTGCGATTGCAAGCAACGGGATCAGCAGCCAGTAGCGCGACAGCAGCATCGCGAACCCGAGCGCCGTGTTGTAGAACGGCGTGTTTGCCGACAGTCCGGCAAAGGCGCTGCCGTTGTTGTTGCCGGCCGAGGAGAACGCATAGAGGATCTCGGAGAACCCGTGCGCTGCCGGGTTGGCGACACCGGCCTTGCCGGGCTCGACCAGCACGGCGATTGCCGTTCCCACGAGCACGACCAGCGGCGGCATCAGGATCGCGACCGACGCCATCTTGATCTCGAAGGACTCGATCTTCTTGCCCAGGTACTCCGGCGTGCGGCCGATCATGAGGCCGGCGACGAAGACCGCGACCAGTGCGAACACGATCATGCCGTACAGGCCCGAGCCGACCCCGCCGAAGATCACCTCGCCGAGCTGCATCAGGAGCATCGGCACCAGGCCGCCCAGCGGCGTGTACGAATCGTGCATCGAATTCACCGAACCGTTCGACGCGGCAGTAGTGGCGGAGGCCCAGATCGCCGAGTTGGCGATGCCGAAGCGCACTTCCTTGCCCTCCATGTTTCCGCCTGAATGAGTGGCGGAAGCCGTCTGGTCGACACCCAGCTTGCCGAGGAGGGGGTTGCCGTTTTGTTCGGCGACGACGGCCACGGCCATCATCGCGACCAGCACGATCGTCATCGTCGCGAGCAACGCCCAGCCCTGGCGGGTATCCCCGACCATCTTCCCGAAGGTGTAGCAAAGCGCCGCCGGGATCAGCAGGATGGAGAGCATCTCGAGGAAGTTGGACAACGGGGTCGGGTTCTCGAGCGGATGCGCGGAATTGACGTTGAAGAAGCCTCCGCCGTTGGTGCCGAGCTGCTTGATTGCGACCTGCGAGGCGGCCGGGCCGACCGCGATCACCTGCTCCTTCTGCACGGCCTTTTCGGTCACGGGGTTGCCCTTGTCATCCTTGAGCGGCTGGCCGGCCGCGTCGAGCTTGGGGTTGTCGTACTCGACCGACTCGACCAGCGGCACCGTGTGGTAGGCCGAGAAGGTCTGCACCACGCCCTGGCTCACCAGCGCGAGCGCGAGCAGGATCGAAAGCGGCAGCAGGATGTAGAGCGTCGAACGGGTCATGTCGACCCAGAAATTGCCGACCGTATCGGTGGTCTTGCGCGCGAAGCCGCGGATCACCGCTACCAGCACCGCCATGCCGGTGGCTGCCGACACGAAGTTCTGGACGGTGAGCGCGAGCATCTGGGTGAGATAGCTCATGGTCGTCTCGCCGCCGTAACCCTGCCAGTTGGTGTTGGTGGCAAAGCTGACCGCGGTATTGAAGGACGAATCGGGCGATACGGCCGGCAGGTTCTGCGGGTTGAACGGCAATGCGCCCTGGAAGCGCTGCAGCGCATAGACCGCGAGCAGGCCCAGCAGGTTGAACGCCAGCGCCGCGAGGGCGTACTGCGTCCAGGGCATCTCGCGCTTCTCGTCGATGCCCGACACGCGGTACATCAGGCGCTCGACCGGCCCTCCGATCGTGTTGAGGACCGCGGGCTCGCCCAGGTAGACGCGTGCCATGTAGGCGCCCAGCGGTTTGGCCAGCAGGATCAGCACGGCCACGTAGAAGACACACTGGATGATCAGGTTGGAGGTCATGAAAAGTCCTCCGGCTTGAACAGCGCGTAGACGAGGTAGACGAACAGCCCGGCCGCGACCAGGGCGCCGACGATATAGAAGCCGCTCATGACGGCCTCCGCAGGCGCTCGAAGCCGTAAACGAGGCCTGCGCATACGGCGAAGAATGCGAGGCTGAGTGCGATAAACACGAAATCCATGGCCATCTCCCGAAAGTGAGCGTCGACAGAGCTTGATCCCGCGAAAACGAGAACCATTGCGCTGGATCAAACAGGGTCTCGGCTGGACAACTCGAAAGATAGGGATAACGGCGTCAAATTGCCGTCAACCTTCGCTGTGATGCTGTAAAGATGGCGTAAAGGGGGCGCCTATGGCGAATTTGCCGGTTCGGGAACGCCGCCCGACGCCCTAGTTCACCCGCATCGGCAGGATGATCATCTGCCGCCCTTCCAGGTGGAGTCGGGCCTGCAGGGCCAGCGGCGTCTTGTTATGCAGCCAGGCCGTCAAGAAGCCGGCGTGCGCAAACACCAGCTTGCTGGCAAAGCAGATGCTGTTGGGGTATTCGTCCATCGTGCGGCGAGCGAGTTCGGTGAACTCCGTCAGCGGGTCCGTTCCGTAGGCGATCCGGTACTCTGCGGCGAATCCGTGCCGGTGGCAGAAGCCCGCGTAGTAATGCAGGGACTTCTCGATGGTCTCCTGCAACTTCTGCAACTTTTCCGGCCCGGCATAGCTTTGCGCGTCGACCTCGCCAACAGCAAGGAAGAGGAAATTCCGGAAATGGCCCGGGAACAGGCGCAGTACGGACAGCAGCGCATGCATGCTGGCGCCCCGGTGCTTCCCCACCAGGATCACGGCGACGGGCTGGGAGGCGTCGACCTTGGGTGCCGGCGGCGCGTCGCCCGGGTGCGTCTCGTCTGGATACAGGGCGTCCGCGCCGGCCAACTGCCGACGGATTTCCATGTAGTGGCTTTTCGTCAGGAAGCAGAGCAGGACCACGCTTCCGGTGACCACCAGCGTGAGCCAGCCGCCCTCGGTGAACTTCACGACCAGCGTGACTGCGAGGATGCTCGAAGTGATGGCGAGGCCCAATGTCGACAGCACCAGGCGCCGCAGCCACTTGTGCGACAGCCCGCGCTGGCGCCACCAGTAGATGCACAGTCCGAGCTTCGACAGACTGAAAGTCAGGAACACATTGATGCTGTAGAGCACGACCAGCACGGCGACCTGCCCTCGCGTCCAGGCCACGACCGCGAGGGCGGCCGCACCCATGACGATCACGCCGTTTTCCCTGACCAGGCGGTCGGACAATTCCCTGAAATGGCGGGGTACCCAGTAGTCGGCGGCCATGTTCGACAGCACGGCGGGTCCGTCGAGGAAGCCCGTTTGCGCGGCGATGAGGAGAAGTCCCGCCTCCAGCACGAGCACCAGGGCAAGCGTTGCGTCCCTGAAAAGCGGCGTGCCCAATCCGAGGTCGTCGATGATGTTGCGGAACACAACTGCGTTCAGCGTTTGTCCGGTGACGGGTTTTGCGTCCCACAGGGAATACAGAACGATGATGCCGCCCGCGGTGAAGGCCAGCGACACCGCCATGTAGAGCATCGTGCGCTTGGCGTTGGCAACGCGCGGCTCGGCCAGCATGTGGAGGTTGTTGGAAAGCGCTTCGACGCCGGTGTATGTCCCGCCGCCGAGCGAATAGGCACGCAGGACCAGCGCCGCGACGAAGGCCCAGCCCAGGTCGCGCGAGAGGTCTACCGTCGCAGTCACCGTATCCGGAACCAGCGCCGGCAATCGCGCCGCGTGGGCCGACAATCCGTAACCGATGAGCAGCGCATGGAGAACCAGGAATCCGGCGAAGACCGGCAGCAGGATCAGGGTGGATTCCTTCATGCCGCGGAAGTTCAGGACCATCATCGCTGCGATCAGCCCGAGCTCCAGGGGCAGCTTGTAGGCCTGCGCGTCCAGAGGCAGCAGGCTGAAGAGGGCATCCGCGCCGCTTGCGAGCGACGTCGCGATCGTGAGCACGTAGTCGACCAGCAGCGCGGCGCCCGAGACCATCCCGGCGCGCGGCCCGATGAGCGAGGTTGCAACCTTGTATCCGCCGCCGCCGGACGGAAACAATTCGATCACCTGGTTGTAGCCGAGCGAAACGATGAAGACGGTAAAGACCGTGGCGAGCGCGAGGTAAAGGCCGAGGTGGGTGTGGGGTCCGAGGGCGAGGAACGCCTGTTCCGGACCGTAGCTCGACGACGACAGGCTGTCGGCCCCCAATCCCACCCACGCGAGCAAGGGAATCACGGTGATCGCGCGGCGTGTTCCCTGGTCGAGGGGGTCGAGCGGCGCGCCCTTCACGAGCTTGCGCAAGGCTGTCGGTTTCAAGAAGTGGACTCCGGTTCGACGGACGGCATGCGACACGCCATTCTGCGCCCTTGCCGTGAGCGGCAATCTTCCGCGATGCCGCCTGCGGCCTCAACGCGCCCGAAAGGAACCTTTACGAAACCTTTACCGATGGGCGCGTATGCTCGATGGGAGGCCGGCAACCGGCCGGAACTGCGCTTCGGAGACACCTTGGAACTCCTGATCCTGCTTGCCCTCGTCCTGTTGAACGGTGTGTTCGTGCTCTCCGAAACGGCAGTGATTTCGGCGCGCGCCAGCCGGCTGCAGCAGTGGGCCAACGAGCAGCGCAAAGGCGCGGCAGCGGCACTCGACCTCGCGACGGACCCCAGACAGTTTGTTTCGACCATGCAGTTCGCGATCACTTTAATCGGCCTGCTGAGCGGCGCCATCGGCGGAGCCACGGTCGCCCAGAGCCTCGAGGTGCGACTTGGCGAAGTGGCGTGGATCGGCGAACGGGCCGGCGAGGTCGCGCTCGCGATCGTGGTGGCAGTGCTGGGCCTCGTTTCGCTGATCCTCGGCGAACTGGTTCCCAAGCGGCTTGCGCTGCTCGATCCGGAGGCCGTGGCAAGCGCGATCGCCGTGCCGATGCGGTTCCTGGCGCGCCTATGGGCACCTGTCGTCAAGGCGCTGGCCATCCTCACCGACCTCCTGGTGCACGCCATGGGCGCGCGCGCTGGCGTCCAGCGGCCGGTCACGGCCGACGAGATCAACGTACTCATGGCGCAGGGCGCGGCCGCCGGGGTCATGAAGAAGCACGAGCAGGCGATCGTGTCGCGCGTCTTCCGCCTCGACGACCAGCGCATATCGAGCGTCATGACCCCGCGCGTGGACATGGTGTACTTCGACCTCGATGAGCCGCTCGAGGCCAACCGCGCGAAGCTGCTGGCGTCGACGCATTCCCGGTTCGTCGCGTGCCGCGGAGGCCCGGGCGAGGTGCTCGGCATCGTGCGTGCAAAGGGCCTGCTGGACGCCGCCTGCCAGGGAATGGCGCTCGACTTCGCGGCCGACCTCGTCAAGCCCCTTTACGTTCCGGGTACCCTGACCATGGTCGAGTTGCTGGAAGCTTTCACCAAGCACCGGCAGCACCTGGCGCTGGTGCTCGATGAATACGGCGAATTGCAGGGACTGGTCACGATGAACGACGTCATGGAGGTCCTGGTCGGCGACGTTGCGATGGCGGAGGACGCCGCCGAACCGGACATCGTCCGGCGCGAGGACGGCTCATTGCTGGTCGACGGCGACGTTTCCCCTCAGCGATTCAGGGAGGTGGTGAAGCTGGCCGAGCCCCTGCCTGAGGAGGGCTCCGGCACGTATCACACGCTCGGCGGGCTCGCCATGATGCAGCTCGGCCGCGTTCCTAGGCTGGGTGACATGTTCGAATGCGCCGGCCTGCGGTTCGAGATCCTCGACATGGACCGAAACCGCGTCGACAAATTGCTCGCGACCCGGCTGCCGTGACCCGGGAGGCGCAGGCTCGGCGCCTGCGCAATGCCGGTCACTTCGTCGCGGCCGGGCCTTCGCTGAACAGGCCGAGGATGGACCGCGCATCCGGGGCGGCCTGGAGGCGGTCCCGGAAAGCCTTGGAGGAGAACTTCTCCGCAACGCCGGCCAGGATCTGCAAATGCTCTTCGGTCGCGCCTTCGGGCACGAGGATCACGAAAAGAACCGAGACGGGCTGGCCGTCCGGTGCGGCGAACTCGATCGGCGCTTTCAGGCGAAGCACGAGCAGGATCGGCTCGGCGATCTTTCCAATCCGCGCGTGGGGCACCGCCATGCCGTGACCCAGCCCGGTCGAGCCTACCCCTTCGCGCCGCCACAGCGCAGGCAGCACCGATGAACGGCTGATGCCGTGATTGCGCTCCAGGGTCGAAGCCGCGGCTTCCAGCGCGCGGCCCTTGTCCGGGACGTCCAGCCCCACCACGATGTCGTCGATGCCTAGGAAACGACTGATAAGCGTCATGGCGCCTAACCTCCCGTGGACCAAGCCCGAAGCTTAGGGCGCGCCGTATACAAAGGGTATCGAATCTTGCCTTCGCCATATAAAGAACGTGTAACAACGCGGCCTGTGCGTAGCCGCAGCCGAAGGCGCGTGCCGGCCGTGCGCCAGCGATCTTGACGCGCCGCTTGCTGATGAAGGCCCAGTATTTATGCAAACTTAACGTGTGCGTTCCTACACTCGTCCTATTCGAATCAGGGACCCACAATGACGACTTCGACCACGATGAACCCGATCGCCGGGCTGCTTTCCACCGACGACATCCTCTTCGATGAAGGCGCATCGACCAAGCGTGAACTTTTCGAGGTCCTCGGCCGTTTTCTCGCGAAGCGCCATGGCCTGTCGAGGCTGCAGGTCGTCGACAGCCTGTGCGCGCGCGAAAGGCTCGGTTCGACCGGGCTGGGGAACGGCGTCGCCATCCCGCATGCGCGCATCGCCGGCCTGGTCCGGCCGGTCGCTGTGATCGTTCGCACCCGCCTGGCGATCGCGTTCGACGCTCCCGACGGCAAGCCCGTAAGAGACCTGGTTGTGCTCCTGGTGCCCGAGAGGGCAAATGAGGAACACCTGGAACTGCTTGCTTCGGTCGCCGGCCTGTTGGGCGACCGCGAGTTCAGGGCCCGGTTGCGCAACTGCGCCACCCCCCGCGAGTTGGCACTTCTTTACGCGGGACACCCCGATCATGCGTGAACGACCGATCGACGCGACTTTCAGGACGCAGTTCCTCGTGGAGGCACTTCCGTACATCCGTGCCTTTCAGGGAAAGACCATCGTCATCCGCTATGACGGCAATGCCGGCTCGTACCGCGCCATCAAGAAAGGGTTCGCTCGCGACGTGGCGTTGCTGCAGCTCGTCGGCATCAACCCGGTGGTCGTGCACGAAGGCGACCTGCAGCACGGCCAGGAGATCGTTGCGCTGATCAACGAGCACGGCGGCAGGGCAGTCGGCCTCAGTGGCCGTGACGGTTGCCTTATCGCGGCGCAGAAATCGCTAGGGCAGTCCGCCGGCGGTGTGCGCCCCGGCGATGGCGAAGGTGCGCCCGCCGGCAAGATCGAGCGGATCGAACCCGAACTGATCAGGCTGCTGCAGAGCAGGGCGTTCATCCCCGTGGTCACTTGCTTCGGGATTGGCCGGGGCGGCGAGCCCGTGGCCCTGGACCCCGATGCCGTTGCAGCCGAACTCGCGCAAGCGCTCGAGGCCGAGAAGCTGGTGCTCATGACGCACGAAGCCGGCGTCCTCGACAAGAACGGCACGCTCTTCGCCAACCTGACCCCGGCGGAGATCGATACGAAGGTCGCCGAGGGCGCGATCCATTGCGGCTGGCCGCCGAAGCTCGACGCAGCGCTGCGGGCAGTCAGACACGGCGTCAAGTCCGCGCATGTGATCAACGGCCGCGTGCCGAGCGCGCTCCTCATCGAATTGCTGACCGGCGAGGGCCTGGGAACGATGATCCGGTCGGACGCTGGTCCCCATTTCCTGCCCGACAGCCGCCGCTATCTGGCCGCATAGGCGACATGCGCGGTCCTATGCGCGCTCTTTACGCCGGGCGCGCGACTCTTTACGGAAAATGCACTGGCTCATCTCTATATTGGTATCAACCAAGGAGATGCAGCCATGAACCAAGCCACCATCCGTTCCGGGTCGACCACCACCGTGCGTAGTCTCGCAGAAGCGATTCTCAAGCGGTTGCGCGCCGTGTTGCTGTCGATCAAGCCCACCGTTGCCGAGATCCTCGTCTTCGGCGCAATGTTCGTCGCGGCGTTCGCGATCAATCTGGTGCAGATCGCAGTCTCGAATCCCGCGGTCGCCGAGGCGTTGACGAGCGGCCGGCTCTTTTTCTAGGAGACACGCCATGAACGCGCGCACAGTGCAAGTCGCCGAGCGCTATTTCGGTGTCGAGATTGCCGACGACGGGGCGCTCGTGGTCGCCGAGCGGCAGGACGGCAGGCGCGCCGGCACGGCCCGTTACCCTTCCGGTGCTGCCGGCGTCACGGCATTGCGTGATCACATCTCGGGCCTGCCGAGCCGCCCGCATGTGTGCATCCGTGCCTGCGGCGGCGCGGCGCTCGCGGTGGCGATCGGCCTGATGTCGGTGCCGAATGTCGAGGTCACGATGATGGCGCCCCGTTCGATCGACTCGAGCCGCCCCGGGGTCGAGGCGCCGGCAAGCGGCCCGGAAGCCGATGCCGAGCGTCTCGCACAGCGCGCCGAAAGGCTCTTCTGATGGGGGCGCCCCTGAGCCATCGCTGCCCGGTTTGCGCCCGGCTGCATCAGGTGAACGAGGCGCGCGCGAGCGTGGCCTACGGCCGCCAGCTCACCTGCAGCCCGGCCTGCGAAAGCGCGCGGCGGCATCGCGCGCACGACCGGAATCTGCAAGATTCGATTTGCAAGGTCCGCGCCGATATTGGACATCCTGCCAGTTGATGTATCGGAGCCAGTACATGATCGGGGCGAATCGTACTAGCCGGCTTCGCCGAGCGCGGCGTTGACCTTCGGCATCACCTCTTCGGCCATCAGCTGCATCGAGCGCCTGCCGAGCGCCGGATCCTTCCAGTCGTGGCAGGCGTACAGGAGCGTGCCGAACGGCCCGGTCGTTTCCCGGAATGCAAGGATCCGGTCCACCACGCTGTCGACCGTGCCTGCAATCACGAGCTTGCTGGTGACGTAGTCGGGCGTGATCTTGTCGTCGGGTTCGGCCTGGTCGAGCTTGAACAGGTTCGAGCGGCCGGCGGCGCCGACGAGCTTCCTCACCAGCTGCTTGAAGTAGAAATGGTAGGGTCCTTCGGCGCCAAGGCCGTAGCGCTTTGCCGTCGCTTCATCGTCGGCGACGAAGATCGATTTCGCCACACGCCATTCTGAAGCGCGGGGCTCGGCGCCGACGGCTTTCCTGCCCTCGACGTAGCGGGGCCAGTGCGAGGCCACCCATTCGGGCAGCAGGAAGTTCGCCGAGATCGGCTGCCAGCCGCGTTTTGCCGCCTCGGTCACGCCCTTGGAGTGCGGCGCGACCGCAGTGACCACGATCTGCGGGTGCGGCTCCTGGTAGGGGCGAATGATGCTGCCCTGCCCGATCTCTGGAATCATCGTCTTTTCGGTGGTGACCGAGTAATGCTTGCCCGTGAGCCGGTACGGCCCTTCGCCGGCCCAGATCGCAAGCACCGTATTGATGCACTCGAGGAAGATCTCGTTCCTGTCCTTGCCGAGGTTGCCGAACACTTCGGCGTCCGACATCAGGCCGCCGGGGCTGATGCCCATGATGAATCGTCCTTCGAGCATGTGGTCGAGCATCGCCACCTGCGCCGCGACGCTGGCCGGATGCGCATTCGGCAGGTTGAGCGTGCCGCTGCCGAGCATGATCCGGCGTGTCTCGTGCGCCACGCTGGCGAGGAACATCAGGCACGAGGTGACGTTCTCGGCAAGATCCGTGGTGTGCTCGCCGACATAGGCCTCGCAGTAACCCAGCCGGTCGGCCAGCAGGATGGCCTCGCGATCCTCGGCCAGCGTCCGCCACGGCTCCCGCGACGGCGGGTGCAGCGGCATCATGAAGGTGCCGAGCTTCAACGGGCGTACCGGGTACTCAGGATTTCGGGGGCCAGACCCCGGCCGCTTCCAGCGCGTTCATCGCCTGGCTCGTAAATTCCGCGCGCGGCGCATTGCCGCCGATCACGAACATCAGGATCGATTCCTCGTCCGGGTCGTTGCGGTCGTTGGAAAGATTCATGAACCGCCGGATCGCTCCCGGCGGGAAAGACACCACGTCCAGCGGCTTCAGGTCGACATGCTCGACCTGGCCGGACTCGTTTTCCCAGCTGCAGCGCCAGGTGCCGGTCATCGGGATGAAGGTTTCGTTCGTATCGTGGTTGTGCATCATCGGGCCCTTGCCGGGCTTCGCGCGGCAGTAGCCGAGGTTGAAGCCTTCGGAGATCGGGATCGCGGAAAGCCGCGCCGCATTCTCTCCGACCGGCGACTGCATTCCTTCGCCTTCGCCCTCGGGCGGCTGGAACCCGATCACGTTATAGAGCGTGCGTTCGCATTCCGGCGCCTTGCTGTCGGGCAGGCCGCCATCGGAGCCTTTCAATTGGTCGAATCGCGCGATGCGCCCGAGCATTTCGGCGCGAGGGATGCCGCGCCGCGGCAGAATTTCCTGGTAAGCCATGCGTCCTCCATGCCCAGTGAGCGCGAGTCTCAAGGAAGTTATCCAACGCAGCCCGTCGCGTCAATGCGATCGAGGCTCGGGCGCCGCATTGACAGGGCTGGCAATCGCGTTCAGCATCGCCGCGGTGAACTTTGGAGGAGGACCACCATGAAAACAATTCTCAGACTGATCGCAGCCTTTGCAGCGGCCGCGATTCTGGGCGCGCCCGCGTTCGCGCAGCAGCCGATCAAGATCGGCATGAGCATGCCGCAGACGGGCCCGCTGGGCGGCGGGGGCAAGGCCGCGCTGCTCGCGCTGAACATGTGGCGCGACGACGTGAATGCGAAGGGCGGCCTGCTCGGGCGCAAGGTCGAACTCATCGTCTACGACGACCAGGGCAACCCGGCGCTCACGCCCGGGATCTATTCCAAGCTGCTCGACGTGGACAAGGTGGACCTCCTGTTCGCGCCTTACGCCACGGTGCCGACCGCACCGCTGATGCCGATGGTCAAGCAACGCGGCCTGCTGCTGATGGGCAATTTCTCGTTCCAGGTCAACCATACCGTCAAGCACGACATGTGGTTCAACAATGCTCCCTGGGGCGACGCGCAGAGCTGGTTCAACGGCTACTTCGAGGCGAGCAAGAAGCTCAACGGCAAGACGATCGCCTTCCTCGCCGCGGACCAGGAGTTCGCCCAGAACCTCGCCAACGGCGCGAAGGAACTGGCGAAGAAGGCGGGCCTCAAGACCGTGTACGAGCAGAACTACCCGCCCAACACCGTCGATTTCTCGTCCATGATGCGAGCGATCCGTGCGGCCAAGCCCGACATGGTGTTCGTCGCCTCGTACCCGGGCGACTCGGTCGCCATCGTGAGGGCCGTCAACGAAGTCGGCGTCGGGCCGTCGGTCAAGCTCTTCGGCGGGGGCATGGTGGGCCTGCAGTTCACCCCGATCATGGAATCGCTCGGCTCGCAGCTGAACGGCATCGTCAACTACACCAGCTATGCCCCCGGCATGGACTATCCCGGCGTGAAGGAATTCCTCGAGCGCTACGCGAAAAAGGCCGTCGAAGCCAAAGTCGACCCGCTCGGCTACTACCTGCCGCCGTTCAATTACGCGATCGGCCAGATGCTCGAGCAGGCGGTCAACGGCACCAAAGGGTTCGACCAGAAGAAGCTGGCCGAGTACCTGCACAAGAACGAGTTGAAGACCATCGTCGGCCCGATCACGTTCGGCCCCGATGGCGAACGCGCGAATCCGATCGTCCCGATGATCCAGTTCCGCGGCATCGTCGACAAGAACCTCGAACAATGGCGCCAGCCCGGCAAGCAGGTCATCCTGTACCCGGCGAAGTACAAGAGCGGCGAAGTCGTGCCGTTCGACAAGGGCAAGTAATCACTGCGCAGCCCGGACGGCGCGGCTCGGTCGCGCCGTCTTCATTTCGGCCACCTGGGGAGGGGTGTGTTCTCGTTCGACCTGCTCTATGACGCGGTATTGTTCGGCCTGCTGCTGGGCTGCTTCTACACCGCCGTAAGCATCGGATTGTCCGTTTCGTTCGGGCTGCTCGACGTGCCGCATATTGCCCACCCGGCATTCGTGGTGCTGGGCTCCTACTGCACCTATCTCCTCGGGCGCCACGGATGGGATCCGATCCTTTCCGGCCTCGCGCTGATGCCGGTGTTCTTCCTGTTCGGCGTCCTCGTTTACCGTTTCTACTACGAAACCTTCGAGCGGCGCGGCGGAGACACAGGCGTGCGCGGTCTCGCGTTCTTCTTCGGCGTCGCGTTCATCGTCGAGGTCGGGCTGATCCTTGCGTTCGGTGTCGACCAGCGCATGGTCGAGGCCAACTACATCGGCAAGAGCCTGGACATCGGGGAAACGCGTGTGCCGATGCGGATGCTGGTTTCGTTCGGCATGGCGCTGGCGCTCACGGTGCTGTTGACGCTCTATCTGTCCAAGACCTTTACCGGGCGCGCGATCAAGGCGGTCGCCCAGGACGAGCCCGCGCTGCGTTTGATGGGGGCGAACCCGGTGCGGATCAAACAGTGGGCATTCGGCATCGCCACGGCGGTCGCGGCGCTGGCCGGGTCCCTGCTCATCATCGTTGGACCCGTCGATCCGGGCCTGGGGCGGCTCTACATCGGCCGCACGTTTTGTGTCGTCGTGCTCGCCGGGCTCGGAAGCATGAGCGGCACGCTGGTTGCCGGACTGGTGCTGGGCGTGTCGGAGTCCATCGTCCTCACGATGTTCGGCGCCTCCTGGGCGCCGGCGGTTTCGTTCGGCATCCTCTTGCTGGTGCTGGGCGTGCGGCCGCAGGGCCTGTTCGGCCGATGAACACGCGGACCGGCGGGTCATGACATGAAAACGGGCAGTGCCACTTTCTGGACTGGCGCAATCGTTACGCTCGCGCTCGCGTTCGCGGCCGCATTCACGGTGAAAAACGAGTACTTCTTCTTTGCCGGCTACGTCGTGCTGCAGTTTGTCGTGCTTGCCACAGCCTGGAACATCCTCGGAGGCTACGCGGGGTACGTGAATTTCGGCACGAGCGCGTTTTTCGGCGTCGGCGCCTATATCGCAGTGATGCTGATCAAGTCGGTGCATGCGCCGCTTGCGGTGCAAATCGTCGCGGCTGCGGCCGTCGGGGCGGCCATCGGGTTCGGCGCGGGTCTTCTTACTCTGAGGCTGCGCGGCATTTTCTTTTCGATCGCGACCGTCGCGGTGGCCATCATTCTCGAAACGGTGGTCAACAATTGGCGTTTCGTCGGCGGCTCGACCGGCGTGCAGATCATGCGGCCCCCGCCGATGGAGCCATTCGATTCCTACACGCGGATGATCTTCGTGGTGGCCGCCGTGCTCGCCGTGCTCGCCGTCGCGGTCGCGCGCTACGTCGAGACCTCCTGGATCGGGCGGGGCCTGCGCGCGATCCGCGACAATGAAGAAGCCGCCGAGTGCACGGGCGTGCCGACGCTCAAGCTGAAGCTCGCCGCGTGTGCGATTTCCGGCGCCCTCATGAGCGCAATCGGCGCGCCGCTCGCGATGTACCAGAGTTTCGTCGAGCCGGCGTCGGCCTTCCACCTGAACTACTCGGTGTCCGCGCTCGCAATGTCGATCATCGGGGGCACTTCGACCTGGCTGGGACCGGTGATCGGCGCCCTGCTGCTGGGCACCATCCAGCAGATCGTAACGGTGACCATCCCGGGCGAGATCAATGTGCTGGTGGTCGGTGTGCTGCTGGTGATCTTCGTGGTGGGCGCGCCGGACGGCATCATCGGCCTCGCACGCAAACTTCGTGGCCGAATGCGCGTCAAACCGGCTCAAGGCGGCGCATGAGCGGCGCGCTGCTCCAGGTGGGAAGCCTGTCGAAGCACTTTGGCGGATTCACGGCGCTCGATCAGGTCAGCGTGGCGGTCGCCGCCGGCGAACGATTCGGCCTTATCGGCCCGAATGGCTCGGGCAAGACCACGTTGATCAACTGCATCTCCGGCGCACTGGCTAACGACGCCGGCAGCATCGTGTTCAACGGCGAGGAGATTTCCGGCCTGCCGGCCTACCAGCGCACACGCAGGGGCGTGGCGCGAAGCTTTCAGATCCCCCGCCCGTTCCGCAGCATGAGCGTACTAGAGAATCTCGTGGTGCCGCTTGAATTCGTGGTTCACCGCGGCTCGCTGCACGAGTTGAACAAGCAGGCCGACATCCGCGCCGAGGCGATGCAGATTCTCGAAGACATCGGCCTCGCCGCGAAGGCGGAGGTTTCGGCCGGCCAGCTCTCGCAGGTCGAACTGCGCAAGATGGAGCTTGCACGCGCGATCGCGGCCAAGCCGCGGTTGCTGATTTCGGACGAGGCGATGGCGGGCCTTTCGTCGAACGAAGTGAGCGAGGTGCTCGAGATCCTGTTCAGGCTGAACGCCACGGGCATCGCGGTCATCATGATCGAGCACATCATGCAGGCAGTAATGAAATTCTCCCAGCGCGTGATCTGCCTGGATGCCGGACGCATCATTTGCGAGGGCACGCCCGAATCCATCGTCCAGAACCCCGACGTGCAGCGAGCCTACCTTGGCGCTTGACCTTCAGATCCGGGATGTGGACGCCGGCTATGGCGCGGTGCGCGCCTTGCATGGCGTTTCGGTCGATCTCCGCGAAGGCGAAACGGTTGCGCTGCTCGGCACCAACGGCAACGGCAAGAGCACGCTGATGAAATGCCTGATGGGCATGGTGCGGCCGACCCGCGGAAGCATCACGCTGACCATGGACGGCGCCACGCATGAGCTGACGCGGCTGTCGACCGAAGAGATCGTCAACCTCGGCGTCACGATGGTGCCAGAGGGCCGGCGGCTCTTTCCCAAGCTGACGGTCGAGGAGAACCTGCTGCTTGGCGCGTTCCGGCCCGCCGCGCGCAAGGACATCGGGAAGAACCTCGCCCTGTGCTACGAGACTTTCGACGTGCTGCGGGAGCGCCGCAGGCAGCTTGCCGGGTCGATGTCCGGCGGGCAGCAACAGATGCTTGCCATTGCGCGCGCCCTGATGTCCTCGCCAAAGCTCCTGCTGGTGGACGAGCCATCGGTCGGGCTCTCGCCGTTGCTGGTTTCGAACACCGTCACCATGATCAAGCAGCTCAAGGAAACCCACGGGCTCACGGTGCTGATGGCCGAGCAGAATTTCCACCAGGCGATCCGGATTGCGGATCGCGGCTACATCATCGTGCACGGCGAGATCGTCTTCGAGGGCAAGTCCGTCATGGACCTCGAGAACAACGACCTGGTGAAGAACTACTACCTCGGCACGGCGTGAAGCACCGGGATCGTTCTAGCGCCTGGGCCTGCCCCGCAACTTGTGGCGCGGTGCAGGTGCCGGCCGCGCCACATAGGCAGCCGCGCGCTCTTCGACCGAAAGCGTAAATGGGCTTCTCGCGACGACGGTTCCGAAGATCGCGCCGTCCTGCAGATCTTCGGTCAACAACAGATCGCAGTCCTGCGCCTGCGCGGCCGCGACCACCATGCAATCCCACCAGTTGATGCGATAGCGCTCCTCGATCTCCCGTGCACGGCGCATCAACGCCTCATCTGCCTGAAGCGGCTTCCAGGCAAAGTAATTCGACGCGCTCTCCCAGGCTTGTCGAGTCGTGAGACTCGACCCCGCCATTCGCTTCAGGTTGACGTAGCACTCGGACAGCACCTGCATGCTCGTTCTGCCCAGCCGCTCACGCCAGAGGTGCTCGAGCCACGCCCGGGCACGCTGGCGTTTCGCCGGCTCGGATTCGTCCTGCGCGTAAAGCAGAACGTTGGTGTCAACGAAGACGAGTGCGCTCATGCGTCTCGTCCCGGGTGGGGTAACGCCCGCCGGGCTTTCTCAGTTTCACCGGCTTCTGAGCGAGGAACCGACGCATCGATTCCTCGTATTCGCGCGACTCGCGCATGCGCTCGTGCAGCAATTCGCCCACGTAACGCGACAGGCTGACGTTTTTCTTCGCGGCGTAAATCCGCGCCCAGGCGGCGGTTTCCTCGTCGAGCGTGATGGTGACGTTCTTCATGGTCGCGGACTCTGGGCAATCAGGTGAATCCAATATAACACGGAGTTTGTGGAATTTTCGAGACCAGATCCGTTGACTTTAAGGTTTCCATTCGGTCAAAGCTTTGGCGACAGCTATACACGTGCTATTGAAGTAAACATCGCCGTAGTTCATAAGACCCGCTTGCGAATTCGGGCTGTTTTGCCCCAACAGATCATAGAAAGCACCGGGAAGAGCAAGTTTAACCGTACCCGGTTCTTCTCCATCGGCTCTTACAGCATCCCCATAAATTTTGAGCCGCTCGACAAATCCATCAAAAAACTTCTTCTGCGCAGGACTCGTTCGAGCGCCTCTTAGCCAGATATCCATGAATGCTGCCCGCAATGCCTGACCTTTCGGATGATCCCCGGTAATTGTGTGTATCGAATAGTCAATAGCGAAAGCCTTTAGATAGAGCATTTCGTCTCGAAATCTTCCCTCATCAATATGATGCTGGGCGAGAAACTCCTTGTCCAATTCTCGAAGAGCGGATTCTTTCGGTTCAAGCATTTCAAAGAACACCTGAGCGAGTTCCGCAGGAGTTAACTTTTTCTTAAAGAAAGAGGATAAAGACATCGGTGTCCTTTCAGTCTCAGTAACGCAACTACAAGAGGTTGCCGTTGAAGAAATGAAGACGAACATCGAGATACCACAATCGATGGTTCAAGCCGCGACCAGATGCTGGATATGTCCGCTTTCTGTCTAATTGACCGAATCACCGTGCGTTGTAAGAAATGCTCATCGCTGCTCTAGCGGCACGGCCAAATTTGCCAGCTTTGCTATCCTGATTGACAATGCATGCCAGTCGGAAGCGAATTTCGAAAGCGTGGCCGCGCTATAACCTTCTACCTTCGCTATCGCTAGTGAGGAGGGTCTTCGCGGGTGAAAATCTGGCACTGTCATAAGTGCCTGCATGTCTAGCGCGCCATCCATAAACACGCTACCAACCAAATGGGCAATCTTCCCGCGCTTTCCGTTTTCCTTTTTGCAAGCCTTATATATATCGCTCCAATAGTCGATTATCCGGCTATTAGACCAACGCATCTTCGCCACGTTGTTCGTCATAGTTAGCCGTAAATCAAAGCTAACCACTGCGAAATATGTCTCCCGTAGATATTCATAAGACTCCTTCTTTCCGTCGTGGGCGTCATGAAAAATCACAAACAGCCACGACTCTACTTCTGCCCAAGCCCACATGGCATCCGCGTATGCCGATTTGAGTTTTTCTAGTTCATGGTTGATGACACTAGACATTGTCATAAAATTTCATGTAGAAAACTTCGCCAAACACTTTGATTGCGCCGGCTGCCGCGGAGAGAAGCGCTGGATTCGTTTGCTTCACCAGCTTTGGCTCAAGCTTGAGATCACGCCGGCGCGACATGTAGGTGGGATGATCGCGCACCGCTATGAATTTCATCTCTTTGCCGTGCCTATCCTCTGCTCAACGCATCCAACACCCTCTCGGGCGTAAACGGCATCGAAGTCACCCGCGCCCCGAAGGGCGACAGCGCATCGTTGATGGCATTCATCACCGCGCCGGGCGCGCCCGCGGTGCCGGCCTCGCCGACGCCCTTGGCGCCCAATTCCGAAGTGCGCGTCTTCGATTCCACGTGGCCGCAGACGATGTCGGGCATCTCGCCTGACATCGGGACCAGGTAGTCGGCCATCGACGCGTTCAGCAGCTGGCCGTCCTCGGAGTAATGGCATTCCTCGAACAGGGCCGCGCCTATGCCCTGCACGATGCCGCCGCGGATCTGCTCGTCGACCAGCAGCGGGTTGATCACGGTGCCGCAATCCTCGACGCACCAGTGCTTGAGCAGCTTGACGAAGCCGGTGTCGGGGTCTACCTCGACCAATGAAGCCTGGATCCCGTTGGTGAAGGTGAAACCGTATTCGCGCGGCGTGTAGTGGCGCGTGACCATCAGCTCGGACTGGAACTTCATCGGCAGCGTGTCCGGGCGGAAATAGGCCACGCGGCCCAGCTCGGCCAGCGGCAGCTTCGATTCGCCGCTCGCGCGGTCGATGACCTCGTTGTTGAAGACGTCGAGCGTTGCCTTGTCCGTGCCGAGGATCGCCGCGGCGATGTCGAGAATGTTCGAGCGCAGCGCCTTGCCGGCCTGCAGCACGGCCTCGCCGCCGATTCCCGCGCCGCGCGATGCCCAGGTCCCGCCGCCATAGGGCGTGGTGCTGGTGTCGCCGGTGATTACCTTGACCTTGTCCATCGTGACGCCGACCGCAGTGGCCGCGATCTGGGCGAAGATGCCTTCGGTGCCCTGCCCCTGCTCGGTCACGCTCGAGAGCACCGTGAGCATGCCGGTCGGCTCGAGACGCAGGCTCGCGCCGTCCTGCGCCGAGATGCGCGCGCCGCCGACGCCGTAGAAGGCGGGCGAAGGGTTGGTCACCTCGATCATCGCCGCGAGGCCGATGCCGCGGTGGATGCCCTTCTTGCGCAGTTCGGCCTGTTCGGCGCGCAGCGCCTTGTAGTCCATCAGCGACAGCAGCTTGTCGAGGCACTGGTGGTGCGTGAGGATCTCGTACTTCATGCCCGCAGCCCCGGTATACGGGTAGGCATCGTCAGGGACCAGGTTGCGCCGCCGGAATTCGGCCGGGTCGAGGCCGAGCTTTTGTGCTGCGAGGTCCACGATACCTTCGGTCAGCGCGACCGCGATCGGGTGGCCGACCGCGCGGTACTGGCAGGTGACGTTCTTGTTGGTGAACACCACGTTGAGGTTGGCGCGGTAGTTCTTGTGCTTGTACGGCCCGCCGGTCAGGTTGACCACCTGGTTGCCTTCGATGCCGCTTGTGCGCGGGTAGACCGAGTACGGGCCGATCGCGGTCAGGTCGTCGAGGTCGAACGCGAGGATCTCGCCGGTCTTGCTTGCGGCGAGCCGCACCCTGACCTTGTGCTCGCGGGCATGGATGTCCGACAGGAACGATTCGAGCCGGTCGGCCACGAACTTGACCGGCCGGCGCAGCATGATCGAAAGCGCGGCGGTGCACATTTCGTCCGGGTAGACGTGCACCTTGATCCCGTATGCGCCGCCAATGTCCTTGCAGATCACCCGCACGTTCGCCTCGGGCAGGTTGAGGTGGCGGGCGAAGATGTCCTGCATCATGTGCGGCGCCTGGGTGGCTTGGTGCACCGTCAGCACATGGTCCCCGGCGTTGTAGTCGGCGAGGATCGCGCGGCCCTCGAGGCATACGCCGGTGTGGCGCCCGAAGCTGAAGCTCTCCTCGACGACCACATCGGCCTTTGCAAACGCCGCTTCGACCTCGCCGTTGTCCAGCTGCCGCGAAAAGCAGATGTTGTCGCCGAGGTCTGGGTGGATCACGTACTTGCCGGCGAGCGATTCGTGCATGTCCATCACGGCCGGCAGCGGTTCCCAGTCGGCCTCGATCAATTCCACCGCATCCTCGGCCTGCGCGCGCGATTCGGCGACCACCGCGGCGACCGCCTCGCCCTGCCAGCAGGCCCGTTCGATCGCGAGCGGGTACTGGGGCGGCGACTTCAGCCCCTTGAGGTGCGAAAGCACCGCGATCCACGGCGAGCAGTACTCCGCCACCGCGCGGCCGTCGACCACCGCGATCACGCCGGGCGCAGCCCGCGCCTTGGAAAACTCCAGCTTCCTGACCATTGCATGCGCATGCGGGCTGCGCAGGAAGGCCACGTGCGCAAGGCGCGGAAAGCGCAGGTCGTCGATGAACGAGCCGCGCCCCTGCAGCAGGCGTTTCGCGTTCGGGCGCGGCTCGGACTTGCCGATGTAACCCGACTCGGTGCGGGTCTTGGAATCCTTGACCGGCAGTTCGTCGCGCGCGGTCATGGCCTGGCTCCGGCGGCCTTGTTCTTCTCACGGCGCAAGGCGAGCACGGTCTCGATCGCGTCGACGATCGCCTGGTAGCCGGTGCAGCGGCAGTAGTTGCCCGAGAGGTGGTCGCGGATCCGCTCCCGTGACGCGTCCGGCTCGGACTTCACGAGGTCCAGCGCGGCCACCAGCATGCCCGGCGTGCAGTACCCGCACTGCAGCGCATTGCGTTCGTGGAAGGCCTGCTGCAGCTCGGCCAGTTCGCCCGAGTCCGACAATCCTTCGATCGTGTCCACGGTCTTGCCTTCGCACTGCACCGCCAGCGTGAGGCAGCCGCGGACGATCCTGCCGTCGACGCGGATCGTGCAGGCGCCGCAGACGCCGTGCTCGCAGCCGATGTGCGAACCGGTGAGGCCGGCCGAGTCGCGCAGGAAATCGATGAGATGCGTCCGCGGCTCGACCCGGGCGGTAACGCGCGTGCCGTTTACGGTCAGCGTGAGGGGGAGGGAATGATCCATGCGGTTCCTTGCGGTGACCTCAGGCGGCGAGCGCGGCGAGTGCGCGCCGGGCCAGTACGTTGGCGAGGTGCAGCTTGGTGCCGGCGGTGTTCTCCAGGTCCGCCATCGGCGCGAGGTCGGTGGCCAGTTCGGCGGCGAGATCGGCAAGCGGCGGCTTGCCTTCGGCGGCTTTCATTGCGTTGCGCGCGAGCATCGGGCGGTCTCCACCGCCGAGGCAGGCGAGCCGCACGTCGTGGAGCCGGCCGTCTTCCACGCGCGCCATCGCCGCGATGCCGACGATCGCGTAGTCGCCTCGCCGCCGCGAGAGTTCGAGGAAGACGTTGCGATGATCGGGCGCGAGCGGGATTTCGACCGCGGTGATCAGCTCGCCCGGCTTGAGATCCGTGGAATACAGGCCCTTGAAGAATGCGCGCGCCGGGATCCTGCGATTGCCGGCCGCGGAAATCGCAAGGATCGTCGCGTCGAGCGCAAGGCAGCAGGCCGGCCATTCGGCCGCCGGGTCGGCCAGCGCAATCGAGCCGCCGAAGGTGCCCGAATTGCGAATCGCTACGTGGGCGATATGCGGGGCGGCCTGCGCCAGCAGCGGGCAGTGCTTTGCGACTTCCGCCGACTGCTCGATTTCGCGGTGGCGCGTGAGCGCGCCGATCGTCAGCTTGTCTGCCGTCACCGATATCCCGTCGAGGCTCTCGACCCCGGTGATGTCGACCAGCAGTCCCGGCGCGGCGACGCGCAGGTTCAGCATCGGCACGAGGCTCTGGCCGCCGGCCAGGACCCGCGCGTTCTCGCCGTGCTCGGCCAGCAGGGTGCAGGCCTCGGCGAGCGAGCGCGGCTTCGCATAGGCAAACGCAGGGGCTTTCAATGCGGGCTCCGGGACGAAGGAATGGGGCGCAACGCGAACCGGCGAAAGTGTACCTTGCCCGGCGCATCGCTTCGTCTTATAAACTCGTTGGCAAAACCCGCCGGGCCATCGAGGACGAGGAACCCCATGCCGCTCACCGAACTCAACCACTATTTTGTGCGCGCCAGCAATCTGGAGGCGACCAAGGATTTCTACTGCAAGGCGCTCGACCTCGAAATCATGCCGCGCCCGCCATTCCCGTTCGCCGGCTACTGGCTCGGCCGCGAGGGCCGCATCTGGGTGCACATGGGCCAGCACGGCATCCCGAACGCCGAGCTTTATTACCGCGGCACGCCGAAGCACGCGGCGCAGGACAACTCCGGCGTGGTCGACCACATTGCCTTCCTCGCCACCGATCCGGAGGCCTTCCGCAATCGCTTTGGCGAGATGAAATGCGATTTCTGGGCCCGCGCGCTGCCCGATTTCGACCTGTTCCAGATCTTCGTGCGCGACCCCGACGGGCTGACGATCGAGCTCAACTTCAACAACCTGCCGAAGATGCCCGACTGGGGCGAGGACTATTCCAAGATGCCCGAGGTCGAAGGCGCGAAGGACAAGGCCGGCACGATGACGAGGCCCGGCTGAATGGATCGCCGCAGCGGATTTGCCGATGTCGGCTACGAAGAGGCGATGCGCCGCGCGCATGCGCTCGTACCCAAATTGCGCGAGCTCGCGCCGGCGCAGGAGAAGGCGAGGCAGCTGACGCCCGAAGTGCTGGCCCTGCTGCACGAGTCGGGCCTGTTGCGCTTCCTGCAGCCCAAGCGCTGGGGCGGCATGGAGCTCGATTTCGTCTCGGTGTTCGACCTCCCCGAGATCATCGGCCGCGGCGATGCATCGACCGCGTGGAACGTCGGCAACCTGTCGATCCACCACTGGATGCTGGCGTTGTACGACCCGAAGGCGCAGGAGGAGGTCTGGGGCGAGGACCCGGACGCGATCATCGCCTCGGGCATCGCCTACCCGCAGGGCCGCGGGCGCAAGGTCGACGGCGGCATCGTGCTGTCGGGCTACTGGAATTTCTCCTCGGGCGTGGACCCGTCGACCTGGAACATGCTTGCGTGCATCGTCCGCGACGGCGACAAGGTGATCGACCACCGGATGTGCCTGCTGCCGAGGAAGGACTACCAGGTCATCGACGACTGGAACACGCTCGGCATGTGCGGCACCGGCAGCAAGTCGGTCAAGGTCGACGAAGTCTTCGTGCCCGACTACCGCGCGCTGTCGATGTACACCGCGCGCGGCGCGCCCGACTTCCCCGGCGCGAAGGCGAACCCGAACCCGCTGTACTGCGTGCCGCTCGGCGCGCTCGGATCGAGTTGCCTGTCCGGCGCGATCATCGGCAACGCGCAGGCCGCGCTCGACCTGACCGTGCAATCGGTCAGGGAGCGCAGCACCAACTACACCGGCATGAAGATGCGCGACTTCCAGACCGTGCAGCTGCGCACCGGCGTGGCCGGCGCCAAGATCGACCTCGCGCGGATGTCGCAGCATGCCGACTGCCTCGAAGGCATGAAATTCGCCGCCGCCGGGATCATGCCGCCGATGGCCGACAAGCTGCGCTTCCGGCGCAACTGCGCGCTGGCCGCGAGGCTGGCGGTCGAGGCGGTGGACACGCTGCACGAGATGGCCGGCGCCAACGGCATTTACACGAAGTATCCGCTCGAGCGCTTGTTCCGCGACGCGCACTCGGCCAGCGCCCACATCGGGTTCAACTGGGACGCCGGGATGTCGACCTGGGGGCTGACGGCGCTC
This sequence comes from uncultured Bordetella sp., assembly GCA_964599095.1. GTDB lineage: Bacteria > Pseudomonadota > Gammaproteobacteria > Burkholderiales > SG8-39 > SZAS-79. The sequence goes on from CAZREB010000008.1 coordinate 41,088, forward strand.
GGCGGGGAAGTCGTAAACCCGACGATGTAGGGCGCAAAAGCCGCACATTCGATATCGGAGACCCGCGCGGTTGTTGGCTCTCCGGTCAGTTCATGTACCGGTACCGATACATCCTCGACGGCGGGGCGAAGGTGCCGGGAAGATTGGGCAACAAGGAGGCCGACTATGAAGCTGGTGAGCGATTCATTTGCAAACATGGCTGCGATTCCGGTGCGCTTCGCATTCGCGGAGCCCGACCGGGACCATCACGTGCGACTTTCCGCCAACCGCAATCCTCATCTCGCGTGGTCCGGCCTGCCTGCCGGGACCCACTCGCTCGCGCTGGTGTGCCACGACCCGGATGCGCCCACGGTCGCCGACGACGTCAACCAGGCCGGACGCGTCATCCCGGCGAGCCTGCCGAGGGCGGATTTCTTCCATTGGGCCCTGGTGGACCTCGCCCCGTTCGGCGACCCGATCGCAGAGGGCGAGTTCTCGTCGGGCGTGGTGCCCAAGGGGAAACCCGGCCCGCAGGCGGCGCGCGGGGCGCGGCAGGGGCTGAACGGGTATACGCAATGGTTCGCGAACGACAAGCTGATGGCCGGCGAGTATTTCGGCTACGACGGCCCCTGCCCGCCGTGGAACGACGAGCTTGTCCACCGCTACGTATTTACGCTCTACGCGCTGGACCTGAAGCGGTGCCCGGTGTCCGGCTCTTTTACGGGCCCGGACGTACTCGCCGCCATCAAGGGCCACGTGCTCGAAAGCGCGATGCTCACCGGGACGTATTCACTGAACCTCGCGCACCACGGCTGAGGCCGGCGCACGCGGCGGGCGGGGCGCGATTCAGTCCGGCTTCGCCCCGGTGTCGCGGATGATCTTCCCGTAACGCGCAGTCTCGGACTGCATGAATTTCGCGAGCTGCTCAGGCGTGGTGCCGACCGACTCCACACCCTGCTCGAGCAGCCTGGCCTTGACCTCCGGGGTGCCGACCGCGCGGTTGATCTCGGCGCTCATTTTCGCGACGATCTCCGGCGGCGTGCGGGCCGGGAACAGCGCCGCATACCAGACCACCAGGTCGAGCTGCGGATAGCCCAGTTCGGTGAAGGTCGGCAGCTCCGGGGCCGCTTCGCTGCGCTTGACGCTGGTCACCGCGATCGGCCGCAGCCTGCCGGCGCGCGCATGCTGGATCGAGGAAGGCAGCGCGGTGAACCCCATCTGCACCTGCCCGCCGACCATGTCGATCACGGCCGGTCCGGCGCCCTTGTAGGGCACATGGACGATGTCGACTTTGGCCGCGGTCTTGAGGATCTCGCCGGCCAGGTGCTGCACGCCGCCGGTGCCGGCCGAGGCGAACGAGAGCCTGCCCGGGTTCGCGCGGGCGAGCGCAACCAGGTCCTGCAATGTCCTGACCGGCTGCGACGGATGCACCGAGAAAAGCAACGCCGCATGCGCGGCGTAGGACACCGGCGCGAAATCCCTGATCGCGTCGTAGGCCATCTTCGGGTACAGGTGCTGGCTGATCGTCAGCTCGGCCGACGAGGCAAGCAGCAGCGTGTAGCCGTCGGGCGCGGCCTTCGCAACCGCGTCGGCGCCCACCATGCCGCCGGCGCCGGAGCGGTTCTCGACCACGATCTGCTGCCCGAGGTTCTCCTGCAGCCTGGGCGCGATCGCGCGCGCGAAATAGTCGAGCCCGCCGCCCGGCGGGAACGGCACGATCACCCGGACCGCACGGGACGGCCACGCTTGCGCCTGGGCGGCCGGCGCGGCGAGAAATCCCGCCACGACCAGTACTGCGGCCGCGCAATGCGCGGCCAGGCGGCTCCGCGAGGCGCGCATCTACTTGGTCATCTTGATCGAGCGGTCGAGGAATTCGTTCGTGTAGGTGGTCTTCACGTCGAATTCCTTGTCCAGGCCCACGTACTCCTTGTACAGCGCATAGTCCGCGGCCATGCGCGCGTCGTCATGGATGCCGAGCGCCACCGTCTTCGAGAACTTGTCGCTCATCAGCACTTCGACCAGCTTCCAGTTGGTCAATTCGTTGTCGAACTTGAGCGCGCCGTTGGCGTCGATCAGCGCCTGCACGCAGGGCCGGGGATCGGCCACGCACGCGGCAAAGGCCCTTTGCGTCACCTTGACGAACTTGTCGATCGCCGGCTTGTTCTTCGCAAGGAAAGCCGTGTTGACCACGACCGAATTCCCATAGGTGTTCAGGCCGGCGTCGCGCCAGGCGAGAAAGCCCATGTCGTCGCCGAGCTCCCTCTGGAACACGTGGTGCAGGTTGTAGAAAGACGTGGTCGCGTCGATCGACTTGGACTTGAGCGCCGCGAGCTTGGAGTTGGCGTCGATGTTCACCCAGATCACGGATTTCGGGTCCAGGCCGTTGTTCTTGGCGAGCGCCGGCCAGACCGAGCGCGCGCCGTCGCCCGCGGGGTTGCCGATCTTCTTGCCGGCCAGGTCCTTGATGCCCTTGATGCCGGAACTCTTCAGCCAGTAGACGCCCTGCGGAGAGTTGGCATATACGTTGAACACCGCGACCATCTCGGCGCCCTTGCCGCGGCCGACGAGCACGTTGCCCATGTCGGCCAGGCCGATCGGGTTCGCCCCGGCGCCGACTTTCTGCACCGAAAGCGCCGAGCCCTTGCCCGGCTCGAGGTTCACCTGCAGGCCTTCCTTGGCGTACCAGCCCAGCTTGTTGGCGTAGTAGTAGGGCGCGTGGTCGCCGCCCGGGACCCAGTTCAGGATGAAGTCGAGCTTGGTCTGCGCGAAGGCCGCCGCCGGCGCGGCCGCAAGCGCGATCAGCGCGGTGACGAGTGCTTTTTTCATTCGGTCCCCCCGGGGCGTTTTAGTCGGGCGATGGTATCGGGGGCGGAACGAGGGTGTCAATGCGCAGGTGTCAATGCCGGAGGGCGCCTGGCAGAGGGTGCTTTCACAGTGCGGCGTTGACGCTCACGGAGGGGTCGGTTAAGTTAACCGCGCAGTTACTTTTGTGATGACTTTCGCGGCCCTTCGCCCCGTCCATGCCCCTGCTCTGGTCAGACCTTCCCGCCGGCGTCCTCGCCGCCCTGCGCCAGGGCACGGTGATCCCCGCGCACCCGCTCGCGCTCGACGCCGGGCGCAAGCTCGACGAGCGCCGCCAGAAGGCGCTCACGCGCTACTACATCGACGCCGGTTCCGGCGGCCTCGCCGTGGGCGTGCATTCGACGCAGTTCGCGATCCGCGAAGCCGGGCTTTACGAGCCGGTTCTTCGCCTTGCCGCCGAGACCGCGCACGAATGGGCGCCGGAAAAGCCGCTCGTCCTGGTCGCCGGCCTCTCGGGCAAGACCGCGCAGGCAAAGGGCGAGGCGCGGGTAGCGCGCAGCCTGGGCTATCACGCGGGGATGCTGAGCCTCGCGCCGATGAAAGGTGCGTCGATCGACGAGCTGGAAGCGCATTGCGCGGCGGTGGCCGCCGAAATGCCGCTGGTCGGCTTCTACCTGCAGACGGCGGTGGGCGGCATCCCGCTGCCGATGGAATTCTGGCGCCGGTTCGCCGGGATCCCGAACGTGGTGGCGATCAAGATGGCCCCGTTCAACCGCTACCGCACGCTCGACGTGATCCGCGGCGTGGCCGCCGCGCGGGCCGAGGACCGCGTCACGCTCTATACCGGCAACGACGACCATATCGTGCTCGACCTCGCGGTCCCGTTCGATGTGCCGCGGGACGCGAAGCGCGGCGGCGAGACCGTCCGCATGCGCATCAAGGGCGGGCTGCTCGGCCATTGGAGCGTCTGGACTCAGTCGGCGGTTCGACTGCATGCGCGCATCCGGGCCGCGGTGGCAGAGAACCGGGTCGATGCGGAGTTGCTTGCGCTCGACGCCAAGGTCACCGACGCCAACAGCGCCTTTTTCGACGTGGCCAACGATTTCGCCGGCTGCATACCCGGCTGCCACGAGGTCCTGCGCCGGCAGGGGCTGCTCGAAGGCCTCTGGTGCCTCGACCCGGATGAAACGCTCTCGCCCGGGCAGCAGGAAGAGATCGACCGCGTTTATGCCGCCTATCCCGAATTCGCCGACGACGCTTTCGTGAAGGCCAACCTGGGGAGATGGCTCGCGTGAGGCCCGTCCTGCCCGCGCGCAGTTCCCGCCCCGGCCCCTGAAGGAGCTCCCGTGGACCCGATTGCCGGCAAATCCGACGACACGATGCAGCGCTACGCGCTCGCCGTGGTCTCGCACCTCGCGCTGCTGCTAGCGTGGTACCTGTTCGTGAAGTTCGGCAACGTGCCGAAATTCGTGATGCCTTCGCCCGAGGCCACGTTCGCCGCGCTCGTCGACGGCAACTACAACTGGTGGGGCAACATCGTGGTCACCGGCACCGAGATCTTCGTCGGATATTTCCTGGCCCTCGTCGCCGGCATCGGCCTCGCGTTGGTGTTCACCTGGTCCAGGACCCTCGAGCGGTTCTTCCTGCCGCTGCTGGTGTCGCTCAACATGATCCCCAAGGTGGCGCTCGGGCCGCTGATCATCGTGTGGTTCAAGTACGGCGTGTTCCCGAACGCGATGATGGCTTTCTCGATCTGCGTGTTCCCCATCCTGCTCACCACGGCCCGCGGCCTGCGCGAGGTCGAACCCGACCTGCTCGACCTGGTGCGCGCCCTCAGGGGCTCGCGCTGGCAGCTGTTCCTCAAGATCCAGCTGCCGGGCTCGATGCCCTACATCTTCTCGGGAATGAAGGTCGCGGCGATCCTCGCGGTGGCCGGCGCCATCGTCGGCGAGTTCCTCGGCTCCGACAAGGGCCTGGGCTACCTGATGCTGCAGGTGCAGGTCACGCTCGATACGCCGGCGATGTTCATGGCGGTGATGCTGATCACGCTGATCGGGGTGGTGTTGTACGGCCTGGTCCTCGCGTTCGAGCGGCTGCTGGTACCCCGCGACGCCCGGTTGGACTGATGGCCGCCGCGTACTCGATCCTGTACGGCGACATCCACAACCACAACGCCCACGGGTACGGCGTAGGTTCGATCGAGCGCAGCCTGGACGTTGCGCGCACGCACCTGGATTTCTTCGCGTTCACCGGCCATTCGAGCTGGCACGACATGCCCTCGATGGAAGGCGGCCGCGAGCGCCACTGGATCGACGGGTTCAGGCGCCTGAAGGACACCTGGCCGCAGGTCCAGCGCGTGATCGCCGACGGCAACCGCGAAGGCGAATTCTGCGCCTTCCTCGGATTCGAATGGCATTCGTCGGAGTGGGGCGACCAGTGCATCGTGTTCCCGCAGGACAACCGGCCCTTGTTCTATGCAGGCGACGTTGCGCGCCTGCGCGAGTTCTGCGTCGGGGAGAGGGCCTTGATGATCCCGCACCATCTCGCCTACCCGAAGGGGCGGCGCGGCGTGAACTGGGAGTGCTTCGACGAAGCCTGCACGCCGGTGGTCGAGATCTATTCCGAGCACGGCAATTCCGAGGACGACCGCGGGCCGTTCACGTATTTCACCCACTCGATGGGCGGCCGCGAGACCGCGAACACGGCACGCGCCGCGCTCGAGGCCGGGCTGCGGTTCGGCTTCGTCGGCTCCTCGGACGACCACGCGGGTTTTCCGGGGGCCTATGGCGAGGGCCTCATGGCCGCATTGGTCACGGACTTCACGCGCGAGGGCATCTTCGAGGCGATCCGTGCGCGCCGCACCTACGCGCTTACGGGCGATCGCATCGAACTCGATTTTTCGGTGGACGGTGCGCCCATGGGCTCGACCGTGACGGCCGGGAACCGCGCCGAGGTTGCGTTCTCGGTGCATGGGCGCGACGAACTCGACGTGGTCGAGATCATCCAGGACGGGCGAGTGGTCCACCGTGCGTATGCGAACGACGCGCCGCCGGCCGCCGGGGTTTTCGCCGCGCCGGTCCAACTGCGTCTCGAATGGGGCTGGGGCCCGTGGGGTGCCCTTGCGCTCGACCGCATTTGCGACTGGGCCCTGCAGGTCAAAGTGGACAAGGGCCGCATCGCACGCTTCTTCCCGTGCCTGCAGTCGATGCCGTTCGACGAGCAGCGCCGCCATCGTTTCGTGGTCGACGGCGACACCGGGCTCTCGATCCGCTCGTACACCGCGCGCCAGAATGCGTACCGGGAGAACCCGAACCAGAGCGTGATCCTCGAGATCGTCGGCAGCGCGGCGACCGAAATCGCGCTGTCGCTGACCGAGCCCGTCGTGCAGAACTCCAGGCATGCGCTCGCGCAGTTGCAGCGCGGTTCGGCCAATCTCTTTACCGGGCCTTTCCCGAAGGAAGGCTACCAATGGCACCGGCTGGTGCCGCTTGCCGCCTCCTCGGTGTCCGGACGCTGCACTCTCGAGGTGCCGCAAGGCCGCTCGCACGTGTACCTGCGCGCACGCCAGAAGAACGGGCACATGGCCTGGGGCAGCCCGGTGTTCCTGAACTGGCGTTGACCATGACCGCCGACACCGACACCTACGACGGCATCCTCCTCGGCGCGGGCCACAACGCGCTGGTGCTGCAGGCTTACCTCGGCCGCGCCGGCCTCAAGACCCTGTGCCTCGAGCGCAGTTCGACGCCGGGCGGCGGCCTGGTCACCGTCGAGGATCCGCGACACCCCGGGTTCCTGCACAACACGCATTCGTTCTTCCATCGCGCGATCACCTACATGCCGTGGTACCGCGACCTCGAGCTCGAGCGGCGCGGGGCGCGTTACCTGGAGCCGGAACTGAACGTCGCGCTGGTGCAGAAGGACGGCAACGTGCTCGAGTGGTGGACGGACTTCGAAAAGACCGCGGCCTCGTTCGAGCGCTTCAGCCCGAAAGACGCGCGCGCGGTGCGCCGCTGGCGCGATGATTTCGTGCCCATCCTCGAGAAGATCATCGGGCCCGAGGGCCGCACGCCGCCGCTCCCCGCGGCGGAGCGTCGCGCATTGCTCGGTCGCAGCGCCCATGGCCGGCTGCTGCTCGAGACCAGCGAGCTCTCCCCGCAGGAGTTCGTGCTGCGCGAGTTCGAACACCCGGTGGTCCAGGCCGGGCTGCTGTTCTTCAACGGCCTGCGCGAGGTGGACCTGCGTTGCAAAGGGTTCGGCCACCACATCCCGATGCTGCTCGCGGCGGCCGGCAAGGCGCAGATGTGCGTCGGCGGGTCGGCGGGCCTGGCGCGGGCGCTGGTGCGCGCGGTGCATGAGACCGGCGGGGAGATCAGGTGCATGACCGAACCGCGCCGCATCCTCGTGGAAGGCGACAGGGCGGTCGGCGTGGAGACCGCCGCCGGCGAGCGGATCAAGACACGCCACTTCGTTGTCTCCGGCCTCAATCCCCACCAGACGTTTCTCGACCTGATGGATCCCGCGCATGTGCCCTCGGCGTGGAGGGACAAGGCGGCCGGTTTCACCTACAACCTCATTGCCCCGCTGTTCGGCCTCAACCTCGACTTGCGCGAGCGCCCCGTCTACTCGGCCGAGAAGCAGTTCCCGCATCTCTCGAAGGCCCTGATGGTGATTCTCGGCCTCGAGGGCTACCGCCAGTATCCGGAGATCGTCGAGCACCACGAGCGCGGCGAGATCCCGCCCACCGTGATGTGGGGCAGCACGCCGACCGTCTTCGATCCTTCGCAGGCGCCTGCGGGGCACCACACCGCATTCATGTGGGAAAAGCTGCCTTACCGCCTTCGGGGCGATGCGCGTAACTGGGACAAGGCGAAGGACGCGCACGGCCGCGACATGCTGCGCCTTTGGACCGAGCGCGCGCCGAACCTCGAGGGCGCGGTGATCGACTCGTTCACGCGCAGCGCGCTCGACACCGAGCGGACTTTCCCGAACATGCGCGAAGGCGACCTTCTCGTCGGCGCCTTCACGCATGGGCAGGTCGGGCACGACCGGCCTTTCCCCGGCGCCGGGCACTATCGGGGACACGTGCAGGGACTGTACCTGTGCGGGTCCTCCAGCCACCCGGGCGGCAACATCACCGGCTTGCCCGGCTACAACTGCGCGCAGGTGCTGCATGCCGACCTCGGCATCGCGGCCGACTGGGCACCCGGGCCGGCCGCCGCCGCGCTCGGCCGACTGGACTGAAAGGGATTTCCCAATGAGCGCAGGCCTGCGCAGCCACCACGGCGTCACGCACTACGAACCGGCCCGCGCCACGAACGGCTACACGCTGTTTGCGCCGATGTACGGGCGCAACGTGTGGCTGATCGACATGTGGGGCACGATCGTGCACCGCTGGCAGGTCGAGAACCTGCCGGGCAACTACGGGCAGCTCCTGCCCAACGGCAACCTGCTGTATGCGGGCCGGACGATGCCGCCTGCGATCCCCGAATTCGCCGGCAACGGGGGGCAACTCGCCGAGTACGACTGGAAAGGCAACATCGTCTGGGAGTATCGCGACCCCTACCTCAGCCATTGCTTCGCGCCGATGGCGAACGGCAACAAGCTGGTGGCCAAGTGGCGCGCGGTGCCGCCGGACATCGCCGCGCGCGTCAAGGGTGGCCAGCCCGGCACCGAACGCAACGGTGAAATCTACGGCGAAGCGATCCAGGAGATCGCGCGCGACGGCAGCGTGGTCTGGGAGTGGCTCACTTTCGAGCATCTCGATCCGGAAATCGACGTGATCGGCCCGCTGCACCCGCGCGACCGGTGGACCAACCTGAATTCGCTCTCCGAGATGCCGGACGGCAACATCCTCGTGAGCTTTCGCTGCATCAATACCGTGGCGATCATCGAGCGCGCTACCGGGAACATCACGTGGCGCTGGGGGCCCGGGCATATCGCCGGCCAGCACCACCCGACCCTGCTCGACAACGGCAATATCCTGGTCTTCGACAACGGCGCGCATCGCGCCTACACGACCATCGATTTTTCCCGCGTCATCGAGGTCGATCCGCGCACGAATGCGATCGTGTGGGAATACAAGGAAAACCCGGTATTCGACTTCAACAGCTTCATCTGCTCGGGTGCGCAGCGCATGCCCGGCGGCACGACGGTGATCTGCGAATGCACCAAGGGGCGGCTGTTCGAGGTCACCGCCGAGGGCGACATCGTCTGGGAATACATCAGCCCTTTCTATTACGAGCACCCGATCTTCGGGACGAACAACATGATCTTCCGCTGCATCCGCTACGACGCCTCGCACCCGGCCCTTCGCGACGCAGACCTCGATCCGGACCGGTACGTGGACTTCAATGCGCTCGTTCCCAAGCGGTTCGTGCGCAGCCCGCGCAGCCGGCAGGCGCTGCGCACCCGGTACGACACCGGAACACTGGCAAAAGGAGGGCACTGAGATGCGGCTCGTTCTGGGAATTGTTGCAGCGCTGGTGTTTGCCGCCGCCTCGTCGGCGGCATTCGGCCAGGCGTTTCCTTCGCGTTCGGTAAAGATCGTGGTGTCCTTCCCGCCCGGCGGCTCGGCCGACGTGCTGGCCCGCATCCTTTCGCCGAAGCTCACCGAGATCTGGTCGCAGCCCGTGGTGATCGAAAACAAGCCCGGCGCCTCGGCCAATATCGGCACCGAGTTCGTCGCCAAGTCGGCGCCCGACGGCTACACGCTGTTGCTGGCCACGCCGGCACTTGCGGTGAGCGCCGCAGTGTTCCAGAACCTCGGGTACGACGCGCTGCGCGACCTTGCGCCCGTCGCCTTGTTGCCGGTGTTCCCGAGCGTGCTGGTAGTACATCCCTCGGTGCCGGCGGCCACGCCGCAGGAGTTCGTGCGTTACGCGCGCGCCAACCCGGGCAAGCTCAATTTCGCCTCGACCGGCTCGACCTCGGCGATCCGCTTCGCCTTCGAGCACCTGCGGCAGATCGCGGGTCTGGACATGGTGCATATCGCGTACAAGGGATCGGCACCCGCCGCGCAGGCAATGCTCTCCGGCGAAGCGCAGGCGATGATGATGACGCTTGTCGATGCGTTGCCGCACCTCAAGAGCGGCAGGCTGCGTGCCCTCGCCGGCACCTCGATCCAGCGCATTGCGGCACTGCCTGATGTACCGACCCTGGCCGAGACTGTCGCACCCGGGTTCGACTACCTGATCTGGAACGGGCTGATGGCGCCCGCCGGGACACCGGCCGACGTTGTCGACAAGCTCAACCGCGACGTGAATACGGTGCTGCGCCAGCCGGAGATCCGGGAGCGCATGGCCGGCCTCGGCATGGAAGTCCTGCCGAGCCCGCCGGCCGAACTCGGGCGCGTGCTGCGTACCGAGATCCGGAAGTGGAAAGACGTGGCGCGCGCCGCGAACATCAAAGCCGAGTAAGCCAACATGAAGATCGAACGCATCGAAGTCCTCCCGGTCCGCCTGCCGCTGAAGGCGATGGCGCGACTCTCGCGCGGCGTGCCGCGCACGATGGAGGAGGGCAAGCGCGTCATCCTCGTCAAGATGACCGCGGACGACGGCACAGTCGGGTGGGGCGAGGCCGGCCCGAGCCGGCGCTGGTCGGCCGAGACCACGCACTCCTGCTACACCACGATCAAGGAATACCTCGCGCCCCACCTCATCGGGCGTGACCCGTTCGACATCGCCGGGCTGCACGCGGTAATGAACACCGAGCTCGCGCCCGGGCTCGACCCCGGCCAGCCGATTGCCAAGGCGGCGCTCGACCTCGCGGCGCACGATCTCATCTGCAGGAAACTCGGCATCCCGCTGCAGAGCTGGCTGGGCGCCAAGGGCCGCGACCGCATCGAGCTCTCGTATCTTGTGTCGGCACCGGACGTGGAAGGCACGCTCGGCCAGGTGCAGGCGGGCCTCGACCTCGGCTACCGCGCGTTCAAGGTCAAGGTCGGCCACGAGCCGAAGCTCGACGTCGAGCGCGTGCGCGCGGCGTTGGGGGTCACGCAGAAATGCGGCTCGGACTGCGTCGTCTGGGCAGACGCCAACCAGGGCTACACGCTCGACGAGGCCCTGCGTGCCGCGCGCGGGTTCGAAGCGCTCGGCATCGAACTCTTCGAGCAGCCGATCCCGATGGCCGAGTTTTACGGCATGAAGAAGCTGCTTGCCGGCACGAGCATGACGATCGCGCTCGACGAAGCCGCCATGGGCCTGCCGGTGGTGATCGAGCTGATCCGCCGCGAGGCCGTGGAAGCGCTGGTGATCAAGGTCAACAAGGTCGGCGGCCTCCACTATGCGCGCCAGCTCTGCGACCTCGCGCGCAGCGCCGGGCTCGGCCTCATCGGCAGCGGCCTCATGGACGCACCGATCGGGTTCGCCGCTTCGGTGCACCTGTTCGCGGCCTATTCGATCGACTACCCGGTCGACCTGAACGGCCCGCAGCACATCGCCGAGGACTACCTGAAGACGCCCTACCCCATGGAAGGCCGGTTCGCGCTGGTGCCCAAGGGGCCGGGATTCGGCATCGAGATCGACGAGGCCAAAGTGAAAGCCTTCGCGCTCGCGATATGAACATTCCTATGGAGGGAATCGAATGAAGATCCTGAAGCCTTGTGGGGCGGCCCTTGCGGCGGCGCTCACGATTCTCGCGGCGCCGCTCGCGCTCGCGCAGCACTACCCGGCCAAGCCGATCCGCATGGTCGTCGCATTTCCGCCCGGCGGCTCTACCGACCTGGCGGCGCGCGCGTTGGGCGAGAAGCTCGCCGCCGCGCTCGGCCAATCCGTGGTGGTGGACAACAAGCCGGGCGCGAGCGGCAACATCGGCGCCGACTTCGTCGCCAAGAGCGCGCCCGACGGGCACACGCTGCTGATGGCGGCCACCTCGTTCGCCACCGCGCCGGCCTTTTTCCAGAAGCTCGGCTGGGATCCGGTCAAGGACTTCGCGCCGGTGTCGATGGTCGCCACCGTGCCGATCATCGTGGTCGTGAACCCGTCGCTGCCGGTCCACAACACGCGCGACCTGATCGCCTATTCGAAAGCCAACCCGGGCAAGCTCAATCTCGCTTCGCCGGGCGCGGCGACGCTGACGCGCCTGTCGGGCGAGATGTTCAAGCAGGCCGCCGGCGTCGACTGGGTCACGGTGCACTACAAGGGCGGGCCGCCCGCGGTGGCGGATCTGCTCGGCGGGCAGTCGCACGTGATGTTCGCGAACATTTCGGACGTGATCACGATGGTGAAGGCGGGACGGCTGCGGGCACTGGCGGTGACGACTGCGAGGCGCTCGGCCGTCGCGCCGGAACTCCCCACGCTGGCCGAATCGGCGCTGCCCGGGTTCGAGGCATCGACCTGGCAGGCGGTCTTTGCGCCGGCCGGGACCCCGCGTGAAATCGTCCAGCGCCTGAACGCCGAGATCGTCAAGGCGATGGCGATCCCGGAAATGAAGGAGAAGTTCCTGTCCTTCGGCACCGACGCGGCGACCGGAACGCCCGAAGAACTCGGCCGCTTCCTCTCGAGCGAGGTGGCCAAGATCACAAAAATCGCCAGGGACGTCGGCGCGAAGGTCGATTAGGCCCGTCGACCGATCCCATGGCCCCACCCGTGCGCCGCGATCCTGCGAAGAACCAGGAGCGCATCCTCAAGGCCGCGACCGCGGAGTTCGCGCGCGCGGGCTTGGGCGGCGCACGGGTGGACAGGATTGCGGCCCGCGCCGGGGCCAACAAGCGGATGCTGTACTACTACTACGGCAACAAGGAGGCCTTGTTCCTCGCCGTCATGGAGGCGAGCTACGAGCGCATCCGCACCGCCGAAAGGAGCCTGCATCTCGCCGAGGTCGATCCCGAGGAAGGCATCCGCCGGCTGGTGGAATTCACCTGGAACTACTACCTGGAGAACCCGGAGTTCCTGACGCTGCTCAACAGCGAGAACCTGCACAAGGCGCGGCACATCAAGCGGTCGAAGAACATCCCGGCGCTGCACTCGCCCTTCGTCGCCACGATCGAGGACCTGCTGCGGCGCGGCGTACGATCGGGCCGGTTCCGGCGCGGCGTGGACGCGGTGCAGCTCTATATCTCGATCGCGTCGCTGTCGTATTTCTACCAGAGCAACCGCTACACGCTCTCGGCCGTGTTCGGGCGCGACCTCTTCGCGCCGCGGCATCGCGCCGAGCGCCTCAAGCACATGGTCGAGCTGGTGCTCGGCTATCTGCGCAAGTAACGGGACGCTTGCACGCCGATGCGAATCGCCCTTTGCAATGAAGTGCTCATGCCAATGCCGTTTGCCGAGCAGTGCGCATACGCCGCAAGGCTCGGATACGACGGGCTCGAGGTCGCCCCTTATACGCTCTCCGAAGATCCGCATCGCATGAGCCCCGAGCTCATCGCCGCCACGCGGCGCGCGGCCGGGGACGCGGGCATTGCGGTCACCGGCCTGCACTGGCTGCTGGTCAAGCCCGCGGGCCTGTCGATCAGTACCAAGGACGACGCCATTCGCAAGCGCACGCTCGACGTGATGTATTCGCTGGTCGACCTGTGTGCCGAACTCGGCGGGCGCTATCTCGTGCACGGCTCGCCCGTCCAGCGCCGGATCGATCCGGGCGACACGCGTGAGGCGGCACTTGCGAGGGCGCAGGCCTGCTGGGCCGACGTGGCCGTACGCGCGCGAAGCGCCGGCGTCACCTACTGCGTCGAGCCTCTGGGCGCCGAGCAGACGCCGCTCGTCAATACGCTCGAGGAAGCCGCGCGGATCGTGACTGAAATCGGCAACCCGGCGCTGAAGAGCATGCTCGACTGCAGTTCGGCCGGCCGCATGGAGAAGGCGTCGCTCGCCGATCTCGTCGCGCACTGGTTGCCCAAAGGCGTGATCGCCCACGTGCAGGTCAATGACCGCAACCGGCGCGGACCGGGGCAGGGCGAGCAGAAGTTCGCACCGCTGCTGGCAGAGTTGCGCAGGCTCGGCTATCCGGGCGATATTGCAGTCGAGCCGTTCGACTACGTACCCGATGGGCCGGCGGCCGCCGCGCGGGCGGTCGGGTACCTGAAGGGCATCCTGGAGGCGCTCCCGGCGAAGTAGCCTGGAGTCCCCCGGATTTTCAGACTTTTATTTCGAAGGGCCGCGCGGATATTGGCTCTCCGGGCAGTTTGCGCTGGTAAAAGTACATTCTGGCCGGGCGCAATGCTCGGGCGGACGGCCTCAGGCAGGCAGCTCGATCACCGCGCGCACCAGTTCCCCGCGGGTCATCGCCTCGAACCCGGCGTTGATCTCCTCGAGCTTCAGGCGCCGGGTGATCAGTTCGTCGAGCTTCAGCCGGCCGTCGAGGTAGAGCTTCGCAAGCCAGGGGAAGTCGCGGCGCGGCCGGGCGCCGCCGTAGCTCGAGCGCACGATCCGGCGCTCACCCATCAGCGAGCCGAAGCGCAGGCTCACCTTCTTGTTGACGTTGGTCTTGCCGAGGATCACCGCCTGCCCGCCGGGACGCAGGGCGTCGAGCATGAACTGCAGCGTCGCTTCGGCGCCGGCGCATTCGAATACGTAGTCGGCGCCGCGGCCCGCGGTGAGCGCCTTGACCGCCGCGACCGCCTCGGGGCCGGCCCCGATCGCATCGGTTGCGCCGAAGGACCGCGCCTTGGTGAGCTTGGCCGGGTCGGTGTCGACGGCGATGATGGTCCCGGCCCCTTGGATCACCGCGCCCTGGACGCAATTGAGGCCCACCGCCCCGCAGCCGATTACCACGACGCTGGCGCCGGCCTCGACCCGGGCGAGGCGTGCCACCGCGCCGACCCCGGTCATCACGCCGCAGCCGATCAGGCAGGCCCGGTCGAAAGGGATTTCCTTCGGTACGCGAATCGCGCCGGACTCGGGCACCACGCAATACTCGGCATGCGAGGACACCACCGAGAAATGATGCAGCGGCTTGCCGCCGAGCAGGTAGCGGGATTCGCCGTCCGGCAGCCGGCCCTGCGGCTGGTTGCGCAGCAAAGGCTCGCACAGGATCGGCAGGTCGCGCTCGCAGTAGAAGCACCGGCCGCAGTTCGGGTTCCAGGAGCAGACGACGTGGTCGCCGGGCGCGACCTGCGTGACGCCCTCGCCGACGGCCTCGACGACGCCGGCGCCCTCGTGCCCGAGCACGATCGGCATCGGGTAGGCGAGGCTGCCCTGGATCACTTCGAGGTCGGTGTGGCACAGGCCGCTTGCGCGCAGGCGCACGAGCACGTCGCCGCGGCGAAGGCCGGTCATGGTCACGCGCTCGATTGCGAGCGGCGCGCCGACTTCGTGCAGCACCGCGGCCCTGAATTCCATGCCGAATACTAACAACAATCGGGCGAGGAAAAACTGCGCGAGGCGCGCGCCGGCTCAGTCCCTATAATGTTGTGACCATGAGCGCGCTTTCCTATTCGATCGACGCCGAAGTCTTCCGGAAGTATCCGGGTTACGTACGCGGCGTGGTGGTCGCGCATGGCGTAACCAACGGGTCGTCGCCGCCCGAGCTGGTGCAGTTGCTGCGCGAGGCCGAAATCTCGGTGCGCGAGCGCCTGACCGCGGAGGGGATCGCAGACGCGCCGCGGATCAGGGCCTGGCGCGATGCCTACCGCGCGTTCGGAGCGAAGCCAGCCGAGCACCGGTCTTCGATCGAGGCCATGGCGAGGCGGGTGCTCAAGGGCGATTCCCTGCCCTCGATTTCGGCGCTGGTCGACATCGGCAACATCGTGTCGCTGCGCCACCTGGTCCCCGCGGGCGCCCACGCGATCGACGTACTCAAGGGCGACATCGCCCTGCGGCCTGCAACAGGTAACGAGGCGTTCGTCGCGTTCGGGTCGGAGAAACTCGAGCACCCGCTGCCGGGCGAGATCGTCTTCGTCGAAGGCGACACGGTGCTCACGCGCCGCTGGACCTGGCGGCAGGCGAAGCACACGCTGGTGGAGCCGGGAACCACGGCCATCGTATTCAACGTCGATTGCCTTCTGCCCGTGATGGCGGACGAGGCCGCGCAGGCCTGCGCCGAGGCGGAAGACCTGATCGCGCGTTTCTGCGGCGGCCGCTTCCGACGGGCGCTGCTGGGCGCCTCGGCACCGAGGATCGGGCTGGACGCCTAGGCGGCGCCTTTCGCGCCGCGCACGATCCTCCAGAGCCGCGAGGGCGTCAGCGGCGCTTCGTTGATCTTGATGCCCAGGGGCCGAAGCGCATCCTCGACTGCGTTGCAGATCGCCGCCGGCACCGGGATCGTGCCGGCCTCGCCCACGCCTTTCACGCCCAGCGGATTCAGCGTGGAGGGCGTCTCCTGGTGGACCATCCTGACTTCGTTCGGCATGTGGATTGCGAGCGGCATCGCGTAGTCCATGAAGCTGCCCGAGAGGAGCTGCCCATCCGCACTGTAGACGTGCTCCTCCAGCAGCGAATTGCCGATGCCGCAGGCGATGCCGCCGAGGATCTGGCCTTCGACGATCATCGGGTTGATCAGGCGGCCGCAGTCGTGCGCGATCGCGTAGTCGTCGATCGCGATCGTGCAGGTGTCGAGGTCGACGTCCACGGTGACGATGTGAGTGCCGTTCGAATAGGTGATGTTCGAGGTCTTGAAGTAGCGCACAGCTTCCAGCCCGGGCTCTTCGTCGTCCGGGCGCGCCGCGCGCTGCGCATGGCGCGCGATCTCGGCGAAGCTCATGGCCTTGTCGGTGCCCGCGACATGCACGCGGCCGTCCTCCACGACGAGGTCGGCCGCCGCGGCCTCCATGAGGTCGGCCGCGATGCGAATGATCTTTTCCTTTACCTGCACCGCCGACAGGCGCACCGCGTTGCCGGCGAGCACGCCGACGCGGCTCGCGAACGTCCCGATTCCGTGGGGGATCAACGCCGTATCGCCGGAGAGAAACTTCACCTTGTCGATCGGGATTCCGAGGTGGTCGGCGCAGATCTGCGTGAAGACCGTTTCGTGCCCCTGGCCCTGGCTGGGCGCGCCTGTGTAGACGGTAGCGCTGCCGTCGGGCTCGATGCGCACGCCGCCGCCCTCCCACGGGCCGCGGCCGGTCAACTCGACGTAGTTCGCGATGCCGATGCCGTAATGGCGGCCGGCCTTGCGACGCTCGGATTGCTTTGCGCGCAGCGCCTTGTAGTCGGCCAGCGCAAGCGCCTTTTCCAGCGTGCCGACGAAATCGCCGCTCTCGTACTCGACCGCGCCGCCGAGCAGGTTCGACAGGCCGGTGTCGTAAGGAAACGCGTCGTTGCGGATCGTGTTTACGAGGCGCACTTCGGCCGGGTCGAGCCCCAGGTGCGCCGCGATGCAATCCATCGTGCGCTCGATCACGAACACGCCCTGCGGCTGGCCGGCGCCCCGGTAGGCGCTTACCGTCGCGGTGTTCGTGTAAACGGCAAGGATTTCAGAGCGTACATGCGGGATGCGGTACGGACCGATCAACGCGGCAGAGGTGTTGTGCGGCACTGCGCCGCCGCGCGGGGCGTAGGCGCCCATGTCGTGGAAAAAGGTGTTCTTGAGCGCCAGCAGTTTTCCATTGGCGTCGAAGCCGACCTCGATGTCGTGGATCTGCTCGCGCTCCTGCGTGGCCGAGAGCATGTGCTCGCTGCGCGTTTCTACCCACTTCACCGGGCGGCGCAGGCGCAGGGCCAGCCACGGAACCAGCACTTCCTCCGGATAGACGTTGAGCTTGGTCCCGAAGCCGCCGCCGGTGTCGGGCGCGATCACGCGGACCTGGTGGCGCGGCAGGCCGCAATGCGCGGCGACGATGTTGCGCACCATGTGCGGCTCCTGGGTGGAGGACCACAGCGTGAGTTCGCGGCGATGCTCGTCGTACTCGGCCAGGTTGCCTCGCGGCTCGAGCGGCATGCCGCCGCCGCGCGTGATGCGGAAGCGCTCCTTGATCCGGTGCGGCGCGTTCCTGAGCGCCGTCTCAGGGTCGCCGACGGTTTCGACCAGGTGCATCGCGATGTTCTTCGGCGCCTCCGGATGGATCTGGCGCGTCCCCGGCCGGACGGTGGATTCGAGGTCCAGCACAGGGGTGCGCTCTTCGTAATCGACTTCGATCGCTTCGACGCCTTCGATCGCCGCCTTGGCGGTTTCGGCCACGACCGCCGCGATGCCTTCGCCGACAAAGCACACGCGGCCCGGCGCAAGCGCCGACCAGGTGGCCGAGTTCAGGCCATGATGCGGCAACAGTTGCGGGAACGGCTGGCCCGCGCCGCCCATGTCGGCATGGGTCACCGCATCGACCACGCCGGGGACGGCCCTGGCGCGCGAGAGATCGATGCGTTTCAGCACCGCCGCGGGGTGGCTGCTCCTCAGGATCGCGACATGCAGCATGCCGGGCAGGACGAGGTCGTCGAGGTAGCGGCCTTCGCCCTTCAGCAGGCGATCGTCGGCCCTGCGGGGGATGGGCGCGCCGAACAACTTGGTGGACATCGAATTCTCCGGACTCTTCGGGTGGGTCAGCCTGCGCCGCGATTGCCGGCCAGGCCGAGATAGGTTTCGGCGACGCGCGGGTTGGCGGCAAGTTCGCCGCTCGGCCCGTGCAGCGTGCATTCGCCGGTTTCGAACACGTAGCCGTAGTCGGCCACCTGCAATGCCGCCCGGGCATTCTGCTCGATCAGCAGGATGGCCACACCGGTGGCCCGCAGCTCGGCAATGATCCGGAAGATGTCGATCACGACGATGGGCGCGAGGCCCAGGCTCGGCTCGTCGAGCATCAGCACCTTCGGCTTGCTCATCAGCGCGCGGCCGAGGGCGAGCATCTGGCGTTCGCCGCCCGAAAGCGTCGCGGCATACTGGGTGCGCCTTTCCTTCAGCCGGGGAAAGCGCGCGAAGACGTCCTCGAGGCCGGCGGCAATGGCGGCGCGGCCTTCCCGGATCCGCGAGTAGGCGCCGAGCACGAGGTTGTCCTCGACGGTCATCGCGCCGAACAGCTCGCGCTTTTCCGGCACCAGCACGAGGCCCTGTGCGACCCGCGCTTCGGTGCTCGCATCCGCAATCGGGCGCCCGTGCAAGCGCACGCCGCCGGTGCCGGCCAGCAGGCCCGCGAGGCAGTTCAGCAAGGTGCTCTTGCCTGCGCCGTTCGGGCCGATCACCGTGACGATCCGGCCTTCGTCCACGGAGAGCGACACGCCGTGCAACGCCTCGACCTTCCCGTAGGCCACATGAAGCGCGTCGACTTCGAGCAGCGGCGCGCTCATGCCACGCCCCCGAGATAGGCTTCGAGCACGCGCGGGTTCGCCTGGATTGCGGCGGGGTCGCCCTCGGCGAGCTTCTCGCCGAATTCCATGACGACGAGCCGGTCGACCAGGTTCATGACCAGGTCCATGTCGTGCTCGACCAGCAGGATGCTGATGCCTTCGCCGCGCAACTTGCGCAGCAGCCCGGCGAGCGCCTCCTTCTCCTTGTACCGCAGGCCGGCGCCGGGCTCATCCAGCAGAAGCAGCACCGGGTCGGCGCACAGCGCACGGGCGATCTCGAGGATGCGCTGTTGTCCGAGCGGCAGGCTGCCGGCCTGGTCGTAAAGGTGGCTGCCGAGGCCGACGCGCTCCAGCTGGCGTGCGGCTTCGAAGCGCAGGCGCGCCTCTTCGTGCCGATTGCTGCGCAGGGCGGCGGAGATCACGCCTCGCTCCCCGCGCAGGTGCGCGCCGAGCGCGACGTTGTCGAGCACCGACATCGCCGGGATCAGGTTCACGTGCTGGAAGGTGCGCGCGATGCCGAAGCGCACGATTTCGCGCGAGGCGAGGCCGTCGATGCGCTGGCCGCGGAAACTGATTTCGCCGCCCGAAAGCGGCAGCACGCCGGTGACCAGGTTGAACATCGTGCTCTTGCCTGCGCCGTTCGGGCCGATCAGCCCGAGGATCTCGCCGCTCTTCATGGAGAAAGAAAGCCGGTTCACCGCCACCAGCCCGCCGAAGACCTTTTCGGCGTTGCGCGCTTCGAGCAGCACTTCGCCCGCTTCCGGCCGGGGACGGTTGAGCATCGCGGCCGCAGGCGGCGGCGGGGCGATCGCGCCGGAGGGCCTGGGCGCGAAGCGGTCGAGCAGCGGCATCAATCCTTCCCGCGCGCGGTGCAGCAGCAGGACCATAAGCACGCCGAACACGATCATCTCGAAGTTGCCGTTCTTGCCGAGGATCCGGGGCAGGAGGTCCTGCAGCCATTCCTTGAGCAGCGTAAGCACGCCGGCGCCGACCACTGCGCCCCACACGTGGCTGGCGCCGCCGATCACCGCCATGAAGAGGTACTCGATGCCGATGTTGATGCCGAAGGGCGTCGGGTTCACGAAGCGCAGCAGGTGCGCATAGAGCCAGCCGGAAAGCGCAGCAAGCAGCGCCGCCACCAGGAAGATCACGATCTTGGTGCGCGCGGTGTCCACGCCGAAAGCCTCCGCCATCAGGCTGCCGCGCTTCAGCGCGCGGATCGCGCGGCCCGGCCGCGAGTCGAGCAGGTTGTGCACGCCGAGCAGGCTGAGGAGCAGGATCGCCCAGATCAGGTAGTAGAAGCTGCGGCCGCTGTCGAGCCTGAGGCCGGCAAGGTCGAGCACCGGCAATCCGCTGAGGCCGGTCTGCCCGCCGAGCGTGTCGAGGTTGCCGAACAGGAAGTACAGGCTGATGCCCCAGGCGATCGTGCTGAGCGGCAGGTAATGGCCGGACAAGCGCAGCGTGAGGAACCCGATGAAGAGCGCCACTGCAGTGGTGATGGCGAGGCCGATCGCGAGGTTGACCCAGGGCGAGACGCCGTAGGCAGTCGACAGGACCGCGGTCGTGTAGGCGCCCAGCCCGACGAACGCCGCCTGGCCGAACGACGTGAGCCCGCCGACCCCGGTAAGCAGCACGAGGCCGAGCGACACGAGGCTCGCCAGGCCGATGTAGTTCAAGAGCGTGACGTAGAACTCGGGCAGCACCGCGGGCGCAAGCGCGATCAGCGCAAGCGCGACCGCCTGCGCGGCGAGGGCGGTGCGGGATCGCACCTTACTCCTCCTCCTCTTCGATCACCTGGCTGGTGAGCGAGCGCCACAGCAGCACCGGGATGATCAGCGTGAAGACGATGACCTCCTTGAACCCGCTGGCCCAGAACGAGGAGAACGATTCGAGCAGCCCGACGAGCACCGCGCCTGCCGCTGCGATCGGGTAGCTCACCAGGCCGCCGATGATGGCCGCGACAAAGGCTTTCAGCCCGACGAGGAAGCCGGTGTCGTAGTAGATCGTCGTGATCGGGGCCACCAGCATGCCGGACACCGCGCCCATCAGCGCGGCGAGACCGAAGCACAGCTTGCCGGAGAAGGTGGCGCTGATGCCGACGATCCGCGCGCCGATCCGGTTCACGGCGGTAGCGCGCAGCGCCTTGCCGTGCAGCGTGCGCTCGAAGAACAGGTACAGGGCCGCGATGATCGCCAGGCTTGCGCCGAGCACCAGCAGGCTCTGCATCGAGATGTCCATCGGGCCGACCTTGAACCGGGCCTCGATGAAAGGCGGCGTGCGAAAGCCTTCGGCGCCGAAGAACAGCAGCCCGAGGCCGACGAACACGAAGTGCACCGCGACCGCGACGATCAGCAGCACGAGGACCGAGGCGTTCGCGATCGGCTGGAATGCAAGCCGGTAGGTCATCGGGCCGAGCGGGACCACCAGCCCGAGCGTGAGCAGCATCTGGGCCCACAGCGGCGGCTTCTGGGGCGCAAGCCAGAACGTCAGCCCGACGATCAGGCCGGGCAGCAGCAGGTTCCAGCCGACGGCGCGAGCGGCCTGCCGCGCGTTGCGCGCACCGAAGAGTTCGACGAGGGTGACGCAGGCGGCCGCGACGAGCAGCAGCCAGGCGGTGCCCGGCACCTTGCCCAGTTGCAGGCTCGCCAGCGACAGGGCCCCGAAGGCGATCAGTTCGCCCTGGGGCACGAAGATGATGCGCGTTACCGCATAGACCAGCACCAGCGCGAGCGCGACCAGTGCATAGATCGCGCCGTTGACGACCCCGTCCTGGGCGAGGATGAGCGCAATTTCCGCGTTCATCCGCGGCCCGCCTGCGGCGGCCCTACTTCGCGAGGGCCCACTTGTTGTTGGTGATGGTGATCATGACCGGCGCGTCGGCGGCAAACCCGTTGTGCTCGGTCGCGCTCATGTTGATCATGCCGTGCGTCCCGGGCAGGTTCTTCACGCCCTCGATCGCGTCGCGCAGCGCCACCCGGAACTCGGTCGTGCCGGGCTTGGCCTTCTTGAGCGCCTCGGGAATCGCGCGCTGCAGGATCAGCATCGCGTCCCACGCGTTTGCGCCGAAGGTGGTGAGCGACCCGGCGCCGAACGCGGCTTCGTATTTCTGCTTGTATTCCATGCCGGGCTTCTTGGCGGGGTTGGAATCGGGCAGCTGGTCGATCACGATCACCGGGCCGGAGGGCAGCAGCGTGCCTTCGACGTTCTTGCCGCCGACGCGCAGGAAGTCGTTGTTGATCACGCCCGAGGTCTGGTAGATCCTGCCTTTGTAGTTGCGCTCGACCAGCGTGGCCTGCGGCAGCACCGCCGGCGTGCCCGACCCGACGATCAGCACCGCCTGCGGGTTGGCCGACATCACCTTGAGCACCTGCGCGGTCACGCTGGTGTCCTTGGGGCTGTATTTTTCGGTGGCGACGATCTTGACGCCGTGCTTGTCGGCGGCCTTCTGGAGTTCCAGGAACCAGCTCTCGCCGTAGGCATCGTTGTAGCCGATGTGGCCGAGGGCCTTGATGCCGTTCTTCACCATGTGCAGCACGGCGGCCTCGGCGATGATCGAGTCGTTGTACGGCGTCTTGAAGGCCCAGCGCTTCTGGTCGTCCATCGGCGAGACGATGCGCACCGCCGCCCCGAGGCTGATCATCGGCGTCTGCGCCTTGGCGGCCACTTCGATCACCGCGAGCGTGGTCGGCGACGTGGACGGCCCGATGATCACGTCGACCTTGTCCTCGGTCACCAGCTTCTCGACGTTCTTGCGCCCGGCGGTCGTGTCGGTCGCATCGTCGAGGACGATGTACTGCACTTTCTGCCCGGCGATCGTGGCCGGGAACAGCGTCGCGGTGTTCTTCTCGGGGATGCCGAGCGACGCGGCCGGGCCGGTGGTCGAGAGGGGGACGCCGATCTTGATCTGCGCGCCTGCGGAGAACGCCACCGCGGCGAGCGCGAATCCTGCAACGAGTTTGCCTAGCATTTTCACGACTCCTTGGAAGGGGTTGGGCTGTGCTGCACTTGCATCGAAGGTCGCGTCAGGCTGCGACGCATTGGTCCCCGGCGACGACGTCGCCGTCGACCGTGATCGGCTCGCCGTCCAGGCTCACCGAGCATCCGGACATCGGGATGTCGACATGGCAGGGCGAGTTGTTCGATCCGCCGGCCTCGGCATTCGGGCCGGTCGAGAAGAGGAAGTTGCCGTAAAAGGCACGCGCGTCCATGCCGAGCGACTGCGCCTTGTCGCGCATGCCGAGGCCGGTCCACTTCGCCTTCGGTTGCAGGCCCCAGCCCAGGTGCGATACGCCGTAGGCGCCGGGGTCGCGGTAGGCCTCGATGTGCTTCCTGAGGTATTTGGCCTCGAAGCCGCCTTCGATGCTGCGGATGAAGCCATCCTCGATCTCCAGGGTGATCGGCGAGGACACGTACATCTTGAACGGGAACAGCATGTCGCCCTGGTCGATGACGACGCGTCCGTTGGCGGTGCCTTCGTCCGGCCAGGTGGAGATGAACCCGCTTGGCCAGTGGTCCCAGTGGCCGGGCTCGTCGGCAAACCCGTATTCGGGCAGCGGCTTGAACTGGCCGAGCTTCACGGTGAGGTCGGTCCCGGCCTTCGATGTCACATGCATCGTGGTGGCTGCGCGCAGCCGCGCGTCGGCCGCCATCACGCGGCGCTTGTCGTCAGGCACCGGGACCATCTGCGCCAGCACCTCCGGCGGCTCGACCACCATCAGCATGCGCGTGCCGGCGGCGAGGATCTCGAGCTGCTCGGGCGAATGGAGCAGGCCCATCAGGTCGATCACCATGTCGGCTTTCTTGAGAAGGTCGGTGGCGAGCCGGTTGCCGGTGAGGGGCGTCACGCCGAGGAACGACGTGCGCTCGCCGTTGATCGGCCCGCGCGGCGGCACCGGCGGCAGGTCGACCCTGAAAGCCGATGCGCCCATGGCGAGCGCCGAGCGCATCGCCGCCTCGATGTTCTGCGGGTGGCTCGATTCGCCCGTGAGGACGACGAGGCTTTCGCCCGGCCTGACCTTGCACAGCGCGAGCACGTCCTTCCAGGTGCCGATGCGGAAGTCGTCGCTTACCGGCATGGGTACCCCAAGGTCACGCGGCGGCCTTGAGCCGGTCGAGCTGCGCGAAGATCTCCGCGCGCGTCATGATGTCTGCGTACTTCTTGCCGAGGTCGAACAGGCTTGCCGAATGCGGGCCCTCGGCCCGGTCTCCGACGCAGTCCGAGACCACCATCGGGCGGAACCCGTGGCACATCGCATCGAGCGTGCTGGCGCGCACGCACCCGCTCGTGGTGCATCCGGCGATGATCAATGTGTCCACGCCCTTGGCCAGCAGCATGCCGGCCAGGTCGGTACCGAAGAAAGCCGAAGGCAGGCGCTTTCGGATCACGATCTCGCCGGCCCGCGGCTGCAGTTCAGGCACGAAATGGCTGGCCGGGTTGCTCTCGGTCAGCGCGAGCAGCCGCGGCACCTTGAGGCAATGCACGTTGGTGTCGCTCGCGTCTTCCGCATACACAATGCGGGTATGGGCGACCGGCAGGCCGCGTTCGCGCGCTTTTTCAAGCAGCGGCACCGTATTGGCGACGGCGGCGGAGATGTTCCCGCCGCCGAACGACGCCGGATCGTTGAATCCGATCGTGAAATCGACGATCAGCAGCGCCGGGTGCCGGCCGAAGCCCATCCGCTGGCCGAAGTGCTGCCGGTCGAAGATCGAGGTATCAGTGCTCATGGGGTCTCTGCCTCGTGTTTTGTATGCATAAATCGGGCCATGTGCCTCCAAAACACGGAATAAGTCTTAACAACGCGCGATAGGTATACATATAATCAAAAATGGTGTCAAACACCGATCTCGCATAATCCACCGGAATCCACCCCCGCAAAGGCCATGGCCCACCCCGCAGAGCGCACCGACGACACACCAGGCACCTCCCGCTCCGAGTCCGTAGTCGTCAGCCTGCGGGACATGATCATGCGCGGCGAATTTGCCGCCGGCTTCCACCTGCAGGAGATCCCGCTCGCCGAGCGCATGGGCGTGTCGCGCACGCCTATCCGGGAGGCCCTGAACATGCTCGCCAAGGAGGGGCTGCTCGAGCCCGGCCCCAAGCGCGGCTACAAGATCCGCACGTTCTCGGTCGACGAGATCGTCGAGGCCTACGAAGTCCGCGCAACGCTCGAGGGCCTGGGCTGCCGCCTGCTGGCCGAGCAGGGCCTGCCCGAGGAGACCGTGAAGAAACTGCGCGAGTGCCTGGAGTTCGGCGACCGGATGATCGAGCGCGGCATGTTCGGCAGCGCCGAACACGAGCCGTGGCTGGAAATGAACAACACGATCCACGAGACGCTCGTCGGCGCGACCGGCAACGCGATGCTTGCCTCGTGCGTCGAGCAGACCCAGCGCGTGCCGCTTGCCAGCGCGCGCCACGTGCACTGGTACCGCTTCGACAAGGAAAATTACGAGCTCGCGAGGAGCGCCCATCGCGACCACCATGGCATCGTCGACGCAATCGTCCGCAGGCAGGCCGGGCGCGCCGAGGCGCGCATGCGCGAGCACATCTACTTCTCGCAGGAACTGGTGCGCGAGCATTTCAAGAACCAGAAGGTCGGCTTCGATACGGTCGTGCCTATCGGATCGCGGCCCCGGGAATGAACGCCGGAACGTCCTCGGGGACGGCGGCGCCCGACGGCGAGATCTTCGAACTCGGCCAGTACACGCTCCAGAAGGGCGGCGTGCTGCCGCAGGCGCGCATTGCGTACAAGACCCACGGCACGCTCTCGCCGGCGCGCGACAACGCGATCCTGTTTCCCACCTGGTTCTCGTCCACCCACCGCAACAACGAATGGCTGATCGGCCCGGGCCGCGCGCTCGACACCGGGCGCTATTTCATCGTGTGCCCCAACCTGTTCGGCAACGGCCTGTCGTCCTCGCCGAGCAACACGCCGCCGCCGTACGATCGCATGCGCTTTCCGCTCGTGACGGTCCTCGACAACGTGCGCGCGCAGCAGCGCCTGCTGGCCGAGCGCTTCGGCATCGAGCGCCTCGCGCTGGTGCTCGGGCGGTCGATGGGCGCGCAGACCGCCTTCCAGTGGGGCGCGTGGTTTCCGGAACGCGTGGCGCGCCTGCTGCCGTTTTGCGGTTCGGCGAAGACCACGCCGCACAATGCGGTGTTCCTCGAAAGCGTGCGCGCCACGCTGACCGCGGATGCCGCCTGGCAGGAGGGCGAGTACATCGAGCCGCCGCGCAAGGGGATCCGGGCGGTCGGCAGGCTCTACGCGAGCTGGGCGATGTCGCAGGCGTTCTACCGCGAGGGGCTGCACTGGAAGGACGGCGACCGGACGCTGCAGGAATACCTCGAGAAGCGCTGGGACCCGAACTTCTTGCGTTCGGATGCCAACGACCTGCTTGCAATGCTTGCGACCTGGCAGGCGGCGGACATCTCGGACAACGAGCGCTACTCGGGCGACTGGCCGGCGGCGCTCGCCGCGATCCGCTGCCCGGCGATCGTCATGCCGAGCCGCACCGACCTGTATTTCCCGCCGGAAGACAGCGCCGCCGCGGTAAAGCACATGCCGCGGGCCGAACTGCGCGTGATCGAATCGGTCTGGGGCCATCGCGCCGGCTCGCCGAACTCCGACCCGCGCGACATCGCCTTCATCGAGCAGGCCATCCGCGACCTGCTCGCAACGCCTGCCTGAGGGGCCTACTTCTCGTACAGCTTGGTGTCGCCGACACCCAGCACACGATCCGCGTCGTAGTTCAGCAGGTTGTGCACCCCGAGTTCCAGGCGCGACAGGCGCCCCGGCTCGTAGCGGGGCGAACTGGCCGCATCGTGCTGCGACTCCATGACCGACACGTCCTCGTCGATCACCGCCCGCGTAAATGCGTTGTACGGCGCGACGCGCTCGCGGAAGTCGGGCAGCGAATGCCATTCTTCGGGCCACAGCATGTAGCAGGTGATCCGGCAGCGGTCTTTGCCGATCGGCCAGAATATGAAGGGGTGCACGTTGTCGCAACGGGCCAGCATGTGCATGTTCGGCGCGATGTGCGCGGAGCAGGCGAAGTTCTCCTCCTTGTCCGTCATCCACGGCATCTTGCCGAACCGCGACTGGCCGTCCGCGGTCATCGGCCGGGCTTCGTAGTACGCAGTAAACGCCGCCGAGCCCTTGCGGATGCCCGTGTAGCGCCCAACGCTCAGCGTCGGCCCGATGGTCTTCACGTGCAAGACCGCGCTGTGATAGTTGTCCATCAGGTTCTCGAGCGGGAATTTCCAGTTGCAGTCCACCTCGACCACGATCTTGTCGGCGAGGCGGCACTTTTCCTGCCTGAGGAAGCCGAATTCCTTCTCGTACGGCGCGATCCACTCTTCCCACGGCATCGGGTTGTCGTTGAAGGTGATGAAGATCCAGCCGGCCCATTCGCGCAGCGTGACCGGCTTCAGGCGGCAGTCCTTCTTGTCCCAGCCGACCGCCTGGTCCATCGCAGGCGCGCCGACCAGCCTGCCTTCGAGGTCGTAGAGCCAGCCGTGGTACGGGCACATGAATTCCTTCGCATGGCCCGGGTCCTTCGCTACCGCGACTCCGCGATGCGCGCAGCGGTTCATGAACGCGTTCAGCTTGCCGGTGGTGTCCCGCGCCACGATGAAGGACTCGTCGACGATGCGGAACGTCATGTAGTCGCCGGGCTTTTCGATCTCCTCTACCCGCGCGATCGGCAGCCAGTCGCGGAAGAAGATCCGCTCCTTCTCGACTTCGTACATCTCCTGGGACGTATAGAAGTAGCCCGGCAGGTGGCTGGCTTCGTTCAGCGGCTTGCGGGTGTCCGCGATGGCGCTCTCGGACAGGAGGCCCATCGGGCCCGTTCCAGTGCGTGCATTCATTGCGCCAGCCCTCCTTGGATGCTCAATATGTATCCATGATACCCGATCTGGGCTGGATTATACAATCAAACTGCCCAAAAGATTGAGTATATGTATACAAACTGGCCCCTCAAAGCGGCACCGTGGCGGCGTCGTACGTAAACAGCCACTCGTAGCGGTCGCGGATCTTTTCCTCGGTCCACTCGCGGTCGACGTATTTTTCGGCTTCTTTCGGATCGTTGAGCAAGGGGTTGTGGAACCGCTTGGTGTTCTCGGACGATCCCCTGACCATCCGGTTGGCGCGTTCCCGGCGCGCGCTTTCGTACTTCTGCAACGCCAGCGGGATGTCCGCGTACTGCTCCAGCGCTCGTCCGAGCACCAGCCCGTCTTCCAGTGCCATCACGGCGCCCTGGGCCAGGAAAGGCAGCGTCGGGTGGCATGCGTCGCCGAGCAGCGTCACGCGCCCGATAGACCATCGCTCCAGCGGCGCGCGTATCAGCAGCGCCCACTTGAACGGCGTATCGATGCAGCGAATATGAGTGTGGATGTCCTCGTGCCACCCTTTGAAGTCGTTTGCATACTCCTCGGTCGTGCCGGCCACGCTCCAGGACTCGACCAGCCAGTCGGAGCGCTCGGTGTAGCCGGCGAAGTTCATCAACTCGCCGCGCCGCAGCGGGTAGCTGATGATGTGGCCGCCCGGCCCGATCCAGTTGGTGCCCACCGGCCGGCGCAGCCGCTCGGGCAGCCGCTCGATCGGGATCACGCCGCGCCAGGCCATGATTCCGGAGAAAGTCGGCGAATCCTTGCCGAACAGCCCGGCGCGTATCCGCGAGTGCACCCCATCGGCCCCGATCAGCGCGTCGCCCGAGACCTCGCGCCCGTCCTCCAGTTGCAGCGTGACCGAATCGGCGTCCTGCCTGAATCCTGCGCACCGCGAATTGAGATGAATCGCATCCGGCTTGGCGCGCCTCACCGCATTCACGAGCACCTGGTGCAGGTCCGCGCGATAGACCGTGAAATACGGCCAGCCGTAGCGGTCGATCGCATCGGCGCCGAGGTCGAACAGCTTCCACGTGCGCCCGGTGCTCCAGAGGCGCACCTCCTTGCCGGCCGGTTCGCACGACAGGGCGCGCATCTCTTCGCCGACCCCGAGCGCATAAAGCACTCGTGAGCCGTTCGGGCTGATCTGGACGCCTGCGCCCACCTCGCGCAATTCGCTCGCCTGCTCGTGGATCTCGACGTCGATGCCGCGATTCAGCAGCGCGAGCGCCACCGACAGGCCGCCGATGCCTGCGCCCGCGATCAGGACGCGCCCTGAGTTCCCGGTGTTGGCCATGTGCGCCCCTTCAGTCGACCGAAATGCGCGCCGACTTGACCACGGCAGTCCACTTGCCAATTTCCGCCGAGATGATGTCGCGGAACTGCTCGGGCGAGGTGCCCACGACCTCGAATCCGGAATTGCCGAGTTGGTCGCGCACCTCCTTTTCGCGCAATACCGACGCGACGTCGCGCGACAGGCGCTGAGCGATCGGTGCCGGCGTCCCCGCCGGCGAGACCAGCCCGAACCAGCTATAGGCATCGAAATCCACACCGAGGCTCTCGGCCACTGTCGGCACGTCGGCGAGCAGCGCGTCGCGTTTCTTGCCGGTGATCGCGAACGCGGTGAGCTTGCCCGTCCTGACGTGCGGCAGCAGTGTCGGAATCGCATCGAACACCATGTCGATTTGCCCCCCCAGCAGGTCGTTCAACGCCGGTCCGCCGCCCTTGTACGGCACATGGACGAGGTTGACACCGAGCGTCGACTTGAACAGCTCGCCGGTCAGGTGCGTGGCCGAGCCGTTGCCGGCGGATCCATAGGTAAACGCGCCCGGCTTCGCCTTCACTGCGGCGACGAGTTCGCCCAGGTTGCGCGCAGGCAATCCGGCACGGCCCACGAGCAGGTGCGGGCTGCGCGAAACGAAGCTGATATGCGTAAACGACTTGAGCGGATCGTAGGCAAGCTGCGGGTAGAGCGCCGGCGCCACAGCCAGCGTGCTCGCCCCGCCCCAAAGCAGCGTATAGCCATCAGGCGCCGCCCTGGCGACATAGATCGAGCCGACCGTGCCGCCTGCGCCCGGCCGGTTTTCGATCACGACCGACTGGCCGAGCAGTCCCGCGAGGCCCTTGCCGATGATCCGCGCGCTTGCGTCCGTCGGACCACCGGCCGGGAACGGTACGACGAGGGTCACCGGCTTGGACGGGTAGCCCTGCGCAAAAGCTGCAGGAACGAACGACGCGCCGATTGCGCACGCGATCGCGCACAAGGAAGCGAAAGATCGCCACGTGGGTTTCGTCTGTGCCATGCGGCACTCCTCCATTCAGGCGGGACAGGGACAGCTACCCTAGCATCCCGGCCCTCTCGCCGCAGTCGGTGGTTCGCAAGGCCCCTTGCGATAGTGGGTCCGATGTACGAAACTAAAAGCCAGTCGCTGCTGCCCCGCCCGCTCTTCTACAGCCGGGAGGGCCTGCATTTCGCTTTCGCCACGTGCCTTGTCATCGGATCGCCGGCGCCTGGCACGGCCGGATACATGCGCTCGATGAGGAGCGCAGTCACTTCAGCGGCTTGATCCTGCTGCTGAACGCGTTGGTGTAGACGTCTTCGGCCTTCACCGGCCTGTCCGGCTTGGCATTGGCGAACG
This sequence comes from uncultured Bordetella sp., assembly GCA_964599095.1. Classification (GTDB taxonomy): domain Bacteria; phylum Pseudomonadota; class Gammaproteobacteria; order Burkholderiales; family SG8-39; genus SZAS-79. The sequence goes on from CAZREB010000008.1 coordinate 71,546, forward strand.
TGATTTCAACCGTCTTGGCCATCAGCGCCGGATCTACCCAGCCGATGCCGTTCTTGCGCGAGCGGTCGGTGATGCACAGGTCGAGAATCTGCGGCATCGTGTTCAGCAGCGTGTCGCGGTCCAGCCCCGGCACTGCCGAGGCCATCGCATCGATGGCTTCGGCCGGCGCCATCTGCGCGTCGCGCCAGCCCTTGTGAACGGCGCGCAGGAACCGCTCGATCATCTTCGGGTTCTTCGCGACCGTCTCGGTGTTGACGAAATAAGTGTGCCCGTAGATCGGCAGGCCGTAGTCGGCCCACAGCAGGTTGCCGACGTTGCCCTTGCCGAGCACCTTCTCCCAGATCGCATAGCTCGTGTAGAGGTCGAATGACGCATCGACCTCGCCGGCCGCGACGATCGCCTGCTTGCCTTCGGGCTTCACGTTGACCATCGTGACCTTGTCGGCCGGAATGTTGTTCAGCGCCGCAAATGCAGGCCAGAGCACTCGATGCGAATCGGCCGGCGGCACGGCGATCTTCCTGCCGATGAGGTCGGACGGCTTGGAGATGCCGGCGCTCTTCTTGAAGAAAACGTTGTTGCCGGCCTTGTCGAACACGACCGCGACGATCTTCAGGTCGGCGCCCTTGCTGATCGCCGTGATGATGGTCGGCGCATCCGAGATCCCGACGTCGGCCTGCTTGAGGTCGATCTTCTTGGCGCTGTCGGCCGAACCGGCGCCGCGCACCACCGTGAGGTCGATCTTTTCCTCGGCGAAGTAGCCTTTCTTGAGCGCCATGTAGACCGGCGCATGGTCGGCCAGGTGGAACCAGTTGAGCTGCAGCGTCACCTTGTCCTGGGCGACGGCGGGCAGGGCGACGAGCGACGTCGCGACGAGGGCCGCGAGAGCGCCGAGCAGGGATCCTGATTTCATTTTGTCTCCTTCAATGTGTATGAAGCGATTACTTTGCCGCGTCTTCCCGGTCGGCCCAGGGTGCGACGATGTTCTCGACCGCGACGACCGCGCCGTACAGGACCAGCCCGAGCGCCGAGATCAGGATCAGGGACGCAAAGATCGACGGCGTCTGCATTGTGACGCCGCCGGTGATGATCAGCGAGCCCAGGCCGCGCTCGGAGGCGACGAACTCGCCCACGATCGCGCCCGTCACCGACATCGTGGCGTTCAGCTTCAGGCCGGTGAAGATGTAAGGCACCGCATTCGGGAATCGGATCTTGCGGAACACCTGCCACCGGGTCGCCTTGAGGGACCTCACCAGGTCGAGCATTTCCGGCTCGGCCGAGGCCAGGCCGACGGCCGTGTTCACCACCATGGGGAAGAACGCGATCGTGGTGCCGATGACGATGTTCGGCCAGATCCCGTAGCCCAGCCAGATGACGAAGAGCGGCGCCAGGGCGATCTTGGGCAGCGTGTTGAACAGCACCAGCACCGGCATCACGGTGCGCAGCAGGAACTGGTTCCAGACGATCACCACGGCCAGCGCCACCCCGAGGATGGCCGAAAGCACGAATGCGCCGATCACCGCATAGAAGGTGGCGAGGAAATTCGGCACCCACTGGTAGTTGGCCTTGTCGAGCGTCCTGAGCGCCGCCCAAGGCGTCGGCAGGATGTATTCCTTGACGTGGAGCGCGTCCACCGCGACCTGCCAGAGGACGACGAGGGCCAGGATCACGAGCGCGCTCGGCGCGTACCAGGCGGCTGCCGCGGCAAGCCGCTGAAACAACCCGGATCCGGCTACGCTGTCGCCTTGACTCGGCATCCTGCCTCCAACGACAATTAAACGGCTGGTTAAATCATAGCAAACTTATGCAACCCTTCATCCACCTCTCCGGCGTGTCCAAGACCTACCGACGCGGGCGGGCCGAGCACCTTGCGATCTCCGACGCGACTTTCGACGTGATGCCGGGCGAACTGGTCTCGCTGGTCGGCCCTTCGGGCTGCGGCAAGTCGACACTGCTGAAGATCCTCGCAGGGCTGCATCCGCACGATGCCGGCACCGTGCGCATCGGCTCGGAAAGCCATGCATTCGACCCGTCGCGCGACATCGGCATGGTCTTCCAGGCGCCGCTGCTGCTGAAATGGCGGCGCATCCTCGAGAACGTGCTGCTGCCGGCCGAGATCCTCGGCCTGCCGGCGGCGGCCACCCGCGAGCGGGCGCGCGACCTGCTGAACCTCGTGGGCCTCGGCGGGTTCGAGGAGAAGTACCCCTACGAGCTCTCCGGCGGCATGCAGCAGAGGGCGGCGATCGCCCGCTCGCTCGTCCACGACCCGAAGCTGGTGCTCATGGACGAGCCGTTCGGCGCGCTCGATGCGCTTACGCGCGAGAAGATGAACCTGGAGTTGCTGCGCATCTGGAAGGAGTCGGGCAAGACGATCGTGTTCGTCACGCACGGCATTTCCGAGGCGGTCTTCCTCGGCACGCGCGTGGTCGTGCTGACCGCAGGACCGGCGCGCATGGCGGACAACTTCGAGATCGACCTGCCGCGGCCGCGCACCCTCGACATGAAGACGCACGAAAGCTTCGGCGAATACACGCGGCGGATCTACAAGCTGCTCGGGATGGAATGAGCCGGGCCACGGGTGACGCGCCGCGGTTCTCGATCTCCGCGGTCGAGCTGTTCGAGCGCGACGTCAGGCTGCGCATGCCGTTCCGGTTCGGCATGGTCACGCTGACCGAATCGCCGCAGGCCTTCGCGCGCGTGCGGATCCGCATGCGGGACGGCCGCGAGGCGACCGGGGCGGCGGCCGAACTGCTTGCGCCGAAGTGGTTCGACAAGAACCCGGACTTGAGCAACGAAGACAACTTCGACCAGCTCCGGCTGGCCCTCGCGCTGGCGCGGGATGCCTATCTCGCCGGCGGCGCAAATACCGCCTTCGGCCACAACCGGGCCCACTACGCGGCGCAGATCGAAGCCGGCGCGGCGCGCGGACTGAACAGCCTCGTGGCCTGCTACGGCCCGGCGCTGCTCGACCGCGCGGTGCTCGATGCGCTGTGCCGCGCCTGCGGCGTTTCGTTCTACGCGGCGGTGCAGTCGAACCTGCCCGGCCTCATCGAATTCGAAGGCCTGGCGCTGCCGCGGTTCGCCGCGGGCCTCAAGCCGGCAGGCACGATCGCGGCGCGCCACACGGTCGGGCTCGTGGACCCGATCACGGCCGCCGACAACAGGACTCCGGTCAACGACGGCCTGCCCGAGACGCTCGAGCAAGTGGTCGAGCACTACGGTCATCGGTATTTCAAACTCAAGGTCGGCGGCGACATCGCGGCGGATCTCGAGCGCCTGGCCTCGATCGCCTCGGTCGTCGACCGCATCGGGCCGCCTTACTTCGCTTCGCTCGACGGCAACGAGCAGTACGAGGATGTCGAAGGCGTGGCCGAGCTCTGGTCGAAGATGAAGGCCGCGCCCCGGCTCGCCCGCATGGTCGAAAGCATCATCTTCATCGAGCAGCCGATCAAGCGCCGGAATGCCTTCGCGAGAAGCGTCGCAAGGCTTTCGTCCGAAAGGCCGGTGATCATCGACGAGTCGGACGATTCGCTCGATGCCTTCCCGCGCGCCAGGACGCTCGGCTATCGCGGCGTATCGTCCAAGACGTGCAAGGGCCTGTACAAGTCGCTCATCAACCGCGCCCGCTGCGCCGCGTGGGGCGATGGCTTCCTGATGTCCGGCGAAGACCTCACGATCCAGCCCGGCCTGGCCCTCCAGCAGGATCTCGCGCTGGTGTCGCTGCTCGGGCTCACGCATGTCGAGCGAAATGGTCACCACTATGTCAACGGCATGGCGAGCCTGCCGGAACACGAGCAGGCCGCTTTCCTCGGCGCGCATGCCGATCTTTACGAGCGCAGCCACGGAGCGGTGCGTGTGGCAATCCGCGACGGCATGCTCAAGACGGGCAGCCTCGGCTGCAAGGGCTATGCGAGCGACGCCATGCCCGACTGGGACTCAATGCGCCAATTGAAACCGCGAAAGGAAACGGCATGAAGCAAGAACGCATCGGCATCATCATGAACGGCGTCACCGGCCGCATGGGTACCAACCAGCACCTGGTGAGGTCGATCGTCGCGATCATGAAGGAGGGCGGCGTGCGCCTCGCCGACGGCTCGCGGCTGATGCCCGACCCGATCCTGGTCGGGCGCAACGCCGGCAAGGTCGAATCGCTGGCCAGGGCGCACGGCATCGAGCGCTGGACGACCGATCTCGCAGGCGCGCTCAAGGACAGGAACGACAGCGTATTTTTCGACGCCGCATCGACGCAGCTGCGGCCCCGATTGCTCAAGCAGGCGATCGCCGCCGGCAAGCACGTGTACTGCGAAAAGCCGGTCGCAACCAACCTCGCCGAAGCCCTCGACCTTTACAAGGCGGCGAAGAAGGCGGGCATCAAGCACGGCGTGGTGCAGGACAAGCTCTGGTTGCCCGGCCTGCTGAAGCTGAAGATGCTGAGGGACTCCGGGTTCTTCGGCAGGATCCTTTCGGTGCGCGGCGAGTTCGGCTACTGGGTGTTCGAGGGCGACTGGCAGGCGGCGCAGCGGCCGAGCTGGAACTACCGCACCGCGGATGGCGGCGGGATCATCCTCGACATGCTGTGCCACTGGCGCTATGTGCTCGACAACCTCTTCGGCGAGGTCAAGGCGGTCTCCTGCCTCGGCGCGACGCATATCCCGGAGCGCTGGGACGAGGACGGGAAGAAGTACAAGGCCACGGCGGACGATGCCGCGTACGCGACCTTCGAGCTCGAAGGCGGCGTGATCGCGCACTTCAACAGCTCGTGGGCGGTGCGGGTGCGCCGCGACGACCTGCTCACGCTGCAGGTCGACGGCACGCACGGCTCGGCGGTGGCCGGGCTGCGCCGCTGCTTCACGCAGTCGCGCGTCAACACGCCCAAGCCGGTATGGAACCCCGACATCCCGCAGCCGATCGATTTCTTCGCCGGCTGGCAGGAAGTGCCGGACAACCTGCCGGCGGAAAACGCGTTCAAGGCGCAGTGGGAGCTGTACCTTCGGCACGTCGCCGGCGAGGGCCCGTTCCGCTGGGATCTCATGGAGGGCGCGCGCGGCGTGCAGCTGGCCGAACTGGGGCTCAGGAGCTGGAAGGAGCGCAAATGGCTCGACGTGCCGAAACTCAAGTAGCCGTGCGCTTGCGCCGGGAGCAAGCATGAAGAGAGACCCTATCCTCACGATCAGGCTCCCGGCGGCCGGAGGCCGGCTCGAAGAGTATTCGGTGCGCGAGCCGCGCATCTTCGAAAAACCTTCGCGCCCTTTCACGCGCAAGGCGCTGGGCGCGGCCCACGTGGTGGCCGATCCGCTGTCGGCGAAGGAGCCCTGGCTCGACGCCGCGATCGACTGGGACAAGACGATCGCCTACCGCCTTCACCTCTGGTCCTATGGCCTGGGCGTGGCCGAAGCCATGGACACCTCGCAACGCGGCATGGGGCTCGACTGGCCGAATGCGCTGGAGCTGATCCGCCGCTCGGTCGATGCGGCCCGCGATGTCCCCGGGGCGGTCGTGGCGAGCGGCGCGGGCACGGATCACCTCGCGCCGCGCGGCGACCTTGCGATCGCCGATGTCATCGCCGCGTATGAAGAACAGTGCGCCGCGATCGAAAAACTGGGCGGCCGCATCATCCTGATGGCCAGCCGGGCATTGGCCGCCTGCGCGAAATCGCCCGATGCCTACGGCCTGGTGTACGACCGAATCCTGTCGCAGGTCAGGGAGCCGGTAATCATCCACTGGCTGGGCGAAATGTTCGACCCGGCGCTCGAAGGCTACTGGGGCAGGAAGGACCATTACGCCGCGATGGACATCTGTCTCGAGGTGCTCGCGAGGAACGCGGCCAAGGTCGACGGCATCAAGATCTCGCTGCTCGACAAGGACAAGGAGATCGCGATGCGCCGGCGCCTGCCCGAGGGCGTGGCGATGTACACCGGCGACGATTTCAACTTCGCAGAGTTGATCGAAGGCGATGCGCAGGGGCATTCGGAAGCGCTTCTGGGAATCTTCGACTCGATTGCGCCGGCCGCGTCGGCGGCACTTGCCGCGCTGGCCGCCGGGGACAAGGCGTCCTACCACGAGATCCTTGCGCCTACGGTGCCGCTGTCGCGCCACATATTCTGCGCGCCGACGCGGTTCTACAAGACCGGCGTGGTGTTCATGGTCTGGCTCAACGGCCACCAGGACCACTTCGTCATGGTCGGCGGGCAGCAGAGCGCGCGCTCGATCCTGCACTTCGCCGAATTGTTCCGGCTGGCCGACGCCGCTGGCTTGCTCGTCGATCCGGCGCTCGCCTGCGCGCGCATGAAGTCGCTGCTCGCGGTGCACGGGATCGCCTGAGATGACACCACCCGATCCCGCCCGCCTGTCGCTGAACACGATCACCACCAAGAGCTGGACGCTGGCCGAGGCGATCGAAGGCTGCGCCCGCCACGGCATCCGCGGCATCACGGTCTGGCGCGACCGCCTGCAGGAGATGGGCGTGGCGGCCGCGGCAAAGTCGCTCAGGGCCCATGGGCTCGCGGTCACCGGTCTTTGCCGCGGCGGAATGTTTCCCGCGGCCGACGCCGCCGGCCGCAAGGCGGCGATCGACGACAACCTGCGCGCGATCGAGGAGGCGCAGGCCATCGGCGCGAGCTGCGTGATCCTCGTGGTCGGCGGGTTGCCGCCGGGTTCCAAGGACATCGCGGGCGCGCGCGAGCAGGTCCGCGACGGCATTGCGACCCTTCTGCCGCATGCCCGGGCCGCAAGGATGCCGCTTGCGATCGAGCCGCTGCACCCGATGCAGGCGGCCGACCGCGCCTGCATCAACACGCTCGGCCAGGCCCTCGACGTTTGCGATGCCCTGGATCCGCAGAGCACCGGAGCCCTCGGCGTGGCCGTCGACGTGTACCACGTGTGGTGGGACCCGCAGCTCGACGCGCAGATTGCCCGGGCCGGCAAGTCGCGGTTGCTTGCGCACCATATCTGCGATTGGCTGGTGCCGACCAAGGACCTTGCCTTCGACCGCGGCATGATGGGCGACGGCATCATCGACCTGCCGCGCATCCGGTCCCTCGTGGAGCGCGAGGGCTATGCCGGGTACAGCGAGGTCGAAATCTTCTCCGCGAGCGACTGGTGGCGGCGCGAGCCCGACGAGGTGCTCAGCATAATGAAAGAGCGCTACCTGGCCTGCTGCTGAGCGGCGGGCTTTACTTGTAGAATGCAACGAACAGGCGCCGCTCCGGCCCTCGTGTCCTCCGGGAGAATCCGATGCGCCCGAACCCCCGTCCGCTGCTCCTCGTTGCGTGCCTCGCCGCCGCCGCATTCTGCGCACCGGCACAGGCCCAGCCATTTCCCGACAAGCCGATCCGCTTCATCCTCGGGTTCGCCGCCGGCGGCCCGACCGACCTCAGTGTGCGCGCGCTCGCCGCGGCCGGCGCGAAGCAGCTCGGCCAGCCGATGGTGGTGTCGAACCTGACCGGCGCCGGCGGCACGCTGGCGATGGCCGAGCTCGCGCGCTCCCCGGCCGACGGCTATACGATTTCGATGCACACCAGCTCGTACAAGGCGATGACGGCGCATACGCAGAAGCTCGCGTTCGACCCCGCCGAGGTGGCCACGCTGCTGGGGTACGCGGAGTTCCGCCACCTGCTGTTCGTCAAGGGCGACGCGCCTTGGAACAGCTACGAGGAGCTGATCGCCTACGGCAAGGCCAACCCGGGCGCGCTCAAGTTCGGCCATGTGGGGCCGGGCACGTCGCTGCAGCTGCAGGGGCTCCTGTTCTTCCGCTCGGCGGGCGTAAAGGTCACCGACGTGCCCTACCGCGGCAGCAGCGAGTTCACCAACGCGGTGCTCGGCGGGCACGTGAACGCCGCCTTCATCGACATCGCCGGCATCCGGTCGCTTGCGCGCGCCGGGACGGCCAAGCTGCTGGTCACGATCACGCCGCAGCGCTTTCCCGAATTCCCGGACGTGCCGACCGCGCTGGAGAAAGGAATCCAGGGGCCCGAGGTGTTCAACCCGCTGGTCGGCGTGGCGATCCGCAAGAGCACACCGCCGGACCGCGTCAAGCGCCTGCATGACGCGCTGCGCCGTGCGACCGAGGACCCGGACTTCGTCAAGGCGCTGAACGACATCGGCCTGAAGAGCGGCTACATCTCGCCGGAGTCATTCGACGAGACGGTCTCCCGGGCCGAGGCGCGGGCGGTGCCTTTGCTCAAGGAACTCAACCTGCTGCCGAAATGAGCGTGTCCGGCGCTTCGGCAAGCGCTGGGCAGGCGACGCTCACCGAAGCCAGCCCGTACGCGGCGCTGGCGGCCACTGCGGCACGCCATCCGGCGAACCAGTTCCTGCTGGTCCCGGCGTCCGCGACCGCTGCGTACGCCGACGGGCCGGTCGAGCTGTCGTATGCACAGGCGCTCGCGCAAGTCGTGCGGCTGTCACAAAGCTATTGCGAAGCCGGCCTCGGCGCCGGTCACCGGGTCGCGCTGCTGCTCGAGAACAGGCCGGACTACTTCCTGCACTGGCTGGCGCTGAATGCGCTGGGCGCAAGCGTCGTGCCGGTCAACCCGGACTACCGCCGCCCCGAGATCGCCTACCTGCTTGCGCACAGCGAGGCGGTGCTTGCGGTAGGCATTGCCGGGCGACTCGAAGACCTGCGCGCCGCGGCGGCCGAGACCGGGCGCCAGGTACCCGTGGTTGCGCCGGCCGAAGTCGCCGGCGGCCTGGCCCGGCTTGCTAGGCCGGCCGAGCCGGCCGGCGCGAACCTGCGCGCGGAATGCGCGCTGATGTACACCTCCGGCACCACCGGCAAGCCCAAGGGCTGCCTGCTGAGCAACGAGTACTTCCTGCGCATGGGCCTGCGCTACGTGAACCGGCGCGGCCATGTGCAGCTCGAGCCGGGCCGATCGCGGGTGCTCACGCCGCTGCCGATGTTCCACATGAACGCGATGGGTGGCTCGACCATGGGCATGATCCTGTCCGGCGGCTGCGTGATCCAGCTCGACCGGTTCCACCCGAAGACCTGGTGGCGGGATGTGTGCGAAACCCGTGCCACCGGGATCCATTGCCTCGGCGTGATGCCGGCGATCCTGCTCGGCCTGCCGCCTTCGCCGGAGGACACCGCGCATTGCGTTCGCTACGGGACCGCGGCCAACGTCGAGCGGCAGCACCACGAGGCCTTCGAGAAGCGCTTCGGCTTCCCGCTGGTCGAAGGCTGGGCGATGACCGAGACCGGCGCGGGCGCGGCGATCAGCGCGGACACCGAGCCGCGCCACCTCGGCACGCGCTGCTTCGGCAAGCCGGCGGCCGACGTCGAGTTGCGGATCGTCGACGAGGCCGGGGCCGACGTGCCCGAAGGCGAGCCTGGCGAGTTGCTGGTGCGCCACGCCGGGCCGGACCCGAAGCAGGGGTTCTTCTCCGGCTACCTCAAGGATCCGGAGGCGACCGCGGCCGGCTGGGCCGGCGGCTGGTGGCATACCGGCGACGTGGTGTGCCGGTGGCCCGACGGGACGCTGCATTTCGTCGACCGCCGCAAGAACGTGATCCGCCGCAGCGGCGAGAACATCTCGGCGCTCGAAGTCGAGGAGACATTACGTGCGCACCCGCTGGTCGCGCAGGTGGCGGTCACCGGAGTGCCGGACGACGTGCGCGGCGAAGAGGTGATGGCCTGCATCGTCCCGGCCGCGCCTGCGGGTGCGGCCGAAGCGCGCGAGGTGTTCGACTGGGCCCTCGGGCGCACCGCGTACTTCAAGTGCCCGGGATGGATCGCGTTCGTTCCTGCGCTGCCGACCACCGCGACCCAGAAGTTGCAGCGCGGCGCGGTGCGCGAACTCGGCGCGAGCGTGCTCGGCACCGGCAACTGTTTCGATCTCAGGAAATCCAAGCGCCGCGAAAAGGCGCCACAGAAGGAGTCCGCATGAAGAAGACCAAGGCGATGGGTGCGCCGATGCGCATCTGGTACCAGAGCTTTACCGACCACGACGAGACGCGCGCCTATCACGACCGCCTCTCGGAGCACATCAACAGCATCGCGCGGCCGGGCACCGAAATCGAGGTCGTCGGCATGTCGCCGCCGGCGCGCCGCCATCGCATCACCGAGACGCGTTGCGCGCTCGACGCGGTCAAGAACGCGATCCGCGCCGAGCGCGAAGGCTATGACGCCTACATCCTCGGCCACTTCCAGGATTCAGGGCTGTGGGACTCGCGCTCCGCGGTCGACATCCCGGTGATCGGCCTGGGCGAGAACGCGATGCTTCACGCCTGCACGCTCGGGCGCAAGATCGGCCTGGTGACGATCCACCCGATCCACATCCCGTACCACGAGGACCAGGTGCTGCGCTACGGGCTGCAGCAGCGCGTCGTTGCGATCGGCGCCGTCGAATCGGCCGCCAACGATTACGTGCTCGCGTTCGGCGATCCCAAGGTGGCCAAGGCGGTCGGCGCAAAGTACGCAAAGGAAATCCGCGCTTTGATCGACCGCGGCATCGAAGTCGTGATCCCCGCCGGCGGCCTGCCGAGCCTGCTCTTCGGCGCGGTGCTCAAGGCCTCGGCCGCGCCCGCAGTCGTGCTCGACAGCGTGGCGCTTGCGGTCAAGGCCGCGGAGATGGCCGTGGACCTGAAGCGCTTCAACGGCACCGCGCCGAGCCGCGCGTCGACCTTTGCGCTGCCGTGGCCGGCGGTCTACGACGCGCTCGGCATGAGCCAGCCGGCCGCCAAGGGGCCGAAGAAGGGGAAGAGGAAATGAACAGTCCGGTCACCCCGCCGGCCGTCGCCAAGGCGACCGTCGAGGCCGCCACCGTCGGCGAGGCCTACCTGCGGCTGCTCGCCGACCGCGGCATCGCGAACCTGTTCGCCAACGCCGGCACCGATTTCGCGCCGTTGATCGAAGGTTACGTGCGCTCGGTGGAGGCCGGCGTGCCGGTGCCGCGGCCGGTCACGGTGCCGCACGAGAACGTCGCGGTCTGCATGGCGATGGGCCACTGGATGGTCAGCGGCCAGGCGCAGGCGGTCATGGTTCACGTCAACGTCGGGACCGCGAATACGATCTGCGGGCTCCTCAACGCCGCCCAGGCCAACGTGCCGATGCTGCTCACCGCCGGGCGCACGCCGATCACCGAGACCGGCATGGAAGGCGCCCGCAACATCCATATTCACTGGACGCAGGAGATGTTCGACCAGGCCGGCATGGTGCGCGAGGCGGTCAAGTGGGATTACGAACTGCGCAACGGCACCCAGCTCGAAACCGTGGTCGATCGCGCGCTCAATGTCGCGCACGCGTCTCCGCAGGGTCCGGTTTACCTGACGCTGCCGCGCGAGGTGCTGGCGAGCCCGATGGGCAAAGTCACGCATTCACCTGCCGAACGGCACACCCACCCGGTGGCGCCCCATCCGGGCCCGGACGCGATCGAACGTGTGGCGGCGATGCTGGCCGCTGCCGAGCGGCCGATGATCATCACGACCAGCGCCGGATTCGATCCGGGCGCGGTGGCCGCGCTCGCGTCGCTCGCGACACGCATGGCGGTGCCGGTCGTCCAGTACGTGCCGCGGTGCGTCTCGCTGCCGGCGAGCCACCCGATGCACGCCGGCTTCGACCCGGCGCCGCTGCTGGCGAACGCCGACCTCGTGATCGTGGTCGACAGCGCGGTGCCCTGGATCCCGGGCAGGGTTCGCCCTCGCGCCGACGCGAAGGTGGTGCACATCGGCGTCGATCCGCTGTTCCAGCGCATGCCGATCCGCGGGTTCGAGTGCGACCTCGCGATCACCGCCAGCGCGTCGTCCGGCCTGCGCGCGCTCGACCTCGCCGCGGCTGCGCACGAGAAAGCGTCGGGCGCAAGGATCGCCACGCGCCGGGCGCAAGTGTCGGCCGCGCGCGTCGCCCGGGAGAAAGCGCTCGTGCAGGAGATCGAGTCTGCCCGCAGGCAATCCGTGATCCATCCGGCCTGGCTCACGCATTGCGTCGACAAGGCCGTCGGACCGGAGGCGATCCTGATCCGCGAAGCGCCGCAATTCGCCCCGCAGCACTACACCAGCGAGCGCGAAGGCTCGTACTTCTCGCTCGGCGCGGCCGGCGGCCTCGGCTGGGGCATGGGCGCGGCACTCGGCGCCAAGCTCGCCGCGCCGGACCGTCTGGTCGTCGCCGTGGAGGGCGACGGGTCGTACATGTTCTGCGCGCCCGTCGCGGCGCACTACGTGGCGCTCGAGCAGGACGCGCCTTTCCTCACGGTGATCGTCGACAACCAGCGCTGGAACGAGGTCGGCTCGGCGACGCGGCACCTCTATCCGCAGGGCCGTGCGGCGAGCAACCGCAAGCTCGAGCCGCTGACCTATTTCGATCAGCGCCTGCGGCTGGAGAAGGTGGTCGAATGCGCTGGCGGCCATGGCGAGCGGGTGACCGATCCGGCCGAGCTGCCGGCTGCGCTTGAGCGCGCGATCCGCGTGGTCCGGGAAGAGCGCCGCCAGGCGGTGCTCGATGTCGTTTGCTCGAGCTGAGAGCGGAACCACAATGAAACGCTTGATCGCGATTGCCCTTTGCCTCTTCGCAACCACCGCGGGCGCACAGGGGTACCCGGCCCGCCCGATCACGCTGGTCAACGGCTTCCCGCCGGGCGCGGCCACCGACACGATCTCGCGCCAGATCGCCGCCGTGCTCGCCAAGCGGCTCGGGCAGTCGGTCGTGGTAGAGAACCGTACCGGCGCCGCCGGGACCATCGGCGCCGCATCGGTTGCGCGCGCCGCGCCGGATGGCTACACGCTGCTGTTCGGCGTGCTGTCCAACCTGATCGTCGGACCGGCATCGAACAAGGACGTCGCCTACGACCCGGTGCAATCGTTCACGCCGGTCATCGAGATCGCGCGGGGGCCGTATGTGTTGGTGGTCACGCAGGCGGTGCCTGCGAAGACGCTCGCTGAGTTCGTCGACTACGCGAAGAAGAACCCGGGCAAGCTGAATTTCGGCTCGGTCGGCCCGGGGAGCGCGCACCACTTCGCCGGCGAGATGCTGAAGCGCGCCGCCGGCATCCAGATGGTCCATGTGCCCTACAAGGGCGGCGGTCCGGCGTACACCGGCCTGCTCGGCGGCGAGATCCAGGTGCTGCTCGACACGATGCCCGGCCCGCAGCAGTACGTGCAGGCCGGCACGCTGCGCGCGCTGGCGGTGACCGGGCCCAAGCGCTTGTCGACACTGCCCGACGTGCCGACTTTCCTGGAACAAGGCCAGGACGGCGTCGACGTGCAATTCATGTTCGGCATCGTCGGGCCCAAGGGCCTGCCGGCTGACATCGTAGCCCGGCTGAACGCCGAAATCGCCCAGGCGCTGTCCGATCCGGAGATCCGCGCGACGCTTGCGCGCCAGAGCATCGAGCCTTCGCCCGGAACGCCGGAAGCCTTCGGCGCGCTGCTCGCACGGGAATGGAAGAATTGGCGCGAGATCGTCGCGAAGACCGGGTTCAAGGCGAACTAGCAACAAGGGGAGGCCCCATGCATCGAACGTTGCGGAACATCCTCGTCGGTGCGCTGTGCTGCCTCGCCGCCGCCGCGCAGGCACAGTACCCGGCCAAAGCGGTGAAGATCATCGTCCCGTATCCGGCCGGCGGCCCGCTCGACACGGTGGCGCGCCTGGTCGCCGCAAAGCTCGCCGACAAGTGGAAGCAGCCGGTGGTGGTCGACAACAAGCCGGGCGCCACCGGGGTGATCGGCACGCAGGCGCTGATGGCGAGCCCGCCCGACGGCTACACGCTGATGCTCCACGCCACTGCGGGATTGACCATCTACCAGGCGCTGGCGAAGGCCCCGGCCTACGACACGCTGAAGGACCTCACGCCGATCTCGCCGGCTTCGTACTCGCCGCTGATCCTGGTCGTGAATCGCGGCATGGCCGTCGACAGCGTCAAGGGCCTGATCGACCACATCAAGGCGAACCCCGGCAAGCTGAGCTACGGGACCGCCGGCATAGGCGCGGTCAATCACGTCGGCATGGAATTGTTCAAGCGCCGCACCGGCACCGACGTCGTGCATGTGCCGTACAAGGGCGACGCGCCGGCGATCGCGGACCTGATCAACGGCAACGTCACGATGGGCTTCATGAGCGCGAGCCTCGCGATCCCGCAGATCCGCGGCGGCAAGCTCAAGGCACTTGCGATTACAAGCCGGACGCGCGCCGAGTCGATGCCCGACCTGCCTACGATGATCGAAGCCGGCCTGCCGGACTTCGAGCTGCGCGCCTGGAACGCCTTCGTCGGACCCGCCGGCCTGCCGCGCGACCTCGTGATGCGCATCAACCACGACCTGGTCGAGGTCAGTGCCGACCCGGCCATACGCACACGATTCGCCGAACTCGGGCTGGTCGCCGACAGCAGCACGCCGGAAGCGCTGGTCGAGCGTATCCGGGCCGAGATCGGGGAGTGGCGCGCGGTCGTCAAGGGCGCGAAGATCGTCGCGGAGTAGCGCAGGGTGGCCGACAGCGATCCCGCCGTCAGCGCAGCGGCGCTGGTGCGCGCAGCCGGGGCGTCCACTGTCGGCGGGCTGTTCCGCATGCAGGTGCTGCTGCATGGTGACCGGGTCGCCGTCCAGCAGGCCGATCGCCGATTGACTTACGCAGAGCTCGACGCGCGCGCAAATCGCCTCGCAGGGGTGCTTTCGGCGCGCGGCCTCCGGCGCGGCGACCGGGTCGCGATGCTGTCCGAGAACCGCCCGGAATACGTCGAACTCAACCTCGCGGCGGCGAAGCTGGGTGTCATCGTCGCCTGCCAGAACTGGCGCCAGTCCGACGAGGAACTGCGTCATTGCCTGCGCCTCGTTGCGCCCGCGCTGGTCGTGGTCTCGGAGCGATTTGCGGCGACGCTTGCGCGCATCGGCCACGGCATCGAACAGGCACTTCACCTCGGCGAGGACTACGAACACGCGCTCGCCCGGCAGGACCCGCGCGAACCTCGCGCGGAGGTCGATGCCGAGGACGGCCTGATCATCCTCTACACCAGCGGCACCACCGGCTCGCCCAAGGCGGCGGTGATCAGCCATCGCGCGATGATCGCGCGCGGCCTCGTCCAACGGCTCGACCGGCCCACCACCATCGACGACGCGTTCGTCGCGTGGACGCCGATGTTCCACATGGGCGCTACCGACAGCGTATTCGCATCGCTGCTGCGCGGCGCGAAGGTCATCGTCATGGACGGGTTCGACGCGGCGGCCTTGGTAAATGCAGTCGCGCGCGAAACCATCGGCAACCTCACCGTCGTGCCCGGCGTGGTGGGGCAGTTGATCGAAGAACTGCGCCGGGCGGACGTGCGGCCCCGCGGCGTGAAGACCGTCGGTGTGATGGCCGACCTCGTGCCGCCGGCGCAGATCGCCGAGCTCACCGGCCTGCTGCAGGCGTCGTACTGCAACACGTTCGGCTCTACCGAAACCGGCTCGCCACCGGCAAGCAAGGGACTGATCCCGCCCGGCGTCGCGCCGGCTCGATTGTCCAAGGAACAGAGTTCGCTGTGCGAGGTCCGGCTCGTGGACGCGGAGGATCGCGAGGTTCCGGCAGGCGCGCCCGGCGAGATGACGCTGCGCGGACCGACCCTCTTCAGCGGCTATTGGGCGATGCCCGAAGAGACCGCGGCCGCTTTCCGCGGCGGCTGGTTCCACATGGGCGACGTGTTCAAGCGCAATCCGGACGGGACGCTGGATTTCGTCGATCGCAGCAAGTACCTGATTAAGTCCGGCGGCGAGAACATCTACCCGGCGGAAATCGAGCGCCTGCTGCTGGGTTCGCCGCGTATCGCAGAGGCGGTGGTCGTGAGGCGTCCCGACCCGCGCTGGGGCGAAGTCCCGGTGGCGCTGGTGGTCGCGCGCGATGCGCAACTCACTGCTGCAGAGGTGATCGACCTGTGCCGCGGCCGGATCGCCGGCTACAAGCTGCCGAAGGAAGTGCGCTTCGTTGCCGATGCCGACCTGCCGCGCAACGTCAGCGGCAAGATCGTCCGCAGCCACTGCGAAGCGCTGATCGCCGGGGTGGCGGGTGCCTGAGGCGACCACAGCTCGCGGCTACGACGGCGTCGTCCTCGCCGCGCCGGTCACCTTCGGCTATGCGCGCCGCACCGACCACGAAGTCCCCTGGTTCGTCGGCGGTACGCTCGCGGAGATGATCCGCCACGCCGGCATCGCAAAGGACGAAGTCGACGGCCTGGCAGTCGCCAGCTATCGGCTGGTCCCGGACAACGCGGCGTCGCTGTCGGAATACCTCGGCCTGTCGCCGCGCTTCACCCAGGATTTTCCCTATGGGGGCGCGTCGGGCGTGATGGCGCTGCGGCGCGCGGCGCGTGCGGTGCAGGCGGGCGACGCGAATGTCGTTGCCTGCATCGGGGCCGACGTCCCGCCCGCTCCGACTGCTTCGGGGGCGAACTTCTCCAGCTTCTCGCGCGACCACGTGTACCCGTACGGCGCCGGCGGGCCGAACTCGGTGTTCGCGCTGATCACCGACCGCTACATGCGCGACAACGGCGTAACGCGCGAGGATTTCGGGCGGCTGTGCATCGCGCAACGGGCCAACGGCGCGCAGTTTCCGCCCGCACTGTTGCGTACGCCGCTCACGATGGCGGACTACCTTGGCGCAAGGCGCATCGCAGAGCCGCTCGGGTTGTTCGACTGCGTGATGCGCTGCTGCGGGGCGGAGGGCTTTCTGGTCATGGGCGAGGATCGCGCGCGTGCCCTCGGCGTGCCGTATGCGCGTATCGCCTCGAGCGTCGAACGTCATAACGCGTTTGCGGATGAACCCGTGCAGGCGCGCGTGGGCATCGCCCGCGATACGCCGCAACTTTGGGCGCAGGCCGGTCTTGGTCCCGGGGACATGGCGTTCGTGCAGGCCTACGACGACTACCCGGTGATCGTGATGCTGCAACTCGAGGCCCTCGGTTTCTGCGCGCCGGGCACTGCAGCGCGTTTCATCGCCGGTCGCAGCCTCGCAGCCGACGGCGAGCTGCCGCTGAATACCAACGGCGGCATGCTCTCGCTCGGCCAGGCCGGTGCTGCAGGCGGGTTCGCCGGACTGACGGAAGCGATTCGCCAATTGACCGGGCAGGCGCTCGGGGCGGCCGTACCGGACGCGCAGGCCGGCGTCGTCAGCTGTTACGGCACGGTGAACTACGACCGCGGCCTGTGTTCGAGCGCGGCAGTGCTTACGTGCGGCAGGGCGGCATGAGCGCGGACGCCAGGCTCCCGCCGTCCGACCGCGGCGTCGCGGCGCGGCGCATGACCGAAGCGGTCGCGCGAGGACGCTTCGAGTTGCCGCAATGCGAAGACTGCGGAGCGATCCAGTACCCGCCCCGCGAGTGCTGCGTCAAATGCCTTTCCGGGAACCTGCGATGGAGCGAGGCCGTGCCGCAGGGCACGCTGCTCGCGCGAACCTCGATCCGGCACAGCAACGAGCCCTGGTTCCGGTCGCGCCTGCCGGTAGAGATCGGATCGGTGCAGCTGGATGCCGGCCCTATCCTCATCGTCATGATCGACGATGCTGCGCTCGCAGCCGGTGCGCGCGTGCGGATCGTCGCACGGCTGGATGCTGCGCAGCAGGCGATCCTGGCGGCGGTGGCGAGTTGATGTGCGTTTGATTCAACCCAGCGCGCAATTGATTCAATCAGTGCGCATTTGAATTTCCCCAATCTCCCGACTTTGCGAATTTCATCTGTTTGCGCGTTCGCGCAAACATGGAAATTCGCAAAGTCGGGAGACCATGGAAGGTCAAATTCACGATCACGCCCGCAAAGTCGGGAGACCCGGGAAAGTCAAATTCGGGACACCGCCCGACTAGGCACCCTGCTGCTTCGACCAAGCCTGCGCAATCTCCCCCGCCGTCGCGCACCACACGCCTTCTCTGCGCTTCAGGTCAGCCAGCACCGCTTCGAGATACGAGATCCGCCAAGGCGCGCCGATCAGCCAAGGGTGCAGGTTCAGCACCAGCATGCGCGGGCGCTTCTCGCCGTCGGCGATCATCCAGTCGAGCGCGTCGGCGATGGAGCGCTGCCATCGCGCCATCGAGAGTTTTCGGTACCAGTGCGCGAAAACGTCGTCGAAGTCGACCAGCATCGGCAGCGACACGAGCGCTCCCGCGGGCGTCTTCATCGCGTAGGGGTTCTCGTCGTTCGGCCAGTCGAGCACGTACTCGATCCCCAGTTCGGCCAGCACGCCCGGGGTGCGCGCGGACTCGCCGTACTCCGGGCCGTGCCACCCTGCCGGACGCCTGCCGCTGGCGCGTTCGAGGGCCGAGAGCGCGGCTGCGATCTGGTTGCGTTCCGCCACCTCGTCGAGTTTGGCGGTGATCACCTGCGTCACTGCGTTGCCGTGGGCGGCGATTTCCCAGTTGCGCCGCAGGCATTCGTCCAGGATCACCGGCTTTTGCGTGGCCACCGCGGCATCGATCGCGGCAGTGGCGCGCAGGCCGTGGCGGTCGAGCGTTTCCATGACGCGGAAGACGCCGATCCGGTTGCCGTACTCGCGCAGCGAGTAGGAGCGGAAATCCGGGTAAGGCCCGCGCCCCATGCCGCCGGGCAGCGTGACCGGCATGAACGCGCCGGGGGCCTGCACCATCTCGTACTGCTCGATGCTGACGACGATGCCGAAGGCCAGCCGCGCGCCGTTCGGCCACTCGACGCGCTTGCGCGCGACGATCGGCGTGGAGTCGAACCAGTCGTGGTTTGCGTTCACTTGGCCGCCCTCCGCGCATCGAGGTGGCGCAGCGCCGTGTCGTAGTGGTGCTCCAGGTAGTACTGCGCGATTTCGTCGGCGGTGGTTTTCCAGGTGCCCGGGTGCGAGAACACGTAGGCAAGGGCCTCGTCGAGGTATCTTGCGCGCTGGGGCTGCCCGACGAGTTGCGGATGGATCGAGATGCACATCACGCGCCCGTTGTGTTCGCCTTCGCGGTACAGGGTGTCGAACTGGCGCTTGATCACGTCGGCGAAATCGTCGGCCTCGAACGCCATGCCGAGGAAGGGCGCGTCGTTGACCTCCGCCGCATAGGGCAGCGAGATCAGCCGCCCGGAGCGCACCCTGAGCGGCATCGGCTGGTCGTCGTGGTACCAGTCGCCGTGATAGAGGAACCCGAGTTCGGCCAGGATATCCGGGGTCGACTCGGTGGCCGCCTGCGGCCCGGGCCCGCCCATGCCGAGCATCCGCCGGCCGGTAAGCTCGGCGACCGTGTCGCGCATCTGCGTGTAGTAGGCGCGCTCGGCGGATTCGTCATGGCCGAAGATGAAGCGCGTGTTGTTGATCCCGTGGCCGAGATAGGCCCACTTTCGCTCCACCAGCGCGTCGCGGATCGATGGGTAGCGGGTCAGCGCCTCGGTGTTGATTACCGCAGTGCACGGCGTGTCGTGCTTGTCCAGCACCTCGAGCATCCGCCAGAACCCGACCCGGTTCGCGTAATCCTGCCGGCCGTAGGCGAGCGGGTCGGGGGACGGCGTGCGCGCCCAGGCATCGAGCCATGGGTCGGCCGGCGGCAGGTATTCCCACGAAAGCACGTTCGGCGCGACCCACACCGCGACGCGTTTGCCGTTGGGCCAGGCAATCTTCGGGCGGCCGATGATCGGCGAGTAGTCCGACCAGGGCTGGTCCGCGCCTTCCAGGGTGCGCCGCGTGGGCGGCGCGTCGGGGCGATAGCGGTATTGCAGCATGCGGTTTCTCTCCCGGGCGTTGACCCAAGCGGCATTCGTCAATTATGGTACTTGCATAGTGCAACCAACAGGAAGCGTTCCTTTGAAAATCCTCCAGATGCTGCTGGCCGCGGCCCTCGTCGCCTCGACGCACCTCGCGCTCGCCCAGGACTACCCGAGCCGGGCGGTGCGGATCATCGTCTCCTACGCGCCCGGTGCCGAAAACGATCGCCTCGCGCGGCTTGCAGCGCAGCATCTTGCCGACCAGCTCAAGCAGCCCTTCCTGGTGGAGAACAAGCCCGGCGCGGCCGGCGTGATCGGCTCGGAGTTCGTGGCCAGCGCCCCGCCCGACGGCTATACGCTGCTCCTCGGCAACGCCTCGACGCTCGCCATCATGGGCAGCATGAACCCGAAGCTGCCGTACAAGCCACTCGACTTCGAACCGGTGTCGGTGCTTGCTTCTATCCCTTCGGTGCTGGTGGTCAATGCCGCCCTGCCGGCGAAGACCGTCGCCGAATTCATCGCGCTCGCCCGCGCGAAGCCGGGCGAGCTGAACTACGGTTCGCCGGGCGCCGGCACGTCGATGCACCTGACCGCGGTGCTGTTCGCTGCGCAGACCGGCACGAAGATCGTCCACGTCGCCTACAAAGGCGCGGCGCCCGCGGTCACGGACCTGCTCGGGGGGCAGGTGCAATTCATGTTCCAGAACGTGCCGACCGTGCTGCCGCACATCCGCAGCGGCAGGCTGCACGCCCTCGCCGTGACTACGCCGGCGCGCGTTGCCGTATTGCCGTCCGTGCCGACGCTGGCGGAGTCCGGCATCCGGGATGCGGACTCGGTTTCCTGGTTCGCGATCGTCGCGCCCAAAGGCACGCCGGCTGCAGTCACCTCGCTGCTGCAGGCCGAGATCAACAAGGCCTGGCTCAAGCCGGAAGTGCGCCAGAGCCTGGAGGCCCTCGGGGCCGATCCGGTGGCCAGCACGCCTGCCGAAGCGGGCGCCTTCATGCGGGCCGAGTACGCCAAGTGGGAAAAGGCGGTGAATGCGGCAGGGGTGAAAATGGCGAACTGAGCGGAGCTCAAATGCAGTAGAAGTCGATCATCGTCGGGATGTAGTCGTTCAGCAGCAGGATCTTCTTCTTCGCTACGCGCCACGCATCGCCCTCGGCCGCATAGTTCATCTCGTAACGCCCGAAGAACACGTGCTGCTTGAGGTGCTTCGGGTCGAACACGTGGCAGGTCCAGCTCGCGAACACCGTCGGCGATTGCGGGTCGCCTTCGAGCACCGCGCCGGTCACCGAGTGCGCGGTGCGCAGGACCGGGGTCGAGGCCGCCGAGCGGCCGCTCTCCAGCCGCCACACCCTGTCTTCCAGGGCCGCGCGGCTTTCGTGATAGATCAGCGAGACTTCGCGGTCGGGATCTTCGACCGGCGTGCCGTCGCCGCGCCAGGCAGGGACCCAGAACACCGCCGAGGGTGCGTACATCGAGAGCCAATCCGCCCAGCGATGCCCGTCCAGCAGGTGCGCCTCGCGCGCGAGGAGCGCCTGCGCCTCGTCGATCCGCAGCGGCCGCGTCATCGGCCCTGCTCCCGCGCAAGGCCGCGCTCGATCAGGCGGACCCACTCGCGGTAGGCCGACTGGTGGCAGGTCTCGTCGCCCATGTCGTAAGGCCCGTGCGCCCACTGCACCGGCACGATGCCCAGCTCGTCGGAATACGGCCCCGGCCCGGTGCGCAGCACCGCCATGCCGCGCGCATAGGCCTGCTGCCAGTCGATCGCCCAGCCGCCGAAGCCGGTCTGGCAGTCGCGGTAGGTGGCGACGTCGTCCGGGGTCGCGAGCCCGCTCGGGTTGAAGAACTCCTCGTAGTGCCGGATGCGCAAACGCCGCGCCTCGGCGCTCTCGCCCCTGGGGCCGATGCACCAGGCGGTCATCTCGGTACGGTCCACCGACAGCGGGCGGATCACGCGCAGTTGCGGCGCGATGTTCTCCGACAGCTGCAGGTTGGGGAATACCGTCATGTTGCGCATGTAGAACATCCACTTCGCGCGCGTCTCGCCGACCCGCGCGACCAGCTCGCCGCGCGACAGGTGGAGCGGCCGCGACTCCGGGTTCGGGATCGGCCCCCAGGTGGCGCTGTGGCCGTGGCCGAAGTCGAAGGCGCCGCGCTGCAGGCGCCTGCTCTGCTCGCGGATGTCGGCGTACGAAGAGCCGTCCTGCCCGCCGCGATCGCCCTGCCGGCCGAGCACGCCGATGTAGGAAGCGTGCGTGGTCGCGAAGTGATAGCTGTCGGTCGCATTCTCGATTTGCGTCTTCCAGTTCGCGTCGAACGTGAAGGTGACCGAGCCGGGCAGCAGTTCGATGCCTTCCGGGCCCTGGTCGGCGAACAGGTCGAGGAAGGCGCGCGCGGTGCCCAGGTGCTCCTCGAGCGGCGGCACGTCCGCGGCGAGGCTGCCGAACAGGAAGCCCCGGTAGTTCGCGAAGCGCGGCAGCGCGGCGAGATCGTGGCTCTCGGTGGCGAACGCAGGCGTGTACGCACCGCTCTTTTCGGCATTGACCGAGATGCAGCGCCCGCCGCTGTCGAAGGTCCAGCCGTGATAGCTGCAGACGTGCAGCCGGCGGTTGCCGGAGGGCTGGTGGCAGACCACCGCGCCGCGATGCCGGCAGCTGTTGATGAACGCGCCAAGCCTGCCGGCGGCGTCGCGGGTGACCACGACCGGCTGGCGGCCGACGCGCGTCGTGATGAAGTCGTGCGGGTTCGGCAGCTGCGACTCGAGCCCGAGGAAGGCCCAGGTCGCCTCGAAGATGTGCCGGATCTCGAGGTCGAACAGCGCCGGGTCGCGGAACACGTCGCGATGCACGCGGAAGATGCCGTCCGCCGGGCGGTCGTCGATGTATCGCGCGACGCTGTCCACGCGCGCGTTCATGCCGCACCTCGCGCAGCACGCAAGTCGGTCGGCAGCACGCGATCGCGCCCCTGCGGGCCCATCGCGGTGTGTCCGCCGTCCACGCGCAGGACGCTGCCGGTGACGAATCCCGCGTGCGCGGAGCACAGGAACAGCACCGCATCGGCCACTTCGCTCGCGCGGCCCGCGCGGCCGAGCATGTGCAGCCGCGCGGCAAGCGCCTCGTAGCGCTCGCGCGCGTCGGCCGGGCCCGCGGCGAGTGCAGCCTTGGCGGTCCATGCGGGCTGCACCGCATTCACGCGGATGCCGTCCGCCGCGAGGTCCATCGCCTGGCTGCGGGTGACCTGCTCGATCGCCGCCTTGGTCGCCGGGTAGACCCAGCGGCCAGCAAGCGCGAAATTCGCGCTGCCGCTGCTGAAATTGACGACGCTCGCGCAGGGCGAACGGGCGAGCCAGGGGCGCGCACGCTGCACCAGCAGGATGTGGCCGAAGAGGTTCACGCCGAAGCCGTTCATCCATTCGGCGCGCGTGGATTCGGCGCCGCGATCGGCGTAGGTGCAGGCGACATTGACGACGAAATCGATGCCGCCGAACGCCGCCGTGGTGGTTTCGACCAGCCGTTCGATATCTTCGTCGCGGCGCAGGTCGGTCGCGACGAATCGGCAGCCCGGCCCCGATTCGGCCGCGAGCGCAGCACCTTCGGCTTCGAGGATGTCGGCGATCACGACTTTCGCGCCGGCCGCGGCGAAAGCCCGCGCGACCCCGGCGCCTATGCCGCTCGCGCCGCCGGTGACGATCGCCACCCGGCCTGCCACGCCCCTCAAATGGCCTGCGTCAGGCATGGGAAGTCCGGTACCTGCGGACGGTTTCGATCCTGCGACATGGCCCATTTCCCCGAGCGAAATCTCGATTGCACCCCGAATATGGTACTTGTATATTGCAACGAACAGGCAACGGCAGGCGCGGAGGTTCGACTATGCTGACCAGAGAAGACAACGACCGCATCACGCAGGTCGGCCCGGACAAGCCGCTGGGCCGGTTCTTCCGTCGCTACTGGATCCCGGCGGCCAAGCTCGAGGAGATCGCCGAGCCCGGCGGCGCGCCGGTGCGCGTCGGCCTCCTGGGCGAGAAGCTGGTGGCCTTTCGCGACCCGTCGGGCAAGCCCGGCCTGATCCACGAATTCTGCCCGCATCGCCGCGCCTCGCTGGTTTACGGGCGGAACGAAGAAGGCGGCCTTCGCTGCCTTTATCACGGCTGGAAGATCGGCCACACCGGGCAGGTGCTCGAGACACCGCCCGAGCCCGCGGGCAGCAAGCTCGCGAAGAACCTCTGCGTCTCGGCCTACCCGGTGCGCGAAGCCGGCGGCCTGTTGTGGACCTACATGGGCCCGAAAGACCTCGAGCCGAAATTTCCGGCATTCCCTTGGCTCGACCTGCCGCCGGAGAAGCTGCTGGTGGTCAAGATGTACCAGGACTGCAACTACCTGCAGGGGCTCGAAGGCGACCTCGACCCGGCGCACCCGAATTACCTGCATCGCGACTTCACGCTCGAGAAGGACAAGAGCTGGGCCGGCGCGGGCTGGCAGTCGATCGCCGACCTGATGTCCGACGGCGTGCCCGCAATCCACTGCGAGGAGACGCCCTACCTGATGCGCGTCGGCGCGATCCGCAAGACCGCCGACCCGAAGATGAACTACGTGCGCACCACCGAATGGGTCGCGCCGTTCTACACCTACATCGCGACCGGCCCGCACGAGTCGCGCCTGTTCAAGGCGTGGCTGCCGATCGACGATTTCGGCTGCTACACCTTCTACATCCACTTCAACCCGGAAACGCCGCTCAACGTGCCGGCGAGCTACGCCAACTGGGGCCACGAGACGCACGCGCCGGACTACCGCACCAAGCACACGGTGGCGAACATGCACCTGCAGGATCGCCGCATGATGGCGACCACCAATTTCTCCGGCGTCGAAGGCGCGGCGATCCAGGACCGCGCGGTGCAGGAGAGCATGGGCCCGATCTGCGACCGCACGCAGGAGCACCTGGGCACCAGCGACAAGGCGGTGATCTTCTACCGCAGGCTGATCCTGCGGAAGCTCACCGAGATGGACGAAGGCAAGCCGCTGCCGGGCCTGGACCCCTCGCTCGACTTCAACCACCGGACCGCCTCGGTCTTCATGCCGGCGGAGGCCGACTGGCACGACGCGCTGAAATTCCTCGAAGAGCAGGAGAGGGAGAGCGCCCCGCCGCAAAAAACCGCCGCACCCGCGGCGGTGGACTGAGGATGCCCAGGAAGGGGTAACGGGGGAACCTGGGTTCCCCTGTTCCTAGCTTCCTGCCGGCGCGATCTGCGCGAGCGCCGCGCTGATCGGCTCGGTTTCGCGGGGCCGCACCACGCGCGTGACTTCCTTGCCGGCGTTCATGAACACCAGCGTCGGCCACAGCTTCACTTTGAACGAGCGGCCCAGCGGGCGCCCGCTGCCGTCCTCGACCTTGATGTGCCGCACTTCGGGGTGATCGGCCAGCACCGACGCGACCAGCGGCTGCGCAAAGCGGCAGTGCCCGCAGGTCGGGCTGCCGAATTCGACGACCACCGGGCCGGGGAGGGCGTCGATCGCCTCGCGCGCCGGTTCGACCGCCTCGAAAGCCGTGCTTGCCGCCATCGGCCGGGCCGCTACTTCTCCTGCCCGACCTTGGTGACCCAGCCGTGCTGCGAGACGTCGAAGATCACGCCCTCCGGGTCGCGGTACTTCTCTTCGTAGTACAGCGTGTCCTTCAGAGCCGGCAGGTCCATGAAGAAACTGCCGCCGTGCGCCTCGATCTTGTCCTTGATCTTCTGCGCGTCCTCGACCTGGAAACCGAAGTGGTGCGTGCCCACGAAGTCCTTGCCGCCGGCCGGGGCCATGCCCGACATCTCGTCGGTCTTGTAGTTGAGCAGCGCGATGTTGATTTCGCCGTCCGAAAGGTAGACGCCGCTCGCGAGCACCGACTCGGTCGTCCCCACGCGCGTCAGGCCGAACACCTCCTCGTAGAACTTGGCGGTCTTCTCCGGGTCCTGCACCGAAAGCGCGATGTGCTTCAACTTGGCCATGGGATCCTCCTGCTGGGTGGTCTTACAGAAATTCAGCCAGCGCCCTGGTGACTTCGGCCGGCTGCTCTATGGGGTGCCAGTGCCCGCACTGCTCGATGATCTTCAGCTTCGCAGCCGGCACTTCGGCGACGATGCCCTCGCCGTTGGCGACCGGGCTGACCGCGTCGTCGCGGCCCGCGATCACGAGGATCGGGCACTTGAGCTTCGAGATGTCCGCCGCGACCGCGGCCGCCATCGCTTCGCAGCTCCGGGCGTAGCCTTCGATCGGCTGGCGCGTGAGCAGCTCGCGCACGAAGGCCACGATCTCGGGCTTGTGCGCGAACGTGTGCGGCGAGATCCCGCCCTTGACGATCCCGTCGGCGATGCCGTCGATGCCTTCGGCGCGCACCTTGGCGACACGCTCGCGCACCGCCACGCGCCGCGCCTCCGGCGGCGCGCGGTTGACGCCGATGAACACGAGTTTCTCGACGCGTTCCGGATACTTCACCGCGAAGTGCTGCAGGATCAGCGTGCCGAGCGAGTGCCCGACGAAGCGCGCCTTGGCGACCTTGTTGGCGTCGAGGATCGCGACCAGGTCGTCGACCCAGCTTGCGATCGACAACTCCCCGGCATACGGCGAGCGCCCGGCGCCTTCGAGGTCGTAGCGGATCAGCGTGAACCGGTCGGCGAGCGCGCGCACCTGCGGCTCCCAGACGTTGGCCGAACTGCCCAGCCCGTGCAGCAGGACCACCGGCTCGCCGGTGCCCTGCTTCTCGACCGAAAGCTTCTTTCCCCTGACTTCGACGATCATTCTCTCCGCTCCGTGTTTCGCTATGTATGGCGCCCGCTTTGGTCCGTGGATACTATCTGTTTTTCGGGAGGGCGCACATGACTGCGACGGCTGCCAGGGGTGCAACGAAGGGCGCGACGAGGATCGGGACCAGGGGCGAGGCGGCCGAGGCGCGCAAGGTGCGCCTGCAGCTCGCGGCGTGCTACCGCATGTTCGCCCGCCGCGGGATGGACGACCTGATCTACACGCACCTGTCGGCGAAACTCCCGGGCGAGGAAGGGCGCTACCTGTTCATCCCCTTCGGCATGCTGTTCGACGAAGTCACCGCCTCGAACCTGCTCGAGGTGGACATCGCCGGCAACGACGTGAGCGGCGGCGGCACCGCGGTAAACCCGGCCGGCTGGATCGTCCACCGCACCGTTTACGAGGCCGTGCCGGACGCACGCTGCGTGATGCACCTGCATACGGTCACCGGCACCGCGGTCTCGGCGCAGCAATGCGGCCTGCTGCCGATCAACCAGTTCGGCATCACCTACCACGGTCAGGTCGGCTACCACGACTACGACGGCCCCGGCCTGCGGCCCGAGGAGAGGAAGAACTTCGTGGCCAACCTCGGCCGGCACCGCATGATGTTCCTGCGCAACCACGGCACGCTCACGCACGGCCGCACGATCGCCGAGGCCTTCACGCTGATGCACTACCTCGAGCGCACCTGCGAGATCCAGTGCGCCGCGCAGGCGGGCGGTGCGCTGGCGATGCCGCCGCAAAGCGTGATCGATTCGACGGTGAAGATCGCGCAGGGCGTCGGCGACGGCAAGTTCGGCGAGATCGGCTTCGAGGCGCTGGTGCGCCAGCTGGACCGGGTCGACCGCTCGTACCGGGACTGACGCAGATGTGGAAGGCAGTGCGTTCGTTCGCGGCAGTGGCGGTTCTCACCGCGATCGCAGGGGCGGCTGCCGCGCAGTCGTTCCCGTCGAAGGCCGTGCATCTCATCGTGCCGTTCACCCCCGGGGGCTCGGCCGACATCTCGGGCCGCGTGCTGGCCGAGGAACTCGCAAGGTCTTTCGGGCAGCCGGTGGTCGTGGAGAACCGCCCGGGCGGGAATACCAATCTGGCGAACGAATCGGTTGCGCGCGCCGCCCCGGACGGACATACGCTGCTGCTGGTGT
Organism: uncultured Bordetella sp.; assembly: GCA_964599095.1. GTDB lineage: Bacteria > Pseudomonadota > Gammaproteobacteria > Burkholderiales > SG8-39 > SZAS-79. The sequence goes on from CAZREB010000008.1 coordinate 99,059, forward strand.
TTCCGAGCCTGGTCATCAATCCTGCGGTGCGTCCGTCGCTGCCCGACCCGCTGAAGCAGTTCGCGGCGGTCAGCCAGGTGTATTTCGTGCCCATGGTGGTCGTGGTCCACCCGTCGGTGGCCGCGAAAACGCTCCCCGAACTCGTCGCGCTGGCGCGGGCAAAGCCCGGCAGCCTCTCGTATGGCGCGTCCGGCACCACCCACCAGCTGATGGGCGAGATGCTCAAGCTGACGACGAAGATCGACATGGCGCATGTCCCCTTCCAGGGCAGCGGACCGGCGCTCAATTCGCTCATGGGTGGCCATATTCCGGTGCTGTACGCCAACACCACCGAAGTCGCCCCGCACGCGAAGGCGGGCAAGGTCCGGGCGCTGGTGGTGACTTCGGCCGAGCGTGCGGAAGTGCTGCCCGACGTACCGACGATGCGCGAGGCCGGCTACCCCGAACTCGAAGCCGTGAACTGGGCAGGGATAGTCGTGCCTGCGCAAACGCCTGCGGCGATCGTTGCGCGGCTGAATGCGGAGATCGTGCGCGCGCTCGGCAGCGCGCCTGTCGTCGAGAAACTGCGCAGCAACGGATTGTCACCTGCATCGAACACGCCCGGGCAGTTCGCGGCTTTCCTGCGCGCCGAAGCCGCGCGGTACGCGAAGGCGGTGCGCGACGCCGGCATCAAGGTCGAGTGAGTCCGGTCCTTACGCGGACCCCGGTGTGCGCTTGTCGGAGACGATCCGGCCGTCCTTGAAGACCATCAGCAGGCGACGCAGGTTGTCGATCTCCTCCAGCGGATTGGCCGCCACCACGATGAGGTCGGCAATCTTGCCGGTTTCGACCGTCCCCAGGTCTTCACCCACTCCGCAGAGCTCTGCGGCATTTCTTGTCGCCGCAAGGAGGGCCTGCCACGGAGTGGCGCCGTCCTTGACCCACAGGCCGATTTCCAGCAGCGCCGAGTCCTTCAGCGGGCGGATGTCCGAGCCGAGCGCCATGCGCACGCCTGCATCCAGTGCACGCTTGAACCAGGTGCGATGCACGTCGACCGCGGCCTCGGCACGACAGCAGTGCTCGTGCAGCATGTTGCGCTGCCTTACCCAGGCCCTTTCCCAGTCGTTGTCGACCTGGCTTTCGGTGAGATGGCTGATGGCGAGCGTGGGTACATACCAGGTCCGGTGCTTCACGAGGAGTTCGATGCACTCTTCGTCCATGATGTAGCCGTGCTCGACGCTGTGGGCGCCGTGTCTGATCGCGGCCTTCACCGAGTCGGGATTGGTGGCGTGCGCCATGATCCTGAACTCGCGCTTCCTGCAGATCGCGAATGCGGCCTCGAGCTCCTCGTCGAGCATGAACGTGTGCCAGTGCCGGTCCCAGAAAGGCCCGAGGATCCCGCCCGAGAGGTTGAGCTTGATGTGGTCGACGCCGTTCTTGATCTGCTCGCGGATCGCCTTCACGAATCCGTAGGGACCGTCGCACTCACGCGCGTGACCCGAGGCGATGAAATGCCCGGCCGTGGTCGTCAGCATGCAGCCGCAGGCGAACATGCGCGGGCCGTCGTACTGCCCCGACTCGAATGCGCGCTTCCATGCCACGTCGATGAAGTGGCCGGCTCCGCCACTGCGTACTGCGGTGATGCCGGACTCCTTCAGGCCTTCCATGAGCCGATGTCCCCACTGCACCGCCTGTTCGGCGGGCGACAGCGCAGCAGCGTTGTCCGGGTGGATATGCACGTCCCACAGGCCCGGCAGCAGGAAGGCGCCGGCCAGGTCGATCGTCCTGTCGCCTTCCATCGGAGCAATCGGTAGACCGTTTGCGATCTGCCTGATGCGGCCATCCTCGATCGCCACGCTGGCGTTCGGAACCGCACGGGGGTTGACGCAATCGATGAGGTTCGCGTTCTTGAGGATGGTGCGCATGCGGATGTCCTTGGCCTCCGGAGAGCGTAGTGATCTTAGCAACGCGGTGCCCCGACGCGGCGGAATAGAATCCCAGTTTCACATGACCGACTTCTCCGGACACTGGTACACCACCTTCGGCCCGATGCTGCTCGCGCAGCAGGGTGCAAAGGTCGCCGGGACTTACCGCTGCGGCACGACCGAGGGGCGCATCGAAGGCACGGTGCGTGGGCGCGTCTTTGCCTTTCGCTACGGCGAGCCGAAGGAAACCGGCACCGGCGAGTTCCGCCTGCTGCGCGCGGGGAAGTTCGCCGGCCGCTACACGCCCGCCGGCGGGAAAGCCGCACGGCCCTGGGAAGGCCATCGGGGCTGGGACGGCCTCTGGGAGACCGACTCCGGCCGCCTGCGGCTGATCGAGGACGATGGCGGCGTGCACGGCGTCTATGCCGGCGCTGGCGAATCCACGGTCCGCGGCCGGGCCCGCGGCGGCACGCTCACGTTTCGCTACCGCGAGCGCAACGCGTCCGGCGAGGGGCGATTCGAGCTTGCGGAAGACCACGGGAGCTTTACCGGCGAGTGGCGCGCACGCGGGCGGCGCGACTGGCGGCCCTGGAAAGGTCATCGGGTGCGCCCGGAGCCCGGTACCCGGTGGCTGGTGGTCCTCGAAGCGCACTGGCAGCGCAGCTTCGCGGAACCCGACTACGCCTTCGGCCACATGCTGCGCGAGTTCTTCGCGCGCAGGCCGCAGGTGCGGGTCCGCCAGCGCTTCTTCCACGACGCCGAAAGCCTGCGCCACTGGTGCCGCGAACTGCCCTTCCTCGCCGAGCCGGCGATCCTGGTGATCGCGAGCCACGGGCGCGCCGAAGGGTTGAGCGTGCACGGCCGGTTGATCGACACCGCGCCGGCGCTGGACAGCCTGCGCCCGGCCGAGAGCCTCGAACTCCTGCACTTCTCCTCGTGCCTGGTCGGGCTGGACCGCGACAAGGCACTGCGCGGCCGGCCGTTCCCGGTATCGGGTTACACGAAGAGCGTGGACTGGGGCGCGAGCGCGCTGCTCGAGTTCACCTATCTCGACCTGATCCTGGGCCGCGGCCTGTCGCCTGCGGACGCCGCGGCCAGGCTGCCGGTGCTCGTGCCTTATGCCGGCCGGCGGGCACCGCGGGGTTCGGCGTATCCGGCGGCAGGCTTTCGGTTCATCGCGGCGAAATAGCCGCAGGGCGCTACACGCCGAGCGGTGACGTACCGGTACCGGTACACCAACTGGCCGGAGAGCCGCGCGGATATTGGCTCTTCGAAACTGAATCTTCGAGAATCCGGCCTCAGGCCCGCGCCTGCCCCTTGCTTTGCCACAGGCGCATCAGCTCGGTCATGTCGGCCGGCTGCACTTCGAACTTGATCGCATCCGGCGGGAAGATGAACCACGGCTGCGCGCTTCGCGTCCAGATGTGCGCCACCGGCTCGAGGCCGATCGGCTGGTCGAGCGTGCCGGGCTGCACGATGGCGAGATCAGGGACCGCGAGCGGCTCGCCCCACAGGCGCGCGCTGCAGTTCGCGCAGTAGGTCGCGACCTTGGTCTTGCTGCCCTCGGGCGTGACGCTGTACCTGGAAGGCTGCCCGGCGAGCAACTCCACGTCGGCGCGCCGCACCCACATCGAGAGCGCGAACGCGCTGCCGGTGCGCCGCTGGCACTCGGTGCAGTGGCAGGCGTAGAACGTCAACGGCTCGGCCTTGACGCGGTATTGGATCGCGCCGCAGAAGCAGCGGCCGTGGTAGGGGGCACCCATGCGGCTGCGATCAGTCGAGGAAGACGGTGCCGTCCTTCGGCTGCACCGGGAACTTGATCGCGATCGCCTTGACCGGACCGCTCGCGACGATCGTCCCGGCGTGGGCCACGCCCTTGGGGATGATGATCAGCGTGCCGGCCTTGAACTCCCGTCGCTCGGCGCCGAGCCACATCGCACCGCTGCCTTCGAGGATGTACTGGATCTCGTCGGTCTGCGGGTGCATGTGCTTGGCGACGTTGCCCGACTGGACGCCTACCGTGCCGTGATCGGTCAGCACGTAGCCCTTGGCGTTCATCTCAGGGCCGGCCTTCGGCAGGTCGCCGTGCCTGATCGACGCGAGGTCGATCATCATCGGTTGCAGCGGCGCGGCCTGCGCGTGTGCGTCGCCGATCGCGTGCTCGACCAGCGGGGAGGCGGCGAGGCCGGCGACGAAAGCTGCGGCGGTCGCGGCGGTGAACAAGGTCTTCGTGTAACGCATTGTCGGTGTCCTTTTGTCCGGGGTGCGCCCGAGGAGTTGCGCCCGGAAAGTATGCCTCAGCGGGAAGCCTGCGGGATCAAGTCAGCCGTTTCGTACAAGCCGCCGCGGACCGGGTCGACCAGAATTCGGCCGTCGGACAAACCCGTCCGCAGATGTAACCCAACCCAGGAAAGGATCCACCATGAACCAACAGACGAACGCCCCCTGCAACTGCACAAACTGCCCGGGTCAGGCATGCCAATGCGGCTGCCAGGCCGCCGCGCCTTCGACCCAGGCCGCGGCCGCGCCGAGGGCCTGCGCCTGCGGACCGGCTTGCGCTTGCAAGTCCGCCGGCTCGAACTGCGGCTGCAACTGATCGCGCGGAGTGGGGGCACGCTTGCCCAGCACAGGCAAACCCAGGTTACCCGGTTGCCCCCCTCCCGACACTCATTGCGCCGAAAGCGCCGAGGGATTCACGCCGAGCATCCGTTTGAAGGTGCGGTTCAGATGCGCGGAATCCGAAAACCCCGCTGCGTGCGCCGCGTCGGTCCAAGAGCGTCCTGCCATCGCCTCGTCGATCGCGACATTCAACCGCAGCCATAGCAGGTAGGCGCGGAACGTCGAGCCGGTCTCGGCGACGAACAAATGCCGGAACCGGCCCGGCGACAGCGTCGCGGCGCCGGCCGCATCGGCGAGCGACACGCCCGCATGCACATTCGAGCGGACGTAGCCGATGGCCTTCTGCACCCTCGGATCGACGGGGACGCTGGGCCCGCTTGTGCCCGCGAGGATCGCAATGGCTTCGCGCGCCGAAGCGATCATCTGCCCGGCCTCCGCGTTCCTCGTGAATGCCGCGCGCAGCCGTTGCGCCATTGAGGCGCGTTCCTTTTCCGGCAGCGTCGAGATGTCTTCGGTGAACCGGGCCGCCAGCGCGCGCCCCTCGGTGGTTTCCGGCTCGACAAAGACCTGCGCCATCGAAATGTCGCCGGCCTCGAACTGGTGGTGGCGTTCCGAATGCACCAGCGCGCCGGTGAACTCGCGCCACTCGCCGTCCGCGCGCCGGCGGAACCTGCAGTTGCCGTCGAGCGCGAGCGCGATCTGCAGCGCGTGATGGCTGTGCCAGTCGGTGCGGCCCTGCGCGCGGCCGATCCAAAGGCTGCCGCCCTGCCAGAAGTAGACGCGTCCGGTGGCCGAGTGGCGGCGGGCCGCGTCGTCGGCGAGCCCTGTTGTCTGCGGTGCGCGCAAAGGAGGACGTGCGGTCATCCGCGAGTCCGTTGCAAGTCAGCCCTAACGTACAAGCCGGCCCGAGCCCGGATCCGGACAATCGCTTCGTGTGGGCTCGTTGTCATGGCGGCCCGATTATTGTTCAACGATGGGGAGACCTCAATGCCAGCATTCACCACCCGCATCCGGCCCGGCGTCGAGCGCGAGCCCGCGCGCTGCAGGGCGGCAGGATTCGCACTGCGTGCCGCGCGGACGCAATCGTGGATCGCACCGCTCCTGTGGCCTGCAATCGCGCTGGTCCGGTATGTCCGGCAATTCGGCTGACCGTGTCAGGACACGCGCGCCGAAACAGTCAATCGCACCGCCCGTTCGGGTCGTCCTGCCGCCACGGGTTGGTGAACGTGGTCAGCGTTTCGAGGAAGACGACGAGGTCGGTCTGCTCGCGCGCGGTGAGGTTCAGCGGCCTGGTGTGCTGCGCGCCCGACTTTTCGCGAATCGCCGCCGGGTCGATGCCGGCGTAGTGGCGCACGACTTCGGCGACGGTTTCGACCCGGCCATCGCGGCCATAGGGTGCGGTCAGGAGCAGGTTGCGCAGGCTCGGTACTTTGAACTCGGCATTGCCGGCCTTCTCCATCGCGGCCTTGCGCGTGCGCTCGGCCGCGGCGCCGCTCTTGTCGTCGTTGAAGGGCCCGAGCAGGTTGTAGCGGCTCGTGAGGACCTGCTTCACGCCTTGGACACGACCGGGGTCCGGCTTGCCGCGCGGTGCAGCCTGCGAGAGGCCGGTGTTGAAAAAACCGTCGCCGGCGAAGTTCGGCCCGCTGTGGCAGTTGGTGCAATCGCCCTTGCCGACGAAGATCTTGAGCCCGCGCAGCGCCGGCTCGGAAAAATTCCAGTTCGAGGGCGGCTCGCCCTTGGCCAGCGCATCGCGGAACCGGTCGAACGGCGTGCGCCCGCTGACCAGCGTTTCCATGAAGCTCGCGAGCACCTTGCCGACGCCCACGAGCACCGACTCGTCGTCACCCTGAGAAGGTGAAGCGCCGAACACCTTGCGGTAGCGGCAGGCGAGCTGCTCGTCGCTGCGCACCAGCTGCGCCACGTGCTTCGGCGTGGCGGAAAGCTCGCGCTTGTCGAGGATCGGTCGCAGGCTCTGCGACCACAGGCTGTCGGCGCCGCCGTCCCAGCCGAACCAGCGTGCGGTGCGCAGGTTCATCAATGTCGGCGTGTTGCGATCGACTTCGACGAGGCCGACGCCGCGCCTCAGGTTGTCGGTCCAGTTGCGCTCGGGCACATGGCAGCTCGCGCAGGCCCTCTGCCCGTTGCCCGAAAGGCGCTGGTCGAAGAAGAGCCGCGTGCCCAGCTCGATCGCCTCGAGGTTGCCCGAGGCGCGGTTGGTCGCGTCCGGCGCGGCAGGGACCGGCCACGGCCCGTGCGAGAGTACCTGCTTGATCTCGGCCTCGGTGAGCGTTACCGGCCCGGCCGCGGCGCCTGCCACCGGCAACAGGGCGAGTGCCGCCGATGCGATGCACGCGAGACGGGAAAGGGTGCTCACGTGGGCACTGCGATAGCCGTGCCGAAGAAGAACCACTCCTCGCCGGGGCCGGCACTGTCCTTGGGAAGCACGATGAAGCCGTCGTCCGACGCGGTGATCGCGGTGCCGTCTTTCAGGCGCGCCATCGCCTCGCCCTTGGCGACCGGGTCGAAATGCTTCCACGGCTTCGCGAATTCGGCGCCGGCCTCACGGCGATGCATGCTCTTCATCTTGACGCAGCGCTGGCCGGCGGAGGACGGCTGCGCTTCGAGCGCCGCGCGGCTCTTCGCGTCCAGCATGCCCAGGTGCGCAAGCGCACGCAGGATCCCGCGATAGCCGACATCTGCGGCATCGGCATTGGCGTGGTTGCCGCATTCGAGCGTGACTGCCAGCGCGCCCCTGGTGCGCGCGTACTCGGTCGTGCCCTGCGACTCCTTGCTGTCGGCATCCTTGCTATTGGCGTTGCCGAATGCTTCGGACCATCCGTAGACGAAGTCCGGTACGCCGAGCGCGGTGGCGAATGCGAGTTCCTTCGCGTTGTGCGGCCCGAGGAAGATGAACGGCCCGCCCTGCGAAGTGTACGAATGCAGGTCGAGCAGCACGTCGGTGCGATCGAGGACGTCGCAGACGATCGGGTCGAGGAGGTCCTCGTAGTACTTCTTTTCCGCCTTCGGGAAGAGGAAGCGGTTGAGGTTGCGCTCGACGAAGCGCACGCCCTCGCGGTAGGCGCGCGGGTTGGTCACCGGCACGAGCTGCAGCGTCCCCCTTTCTAGCGCGACCGCGCCGGTGTCGAGTTCCGTAACCAGGCGGTTGATCGCCTCCGCGCCGCAGCGCTCGTTGCCATGCACCGCGCCGAGCACGGTCAGGGTGGGGCCGGCCTCGAGGGCGCGATGGGTGACGATCTTGATGGTCATTTGCGGAGCGTACCAGCGAACGGCAGGAGTCTCTAAGCGCGGGCCTCGACCAGTTCGATCCGATTGCCGAAAGGGTCCGACGTGAAGGCGCGCTCGACACCCGGGACAGGCTCTGGGTCGTGCTTCACCTCGAAGCCCGCTGCCTCGAGCGCCGCGATCGCTGCGGCCAGATCGTCCACGAGCAGCGCCGGGTGCGCCTTCTTCGCCGGACGGAAGTCGGCCTCGACGCCGAGGTGCAGCTGCAGCGAACCGCAGCGGAACCAGTTGCCGCCGCGCGCCGCGAGGTTCGGCGGCTTGGCGATCTCGGCAAGCCCGAGCACCTCGCCATAGAATCGCCGCGCCAGCGGTTCGCCGCCCGCGGGCATCGCGAGCTGGACGTGGTCGATGCCTTTGACGGTCATGCCGGGCAGGTTGCCGGATTGCGCCGGTGGGCTTCGGCGCTAGCCGGCCGGTTCCGCGACGAAGACCGGGATCTGCCGCGTTGTTTTCTTCTGGTAGTCCTCGTAAGGCGGGTAGGCGGCGACGGCGAGTTTCCACAGGCGCGCGCGCTCGTCCGGGTCGGTGACTTCGCGCGTCTTCATCGGCTTTACCACCGTGAGGTCGCGGATCTCGACCATCGGGTTGGCGCGCAGGTTGTGGACCCACACCGGGTGCTTCGGCGCGCCGCCCTGCGAGCCGACCAGCACGTAGTTGGCGCCGTCGGCCACGCGCATCAGCGGCGTCTTGCGGATCGCGCCGGTCTTGTTGCCGGTATTGGTGACGATGATCACCGGCAGGCCGGTGTCGCGCAGGGTGGTGCCTTGGGTGCCGCCGCTCTTTTCGTAGAGCTCGACCTGTTCGCGGACCCAGTCGCGCGGGCTCGGAATGTAAGTTGCCATCGGAGTCTCCCTGCAGAGTCAGAGTGAGAGCGGCAGCGCGAGGTGCTGGGCGTAGATCCTGTCGCGATGCTCGAGAAGGATCGGGTCGAGCGCCGCAAGTGTCTGCGCGTCCACCGCCTCGAACGCCGCGCGCGTGTCGGGTTTCATCGGGCACTGCTCGTGCGGCAGCGGGCGGAAGAGCGCCATCGCCGTCGCGCTGTAGACGTCTGCCGCGGTGAGTACGTGGCCCACGTAGTAGTTGCTTCCTGCGTCGCGCTGCTGCTTCAGGCGCGTCGCCAGGCTTGCGAGCTGCGCCTGCACCTGCGATCCGTACGCCGGGGACGCGTCCTGGCTGTAGCCGTACTTCTTCGCGAGGTACTTCGCCACCGGCGCCGCGAAGCCGGGCTGGTTCTGCAGGCCTGCATGCACCATCTGCAGGCGGCGCGTCCAGCACAGGCCGCCTTCGCCGAGGATTTCGCGGCCGAGGCCGAGGACTTTCTCGCGCGCGGTCGCGTCCGCGGGAAGCAGCGCCGGCGTCGGCTTCAGGCGCTCGGCGAGCTCGAGGATCTCGGCCCACCCGCCGCGCGCGGGTTCCTGCCCGTAGAAGGCGATCGGGCCGTTCAGCTGCCCGCCGGTCCATTGCTTGAGCGCCTCGTTGTCGTAGGCGAGCCGCACCCCGACCCAGTCGATGCCCTTGACGTGGAAGAGCCCCTTGGCCGCCTCGCCCCACGGGCTGGGGACGTTGCCGACCACGACCATGCGCAGGCCGGGGTGGGGGATCGCCTCTTCGACGGGGAGGTAGCGGAAGGTCATGTCGCGCCTTGAATGTACTGGTATCGATACACCAACTGGCAGGAGAGCCAACAACCACGCTGGACTTCGGTAATGAATCGTCCGAATTATCGCGGTTCTACGGCACTCCGGGACGACCGTCGGCCGGCCTTGCCGTGACGGCTCCAGTGTATCGCGGGGTCCCGGGTCCCGCCACGCCGGGGCTCGCCGGGATCTTCGGCCGGCTTCCCGCCGCAACCGGTCGTCACGCGGCTCCCGCCTGCATGACCGCGATCAATCCTGCCAGCCACACAAAGCAGATGAACTGCACGAAAAAAAACCCGAACCGCCAGGACGCCACGGTGTTCGTGTGCTCGAAGCCGACGTGTACCAGCGACTGGCAGATCCGGGCGGCCAGCACCGTCACCGCCAGCGCATCGACCAGCGTGCCCCCGACATTGGCGACGTAGAGCCCGAAGACGATCGCGCCGAACACCGGGAGATTCTCGATGCAGTTCGCGTGGGCCCGGGTCGCGCGCTGGTACCAGGCCGCGCCCCCGGCGGCATCGGCCGGGAAGCCGCTGATCGGCACCCGCCCGCTGAAGATGCGGCTCCATCGATAGACGCCGATCGTGAACAGCAGCAGGAGCAGCGTCCACATCGCGAACCCGAGCAGCATCCACACCGGCACCGTCATGATCGGCCTGCCACCGGCGTGTGCAAGACCGGCGCCCGGGCGTGCCCGCTGCCGGTGGCATCCGTCCTCAAGGCCGCGCAGGCCCTGCGCAGCCTGAGGCCGATGCTTTGCGCCCAATTGCGCGGCAGGGCGGCCGACACCAGGACCACGCTGGGCTGGAAGGCATGCACAAGCGTGGCCCCGCGGCGGCTGATGCGGAAACTCTGCCCCGGTCCCAGGAAGTGGTCCTCACGCCCGCCTTCCTCGGTCAGCCACAAATCGCCCTGCCGAACTTCGAGGGTCATGCCAACGCCGTCGTCGATGCGCAGCGTGCTGCCGCAAGGAATTTCGATCGAATCCTGTCCGTGCTCGTATTTCATCGCTTTCCTCCTGTGGGACTGCCTGGGAGGAAAGGCTAGGCCGGCCGGGTTTCCGTCCGATTTCCGCAACCCGCAAGAAGGTTGCGTTTGTGTTTCAGCCTGCCGGGAGGTACTTGGCCAGCAACGGAAAGAATTGCGCCGGCTCGATCGGCTTGCGCACCAGCTCCCGCACGCCCGCGTCGCGCAATTCCGCGTCCGAGAGATCCTCGGCATATCCCGTATAGAGGATCACGGGCAGCCCGGGGCGCAGCCTGCAAATCTCGCGCGCGAGCGCGAGGCCGGTGAGCTCGGGCATCGTCTGGTCGGTGATCACCAGGTCGTAGCGCGCGGGATCCGCGATGATCGCGTCGCGCGCAGCGGCGCCGGTGTTGAATACCGAGGGCTCGAGCCCCCAGTTGCCCAGCAGGTCGAACATGAACTCGCGGATCGCCGGCTCGTCGTCCACCACCAGCACGCGGCCCGCAAGTCGCGCCCGCCCGCGTGCGGGCGCCCCGGCGGACGGCCCCGCCGCCTGCGCGCCCGAAGTCGAGCCCGTCGGAGCCGGCAGCAGCACCCGGAACTTGGTGCGCTCGTTCAGCAGGCTGTCGACGACGATGTGGCCGCCGTGCTCGTGCACGATGCCGTGCGCGAGCGAAAGGCCCATGCCGCTGCCCTTGCCGACTTCCTTGGTCGAAAAGAACGGCTCGAACATCCGGTCCATCACCTGCGCCGGGATGCCCGGCCCGGTATCGCGGACCGACAGCTCGACATAGTGGCCTTCGACTTGCTGCCGGCACGAGGTGCAGACCGCCTCGTAGCGCGCGGGCGACTTGAGCCCGAGGCGGATGGCGCCGGTGCCGCGCATCGCGTCGCGCGCGTTGATGCACAAATTGAGCACCACCTGCTCGACCTGGACCGGATCGACCTCCAGCACCGGCACGTCTTCGTCGATGTTGACCCGCAGTTCGATGGTCGACGGAAGCGTCGAGCGCAGCAGCTTGCACGCATCGCGCACCAGGTCGGCGAGCTGCACCGGCCGGCGCGTGCCGCGCTGGCCGCGGCTGAACGTGAGCATCTGGCCGATCAGCTCGCGCGCGCGCTGCGCCGAGTGTTGTGCGCGCTCCAGGTACCTGCCGAGGCGTGCGTCACGCAATTCGGCCTGGCGCTCGCCGGCCAGCGTCAGGTTGCCGAGGATGCCCTGCAGGATGTTGTTGAAGTCGTGCGCGATGCCGCCGGTCAACTGGCCGATCGCCTCCATCTTCTGCGCCTGGCGCAACTGTGCCTCGAGCTGCAGGCGGGCGGTCTCGGCGGCCTTGCGCTCGGTGATGTCGCGGCCGATGTAGAGCACGTGCGGCTGGCCGCGGTATTCCATCGGCACGGCGTGAATCTCGATCTGGAACAGGCTGCCGTCCTTGCGCATCGCTTCGGTCTCGAGGCGAACCTTCTCCCCGGCCAGCGCCCGCTCGTGCACTTCGCGCCGGTCGTTGTTCTTGCGGGGTGCGCGCAGCGTAAGCGCGGTGCTTCCCAGCACCTCCTCGCGCCGGTTGCCGCTGAGCGCTTCATAGGCCGGATTCACATCCACGATCCGGAACCCGGCATCGCGCAGCACCAGCGACTCGGTGGCGGCATTGAAGATCGCGCGGTACTGCTCCTCGCTGTTGCGCAGGCGCGCCTCCTGCGCCTTGCGCTCGGTGATGTTGCGTCCCACATAGAGCACGTGCGGCCGGCCCTGGTGCGTCATCGGCACGCCGCGAACCTCCACATCGGCACGGGTGCCGCCGGGCGCGATCGCATGCGATTCGAACAGGATAGGCTCGCCGGCGATCGCGAGCTTGTGCAGGGCGAACAAGCGCTGGCGCTCGGCCTGCGGGATGACGAGCAGCCCGTCCTTGCCGATCACGTCCTCGCGGCGCAGGCCGGTGGCCGAGAGAAACGCCGGATTGACGTCGACGACACGGTAATCGGCATCGCGAAGCACGAGCGCATCGGCCGCGGCGTCGAACATCGCGCGGTACTGCGACTCGCTCGCGCGCAGCACCCGCTCTGCTTCCCGGCGCTCGATTTCGGACGCGATGCGCGCGCCGAAGATCTTCAGCATCGACTCGATCAGCTGCGCGTTGGAGAGCGGCCGGCGCGACATGACCGAGAGCAGTCCGACGGAGGCGCCGCTGGTGTTGTTCAGGGTCGTGGCGGCGTATCCCTCGATCGACTGGTCGCGCAGGAGGCCGTCCTGCGGGAACGTGGTCCGCACGCCTGACGCGAAAAGCCCGAAATCGCGGCCCAGGGCGCGCTCGCAGGGCGTGCCGGCGATCGGGTACTCGACGTTGCGCGCGATGCGCCCGTTGAAATACGTCGCCACCGTCCGCAGCGTGCTGCGCGCCGGCTCCACGTAAACCGAGACGAGCGCGAACTCGACTTCGAGGATCGCGGCGAGCGCACGCAGGAGATCCTCGAAGACCGTCTCGCCTTCGGCGCTCGATACCGCGAGCGCCGCGGCGCGCAGCTTGTCTTCCACGTCAGTCCGGCTTGAACAGGTAGCCGGCGCCGCGGACCGTGCGGATCGCGGTCGGCCGGGCAGGATCCGGCTCGATCTTGCGGCGCAGGCGCGCGATGCGGATGTCGATCGACCGGTCGAACGGCTCCCATTCGCGGTTGCGCGTCAGCGTCAGCAGCTGGTCGCGCGACAGCACGCGGTTGGCGTTCTCGATAAATACCCGCAACAGGTCGAACTCCATGCCGGTGAGCGGCAACTCGGCGCCGTTTTCGTCTCGCAGCAGGTGCGTGTCGAGGTCGAGCGTGCAGCGCCCGACCTTGGCCGTTCTTCGTTGCGCCTCCGCCGCGGCCTTCGCGCCCGCGGGACGCTCGCCGGCCCGACGCAGCACGCTCTTGGCGCGCGCCAGCAGTTCGCGCAGGTCGAAAGGCTTGGGCAGGTAGTCGTCGGCGCCGACCTCGAGGCCGACCACGCGGTCCACCACCTCGCCGGCGCCGGTGATCATGATGATGGCGACATCGTGGTGCGCGCGCAGCCAGCGCGTCAGCGTCAGGCCGTCCTCGCCCGGCAGGTTGAGGTCCAGCAGCACCACGTCGATCCTGCCGGCGGCCAGCGCGGCGCGCATCTGCGTGCCGTCGGCGGCGAGCGCGACTTCGAAGCCGTGATTCGACAGGTACTCGCCCGTCGTGTCGCGGATTCCGGCATCGTCGTCGACGATCAACACACGCTGTCGCATGGCCGAAATCATACCTGCCGACGCCTCCGAGGCCGGTGCAGCCCAAGCTTTTGCCGCCTTCATGCGCGCGATCCGGTCGATGGAATACGCGCAATCGTATTCGGTGTCCCGCCGCGCCCGGATTGCCGGGCGGTTATGCGATTGTTTCAATCGTGTAACCGCGCCCGTGGCCGAAACCGCCTGAGGCCGAAACCAAATGTTGCCAAATGAATATGCGCCGGACATTTGCCGGTTACAGCGGCCGCCCAGACTGCGGTCATGTCCCCGCCGGGGATGACCCTGACTGGAGAAGACCATGCACGACACCACCGTCAACCAACGCGGGTTGCGGCCCCCCGCGGGCTACGCGCTCATCGAATTCTTCGCCGAACTGGCCCAGGCGTTCCGCAAGGCCCTGTCGCGCTCGATGCAGGCGCTGGCGGCCGCCCGGCGCAGGCGGCAGGCCCGGCACGAGCTGCGCCGCCTGAGCGACCGCAGCCTGAAGGACATCGGCCTCGAACGCGACCAGGTCGACCGCCTGTTTCTCTGAACCTTCTCGTGGGTTGCGCCGTCAGATCGCGGTCGGGCGGCGCTTCCTGATCGCTTCAGGAGAACAGCGTTTCGGCCAGCACCGGCCGGGTCAGCTGTTCGATCCACCACTTCAGCGCACGGCCGGTTTCGCCGGATCGCCAGGCGATCGTGCTCTCGCCCGGCGGGTGTGCTGCCTCGGCGTCCAGCAGGACCAGCCTGCCCGCCTTGACCAGTGGTTCGGCAACGCGCAGCGGGAGGAATCCGCAGCCGATGCCAAGCAGGATGGCCTCGAGCTTGGCGCCGGTATCCGGTACCGACAAGCATTGCCGGTTGTTCTGCAGGCCATACGACAGGTACGGGAGCGAGCGCGCGGTGTCACCGACGACCACCGAACGGACCTGCGCAATCTCCTCGTTGGAGATCCGGTCCCTGCGCGACGCCAGCGGATGGTGGGCCGCCACGGCGAGCACGAAATTGTTCTCGAACAGAGTGGCGGATTCGAAACCCGCCCCCGGCGCGCCCCCTGCGGGCGCTCCCACGACGAGGTCGGCGCGGCCCGCCATCAGCGCGTCCCAGGAGCCGGCAGCGGCTTCGCGCCGGATGTGCAGCGAAGTCTGGGGTGCGATTAAAAAGAACTCGTTGATCACCGGGATCAGCGGACTGACCCGCATGACCTGGTCGACCGAGATGACCAGCGAAGGCTCCCATCCGGTCGCGATGCGCTGCACCTCCTCATCGAACGCGGCAGCGCGCGCCAGCAGATGGCGCCCGCTTTCCAGCAACGCGTAGCCCTTGGAGGTAAACCGTGCGCGGCGTCCCGAGCGATCGAACAGCGTGAGCCCCAGGTTTTCTTCCAGGTTGCGGATGGTGTGGGTGATCGACGAAGTCACGACGCACAATTCCGCAGCCGCTGCGGCGAAGGAACCCTGCCGGTCGATCGCGTCGAGCAACCTGAGGCTTTCGAGCGAAACACGCTGGTGGCGTTTGGTCATCGTTCGGTTCTGTGCAACACGACGTGCAACATTGATCAATGGTTCTCGAGGTCCGACGCCGCTACGCTCGCGCATCCCTTTGACATGGCGCAAGGCCGACCGGCCCGAGTTGTGATGGCCCACAGACGAGATTACTTGAATTCACCGGGCAACTCGACCCTTCGCGTCAAGCCCGCCATGCACAGAAACGGCCAGCCTGGCCATGCCCGGGTCGCGGGCCGATGACGAGGCTCGACGTCCCGGTTCTGATCGTCGGCGGCGGCCCCGTCGGCGTGCTGGGCGCGGTGCTCCTGGGCCGCCGCGGCGTACGCACCCTGCTGGCCGAAAAGCACCTGCAACGCCTCGAGGCGCCCAAGGCGCATGCGCTGAACCCGCGTTCGCTGGAGATCTGCGCCGCCGCCGGCCTGCCCATGGACGCCCTGCATGCTCTGGCCACACCGGCCCACGAGGGCGCCTGCGTGCGCATGGTGACCTCGCTGGTCGGCGCGGAGATCGGAGTCCTGCCGTATGAGCGGCAGGACGAGGACGTACGCCGCGTCACCCGCTGGCCCCTGATCAACATTGCGCAGCCACGCTTCGAGCAGGTCCTCGAGCAGGCCGCCTCCGGGCTGAGCAGCGTGGACATCCGTCGCGGTCTGGAATGGACCGGATGCACGCAGGCGGCCGATCACGTCGCATCCGTGTTGCGCGATCGCAGGACCGGTTCGGAGCAGATCGTCCGGAGCCGCTACCTGATCGCGGCCGACGGCGCCGGCAGCAGCGTCCGCGATCATCTGGGCATTGCCATGGAGGGCCCGGAGGCACTGCGGTCCAACATGATGATCCATTTCGAAGCGGACCTGCGGCACCTCGTGGCCGGACGCCCTGCGATCCTCTACTTCCTGTTCGGCCCCGGGGCCAACGGCGTACTGATCGCCTACGACCTCGGCAAGAGCTGGGTCCTGATGCACCGATGCGCGCCCGATTCACGCCAGCAGGACTTCGATGAGCACACCTGTCTCAGGCTGGTGCACAAGGCCATAGGCACGGACGCGGTGAATGTGCGAATCAAGGGCGTGCGCCCGTGGGTCATGTCGGCGCAGGTGGCGACGCGCTACCGCGACGGCAGCGTGTTTCTGGCCGGCGACGCGGGACATCGCTTTCCGCCATCCGGCGGCCTTGGGCTCAATACGGGCGTTGCCGATATCGACAATCTTGCCTGGAAGATCTCCGCGCTCGAGGCCGGCCACGCCGGGCCGGGCCTGCTGGACAGCTACGAAATCGAGCGCAGGGGCATCGCGAGGGCCAACATGCAACAGAGCGTTGTCAACTCGATGCGCATGCGGGAACTGGACGAAGCCCTCGGATATGGGCCGGACGGAACCGTGGATGCGCAGACCTTTGCCGCACGCCTGGCCGACCCGGCAAGCCGTAGACAAGTGGCCGAGGCGGTCGCACGCCAGAAAGATCACTTCGACAGCCTGCGGCTGCAACTGGGCTACATCTACGGCGACGCGCAGGACGCGGACATCAACCTTCCGATCAGCGTGTTCCGGCCTCGGGCAATCGCAGGCGCACGGCTGCCGCATGTCCTTTTGGAGGACGGTCGCTCGAGCCTCGACCTGGTGGCGCCGGATGCCTTCACGTTACTTGCGGGCGTCGCCGGAACCGCCTGGCGTCATGCCCACCCGGCCTGGCCGGTGCCGGTGACCGTGCGCCTGCAGGGTGTCGACTTTGGGTGCAAGACGGACTTCGCCGCCGCCATGGGTCTCGGCCCCGACGGAGCGGTCCTGGTGCGGCCGGACGGCCACATCCTGGCG
The DNA here is from genome assembly GCA_964599095.1 of uncultured Bordetella sp. Classification (GTDB taxonomy): domain Bacteria; phylum Pseudomonadota; class Gammaproteobacteria; order Burkholderiales; family SG8-39; genus SZAS-79. The sequence goes on from CAZREB010000008.1 coordinate 116,040, forward strand.
CTGGCCGCCGCCGCAGGCGCGGATTCGACGCGCCAACTGCGCGACGCACTGACCAATTTCCTGGCGTTGACTTCCATTCCCGCAGCCGATGGGCACGCCACGACCGGGGCCGCAATTCGATGAAGGAGACAACAATGGGCTTGATCTTTCGCATGACCCGCCGGCTGGCCATGGTGGCAGCGCTTGCCGGAGTTTCGCTGGGCTGGACGAGCGCAGGTGCGCAGGAGTGGCCGAACAAGCCGATCCGCGTCATCGCACCGGTGCCGTCGGGGTCCGGGCCCGACTCCGACATCCGCCGGATCGCGACGCACCTCGCGACGATCCTCGGACAGCCCGTCGTGATCGACAACCGTCCGGGCGCGGCAACACGCATCGGCGTCGAGGCGGTGATCAAGTCGGCGCCGGACGGCTACACTTTTCTGCTGGGCACGCCCAGCCTCACCACGATGGGGGCCCTGTATCACACCCTGCGCTTCGATCCGGTACGGGACCTTGTCCCGGTGAGCCTCGTATCCGTCACCAACTACACGCTGACCGTCAATGCCGAGGTTCCTGCGAAATCCATTCCCGAGTACATCAAGCTGGCCAAGTCCGATCCCAAGTACGCCAGCGTCGGAACGCTGGGCAAGGGCGCCATCAACCATCTGTCTGCCGCCTGGTTCTTCTCGCTCAACGGCATCGAAGGGAACTACGTGCACTACAGCACCACCAGTCCGTTCACCGACCTGGCCGCGGGCCGGATCCCGGCCATGTTCGATGCGATGCTTCCGACCATGGGCTTCGTCAAGGCAGGGAGAATGCGCACCCTGGCGATTTCGGGCAGGAGTCGGCATCCGCTGACGCCGGATGTGCCGACCTTCGCCGAACTGGGCTATGCGGGCTTCGAGCCGCTGGTGTGGATCGGCGTCCTCGCCCCGGCCGGCACCCCCGCGGCGATCGTGAACAAGATGAGCGCCGCGATTTCGCAGGTCGCGAAGACGCCCGAGATGGTGGACTATCGCCGCAGCGTGGGCAGCGAGTCCCTGGGATCGACGCCCGAAGAATTCACGGCCTTCCTGGAGGCCGAGCGCAAAAAGTGGGGTGCCGTGATCAAAAAGATCGGCCTGGTACTGGAATGAACGCGCTTCGACTTCACTAGGTTTCGCCGGGAAGGCTTGATGGATCTGGGCATCCGCGGCAGGAAAGCACTGGTGGCGGCTTCAACCAGCGGCTTGGGGCTGGCCTGCGCCACGGCACTGGCGCGTGAAGGCTGCATCGTAATCATCAACGGGCGCGATCCCGCAAGGCTGGAGCAGGCCCGGCTGCATATCGCACGAGCCACGGGCGCGCAGGTCGGCAGCGTGCAGGCGGACATCAACACCGCATCCGGGCGCCAGGCCCTGCTCGACGCCTGTCCGGATGCCGACATCCTCGTCAACAACAACGCCGGTCCGCCGCCCGGCGAACTTGCCGACTGGGACCATGCGGCGTGGATGGCCGCGCTCGAAGCCAACTTGCTGGCGCCGGTGTTGCTGATTCGCGCCTTGCTGCCCGGCATGCGCGCACGCAAGTTCGGCCGTATCGTGAACATCACCTCCGCGATGGTGAAGAGTCCGCGCCCCCCGATGGCGCTGTCGACCACCGCCCGCACCGGACTCACCGCGTTTTCCAAGGCGATGTCGATCGAGGCGGCTGCCGATAACGTGACCATCAACAATCTGCTGCCCGAGCGGATCGACACACCGCGCCAGCAGTTCATGGCGCAGCGGATGATGAAGACCCAGGGCATCGACGCTGCCGAAGCGCGCAGGCGGATCGCACTCACCATCGCCGCGCAGCGATTGGGTACACCCGAGGAATTTGCCGATGCCTGCGCCTACCTTTGCAGCGCGCAGGCAGGTTTCATCTCCGGGCAGAACCTGCAGATCGATGGCGGTTCCTATGCGGGACTGATCTGACCATGGACAAGTCCTCGTTCCGGGCCCACCTGCGCCGGCCGGATGATCCGCGCATCGCCGGCATTGATCAGCTCGATGCCTACACGCACGCGCAACGCGTGATGTCCAACCCGAATGCGAAGCGCCTGCTCGATGGCTGGCGCGACACCTACGACCACACCGAATTCAAGGGCATCAGCACGGACGGCCAGTGTCTGCCCGGCCTGTTTGAACTTGCCGACGAAAAGGCGCCGGTCCGGGCTGCCATGGACGCGGTGCACGCGCTGCTCGCGACCCTTACCGAGGCGCAGCGCGACGTGCTCAGCCATCCCGCGGATGCAAGGGAGTGGCACGCCTGGATGAACCCGGAGATCTACGTGATGCGGTTCGGACTGCGCATGGACGAAGTCGAGCCGCCGGTCCGTGACGCCATCCTCGAAGTGCTGCGTGCCAGCCTCAGCCCCGAGGGTTACCAGCGCGTGCGCGACCTGATGCGGGTGAATCATTTCCTGGGCCAGCTGGTGAACGCGCCGCGCGTCCTCAATGAGTACAGCTACAACATCAATCTGTTCGGCGTGCCGTCCCTGACTGAACCCTGGGGCTGGAACTTCTACGGCCATCACGTCTGCCTGAATTGCCGGTTCGTGGGCGGGCAGATGGTAGTCACGCCGCTGTTCATGGGGGCCGAGCCCAACTGCATCGATACGGGCCCGCTGGCCGGCCTTACCATCTTCGATCGGGAGGAGCGCCTGGGCCTCGCGCTCATCCGGTCGCTGCCGCCGGATTTGCAGCGCAGGGCGCAGCTGTACAAGAAGAAGCGCGACCCGGCCATGCCGCCCGGGCGCGTCGCGATCGGTGATGAGCTGCATCTGACCGGCGCATTTCAGGACAACCGCATCGTGCCTTACGAAGGCGCGCCCGTGGCTGCATTCGCAACGGCGCAGCAGGCCCAGGTGATGGAACTGCTTGCGAGCTACCTGGCCTATCTGCCGGAAGGCCCGCGTGCGGCGCGCCTGCGACAGGCGCAGCAACACCTGGGAAACACCCATTTCTGCTGGATCGGCGGGTTCGACGACGACAGCGCCTTCTACTATCGGATCCAGAGCCCGGTGATCATCGTCGAGTTCGACCACCACGCGGGCGTTTTCCTCGGCAACACCGAGCCCGAGAAATTCCACATCCACACCGTGGTGCGCACGCCCAACGGCAACGACTACGGCATGGCATTGGTGCGCCTGCATTGCCAATGCCGGCAACGGGCGGTTTTTCCCGGCGCGAGCGGGTCACCTTCCGCACGCAAGCCGTGACCCGCATCCGCAACATCCTGCTCATCATGTGCGACCAGTTGCGCCGGGACTACCTGGGCTGCTACGGTCATCCGGCCCTGCGCACGCCGCATATCGATGCGCTCGCCGCCCGGGGCACCCGCTTCGACCGGGCCTACGTGCAGGGCCCGGTGTGCGGCCCGTCGCGCATGTCCACCTATACCGGCCGATATGTCGCAAGCCACGGCGCCACGTGGAATTTCGTGCCTCTGCCGGTCCAGGTTCCCACCTTGGGCGACTACATGCGAGGTGCAGGCTTGCGCACCGCAGTGGTCGGCAAGACCCATGTGCTGCCGGACCTCGAAGGACTGCGCCGGTTCGGCCTCGACCCGGCCGGCGGCGCCGGCCTGCTGGTGGCAGAAGGCGGATTCGAACCCTATGCGCGCCACGACGGCATCGTCCCCGACAGCAAGGCTGCGCCGGGCAAGCCGCTCTATAACGGCTACCTGCACCAGCAGGGCTACGCCGCGCGGAACGCTTGGCATGACTATGCGAACGCCGGGATCGACGCAGAGGGCCGCCTGCAAAGCGGGTGGAAGATGCGCAATGCGGGCCTGCCGGCGCGCGTGCAGGAGCAACACTCCGAAACCGCCTGGGTCACGGACCAGGCGCTGCGGTTCGTCCGCGAGCAGGGCGATAACCCCTGGTGCCTGCACCTTTCGTACATCAAGCCGCACTGGCCTTACATCGCGCCTGCGCCTTACCACAGGGTCTATGGGCCGGAGGATGTCTTGCCCGCAATACGCTCCGAGGCCGAACGCAACCCCGGACACCCGGTCTGCCGCGCATTTCGCGACCACATCGACAGCCAGTCGTTTGCACGGGACGAAGTACGCCGGCGCGTCGTTCCCACCTACATGGGCCTGGTACAACAGATCGACGACCACGTGGGGCGGCTGATGCAGGCGCTTCAAGCGCAGGGCCGGCTGGACGACACCCTGATCGTCTTTACCAGCGACCACGGCGACCTGCTGGGCGACCACTGGCTGGGCGAGAAGGAGCTGTTCTACGAGGCCAGCGCCGCCGTGCCGCTGATCGTGGTGGATCCGCAATCCACAATCCAGGTGCAGGCCAGCAGCGCCCTGGTCGAGTCGATCGACCTCATTCCCACGTTTCTCGACGCGCTCGGTGCGCCGCCCGAACACCAATGGCTGGAGGGCGAATCGCTGCTGCCGGTCGTGCGTGGTACCGGACTCATCGGCCGCGAAGCGGCGTTCTCGGAACTGGACTATGGGTTCTATCCGGCGGCCCGGAATTTGGGCCTGGACATCAACACGGCCCGTGCCACCATGGTCTGCACCCGGCGTTGGAAGTTCGTCGAATACCAGGGCTTCGATGCGCAACTGTTCGACCTGCAGGAGGATCCGCACGAACTGGTCGACCTGGGCGCGATGCAGGCTCACACCGCGCTGCGCGCCGAGATGACCGATCGGCTGGCCCGGTGGCGCGACTCGCGGCGCGTGCGCACGACCATGTCGGACACCGATGCCCGGCAGCTGGCCGAACGCCGCAACGCCATGAAGGACTTCGTTATCGGCGCGTGGTAGCGCCGATGGATCCGGTTTGCAGGAAGCCAAACCTCGTGAGTTTGGCTTTTGCCTGCAATGCCGGTTTCACCGCCCGCAACGGGGCCCGGTCTAGTTCACGATAGGCGCAAGCGCCGCGCCGATGCGCGCCATCTGCGTCCCGTTGACCAGGTCGCCCATGATCTTCTGGAAGCGCTCGTCCTGGACGCCCGAGACGATGTACTGCCAGCGGTAGGCCTGCAGGAAGGTCGCGCCGATCGCCTCGACCTGCGCCCGGTTGAACGCGCGGCCGGCGTTGCGCAGGAAATAGTCGGTATCGGCCCTGGCCTGCATCTGCACGATGCCGTCGACCGCCGCCACGAGCGCGATCAGTTCGTCCACCGCGGCGTCGCGCTCGGCCGGAGTGAGCGTCGCATCCACGCGCCGCCATTCGATCTCGTCCATGACCGCGTGCTGCGCTTCTTCGCGGGCGTGGAAATTGAACACGTCCGACCACAGCGCGGAGAGCTGCTCGTCCTTCTCGATCGACTGGCGGTAGTGCGCGAGCACGAAGAGCTCGATGTGGCAGATGAGGGCGAGCACCGACCAGGTGGGCTTGCCGAGCACGACGCCGGCTACGTCGTTGGGCTGCGGCAGGAAGGTGTAGCCCGGGGGCATGCCTTCGGCGCACAAGGCCTCGATCCTGCGGAACATCTCCTGGTGCTTGAGCTCCTCGTCGGTGAAGCGCACCAGCGCCTCGAACGCGGTCTGGTCGCCGAGCCAGTGATCGCGGCTCACTTCGAGGATCTTGGGGCCGATGAAGCGCTCGACCAGCCCGAACATGTTGGCGTAGGTGCGGCCCTGGACCTGGCTCGCGAGGCGCTTTTCGTCCGCGCCGAGGAAGTCGAGCCGGTCGACCTTCGAGAGCCCGTCGGGCAGGAACTTCCTGCCGAAATCGAACTTGCGGCCGCGGATCACGTCGCGCTCGATGTCGAAGCGCACGCGCTTCGAGATCTCCACGGCGCGCGCATAGCGCTTGCTGTCTTCGACTTGCAACGTCGTCTGCATGGTGATTCTCCTCTGTCGGTGGTTGATGAAGGAGCGAAGGCTCCGTCAGCGTTCACGTTAGGAGGGGCGGGTATCCGCGCGATTTCCGGCGAACCCGGTTTTGTTCCGGCTTTGTTTCAGCGCCGGCACGCGGGTGGGTGCCGGCAGGCCGGTGTACGGTCAGTAGGCGCCCTTGACGAGATTGCTCGGCCGGCCGGCGACGAAATTCTCGATGTTGTCCATCAGCTGGTCGGCCAGCGCCTGCTGCGCTTCGTCGGAGGCCCATGCGACGTGCGGCGTCAGGATGACGTTCGGCCTGCCGGCCGCGCGCATCAGCGGGTTGCCGGGCGAGGGCGGTTCCTCGGTGACGACGTCGAACCCGGCGCCGCTGATCAGCCCCTCGTCGAGCGCCTGCACCAGCGCCGCCTCGTCGACCAGCCCGCCGCGCGCGGTGTTGATCACCAGCGGGCGGCGCTTCATCGCGCGGAATTCGGGCATCGCGATCATGCCGCGCGTCTGCGGGGTCAGCGGCGAGTGCAGCGTGAGGATGTCGCTCGTCTCGAGCACTTCCTGCCACGGCGTGTAGAGCGGCCCGAGGCCGCTCACGCCCTTGTGCGCGGCAAAGAGCGGCACCATGCCGAACGCCCGAGCAATCGCGGCGACGCCCTGGCCCAGCACGCCTTCGCCGATGATCCCCAGGCGGGCGCCGGCCAGGTCGCGGATCGGGTAATCGAAGAAGCAGAACTGGCCCGACTGCTGCCAGCGCCCGGCCAGCACCGCGTCGCGGTAGGCGACGATGTTCCTTCGCAGCGCGAGGATCAGCGCGAACGCGTGCTCGGGGACTGTGTTGACGGCGTAGCCGCGGATGTTGCAGACCGCGATGCCGTGCGCTTCGCAGTACGGCTTGTCGACGCAGTCGGTGCCGGTGGCGGCGACCGCGACCAGGCGCAGGTCCGGGAGTCTTTCGAGGGCGGAGGCCTCGAGGCGCACCTTGTTGACGATCGCGATCGTCGCGCCGGCGAGCCGCCCGGCGACTTCCTGCGGCTGGGTGTAGTCGTACTCGACCAGCTCGTGCGCGAAAGTCGGCCGCCGCAGGCGGATCTGCGGGGCGATGGTGGCGCGATCGAGGAAGACGATTTTCCTCATGGCTTTCTCAGGGGCGGAGGTTCGGGCGGCGAATGGCTTCGCGGGTATGGTATCCGCAGGACCGCCGATGTAAATGCCAGATTCGCTGGCCAGGCTCCCGGTCTCAGCCGCCGAGCCAGCCGGCAACCACCTCGTTGAAACGCGCGGGCTGCTGCGACATCACCCAGTGGCCGGTGTCGAACTCGACCGCCTTGCTGCCGGGCTTGCGGCCGAGCGCCTCGGCCCAGGCCTGGGCGTGGAACATGAAAAGCTTGCGGCGGCCGTAGATGAACAGCGTCGGGCACGCGGGCGCGAATGCCTGCGCCGTGCGGCGGATCGAACGCCGGCCGCCGAACCAGTAGTCGAAATACGGGTAGTTCATGCGCGAGCCGATCGGCGCGGGGTCGGAGGGGCAGCGGATCTTGCGCGCCATGTAGCGCGTCATCCTGTCGCCGAGGCTGCCGCCGATCACCCACGCGGCGGCCAGCCAGAGCTGGTAGGCGAGCACCATGAACTGCTCGCGCGGCGTGATCGATTGCCTGAGCGAGGCCCGGTCGCCGATGTCCACGCCGACGACCCGGGTGACGAGCCCGGGGTGGCGCATGCAGAACTCGTAGCCGAACACGCAGCCCCAGTCGTGCAGCATCAGGATCGCCTTGCCGTCCGGGCAGGACTTCTCGACGACGGCCTTGATGAAGTCGCAGAGCTCGTCGAGCGAGTAGGCCTTGCGCGGCGCCGCCGGATCGAAACCGGGGAGGGTGAAGCGGATGCAGCGGTAGCGGTCCTTGAGCGCTTCGACCTGCGCGTCCCACAGGCGGTAGGTGTCCGGCCAACCGTGGATCATCACGATCGACTCGCGGCCGGTGCCTTCGATGCGGATGTCGACGCCGGCGATGGAGAGGGTGGGGGGCACCTGGGAGGCTTACTCGCGAGTCAATTCAACCACAAGGTCGAAAGCGGCACCGCCCACAGTCCCGGCCCCATGGGCAGCGTCTCCACGCCGTCGTACAGCAAAACGCCGCATTTCCATTTCCTGCCGGCCAGCGAATTGGAGACTTTAGGGAGCGTCATCACGCTGGCCGGCCCGGTGAGAAGGAACCGGCCCGGGCGCCGGTCCTCGTCCACCGCGCGCTTGATCGCCAGCAGCAGGCCGGGGGCACGCAGCAATCCCGCCGTGTCTTCGCGTGCCGCCGCCGAGGTTGAAAAAATGGAATATTGCACGTGAATTTATGGATTCTAAGTCCGAAAAAAATGGATTATCGATGGCACAGGAACGATAGAAATGTACTGGTATCGGCACAAAAAACACTCGAGATTGGCTCCAGTGCTTGGCCTTTGAAAACAAATTCCCCCAATTCCCGCCTCACCGAATCCGCTTCTCCCTGCGCCCGAACCGCGGCATCCAGTTGCCGAGGCTGTCCGCGGACACGGCGACGTGGTGTGCGCGGCCGATCGGCGGCTTACGGGATCTCTACCTCGGTGTAGCTTCCCGGCGTCGCAGCGTCGATCGCCCTGACTACTTCTTCAACGGCTCGTTGTACCCGCGGCCAGCTCGGTGTGGAGAGCACAACCACGGCGATGCGCCTGGCTAGCAGGTTCTGCTGATACCGCAGATTCAGGTCGGTCGTAACGAGCAACGTGAACTCGGCGCGCTCCGCGGCTTCGAGAAGCTGCCCGTTCTTCATTGTCGACCACCCGAGCCCGAAGGCGGTTGCCACCTCATGATGCGCCAGCGAATTTCGCAGCGGGACCGGCGTGCCTTGGTCGAACAGGACGCGCACTTTCAGGCGGGAGCCAATGCGCTCCGCGCGGCGTGCTCAAGGACGGCGCGAACCTGCTCCGCAGTGACTCCGGGAAACCATTCGACAAATTGCGACACTTGCGCGCCATCTTCGAGATTCTCGAACAGGGCCGCCACGGGCACGCGAGTGCCGCGGAACACCCAGGCACCGCTCACGCGATCCGGGTCGCGCTCGACCATCGGGCAGGAAGACCAGTCGATCATGATTCCACCATTCTACGCCGGTGCCCTCTCGTTTCGGCCTACCGGATCTTCTCCCCCATCCGCCCGAACCGCGGCATCCAGTTGCCGAGGATGTCCGCGGAGGCGTCGGAAAAATGCGCGATGTGGTGGGCGCGCCCGATCAGCAGCCTGCGCGGGACCGGGCCGATGTAGCGGGAGTCGGGGCGGCCGTCGCCGAGGAAGAAGTAGCTGTCCGGCGGGACACGCTCGGAACAGGGGAACCCAGGTTCCCCCGTTACCCCCTCCTATGGTCCGAAAGTGCGCGCGGCGTTCAGTACGGGCAGGAACTGGACCGCGTGTTCCCTGCCTGCGATCCGCTCGGTGGTCCTGAGGCCGGTCGTCGTGGCGCCGTCTTCCAGCCTTTCGCTGACCTGCGCCGGCTTGCCGTATTCGGCGGCCCGGCCGTTGATGAAGAGCACTTCGTCGCGCTGTTCCACCACGTCGCCCGGGAGCGCGACCAGGCGCTTGATCAGGCGCACCCCGTCGGCCGGGGAGGTGAAGGTGATTACGTCACCGCGCTTCGGTTCGCCGAGGCGGGCGAGCGAGATGTCGGTGAGCGGGAGCTTGAGGTCGTAGGCACCCTTTCCACCTAGACGCTAAAAAGTCGCCGTAACTCGTCTTCATGTGCCTCATACGCACCCAGGTGAGCACGCATCAGGCTTTTCCAGAGTTTTCCATGGTTAGGAACAAAGAAGTGGAGCAACTCGTGGACGATAACGTAGTCCCACAGCTCGGCCTTCAGGTCGGGTAGCTCGTCGCTGAAATTCAAATGGCCCGCGGTAGAACATGACGCCCATTTATTGCGCATGGGGCGAACCCCCAGCCAGACGACTTTTACATCCAGTTTTTCGGCCCAGTGACGGACACGCTGTTTGAACTCTTCTTTGTGATCGGTCGCGGTCATCGGTCTAAATCCGATTCGCCTTCTCCAACAGGATGAACAACTCATCCACCATGGCAGTCACCCGGTCCAGATCGTCGGTCTCGGCGAAAATGGCGAAGGTGACTTTCTTGCGCAGTTCGCGCAGGGCGCTTTCGCTTCGCTTCCAGTTGGGGAACTCGCTGAAAGCCTGGCGGATCCTGCGGCTGACCGCTTCCGCATTCTGAATCTTCGCGTCGAGCAGACTGCGATAGACGAAGTAAGTGAGTCCATCGAACGACTTCTCGGCCTGCTCCTTTTTGCGGACCTCGTTGGTTTCGACTTCCTTGAGCAGGGCTGCCATCGCTTCGGCAGTGCTGGTCTGGCGCTCTTCGAAACTTTCCCGCACCGCCTGGGCGCGCTCGGCCATCGCGACGAGATAAGGATCGTCGCTCGCTTCCTCGGCCTGCTTCTCGATGCTCTTGATCAGGTTGATGACCTTGGTTCCCTCGCCCCCCTTTCGATTCTTGATCAGGTCGATGGTGTCCGCGTTGATCTTCACGAAGTCGTCCACCCTTTCGACGCCGTAGCTGCCTATCTGTTGCTGCACCAGCAGATTGGTCTTCCGCTGGAAATCCCGGTCCACCATCACGTACTTTGTGTAAGCCTTGCGGACAACGTGGTAGATGGCGGACAGCGTGCCGTAATCCCCGAGGAACGGCCGCAGGAAAGCATCGGGCGAGATGATCTCGTAGAGCATCTCGATCTCCTTGTATTCCTTGAAGAACGCCTTGCGCCGCTCCGGGTCGCGGAAGTGCTCGATCAGGGTGTCCACGTCCTTGTCGTCGAAGTTGCGCTCGATCAGGCCGAGGTAGGCCGGAGCCCCGGAATCCATCTTGTTCTTGAACAGCACCTTCAACAGCTTCAGGTCCTTGACGATGGCATTGATCTCGTCGCTATCGAACGCTAGGGCCTTCTCAAGTTTGTCGAAGATCCCGACAAAATCCAGAACGAAGCCGTGGGGCTTTACCATCTCCTGCGCCTCGTTCTCGTAGGGGCGGTTCACCCGGGCGATGGCCTGGAGCAAGGTGTGGTCACGCATGGGCTTGTCGAGATACATGGCGTAGAGCACGGGCGCGTCGAACCCGGTAAGAAGTTTCTCGGTGACGATCAGGATCTTCGGTTGCTGGTCGAGCTTGCCGAAGCTCTTGCGGATCTGTCGCTCCTTCTTCGGGTCGAGGTGAAATTCCTTAAGCAGTTTCGAGTCGTTATTGCTGCCGGTGTAGACGACCTCGGAATATTCAGGCGGTAGGTACTGATCGAGGGCGTGCTTGTAGTGCGCGCAGGCTTCGCGGTCGACACCGACGAGGAAGGCCTTATAGCCGAGCGGCTCGACGTTTTCGCGGTAGTGGGTGGCGACGAACTGTGCCACCTGCTGGATGCGCTCCCTGCCCTTGAGGAAGTTCTTCAGGTTCACCGCCCGATCGAGGATCTTGTTCAGTTCCTCGATGTCGGCCACGCCCTCGGCTTCGGCCAGCGACAGAAATTCCTTCTCCAGGGTCTCGTGCGGAACGAGCATTTCGTTCGGGGCGATCTGGTAGTAGAGCGGCAGCGTGGTGCCGTCCTCGATGCTGTCGGCAATGGAATACTTGTGCAGGTAGCCCTGGTCGTCCTCGCAGCCGAAAGTCTTGAAGGTGCCTTTGCCGTGGGCGGTCTTGTCCACCGGAGTGCCGGTGAAGCCGATGAAGGTCGCGTTCGGCAGTCCGGCCATGAGGAAGTTGCCGAGGTCGCCGCCGGTGGTGCGGTGGGCTTCGTCGATGAGCACGTAGATGTTCTTGCGCGTGTTGAGGTCGGCCGGCATGTCGCGGAACTTGTGGATCATCGTCACGATGATGCCGCGGTAGTCGTCGCGCAGCAGTTGGTTGAGCCGGGCGATGCTGACGGCGTGCTCCAGGTTGCCCAGGCCGAGCGCAGCCAGGTTCTTGAGCATCTGGTCTTCCAGCTCGTTGCGGTCGATCATCAGCAGGACGGTGGGCTTGTCCGCTTCGGGTGCGCGGAAGAGCTTTTCGGCCGCCTTGATCATGGTGAAGGTTTTGCCGCTGCCCTGGGTGTGCCAGACGAGGCCTCGGGTGCGCTTGCTATCTAGGGCGCGGCTGACGGTCGCCTCCACCGCGCCGGTCTGGTGCTGGCGCAGGATGTATTTGTTGAGTTCCTCGTCCTTCTCGGCAAAGACGATGTAGTCCTTCAGGAAGGCGAGTACCTGGGGAATGGCGCAGAAGCTCTTTACCTTGGCTTCCAGCTTGCCGACCTCCGCGTCTTTCCAGTTGAAGATGTTGCGCCGCACCGTGTTCCAGCTCACGCCGTAGGAAAAGCCGATGGCGTCGGTGGCGGTGAAAATCTGCTGCGATACGAAGAGTTCGGGCGTCTCGAGGTGGTAACGGCGGATCTGGTCGACCCCCAGGGCGATCGCCTCGTCCTTGTTGGCGTTCTTGCACTCAATTACAAGTACGGGGATGCCGTTGATGAGGAAGACCACATCCTCGCGCGTGCCGTAGTGGCCGTTGTGAAAGGCCCACTCTTCGGTGACTTCAAAGACGTTGTTCGCCGGATTGTCGTAGTCGATCAGGATCAGGTCGCGCTCGCGCTTTTCCTCGTGGTCGAAGAACTTGCCCCGGTTGCGCAAGTGCTCGACGAATTCCCGATTCCCGTAGATGTCCGTGTGGAGGTGGCGGAACTGCCCAAGCAGGGCGCCTTCGGCCTCGGCGTAGCGGGGGTTGAATTCCCGCAGCTTGGCGTCCAGCAGGTCGTCGAAGAAGAGCGAGCGGTTCTTGGCGCGGTCGGCAGGTGGCACCTCCGGATCAAACCCGCGCCGCTGCTCGGCTTCTTCGCGGGACACAACAGTCCAACCAATTGCCGCGGCATACTTGAGGACCCGGGTCTGGACGGTTTTGTGTTCTCCGGGGGCGGGCATGGCTATGCCGTCGCTTCGCGAATTGCGGTAATCAGCGGTGATTCATTTTGATCATACAAGAGATGGACCTCAGTCTTTGCCCGAGTCACACCGACGTAAAACAAACGCGCCGCCTCCTCAATTTCATCGTCATTGGTCGCATACTGACTAGGAAAGTCACCGAGTTCGAGGCCGATCATTACCACCGCTTGAAACTCCAGTCCCTTCGAACTGTGCAAGGTGATCAGATTAATTTGATCCTTGCTTCGTCCTTGGTTGGCGAAGACTTCGACGGTCAAGTGCTCAAGAGGTTTGCCCGCCTTCGTCAACGCGTAGAGGTTCATTAAGGTCTCGTGCTCATCAGCTAAGCCAGGCTCCGTCGCAAAAGCCTCCTTTAAGGCAGAGTTGTAGAGCAGGCCAACCCACTTCCTGAGCGGCATTGAGGCGTCACGATTTTCAAATAGGCAGCGAATCAAGGGGACCCTAGCATTAAGGGCGCTCGATTCGTCCTTGAGCCCTGGGCGAAGTAGTCGCCACGCCTTCAAAATCTGGCCAAGTTGAACACTTCCGGATTTCCAGCCGCCGGAACACCAGGCCGCCGCATCCGTCAAGAACTCAATCAGCCTCGTCCGTTTGATAAGAACGCCGTTGTCCAGTCTAAAGTAGCGAAGCCCACGCTCGTCAGCGGCTTTCGCGATCGAACTTCCCTCGCGGAATGTCCGATAAAGAAATGCGATGTCGCCTAGTTGCCAATCGGGATGCGCTTCAAGCATCTTGGGAATGATCTCGTCCAGTGCATAACAGGCTTGTCCGTCCACATTCTTACCGACTTCATGAATCGTAATCACGCCTTGCCGCCCATCATGCGACTCTGAATCCGGTGGATCATTAAGTAGGGTCTTCGACGCATCAATGATCTGGGTTGCACAACGATAATTTAGCTTGAGGTGGATCGCTTCTACCTGAGGCATCCTGTGAAGGTCTCGCAGCAAGCTAGGCTTTGCACCGGTGAAACCGTAGATTGACTGATCCGGATCCCCTACGGCAATGATCCGGACTCCTGCTCTCAGCATCAGGTTGCATATCATCCGATGGAGTGGCAGTCCAAGGTCTTGATACTCGTCGATCACAATCACTGGAAACTTAGATCGAAGACACTTCCGTACCCAATCAAAGCCTTCTATGGCTTGAAGTCCAGCCAAAACCAAACCATCGAAATCGATCAACCCATCATCGAGAAGCAAACGTTCGTACTCCTCAATGATTGCGGTGTATTGGGCATTTGCCGCTCTCCATTCTTCAGACGTTTTGTCGGGAACCATCCTTCGCAGTCGATCAAGACTCATCCGATACCATTTACCCGGCAACGTACCCTTGATTGTTTGAAAGGCCCGCCTAAATAATTCCTCAGACTTAGAGGGTGTAGCGACAACAATAGGATTCGGAACTGCGATTCCCGCCATTGCCGCATAAGGCATCACTATTTCCGTCAACGCGAAAGAATGGATCGTGGAAACAAGGATTCGAGATCGATCATCAACGCCCAGAGCGCTGAGGCGACTTCGCAGTTCACGGACGCATTCATTGCTGTAGGTTATGCATGCCAGACGCTGCGGTCGCCGAATTTCCTCTTCAAGAATACGTGCAACTTTAATCGTGATGGTCTTCGTCTTTCCGCTGCCGGGGCCCGCGAGAATGGCGCAGCTCTTTTCAGATTCATACGCTTGCCACTGCCCTTCGTTCTCCCGGAGTTCTTCCGCCGCTTCAATGTATGCCGCCGAACTCATTCCAACTTCCTTTTCAGATACGTAAGGGCGTCGGCAATGTAAGGTGGGCACACATCGAGATTGTTCTGCTGGAGCACTGCACTTAGGCGCTGAGCAAAACGACCTTTGCCTACGGAATTTATGTCCTTCAGAAGTTGTTCTGTGACCAGGGTGCCTGGATCTTCGGCAAGTTCATCAAACCTCTCGTGGATCTTCGTGTTTGTCGTGAGGCCCTTGATGGCCTCAGCGAATGCCTCATGTGCGCCGTTTTTGAAAAGATCTATTTCGAAAGTGAAGTCGTTGAGGAAAACTCCATGCAGTGGAGCGGCCTTCAGCACTTCCTCAAACGTGGCTTGGTCCCATTCTTCTTCGGGGAATAGGTGCACCATGATTGAATTCACAACACGAGTCGCCCCATAGCTCTCTTGTTGAACTTCGTCATCTGGATCACCGTCTTCTTGACTAATCTCCTCGTCAATGGGGTCGAAATCTGTGAGAAGGACAAAAGGGCATTTCAAACCCTTTCGGCCAAGTAGCCGAACATAGGGTCCAAAGTTCGTTCCCGAAATGGAACACACCGTTATCCCGTACTCGTCAAAATCAAAATTAGGTTCATGAAGTCTTGCTAGTGTAGGTAACAGAAATTTCTCTGAGTCGCCTTCGACAAGGATCACGCCCTTAGAAAAGAACAGCTCCCCTCGCGTAACGTCGATATAGCGCTCGAGGTCCTCAATTTCGGCTTCCTCAAGGTCAATTCCATGAAGCGATCGTCCGACTGTATGGTCTTGTCCGGCGTCGCGCCGGAGCACCACGACGTTCTTCAAAGGTGCAACGCTGGCAATATTAGGTGAGTGGGTGGTTAGTATGATGTTTCGGGCAGGCCGCTCCTCTCCGGCTCCACCTCTTACCCTAAGATAGTTGCGATAGATCCTCCGTTGAAGATGCGGATGCAAATGCGCCTCGGGCTCTTCAATTGCCAAGAACGTGTGTTGTCGGACTCCCTCATCGACCAGATGCTGGTTCTCGAGCTGCTTGAGCGCCAAATAAAGAACATTTGCGGATCCAAGACTGGCTTCGGATACTCCTCTCTTTCCTCCGTCGATCATCAGTTGAAGGGCTCGCAACAGTTTTCCCGGGTCAGTAGGGGCGAATCCGAGAGCTGTTTCGATTGCGTGCTTTTCACCGACCATTTCGGTCAATTGGGTGTTCACGTCGTCAACGATCTTCGAAAGTTCGGGCAATTCTGCGATTTTCTCCGTCGTCGCCTGAACTTCATCCGCTATTTCCTGGAGCGCGTCTTCATCAATATCGGAAGCTGCGCGGTCAAGAAGTGGTCGGAACGGAGAGCGCGCCCATCGCGCCAAATCTCCTTCGGCGTCCCGCAATGCCGGAAACAGATCCATTGGCATCCAACGCCTCAATTCGTATCCGATTGTGTTCTCAGTTCTCTCACCTCCGAAGACGATGAATTCGTAATCAGCTTCACTGCGGGGTGCGGCTTCTAGCCCCGAAATAGGTTGGAACCGATATGTAATGCGCGCCACCATTGGGTCCGGCTTCACCAAGCTGTCAGCAAGGATGGCGAGAAGATTCTCGTTTTCTTCAAAATCGCTAAATTCGAGCGCGATTTCGATTACGTCGTCTTCTTTTAATGGGCGCTCTAATCCGTCCCAAAAATCATCCAAGCGAAGCTGGCGTACAGAGTCCGGCAGCGATGGGTCAAGTATTAGACGCAAAGCGAATAGAAGATTCGTTTTACCAACCTTGTTCTCGCCAAGAATTACCGCATGTTCGCCTAGCCGCACATTCAGGTTTTTGAAGTTCCTGAAATTCTTGATTCTTATTCGGCTCAGTCTCATGTATTGGTAACCTCAGGGTTTTACAACGTGATTTTGTGAGCCCGAGTCTTCGCGGTCATCAATTCGTGAAGCAGTGTGCGGAAGAGATTTTGGAGTTGGTTTCGTTTCTGGGCTGCCAGCCTGATCCGCCGATCTATCGCCGAAAATGCCTCCGCAATGTCCGTCTGCTCTTTGACGGCAGGTAGCGGCACTGGCCACGGCTTGAGGAACTGAATGTTGATGTTCTTCTGGGTTCCTTTCGGAGCCAGTCGGTCCATCTCTAGCTGCTGCGTAGTTAGGTAGTAGTTAAGGAATTCGGTATGCACTTTCTCATTGGGAGTAATTCCGATGAGGCTGTCCGGACAGGCTGAGTCAAATTCCAGAATCCCGGTAAATCCGATGTTGGCGGCAATCGTGATAAGAATTGTGCCGGACGGAAACATCTTGCTGATGGCCAGACCGTCCTCGTTGAGGGTTTGTGTGTACGAACGAACATAGCCATCGCAATTGGAGACATCTCCGGTCTGCACGAAGGGATAATTGCCGCCATAAAAGCGGGGCTCGTTGCGAGGTCGGTGGGAGAATTTGCCTCTTTCGATTTTCGCGATACATCCCAGCTTCACCACCTCCCAGCTTTCGGGGACGGGGCCGATTTCCGTTTGCTTTTGAGGTTCGTTGCGGAGGCCTTCGGTGAAGATCTTGTGCATGAGGGCCCTTTTCAGCTCAGTGGTGGTCTGAATGATCCGCTCCTGCGCTTCAATCGCCCGCTGCACCGTCGAAAGGATGTGCGCGATTTTCTTCTGCTCGGAGAGTGGGGGGAGGGCCATTGGCAATTCGGCCAATTTCGACTGGGAGAGATTGGGGATCGTTGTGACGTTGCCCCTCCCGAAGTAGAGCTGCGCTACGTCGAAGGCATACCAAAGCCAGTACAAGGCGAATTGCGGATGAGCTTCGTCGCCCTTCGTCCGGAGGCGGTGGAGATGGTTTTGGTAAAGGCATCCTTCAACCTCGTTGTGCCAAAGTGCTGTTCGACCAATCGAGCCGCCTTCGCAGACCAAAAGGTCGTTCGCCCGGAGTTCGAGGCGTGATTGCTCGATCTCGCTGAAGTGCATCTGATCGAGGTCGGTCAGTTCGAGCCGATTCCAGAAAACATTCTTTGTGCGTAGAAACGGGCGTTGGTGCTGGCCGTCGCGATTTCTCTGTGAGACCTGCTTTCCTTGCTGAATGTCGAATGCGGAATCAACGCGGTCGATTTTCCAAGTGGCTGGAAACTCGCCGATTTCCGTTTGCTGGACGGCCACACTCATACCCCGATCTTCTCCAGAAATATGTCCGCGTTCGATGGCCTTCTCACCCCGCCCCTCCTTCCAACTGCTTCACCGTTCGTGCGGTGAGCGTCTGCATCTGGCGGATGGCAATCGCATTGAGATGCTTGAGGCGGTCTCTTTGCGAAAGCCCCATGTGGATGAACTCGGCGTTCATGTTCTCGAGGTTGGCCATGACGAGCAGTTGTTCCAGCCTCGCGTGATCGCGCATGTTCCCGTCCTTGCCGGGGTTGGCGTCACGCCACTCGCGAGCGGTCTGGCCGAAGAGAGCGACGTTGAGGAGGTCGGCTTCGCTGGCATAAGTGGCGGCGGCCTGTTTCGCAGTGATCTCGGCCGGAATGAGATGGGTTTGAATCGCATCGGTGTGGATCCGATAGTTGATCTTGGCCAGGGTGCGGTTGAGGTTCCAAGCGAGGGAGAGGCGGCGGCCTTCATCTTCCTTCAGCCGCTGGAACTCCTTGATCAGGTAGATTTTGAACTCGGGGCTGATCCACATCCCGAACTCGAAGGCGATGTCGTGATGCGCGAATGTGCCCCCATAGCGTCCGGCCGTGGCGCGCAGGCCGATGGCGTTGGTCTTCTCCACCCATTCCTTGACGCTGAGCTTGTAGCTGTTCAGCCCGGCCTGACTTTTAATTATGGCGAATTCGCCGGAATTAAAATCCGGGTTGTGGACGGTCTCCCAGATCCCGAGGAATTCGATGGTGTTACGGTTCCGCAGCCAGTCGGAAATGAAGAAATCGCCGTCCTTGGCTTTGAGCATGTCGGTCAGGGAGATGTAATCCTGTCCCTCCCGCTGGATCACGGCGACTGCGGTGCCCCGGACGTTGATCGTGGCGTTGGTGGGTTTCTTCTTCAAGCGTCAACCCCCAGTTGTTTGAGGATTTTCCGCAGGGCCGCGTCGGTTTCCCTGGCCTCCGCCTCGATCGCGTTCAGTTCTTCGACGATCTCCCGAATGGGCCGGTAGGTTTCGGCATCGCTGGTGTGGATGTAGCGGCTAGGGGAGATGTTGTGGTCGTTCTTCTTCAACTCGGCGTGGTCGACTATGCGGCTGAGTTTCTCCTCTTCCTTCCAGCCGATGAGGGCGTCGGCGATGCGCTGAATGCCGGCCTCCGGAATGAAGTTCTTGGGGTCGCCCTTCTCGAAGACCTGGCTGGCGTTGACGAGAAAGACCTTGCCTTGTCGGGCCTTGGGTTTGGCCTTGTTGAGGTACAGGACGATGCCCGGGGCGGTGGTGTTATAGAAGAGGTTCTCGGGCAGGTAGAGGACGCTCTCAACAAGATCGTGCTCGACGAACCACCGGCGGACGGTCTTTTCCTTGTTGGTGCCGGCATTGCCCGAACCGCGGGAGGCGGCACCGGTGTCGAGGACGACGGCGGCGCGGCCGTACGCGTTCATGCTCGCGTGGATGTGCTGCACCCAGCCCCAGTCGGCGGAGGACTTGCCCGGGAAGCCAGCCCCGGCGGGGAAGCGGTCGAGCTCGTCGTTGTCGTAGTCGGCCTCGGTGAACCAGTCCTGGTTCCACATGGGATTCGCGACCACTCGGTCGAAGGTGCGCAGCTTCCCCTGCTTGGTACGGAATTTGGGGTTCTTGAACGTGTCGCCGATCTCGATCTGACCCTCCATGTCATGGATGATCATGTTCATGTTGGCCATGGCCCAGGTCTCGGGCGTGTTTTCCTGGCCGAACAGTTTGAGGGGCGCGACGGTGCGCTTCTTGCCCTTGGCGCTTTCCTCCATGGCGATTTCGCATTTCACCAGCAGACCGCCGGAGCCGCAGGTAGGGTCGTAGATTTCCATGCCGGGCTCGGGCTCAAGTACCCGGGACATGATGGTGCCGACCTCGGGCGGGGTGTAGAACTCGCCGGCGCTCTGGCCGCCGCCCTCGGCGAACTTGCGGATCAGGTATTCGTAGCTCCTGCCGATGATGTCGGCCTCGACATCGTCGAGCCCGAGGCGCTTGGTGCTGATGGCCTCGATCAGGTTGGAGAGACGGTCGTCGTCCAGATCGCGCTGGCCGTGGGTCGTCGCGTTGAAGTCGACGCGGTCGATGATGCCCTGCAGGAGCGGATTCTCCCGGGCGATAGCGCGCATGTGGGTGGTGACGCCTTCACCGATCTTGTCGGAGAGCTTGCGGATGACGGACCAGACGGGCTGCTCGGGATCGCCCGGCACGAGAGGCAGGTAAAACCGGACGAGCTTGTGGTCGGCCTTGGCAAGCTGGAAGGCCTTCTTTCGCGAGCCGACCTCCTTGGCGATACGGTTCACCTCGTCATCGAAAACGTCGCAGAGGCGCTTGGTGAAGATGAGCGGGAGGATGTAGTCCTTGTACTTGGGCGCGTCCTTGGCCCCGCGGATCGAGCAAGCGGCGTCCCAGATCCAGGACTCGAGCGATTTTTCACCGCCGTTATTGTTTGCCATTAGCGT
Organism: uncultured Bordetella sp.; assembly: GCA_964599095.1. Classification (GTDB taxonomy): domain Bacteria; phylum Pseudomonadota; class Gammaproteobacteria; order Burkholderiales; family SG8-39; genus SZAS-79. The sequence continues at coordinate 136,146 of CAZREB010000008.1, forward strand.
CCGGTTCTATTGTTTCTATGTGCGCAACTAGAAGTAGCCGACACGCTGGCCGGTCTGCAGTCCGCCATTCGCATCGATCTTAGGAGCATCGCCCTTACGGATCAACGCTCTAGTCCGTAAGGTCTACAAAACGCAATCCAACGATTGCATTGCGTCGCGCTGCCACCGCAGGGCCTGACCTTCCTTGCGGGTGGGAATGTACTGGTGCTGGTACGGCGATTACCCTGTAAGCCGCGCCAAGCCTAGGGTTTCGACAAGCAATTCGCCGAATTCCCCCTCAAACCCTCGGCAACCTCCGCTCCCCCACCGCCCTCTCGATCGCCCCCGCCACCGCCAGCAATCGCGCATCACTGCCAATTCCGGCAAACACCGTGATCCCGAACGGCACCCCGGCTTTATCCACCCCGCACGGGATCGCCACCACCGGCGCCCCGGCCTTGCCGGTGCACTTGGCGGCGGCGCCCATGGGCGCGATCAGCACGTCGCAATCGTGCATCGACAGCGCGGCGTCGATCCCGGCCGTGCGCGACAAGGCGATGTCGCGGGCGCGATCGGAGCGGTAGGCCGGATCGTCGACGCCCTGCGTCGCGTTTGCGGCGATCAGCAGAGACTGCCCGTAGGGAATCGTCTCCGGGTGCTTTTCGTTCCAGACGATCAGGTCGTGCATCGAGCCGATGCCGCAAGGCGAGCCCTGCTCCGCGAGAAAGGCGTTCAACGCCGCCTTGAACTCGGTGCGGAAAACGCATGAGCGCACTTCCTGCAACTGCTCGGCGCTCGGCAGGTCGCAGGGATCGACGATCTTCGCGCCCATGCGCGAGAGGTTCTTCAGCACGGTCTCGAAAAGCGGCATCACCTCTGCGAACTCGGGGCGGTCGGCGATCTGCCGGCGGGGCACGCCGATCCGCACGCTCGCGAGGCCGTCCAGCCGCAGGCTCCCGGGCAAAGTCCCCTGGGCAAACAAGGAAGCGCTGTCGCGCACGTCCGCGCCGGCGAGCACCCAGCCGACCAGAGCCGCATCCTCCACCGAACGAGCCAAAGGCCCGGGCGAATCCTGCGACGTGACCAGCGGCACGACGCCGGTGCGGCTGACGACGCCGACGCCGGGCTTGTAGCCGACCACGGACGAATAGGACGCCGGCGTCTGGATCGAGTTCTGCGTCTCGCTGCCGATCGCGAACAGGCATAGAGAAGCGGCCACCGAAGCGGCCGAGCCGACGCTCGAACCCTGCCCGCGCCCGTATTCAATGCCGTGCGGGTTCTTCACTACACCACCCGCCCCGGAATACCCGGAGGGCATCACGTCCGAGACGAAATCGGCGAACTCCGTGAGGTTGGTCTTGCCGAGCACGATCGCCCCGGCGGCGCGCAGGCGGCGCACGAGCGTCGCATCCTGGCGCGGCTTGAAGCGGGCGAGCGCGGCCGCGCCGGCGGTGGTATGCATGCCCGAAGTCAGGATGTTGTCCTTGAGCAGCACCGGGATGCCGTGCAGCGGGCTGTGCGCCTGGTCGTCGGCGATCGCGGCATCCGCGAGGCGCGCCTCCTCCAAGGCGGTTGCCGAAATTTCGCGCACCGCGTTGATCCCCGGGCCGCCGGGGGTCTTCGAGTCGCTGACCTTGGCGATCCGCGACTGGAACCAGGTCACCGCGTCGGAGACCGAGAGGTCCTTGGCGAGGTAGAGCTTGCGCAGGTCGGCGATCGAGCCCTGCATCAACGTGCGTTCCAGATCCTTGCTGTTCATCCTTCCTCCACATCCACTTCCACGTTATCGATCCACGCGGGGTCCACTTCCGGCAGCGGGATCGCGCGCAGCAGCTTCCGCGTATACGGGTGCTTCGGCGCGGCGAACACCTCGGCCGACAGGCCGGCCTCCACGATCGACCCACTTTGCATGACGACGACCCTCTCGCACAAGGCCCGCACCACCGAAAGGTCGTGGCTGATCAGCACCAGTGCCATCCCGGTTTCCGATTGCAACTTGCGCAAGAGATCCAGGATCTGCGCCTGCACCGAGACGTCGAGGCCCGAGACGATCTCGTCGGCCACCACCAACGCGGGGTTAAGCGCAATGGCACGCGCGAGGCCGACGCGCTGGCGCTGCCCGCCGGAGAGCTGGTGCGGGTGGCGGGCCGCCATTTCGGGCGCGAGGCCGACGTGCTCCAGCAGGCCGGCGGCGAGGCGCAGGGCCTCGCGCGAATCCTTCGCGCGGCCATACGAGAGGAAGGGCTCGGCCAGCGCGGTGCCGATCGTGAGGCGCGGGTTCAGCGCCGACTGCGAATCCTGGAACACGATCTGCATCCGCGCGCGCAACGGTCGCAGCTCGGGTTCGTGCAGGTGCGTGATGTCGCGCCCTTCGAAGACGATCTGTCCGGCGCTCGGCCGGTAGAGCCGCAACAGCGCCCGCGCCAGCGTGCTTTTTCCCGAGCCGGATTCGCCCACCAGCCCGATCGTCTCGCCGGGCGCCACCGAGAGGTCGATGCCCTTGAGGATCTCGACCAGCGGCGCGCGGCCGAACACCGGCTTGCGACCGCGGTCGGGCAGTGCGATATGCAGCCCGCGAGTTTCGAGGAGGCCGGGCTCAGGCACGCGCCGCCTCCTGCCCGACGGTGCGGTCGTACTCTTCCGCCTCGCGCGCAAGGCGCTCGCGCAGCTCCTGCGAGACCGGGTGCAGCGCGGTCTCAGGACGGTCGTAGCGCGGCGCCGCATCGAGCAGCGCCTGCGTGTACGGGTGGTGCTGGCTGGAGAAGATCCGCTCGACCGGCCCGGATTCGAGGATCCGGCCGGCGTAGATCACGCTCACCGAGTCGCACACCTTGGCCACCACGCCGAGGTCGTGCGTGATGAAGAGCACCGAAGTGCCGGTCTTTCGCTGCAGTTCGCGGATCAGGCGCAGGATCTGGTGCTGCACCGTCACGTCGAGCGCGGTGGTCGGCTCATCCGCAATGATCAGGCGCGGCGAACACGAGAACGCGATCGAGATCACCACGCGCTGGCACATGCCGCCCGACAGTTCGTGCGGGTAGTGGCGCAGCACGCGCTCGGGGTCGCGGATATGGACGGCGGTGAGCATTTCCAGCGCGCGCGCGCGGGCCTGCGCGCGGTCGAGACCCGCATGCAGGCGCAGCACGTCGGTCATCTGGTCCTCGATCCGGAACACCGGGTTCAGCGCGGTCATCGGGTTCTGCAGGATCATCGCGATCGAGCGGCCGAGCAGCCCGCGGCGCTCGCGCGCCGGCATCGTGAGCAGGTCGCGGCCCTCGAAGCGGATCGTGCCAGACTCGACCCGGGCGCTTTCCGGCAGCACGCCGAGGATCGCCTTGCACACCATCGTCTTGCCGCCGCCGGATTCGCCGACCAGCCCGAGGATCCTGCCTTGCTCGAGCTGCAGGTGGGCGCCGCGCAAAACCGGCGTGCGGGTCCCTTTGCCGTGGATCGAGACGCGGAGGTCTTCGATTTCGAGGATCATCGCTGCAGCACCGGGTCGGTCGCCTGCCGCAGGCCGTCGCCGAGCGCGTTCAGCCCGAGCACCGCGACGATGATCGCGACGATCGGGTAGGTCATCGCCCACCACGCCTGGTTGATGTACGAGCGCGCATCCGCGATGATCGCGCCCCAGGTCGCGATGCCGCTCGAGCTGAAACCGATGAAGCTCATGATCGCCTCGACCACGATCGCGCGGCCCATCTCGAGGCCCAGCAGCACGATCACCAGAGGCAGCAGGTTCGGCAGCAGTTCGTGGAACAGCACGCGGGTGCGCGAGACGCCGATGGTGCGGGCCGAGGTCACGAACTCCTGCTCGCGCAGCGCCAGCACCTCGCCGCGCACCACGCGGCAAAAGCGCGTCCAGCCGATCAGCACCACCGAGATGACGACGGTGCCGAGGCCCGGCCCCATCGCGGCGGCCAGCACGATCGCCAGCAGCATCGGCGGGAACGACATGAAAGTGTCCACGGTGCGCGAGACCACGTTGTCCAGCCAGCCGCCGAAGTAGCCGGCCAGCATGCCGAGCAGCACGCCCGCGAGGCCCGACAGCGTGGCCCCCGCCACCATCACGAGCAGCGCGGGGCGGGCGCCGTAGATCATCCGCGAGAACAGGTCGCGCCCGAGCGTGTCGGTGCCCAGCAGGAACGACGGGTCGCCGCCCTTGACCCAGCGCGGCGGCAGGAGCTGGTTCAGCAGGCTTTGCTCCATCGGGTCGTGCGGCGCGAGCCACGGCGCGAACGCGGCCACCAGCACGAGCGCAAGCAGCACGAACGCGCCGAACAGGAATTTCGGGTTGCGCAGGAGGCCGCGCACTCAGTGCCTCAGTCGCGGGTTGACCAGCGAATAGGTGAGCTCGATCGCGATGTTCAGCAGGATGAAGAGCAGCGCGAACACCAGCGTGACGCCCTGGATCAGCGGCAGGTCGCGGTTGGACGCGGCGCCGTAAAGCATGTTGCCTATGCCCGGGTAGGCGAAGATCAGTTCCACCAGCACCGTCCCGCCGACGAGGAAGATGAAATGCACGCCGGTCAGCGTGATCGTCGGCAGCAGCGCGTTCGGCAGCGCCTCGCCCACGAGGATCCTCAGGCTGCTGAAGCCCTTGACCCGTGCGAGCAGGATGTAGTCCTGCACCATGACTTCCTGCAGCGAGGACTTCAGCACCCGCGCGATCACCGCGATCAGCGGCAGCGCAAGCGACACCGCCGGCAGCGCGAGGTGGCCGAGCAGCTCCGCCGCGAGCTTGAACTGGCCCCTGGCAAGGCTCTCGATCAGGTAGAACTGCGTGGTAAACGCGGTCGCGCTCAACGGGTCGATCCGCCCCGAGATCGGGAAGATCGGCATCAGCACCGCGAACGCTAGGATCAGCAGCATCGCCCACAGGAATTCGGGGATCGCGAGCGCGATCGAGTTGATGCCGTCGACCACGCTCTCCAGCCACGAGCCGCGCCAGTAGGTCGCGGCCAGCGCCAGCGTGAAGCCGCAGGTGACCGCGAGCGTGATCGCCACCAGCGCGAGTTCGAGCGTGGCCGGCAATCGGCCGAGTACAAGGGTGAGCACGTCCTGCTTCAGGCTGATCGAGATGCCGAGGTCCCCCTGCAGCAGGTGGCCGAGGTAGATCACGAACTGCACCGGGATCGACTTGTCCAGGCCGTAGCTTGCGCGCAGCCGCGCGATGTCCTCGGGCGTCGCCTCGCCCGGGACCATCATCGCGATCGGGTCGCCGGGGACGATGCGCAGCAGCACGAACACGACCACCGCCACGCCGAACAGCGTCGGGATCGCCAGCAGCAGCCGGCGCAGCAGAAGGGCCGGCGACATCGCGCGGGGAGCCGGGCTGGGCTGTGTCTGCCTCTACTTCTTCTTGCCGATCGATTGCGGCAGGATGAAGCCCGCCAGGTGCGGCTTGAAGTCGACCGAGGTCTTGTAGACCACCGGCTGGTAGAACTGGAACAGCGGCAGGATGTAGGCGTTGTCGGCGATCAGCTTGTTCGCCGCCTTGTAGCCGGCCATGCGCTTGGCCTCGTCCTTCTCGACGAAGAGCGCATTCAGGGCCGCGTCGACCTCGCCGCCCTTCCACGAGGTATGCGGCGACTTGCTGTAGATCGCGGAACCCAGCGAGCTTTCCGGGTCGGCCGTCGAGTTGCCCCAGTTGTAGAAGGCCGCCGGCGCGAGCTTGTGCTGGGTGCGCAGCTCGAAGTGCTTGGCGATCTCGTACACCTCGATGTTCGCCTTGATGCCGACGCGGCGCCACATCTCGACGATCGCCTGCACCGTCTCGTAGTCCTTGGGCTTGTAGCCGCGCGTGGTCTGGATCGTGAACTCGACCGGCTTGGCGGGCGAGTAGCCCGACTTGGCGAGCAGCTCGGTGGCGAGCTTCGGGTCGTAGGGCGTGACGATCGATGCGTCGTAGCCCTTGTACTGCGGCGCGAGCAGCGTGTCGATCGCCTTGGCGTAGCCGCGCTGGATGCGCTCGACGATCAGTTTCTTGTCGATCGCGTGCACCGCGGCCTTGCGCACGTTCGGGTCGCTCATGATGCCGACGTTGTTGAGGAAGATCATTGCGATGTCGGTGGTCGGGTGCGCGACACCCGCGAGGCCCGGCTTGGCCTTGAGGCGGTCGAATTCCTCCCACGGCATGTCGACCGCGAGGTCGGACGACCCACGCTCGATCTCGGCGATGCGCGTCGCGGCGTCGGTGGCGAACTTGAACACCACGGTGCCGTAGGCCGGCGCGCCGCCCCAGTAGCCCTTGTAGGCCTTGAGACGCAGGAACGAGCCCCGCTCGAACTGCTCGATCATGTACGGCCCGCAGCCCATCGGGGCCTTCTCGAAGCCTTCCTTGCCGACCTTCTCGTAATAGTGCGGCGGGATGAGGTAGCACCCGAGGAAGGTCAGGCGCTCGAGCATGTTGGCGCGCCAGGGCGTGACGTCGAAGGTCACGTTGTCGCCGGCGGTCTTGATGTTCTTGATGCTGGCGAAGATCGACTGCAGCGGGGCGGGCAGCGTAGCGAGGCGATTGAGGTTCCACGCCACGTCGGCCGGCGTCAGCGGCTTGCCGTCCTGCCAGGTGACGCCCTTGCGCACGCGCAGCGTGATCGCGCTCTTGTCGGCGTTCCAGCCGAACTGGTCGCAGACGCCGGGGGCGAGCGAGAGGTCCTCCTTTTGCACCACGTACGGGTCGAAGATCGAGCGGAAGATGCTGGTGAGGCCCGGGCTGACCGACGAGGGGCCGGTGTTCGGGTCCCAGCTCGGCGGGCTGACGTTGTAGGCGATGGTCAGCGTGTCGCCGGCCTGCGCCCAGGCCTCGCGCGGCAGGAACTGCAGCGCCGGGAAGCCCAGCGCGGTGGCTGCGGCCGTGGCGCGGAGAAGGTCGCGCCGTGTCTTGAAACGGTTGTCGCTCGGGCGGTCTGCGGGCATGGCTGCGATCCTCCGGTGGGGATGGGGGGTACGTTCGTCCTGCGGAATTGATTGCGCTTTTCAAGGATTGTGCCACGCATTCATTTACGCGAGAATCGGTCGCGATTCGCGTTTCGAAGCACGGGTCCGGTTCGCGGGCGCGTGCCGGCGGCAGTCTACTGGCGAGGTTGGCACATGCATCACCCGCAGGCGGATGCGCTATTCCGCATCGAAGAGGGGAGCGGCCGCTTCCGGGTGGCGCGCACGACCTACACCGATCCGGCGCTGCACGCGGCCGAGATGGAGGCGATCTTCGCCAAGTGCTGGCTGTTCGTCGGCCACGACTCCGAACTGGCGAACCCGAACGATTTCGTCACCCGCCGCATCGCCGGACGCCCGGTCATCTTCGTGCGCGACCGCGAGGGAACGGTAAGGTGCCTGCTCAACGTATGCCCGCACCGCGGCGCGCAGGTGTGCCGCCAGAAGAAAGGCAACGCCAAGCTGTTCAGCTGCATCTACCACGGCTGGGCGTTCGAGAGTTCCGGCCGCGTGATCAGCATCGCCGAGGCCGAGACCTATCACCCGAAGTTCAACGAGGCCGGCCTGAACGACCTGCCGCCGGTGCCGCGGTTCGAGTGCTATCGCGGGTTGTGGTTCCTCAATTTCGATCCGCAGGCGGTGAGCCTGCACGACTACCTGGGGGGCGCGCGCGAGTACATCGACATCGTCATGGACCAGGCCCGGGAAGGCATGAAGGTGGTCGGCGAGATCCAGGAGTACAGCGCCCGCGCCAACTGGAAGCTGCTGGCCGAGAACAGCACGGACATCCTGCACGTCACCACGCTGCACCCGACCTACCTCGACCTCGTCAAGACCAATTCGGCCGGCACCATGGTGCGCGGCAAGGTGATCGGGCGCAGCATCGACCTGGGCAACGGCCACGCGGTGGTCGAGCGCGAGGCCTCGTACGGCCGGCCGATCGCGCAGTGGATCCCGCTGTGGGGCGAGGAGGCGAGGGTCGAGATCGAGGCGATCCGCGCGCGCCTGGTGGCGAGCTACGGCGAGGAGCGCGCGCACCGCATGGCCACGCACGCCCGCAACCTGCTGATCTTCCCGAACCTCGTCATCAACGACATCATGTCGGTGACGCTGCGCACCTTCCAGCCGACTGCGGCCGACTACATGGAAGTGAGCGTCTGGGCGATCGCCCCCGGCGAGGAGTTCGGCAGGCCGGCGCTCGCGCGGCGCCTGACCAATTTCCTCGAGTTCCTCGGCCCCGGCGGGTTCGCGACGCCCGACGACATCGAGGCGCTGGAGTCCTGCCAGCGGTCGTTCGCCGCGAGCCGCGAGGCGCCGTGGAACGACTTCTCCAAGGGGCTGGGCCGCGAGCCGGATGCCACCGACGACCTGCCGCAACGCATCTTCTGGCGGCATTGGCGGGACCGGATGATGAACAGGGCCGGCTAGCCGATGGGCCTGCTCGAATCGCTGACCCGGCCCGAGGCCGAGGATTTCCTGATCCACGAGGCCTCGCTGCTCAACGAATGGCGGCTGGAGGAGTGGCGCGCGCTGTTCACCGACGAGTGCCGCTACCTCGTGCCGAACATGAACGGCGACCCCTACGCGCCGCCCGAATCCTCGCTCTACCTGATCGCCGACGACGGCCATCACCTGACCGAACGGGTCAAGCGCCTGGGCAAGAAGAGCGCGCACGCCGAGTATCCGCGTTCGCGCACCCGCCGGCTGATCAGCAACGTGAGGTTCCTGGAGCGCAATGCCGGCATGGTCAAGGTCGAGAGCAGCTTCATCACCTTTCGCGCCGGCCAGGGCGTGACCGACACCTTCTTCGGCCACCACGAGCACCGCCTGGTCGAGCAGGACGGCGCGCTGCGCATCCGCGAGAAGCGCACGATCCTGGGCATGGAAGCGCTGCGTCCGCAGGGACGCCTGTCGATCATCGTTTGAGCACGAAGAGAACAGGGGAACCCATGTTCCCCCGTACCCCCTCCTGAAAGGAACACCTATGAAAGGGATCAGCGGCCGGGTGGCCATCGTGACCGGCGGCGCCGGCGGGATCGGCGCGGGACTCGTGCGGGCGTTTACGGCCGCGGGCGCAAAGGTCGTCTCGGCCGATGTCCTCGAAGAGCAGGGGGCGGCGCTTGCGCAGGAAGTCGGCGTCAATTGCGCGTTCCAGCGCACCGACCTGCGCAGCGACGCGGACATCGAGGCGCTGGTCGCGTTCGCAGTCGGGAAATTCGGCGGCATCGATTTCCTCGTCAACTCGGCCTGCACCTACGCGGACAAGGGCGCCGAAGCCGACCGCGCCGGGTGGATGACCGGCTTCGACATCAACCTGTTCGGCGGCATCGTCCTGATGCAGAAGGCGCTGCCTTACCTGTCCAAGTCCTCGTGGCCTTGCATCGTCAATTTCAGCAGCGAGGCGGCGCACGTCGGGCTGCCTTCGCGCTGGGTCTACCCGGCCACCAAGGCGGCGATCGAGCAGGTGACGCGCAGCCAGGCGATGGACCTCGCGGTGCACGGTATCCGCGTCAACGCGGTGATGCCGGGATGGACCGCCAAGCCCTGGCAGGCGGTCGCGCCCAAGGAGACGCAGGAGCAATATGCCTACTGGGGCAAGCGCCTGCACATGCTCGGTCGCGTCGGGCGCATGGAAGAAGTGACCGACGCGGTGCTGTTCCTGTGCTCGGAACACGCCGGGTTCATGACCGGAAGCTGCCTGCGGGTCGACGGCGGCCACAGCGCCATGGGACCGCAGGGGCGCGATGTGGTACTGCCGACCACCCTGCGAAAAGGGACGGCGGCGGCGCAGCCGAAGGAGGCATGATCGAATTTGCAGTTGAATGAATCTCGTGCCCGAAAGAGTCTTGGTTTTATTTGCAGTTAATCGAATCTCATGAGTTTGCGTAGCTTGATCGTTTGCGCGAACGCGCAAACGAAGAAACTACGCAAACTCATGAGACCTGATTTTCACAACGAAGAGCGGTGCCTCTATCGCCGCCAGGAGGGTTGACATGTCTATGGTTCGCTTTTTCGCCGCACTTTGTTTTTCTTTCGCAACATCCGCGGTCTTCGCCCAAGCCTTCCCCTCGAAACCGGTCACGATGATCGTGCCTTTCCC
>CAZREB010000008.1:146260-207002 GCA_964599095.1 uncultured Bordetella sp.
CGGTCTTCGCCCAAGCCTTCCCCTCGAAACCGGTCACGATGATCGTGCCTTTCCCGCCCGGCGGATCGGTCGATGCGGTGGCGCGGCAGGTGGGCACAGGCCTGGCCAAGTACCTCGGCCAGGGCGTCGTGGTCGAGAACAAGGTCGGCGCCGGCGGCACGATCGGCTCGGGCTACGTGGCCAAGGCGCCGCCGGACGGCTACACGATCCTGCTAGGCACGACGAGCGCGCTGGCGGTGTCGCCCGCGACCTACAAGAACGTGCCCTACGACCCGCTGACGTCGTTCGTCCCGATCATCGAGGTCACGCGCGGCCCGTTCGTGCTTTCGGTCAAGAACTCGCTGCCGGTCAATAACGTGAAGGAGCTCGTGGAACTCGCCAAGGCGAACCCGGGCAAGCTGAATTCCGGCTCGGCCGGTCAGGGGAGCGTGCATCACCTCGCGCTCGAGCTGTTCAAGCAGGTGGCGGGGATCAACATCGTGCACGTGCCCTACAAGGGCGGTGCCCCGGCGTGGACCGCGGTGATCGCCGGCGACATCGACATGCTTTTCGACAGCATGCCCGGGCCGTACATGTTCCAGGGCCGCGCCAAGCCGCTCGCGGTGGCCGGGCCGCAGCGGCTGCCCGGGCTGCCGAACGTGCCGACCTTCGCCGAGCAGGGCTTCCCCGGCGTCGAGACGGTGTTCTTCTGGGCGATGCTCGCGCCGGCCGGCACGCCCGCCGACGTTGTCGCCAAGCTGAACTCCGCACTGGGGCAGGCCTTGCGCGACCCGGGCGTGCGCGCCGAATTCGGCAAGCAAAGCATGGAGACCTCGCCGGGCACGCAGGAGGAGATCGCGCGCTTCATGGCAGCCGAGATCCCGCGCTGGAAGCAGGTAGTCCAAAAGGCCGGGCTCAGGCCGGACTAGGCGGCGGGCGGTCGTGTGGGCCTCCGCGCGTCAAGGACGCGCGGACGGCGATGGTGTAGGCTCGCGCGGAAAAATAACGAGTGAGCCCATGAAGTTTTCCGCCAGCACCCTCAGTCTCGAATATCGCCTCGCCTACCGGTTCTCCATGCTCGCGGCGCAGGTCACGCGATGCACGAGCGACCTTTACCGAAAGCACGGCCTTTCGGTCGGCGGGTGGAGGACGCTCTCGATCATCGGCCGGTACGAGCCGATCCACCCGAGCGGCATCGCCGCGCGCACCAGCGTCGACGCCGACAAGGTGACGCGCGCGGTCGACCGGCTGGTGGCCAACGGGCTGGTAGCGCGCAAGACCGACCCGCGCGATCGCCGCCGCATCGTCATCACGCTCACCGCGCGCGGGCGGCGCGTTTACGGCGAGATCGACCGGGTGCGGCGCATTGCCGAAGAGAAACTCCAGAGCGTGCTTACGCAGGACGAGGTTGCGCGGTTCTATGCCGCGCTCGGCAAGCTCGAGGCGCAGGCGATGCGCATCTTCCCGACCCGGGGGTCGTGGCGCGCCCTCCTGGACGGCGCGAAGGGTACAAGGACCGCCGGGCCTGCGCGCGCCGGGCGCCGCAAGGCCGCTGCCGCCCGATGAAGACCGTGCTGGTCACCGGTGCGTCCGGCGATGTCGGGACGCACCTGCGGCGCGAGCTGGCCGGGCGCTACAAGTTGCGCCTGTCGGACCTGCGGCCGCTCAGGGACAAGGCGAAGTCGGAGACATTTGCAAAAGCCGATATTTCGCGGATGGCCGATGCGTTGCGGATCACCAAGGGCGTGGACGCGGTCGTGCACCTCGGCGGCTACTCGGTGGAAGGCCCGTGGGAGGCCATCCTGCAGGCCAACATCGTCGGCTGCTACAACATGTTCGAGGCGGCGCGCCGGAACGGCGTGAAGCGCTTCCTGTTCGCCACCAGCAACCATGCGGTGGGTTTCTACCCGCGCACCCGGAAGATCGACCACACGGTCTACATCAAGCCCGACGGCCGCTATGGCGTGTCGAAAGTCTTCGGCGAGGCGCTCGGCAGCCTCTATGCGGACAAGTACGGCATGGAGGTCTTCCTGATGCGCATCGGCAACGTGAACGCCAGGCCGATCGACAAGCGCAGGCTGTCGATCGTCTTCACGCCGCGCGACCTCGCGCAACTGGTGTCGATCGGCATCGACCGCCCGGGGATCCGGTTCGAGATCGTCTACGGCGTCTCGGGCAATACGCGCTCGTGGTACGACAATTCGAACGCCTACCGCCTGGGCTACAGGCCGCAGGACGACAGCGAGGCGTATGCCGCGGAAATCCTCGCGCGCAACGAAAAGGAGCACCCGGTCGGCGCGCTTTACCAGGGCGGCGCCTTCACTCACGTCGAGTCGGTGCCGAACCCCGCGCCGCTGCCGGGCAAGGCGGCGAAGAGGAAAGTGGCGAAGAAGAAGGCAAGAAATTAGAGGGGCCAAAATTTGAGGGGCCAGGCTCGATTTTTCCTTGAGCCCTTGGATTCGCGACCGCCGACGCGAAAAATCGAACCTGGCCCCTATTTAACGAGGGCCTCAAGGAAAAATCGAGCCTGGCCCCTATTTAACGAAGGGCGGCGGCGAAGCTCTCGAGCAGCGCGTTCACCTTGGCCGGCGCCTCGACCTGGGGGAAATGGCCGACGCCCGGGACGATCTCGATGCGTGCGCCGGGCGCCCGCGACTTCACGAGGTCGAGCCACGGCGAGCTCTGGTTCTGCGACAGGGACACCCGGATCCGCTCGGCGTTCATGGTGGTGCTCTGGATGACCATCAGCGGCACGCGCACCGCGGCGAGCGCGGCTTCCATGCGCCGCGCATCCCATCCCACCATGCGCGGGAACAGGGTGCCGCCGATTTCGGAGCGCAATTGCAGCGCCCGCTCCAGGATCGAGGCCTTCAGTTTCGGGTCGCTCGACACGACGAACATCTCGTCGAAGAGGCGGCGCGCGAAAACGCCGTAGCCGGTGGCCCGCAACTGCTCGTTCATGACCCGCTCGGCCACCACCGGGTCGCCGAACCCCAGGCGGCTGCCGTCGATCAGCACGATCCCGGCCGCCCGCTCCGGCGCGTAGAGGTAGGCCTGCAGCACGGCGCGGCAGCCCATGCTGTGGCCGACCAGGATCGCCGGCGGGAACTTGAGCTCGCCCAGCAGGGCGGCGACGTCGGTGCCGTAGGTTTCGATCGAGCAGTCGCGCGAATCGCCCGGCGTATCGCCATGGCCGCGCAGGTCGCAGGCCACGACCGAGTTCGTTGCCTTGAAGTGGTCGAGCTGCGCCTGCCAGTCTTCGTGCGTGCAGGCAAACCCGTGGACGAACACGATCGGCGGATTTCCCTGGCCTGCGAGTACATAGTGCATTCGACCGCTGCCCCTTGAGGTACTTGCGGCCATATTACGCCTTCGACGCGGATTGGACCCGCCGTCCCTGGCCACGCAGGACCGATCGGGGCCGATCGGGCCAGGAGGGGTAACGGGGGAACCTGGGTTCCCCTGTTCATGTCGAGAGGGTAACGGGGGAACCTGGGTTCCCCTGTTCCGGGAGATTTACTTCTTCTTGTCGTCCGGCTTCTTCTGCTCGAGCAGTTCGGCGCGCTTCTTCAGCGTGTCGGCGAGCTTCTTCGACTGGACGACGAGCACGTAGTCCTTGAGCGTCTTCTCGCGCGCGACCCGCTCTTCGAGCTTCTTCGTCTCTTCGGCGAAGGCTTTCTCGCGCTTTTCCTTGTCTTCGGGCTTTTCGTCCTTGGGCGGCGCGGAGGCGGTGCGCTTGGGCGTGCCTTCCACCTCGACCTTGACGAAAGTCCTGTCCTTGTCGGTCTTGCCGATCCGCAGCGTGTAGGCGAGGTCGTCGAACGTGGTCGCGGTGACCACTGTCGGCTTGTCGAGGCCGGTGTCGGCGCCGTCGGCCGCGAGGTCTTCGATCTCGACCTTGTTCAGGCTGTAGGAAGCGGCGTTGGCGCGCGAGATGTCGAGCTTCTGGCCCGGCGCGGCGCGATCGAGCTTCCAGTCGATGCCGTCGGTCACGCGCTCGATCCTGTAGCCGTCGCTGCCTTCGGCCGGCTTGACCTCGAGCACCTTGACCTTCTCGATCGCGAAGCCTTCCTTCGAGACCCAGTCGCCGGTGGCGGCGGTCGCGACGCGCAGCGGGTCGGAGACGATGTACACCTGCTTCGGGTCCGAAGGCAGCATCACGAAGCGGCCGTCGCCGGGCGCTTTCGACGCGTCGCCCTCGGGCTCCTTCTTGAAGTACTTTTTGCCGACCAGCAATTCGGCGAGCACCTTGCCGTCGGCTGCCTTGAAAGTGACAATCGTGGCGGCGCCTTCCTTGCCGGCCTCGGCGAGGTTGAGGCGCGGGCGGTCCTTCTCGCCCACCGGCTCGACCTGGCCGGCCTTCAGCTCGATCGACTTGACGACGAGATCGGTGACCTTGTCGAGGTCGGCTGCGAAGCCGTTCTTCTCGGCGATCGTCCAGCGGTTGTCCTTCTTCACCAGCGTGAGCGACTGCTTGGGCTCGCGGATCGCGATGCTGGCGACTTCGCTCGCCTTGAGGCCCTTGAGCAGCGGCTGGCCGAGCTGGGAGGTGACTGCGGGCTTGGCGGTCTCGCCCTGCCGGAAGACGAGCAGCGCGGCGCCGCCGATGACGACCAGGAGGATGCCGAGGATCGCGACGAGTTGCTTGTTCATGCCGTGGCTCCCGGTGCGGCGCCGTTGCCGGCGCTTTCGGCGGCGCGGCGCCGGCGGACCATGGCGTAGCCCAGCCCGAAGAGCGCCACCAGCAGCGGCATCAGCGCGATGTTGATGACCTTGGTCCAGAACTGCAGCGCCTCCGCATCCTGGCGCAGCGTCTTGCGAAGCTCCTTGAGGACGTGGCGCGTCTCGACGACGCGCTTCTTGAAGCGATCGAGCTCGGCCTGCTGCTCGGGCGACAGGATCTGCGCCGACTTCACGCCGCCGGACTGCTTCTGCAGCTTCTGCATCTTCTCGGTCGTCTGGGTCAGCTCGTCCTCGAGTTCCTTGATCTTGCCGAAGTACTGCTTCTGCGCGTTCGCTTCCATTTCGCGGACCACGGTCAGCGGCCGGAAGCTCGAGGCGCGCGTGCGCAGGCTCATCAGGTCGTCGCCCGAGGCGAGCTGCTCGATCATGCCCTGCACCAGCGCGAGGTTGCCGTTGGACGGCACCACGACCCGTTGGCCGAGGATGTTCTGCACCTCGACTGCAGCGCCGTCGGCCAGCATGTCGGCATCGGCCACCAGCACCACCGAGTTCTCGGCCGCGGCTTCCTTGAGTTGCGGTACTGGATCGGCCGCAGGTTTCTTGTCCTTGTCCTGGTTGAAGGGCGCAGGCTTGCCTTCAGGGAACGCGGTCTTGAACTTGCCGGCGAGGCGCAGCGCAAGCGGCTTGGCCTTGTTGTCCGGTGCGAAACCCTTCATTGCCGCGTCGCCCGAGACCGAAGCCACGATGTTGTCGACCAGCATCGAGTTCGGCGAGGTGCGCGCGAGCTCGGTGACCTTGAGCCCCTCGGCCGGCTTGGACGCGTCGAACACGCCCGAGAACGCCAGCAGCAGCGTGTCGATCTGGCCGGTGGCCACGTCGTCCTTGTTGAGCGCGGTCTTGTTGAGCGTCATCACGGTAGGCGTGTAGCGTTGGCCGGCGCCGGAAGCGTAGGTCACGTCGGCCACCACCTTGCCCTGGTCCATGTTGATGCCCCAGGCCTTGAACAGCCGCGGCAGCGAGGACGAACCCGGCTGGCCCGGCATCGTCGGCATCATCGGGTTGGGCTGCTGGTCGAAGAACATGTACGGATCGACGAAGGCGATCAGCTTGCCGCCGCGCAGCACGAACTGGTCGAGCGCGTACTCGGCCGATTCCATGATGTCGCGCGGCTGGATCACGAGCAGGACCTTGATGTCCTTGTCGATCGCCTCGGCGGTCATCGGCACTTCCTTGACGTTGAAGTCGCGCTTCAACTCGTTGGCGAGCACCCAGGGTTCGCTGCCCTGCCGGGTCATCGGGTTCATGGGCGCGCCGAGCACCGGCACCGCGCTCATGAGGCCGATGGTCGGGCGCTCGGCGTTCGCGACCCGCGAAATCGCCTTGACCAGGTCGTACTCGAGCAGCATTTCGCGCTGTTGCGAGATGTTCGAGATCGATTGCTTCCTGTCGAGCCGGCTGACCGACAGGCCGAGGTAGAACTGCTCGCCGGAAAAGAGCGTCTGCGGGTCGACGCCGTCGAGCTGCGCGGCGTCCTCCTCGTCGGAGTCCGGCTTGGGGTTGTATTTCTCGACCACCAGGTTCGGGCCGGCAACCGCCTGGAACTCGCGCACCAGGTCTTCGACGCGCTGCGCGAAGCTGCGCAACTGGACGGGAATCGCGTTGTCGCCCTGCGAGATGTACAACCTCAGCTTCACCGGGCCGTCGAGCTTCTGCAGGATCTTCCTGGTGCCGTCGGAAAGCGTGTAGAGCTTGCCGTCGGTCAGGTCGGCGCGCGCCGCGCCGCCCGCAGCGAGGTAGTTGAACGCCACGAGGATGATGAAAAGGGCCGCGAGCCCGACGGCCGAGAACAGGAAGGTTTCGTATTTTTTCATGGTCGATCAGCCTGCCCGGTGGTTGCGGATGATCACGGAAGTCGCAAACAGCGCGAATCCGATCACCGAGAGGAAGAAGAAGAGGTCGCGGGTGTCGATCACGCCTTTCTGGAACCCGTCGAAATGGGTGATGACCGAGAACGCGGCCACGACCTGGACCAGCGCCGGGTTCGCCCAGCGGGTCATCATGTCGGTGACCGGGTTGAAGCCGGCGAGGATCAGGAACAGGCACAGCACCACCGACAGGATGAACGCGATCACCTGGTTGCGCGTGAGCGCCGAGGTCATGCAGGTGATCGCGAGGTACGCGCCCGAGAGCAGGAAGCTGCCGATGTAGCCGGCCGCGATCATGCCGTTGTCCGGGTCGCCGAGCACGTTGACCGTGATCGCGATCGGGAAGGTCAGCGCCAGCGCGATTGCGAGGAAGGTCCACGACGCGAGGAACTTGGCGACGATCGCCTCCCAGGCATTCACCGGCATCGTGAGCAGCAGCTCCATCGTGCCGGAGCGGCGCTCCTCGGACCAGACGCGCATGCCCACCGCGGGCACCAGCACCAGGTAGATCCACGGATGCCACGAGAAGAACGACGAGAGGCTCGCCTCGCCGCGCTCGAAGAAGCTGCCGACGGTAAACGTGAAGAACCCGGCGAGCAGCAGGAAGATCACGAGGAACACATACGCGACCGGCGAGGTGAAGTAGGACGACAACTCGCGCTTGGCGATCGCCCGGATATTGGCGACGGAACTGTTCGCTTTCATTATTTTTTCACCGTGTCGGGCAGGGTAATGCGGCGGAACACTTCGTCGAGCTGGCCTTCCTCGGTGCGCAGCGCATCGATGCGCCAGCCTTCGCGGCCGGCGAGGTCGACGACCGCGCGGGCGAGGGCGGCCGGCGAATTCTTGTCCTTGGGGAAGACGCGCAGCGAACCATTGACGGTCTCGACCCGCGCGGCTTCCGGCAGGCCCGCAAGCCTGGCCGCGTCCGCATTCGGCGAGGCGATCGTGACCGCGCCGGCGAGGTCCGACATGTTGCGCAATTCCTGCGGCGTGCCGTTGGCCACGATGCGGCCGCGGTCGATGATGATCGCGCGGGTGCAGGCCGCGTCGACTTCCTCGAGGATGTGGGTAGAGAAGATCACCGCCTTGGTCTTGCCCATCTCGCGGATCAGGTTCCTCACCTCGTGCTTCTGGTTCGGGTCGAGGCCGTCGGTCGGCTCGTCCATGATCAGGACTTCGGGGTCGTGGATCAGCGACTGGGCGAGGCAGGTGCGGTGCCGGTAGCCCTTGGAGAGCGTGTCGATCTGCTGGTGCAGCACGGAAGACAGGAAACAGAGGTCGACGACGCGATGGACCGCTTTTTTCTTCGCGTCGCCGCTGAGGCCGCGCAACTCTGCGGTGAACCCGAGGAACCCCTCGACCGACATGTCCGGGTAGGAGGCGGCATTCTCGGGCAGGTAGCCCACCAGGCGCTTGGCCGCGAGGGCGTCCTCGATCACGTCGTGCCCGCCGATCGAGATCTTCCCGTCCGTGGGCGGCAGGAAGCCGGTGATCATGCGCATGGTGGTCGATTTGCCGGCGCCGTTGGGCCCGAGGAACCCGAGCACCTCGCCGCGCTCGACCGAAAATGACAGGTCGTCGACAGCCTTCTTCGGCCCGAACGACTTGGTCAGGTGTTCTATCCGTATCATCGCTTAAGCCTTGTAATTTTTAGAGTTCCGCGATTGCCGGGGCGGTAGTTAGGGCCGCGCCCCCGCGGATTCAAGGGGGCGCATTATCGCCCAAATACGGCACCGGCCGGCCGGCATGCTCGGCGTTTGAGCGCAGTTTCAGCGTTTGGTTCGCGGGGCGTGCGGCGCGTGCGAGCGAAGGAATCCGCGAAAGGCCTGCGCCGCGGCCGACAAATGCTTGTCGCGCCAGTGGACGATGTGCCAAACCCCGGCGATCGGGAAATCGCGGGCCTTGAGCACCTGGACTTCACGCAGGTCGTAGTCGGTAAGTGCGTGCCGCGAAAGCACGGCGAGCCCCATGCCGCCGGCGACCGCCTGCTTGATGGCTTCGTTCGAGCCGAGCGTGATCCGGTTCGGCAGCTTGATGCGCTGCCGCGAAAGGTACTCGTCCACCGCCATGCGGGTACCCGAGCCGGTTTCGCGCAGCAGGAAGCGGTGTGCGGTCAGGTCGGCGAGCGAATATCGCCCGCGGGGCGGCGCAAAATCACCCGGCGCGATCAGCACCAGCGGGTTGTCGAGGAGCGGTTCGGCCTCGATCGCCCAGTCGAGCGGGGGCACGCTCATGACGTGGAAATCGTCTAGGTGGTCGCGCAGGCGCGCGAGGATGCCTTCGCGGTTCTGCACGTCGAGCTCCACCTCGATGCCCGGGTGCAGCCGGCAGAACTGGCCGAGCGCCTTGGGCAGGAAGTATTTGGCCGTGGTCACCACGGATACGCGCAGCCGGCCGCGACGCAGCGCGTCCGCGTCGTCCACCGCAGCCTCGAAACGAGACCACAGGGCGGAGAACTCGGTGCAGGTGTCGTAGAGCAGGCGGCCCACTTCGGTGAGCTGAACGCGACGACCGGACGCCTCGAACAACGGGCGGCCGACCGTTTCGGCGAGGCTCCTGACCTGGATCGACACCGAGGGCTGCGTCAGGTGCAGCGCTTCGGCCGCGCGCGAGAAGCTCGCATGGCGGGCCACCGCCTCGAAGATCTGGAGCTGTCGCAGCGTGGCGTTGCGGGGAAGGTTTCGCATCGGCTATATATAGATGATAGTCAATGAACAAGCAAAATAACTCCAATTGGACTCTATTGTCGGCGAAGTCCAGACTTCGCGCCTGTCCACTCAGGAAGTTGTTGCACACGATGCTCGAAGAGGTCAAAGGTGAAGGGTCCGCAACGCGTGCGAAAGCGCCTGCTCGGCGCCGGAACCGCGGTCCCGGCGGACACGCCGAGAAGGTAAAATCCAGCCCTCCGCGAACCACCTTTCACCCTGATCAATCGAGGACCTGTATGGACAAGGCACTGCTTTCCAAAACCGCTGCTGCGATGGTCGCCAAAGGCAAGGGCATCCTGGCCGCCGACGAGTCGGCCGGCACCTGCGAAAAGCGCTTCCAGTCGGTCAACGTCCCGTGCACCGAGGACAACCGCCGCGCCTACCGCGGGCTGCTGTTCTCCACCCCCGGGGTCAACAAGTACGTCTCCGGCGTGATCCTGCACGACGAAACGCTGCGCCAGAGCAATCCCGCGGGCGTGGCCTTCCCCGACTACCTGGCCAACCTCGGCGTGATCCCGGGGATCAAGGTGGACAAGGGGACCGTCAACATCCCGCTGACCACCGGCGGCGAGAAGGTCACCGAGGGGCTGGACGGCCTCGACAAGCGCCTGGCCGAGTACTTCAAGCTCGGCGCGCGCTTCGCCAAGTGGCGCGCGGTGATCACGATCGGTGACGGCATGCCCTCGCATACCTGCATTTACGCCAATGCCCATGCGCTGGCGCGCTATGCGGCCGCCTGCCAGGCCGCGTCGATCGTGCCGATGATCGAGCCCGAAGTGCTGCTCGACGGCAGCCACACGATCGAGCGCTGCGAAGAGGTGACCGAAGCCACGCTGCGGGCCACCTTCGCCGCGCTGGCCGCCTACAACGTGGCCTCCGAGCACACGATCCTCAAGGCGAGCATGGTGGTCTCGGGCAACACCTGCCCGCGCCAGGCCGGCGTCGAGGAAGTGGCCGAGCGCACGCTGCGCGTGCTGAAGCGCACCGTCCCGGCGGCGCTGCCGGGCGTGGTGTTCCTGTCCGGCGGGCAGACGGATATTTCGGCAACCGCCCACCTGGATGCGATGAACCGCATGGGCCATGCGCCCTGGCCGCTGACGTTCTCGTACTCGCGCGCGCTGCAGAACACCGCGCTCAAGGCCTGGAGCGGCGATGCGGCGAACGCGGCGAAAGCGCAGGCGGCGTTTGCGCACCGGGCGCACATGAACGGCCTGGCCGCCGAAGGCAAGTGGAAGATGGAACTGGAGAAGTCCGCCGCGTAATCAAGCACGGGGAGCCCCGCGGTTCTCCCGTGTTCCCTCCCCAACCGTAAACTCCCCAATGACCTCACCTCTATACGAAGCGACTATCAAGAGCCTGCCCAAGCTTGGCAGCGGCAAGGTGCGCGACATCTACGCGGTCGGCACCGACAAGATGCTGATCGTCACCTCGGATCGCCTGTCGGCGTTCGACGTCGTGCTCGGCGACCCGATCCCGTACAAGGGGCAGGTGCTCACCGAGATGGCCAATTTCTGGTTCGCGAAGCTCGGCCACGTGATTGCCAATCACCTGACCGGCATCGACCCGGAGACGGTGGTTTCGGGTGCCGACGAAAAGGCGCAGGTTCGCGGCCGCTCGATCGTCGTGAAGAAGCTCAAGCCGCTGCCGATCGAGGCGGTGGTTCGCGGCTACATCATCGGCTCGGGGTGGAAGGACTACCAGCAGACCGGCGCGGTGTGCGGGATCCAACTGCCCAAGGGACTGCAGCAGGCGGCCAAGCTGGCCGAGCCGATCTTCACGCCGGCCACCAAGGCCGAGATCGGCGAGCACGACGAGAACATCTCGTTCGAGCAGATGAGCAAGACGATTGGCGCCGAGCTTGCGGCCAGGGTGCGCGACGTTGCGCTGCGCCTCTACAAGGAAGCCGCGGACTACGCGGCGACCAAGGGCATCATCATCGCCGACACGAAGTTCGAGTTCGGCCTCGACGAGAAGAACAACCTGGTGCTGATCGACGAGGTGCTGACCGCCGATTCGTCGCGCTTCTGGCCGGCCAGCGAATACAAGGTAGGCATCAGCCCGCCGTCGTTCGACAAGCAGTTCGTGCGCGACTACCTCGAGACGCTGGCCTGGGACAAGAAGCCCCCGGCGCCGAAGCTGCCGCCCGAAGTGCTTGCGAAGACCTCCGAGAAATACCGCGAGGCCCTTGAACGGCTGACCGGCAAGAAGCTTTCCTGACCGCAACCAGACCAACCACAACGGAACGAACCAAACGACTATGGCTGCTCCCCTCGTTGGCATCCTCATGGGCTCCACCTCCGACTGGGAGGTGATGAAGCAGGCGGCAAAGGTGCTGGATGAATTCGGCATCGCGTACGAAGCGCGCGCGATGTCGGCGCACCGCACGCCCGACCTGGTCGAGGAATTCGTCAAGGCCGCGCCCGGCCGCGGCATGAAATGCATCATCGCCGGCGCGGGTGCCGCCGCGCACCTGGCCGGCGTCGTTGCAGCGCACACCACGCTTCCGGTGCTCGGCGTGCCGATGCCCTCGAAGCACCTCAACGGCATGGACTCGCTGCTCTCCACCGTGCAGATGCCCAAGGGCATCCCGGTGGCGACCTTCGCGATCGGCGATGCCGGCGCGGCTAATGCCGCGCTGTTTGCCGTCGCGATGCTCGCGTTGTCGGATGCGAAGCTCGCGAAAAAGCTCACTGCATTCCGCAAGAAGCAATCGGACGCGGTACGCGCCGCGGTGCTTCCCAAGGCGTGAACCCGGACGTCCAGCGGGCCGCGGAACTCCTCAGGCGCGGCCGGCTGGTCGCGTTCCCCACCGAAACGGTCTACGGCCTCGGGGCGGATGCCTCGAGCAGCGAGGCGATCGCCCGCCTCTACGCAGTCAAGGGCCGGCCCGGCGACCACCCGGTAATCGTGCATTTCGCCGACGCGCAAAAGGCGTTTGAATGGGCGCGCGACGTGCCGGACGCCGCGCGCAAGCTCGCCGCGAAATTCTGGCCCGGGCCGCTGACGCTGATCCTCAAGCGCGCGCCGAATGTCGGCGATTTCGTGACCGGCGGGCAGGATACCGTCGGGCTGCGCGTGCCCGCCCATCCGCTGGCGCACGAGCTGCTGGTCGCGTTCGGCGGCGGCCTGGCGGCGCCTTCGGCCAACCGCTTCGGCCGGGTGTCGCCGACCACCGCAGGGCACGTGCGCGACGACCTCGGCACGGATGTCGATCTCATCCTCGACGGCGGGCCGTGCGGCGTGGGCATCGAATCGACCATAGTCGACCTGTCGCGCGGCCGGCCGGTGCTGCTGCGTCCCGGCGGGATCGGCATTGCCGAACTCGAGACGGCCCTCGGCGAGCCGGTGACCTTGCCCGATGCAGATGCGCCGCGCGTCTCCGGCAGCCTGCCTGCGCATTACGCGCCTCGCACACCTGCTCGACTGCTGCCGGCCGCAGCGCTCGATGCGGAGATCGCACGGCTGGGATCGGAAGCCGCCGTGCTTGCGCTTTCGCCGCCGGATGATCGCGTCGATTTCTGGGTGCGCCTGCCCAAGGACCCGGTGGCCTACGCGCAGAAGCTCTATTCCGCGTTGCGCGAGCTCGACGGCACCGGCTCGAAGATGCTGCTGATCGAATCCCCGCCCGACTCGCCCGAATGGCGCGCCGTGCTTGACCGCCTGCGCCGGGCGGCGCGAGACTAGCCGATGGATCGCATCTTCGCGCTGTTCGCAGCGGCGGCGCTGCTTGCCGGCTGCAACGCAAATCTCGGATTCCAGGTCGGCAACATGGGTCGCTCGGCGACAGTGCCCACGGTCGGGCCCGGCTCGTCGTTCTCTTCGAGCGGCGTCAGCATCCGGTTCGGCGACGTCCCGCCGGCAGGTGCCTTCATCGGCGCGGCCGGTATCGGCATGCTGTACGGCAGCGATCCGCAGGCCGGCACGCAACGCACGCCGCCGATGGACGAATCGCGCCGCATCAACGAGCAGGACTGCCGCAACCCGGTGCAGAATTCCGGAAACCTGCACTGCCGATAGACCCGGGACGGCGCCTGCGCCTGTCCGGGGCGATCAAACAACCAAAGGGGAGACGAAATGACGAAGCGACTGTTCGGGTTCGTACTTGCGGCGACGATTGCATTTCCGGCCCTGGCGCAGACCTGGCCGGCAAAGCCGATCCGTTTCATCATGGCCTACCCGCCCGGCGGCAGTTCGGACATCCTCGCGCGCCCGATCGCCAACGAGATGAGCAAGAGCCTGGGCCAATCGGTGCTGATCGACTACAAGCCGGGCGCAGGCTCCTCGATCGGCGCGGATGCGGTGGCCAAGTCGGCGCCCGACGGGTACACGATGGGGATGCTGCTCACTGCGCACGCGGTCAACGCTTCGCTGATCGCCAAGCTTCCCTACGACACCGTGAAGGACTTTGCGTCGATCACGCTCGCCGCGAAGCTCCCCATCGCGGTGATCGTCCACGCCCAAGCGCCGATGCAGACGTTGCAGGACCTGATCAACGCCGCCAAGGCGAATCCGGGCAAGCTGAACTTCGGCTCGCCCGGCCCGTCGATCTTCCTTTCGGTCGAGGATTTCAAGGCCGCGGTGGGCATCGACCTCACGCATGTGCCGTACAAGGGCAGCGGACCGGTGGTTGCCGCGTTGCTCGGCCGCGAGGTCGACCTGGTGTTCGACTCGATTTCGTCGTCGCTGGCGCAGATCCAGGCGGGCAAGTTCCGTGCGCTTGCGGTCACGACGACCAAGCGCTCGCATGTGCTGCCGCAGGTGCCTACGGTGCAGGAATCGGGCGTGCCGGGCTACGACAACTCGCTGTGGTACGGGATCTTCGCTCCCGCAGGAACGCCGCCGGCGATCGTGCAGCGGCTGAACGCCGAGATCGTCAAGGCGATGGCGCAGCCCAAGTCGAAGGAGGCGATCGAAGGCTACGGTTACGAGATCGTCGGTTCGACCCCCGAACACATGGATGCGCTTCTGAAGAGCGAAGTCGTGCGCTGGGCGAAGGTGGTGAAGGCTTCCGGCGTAAAGGCGCAGTGACTACTTGGTAGCGCCGCGATAGCCGAGCACCTCGGAAAGCGCGCCCGCCTGCTCGCGCAGGTTCTTCGCCAGGCTGCCGTTCCAGCTGGTATCGACCGAGCCCGCCGGGCCCAGCGTGGAGATTACCGCGACGATTTGCCCTGCGTGATCGAGCACCGGGGCGCTCAGCGCGCTGACGCCGGGATTCAACTGCCCCATGACCCGCCCGATGCCGTGCTTGCGGACTTCCGCGAACAGGGCCTCGGCCTGCGCCATGGTCGTCGGCACGCCCGGCGGCCGGCTGCGTGCGGCGCTCGCAAGTTCTTGTGCCAGCAGCGCATGCGTATCGGCGCGCGGCAGCCATGCGCCGAATACGCGGCCGGTGGATGACGAAAGGAGCGGGAGGACGAGGCCTATGCGGGTCGTCACCGTGATCGCCGACCGGGGTTGCTCCACATGCACGACGGTCGGGCCCCGCGAGCCCCAGATCGCGAGCAGCACCGCGTGCTGCAGGCTGTCGCGCGCCCCCGAGAGCAACGGGCGTGCGACGCGCACGATGTCCAGGCCGTTCATCGCGGACAGGCCGAGGCGCAACGCGAGGCTGCCCAGCCTGTAGCGGCCCGATTCGGCGTCGCGCTCGACGTAGCCGGTCCGGCAAAAACTCGCAAGATAGCGATGCGCCTTGGCCGGCGGCATGCCGGCCTTTTGCGCGATTTCCTTCAGCATCGGCAGCGGATCGAGCTCCATGAATGCCGAAAGGATGCGCATCCCGGTCTCGAGGGATTGCACGCCGCCTGACGCCTTGGCTTGGCGCGGCACCGGGTGTTTCGAGATTTTCATGTCGGCCTGGAACGATTCGTAGTTATACTAATAATAATCGAGTTACGCAATACGTAATAACGAACTTTTGCCCGAACCCATGACCCGGCCGCTGCACCGCCTGCTGCAATCCATCCCGATCGAAGCCGGGACCACCGCTTCGGCGCTCGAGCTGCATTCGGGCATCGCGCGCCTCTACCCGCGGGTTTTCGCAAACCTGGTGCGCTCCGATGTCGCGACCGGCGAGGTCGGGGTCATCCTGGTCCACCCGATGTCGAACTTCCTCGGCCACCACCTGCTCGAGCCGATCGCGAAGACCGGCCTGCCGGTGATGGGGCTGAATACCCGGTACGCGGGCAACGACGCGGTCGTGATCCTCGAGAACTGCCTGCTCGATATCCGCGCCGCGATCCGGTGGGCGCGCGAGAAGCTCGGCTGGAAGAAAGTGGTGCTGTGCGGGTTCAGCGGCGGCGGGCCGCTGGTGGCTTTCTACCAGCGCCAGGCCGAGAAGCCGTCGGTCACTGCGACGCCGGCCGGCGATCCGCCCGACCTGACCAAGGCCGGCCTGGTGCCGGCCGATGCGCTGCTCCTGATCGCCTCGAGCCAGTCACGCAGCCAGATCCTGCAATACTGGATCGATCCATCGCTGACCGACGAGCGCGACCCGGATTCGCGCGACCCCGACCTCGACCTCTACGCCGAGGGACGCAAGCCCCCGTACGACCGCAAGTGGCTGGAGAAGTATCGGGCCGCGCAGATGGCGCGGATGACCCGCATCGACAACTGGGTGGTCAGCGAACTGGAGCGGCTCGGCAGGAAGGGCATCCGCGACCGCGCGTTCGTCGTCCACCGCACGGTGGCCGATCCGCGCCTGCTCGACCTGACGCTCGACCCGAGCGACCGCGAGCCCGGCAGCATCTACGGCGACCCGCGCCTCGCCAACGAAGCGGCCGGCCCGATGGGGCGGTTCACGACGCTGCGCAGCTGGTCTTCGGTGTGGAGCCCCACGCGGTCGAACGGCGATGCACTGAAGAACCTGCCGGAAGTCACGGTGCCGGTCGCGATCATGTCGCTGACGTCGGACCAGGGCTCGCTCGTCTCCGACGGCCTGGCGCTGAAGGACGCAGTCCGGCCCGATCTGTGCACCTATATCGAACTGAAGAAATTCAATCACTACTTCATCAACCAGCCCGACGCCGCCGACATCGCCGTCGCGCGCATCCGGTCGTGGATGCATGAGAAAGGGCTGGCCGCGTGAGCGCGCCGCGCGCGGTGTTCGAGGGGGAGTTCCTCTTCCGCCTGCAGGTCGACGTCGGCGGCGCCCATGCCTTCGGCACGACCCCGCTCGGCGGCCGGCGGCTGGCCGTCGTCGCGGGCGGCGGTTTCGAAGGCCCGAAGCTCAAGGGGACCGTTGCAACCGGCGGCACCGACTGGATCCGCATCCGGACCGACGGCGTGCGCCAGCTCGACGTGCGGCTGGCGCTGAGGACGCACGACGGCTGCATGATCGCGATGCGCTATGAAGGCTACCGACTCGCGTCGGCTGAAACGCTCGCGGTCGAACGCACCGGCGCCGACCTGCCCGCAGCCGATCACTGGTATCGGGTGGCGGCTTTCTTCGAGGCGGCCGACGAGCGCTACGACTGGCTGAACCGGGTGGTTGCGGTCGGACTGGGCACGCGAGTGCCGCCGGCGGGACCGGTCTACGATTTTTTCGATGTTCGCTGAGACGAACACGTCACCCAAGGAGGAAGTTCAATGTTCAAGCTGATGCAGGCCACCCTTGCGGCGCTATTGTTTGCCTTCGCCGCATACGCGCAATCGCCCTCGGGCGCTTATCCCGAGCGCCCCGTCAAGATCGTGATGCCGTTCCCGCCCGGCGGGCCGACCGACACGATCGCCAGGCTGATCGCGGATCAATTGCGCGTCTCGCTCAAGCAGCCCTTCATCGTCGAGAACAAGGCCGGCGCGGGCGGCAACATCGGCCTGGGCGAAGCGGCGAAAGCCCCGCGCGACGGCTACACGCTGGCGATCATTACCGCCACGACCTCGGCGATCAACCCGAACCTCTACCCGAACCTGCCTTACGACCCGGACAAGGACTTCGTGCCGATCGCGATCTTTGCCAAGGTCGCCTACGCGCTGGTCATCCGGCCGGGGGTCGCGGCGAACAACCTCGCCGAGTTGGTCGCCTTGATGAAATCGAAGCCCGGCTCGCTCAACGGCGGGTACGCGAGCACCGCCAGCCAGGTGGCGAACGACCTGTTCATGAAGGCCGCCGGCGTGAAGTTCGTCAGCGTGCCTTACAAGGGCGATGCCAATGTGCATACCGCACTCATGAGCGGCGAAGTCGACTTGTATTTCACCGTGTCCCAGCAGGCCGGAACGCTGATCTCGGCAGGCAAGCTGAAGGGCATTGCGATCGCCTCCGCCCAGCGCACCCCGATCATGCCGAATGTGCCGACCTTCGCCGAAGCCGGGATGCCGGGCTTCTTCGACCTGACCGCCTGGTTCGGGCTGGTCACCAACGCGGGCGTGCCGGGCGAAGTCGTCGCCAAGCTCAACCACGAGATCAACCGCATCGTGTCGGCGCCGGAATTCGCGGCGCGGCTCGCGCAGTTCGGCTTTTTTCCGTTCAATTCCACGCCGCAGGAAGCGGCCGACCTCGTGCGCAACGACCGCGTGCGCTGGGGGCGCGCAGTCAAGGAAAGCGGCGCAACGGTCCAATAAATGCAATCGCTCCACCACCCTGAATTCCGAACAGGAGGCACAGCCATGCTGAAAGAAGCGGTACCACCGATGCGGCAAGCGTTGTTCAACGTGGGCAAGCGCCAGGCGCCCACGATCTATGGTCACCACCACTGCGGGTTCCGTTGCCGCAACGCCGAGGAGACCCGGCATTTCTACGAGGATATCCTCGGCCTGCCCTTGAGCTTCGTCGTCTATCACGACCGCGTGCCCAGCACCGGCGACTTCCGGCCGTACTGCCACATCTTCTTCGAACTCGGCGACGGCAGCTCGATCGGCTTTTTCGACCTGTTCGACGGCATGGCCACCGTGCCCGATCCGCAGACGCCGTCGTGGCTGACGCACTTCGCCTTCCAGGTCGACAGCCCGGAGGCGCTCGAGGTCATGAAGAAGCGCCTCGAAGGCGCGGGCGTCGAAGTGCTCGGCCCGATCGACCACAAGATCTTCGACTCGATCTACTTTTACGACCCGAACGGCATCCGTCTGGAGCTCGTGTACCAGACCGCGGCGCCGGACGTCATGAAGGCCAAGGGCGAGCAGGCACGCGCGCTGCTCGGCAAGATCGAGGAAATGCGCACCTACTACAAGAATGGCGGCACGGGCCAGGGACCCTCGGTCTCATGAGGGCGCTCATTGCGGCAGTTGCGTTGGCCCTGAGCGGCGCGGTCCTGGCCCAACCGGCCGAGGAGTTTCCCAATCGGCCGGTGAAGATCGTCGTGCCCTTCCCGCCGGGCGGGCCGTCGGACACGCTGAGTCGCCTGGTCGCGGACCGGCTGGCCGAAAGCTGGAAGCAGGCCGTGGTGGTCGAGAACCGCGCCGGCGCCGGGGGCAACCTCGGCCTGGGCATCGCCGCCAAGGCACCGGCGGACGGTTACACGCTTGCGATGGTCGCCACGTCCACTTTCGCGGTCAACCCGAACCTCTATCCCAACCTGCCTTTCGACCCGGACAAGGACTTCGTGCCGGTCAGCCTGCTGGCCAAGATCGCGAACGTGCTGCTGGTCAATCCGCAGGTGCCGGCCGGCAACCTCAAGGAGCTGGTCGCGCTGATCAAGGCGAAACCCGGCGCGCTGAACGGAGGCTATCCGGGCGCGGGCAACTCGGCGCATATCTCGCTGGTGCTGTTCGAGAAGGCCGTCGGCGCGGAGGTGGTCCGCGTGCCTTACAAGGGCGACGCCGATGGCATGAACGCGCTGATCGCCGGACAGATCCAGGTCTATTTCACCGTGTCGTTCGTCGCGGCGCCGCAGGTGAAATCCGGAAAGCTGCGCGCAATTGCGATTGCCTCGCCGGTGCGCTCACCCGGACTGCCGGAGGTACCGACGTTCGCCGAGGCCGGGATGCCGGAGTTCTTCGACAGCACCGCATGGTTCGGTTACGTCACCAATGCCGGCGTGCCGGCGGCGGTGCAAAAGAAGCTCAACGAGGACGTCAACCGCGCGTTGGCCGCGCCGAAGTTGCGCGATTACCTGCTCCGGATCGGCGCGATCCCCGGGAGCGGCACGACGGCGGAGTTCGCGGAATTCCTCAAGGCCGAGCGGGTGCGCTGGGCGCGCGCGGTGAAGGAAAGCGGCGCGAAAGTTGAGTAGCCGGGTCGAAACAATGCCCGCACCGAAGGTTCGCGAAGTCCCGGTCCTGGTCATCGGCGGCGGCCCGGCGGGCGCGACGCTGGCCGCCGACCTCGGCTGGCGCGGCGCGGGGTGCCTGCTGGTGGACGAAACCGACGGCACCAACCCGCACCCGCGCGCCAACATGGCCGGGCAGCGCTCGATGGAGATCTTCCGGCGCTGGGGCCTGGCCGAGCGGATGCTGGAGGCGAGCCTGCCGTTCGACTACCCGATCGACGTGATCTTCTCGACGCGGTTGAACGGCTTCGAGATCACCCGCTTCTCGCTCGGCTCGACCGCTGCGTTCCAGGCGGCGGCGGTGAAGATTCCGGACATTGCGTGGTCGCCGTACTTCAAGACGCAGATCGGGCAGAACTTCATCGAGCCGGTGCTGTGCGAATTCGCCCGGTCCTGCCGGAACGTCGAAGTCCGGCACAACTGGCGGCTGGTTTCGTTCGATCAGGACGACTCCGGCGTGACTGCCGAGATCGAGAAGACCGACGGCTCGGCCCGCGAAACCGTGCATGCGCAATACATGGTCGGTTGCGACGGCGGCCGCAGCCTCGTGCGGCGCACCCTCGGCATCGAGTTCACCGGGCGCGGCGTGCTCGCGCGCAACCAGAGCATCTATTTCGATGCGCCGGAGTTCCTGAAATCGCATCCGCGCGGCCCGGGCACGTTGCTGTGGACACTCGCGCCGGACCTGAGAGGCGTCTTCATCACGATCGACGGCAACAGCCGCTGGACCTACAACACCTACTTCATCGACGAGAACGACACGATGGATCCGGCCGAGCGCATCTGCAAGGCGATCGGCAGGCGCATCCCGATCAACGTGCTTTCGGTGCAGCCATGGGCCGGCTACCAGGTCGTGGCGGAACACTATCGCAAGGGGCGGGTGTTCCTGTGCGGCGATTCGGCGCACCTGTTCAATCCCACCGGCGGGTTCGGCATGAACACGGCCATTGCGGATGCGGCCGACCTCGGGTGGAAGTTCGCGGCGGTCTTCGAAGGATGGGGGGACGAGTCGCTGCTCGATACCTACGAGATCGAGCGCCGGCCCGTAGGCGTTCGCAACACCGTCGAAGCCGGCTCGAACTTCGATCGCGTGGCGACTTTGATGGCGCTTCCTCCCGAGATCGACGAGGACTCGGAGCGCGGCCGCAAGGCGCGCGAGGCCGCGGCCGAGAACATCCACAGCCAGAAGAAGACCTGGTCGGCGAGCGGCATGCACCTGGGATTCAGGTACGAGGGCTCGCCGCTTATCGTCCCGGACGGAACACCGCCGACGCCGGACACCGCGCAGGTCTACCACCCGACGTCACGTCCCGGGCACCGTGCGCCGCATGTGTGGCTCGGCGACAAGCGCTCCACGCTGGACCTCGTGCCGCGCGAGGGGTTCGCATTGTTCAACTTCGGTCAGGCCACCGAGGGCTCGTTCGCGGCAGCGGCGAAAGCGCGCGGCGTGCCCTTTACCGAATCGCGCATCGACAACCCCGAAGCGTCCGCGTTGTACGAGCGCCGCTACGTGCTGGTCCGCCCGGACGGGCACGTGGCCTGGCGCGGCGATGCGGTGCCTGCGGATCCGGGTTGGATCCTGGACGTGGCAAGAGGCGCGGCCGCAGCGCAGGCCGGCTGCGAGCGCATGACCGCAAATTCAACCGGAACCGCCCGATGACCGACCTGAATCTCGTAGTCCTCAGCGTAAAGCCCGGCGCGGCGTTCGAAAGCCAGTCCGGCCTGCAATCGGGCAACCCGAAAATCTACGGCGCACTGGCCGGACCTTCGCGCGGCCGCATCGGCGCGATCGTGATGCATCCGACCAGCAACCTGATGGGCCATTACCTGCTCGAACCGCTGGCCCGGCGCGGGATCAGCACGCTTGCGCTGAACTCGCGCTATGCAGGCAACGACAACGTACTGCTGATGGAGCGCGTGATCCAGGACCTCGGGGTCGGCGTGAAATGGATGCGCGAGCGTTTCGACAAGGTCTTCCTGATCGGCAATTCGGGCGGCGCATCGCTGACGGCGTTCTACGCCGCGCAGGCCGAGCACCTGACGATCAGGGACACCCCGGCGGGCGACCCGATCCCGCTCGCGCAGGACGAGTTCCCGCGCGTCGACGGGCTTGCGCTGATGGCGGCGCACCTCGGGCGCTACCGGCTGATGTCGCGGCAGATCGACGCCTCGGTGACCGACGAGCGCGATCCGCTCGCTCGCGATCCGGAACTCGACATCTATGACCCGAAGCACAGGATCCCGTTCGATCCGGCCTTCGTGCAGAAGGTGCGGGAAGCGCAGGACGCGCGCATCGACCGGATCACGCAGTGGGCCAAGGCGCGACTCAAGCACCTGCGCTCGCTGCCGGAACCGATCCAGGACGAGGCGTTCGTCGTCTATCGCACGTATGCGGACCCGCGGTTCATCGACCTCACGCTCGACCCGAACGACCGCAAGCCCGGCGGCAACCGGGGCTTGAGCGGCGGGGATGGGCGCAGCGGCGCACGCGCGGCGAACTACAGCGTCAACAACCTCGCGCGCTATACGTCGCTTACCGCATGGCTGTCGCAATGGTCGCCGGAGTCGCGCGCCGACGGACCCGCGAGCCTCGCGAAGACGACGATCCCGGTATTGAATCTGGAGTTCACCGCCGACGGTTCGATCTTCCCTGGCGACATCCGGGAATGGTCCAAGGCGTGCAAGGGGCGCGAGGAATTCCACCGCATCAAGCCGGGCACGCACTACCTGCGCGACCAGCCGGAACTGATCGGGCAGGCCGCGGACCTGTTTACCGAGTGGGCCAACCGCAAGGCGGCCATATGAAACCGAAGATCCTCGTCTTTTCCGGCAGCGTCCGGTCGAAGTCGTTCAACAAGATGCTCGCGGCGCTCGGTGCCGCGGCGATATCGAAAGCCGGCGGCGAGGCGACGCTGATCGACCTGCGCGACTACTCGTTGCCGATCTACGACGGCGACCTGGAGGCGGCCGAGGGCGTGCCGGCAGGCGCGATGGCGCTCAAGGCGATTTTCAAGGCGCATCACGGATTCCTGATCGCATCGCCGGAGAACAATGCGTCGGTATCGTCGCTCCTCAAGAACACGCTCGACTGGGTCTCGCGCGCGATACCGGGCGAAACCGGCAAGGTGCCCTACAGCGGCAAGGTGGCCGCCCTGGTTTCGGCGGCGGCCGGCGCGCCCGCCGGCATCCGCGGCCTGCAGCACCTGAGGCAGATCCTGGCCTCGCTCGAGGCGATCGTGCTGCCGCAGCAGCTGGGCATCACGCGTCCGGCGGAGGCCTTCGACGCGGATGGAAAACTGAAGGATGCCGCACACCAGAAAATCCTCGAGGCCGTCGCGGCCCGGCTGGTGGAGGTCGCGGGCAGGCTCAATCCGGGTTGATCCCGGGCCCGATTTCAGCACTTTTGCTTCCGGAGACCCGCGCAGTTATTGGCTCTCCGGCCAGTTGATGTACCGGTACCGGTACGTTTTCGGTGCGATCTCAGGGCCGGACCAGTTCCGGCGCGCTCCAGCGCATGGTCTGCCTGCCGTGCTTGAACGAGGCCAGCGGCTGCGCGACTTCGGAGATCGCCTGCAATGGCGTTTGCGCGTTGATGATCACCACGTCGCCCGGGTTGCCGACCTCGAGGCCGTAGTCCTCTAGGTTCAAGAGCTTCGCGGAGCGTTCGGTCAGCATGCTGAAGCACTCGGCCACCTGCTCGGAGCGGTCGAGCTGCACCACGTTGGCGTACAGGTTCGCCATCCGGATCAGCGAGCAGTCGCCGAAGGGCGTGGCCGGGTTCAGGATGTTGTTCGACGACAGCGAGCAGTTCACGCCGTGCTCGCACAGCAGGTTCGCGTCGGCCACGCCGCGCAGCACGCCGTGATCCTGGTGCCGTCCCATCAGGAAGAGGTCGGTGGCCGGCAGCACGGTCACGCCGACACCGGCATCGGCAAGTTGCTTGGCGATCTTCGCAACTTCGGCCGGCGGCAACAGCGAGAGCTTGGCCATGTGGCCGACCACGACACGCCCGCCGCGCTTGTATTTCTCGGTGAGTTCGCGCACCTGGTGCACGTACATCCCGTCGGGCGTCGGGCCGACGTCGAGATGGATGTCGATGTCGGCGTCGAATTCGCGCGCCAGCTCGAAGATGCGCTCGATCTGCGCCGGGCCGTCGGTGTCGTAGCGCGGCGCGCCGCCGATCACTCTGGCGCCGCGCTTCATCGCCTCGACCAGCAGTTCGTCGGTGCCCGGATAGTTGGTCAGGCCTTCCTGGGGGAACACGCACATTTCCACGTCGATCGCCCACTTGTAATCTTTCGCCAGCTGCTCGACGGCATCGAATCCGCGCATGCCGATGCCCGGATCGACCTCGACCTGCGTGCGCATCCGCGTCGTGCCGTGCAAGATGCATTCCTGCAGCGTTTTTTCGGCACGCTTGTAGGTGTCCTCGAGCGTCATCGTGTCCTTGATCGGCGCGACGCCCTTGACCGGCGAATAGGTTGCGCGCGGCTGCGGCGCGCAGCGATCGACGATGCGCGACTTGTCGATATGGATATGCGTTTCGACCAGCCCCGCGCAGGCGAGGCAGCCTCCGGCGTCGTACGAAGGCGCCTGCGCCTTGATGGAGCGCTCGATCGCGACGATGCGCCCTTTCTCGATGCCGATGTCCACGGTGGGGCCGCCGGGTGCGCCATCGGCGGGCCGCGCGTTCCGGATGACCAGGTCCATGCAGTTTCTCCCGCGGGTTTATGGAATGGTGACTGACAGGATATCCGCATCTGGGCTACGCTAAGCCGTCGACCATCCCCGGAGAGCACTCCATGAGCATCCTGTTTCGCAGTTTTGCAGCGGCGCTTCTCGCCATGGCTGCCCTGCCGCTCGCCGCGCAGACCTATCCGTCGAAGGCGGTCCACATCATCGTGCCTTTCCCGCCGTCGGGCGCGGCCGACCTGCTGACCCGTGCGCTCGGCAAGAAGCTCACCGAAACCTGGGGCCAGAGCGTCGTCGCGGACAACCGCCCCGGCGCGGGCGGCAACATCGGGGCCGAAGCAGCCGCGAAGTCGGCACCGGACGGCTACACGCTCTTCATGGCTGCAGTGACCACGCATGCGGTCAGCATGGGCCTCTACGCCAAGCTGGGGTACGACATCGAGAAAGACCTCGCGCCGGTGAGCCTGGTGGCCAACGTGCCGCACATCCTGGTGGCCAATCCGTCGGTGCCGGCAAAGAACCTCGCCGAGCTGATCGCCTTCCTGAAGGCGCAGGGCGGCCGGGCCAATTTCGCCTCCCAGGGCAACGGCACGCTGTCGCACCTCGAATACGAGCTGATGAAGTCGATGGCCGGATTCGGCGCAAACCACATTCCCTACAAGGGCAGCGCCCCGGCGATGGTCGATCTTCTCGCGGGCACGGTGGTCGTCCTGTTCGACAGCATCCCTTCGTCGCTGCCGCATGTGCGCTCCGGCAAGCTGCGCGGCATCGCGGTGGCTTCGTCGCGCCGCTCGCCCGTGCTGCCGGACCTGCCGACGGTTTCGGAGGCCGGGCTCAAGGGGTTCGCGGCCGACAGCTGGTTCGGGATCATGGCGCCGGCCGGCACGCCGCGCGAAATCATCGCCAAAGTCAACGCCGACGTCGCAAAGAGCCTCGATTCGGCGGAGGTGAGGGATATCATCACCCGGCAGGGCGGCGAGGTCCTGGGCAGCACGCCGGAACAGATGGCCGCCCAGATCCGCAGCGACCGCGAAAAGTGGGGCCGCGTGATCCGCGAGTCCGGCGCGAAGATCGAATAGGCGAACCCGGTCGCGGAGCCCGCTTGGCGGGCCCCGGCCGCGCCCCGCAACGATCGACGCTCATTGACGCAGCGCAAAGGATGGCGAAATAGAGTGCCCGAGAATCCGCATGGGGGGATCGTTCCTCCAGGGGGTGGCAGGCGCACGTCGAACCGGTCGCGCGCCGGGGAGCGCGTTTTCAGGCGGATGGCCCGAACGATGAGCTGCAAGTCGCGATGAAGATTACATTCTGGGGCACTCGCGGATCGTTGGCGAAGCCCGGTCCGGACACTGTCCGCTACGGCGGCAATACTTCCTGCGTGGAGTTGCGCACCGCCTCGGGGACACTCATCGTGATCGATTGCGGAACCGGCGGGCATGCGCTGGGACAGCACCTCGTTCGCAATTCGAAGGGCCCGGTGGATGGCCATCTCCTGTTCAGCCACACGCACTGGGACCATATCCAGGGCGTGCCTTTCTTTGCGCCCCTGTTCATTCCCGGCAATTCGTGGAACATCTACGGCCCGAAGGGGCTGTCCGAGAGCGTCAGGACAGCGCTTTCAGGCCAGATGGAGCACACCTATTTCCCGGTGGCGCTCGAGCACCTCGGGGCGACGATCCGTTATCACGATCTCGTCGAAGGCATTTTCAACGTCGGCGATGTGCGGATCTCCACCCGCTACCTCAACCATACCGCCTTGACGCTCGGCTATCGATTCGAGGCGGACGGAGCGGTGCTGGTTTACTGCTGCGATCACGAACCGCATTCGCCGGCCTTGTTGTCGGGCAAATGCGCGATCACGGGCATCGACCGCCATTACGCGGATTTCGTCGCCGGCGCCGACCTCGTGATCCACGACGCCCAATACGTTTCGGCAGATTTCCCGGCCAAGCTCGGGTGGGGGCACAGTTCGGTGGAATACGCGGTCCGTGTATGCAGGGATGCCGGCGTCAAACGAGTTGCCTTGACCCACCACGATCCGTTGCGCACCGACAACGCGATCGAACGGCTCGTCGACGATGCGCGCGCGGCCCTGCGCGAGGAAGGTGCCTCGATCGACGTCTTCGGCGCCGCCGAGGGGCTGGCGATCGAACTGCACGGCGAGTCCGGAACGAACCGATCGGCGGCCCGCAACCGATTCCTCGCCGACACCGCGATCGACAAGGCGAACTTCGCCCGGCCGGTGATCCTCCGCCTGGCCGACCCGTCGTTGGCGCAGCAGCTCAAGGAAGCGGTGGCGAGCGAAGGCTTGCCCTGCGTGGTGGTCGGCGAAGACACGGAATTCGTGCGCCGAGTCGCCAAGGACAGGCCGGCGCTGGTGATGATCGAGCACAATCCGCCGCTGGTGGACGGCGAGGCCGCTGCCCGTGCGATCCGCGCGGCCGAACGCGAAGGCGAGGTGCGCGTTTCCATAGTCCTCGTGACTTCAGGCGAGCACCCCGCAAGCTTCGAGAAGAGCGTCGCCACGGACTGGCTGGCCGCGCCCTTCAGCCAGAGCTATGCGCGTACGAAGATCCGCGCCTGGGCACTGCGGGCCGCCAGCCGGTGGATCAGGGCGAAAGTGCCGGTCGGCGAAATGCGCCGGCTCGCCGCGTTGCATTCGCTCGCGATCCTGGATACGCCGCCGGAAGAGCGGTTCGACAGGCTGACTCGCATCGCCCGCGCGGCGTTCGGCGTGCCGATCGCGCTGGTCAGCCTGGTCGACGGCGATCGCCAGTGGTTCAAGTCCTGCGTCGGCATGGAGGTCAACGAGACTTCCCGGGATATGGCGTTTTGCGCCCACGTTGTCCACAGCAGCGAGGAGCTGGTAGTGCCCGACACGCTGCTCGACGACCGTTTTGCCGACAACCCGCTGGTGGTGCACTCCCCGCGGCTCAGGTTCTATGCCGGCGCGCCGCTGCTCCTCGGTGATTACGACTGCATCGGGACCCTGTGCATTGCCGACACCCGGCCGCGCGACTTTTCCGAGGCAAGCATGGCGACGCTGCGCGACCTGCGCGACCTTGCGATGGAGGAGATCCGGCGCAAGGCTTAGCGGTCTCGGCGCGGCGCCACGCTTCAGGCTTTCTGCGGGCCCGGCCTGCCGTCCTCGACGACGAAAGTCGCGAGCGTGCTGCACGGCGCATCCCGGCGCGCCACGCTTTCCATCGCGCGCAGGTCCACAATCATGCGCGTTTCGGTGACTTCGACGCGCGTGTATCCGCGGAACTGGCTGTTCGCGAAGCGGATGTGCGGGTTGTCCGGCATCAGCTTGTCCACCGAGGCCTGCGGCCGGGCCTGCGAAGTGATCGAAGTGCCGACGATTTCGCTCGCCACCGTCGGCGAAGCCGGGTTGTCGAAGTCGCGCTTGATGTCGTTCACGTAGAACATGTGCACGTCGCCGCCGATCACCACCGGGTTGGCCACCTTGTTGCCTGCGATCGAATCGACGAGCTTCCGGCGCGCAGCCGGGTAACCGTCCCAGCCGTCGGTCCACGCGGTACGCCCGGGCCCCGCCTTCTGGTCGAACTGCGCCAGGGTCGTTTGCTGGGCGAGCACCGTCCACTTTGCCCGTGTGGCGCGCAGGCCGGCTTCGAGCCAGCGCTCCTGTTCGGCGCCGAGCATGGTGCGCGCCGGGTCCGCAAGGTCGGTGCACTCGGCTGCGTCGACTACGTTGGATCCGCCGCGCCCGAGCCGCGGGCAGGCCTGGGGCGCGCGGTATTGGCGGTCGTCGAGCACATGGAAGTTCGCGAGGGTGCCGAACGCGAGGCGCGTATAGAGCCGCGCATTCGGGCCGAACGGCACCATCTCGGGCCTGAGCGGCTGGTGCTCGTAGTAGGCCTTGTACGCGGCGGCCCGGCGCGCGAGGAACCACTCGGGGCTGTCGGCGTTCTCGGAGCGGTCGTTGGCGTAGTCGTTCTCGACTTCGTGGTCGTCCCAGGTGTAGATCCACGGGCAGGCGGCCTGCGCGAGTTGCAGGTCGGCATCCGCCTTGTACAGCGCATACCGGCCCCGGTAGTCCTCGAGGGTATGCGGCTCCGGCGCGTTGTGCTTGCGCACGTGGTCGCGGCCCCAGGAGGCTTCGTAGATGTAGTCGCCGAGGAACGCGACCAGGTCGAGGTCATCCGCCGCGGCGTGGCGCCAAGCGCCGAAGTAGCCTTGCTCGTACTGCTGGCACGAGGCGAACGCGAACCGGAGCTTGTCCGGTTTGGAGGCCGGGCCCGGCGCGGTCCGCGTGCGGCCGACCGGGCTCGCGACGTCGCCGGCGATAAATCGATACCAGTACCAGCGCGCGGGTTCGAGGCCGGTGGCTTCGGCATGGATCGAGTGCGCCCAGTCGGGTGTGGCATGGGCCGTCCCGGCTGCCGCGATGTGCGCGAACTTCTCGTCGCGCGCTACTTCCCAGCGGACCGGCACCACGCCCGCCGGCATGCCTCCGCCGGGCGCCCCCGGTACCGGGGCGAGGCGCGTCCAGAGCATGACACTGGCGGGCAGCGGATAGCCCGAGGCAATGCCGAGGCTGAAGGGATAGGCGGCGAAGCGCGGTTTGTCGAGGAGCTGCGCGCGGGCTGGTGAAGCGGTCGAATAAACACCCAGAGCAGCGAGAGACTGGAGGAACCGGCGGCGGTCGAAACGATTCATGTCCCGAGACTAACGCGACTGCATTGCAATCGGCTTACACCGTCGGCTTTTTCGGCATCCCCTCGTCGAGTGCGCCGATGACCTGCGCGCCGTTGCGCGCGCGGTCGCGTGCGTCCTCGGGCGCCTCCTTGCCCAAGTCGGTCTTCGCAATCGCTTCGTACATCCGTGCCGAGCCCTGCATCAGCAGCGGCGTCAGGCCGGCGGTCTCGAAAGTCGCAGCGATCTCCCTGGTCTCGGGCACCCAGCGATAGGCCTTGGGCGGCATCGACGGCAGGTTGCGCAGGATCCAGTCGCGGATCGCCGGCTGGCTCGCGCGCATCTCTTCGTCGAGGACATCCTCCACGCCGAGGCGCCGCGCCGCGATCAGCAATTCGGTCAGCAATGAAACGGTGCCCTTGGTCACGCCGCCGTAACACATCTTCACCGCCGCGGCGTCGCCGACGCGTTCGCTGACCACGCGCACCGTGATCGCCTCGTGCCTGAATTGCATCACTTCGGCGGCGCGCCTTCCCGAAGCATAGAGCCGGATGCGCCCGGCGCCGCGCGGCGGCGGGCCGATGATGGCGCCGTCGACAAAACTCGCCCCCGAGGCCTCGACCAGCCCCTGCATCTCGGTCTTGGAGTGCGGGGAGAGCGCGTTGCAGTCGACGAACAGGAGCGGCTTGCCGATGCCGGGAAGGAGCCGTGCCACGTCGGCTGCGATCGCCATGGCCGAGCCCGGGTCGATGATCGACAGGAGCACATCGCAATCGTTGAGCAGGCCGCCGAGGTCGCCGCTGTCGGTCAGCCCTGCGGAGGCGGCCAGCCGTTTGGTGCGCTCGCTGCGCCCGGCAAGCGCGGCGCAGACTTCGAAGCCGAGTTCCTTCAGGCGGACCGCGACCGCCTGTCCCATGTCGCCGGGGCTCATGAGGCCGATCCGCCCGGGTTTCGCCGTCATGAGATTCCGTCCGTCCGGCCGAGGTCGCTGGCGTACTCGTGCGCCGCGGTATTCACCAGGCTGCGCCGCAATTCCACCGGCCGGTCGCGAAACGACATCGCGGTGCGGTTGATCGTGAGCAGGGGGGCGCCGGCTTTCACCTTGAGCAATTTCGCGGCGTCGCCCTGTGCAAGCACTGCGGACAGGCGCTCGCTGGAGCGCAGTACGTTGATGCCGTAGCGCGTCTGGTAGAGGTGGTAGATCGTGTTGTCGCGCATGGTGAAGATCTTCTCGGTCAGGTCGGGGAACAGGGCTTGCGGCAGCACGATGTCGTCGAGGATGACCGGGCTGCCCGCGAGCGAGAGCAGGTTCCGGATCCGCAGCACGGCCGCGCCCGGCGCGATGCCCAGGCGCCGCGCCTCCTCGAGCGCTGCCTTGCCGCGCCGGAACGAAAGCGTCTTCGTGGTCGGGTATTCCTTGCCCCCGTCGCGGCCCACGATGTGGAAGAAGTGGAACATCAGCCGGTTCGCGTTGTGCGTCGCGACAAAAGTTCCCCGGCCCTGGTGGCGGGTGACGATGCGTTCGGCGACCAGTTCGTCGATCGCTTTCCTCAGCGTGCCTATCGACACCCGGTAGCGCTCGGCCAGGCGCGTCTCGGAAGGCAGCGCGGCGCCCGCCGGCCACTCGCCTTCGATGAGGCTTTGCGTAAGCAGGCGCTTCACTTCGCGGTACAGCGGCTGGAATCCGGGAGCGCCCGGGGCGGAAATGCCTGGTTCGATGGCCTGGTTCATCGGGCCAATTTAGCATGCGATTCATTCAGGTCATATAGTTGACTTGGCCGGAAAGCGAAGGCTAGACTGCGGCCTCTTCATCCAGTCACCAGCGGAGAACCGCAATGATTCATTTCGTCGTGCACGACGAGGGAGACGGCGTCGGCGTCGTCGTCGTAGAGGGCATCAGGACCGGCCAGACGATGATCGGCTGGATCATGGACCAGGACAGGGAAATCCGGGTCAAGGCGAAGAACGACATCCCGATCGGCCACAAGGTGTCGCTGCGCGACTACAAGAAGGGCGACACGGTGATCAAGTACGGCGTCGACATCGGCAAGGTCGTGGCGCCGATCGCCAAGGGCGCGCACGCGCACGTCCACAACATCAAAACGAAACGCTGGTAAGGAGCTCCTGATGGCACTCAACCTGAAAAAAGCCACCTTCTGGGGCTACAAGCGCGAGAACGGCCGCATCGGCGTGCGCAACCACGTGATCATCCTGCCGGTCGACGACCTGTCGAATGCGGCCTGCGAGGCGGTCGCGCACAACATCAAGGGCGTGATGGCGATCCCGCACCCCTACGGCCGCCTGCAGTTCGGCGCCGACCTGGACCTTCACTTCGCCACGCTGATCGGCACCGGGGCGAATCCCAACGTCGCGGCGGTGGTCGTGATCGGCATCGAGGACGGCTGGGCGAAGAAGATCGCCGACGGCATCGCCAAGACCGGCAAGCCGGTGTCGTTCTTCGGCATCGAGCAGCACGGCGACCACGACACGATCATGCGCGCCTCCAAGGTCGCCAAGGAATACGTGCAGTGGGCCTCCGAGCTGCGGCGCGTCGAGCGCCCGCTGAAGGACCTGTGGGTCTCGACCAAGTGCGGCGAATCGGACACGACTTCGGGCTGCGGCGCGAACCCGACCGTGGGCAACGCTTTCGACAAGCTCTACCCGCACAAGACGACGCTGGTGTTCGGCGAGACCACCGAGCTCACCGGCGGCGAGCACCTGGTCGCCGCGCGCTGCCGCACCGATGCGGTCAGGAAGAAATTCCAGTTCATGTTCGACCGCTACCAGGCGATCATCGACAAGCACAAGACCAGCGACCTGTCCGATTCCCAGCCTACCAAAGGCAACATTGCCGGCGGCCTCACGACGATCGAGGAAAAGGCGCTCGGCAACATCCAGAAGATCGGCAAGAAGTGCATGATCGACGGCGTGCTCGACAAGGCCGAGAAGCCCACCGGCCCCGGCCTGTGGTTCATGGATTCGTCCTCGGCCGCGGCCGAGATGGTCACGCTGTGCGCGGCTTCCGGCTACACGGTGCATTTCTTCCCGACCGGGCAGGGCAACGTCGTCGGCAACCCGATCCTGCCGGTAATCAAGATCTGCGCCAACCCGCGCACGGTGCGCACGATGTCCGAGCATATCGACGTGGACGTGTCGGGGCTCCTGCGCCGCGAGATGACGCCCGACCAGGCCGGCGACGCTCTGCTCGAATGCATGTTCCGCACCGCCAACGGCCGCCTCACGGCGGCCGAGGCGCTCGGCCAGCGGCAATTCGTGCTGACGCGGTTGTACGAGTCTGCATGACGAGACGCGAAGAGGGGCTCCGCCCCTCCGACCTCCCCATGAACCGTCCTTCCTGATGGCACATCTCCAAGTCCGGGTCTGGCGCGGCACTGAGGCGGGAAGCTTCAGCGAATACGAAGTGCCGCGCGAGGAAAGCCAGACGGTGCTGGACGTGGTCACCTACGTGCAGAGGAGGCTCGACCCGTCGCTCGCCTACCGGTTCGCCTGCCGGGTGGGCATGTGCGGCTCGTGCGCGATGACGGTCAATGGCGTCTCGCGCTGGACCTGCCGGACGCACGTGTCCAAGGTGGCGGCGGACAACCGGCTCGAGATCGGCCCGCTTCACAACCTGCCGGTGATCCGCGATCTCGTCACCGACATGCGCGAGTTCTTCGACAAGTGGGCCAGGGCCAAGGGCCAGTTCGCGGGCACCCGCATCCGCCACGAGGATTTCGCGCGCGTTTCGCCGGATTCCGAGCAGCGCGAGAAGGTCGATGCGGGGATCGAATGCATCGGCTGCGCGGTCTGCTACAGCGCGTGCGACGTTGTTTCATGGAACCCGGACTATCTTGGGCCGGCGGCGCTCAATCGCGCGTGGACGCTCGACCAGGACGTGCGGGATGCAGCCAAGACCGAGCGATTGCGCGCCGTGGCGGGCGACGCCGGCTGCCATTCTTGCCATACGCACATGAGTTGCACCGAGCGCTGCCCGAAGCAGATATCGCCGACCGCCGGCATTGCCGGCCTGAAGCGCGAAATCCTGAAAGCCGCGCTGAAAGGCGACCTTTGAAGGGCCGCGCATGAGGGCCCGAACGCAAGCCTTGCTCTGGATCGGCCAGCGGGCGAGCGCCGCCGTGCTCGCGCTCTGCGTGGTCGTCCACCTGTGCACGATCATCTATGCGGTGCGCGGCGGGCTGACCGCGGCCGAGATCCTCGGCCGTACGCGCGGCAACGCCGGCTGGCTCGGGTTCTACACGGTATTCGTGCTGGCTGTTGCAGTACATGCGCCCATCGGCCTGCGCGCGATCCTGGCAGAGTGGTTCGCGTGGCGCGATTCTTCGCGCGACTGGGTGCTTGCGGCATTTGCGGTCCTGCTCGCGTTCATGGGACTGCGCGCTGTGTTCGCGGTGTTTGCATGACGGGCCAGCGATGAACAACGACCTCCGCTCCCGGAACCACCCGGCCTTCTGGGCTTTTGTCGTGCACCGGCTTTCCGGCATCGCCCTCGCGCTCTTCCTGCCGGCGCATTTCTGGGCCCTCGGCCAGGCATTGCAGGGGGCTGCGCAACTGGAGAGCTTCCTGCGCTGGACCGATACGCCGCTGGTGAAGTTCGCGGAATGGGGTCTGGTGCTGCTGCTCGCCGCGCACCTGACCGGCGGCCTGCGCTTGCTCGCGCTCGAGTTCCTGCCCTGGCGCGACTGGCAGAAGACGCTTGCTGCGGTTGCTGGGGGGGCCGCGCTCGTCGCCGGACTCGCTTTCGCCTTGTCCCTGTAAAATCCGACCGAGCCGGCCATCGATCGATCCGATCGGCCAACAGCGCCGGCCGATAAAAGTCCAAGGAGACCGCAATGAAATTCAGGAAATTGCTCATGCTGGTCGCAGGCTTCGCGCTCGCGGCCGCCGCACAGGCCCAGCCGTGGCCCACCAAGCCGGTGAAGTTCATCGTGCCGTTCCCGCCGGGCGGCGCCACCGATATTTCGGCGCGCCTGATCGGCCAGAAGCTGAGTGAAATGTGGGGCCAGACGGTCGTCATCGAGAACCGCGGCGGCGCCGGCGGCGGCGTCGGCGCGACCGAAGCGGCGCATGCCACCCCCGACGGCTATACGCTGTTCTTCCCGTCCGGCTCGGTGGTTACGGCCAACCAGCACATCTACGCGAAGATGGGCTACAACCCGGAGAAGGATTTCGTGCCGGTGACCAACGTCGTCAGCGGGCCGCAGGTGCTGGTGGTCAATGCGAGTTCCCCCTACAAGACGGTGAAAGAGCTGATCGAGGCGGGCCGGGCCAACCCGGGCAAGTTCACGTTCGGGCACGCCGGCATCGGATCGCAGACCCATCTCGCGGCGGAGAATTTCGTCAATTCGGCAAAATTCAATGCGATCTCGGTGCCCTACAAGGGCGAAGGCCCTTCGCTGGTCGGGCTGGTCGGCGGCGAGACGACTTTCCTG
This sequence comes from uncultured Bordetella sp., assembly GCA_964599095.1. GTDB lineage: Bacteria > Pseudomonadota > Gammaproteobacteria > Burkholderiales > SG8-39 > SZAS-79. The sequence continues at coordinate 180,556 of CAZREB010000008.1, forward strand.
GTCACCAACCTGGCCGCGGCGCTGAGCCACATCAACAGCGGCAAGCTGCGCGCCCTGGGCGTGACCAGCAAGACCGAGGCGCCCCAGCTGCCCGGGGTGCCGCCGATCGCGAACACGCTGCCCGGGTTCGAGAACGCCGGATGGTTCGGCATCGTCGCGCCGACCGGCACCCCCAAGGAGATTGTGCAGAAGGTGTATCGCGACGCCAAGACCGCGCTCGAATCCACCGAAATGAAGGCGCGGTTCTTCGCGCAGGGCATGGCGCCGGTGGGCAACTCGCCGGAAGAATTCGGCAAGGCAATGAAGGTCGAAACTGCGATGTGGGCCAAGGTCGTTCGCGAACGCAACATCTCGGTCAAGTGAAGGTCGACCCGAAACAGGTCGAAGAGGCCGCCAAGGAGCTCTACATCCGGGCGCTGAAGCTGCTGCCCCCGGACATCAAGCAGGGCTTCGACCGGCTGGTGAAGAGCGAAACCGATGCGACCGCGCAAGGCGTGATCGGCACGATGATCCGCAACATTGCGGTCGCCGAGGACACCGACAACCTGCTGTGCCAGGACACCGGCATCCCGATCTACAACGTCTGGATCGGGCGCGGCGTGGAAATCGACGGCGCTGCGCTCAAGGAGGCGATCCGCAAGGGCTGCGCCCGGGCGACTCGCGAGCATCCGCTGCGCTCTTCGGTCGTGCACCCGGTCACGCGCAAGAACGAGCACACATCCTCCGGACGGCACGTGCCGGTCATGCACTTCGATTTCACCGACAAGGCCGAAACGCTCGAGATCGAGATGATCCCGAAGGGCTCGGGCTCGGAGAACAACTCCTTCCTCAAGATGGCGATCCCGGCCGACGGAGTCGATGCGATCAAGACCTTCGTCGTCGATTGCGTGCTCGAGGCCGGCGGCAAGACCTGCCCGCCGACCATCGTGGGCGTCGGCGTAGGCGGGACGGCCGATCTGTGCGTCCACCTGTCCAAGGTCGCGGCGACGCGGCCGCTGGGCTCGAAGTGCACCGACCGCGAGGGCGCGAAGCTCGAGGAGGCGCTTACCGCCGCAGTCAACCAGCTCGGCGTAGGCCCGCAGGGACTGGGCGGCGACTCCACGTCGTTCGCGGTGCACGTCGAGACTGCCGCGACGCACATCACGATGAACCCGGTGGCGGTCAACATGCAGTGCCATTCGGCGCGCCGCGCGCGGGCCACGTTCACGCCGTCGGGCATCGAGTACGGCTACTGAGATGCTCAAGCTCATCGGGGCCGGGCTGCTGTGCGCAGCGACGCTTGCACAGGGAGCGGAAGTCGCCGGGGTAAAGGTCGACGAGGCCGCGCGCGTGGCCGGTGCCGACCTCAAGCTCAATGGTGCAGGACTGCGCAACAAGGCCTTTTTCAAGGTCTATGCGATGGGCCTGTACCTGCAGGACAAGCTGGCGGCTCCCGCAGCCATCCTGTCCGCGCAGGGCCCGAAGCGCGTGCACCTGCACATGCTGCGCAACGTCGACGCCGACGACTTCAGCGAAGCGCTTACCGAAGGCCTCAAGGACAACCACACCGAAGCCGAGATGAAAGGCTTCGCGCCGCGCATCGCTGTGCTGACCGGGATCATGAACGAGATCAAGGAAGCCAAGACCGGCCTCGCGATCGACCTCGACTGGATCCCCGGCGCCGGGACTCAGGTCGTCATCGGCGGCCAGCCCAGGGGCAAGCCGATCGCCGGCGAGGATTTCTACCGCGCGCTGCTGCGCATCTGGCTGGGCGACAACCCGGTGCAGGGCGACCTCAAGAAATCGTTGCTGGGACAGGGAGGCTGAGATGGCGCACTACGACTTCACGATGCCGGTCAGCGAGGCGGATGCGCGTCGCCTGCGCGTGAACGACACGGTCACGCTCAACGGTACGCTGTACGGCATCCGCGACGCGACCCAGATCCATATGTTCGACCGCGGCCGCAAGGCGCGTTTCGACCTCAACGGCCATGCGGTGATCCACACTGCGCCGAACGTCAGGAAGGTCGAAAAGAGTGCCGCCAACCCCGCCGGTTACGCGCCGGTCTGCGTCGGCACCACCACGAGCGACCGAATGGAGCGCTTCACGCGCCCGCTGATGCAGGACTACGGCGTGCGCATGATCATCGGCAAGGGCGGACTGCGCGACGGCTCAGCCCAGGCCTTTGCAGACCTGGGCGGCGTTTACCTTGCGATCATCGGCGGCACTGCCGCGCTCGAAACCACCTGGATCGAGGCGATCGAAGACGTCGACATGGACGACCTCAACCCGGAATCGCTTTGGAAATTCCGCGTCAAAGGCTTCGGACCGCTGCTGGTGGCGATGGACAGCCACGGCGGCAGCCTCTACACGGCGGTGAAGAAGACCGGGCAGGAAAGGCGCGCCGCGGCGCTCGCGAGCCTCGGGGTGAAGTAGCCCGCTTCGATTCGTATCCCGGTTCGCGACCCACCGGGTGTTCAGTCGTACTTCCCCAGCCTCACCATCGTCGTGCCCGGCTGCTTGTGGCTCAGCGAGGGCATGACCAGCACGCAGTCGTCGTAAGGGGTGCGCCAGACCGTTTCGCCGTTTGCGTCTTCGTCATAGGCGATTGGCGTGCCGGCATTCGGAATCACCTGCAGCCCGCGAAAATCCGCGGCAAAGCGGAACGCCATGCTTTTCGCCACGACGGGCTCGGTCACTCGCACGACTCGCTGCGCGGCCGGCGGCCCGATCCGAAGCCGAGGCTTCACGTACCGCCCGTCGCACGTGCCGGTCACCTCGAGGAAGCGCAACGTGGTGTCGATCGCGACGTCGACGGAACTCTTCTCCCAATGCTGGCCACATTCGATCAGCACGGCCGAGCGCGGGCTGGCCGGGTCGCCGAAGCCGCCGCGCTCGATCATGCGCAGGCCGGCCGGGTGGCCGGTGTCCAGCAGCAGGCATTCCGGCACACCGATGCGCCGGGCGAACTGCGCGCCCTTGTCGATCGTCCCGCACACCATGATCGGCGCGCAGGGCTCGTGCATAGAGTGCAGGTCGAGCAGGAAATCTGCCGCGTCGACGAAGGGACGCAACTCGCGCGCGCGGCGCAGTTCGGCCGAGTCGCCGGCGCCCAGCAGTACCGCGTCGGCCCAGACGCGGTTGTAGTCCTCGTCGATGTAGCGCGAGCGGTCCGGGTCGTCGAAGTCGAAGCGCGCGTATGCCGCAACGTTGGCGAAAGCGATGGTCAGCCTGCCGGCGCTGGGCGCCAGGCCGTCACGCAGGAGAGTGTCGAGCGCGATGGCCCCGCAGAATTCGTTGCCGTGCGTCAGTGCCTGGATCATCACGTTCGGCCCCGGTCGGCCCGAATCGAGGACGCTCACGTACTCCACGCCGGTGTTGCCGGCGCGATAGGCCGACAAGTCGGGCGGGGAGATCTCTATCGGATGGTGCGCTGCCACGCCGGGCGTGACCCTATTCGACCCGCGCGCCGCTTTCACGCACGATCCGGCCCCAGCGCTCGTATTCGGACCTGAGGTAGGTCCCGAATTCCGCAGCGCCGGCAGGGCGGGTCACCATGCCCAGCGAGGTCATGCGCTGCTCGAACTCGGGCGTGCGCACGATGCGGACGATTTCGGTGCTCAAGCGCTCGCGCAGTTCGGGCGGCGAGCCGGCCGGCAATGCGGCGCCGACCCAGGCGACGGCTTCGAATCCCGGATAGCCGAGTTCGGCGATCGTCGGCGTGTCCGCGTAGCTCGCCATGCGCCTTGCCGAACCAACCGCGAGCAGGCGCATCTTGCCCGCCTGGATATGCGTCTGCGTCACCGCGACCGCGTCCATCGCGACCTGCACGTTCCCGGCCATCAGGTCGAGCATGGCTTTGGGACTGCCGGGGTACGGCACATGAACGATCCTGATCCCGGCGCGCCGCTTGAAATCCTCCATGGCCAGGTGCGAGATCGTTCCGTTGCCCGAGGAGGAATGGGTCAGTTTGTCCGGGTTGTCTTTCGCGTACTTGACGAGTTCGGCCACCGAGGTGACCGGCAGCGCCGGATTCGTGACCATCACGATCGGGATGTCGAGGATCAGCGCGACGGGGTCGAAATCCTTCAGCGTGTCGTAGGCGACGTTCTTGTACAGGTGCGGGTTGGCCACGTAGGACGCGAGGGCGGAAATGGTCATCACGCTGCCATCGGGCGGCGATTTGGCGAGCAGGCCGAGCGCGAGGCTGCCGCCCTGTCCCGGGCGGTTCTCCACGATGACCGGCTGCCCGAGCGCGAGGCTCAAGCGCTCGGCAATGATGCGGGCGACGATGTCGGTGGTCTGTCCCGCCGGGAACCCGACCAGGACGCGGAGCGTCTTCTGTCCTTGCGCGTGCGCCGCCATCGACGCACTCAGGGTGATTGCCGCGATCAACGCCGACAGGCTCGCCACTGCTCGATTGAATGCCATGGGTTACCTCCTCCGAGGTCTCTTGGTGGACCGACCCTTACCTTACACAAGATCCGCGCCTGCCACCCCGCGGCCGGCAAAACAATGTGATCCCCTTGCCTGGAGGCAGCGTGACGGGGCCGACCCAATGGCAGCATTTCGGCTGTAGACCTAACAGGCAAGCGCACCTCAGGTAAAAAATGGCAGTATTCGACAGGCCGAGTTGCGCGCTGTGGCGTGGCGAGAGAGCCGTGTCCTAGCGGTCCTCCGCCCGCCGCTCAGCGAACCACCGGGCCGTTTTTCGAACCGGCCTGTACGGTTCCTGTGTCGGCCGGTATGGTGATGGGAACAACTATTACGAGGGATTGCACGATGGCGTCAGAGGCAGGCAACGCGGCCGCGAGTCGGTCGTGGGCGGAGTATCCCGCCGAGCAATGGTCCGACGCAATCGTCGCGGCGATGAAGGCCGGCGGCATCGACAACCTGTTCTTCACTTCCGGTTCGGAAATCGGATTCTTCCAGGAGGCGATCGCCAAGGCCGCCGCACTCGGGCGCCTCGCGCCGCGCCTGGTAACGATGATGCACGAAGGCGTCGCGCTGAACGCGGCGATGGGCAACGCGATGGTCACCGGCAAGCCCTCGGCGACCGCCGCGCACGTCGATGTCGGCCTGCTGAACAAGGGCGCGGCGCTTCACACGGCGTGGAGGGGGTCTTACCCGGTGCTGATGACCTCGGGCACCGGCCCCCGTGCCTATCCGGGCTCGATGGCAGGCGGCCGGGACCACCCGATCCAGTGGTACCAGGAGCCGCGCGACCAGGGCGAGATCGTGCGCCAGTACACCAAGATGGACCACCGGCTGGAAAGCCAGGACAACCCGGGGCTGATGATCAGCCGCCTGCTGCAGGTGGCCGTCAGCGAACCCAAGGGGCCGGTGTACCTCGCATTGCCGCGCGAGGCCGTGCTCACCCCGGTGCCCGGCGGCGTGATCCGGTTTCCTACGCGCGACCAGCTCGGCGTCGCAAGACCGTCCTGGCCGGATCCGGACGACGCCAAGCGGATCGCGCAATGGCTGATCAAGGCGGACAACCCCTGCATCTACACGTCGAACTCCGGGCGCAATCCGGGTTCGGTGGCCGAACTCGTACGCCTGGCCGAGTTGCTCGCGGTCCCGGTCATGCAGGACAGGCTGGCGAGTGCGCTGACGTTCCCGCGCTCGCACGACCTGTTCGGCACCGGGCCGTCGCCCAAGGATGCCGACGCGCTGCTGGTCATCGAGAGCCCGGTGCCGTGGATGCCGCCGAACGAGGCCCCTTCCCCGGAGGCGAAGGTCGCCTTCGTGGATGTCGACCCGGTGATGTCACGTTACAAGACGATGGCCTGGCAGGCCGACCTCTGGCTGCCGGCGGATGCGGCCTCCGCGGCGCGCGCGATTCACGACGCGGCCACCGCCCTGCTGGACAAATCCGACCTTTCGCGGATCGCCGCGCGCCGCGCCCGGCTGGCGGACGTCAAACGCAAGCAGGTCGCTTCGGCCGTCGAGCTTGCGCAGCGCGCCGGAAAGCGCCGGCCGATCCACCCGCTGTGGGTTTCGTACCAGATCGGCCAGTTGCTCGAACCCGAAGCGATCCTGCTCGACGATGCAATCAGCAATTCGGATTCGCTGATGGCGCACAGCCACCGTGACCTCCCCGGCACGTTCTTCAAGGTCGGCAGTTCGTCCGGCGGCTGGGGCGCGGGCGCCGCGTTCGGCGCCAAGCTGGCCAGGCCGGGCCAGGACGTGGTCCTTGCCACCGGCGACGGCTACTTCATGTTCGACAACCCGATTGCCGCGCTCTGGTCGGCGGCCCACCACAAGGCGCCGTTCCTGACGGTGGTGTACGTCAACCGTTCTTACTCTACCGGCACCACGGTCCTGAAGAAGACGTATCCGGAAGGCTACGCGGTGAAGGACGGCGGTTATGCCGGCGGCCAGTTCGACCCGCCGCCGGACTACGCAAAGGTCGCAGAAGCCGCCAACGGCTACGGCGAAAACGTGCGCGAGTCCGAAGACCTGGTGCCTGCGCTGAAGCGGGGACTGGCGGCGGTGCGCAACGGGTCGCCTGCGGTCATCGGCGTCTGGCTGCCTACCCTGATCGAGGAATCGAAGCTCGCGTAATCGGATCGTCCCAAAAACCAACAAGGAGGAGAGCAAGATGAAATCCGGCATTTCGAAAGCGTGCCTCGTGGTGTTCGCCTCGTTGCTTGCGCCCTTTGCGGCGCACTCGCAGGACGCCTGGCCGTCCAGGCCGGTGCGCATGATCGTCCCGTTCGCGCCCGGCGGGCCGACCGACGTCGCCGCGCGCCTGCTGACGCAAAAACTCACCGAAGTCCTCGGCCAGCAGGTCTACGTCGAGAACCGCGCCGGCGCCAACGGCGTGATCGGCTCGGAAGTGGTTGCGCGGGCCGCGCCCGACGGCTACACGCTCGAAATGGGCACGACCGGAACGCACGGGATCAACTTCAGCCTCTACGACAAGCCCTCCTACGATCCGGTGAAGGATTTCGCGGCGGTCACCCGGATGGCCGAATTCCCGAACCTGATCCTGGTGCACGACTCGGTGCCGGCAAAGAACATCCAGGAACTGATTGCGCTCGCCCGCTCGCAGCCCGGCAAGCTCGCCTACGCCTCTTTCGGCAGCCTCACGCTGCTGAGCGGCGCGCTCTTTACTAGCATGGCCGGCGTCAACATGCTGAGCGTGCCTTTCGGCGGGGTCGGCCCGATGATGACCGCGGTCACCAACAACGACGTGCAGGTTTCGATCGTGCAGGTGTTCAGCTCGCAACCTTTGCTCAAGTCGGGCAAGGTGCGCGCGCTGGCGATCACCAGCGCCAAGAGGAGCCCGGTCGCGCCGGAATACCCGACCGTATCCGAGTCGGGCCTGCCCGGCTACGAAGCGGTGGCCTGGTACGGTGTGTTTGCGACCGGCGGGACGCCGAAGGCGATCGTCGACCGGCTGAGCGCCGAGATCCGGCGCGTGGTCGCCACTTCCGACATTCGCGACGCGCTGTTCAAGCAGGGCGCAGAACCCGCGACCGACACGCCGGAGGAGTTCGCCGCCATCGTGCGCGCCGACGTCGCGAAGTGGGCGAAGATCGTCAAGCAGACCGGCGCCAAGCCCAACTGAGCGGAACCGGTTTCGAGTCGGCCTATTTCGCGCGCCAGCCGCCGTCCACGACCAACGCGTGCCCGTTGACGTAGCGCGCGTCGGCCGAAGCAAGAAAACTCACCGCGGCCGCGATGTCCTCGACGCTGCCGCGCTCGCCGGCCGGGATCAATGCGCGGATCTGGTCTTCGTTCACCACGACGCCGCGATTGCTCATGTCGGGAACGCCCGGCCCGAGGATCTGCTGAGAATGTTGGCGCAGGTCGGTTCGGACAGCGCCGGGACAGACGCAATTGACGGCGATTCCTTTGGCCGCGTAGGTCACGGCCATCTGGCGCGTCAGCCCCACCACGCCGTGTTTCGCCGCGATATAGGCGGCCCCGCCGCCGGTGCCGTTGAGCCCGGCCACCGAGGCCATGTTGACGATGCGCCCGTGCCCCCGGGGCAGCATTTCGCGCAGCGCGCGCTTGCAGCCGAGGAATACGCCGGTCAGGTCGATGTCGATCACGCGCCGCCAGACCGCCTCGCTCATCTCGTCCACGTCGAAGTACCCGTCGAGGATGCCGGCGTTGTTGACCATGACGTCGAGGGGGCCCAGCCCGGCCACCGCAGCCGTGACGGCGGCGTCGATTTCTCCGGCGCGGCTCACGTCGGCGCCCAGCCCGAGCGCACGGCCGCCGGCCGCCAGGATCTGCTGCGCGGTTTCGTGTGCGGATGCGGCGTCGATGTCGACGGCCGCGACCGAGGCGCCTTCGCGTGCCAGCCGTAGCGCGATCGCGCGGCCCAGCCCGGAACCCGCGCCGGTCACCACCGCCATGCGACGTTCCTTTTCCATTCCTGTTCCCCTTGTGTCGAATGTTGTGCGGACGATGTTAGTGTAGGCGAATCGCTTCGGCGGCCGATGGGACGCCGTGCCTGTGGAGAATCGCATGGAAAGCCTGAAAGGAACGATCGCGCTCGTGACGGGCGGTGCGCGAGGCATCGGCCGCGCGATCGCGCTGCGCTATGGCAGAGAGGGGGCTGCGGTGTTCGTTGCCGACATCGATCTCGCGGGCGCGCAAGCCGTCGCCGCGGATGTCCGTGCGGCCGGCGGAAACGCCGACGCCTGCCACGTTGACATAGGCGATCCGCAGCAGAGCGTAGCGATGGTGGCCCGCGTAGTTGCGCGGTACGGGCGGATGGACGTGATGGTCAACAACGCCGGCGTGATCCGCGTGAGCCGGCTGCTCGACCTGACACCGGAGGATTGGGATTACAACAACGACGTCAATGCGCGCGGCTTGTTCTTCGCGCTGCAAGCCGGTGCCAGGCAGATGCGGGCCCAGCCACCGCGCGGGGCAGGCCCTCGCGGCAAGATCGTCAATATCGCGTCGATCGCCGGCCGCATCGGGCGCCCGATGTTCGCCGCCTATGCGGCAAGCAAAGCGGCGGCGATCAGCATCACGCAATCGGCCGCGTCGGCGCTTGCGCCGGACATCACCGTCAATGCAATCTGCCCGGGCGTGGTGGACACCGACATGTGGCGCAAGATCGATCGCGAATGGACCGCCACCGACGGGCGGCCGACCGGCTCGGCGTGGGCAGACCGGATCCGCGGTATCCCGATGGGACGACCGGAGACGCCGGAGGACGTGGCTGGCATGGCGGTGTTCCTCGCCGGTCCCGATTCCGACTACATCACCGGCCAGTCCTATAACGTCGAGGGCGGGTTGGTGATGACTTGAAGCTCGCGGCTGCGCTTCCCGTATGAACGCCCAATTGTCGAATCGCGCGGCGCTCGCCCTGTTCGCGGTCGTGGTCCTCGCCTGGGGATTCAACTGGATCGTCGCCAAGGTTCTGCTGCAGAGCGCGCCGCCGGTCTGGATGATCGCGATCCGCTCGGCGATTGCGTTGGTCGTGCTCTTCGCGCTGACGCTGGCCACCGGGGACCTGCGCATGCCGCAGCGCGGGGATGTCGCGGTGATCGTCAACATCGCGCTGCTCCACATGGCGGCGTACGCGGTCCTGATGGCGATCGGCCTTCAATACGTGGCCGCGGGCCGCTCGATCGTTCTTGGATTCACGACGCCGCTATGGGTCATCCCGGGCGCAATGCTGTTCCTGGGAGAACGGATGACGCCGGCACGGGCGTTCGGCGTCGCACTCGGCCTGGGTGGGCTCGCGTTGATGTTCAACCCGGCCGCATTCGATTGGTCGGACGAGCGCGGTCTGCTGGGCAATGGATTGTTGCTGCTGGCCGCTTTCTGCTGGTCGGCAAGCATCGTCCATATCCGCAGGCACCGGTGGATCTCCACGCCTTACCAGCTGGTGTTCTGGGAAGCGCTCCTCGCAACGGTCCTGCTGGTCCCGCTGGCGCTCTTCTTCGAGGGCGTCCCGCATATCGAGTGGAACGCCAAGGTCGCGCTGCTGTTCGCGTACGCCGGCGTCGTCGGCGTGGCGCTCGCCTACTGGGCGATGGCGATGGTCAACCGCAGCCTCCCGGCGGTCACGGTCTCGCTCGGTGTCCTCGCGACGCCGGTGGTCGGCGTGCTCAGCTCGGCCGTCGTTCTCGACGAACCGCTCAGCCTGTCGTTGCTCGTTGCGATGGCGCTGATCATCGGCGGCATCGCCGTGGGTACGACTGCGGGGACCGCCGCCGGCCGGGGCGTAGCTGCTACTTCCCGCTCCTGAGGCGCGCGGCGCTCACGTAGGTCGCGTGAAATCCGTTCGGCACGCGCTGCGGCAGCAGCACGCGCGCGATCGGCCCGCGGCCGAACTCTGTGCCGCGGCAGTTGAAGACCTGGATCTCCGAGCGCACTTCGCGCGGGTTCCACACGAAGGTGACGAGGTACCCGTCGTCTTCCGACTTCGGGTTGTCGGCCGGCGCAAAACCGGGTTCGTTGTAGTAGAAGTCCGGCCCTTCGCTCCAGGCCTGGTAGCCGCCGGTTTCGAGGTCGTACTTCACCAACCCGGTAAAGCGCGGCTCTTCATTGCCGCCCTGCGGGAAGATGATGTTGTAGGTCCAGCGGTTCTTCCTGCCCTGGTACGCGGTGTTGATGACCGGGAACTCGGTGTTCAGCACGTCGTCGATCACGCGCTCGGTCGTCTTGCCGGTGGTGAGGTCGAAGCGCCACTCCATCAGCACATAGTCGCGGCGCCGGTTGCGGATCGTGTTGATCAGGCGCCGCACGTCCGGCTGGCCGTCTTCGCCTTTGTGGATCCGGTACGGCGTGCCGACCATGACGATGTCGGTGCCGTTTCTGCCCTCCTCTTCCCACGCATTGACGACGTGCAGCATGTAGGTCGGGCTCGCCTCGAACCAGCGCAGCTCGGAGGCCCTGCCGTAGCGCGGCACGATCCCGAAGCGCGACGGGATCTCCGGGTGGAACACCAGCTTGTGGCGCCCCGCCTTCAATGCTTCGGGATCCGGATGCAGCGGAAAATCGTGCAGGATCGTGTAGTGATCGGTCACCGCCATGTCGTGCGGCAGCCGCGGGCCGGGCAGGTCGATATCGATCTTGTGCCTGAGCTTGCCGTCCGGGCCGATGACGCCGTAGGTCATGTACGGCGGCTTCTTGTCATAGTCGAAGAAGAGGAGTTCGCCGGTGTTCTCGTCCGGGCGCGAGTGCGCCGAGATCTTCTCGAAGGCGCCGTCGTAGTCGGTCTTGCCGACGGTCTCGAGCGTATGGATGTCGAGGTGGTAGGGCTTGCCGGTCAGGTAGAACATCGTCAGCAGCTTGCCGGCGTGGAACTTCACATCGGTATTCGAGTTGTTCTTCTGCGGCTCGTCCGGCCGGTCGCGCCGCGGCGGCTCCTTGAGGCCTTTCCAAAGCGGATGGCCTGCCGCGATCTCCTCGGCGAGGCTGGTGGTGCGGATCCAGCGGTTGCGGTAGCTGACCTTGCCGTTTTCGAAGTAGGCCGCGTGCAGCATGCCGTCGCCGTCGTAGACGTGATAGCGCCAGTCGGGCGGGAACCACGGGTTCGGGCCGTTCCTGACGTGGATGCCGTTGAGGTCCTTCGGCATCTCGCCAATGACCTCCAGTTCGGTGACGACGATCTCCTTGTCGATCGGCGCGTTCGGGCCGCTCAGGCCCGGGATGTCGTGTACCGGCAGGTCAGAAAGTTTCATGGCGGTCTCCTTCCCGTGTATCGATGTGCAGGCGGTCGGCGCAGTTAGTCCGATCTAAATCCGGAAGCCTTCACCGTGTCGCGCCAGCGTTCGGTGTCGGCCTTCATCATCGCGGCGAATTCCTCGGGCGTGTTCGGGATCGGCTCGAGGTCGATCGCGCGCAGCCTGGCCTGCGCCTCGGGCAGCCTGAGCGCGGCGGTGAATTCGCGATTGAGCTTCTGCACGATGGCCGGCGGCGTGCCGGCCGGCGCGAGGAACCCGGTCCAGGCATAGATCTCCATCTGCGGAAAGCCCAGCTCCTTGAAGGTCGGCAGGTTCGGCACCAGCGGCGAGCGCGCGCCGGTGAGCGCATAGGCTTTCATCTTGCCGGACTCGATGTGCGGCTTGGCCGAGATGATCGGCACGAAGGCGGTCATCACCTGGCCGCCGAGGAGGTCCTGGATCGCGGGCGGCGTGCCTTTGTAAGCGACGTGCAGCATGTCGATGCCGGCCAGCTGGTTCAGGATCACGCCGGCGAAATGCGAAGGATTGCCGGCGGTGAACGAAGCGAAGTTGGTCTTGCCGGGGTTGGCCTTCGCGTAGGCGATGAATTCGGCCAGCGTATTGCCCGGCGTGGCCGGGTGCGCGGCAAAGATGAGTTGCGTTCGGATCGCTGCGGTGATCGGCGTGAAGTCTTTCGCCGGATCGTAGGGGAGCTTGGCGAACGCATGCGGGTTGATCGAGGTCATGCCCGAGGTGCACAGCAGCACCGTGTAGCCGTCGGGCGGCGAGGCCATCAGCGCCTGCGCGGCGATCACGCCCGCGCCGCCGGGCTTGTATTCGTAGACGAACGGCTGCCCGGTCGATTCCTTGAGCTTGTCGCCGACGGTGCGCACTACGATCTCGTTCACGTTGCCGGCCGGGAAGGGCGAGATCATCCGGATCGGCTTGTTCGGGAAGTCCTGCGCCGCGAGCGGCGCGGCCGTAAGCGCCGCGGCCAGACTGGCGATGATCCCGATCCGCCGCGCGCGATGTTGTCCTCGTCCTCCTTGGTTCATTGCCTTGCCTCCTTTTGTCGTTTTGGTTGTCACTGCATCATCCATTTCGAAATCGCCCCGGCGAGCTCGGCCGGCGCTTCCAGCGGCGCGAGGTGCCCGCAATGCTCGAACACCACGAGCTCGGCGGCCGGCACGCGGCGCGCCATTTCTTCGTGCTGCGCCAGCGGCGTGATGCGATCCTCGCGGCCGACGGCCACGAGGGTGGGCACGCGGATCGACGCCAGCACCGCGTCTCGCGCCGGGCGTCCCATCGCCGCGCGCTGCTGGGCGACGAATCGCGCCGCACCGTAGTCGCGGGACATCCGGCTGCGCTTTTCGTGGATGGCCGCATCCTCGGCATGATCGGGGTGCAGCAGGAATTTCGTCATCCGGCCGTCGATCGAGCCGTAGTCCGATAGTGCAATCTCGATCAGGCGCTTCCTGCCGGTCGCCGCCTCGGGCGAGTCGGCGTTGGTCCCGGTGGCGATCAATGCGAGGCGCTCGATTCGGTCAGCGGCCTGCGCTGCGATCGCGAGCGCCACATAGCCACCGAAAGAAAACCCGGCGAGCGCGAATCGCGGCGGCGCGACCGCGAGGATGTCGGCCGCGATCGCGTCGATGTCCTCGAGCGCCGCGTGTTCGAGGGCCTGGGCGGCGATGCCGGCCGGCAGGGCTGCCCGGACGGAATCCCAGAGTTCGCGTGTGCAGGAAAGTCCCGGCAGGAGCAGGAGGGGCGCCATGACTCCTTCAGGCGCCCGAGGCCGCGATCGAAGGGGTGTTGGACGCCGCGGCGTACTGCGCGCGCAACTCGCCGATCAACGCGCCGGCGCGCTTGACCCGGTCGACCATGCCGATGCCCTGGCCGGCCGAGCGGATGTTCTTCCAAGGCTTGTTCTCGCTGTTCTGGCCGCGGAACTCCATGTCCTTGCGCGGCGGCAGCGAATCCGGGTCCAGGCCGGCCGCGACGATGGTCGGCCGCAGCATGCTTGCGTTCGCGCCGGTGAAGGCCTTCGTGACCACAAGGTCCTCCGGCCCGTAGTCGACCAGGAGCTGCTTGTAGGCGTCGTCAGCCATGCTTTCCTCGGTGGCGATGAAGAGCGTGCCCGCATACGCGAAATCCGCGCCGAGCACTTCGGCCGCGCGGATGCCGTTGCCGTTGCAGATGCCGCCCGCGTAGACGATGTACCCGTCCCACCATTGGCGCACCGCCGGCACGAAGGAGAAACCGGCCATCTCGCCGGTATGGCCGCCCGCGCCGGAGGAGACGAGCACCAGCCCGTCCACGCCGCAGTCGGCCGCCTTCTTCGCGAGCTTGACGCTGTTGACGTCCGCGAACACCAGGCCGCCGTAGGCATGCACCTTGTCCACGACCCGCGCCGGACTGCCGAGCGCGGTGATGACGATAGGCGCGCGGTACTTGACGCACAACTCGAGGTCGGCTTCGAAGCGGTCGTTGGTGCGATGGGTGACGACGGTCGCCGCCCACGGGCCGATGGTGCGCCCCGGGTTTTCCGCCTTGAGCCTTTCGATGCCGGCCGTGATCTTCTGCAGCCAGTCTTCGAGCGCCTCGATGGTGCGGCAGTTCGAGGTCGGGAAGGCGCCGATCACGCCTTCGCGGCAGGCGGCGAGCACCAGGTCGGGACCGGAGATCAGGAACATCGGCGCCGTGATCAGCGGCAGCGTGACCGGGTAGGGGAAAGGCTTGCGTGAACTCATCAACGGGGGAGGTCTTGAGGAGGGGGCGGAGCCCTCTCTTCTCGTCTAGTCTCTTGTCACGACGAAGCTGGCGACTGTGGTGCAGCTGCCGCCGATATTGAGCGTCTGGAAGGTCTTCGCGCCTTCGACCTGGTAGCTGCCTGCGGTCCCGGTGACCTGCCTGGCGGCGTCGAGCAACATGCGCGCACCGGTGGCGCCTACCGGGTGCCCGGTGCCGATCAATCCGCCGCTCGGGTTGAAGGGCAGCTTGCCGTCCGCAGCGATGTCGCCGGATTCGACCGCTTTCCACGACTCGCCCGGCGCAGTGAGGCCGAAATGGTCGATCGCCATGTATTCGGTGGTGGTGAAGCAGTCGTGCGTTTCGACGCCGTCCAGCGACTCGGGGCCGTCGATCCCGGCGCGCTTCCACGCCGCCGTAATCGCCTCGCGTACGTGCGGGAGCACGTAGGGCTGGCCGCGGCTGCGCTCGAGCTTTTCGCTCATCAGCAGGCTCGCGGTGCGATGGCCCCAGCCGGAGATGTACGGAAGCTGCTCGAGCGTCCCGCCCCGGCGCTTTGCGTACTCCGCGGCGAATTCGGGCGAAGCGAGGATCACCGCCGCCCCGCCGTCGGTGATCTGCCCGCAGTCCTGCCGCCGGATGCGGCCTTCGATCACCGGGTTGGCTTCGTCGTCCTCCCGAAAGCTCGCGTCGGTGAACTTCCACGCGCGGGTCTGCGAATTCGGGTTGCGCTTGGCGTTGCCGAGGTTGATTTCGGCGATCCGCCCGAGGTGTTCGTACTTAAGGCCGAAGCGGCGGTCGTATTCGTCGCCGAGCGTGCTGAACATGTGCGGCCACATGAATTTCGCGTTCTCGCCCTCGTGGCCGACCCAGGCCGCGGCCGCCTGGTTCTTCGCCGCCTGGTCACCGTGGACGTTGCGCTCTTCCTCGGCCCCGAGCACCAAGGCCGAGGCATACCGCCCGGCTTCGATCTCGGCCATCGCCGCGAGGATCGCGATGCTGGAGGATGCGCAGGCCGCCTCGTGACGCGACGCCGGCGTACCGTAGAACCCGGGCAGGGTCGAGGCGACCATGGCGCCCAGGTGCGCCTGGTTGCGGTGCAGTTCGCCGAATGCGTTGCCGACGTGGATCGTATCGATTTCTCCGGCCTGCATGTCGCACGCAGCCAGGGCGCCGAGCGTCGTGTCGCGCACGATGGTGGAGATGTCCTCACCGTTGCGCGACCAGTTCTTCGCGAAATCGGTCTGGTAGCCCCCGAGGATGTAGACGCGTCGTGCTGCCATGGCGATTGCTCCTGCGACTCCGGACGGAATCGCGGAAGTTACGACCGATCGTGCTTTTTTGCAAGCACCGTGTCCGGCGCCCGGGCCGGCCGCCGCGGCGCGGTCACGCTTTCGGGATCGTCAGTTCCTCGAGCCGGTCGGTGGCCGGCGGAGGGGTGCGCGACAGCGCGGAGATTTCGTCGCGCAGTGCCTTGTTCATGTCGATCTTCACCGAGTCGAGCGAGGCCCGGAGCTGCTCGACGTTGCGCGCGCCGATGATCGGGGCGGTCACCGCAGGATGCGCGCCGGTCCAGGCGACCGCGGCACTGACCGGGTGCAGGCCGCGAGCCTTGCAGAACGCCACGAACTTGTCGGCCACCTCGAACACCCACGGCTCGCCGTACCGGGCCGTGTACTGCTTGTTGGTCTTGATCCGCCCGGACGCCTCGCCCGAGTACTTGCCCGACAGCAGGCCGGCCGCCGCCGGGCTGTAGGGGATGACGCCGATGCCATTGGCCGCGGCCATCGGCAGCACCTCGACTTCGGCCTGCCGTTTCACGAGGTTGTACATCGGCTGGATCACCTGCACGCGCGCCCAGCCGTTGCGCTCCTGCAGGTCGACTGCCCTTTGCGTCTGCCACGCGGACCAGTTGCTCAGGGCGGCATAGACCGCCTTGCCGGAACGGACGATTTCCTCCAGGGCGCGCACCGACTCTTCCAGCGGCGTGAGCGCGTCGTACTGGTGCAGGAAGAACACGTCGACGCGATCGGTCTGCAGGCGCTTGAGGCTCGCCTCGACCGCGCGCGTGGCATGCCGGCGCGATGTGCCCCGCGCATTGATGTCGTCGCCCGACTGGTTGTAGCACTTGGTGGTGATGACGAGGTCTTCGCGGTGTCCCTTCATCAGCCGGCCGAGGATCTCCTCCGCCTTGCCCTTGTTGTACTGGTCGGCGCAGTCGTAGAAATTGATGCCGGCATCGCGGCAGGCCTTGTACATCACCGCGGAGCCAGCTTCGTCGGCATCGCCGCCGAAGGACATGGTGCCGAAGCACAGCTCGGAGACTTGCACGCCGGTGCGGCCGAGGGGCTTGAATTTCATGGTCGGGGTTTCCGGGTAGGGACGGCGGGTCGATGGCCGGGGGCCGCTGCCGCGGATTCTAGCTTGATGTCCCGCACGGCGCGCGTGTGCGGTCCCGCCTGCCCCTTACGCAGCCGGCGTGGTGCCGTGCGCCTGGTTCATCCCCGGGGGCTCGATCGCTGCGGTCGACGTGCCGCCCACCCGCGCGCAAACGAAGAGGATCACGGCTACACCGAGGTAGCTCAACGCCACCATCGGCGTCTTGCCGACGCCGATCGCTTCGCTGTGCATCAGGCCGAAAAAGGTGAGCACGCTGCCGGCCAGCGCAAATCCGGCGGCCTTGTTGTACGCCCGATCGATCATCGATGCGCAGATCGCCGCAAGTACCAGGCTCACGAGGATCGCGCCGCTGCCCATGATCTCCAGGCCGTGATAGAGGACCCCGACCTGGCCGAGCTTGTCCAGGCCCACGGCAGCCGCGTTCGTGCCGGCCGCGCCGAGCGCGCCGTCGATCTGCAGCTTGCCCCAGCCGGCGACCTGCGGCACCAGCGACAGGATGATCGCAGGCGCATGGCTCTTGGGCGTCTCCTGGAAGGCCTGCGCCCCGATCAGCATGCCGATGTAGAGCAGGATCGGGGAAATCGCCACCACCGGAATCAGCGCCATCATCAAAGCGAGGATGCCGAACCACGAGAGGATCAGGACCATCACGCCGGTAGCCGCCGAATACCCGATGCGCCCGCCGATCGCCTTCCAGCCGGGATGGCCGATATACACCGCATTGATGAAAGGGTTGCCCATCAGGCAGCCGACCAGGCTGACGACGCCGTCGGCCGTCAGCACGCGCGTGGTCGGGAAGCTGTCCCCGCCGGCCGCGGCGCTCTCGACATTGTCCATCGCCTCGACGAGGTCGTAGATGCCGAACGGGATCGCGGTAACGAGGATGATGCCGATGAAATCGAATCCGGAGAACACATGGCCGATCGCCGGCAGAGGCACCGAGAAACCGAACGTGGCGAACGAAGCGCCGAGGTTCGCCGCGCTCATGCCGCCGATGTTCAATCCGAAGGCGGTCGAGCCCCAGGCGATCATCGAGCCGACCCCGATCGCCACCAGGCCGGCGGGAATGCCTTTCCAGTAACGCACGCCGCCGAGCCAGCTTGCGATCAGGATCGAGAAGCACACCAGGCCGATCACCGGCGTCATGTACATCTCGAGGCCGGGTCGCATCGAGATGAAGGCGATCGACACGCCGGCCAGCGCGCCCAGCAGCGCGGCGCGCGGGGTGATGCGGCGGATCAGCGGCGCGATGAAGCCGCCGGCCATCAGCACGAAGCTCTGCACAAAAACCCAGGTCAGCCCGGCCTCCCAGCCTTTGATTGGGTCGCCGGTTTTTGCGGCGATCGGCAGCATGATGACGAACACCACGACGAACATGTGCGGCACGCTGATCCCGGAGGGCAGCGCGCAGACGTCCGTGCGTCCGGTGGACCTGGCCAGCTTGTAGGCGAGCCACGCGTAATACACCGTGGAGAGGAACAGCATCAGTCCGGTTGCCGGCAGGATGCGGCCGAAGATCAGGTCGTCCGGCAGCTTCAGCACGTAGCGCAAGAGCGCAGTGAGCGTCAACAGGTTGACCAGGATGTTGGTGCCGAAGCCGAAGAACGCATTCCAGTCTCCCGGCACCCACAATGCCGGCTTCGCGGTGGTGGTGTTCATGCTGTGCTCTCCCTTTGGTTTGCGTTCCCTTTGATCGTGACCTGCGCGACGGCAAGCGCAGCCAGCACGCGCGCCGAATCGGTGACCCAGCCGAAAATGCCGCCCTGCGCCTTGATCATCTGCAACCCGACGCGATGGAATTCCGGGAAGTACGAGGCGCAGCAGTCGCCGGGCACGATGCAGCGATAGCCCCGGTCGTTTGCCTCGCGCACCGTCGTGTGCACGCAGACTTCGGTCGTGACGCCGCAGACGATCAGGGATTCGATGTTGTGCGCCTGCAGGCGGTCGTGGAGCGGCGTGGCGTAGAACGCGCCCTTGCCCGGCTTGTCGATCACCAGCTCGCCGGGCAGCGGATAGAGCGCCGGCACGATGTCGTGGCCGGGCTCGCCGCGAACCAGGATGCGTCCCATCGGGCCGGGGTCGCCGATCCGCAGGCTCGGCGCGCCGCGCTCAACTTTCGCGCGCGGCGCGTCGGCCAGGTCGGGTCGATGGCCTTCGCGCGTGTGGACCACCATCAGGCCGAGCCGGCGGGCGGCCGCCAGCAGCGCGGCGCAGGGCGGGACTGCAGCGGCCAGCAGCGAGACATCGTTGCCGAGGCTTTCGCCAAACCCGCCGGGCTCGAGGAAGTCGCGTTGCATGTCGATGATGACGACTGCAGTGCGCGCGGGATCGATCGAAATCGGGCCCGGTTCGGCATCGATGGTCATGGTCGGCATTGCGGTTCTCCCCGGTAGTGCCCAAAGCGTCGCAAGAATCGGACCAGAGCCGGGCGGACGTCAAGCTTCCGGGGGGGGCAGTGGACAACATCCTGGACCGCTGCACTGCCAGGGCACCATCTTGCAATGCGAAGATGAGCAAAGCACCGCGCTCTGCGCGGTTTTGGTGCGGCTCGCGCCGACTTACGAGACTGTCAGGCAGGTCAACCTGCGGCCGCGACCTTGGGACGCAACTCCCGCTTGAGCACTTTGCCGACCGGATTGCGCGGCAGGGCATCGACCACGAGGAGCCTTTCGGGCAGCTTGTAAGCGGCCACCTTCTTCTCGGTGCGCAGGAACGCGACGAGTTCGGCGAGTTCGAGCGACGCGCCCTCCTGCAATGCGACCACTGCGCAGACACGCTCGCCGAGCGTGTCGTCCGGGTAGCCGATGATGGCGGCCTCCCGAATTTTCGGGCACGCGAGCAGCAAGGCCTCCAGTTCCTCGGAAGAAATGTTGAAGCCGCCGCGCACGATGATGTCTTTCAATCGGCCGACGAAGCGGTATAGCTCGTTTTGTTTCCCGGCCAGCTCGAACAAGTCGCCGGTGCGGTAGTAGCCCTGCTCGTCGAAGGAGCGCGCAGTCATCTCGGGTGCGCGGTAGTAGCCCGAAAAGATCGCCGGTCCCTTGACCCTGAGTTCGCCGGGTCGGCCGGGCCCATCGACGTCCTCGCCGGTTTCCGGGTCGACCAGCCGCGTAGAAACGCGCTTGGCCACCGGCAGCTTCCATTCGTAGCCTTCGACCCCGAAGCGGGGGAAGTAGCTTGCGCGCAGCGCCGGGTCCGGCAAGTCGAGCGCGCTCGCGGTGAGCGAAGCGCCCTCGTTGGTGCCGAAATAGTTGATGACGTCGATGCCGTAGCGCTCGGTGAAGACGCGCACGGTCCACTCTGCCAGCGGGCCGCCGCCCGAACCGATCGCGCGCAGCCGCGAACCCGCAATGCCGCGCATCAGCTCCGGGTTCTGTGCGAGCGTGGCCAGGATCGTCGGCGAGGCCACGGTGTAGTCGACCTGTTCGCGGCGCACCTGGTCGAGAAACACCGACAGGATGAACGGGTGGTGCATCACGAGCTTGGCCGCCGTCTGCAGCCAGGGCAGGAACTGGCCCGCGATGCCGGCCATGTTGACGAGCGGAAAGGCGTTGAGCAGGTGGCCGCCGGGCTGCAGCCCGCCGGACAGGATGATGTTCTCCGGGATCGCCAGCCATTCGTTGTGGCTGCGCGGCACGCCCTTGGGCACGCCCTCGGTGCCGGAGGTCCAGCAGATCGTGAGGATGTCGTTGGCGTCGACCGGGTGCTCGCGCTCGTGCTTCGCGATTCGCGCCGTATCGATGACTGCGGGGTGCGACTCGTCGATCGCAATCACGGCCTGCACCGACGAATGCCGTTGCGCGAGGCTTCGCATCATGTCCGCGTGGCGGTGGCGCAGGATCCTTTGCGCGGTCACCACGACGCGCGGCGCGGTCAGCCCGAGGATGTGCTCCAGTTCGTGTTCGCGGTACTGCACCGGGACAGGCGTTGCGATGATCCCGAGCCTCGCGCAGGCGAGGTACAGCATCGGCAGCTCGACGCAATTGGGCAGCTGCACGCAGACGATATCGTCCTTTGCGAGGCCGAGGTCGAGCAGGCGCGTGGCCAGGCGCTGCACTTCGATGTCGACCTGCCGCCAGGTCAGGCGCCTGGGCTCGCCGTCGATGAACTCGGCGCGGTTCGGCGCGTCGACGAGCGCCTCCGCCTCGGGGCGGGCGCTCACCGCGTCGTCCAGCCAGTCGTGGACGCGCCGCATCCCCCACCATCCACGGGCGGTGTAGTCGGCGATCCTTTCGCGCGGCGCGAGGATCAAGGCGCGCTCGACTCGAGCAGGCGCTCGAATGCGGCCCGCGCGCGGCGGGCATGCAGGTCGGTGCGCAGCAGGCGCCGCACATGATGGTGGGCGTGCACGATGCCGAGGAACTCGAACGCGAACTGTGCAGCGTCGACCTTTGCGAACTGGCCTGCCTCGATCGCCTGGCGCGCCATGCGCTCGATGGTGCCGTGCATCTTGCCGTGGCCTTCGACCACCGCGGCGCGCATCGGGCCGTCGGGCGCGTCGTCGAATTCGAAGGCGGCTGCGGTCAGGATGTCGCCGCGCGGGACCGTGCCCGAATGGATCCAGTCCATCCAGCCGTCGAACAGGCGCCGCAGGCGCGGCACGCCGCGCGGCTCCTTGACCGCCGGGCGCAGCACGCGCTCGACGAACATCTCCTCGGCCACGTGCAGGGTCTGGATCTGCAGGTCTTCCTTGGATTCGAAGTGCGCGAACAGGCCGCTCTTGGAAATGCCGGCCTGTTCGGCCAGCGTGCCGAAAGTCAGCCCGGAAAAGCCTACGCGGCTGGCCAGCGCCAGCGCTTCGCGCAGGACGCGCGACTTCGTGCGTTCGCTTTTCGGGAGTATCGCCATCGAGGGCGCGATGCTACGACCGATCGTGCGCTTATTCAATCTTCGGCCTGCCAAATAAAGTAGAATTCCCGCTCCCGTAGAGCGCCTTCCAGAGCGCCAACACCCAAGGAGACTTCATGAAGAAGCTGACCGGCCTCGTGGCCCTTGCCGCCTGCCTCGCATTTGCGGGATCGGCATCGGCGCAGAATATCTCGATCGCGACCGGCGGTACCGGCGGGGTCTACTACCCGCTGGGCGGCGGCATGGCGGCCGCGCTGTCCAAGTACGTGCCCGGCATGCAGGCCACGGCCGAGGTCACCGGCGGCTCGGTCGACAACCTCAAGCTGATCGGCAGCGGCAAACCGTACATCGGGCTCAGCATGGCCGATGCCAGCCAGGACGCGCTCAAGGGAGAGGACAAGTTCAAGGGCCACCCGGTGCCGCTCAAGACCCTGATGGTGCTCTACCCGAACAGGATGCACGTGGTTTCGATCGAAGGCCGCGGCGTCGGCAAGATGGCCGACCTCAAGGGCAAGCGCGTGTCCACCGGGTCGCCGGGCAGCGCGACCGAGGTGATGGCCTTTCGCATCATCGAGGCCGCGGGCCTGGACAAGGACAAGGACATGAAGAGGGAGCGCCTCGGCGTGGCCGAGTCGGTCAACGCGATCAAGGACGGCAAGATCGACGCCTTCTTCTGGGTCGGCGGCCTGCCGACGGCGGCGGTGACCGACCTTGCGAATACGCCCGGCACCAAGATCAAGATGATCGACCATGCGGACGTCGTCGCGGCGATGAACAAGAAGTACGGCAACCTTTACGTCCAGGACACGATTCCGAAAGCGACCTACAAGGGGATGGATGCCGATAACAAGCAGGCCACGGTCATGAACATCCTGGTTTCGCACGCGAACATGGACGACAAGACCGCCTACAACATCGTCAAGACGATTTTCGAACGGCGCGACGACCTGATCGCGGTCCACAAAGAGGCCGCCAATTTCAAGCTCGAGAACCAGAAGGCCACGGCCACGCCGATTCCCTACCATCCCGGCGCCGCCAAGTACTTCGCCGAAAAGGGCGTCAAGGTCAACTAGGGAGGTCGCCCTGTGAGCGGCCCCTCCAGCCTCGGCCCGAGCGAAGTCCCGACCATCATCCCGGGATCGGCCGAGGCGGTCAGCGACGAGGCGCTCAGGAAGGCCGAGTCGTACATCGAGGAAGAAGAGGGCGCGGCCAACAAGCTCGGCGGATGGCTGGGCTGGTTCGTCATCCTGCTGGCGGTCGGGATGTCGGCCTTCCACCTGTATACCGCTTATGGCATCGTCGCGACGCAAACGCTGCGACCGATCCACGTCGCGTTCGTGCTGTCGCTGTCGTTCCTGATGTTCCCGGTGGCCAAGCGCTACCGCCACCGGGTCATGTGGTGGGACTGGATTGCAGCGCTGCTGTCGATCGCGGTCGCCGCCTACCTGATCCAGGGCGGCGACGACTTCACCGACCGAAATACCGCGCCGGAGAACTGGGACATCTTCTTCGGCATCGCGCTGATCGTGATGGTCATGGAGATCATGCGCCGGACCAACGGCTGGATCATGCCGGCGATCACCTTCGCGTTCATCCTTTACGCGCTGTTCGGCCCCTACCTGCCGCACCCGTGGACGCACAAGGGCTACGAAGTCGGCCGGCTGGTCGGGCACATGTACATGACGCTCGAAGGCATCTATGGCGTCGCGGTCGACGTGTCGTCGTCCCTCATCATCCTGTTCACGATCTTCGGGGCGTTCCTGCAGTACTCGGGCGCGGGCAAGTTCTACATCGATTTCTCTTTTGCCGCGATGGGCGGCAAGCCTACCGGCGCCGGCCGCACCGTGGTGCTCGCCTCGTTCCTGCTCGGCGGGCCGTCGGGCTCGGGCGTGGCCACCACCGTGACGCTCGGCGCGGTCGCCTACCCGATGCTCGCCAAGGCCGGCTACGAGAAGAACGCGGCCGGCGGGCTGCTGTCGGCCGGGGGGCTGGGTGCGATCATTTCGCCGCCGGTGCTTGGCGCGGCGGCCTTCCTGATCGCCGAGTTCCTGAAGATCTCGTACCTCGACGTGCTGCTGATGGCGGTGATCCCGACCTTGCTCTTTTATCTCGCGCTTTTCCTGATGGTCGAGATCGACGCGCGCAAGTACAACATGGGCAACCTGGTGATCGACAAGCCCGACACCGTCTGGAACCTCACGCGCAGGTACTGGTACCACTTCCTGTCGCTTGTCTCGATCATCGCCTTCATGATGTGGGGGTTCTCGCCGGTGCTCTCGGTGTTCTGGGCCACGGTGGTGTCGTTCGTCACCAGTTTCCTGCGCCGTGACACGGCGCTGGTCTCATACGATTTCTTCCGGGGCAAGCTGTCGTTCGTCGACGGATTCATGCGTTCGCCGTTCATGAAAGCGATGGAAGGCGGCTCGGTCGGCGTATTGAACGTGGCGGCGACCTGTGCAGGGGCCGGGATCATCGTCGGTGTCGTGACGCTTACCGGACTGGGGCTCAAGTTCAGCACGATCGTGATCGATTATGCGGGCGGGTCGCTGCTGCTGACCGCGCTCTATACGTCGCTCGTCGTCTGGATCGTCGGGCTGGCGGTGCCTGTTACAGCGTCCTACATCATCAGCGCGGTGATTGCCGCGCCGGCGCTGATCAAGCTCGGCGTGCCGGATTTCGCGGCGCACATGTTCATCTTCTATTACGCGGTGCTCTCCGAGGTGTCGCCGCCGACGGCGCTGTCGCCCTTTGCCGCCGCTGCGATCACCGGGGGCGACCCGTACAAGACGACGCTGCAGTGCTGGAAGTACACGGTGCCCGCCTTCCTTGTGCCGTTCATGTTCGTGCTCGACCCGAGCGGCCTGGGCCTCCTGCTGATGGGCTCGACCAAGGCGCTCGCGACCGCCAACTGGTGGTCGATCGGCGAGGTGACGATTACGGCCGCGGTCGGCATCGCCGCGCTCGCCGCCGGGTTCCAGGGCTGGGCGCTGCTGAAGACCAACGCGCTCGAGCGCGCGCTCTTCGTGATCGCCGGCTTTGCGCTCGTCTATCCAACGACCACCGCGGATGTCATCGGCTTCGGCGGCGTGGTACTCGCGCTGGTCATGCAGGTCCTGCGACGAAGAGGCCCGGCGCCCGCGGTGTGAGCGCTTGTCGGCCAAGGGAGGCGAAGATGAAAGCTTGGACAATTGGGGCATTCGGCGCGCTGGTGCTGGGCGGTGTGTTCGCGCTTGAGCCGGCGGTCGCGCAGGAGCGCTTTCCCTCGAAGCCGGTCGAGGTCGTGGTCCCGTGGGGACCGGGCGGCGGCGCCGACATCCTCGGGCGCTTCGTCTCCAAGTGGATGGAGACGGACCTCAAGGGCTCGTTCCCGGTCATCAACATGCCCGGCGCCACCGGCAGCATCGGCCTGCAGAAAATGGTGGCCAACGGCGGCGACGCGCACTCGATCGGCGTACTGACCGGCGATACGCTGACCATGGCCGCGTTCGCGAATTCGCAGTTCAAGCTGAACGAAATCGTGGCGCTCGGCGTGATGATCCGGCAGCCCTCGGGGCTGTTTGCCAAGGGTGACGGCCCCTACAAGACCTGGGCCGACGTGATCGCCGCGGACAAGGCGAAGCCGGGCACGATCACGGTCGCGATCACCGGCCCGAACAGCCCGGACGAGGCGACCGTGAACTACCTCGCCACCAAGGGGATCAAGCTGGTCAACGTGCCGTTCAACCGGCCGGCCGAAAGGTACACGTCGGTGCTCGGCGGCCACGTGGACCTGCTGTATGAGCAGGCGGGCGACATCAAGGGCAGCCTCGACTCGAAGGCGTTCCGCCCGCTGATCTTCTTTGCCACCCAGCGCCTGACGGCGCCATTTGCCGATATCCCGGTATCCGCCGAACTCGGCTACGACATCCTGCTGCCGCAGATGCGCGCAATCGTCGCGAAGGCCGGCGCCGACCCGCGGCGGCTCGAGGCGCTTGCCGCGTCGCTCGGCCGGTATGCCGCAAGCGCGGAATTCGCGGGCTACCTGCGCGACCAGTACGCGCTGCCCGACAGCTACATCCCGATGAAGGACGCGCAGCGCTTTCTCGAGGGCGAGATCAGTGCCTTCCAGAAGGTCATGCGCCTTGGCGGGGCCAGATGACACCCCGGATTCCGTCAGCAAAGCGGATGAACGAAACGAGGATTGCCTGAAATGCGTGAACTCTCCACCGATCTCCTGATCCTGGGCTCCGGCGGCGCCGGGCTCTTTGCGGCTCTGCATGCCCACCAGGCCTCGCCCGGCCTCAAGATCACCGTGGCGGTGAAGGGGTTGCTCGGCAAGTGCGGCTGCACGCGCATGGTCCAGGGCGGCTACAACGTGGCGCTTGCGGCCGGCGACTCGGTCGAGCGCCACTTCATGGACACGATCGAGGGCGGCAAGTGGCTGCCCGACCAGGACCTGGCGTGGAAGCTGGTGACGCTCGCAGTCGAGCGCATCCACGAACTCGAGAACGAGCTGGGCTGCTTCTTCGACCGCAACCCCGACGGCACGGTCCACCAGAAGGCCTTCGCCGGCCAGACGTTCGACCGCACGGTCCACAAGGGCGACCTCACCGGCATCGAGATCATCAACCGCCTGGCCGAGCAGGTGTGGGCGCGCGACATCGGCCGGTTGGAAGAACATCGGGCCGTGGAACTCGTCAAGACGCCTTCGGGCGATGCGCTTGCCGGCGTGCTGATGATCGACATGCGCACCGGCGAGTATGTGTTCGTGAAAGCGCGCGCCGTGCTGCTCGCCACCGGCGGCGGGCCGACGATGTACAAGTACCACACGCCCTCCGGCGACAAGA
>CAZREB010000009.1:0-60703 GCA_964599095.1 uncultured Bordetella sp.
AGCGTCTTGTGGAAGTGCACGATCGCCGATTCGAACCGGCCGAAGGTCAGCGCCTCGTTCGCGCCGCTCGACAGGCTCCGCTGGATCGAGTGCACGACCTCGCGGTCTTCGGCGGCGCCGGTGTTGCTCACGAACTCCGCATCGCGCCTGGCCTCGGCTTCGGCGTCCTGCGCCCCGCTGTTGGTAAGTGAGTAGGAGACCATCTTCGTGCGATCGACCGAAAGCGGCTCGAGGATCACCAGGTTGGTGTGGCTCGAGAGCATCGTCACCAGCACGTTCGGGAAGAGGTGGTACACGTAGGTCAGGTACCCGGTCACGTCGCGCTTGTCTTCGGGCAGTTCGGCCAGCTTGCGGATCCGGCGGAACGGGTAGGTCACCCGGCTGTTGCGCCCGAAGATGTCGACGAGGTTGAGGTTGTCGAAGCCGTAGGGCAGGAAGGTCTCCGGGTGCGTCGAGCGGATGTGGTAGCCCTCGATGAACCCTTCGAGGAAGATCTTCCAGTTGGCCTCGACCACGGTTTCCTTGCAGTCGTACAGGCGATGGCCGGGCCGCAGAAGCGCGGGCAGGGCCTCGAGTTTCCGGTGGGGCTCCTGCGAAACGAAGACCAGGCCCTCGCGCTCATCGGCCAGGACCGGGACGAGGCCGTACGTGGACTTGTCGAGGCCCGGAAATCCTTCTTCGTGCGGGATGCGCTTGAGGGCGCCGTCCAGCCCGTAGGTCCAGCCGTGGTAGCGGCACGCGAACGCGCTCTTCGTGCCCGAGCCTTCGGCCACCTGCATGCCGCGATGCCGGCATGCGTTGCGGAATGCCTTCACGCTTCCGTCGGCATCGCGCACGACCACCAACGGCGTGCCGGCGGCCTCGCGCGCAACGTACGCGCCGGTCCCGGCAATTGCCGCCGACGGGCAGAACGGGACGGGGTAGTGCCTGAGGAGCGCCATCTCGGCGGCGAAACGTTCCGGCGAGAGGTAGTGCTCCACCGGCTCGCGCCAGACTTCATCGCCCATGTCGGTCGTGCGGCGCTCGATATGCTCGAGGATCCGTTTCACGACCGACTGGTCGTCCATCGCCGGCGCATCGTTCGATCCGCGGTCCGCAGCCATTTCAACCCCTTGCTTTTCGCACAGCTGACACAATGATAGTCGTAACCCGGGACACAGGGGCCTCTGCCGGACTTGCATGCGCTGGACAAACTCGACTGCCGGATTCGGAATCGTTTCCATCGCCCTGCATTGGCTGACGGTGGCGCTGATCGTCGCCGCGTACTGCACGATGGAATTCAAATCCGTCTACCCGAAGGGAAGTCCCGGGCGCGAAGCCATGGCGCAGTGGCACTACATGCTCGGGTTATCGGTGTTCGCGCTCGTGTGGCTGCGCCTCCTGTTTCGCTGGGCCGGCGGAACACCGGTCATCGAGCCTGCGCCCCCGAAATGGCAGGCATCGCTCGCGACGGCGGCGCATTGGGCGCTTTACCTGCTGATGGTGGCGCTGCCTTTGTTCGGCTGGGCTGCGGCCAGCACGAAAGGCGTGGATATCTCGCTCCTGGGGCTGCATATCCCGCCCCTGCTCGGCCCCGACAAGGCCCTGTCGAAGACACTCAAGGAGATCCACGAAGCCGGCGCGACCGTCGGCTACTTCCTGATCGGACTGCACGCCGCAGCGGCGCTCTTTCATCATTACTTCCTCCGCGACAACACCCTGCGGATGATGCTGCGGATCCGGCGCTGAGACCGGCTACTCGAGCGGGAACTGCTTGATCAGCGAGGCGAGGAATTCCTCCTCGGCCTGGAAGACGGCGGCAAAATCGCTCCGCGGACCGAAGACCGGCTCGCCGCCCAGCGCCTCGACCGACTGCCGCGCCGCCTTGTCGGTGGCCGCGGTCAGCACGCCTTTCTCGATCTTCGCGAGGACTTCGTCCGGCGTCTTGCGCGGAGCGAACAACCCGTACCAAGAACCGCGCGCCGGCATCTGGATCCCGGCTTCGCGGAAGGTCGGCACGTCGGGAATCTGTACGAAGCGCTTGTCCGTGTTGACCGCGAGGATCCGCACCGAGCCCGACTTGTGAAAGGGCAGCGGCGAAGCGACGCTGGTGATGCCGATGGTGATATGCCCGCCGATCAGGTCGGTGATGACGGCCGACGTTCCCTTGTAGGGCACGTTGATCGGGGCCTTGATGCCGGTGAGGGAGAAGATGCGTTTGCCCGACAGCCAGGACAGCGTCTGCGCCGAGCCCCAGCTGCAAGGCGTGGCAGACCGAGCGCAATACTCCCGCAGCTCGGGCAGGGTATGCACCGGCGTCTTCGAATTGACCGCAATCGCCGACGGCGTACGGCCGAGTTCGGAGACCGGGGCAAGCGCCGTCATCGGATCGAAGGGCAGGTTCTTGTGCGTGAACTTCAGCAGGATCAGCGCGGGGATCTGCAGCAGCAGGGTCGACCCGTCGGGTGTCGAATTGATCACGCGCTGGGTACCGATCAGGCCTTCGGCGCCGGGCTGCGCTTCGACGATCACCGGGATCTGCCACTCGTCGCCGAGGCGCTTGGCCAGCGCGCGGGCGATTGCGTCCAGGCCGCCGCCGGCCGTTGCCGGGACGACGAGGACGATCCGCTTCGGGAAAGGGCTTTCCGCGAAGGCGCTCGCGCACGCGACAAGCGCAATCGACAGGGCAAGCGCGAGCCGCCTGATCATGATGATTTCACCGAATAAGCCCAGGGGCGGCGCGCCGCATCCTGCGACCGGAATGCGGCGATCGCATCGGCCTGCGTGAGCGTGAGGCCGATTTCGTCCAGGCCCTCCAGCAGCATGCGGCGCAGGAGCTTCGGCGTATCGAACCGGTACTTTCGGCCATCGGGTCCGATGACTTCCTGCTTGTCGAGATCGACCTGCACGCTGCCCGGTGCATTCGCATCGCCGAGGCCCGAGGCGATCGTTTCCACATCCGATGCCGGCAAGACGACCGGCACGATGCCGCAGCGGAAGCAGTTGCCGTAGAAGATGTCGCCGAAGCTCGGCGCGATGATGGCGCGAAACCCCTGCTGGCGCAGCGCGCGCGGCGCGGCCTCGCGCGAGGAGCCGCAGCCGAAATTGGCGCCGGCCACGAGGATCTGCGCCTTCGTCCACGGCTCGCGGTTTAGGATGAACTCCATGTTCGGCGAGCCGTCGGGCTTCACGCGCCATTCGGCAAAGAGGCCTTCGTTCAGGCCCTCTTCAGAGGCGCGGGCGAGGAAGCGCGTCGGGATGATCTGGTCGGTGTCGACGTTGTTGCGCATCAGCGGCGCGGCAAGCCCGGTGAGGCTGGTAAAGGCTTCCATGCTCAGCCCTTGCCCGGCAAGAATCGACGCGCATCGGTGATGCGCCCGGTCAGCGCCGAGGCGGCCACGGTCACTGGGCTCGCGAGGTGCGTGCGCGTGCGGCGGCCCTGGCGGTTCTCGAAATTGCGGTTGCTGGCGCTGACGACGCGCACGTTCTCCAGCCGGCCGCGGCCGCTGCCGCACATTCCGCAGCCGGAGTCGTGCCATTCGAACCCGGCCTCGCGGAAGATGCGGTCCAGTCCCTCGGCCTCGGCGGCCCGCTTGACCGAGGCCGAGCCCGGCACGCAGATTGCGGTGACGCCTTTGGCGACCTTGCGGCCCGCGAGCAAAGCGGCCGCCTCACGCAGGTCGGACAAGCGCGCGTTGGTGCAGGTGCCGATGTAGGCGACGTCGATCGGGATGTCCTCGATGCGTGTGCCGGGTGCGAGTTCCTGGTACTCGAGCGCCCGCTCGGCAAGCCCGCGGGCACCGGCCTCCGCCAGATCGGAAGGCGAGGGGACGTCAGCGCCCACGGACGTGACATGCTGCGGACTGGTTCCCCAGGTGACCTGCGGCGCGAGCGAAGCGCAGTCGATCCGGATTTCGGTGTCGAACTGCGCGCCATCGTCGCTCGGCAGCGTTCGCCAGTAGGCGACAGCGTCGTCCCACGCCTTGCCGCGCGGCGCGAATTCGCGGCCGGCGAGGTATTCGCAGGTCGAGTCGTCTGGAGCGATGAAGCCGTACTTGGCCGAGAACTCGATCGCCATGTTGCACAGCGTGAGTCGGGCTTCGACCGGCAGCGAGCGCACCGCCGGCCCGGCGAATTCGACCGCGTAGCCACTGCCGCCGGCCGCAGTGACCCGGCCGATCAGGCTGAGGATCATGTCCTTGGCCGAGACGCCGGATTGCAGGGCCCCTTCGAACCACACGCGCATCGTCTTTGGCTTGGATTGGGCGAGCGTTTGCGTGGCCAGCACGTGCGTGACTTCGGACGTGCCTATGCCCCATGCAAGCGCCCCGATGCCGCCGAGCGTGCAGGTGTGGCTGTCGCCGCAGACCAGGGTCAGGCCGGGCAGCGCAATGCCCAGCTCGGGCGCGATCACGTGCGTGATGCCCTGGCGGCGGTCGTCGACGTCGATGAAGTGCAGGCCGAGGGCCTTCGAATGCCTGCGCGACTCGGCGATCGCCTGCACCGCGGCCGGGCTCCACCCGTCGCGCGGCGCATCCTGCGGCTTGGTGACCAGCAGGTGGTCGATCACGCTGAACACCTGCTCACGGCAGGCCACCGGCCGGCCCTGGGCACGCAGTTCACGCATTGCCACGCCGCCGGTCACGTCGTGCAGCAGCAGGCGGTCGATCTGGAGCAGGTGCGTGTTCTCGCCGAGGTCGGCGATCGCGTGGTCGTTCCACGCCTTCTCGAAAAACGTCCTGGGCTGGGCTGGGCTCATGGGCGAGCCGAGTCTAGGCACGCAGGTCGCGGTTCACAAGGGCTGCTTTGCTATGCGGATCGACGACCGTCCGCGGGGCACGCCGTGCTAACCCGCAGTGCGCAGCAGCGTTGCCACCTCGGGTGCGGCCACCGGCTTGCTGAAGAAATAACCCTGGTACTGGTTGCACCTCAACAGGCGCAGGATGCGGGCCTGGTCCCCGGTTTCGACGCCCTCGGCGACCACCTTGCGCTTGAGCGACTGCGTCATCGAAATGATCGCCTGCACGATGGCGAGGTTGTCGGCGTTCTTGGTGATGTCGCGGATGAATGCGCGGTCGACCTTGATCACGCCGACCGGCAGCCGCGCGAAGTAGGCGAGGGATGAATATCCGGTGCCGAAATCGTCGATCGAAAGCTCGACGTTCATGCTGCTGAGGTCGTTCAGCTTGCTCACATTCGCCTCGATGTCGTGCATGATCACGCTCTCGGTGATCTCGAGGTCCAGGCCGTGGGCCGCGTCGCTTCCCGCGGAGATGGCTTTTTCGACCGAGCGCACGAAATCGGCCGCCCGCAGCTGCAGGGGCGAAACGTTGACCGCGATGCGCACCGGCGGCAGGCCCTGGGCCCGCAGCGACGTGACCATGCGCACCGCCTCTTCCATGGCCCAGCGGCCCACCTGCAGGATCAGGCCGGTCTCCTCGAGCAAAGGGATGAACCGCAGCGGCGGGACCAGCCCGGTGTCGGGGTCCTGCCAGCGGATCAGCGCTTCCAGCCCGGCAATGCGGCCGGATTCGAGTTCGACCTTGGGTTGGTAGTGCAGGACGAACTGGCCCTGCTCCAGCGCGCGGCGCAGCTTGCCCTCGAGAGTGAGCTGCTCGGCGACCCGGCTGTTGAGATCGGGGGTGTAGAAGACGACCTGCTCGTGCTGGCCCTTCGCGCGCTTTAGGGCGGCTTCTGCATTGTTGATGAGCGTTCCGGCATCGTCGCCATCGGCAGGGAAGAACGCGACCCCCGCGCGTGCCGAGAGGTGGAGTTGCTTGCCTTCGATCTCGAACGGGACCGACAGCAAGGACTCGATCCTTCGGCCGACGGTCTTGGCGAACACGGTGGGTTGCGAAACGTCGGGATTGATCGCGGCAAAGGCGTCCGCGCCGATCCGGGCCAGGCTGGCGTTGTCCCCGGCCGTGCTTTGCAGGCGCTGCGCGACCCGGCGGAGCAGGTCGTCTCCGCCCTGGCGGCCGAACGTATCGTTGACGCTGCTGAATCGTTCGATGTCTGCGAGGACCACGGCGAGATGCGTTTCCTTCTGCTTCGCCGCCGCGACCGCCTGCGCGAGCCGGTCCATGAACATCATGCGGTTCGGCAGGCCGGTCAGCTGGTCGTGGGTGGCCAGGTAGTCCACCCGGCGCGTCTTGGCAATGTGATCCAGCGCGAAGGAAACGTCCCCGGCCAATTCGCGCAGCAGGCGGAGTTCTTCATCACCGAAAGCCCCGGGCGTGTCGGCATACAGGAGCATGACCGCGGCGACGGATCCTTCGAGCACGAAAGGCAATGCTGCGCCCGCCCGCGCGCCGGGGAAATCGCGGCGCAGGTACCCAACCCCGGCCCGCGCGGCGAGATCGTTGTCCCAGACCATCCGATTCTCGAGTACGGCTTGCGCAAGCAGCCCCTGGCCGCCGGGCTCGGCCGGATCCACGCGAAAGCGTGTTCCCGCCGCGCTGCCGTCCGCGCCTGCGACCAGCTCGATCTCACGCGCGACGGAATCGAATGTCGCGACCCATGCGCAGGTGAACTTGCCCAGTTCGACTGCGATGCGGCAGATTTCCGCATACAGCTCGCCTTCGTCGTCGATGCGCACGATGGCCGAGTTGATTCCGGAAAGGACCGCATAGAGCTGGGTGAGCCGCGCGATCCTCGCCTCCTGTTGCACGCGCAGCGTGATGTCGCGCACGACGGCCGTGTAGATCGTGGCGCCGCCTTCGGTCCGCCGGGAGATGCCGGCCTCAACGCGAAACTGCGTTCCGTCCTTGCGCCGGCCGAGCAGCTGCTCACGTCCGGCCATGGCGCGCGCGCCTTCCTCACCCTGTCCGAAGGCCTGCACGTGACGTCGATGCACTTCGGCCACGCCGGCCGGCAACAGCAGATCCAGGGGGTGGCCGGCCACTTCTTCGGCGCGATAGCCGAACATCGCCTCGGCCCCGGCATTGAAGACGACGATGCGTTGGTGATCGTCGAGCGAAATGATCGCGTCGGCCGCCATGTCGAGGACTTCCCGATAGCGCCTGTCCGCCTTGCGCTGCTCCTCGTGGATCCTCGCGGCTTCGATGCCGGCAGCGGCGGCGTTCGTGAAGATGCCCATCAGCCTGACCTGGCCGCTCGCGAACGCCCCCCTCCGGCGGGTGCAGCTGACATTGAGGATTCCGATCAGCTTGTTGCGGGCGATCATCGGGATCGACAGGGCCGACAGGATGTCGGCGCGGGGATGCAGCGGCAGGGGCTGGGGCGGGCGGACTTCGCCTTCGAGCACCAGCGGCTCGCGGCTCGCGGCGACCCATCCGCAGACGCCTTCGCCGACCGGCACGCGCGTGCCGAGGAGGCTCTCGCGCCCCTTGCCCCGCACAGCCGCGATCCGGAGTTCGGTGCCGTCCTCGGTGGCCAGCATGATCGAAGCCTCGTCGGCGTCGAATTGCGCGAGCGCGACACCGGCAATCTTGTCGAGCAGCACGTCCGGATCGAGCGTGTTGGCAATCGCCTGGTTGAGTTCATGGATCGCGACCGCGTCGCGAAGGTGCATGTTCTCCATCCGGAGCCGCCGGACGCCCGAGGCGCGCGCGAGCACCGGCAGCACCGTACTCAGCTTGAAAGGCTTGAGGATGTAGTCCAGCGCCCCGGCCTGCATGGCCTTTACCGCGGTTTCGATCGTTCCCATGCCGGTCATCAGGATGCCGACCAGGTTCGGGTCCGTCTTCAACGCGGCCGCGAGCAGGGCTACGCCGTCCATGCCGGGCATCATCAAGTCGGTGAGCAGCAGGTCGAAAGGCCTTGCCTGCAGGGCCTCGAGCGCCGCCTCACCCGACGTAAAACCCTCGGCCTCATAGCCCTGGTCGCGCAAGGTGTCGCACAGCGCGCGCATCTGCGCGGCTTCGTCGTCTACGATCAGGATCCGGGTCGCGGTCGGGGTATTCATGGCAATGCCTCAACGGTTTCCGGGCTGGCAGAGCAGCGCGAGCGACTCGCGCAGCTCGCGCAATTTCGGTGGCTTCGCGAGCACATGGTCGACATGCGGGGGCTTGTCGCCTTCTTCTATCAGCCGCCGGCCCCAACCGGTCAGCAGGATGACCGGTGTCGCCGGCGAGGTCGCCTTGATGGCAGCCGCCACGCGGCGCCCGTCCATGTGAGGCATGCCGAGGTCGGTGATCACCGCGGCAAAGTTTTCGCCGCGTTCGAGGCAGGCGCGGAAGGCCGCGACGCCCGCCTGCCCGCCGTTGGCGGTGACGATCGCATGGCCGTCCGCCTCCAGGGCGTCGCGCAGCGACTTCAGCAGGATCGGGTCGTCGTCGACCAGCAGCAGGCGCAGCCGACCGGACACCCTTCGTTCGGCTTCCGGTGCGCCGGGTTCTGCCAGCCCTTCGACCGGGGCCGCGAACAACAGCCGGACCGTCGTGCCGGCGCCGGGCGCGCTGTCGATCTCGAGCTCGGCGCTGTGCCGCTGTACGATCCCGAACACCATCGCGAGGCCCAGGCCGGTGCCCCGCTCGCCTTTGGTGGTGAAGAACGGTTCGAGGCAGCGCAGCCGGGTTTCCTCGTCCATGCCCGAACCGGTGTCGACGACTTCGAACACGACTGAGTCCGCCCCACCCTGCGCGCGGCCGAGCCGCGTGCGAAGCGTCAGCGTGCCGCCTTCGGGCATCGCATCGACGGCATTGAGGACGAGATTGGTCAGCGCCTCGCGGATCTCGCTCTCGACGCCCATG
Source organism: uncultured Bordetella sp. (assembly GCA_964599095.1). GTDB lineage: Bacteria > Pseudomonadota > Gammaproteobacteria > Burkholderiales > SG8-39 > SZAS-79. The sequence continues at coordinate 8,694 of CAZREB010000009.1, forward strand.
ATCGCCGGGAGACCGGCCGCCAGGTCGGGATGCATCCGGATGACGGTCCCGCTGTGCTGGGCCATGTCGTGCCAGCGCGCCCGCGTCAGGTCGATGACCTGCAGTGCGATCTGGTTCAGGTCCACCGAAGCGAGTTCGAGCTGCTCGTCCCGCTGCCGGTAGAACTCCCGCATGCGCGCGACGGTGTGCGCGACATCCTCCACCGCGCGCTGGATCGTTACCAGGTAGCCCCTTGCCCGCTCGCTCAGCCCGCCCTCCGTCTCCAGCAGCGATTCGGTGTACAGCGAGACCGGTGACAGGGCATTGTTGATGTCGTGCGCGATCCCGCTCGCCATTTGCCCGAGCGAGCGCAGTCGCTCCTGCTGCAGCACCGCCTGCTGGCTTTGCCGCAGGTCGTCATAGGCCTGCTGCAGAGCGCCGTGGAGCTGGGATTGCCGGGCGGCGAGCGCCACGTGCTCGCTCAACTGGCGCAGGAACTCGCACTCGGTGCTGCCGAACGCGTGGGCCTTGCGACGCGCCGCGACCAGCAGCCCGAACACGCTGCTCTCCGAGCGCATGGGGGCAAGGACCATCGACCCCAGTCCGCTGCGGGCCAGGCGCTCGGGGAAGGGAAACGGGACGCGCGCGAGGTCCGGTTCGTAGACGAGCTGCCCGTCGATGCAACGCGCCAGCCCGTTTGCGTCCACCGGGATCGATGCGTGTTCGGCGAGCGCAAGGTGCTCCAGCAGGTCGGCGTTCTTCGCTCCCAGGTGCGCGACTTCGACGAAGTCGGCCGACGCTCCATGCAGGCATACGCAGGCGAAGTCCAGCGGCATGCTGTCCTCCAGCGTGCGCACGACGACCTGGAAGATGCTCGGCAGGTCCTGGCGCTCGCCGATCGAACGGGTGATCCGGTCGAGCAGGTTCAGGTGCTCCAGCTGGGTCTGCATCCTGCGCTGGGCCTGCTCGGCGCGCCGGCGGGCATCGATCGCGTCCGCCGCCAGGTTGAGCGCTGCGCGGCGCGAGTCGCGCATGGCCGCGTTCGCCGCCGTGAGCTCCGCGGTGCGTTCCGCCACGCGCCTCTCGAGGGATTCGCGGGCCTCGGCCACTTCCCTGGCGCGCGCATAGATTTCGGCCTCCATTCGTGAAGCGTGTTCGCTAAGCGCAGCATGGGACTGCGTGCGTTCGTCGCCGTCCTGCTTGAGGCGGACGAATTCGGTCACGTCTTCGACGCGGTGGATGATGTATTCGACCGAGCCGTCGGCCTCGCACACCGGAAAGTTGAACGGGCTCCAGTAGCGCGCCTCGAAGCCGCCGCCTTCCGATTCCGGTTTGCGGATGTCGTACTTCTGCACTGGCATGGTGTCCCCGGCGCGGGTTGCCAGCACGCGTTGCAGGGACCCCCTGAGGATGCGCACCCCGGCGGCCCCCGGGTCCTGCGGGTTGTCGGGGAACACCTCGAAGATTCCGCGGCCGACGATCTCCTCGCGCCGGGTCATGGTCGCCCGGAGATAGGCTTCGGTCACCGCAACGATCTTCAGGTCCGGATCGAGCACGAGGTACAGCCCGGGGGCGGACTCGAACAGCCTGCGGAAGTCCGGCAGTGTCACCGGCGCGTTCACGGCTTGACTACGTCGAAGTCGAGGTCGTACCGCGGCGGCCGGCCGAGCTGGCCGCACAGAAGATTGACTTCCTCCTTCAGCTCGATCATGCGCAGCTCGCGGTCGACCATGATGCGATTGAAGGCCGAAAGCTCTTCGTTGGCGGCGCGCAACGCGTCGGCTTCGTTGCGGATCCGCGCTTCGCTCTGCTGCAGTTGCGCCGTCCTTTCGTGGACGCGCTGTTCGAGGAACGCGTTCTGTTCACGGATCGTCCGTTCGGCCTCGCGCCGGCGCCTGAAGTCGGACTGAATCACCCGGCCGCCGACCGCCACGACCAGCAGGGCAAAAACCATGCTCGCGAGCAGCGTCCAGTTGAGCCGCGCCATGCCGGCCCGTTCTTCGACCTTGCGCCCGGCCAGAAGCCGCGACTCCTCGTCGTCCATCCGTCCGATGATTGCGCGCAGTCCGTCCATCACCCGCTTGCCTTCGCCGCTCTCGATCAACCGGCGCGCCGCTTCGGCGCCGCGCTGCTGCCGGACGGCCACGATGCGCTGCGATTGCTCGATCCGCTGCCGGTGCAGGGTCTCCAATTCCCGGAGGCGCACCGCCTGCACCGGGTTGTCGCGCACCATCGCCGTCACCTGACCGATTGCCCGGTCGGCCAGCTCGAATCCCTGTTCGTAAGGCTCCAGGAACGTCCCATCGCCGGTGATCGCGTACCCCCTGTGGCTGGTTTCCATGTCCTGGTGGGCCGATAGCAGCAGCAGGAGCTGGAGGCGGACTTCGTAGCTTTCGTCCACCCTTTGGGCACGCTCGGCGGATTCCCGGACGTTGTAAAACGCGGCCGCACCGGCCACCAGCAAAGCCAGGAGGCCGAGTGCAAGAGCGACGTAGACGCGGCGTTCCTGACCGCTCATGTCCGCCGCCCGGCAAAAAGAGAGTCGATCACCCGGGGGAGTTCCGCCACCAGTTCGTCCTTCGCAATGAATCCGTCGACGCCGGCGCGCGCCGCACACGCCTTGTAGTCAGCGGTGTTGTGCAGCGTGAGGACCACGATCTTCGATTCGCGGCACTCCTGCCTGACTTTGCCGGCCGTTTCGATTCCGCTCATGCCCGGCATGAATACGTCCATCAGGACCAGGTCGGGTCGGACTGCCGCGATGCGGTCGAGCGCTTCGGGGCCTGACGCGGCGCGGGCGACGATTTCAATCCCGGGAAGCACTTCCAGGAATCTTGTCGCGGCTTCGAGAAAGTCCGGGCTGTCGTCGACCAGCAGAACTCGAATTGCGCCCATGCGATCTCCCACTGTCGTAGCTGGAGAGTGTTGCGCGAAGCACATGCGGGAGGAATCAGGGAATACCGCAAAACCCGGTGCCAAAAGCCCCATGCCCCCGGGCTCGCGCGCCATCGGAAATCGCGCAGGCGGGGCCTTCGCGGACGCTAACTGTCCGCCCGCACCAACCCGGTGCGCACCGCGAAACGCACCAGGCCGGCGACATCGGAGAGGTCGAGTCTCTCCATCAGCAGCGCCCGGTGGTTTTCGACGGTCTTGATGCTCACGCCCAGCCTCGCGGCAATTTGCTTGGTGGTGCGGCCTTCGCCGATCAGCTGCAGGATTTCGCGCTGGCGAGGCGTGAGCGAGTCGAGCGGGCTCGCCATCGGCCCGCCGGACTTGAGGAAATTCTCGACGACCACGCCGGAAACGCGCGGGGTGAGGTAGGTTTCGCCGCGCGCTACCGAGCGGAGCGCGAACTCCAGTTCCGCCGGGGTCGCATCCTTGAGCAGGTAACCCGAGGCACCGGCCCGGAATGCCTGCGCGACGTACTCCGCGCCGGCATGCATGGAGAGGATCATGACCCGTGTATTGGCAACCCGGTCCCTGATCCTTGTGGCGGTTTCTATGCCGTTCAGCTCCGGCATCGAGATGTCGAGCAGGACGACATCGGGGCGCAGGCTCTCGGCCAGTTCTACGGCGCGGCGGCCGTCCTCGGCTTCGGCGACGACCTCCACCGAGTCGATCGACTGGAGGACCAGGCGGATCCCGGAGCGGACCAGTGCATGGTCATCGGCCAGCAGCACGCGAATCGGGCTCACGCCCGCACCGCCGAAGGCGTGGCGGACGGCACGACCGGGAACCTCGCCCGGACCTCGGTGCCTTCGCCGGGGCGGGTCTGGATTTCGAGTCGTCCCGCCATATTGATGACGCGCTCTTCCATGCCGAGCATACCCAGGTGCGGCGGTCCCGAAGGCGAACGCGCCGTCGCAAGATCGAACCCGCAGCCGTTGTCGCGCACCATGAGAAGCAGCGTCTGCTCGACCTGCCGCAAGTCCACCCACACCTCGCTTGCACAGGCATGGCGCATGACGTTGGTCAATGCCTCCTGGGCTACGCGGTAGCATGCGAGTTCCAGGTCCGGCGCAAGCCGCGCCGCAGGCAAATCTTCATTCATGTGAAGTCTCCAGCCCGCCGATGCGGCGCTGCGTGCTGCCAGAGAAGACAGCGCCACGCCAAGGCCGAGGTCGTCGAGCTGCATCGGACGCAGGTCGAGCGAGAGGCCGCGCACCCGCTCGAGCAGGTGCGTCACGACCCCGAGTGTCGCCTCGAGGTTCCCGGTGGAAATGGTGTATGCGCCGCCCGCGCCTGCTCTGCCCAAGGATTGCAGCCGGACTTTGACGGCCGTGAGGCCCTGGCCGATTTCGTCGTGCAATTCGCGGGAAAGGGCGCGCCGCTCTTCCTCCTGCACTTGAACAACACGGCCCGACAGGGCCCGCAACCGCGCAGTGCGATCCAGCAACTGCTCCTCGGCGCGGACGCGTGCGGTGACGTCTTTCAGCGTCAACAGGAACATTTCGATCTCACCGCGCGTGTCCAGGATCGGCACGAGGCCGAGATCCCAGTAGGTCGTGCCCCATTCAGGATGGTCCGGGAACACGAAGGGGCGCGCCGAGCGGCTGTAGACCTTCTTCTCGCGCCTGAATGGCGCAATTTCCTGCTCGAGGTCAGACGGATAGAGCGCGAAATGGTTCTGACCCGGGAACGAGGCAGCGTCACGCTGGCAACTTCTTGCATAAGCTTCGCTCACGCGTATGAAATTGAAGTCCTTGTCGAGCAGGACGATGCCGTCCAGGGAATGACGGAAGATCAGTTGGAGCAGGCGCGCCTGCTCGGCGAGTTGCTGCTCGGTCTCCTTGCGCACAGTCAGGTCGGTAAAGGCCCTGACCATGCGTACCGGGCGGCGCTGGCCATCGCAGACTACTTCGCCGCGTGACAACAGCCAGCGGCGCCCGCCCTCCGGGTGTTGCAGCCGATACTCCATCCGGTAGGGAGCACAGCCCTGCACGCTCCTGGTCAGCGCTTCCCTGACCCGCGACACGTCGTCCGGATGGACGCGCTCGAAGAACGAATCCAGTCCGACGATGGGTTCGTCCGGTTGGTACCCGAGAATCTCCCTGCCGCGTGAGGAAAGGTAGCTCGCACCGGTTTGCAGGTTCATGTCCCAGATGCCGTCGTTGGTGGCGCGCTCCACGAGGGCGTAGCGCTCCTTGCTCACGCGCAGCTCTTCGGTCACTCGCGCCGAACGCTTCATCTGTGAAAGCATCAATGCGCAGAACGCGAGGATCATGAGGCTCGCCGCAGCCGCGGCCCAGGCGTAGAGCCTCGTGCGTCCGGCCACTTCCGCGAGCGCCGCCGCCTCGGAAGTGCCGACCAGCACCATCAGCACGGATCCGGGAATGTCCCGATAGCTGAAGAGCCGCCTGACATTGTCGACCGGGCTTGTGGCGCGGAACCTCCCATGTGCCGCCACGATCGGGTCGCCGGGGAACAGATCGGCATTGCGTACGCCCGGACCGAAGTTGCCCTGCATGGCAGGCGAATTCGATTGCCTTGCGCGAACCACGCCGTCGCTGCCGGTCAGGGCGATGACCGAATCGGCACCCAGCCTGACCTTCGCGTAAAGGCGCGAGAAGTAGGTCGGATCCATTCCGACCACCGCGAGCCCGCCGAAACCGCCGTCGGGCTTGTTGATCCGTGCGGTGAGGTAGACCGTGACCTGGCCGCTCACCCTGCCGAGCCGCGGCCGGCTGACATGGACCGCCGGGGAGCCGTCGCGCGAATGCGCCAGGAAGTTCTCCGAGTCGCGATAATTCTGTGGGGTGGAAATTGGCAGCGACGACAGTCGCAGGTCGCCCTTTTCGTCGATCACGGACAGCACGCTGTAGGGCTCGAGTTCTTCGCGACGCTCCCGCAAGTACGATTTGAGGTCGAGTTCCGCTCCGTGCCTCCGATACTCGGACCCGATCTGCTTCAGGGCGACGCTGGCCGCTGCGAGGGTGCGCAGAACGTTTTCCTCGAAGAGTTGCGCTAGATCGTCGTTCTCGGATTCGCGCGTCGCGAGAGCGTGGTCGCGCTCGAATGCGGCCTGATGGTAGACCACGACCCAGATCAGCACGAGCAGGGCGGTGCAGAAGGCGATCAGGGTCATGCGGATGCCGCTTTCGCCGGCGAGCATGTACCGAAGCCTCATATTCGAGCCCATGGTTGATTCTTTTTCTTGGGAAGAACGGAAGCGAAGCGTGTTCGGAACGCGCCGCCTTTCCGCCTGGAAACCTTCGCCGCGTTCGCAATGAGAACTTGTCAATTGTTCGTTACGGTGTCAAGTCAACCGATCTTGAAATAAGATTTGCTTTCGAAACACATCAAATCCCGACAGGAGGATCCGTGGCAGACCAACCCCTACCCGTGCCCACGCCGGAGACGAAGCACTTCTGGGAAGGTACCCGCTCCGGTGAATTGCGCCTGCAGCGCTGCAGCGCTTGCGACCAAGCGTACTTTCCGCCGCGCCCCTTCTGCCCCAAGTGCGGCTCGCGCGACGTCAGCGTGTTCAAGGCGAGCGGCAGGGGCGTGCTGCACAGCTACGTGATCCATCACCGTCAGACACCCGGTTTCACGCCTCCTTACTCGATCGCGGTAGTCCAATTGGAGGAGGGCCCGCGCATGATGACCAACATCGTCGGCGTGCCGCAGACGCCGGAAGCGCTCGTCCTCGACATGAAGGTGAAGGCGGTGTTCACGAAGATGAACGAGGAAATCTCGCTGGTCCATTTCGCGCCGGAGGCCGCATGAAGCCCGGCAGCATTGCAATCGTCGGCGCAGCCGAAACCACCGAACTGGGCGTCGTCCCCCACCTTTCGCAAATCCAGCTGCATGCGGACGCCGCGCTCAATGCGCTTGCCGACGCCGGCCTGAAACCGCAGGACATCGACGGCGTCGCCACTGCCGGCAATACCCCTACCGAAATTGCGTACTACCTTGGCATCACGCCCAAGTGGGTGGACGGCACCGCCGTTGGTGGGTGCTCCTTCATGTTGCACGTCAGGCACGCAGCTGCGGCGATCAGTGCCGGGCTGTGCAATACGGTATTGATTACGCATGGGGAAAGCGGCAAGTCGAGGGTCGGCGCATTGCCGCGCACGATCCCGCCTTCGAGCCTGCAGGGCCAGTTCGAGGCGCCGTACGGAATCTTCGGCCCGCCATCGCAATTCACGATTCCCGTGCTGCGCTTCCTCAAGGACCGCGGCATGACGCAGGAGCAGTTGGCGATGGTCGCGGTCATCCAGCGCGAATGGGCGGCGAAGAACCCGCGCGCGCTGTTCAAGGACCCGATCACGGTGGCCGACGTGCTGAATTCGCGCATGATCGCCTACCCGTTCCGCATCCTGCAGTGCTGCGTGGTGACCGACGGCGGCGGTGCGTTGATCCTGACCAGCGCGGACCGCGCGAAGGATTTCCCGCAGAAGCCGGTGTACATCCTCGGCACCGGCGAGAGCGTCGAGACGCCGATGATCAGCCAGATGGAGGATTTCGGCAGTTCGCGGGCGTTCCGGGTGGCGGGCAAGCGCGCGTTCGAGACGGCCGGCATCAAGCATTCGGACGTCGATCACCTGATGATCTACGACGCCTTCGCCCACCTGCCGCTCTACGGACTGGAGGACCTCGGCTTCGTCGGCCGGGGCGAGTCCGGCGCGTTCATTGCCGAGCGCAATACCGCGCCCGGCGGCAAGCTGCCCATGAACACCAACGGCGGCGGGCTCTCGTACACGCACACCGGCATGTACGGGATGTTCGCGCTGCAGGAGAGCGTGCGCCAGGTGCGCGGCATCGCGCCGGCGCAGGTGCCGGGCGTCGAGGTCGGCGTATGCCATGGTGTCGGCGGGATGTTCGCCGCCAGCGGCACCATCGTGATGTCGAACCAGAAACCGTAATGCCGGCCGCGGGCATGCCTAAGCGTCGCGCCGGGCCGGGCGTGGGGGACGATTCGCCGGCGGAAGGGGTTACACGCTGGCTCGCGGATTTCGAGAAAGCGCTCGCGGCGCGCGACCCCGCGGCCCTCGAAGCCCTGTTCACGCCCGACGCCCACTGGCGGGATCTCGTCGCGTTCACGTGGGATGTCGTCACCACCAGCGGCGCGCGAAAGATCGCCGAAGCGTTGATGCCGCGCGCAGCCGCCTTGCGCGCGACCGGGTTCGAGGTCGATCCCGGCCGGACACCGCCGCGCCGGGTCACGCGGGCCGGCGAGCCGGTCGTCGAAGCTTTCTTCCGGTTCGAGACGGCGATCTCGCGCGGGCAGGGCGTGCTGCGCCTGACGCCGGGTGATCCGAGCCCGAGGGCGTGGACGCTGGCCACTGCCGTCGATGAACTCAAGGGCCACGAGGAGCAGGTCGGCAGCCGCAGGCCGCATGGCGAGTCCTATTCGCGCGACTTCCGCGGGCCGAACTGGCTGGACAAGCGCAAGGCGGAGACCACCTATGCCGACCGGGATCCGACCGTGCTCGTGGTGGGCGGCGGGCACGCCGGCCTGTCGATCGCCGCGCGTCTGAGGCAGCTCGGCGTCGATGCGCTGATCGTCGATCGCGAGGCGCGCGTCGGCGACAACTGGCGCACGCGCTACCACGCACTGACGCTGCACAACCAGGTGCAGGTCAACCACCTGCCTTACCTGCCGTTCCCGGCGACCTGGCCGACTTACATCCCCAAGGACAAGCTGGCGAACTGGTTCGAGGCTTACGCCGAGATCCTGGAACTGAACTTCTGGACCGAAACCGAACTCACCGGCGCCGCCTACGACGAGCGGAGCCGGCGCTGGACCGCCACGCTGCAGCAGGCCGGCGGCAGGACGCGGACGCTGCGTCCGCGCCATCTGGTGATGGCCACCGGGGTCAGCGGCATCCCGAACCGGCCGGAGATCCCGATGCTCGCAAGATTTGCCGGCCGCGTATTGCATTCGCACGATTACGGCAGCGCCTCCGAATGGGAAGGGCGCAATGCGATCGTCATCGGCACCGGCACTAGCGGGCACGACATCGCGCAGGACCTGCATTCCAACGGCGCGAACGTGACGATCGTCCAGCGCAGCCCGACCCTGGTCCTGAATGTCGAGCCGAGCGCCCAGTTGCCGTACACGCTTTACAACGAAGGCATTCCGCTCGAGGACTGCGACCTGATCACGGCTTCGATCCCGCTCGCGCTGATGCGCCGCTCGCACACCATGCTCGCGAAGCAGGCGCGCGAGATGGACAAGCCGCTGACCGATGCGCTCGAGCGCGTGGGCTTCAAGATCGACGTCGAGGACAAGACCGGCTGGCAGTTCAAGTACCTGGAACGCGGCGGCGGCTATTACTTCAACGTCGGCTGCTCGGAGCTGATCGTCGGCGGCAAGGTGCGGCTCGCGCAGTTCGCGGACATCGAGACCTTCACGGCGGAGGGGGCGCGCATGAGGGACGGCAAGTCGATCCCGGCCGACCTCGTCGTGCTGGCCACCGGTTATCTCGGCATGGAACACCTGGTGCGCAGGCTGTTCGGCGATGTCGTCGCCCGCCGGGTCGGGCCGATCTGGGGGTTCGATGAAGATCGGCAGGAATTGCGCAACATGTGGATGCGCACCGGGCAGGATGGGCTGTGGTTCATTGCCGGCAGCTTTGCGCAATGCCGGATCTACTCGAAGTTTCTAGCGCTTCAAATCAAGGCCATTGAGGAGGGGTTGAACCATGGGACAGCTTGACGGACGGGTGGCGGTCGTCACCGGATCGGGCCGCGGGATCGGCCAGCAGATCGCGCTGCGCCTCGCGCGCGACGGCGCGAGGATCGTGGTCAACGACCTCGACGAAGGCCCGGCGAACGAGACGATCGCCCTGATCAAGAAAATGGGCGGCGACGCGGTCGCCTGCAACGGCGACGTGACGGCCACCGACTTCGGCGAGCGCATCATCAACACCGCGGTCGACAAGCTCGGCGGCTGCCATATCGTGGTCAACAACGCCGGCTACACCTGGGACAGCGTGATCCAGAAGATGACCGACGAGCAGTGGTATGCGATCCTCGACGTGCACCTGACCGCACCGTTCCGGATCCTGCGGGCTTTCGTCGGCCACCTGCGCACCGCGGTGGAGGCGGAGCAGAAGGCGGGCAAGCGCATCGTCCGGAAGATCGTCAACATCTCGTCGACTTCCGGCGTCAACGGCAATGCGGGCCAGGCGAACTACTCTTCGGGCAAGGCCGGCATCCTCGGCCTCACGCGGACGCTCGCCAAGGAGTGGGGCCGCTATCACGTGACGGTAAACGCGGTCGCGTTCGGCTACATCCAGACCCGACTCACGACGCCGCTGACCGAAGGCGAGGGCGGCACGATCGACGTGCAGGGACGCCAGGTCAAGGTCGGCATCCAGGCCGGGCGCATCGCGGCGATGAACCAGATGATCCCCCTCGGCCGGGGCGGGCTGCCCGAGGAGGCTGCCGGTTCGGTCTACCTCTTCTGCAGCCCGGACAGCGACTACGTGAGCGGGCAGACACTCGTCGTCAACGGCGGCGCCTGAAAAAAAATGGTGTCGGAGTCGAATTTCCCGGCGCCGTCCCGCGATCCGTCGGCAGGCACCCGACCTCGCCGATGGCAGCATTTCGACCGGAGAACGGCTGCCTGCGCGGACTCAGGACGAAAGATGGCAGTATTTCAGAGTTTGAGAAAATGGTGTCAGGGTCGAATTTCGGAAATGCGACCCTGACACCAATTAATTCCTGGCGTACTTGCCGGTGAGCTGCGGCGTGGTGACGCCTTCGAGTTTCTTCTCGGCATGCTCCAGGCGCGTGTCGCGCGACCAGGTGCGCTTGAGGTCGTCGCGGATCTTGACGTGCAGCCGGCCCAGCCCTTCGGTTTCGAGTTCGACGAGGTCGCCGTCCTGGAACGAGGACAGGCCGCGGTGATTGGTGCCGGTGGCGATCACGTCGCCGGGTTCCAGTGTGTGGATCGAGCTGACCCAGGCGATGCATTTGGCGATCTTGTGCGCCATGTCGCTGGTGTTGAAGTTCTGCTTCAGCACGCCGTTGACCCAGAGCCTGACCTGCAGGTTCTGCGGATCCTTGATCTCGTCGGCGGTCACCAGCCACGGGCCCATCGGCGCGAAGGTCTCGCGCGATTTCATCTGGTAGAACACGTTGCCCGGCGGCGGCAGGCCGCGCGCCGAGCCGTCGATAAAATTCATGTAGCCGAAGACATGCTTCATCGCGTCGGCCTCGGAGACGTTGGACGCCCGTTTGCCGATGACCACCGCGACCTCGGCCTCGCCCTCGAAGATCGTCGCCGGGACGTCGGGCAGCACCATGGTGTCGCCGTCGCCGATGACCGCATTGGGCGACTTGAGGAAGGCGTTGATCGGCGCGGGCTCCGAGCGCGTGCCGTCTTCCATGTAGTTGACCGCCATGCAGTCGATGTTGAAGGGCTTGGGCAGCGGGCTCCTCAGGCGCATCTTGCCCATCGGCAGCGCGGTGCCGGTGCTGGCGGCCTCCTCGATCTTCGGGCCGTACTCGGCAAAGCGCGCGATCACGCCGTTGATGAGGTCGTGCGGGCCGGTGTGCGGGATGTCGCGCACGGCCGCGGTCACGTCGACCACGAGCGTGTCCCTGAGCACGCCCAGCCGGAAATCGTCGAAGAATACGAGCTTCATTTGGGCTTCCTCTTTCTGGTCGAAGGTAACAACTCGCGCAGGCGGGCAGTCGTCCCTTCCCGGTCAAGTGTGGAGTTTGCCACGTCGAGGACGAGGTGCTCCCAGTCATCGCTATCCGGGGCGGGCTCTATGCCGTTCAGTCTGAGGTAGGCGATGGCGGAGGTCATGCCTACACGCTTGTTGCCGTCGACGAAGGGATGGTTACGGCATAGGTAATAGAGATAGGCGGCCGCAATTTCGGGCAGGTCGGCAAAAACGGAACTGCCGAAGGCCGTGGCCTGAACGGCGCCGATCGCCGACTCGAGCAAACCACGATCGCGAATGCCTCGCGAACCTCCGAAGGCGTCGATGACCGCCTCGTGGATCTCGATGACTTGGGCAACCGTAAGGTGAATGCAATCGTCCGGCGTGGAGCTCACGCCAGCTTTTTCAGTGTCTTCGCGTAGTCGCCGATCGTCTGGCGAATGGTATTCGTCACTGCCCGCGGATCGGCCACACGCCGGATCGGCGTAAGCGTCACGGTCCCGCCCTCGTGCACCACGACGTTGACTTGGTCGCCCACCTTGAGGCCCGTGAGTTCGCACAGCGCCTGGTCGAAGATCAGGCCCTGCGAATTGCCCATTTTGCGGATCGTCTTGATCATGGCCGCATTGTAAAACAACGTATTACGTACGTCTAGGCGGCCGCCTTGTAGGTGTCGAGCTTGATGCGTTCCCTTTCGAGCGCCGCAGCGACCGCGGGTGCGGCCATCACGCGCTCGACGTGCTTGAGCAGCGCCGGGTAGGCGGCCGGGTCGATGCCCGCATAGCCGCCCCAGCGCAGCAGCGTGAAGGCATAGGCGTCGTGGAACGAGAGTTGCGCGCCGAGCAGCCACGGAGAGGCGCCTGCGACCCACTCCTCGACGCGGGCAAGGCACTTCCTGAAATTGCCCGCGGCGCGCGATTTGATCTCGGCGCGCGAGCTTTCGCTCTCCGCGAATTTCTGCGGCATGAACACGTGCGTGAAGGTCGGGTGCGCGGTGTTGTTCATCCAGGCGAGCTTCGAGAGCGCCTGCGCGCGCGCCCATGGGTCGGTGGGCAGCAGTTTCGCCTCGGGGTTCGTCCGGTCGATCCAGTCGCAGATCGCGACGATCTGCGTCAGCGGCTTGCCTTCGGCGACGACGACCGGGACCTGCCCGTCCGGGTTCATGGCCTTGTATTCCGGCGTCAGGTGTTCGCCCTTGTGCAGCTTGACGAGCTTGGGCGTGAAGTCGCGGCCGGTGGACGCCTTGACGATTTCAAGCCCCACGTGTGGGACGAAAGAGCACGCGCCGGGCGCGAAATAGAGTTCGACGGTCATTGCGGGTCTCCGGTGAGGGTTCAGGCGAAAGCGGTGGGTTGCGGCGCCGTGCGCAGAAGGCGCTCGCCGCCGGTGAAGAGCAGGTAGTGGCGGCCCGACGCGCGCCCGAGCATGGTGATGCCGATCTTCGTGGCGATTTCGTGGCCCATCTTGGTCAGCCCCGAGCGCGAGACGAGGAAAGGGATGCCCATCTGCGCGCACTTGATGACCATCTCGCTCGTCAGACGTCCGGTGGTGTAGAAGATCTTGTCGGAGCCGTCGATCGCATCCAGCCACATGAAGCCCGCGATCGCATCGACGGCGTTGTGGCGGCCGACGTCCTCGACGAACATCAGGATCTCGGCGCCCTCGGGCGTCGCTTTCGCGAGCGCGCAGCCGTGCACCGCGCCTGCCTGCTTGTAGATGGTCTCGTGTTTCCTGACCTGCTCGACCAGCGAGAAGAGCTGGAAGTCCTCGAGGCGCACGTCGTCGCGCAGCTTGATGGTGTCGATCTCATCCATCAGCCCGCCGAACACCGTGCCCTGGCCGCAGCCGGTGGTGACGGTGCGCTTGCCGAGGCGCTCGTCGAGGTTCTTTACGCCTTTTCTCGTGACGATCGCGACCGAGTCGGTTTCCCAGTCGACCTGCACCTCGGCAATGTCGTCGACCGACGCCACCAGGCGCTGGTTGCGCAGGTACCCGATGGCGAGCGCTTCGGGCGCCTGGCCGAGTGTCATCAGCGTGACCAGCTCGCGCTTGTCGAGGTACATCGTGAGCGGATGCTCCCCGGCAATCGCGGTCGGCACCATTTCGCCGCGTTCGTTGAACGCTTCGACTTCGAACGTCGCCGGGCGGCCGGCGTCGGTGAGCCTGGGGCGCCGGGCAGCGCGCGCGTTCCTGGCCGTGCTCATCCGCCGCTCATCCGCCGATGTAGGACATCTCGACCTTGGGGGATCGTGCGGTCGCGGCGGTGCGGATTTCGGAATACCTGTCTTCGCGAGTTCGCCAGACAGCGACGATCTCGTCGCGCAGTGCCTCGTCCGGGGCGCCGCTGCGCAACAGCGTGCGAAGGTCGTGGCCCCTCTGCCCGAAAAGGCAGGTGTACATCGCGCCTTCGGTCGACAGGCGCAGCCGGTTGCAGTCGCGGCAGAAGGCCTGGGTGACCGACGAAATCACGCCGATCTCGCCGGCGCCGTCGGCATAGCGCCAGCGCTCGGCGACTTCGCCGCGATAGTCCGGGTCGGCCTGCACCAGCGGGAACTCCGCGGAAATCCGGCGGACGATCTCGGCCGAGGGGATCACGTCGTCCATGCGCCAGCCGTTGGTGCTGCCGACGTCCATGAACTCGATGAAGCGCACGATGTGGCCGCTGCCGCGGAAGTGCCGCGCCATGTCGAGCACCTGGTGGTCGTTGACGCCGCGCTTGACCACCATGTTGACCTTGACCGGCGCGAGCCCTGCGGCGGCGGCGGCATCGATGCCCTCGAGCACCTTGGCGACCGGGAAGTCGGCGTCGTTCATCGCCTTGAAGGTCGCGTCGTCGAGCGAATCGAGGCTCACGGTGATCCGCCTGAGCCCGGCCTCCTTCAGCGCGCGCGCTTTCTTCGCAAGCAGCGCGCCGTTGGTCGTCAGCGTGAGGTCCACGCCCAGCGGCGCGAGCAGCGCGATCAGGCGCTCGAGGTCGCGGCGCACCAGCGGCTCGCCGCCGGTCAGGCGGATCTTCTCCACCCCGAGGCCGACGAAGATGCCCGCAAGCTTTGCGATCTCCTCGAACGTGAGCAGCGACGCATGCGGCAGGAACTTGTAGTTCTCGTCGAACACGTCGCGGGGCATGCAGTACACGCAGCGGAAATTGCACCGGTCGGTCACCGAGATGCGCAGGTCGCGCAGGCGCCGCCCGAGGGTGTCGGCGAATGCGCCGCCCTCGAAGCGAGGCGCTTTCGCAGCCCCTGCGCCGCCCCGGAAAGTGCTTGCGGGGCGAATCGGAATAACCTTTTCCGGCATGGTGTTACTTGTGGTTTCAGGGAGGATTTTGATGATAACAGAGCGGGCTCGCCGGCCCGGTTGGGGTTATATTGCGCCGCATGCATGAATCCTCGATCCCGGTCGCCGTCATCATGCAGCGCCGCGCGCTGCAGAACCGCTGGCAGAGCGAGGTGTGGGAACCGTTCGGCATCCTCCCGAACCACCCGGGCGGCGGCGAGCCCCGGCTGCTGGTCGAAGAGGGCGGCCTCGCGCAGTGGTTGCATCCGGGGTTCGAACTGAAACTGTTCCGCGACGAAGGCGAGGGTTACTACCTCAACGTATCTTCGAATGAACCGCGCGTATTCGTCATGTGGCGGATGGAGGACGAAGTCGCGGTGCCGAAGTTCGTGACCGTGAGCTACAACGAGGCCGGGCGCCTGATGGATGGCGGCGAGCAGGTGGACACCGTGCCGATGCCGCCGGAGGTCATGGCGTGGGTCGGCGGCTATGTCGAGGAGAACTACCGCCCCGAGCCCAAGCGGCGTGTCAGGCCGCAATCCTTCGTGCAGCCCAAGGATCGCGCCAAGGCCGGCAAGAGGACTGTTTCTTGAAACCCGAGGACGTTCACAATTTCCTGTCGCGCTGGTCGCGCCGCAAGCTCGAAAAGGCCGCGCCTGCCGCCGAGCCGCAGGCTTCGCCCGCAACTGAAAGCGCTGTCCGGCCGGCCGGGACCGCGGCGGCTCCTCCGCAGGCAGCGCCCGAGCCGCTCCCGCCGGTCGAGAGCCTGACGCCGGAATCGGACTTCAAGGTATTCATGCGACCCGACGTCGATCCGGGCATCAAGCAGGCCGCGCTCAAGCAATTGTTCAAGGACCCGCACTTCAATGTCATGGATGGCCTCGACACGTACATCGAGGACTACTCCATTCCCGACCCGATCCCGGAAGCCATGATGAAGAACCTGTACCAGGCGCGTGAACTGCTGTTCAGCCCGGAGGAAAAGGCGGCCGCGAACGCAGCCGATGCGGCGGCCGCAGCGGCGGCGGCGACGGAAGCCGAGGCGGAGGCCGAGCGCGTGCGCCAGGCCGACGAGGTAGCGCAGGCCTTTGCGCAGCCGATCGACCCGCCCAGGGACGCCTGAAGATGGCGCTCCAGGACAAGACGCTCAAGCTCTGCAACTGCAACCGCACGATGCCGCTGGACGCGAAGGCGCTGGCGGCGGCGCTGAAATCGAAAACGCCGGTCACGATCCACACCGAGCTGTGCCGCAAGGAGGCGGGCGCGTTCCACGATGCGCTGCGCGACCCGGAGGTGCTGGTGGCCTGCACCCAGGAGGCGCCGCTCTTCGCCGAACTGGCGCAGGCGGCAGGGGCCAGGGGCGAACTCGGCTTCTTGAATATCCGCGAGAACGCCGGCTGGTCGGCCGAGGCGGCTTCGGCGACGCCCAAGATCGCCGCGTTGATCGCGATGGCCGCGCTGCCGGACCCCGAGCCGGTGTCGACCGTGAGCTACTCCGCGAAGGGAAGCGTCCTTGTGATCGGACCTGCGGGGGCCTCGATCGCGTGGGCCGAGCGGCTGTCCGGCGATTTCGATGTCGGCGCCCTGCTGACGCCCGGCGCGAGCGCAGGCGCCGAAATCCCGGGCGAGCGCAAGTACCCGGTCTGGTCGGGCAGAGTCGCGAAGATTTCCGGCTGGCTGGGCGCATTCGAGGTCGAATGGGCGCAGGACAACCCGATCGACCTCGAACTGTGCACGCGATGCAATGCCTGCGTGCGCGCCTGCCCGGAGGATGCGATCGACCTCGGCTACCAGGTCGACCTCGCCAAGTGCAGGAGTCATCGCGCCTGCGTGAAGGCCTGCGGGTCGATAGGCGCGATCGATTTCAGTCGCGCCGAGTCCGTGCGGCGCGAACGGTTCGACCTGGTGCTCGACCTTGCGCGCGAACCGGTGCTGAAGACGCCGGACTTGCCGCAGGGCTATCTCGCACCGGGCGACGATCCGCTCGACCAGGCTCTGGCCGCACAGCAACTCGGGCAACTCGTCGGGGAATTCGACAAGCCGCGGTTCGTGCTCTACAAGGAACGACTCTGCGCGCACAGCCGCTCCGGGCAGCAGGGATGCAACAAGTGCATCGACGTGTGCTCCACCGGTGCGATCTCGAGCGACGGCGACCGGGTCAGGGTCGAAGCGCACCTGTGCGCTGGCTGCGGCGGCTGCTCCACCGTCTGCCCGTCGGGGGCGATGACCTACGCCTTTCCGCGCGTGCCGGACGCCGGCGCGCGCATGAAAGCGGTCTTGAGCACCTATCGGGATGCGGGCGGCAAGGACGCCTGCCTGCTATTTCATAACGCCGAGAAAGGCCGCGCGATGGTCCGCTCGCTCGGACGGCGCGGCAAGGGCTTGCCGGCCCGCGTGATCCCGATGGAAGTCTTCCACGTCGCTTCCACCGGGATGGACCTGTGGCTGGGCGCAATCGCGCTCGGCGCAAGCCAGGTCGTGGTCGTCTCGACCGGCACCGAGCCCGAGAGCTACGTGGAAGCGATCCGCGCGCAGATGGGTTACGCGCAGGCGATCCTGTCCAGCCTCGGCTACGCGGGGCGGCACCTGGAGCTGCTGGTGGCAAGCGATGCGATCGCGCTGGAAAAAGCGGTATGGGGTCTTGCGCCGGCCGCCGGGCCCTCGCGCCCGGGCACGTTCAACCTCTCGGCGGAAAAGCGCACGACGCTCGACTTCGCGCTCGACCACCTCGCGAGGAACGCCCCCACCCCGAAGGACGAGATTGCGCTGGGCAAGGGCGCACCGTTCGGGAGGATCGAGGTCGACAAGCAGACCTGCACGCTGTGCAAGGCCTGCATCGGCGCATGTCCGGAGGCGGCGCTGCTCGATTCGCCCGAAGCACCGATGCTGCGCTTCATCGAGCGCAACTGCGTGCAGTGCGGACTTTGCGCAAACACCTGCCCGGAAGACGCAATCACGCTTACTCCGCGCCTGCTGCTGACCCCGCAGGCCAAGGACCCGGTGACGTTGAACGAGGCCGAGCCGTTCAATTGCGTGCGTTGCGCCAGGCCCTTCGGCACCCGGCAGATGATCGATGCGATGATGGGTCGGCTGACCGCGCATTCGATGTTCGCCGGCGGCAAGGCGATCCGCCGGTTGCAGATGTGCGCCGACTGCCGCGTCGTCGACATGATGGAGTCGACCGACGAGCCCTCGATCCTCGACATCCCGAAAGGCCAGTGAGCCTCCGATGACCGACGCCGAACCGATCCGATTCCTGCCGCCGGAGGCCCCGGAAGACCATGCGAGGGCGGATCTGTACGCGCTGATCGCCACGCTCTTCTATGCGCCGCCGTCGGCCCAGTTGCTGCAGGCGCTGGCCGACGCCGACGAGATCGTCGGCGAGGACGACACGGTGCCGCTGGCCGAGGCGTGGAGCGCGCTGCAGGCCGCCTGCGCAGCCACCGACGAGGAGGCGGTGCAGCAGGAATACGATGACCTGCTCGTCGGGGTCGGCAAGGCGGTCGTCCCGCCTTACATCGGTGCTCATGCGGGGCCGGTCGGATCCGACACCCGCCTGGTCGAGCTCCGCGCCTTCCTGGCCGCGCGCGGCCTGGGCCGGCAGGCCTCGGTCAACGAACCCGAAGACCATGTCGCCGCGCTTTGCGAGGTCATGCGCCACCTGATCGCGGTCCAACGCGCCGAGATTGCCGAGCAGCGCGAGTTCTTCGAGCGTTTCATCCTGCCCGGGGCGATGCAGCTTTGCACCGCGATCGAAGCCGCGCAGGAGGCCAACTTCTACAAACGGGCGGCGCGCCTTGCCGCGGCCTTCTTCGAACTCGAGAACGCCGCCTTCGACATGGCCTGAGGGGCGCGCGGCTAGGCAGTCGTGACGGCCCGCCGCCTGGGCCGCCTGGCCACGCCGGTGCGGCCGCGGCGCGGTTGCCGGGGCAGGGCGTCGCGCACGGCGAACATGCTTCCGGTGATCCCCGAGCCATAGCCTGGCAGCGTGGCCAGGACTGCGCGGAATTCCGCGCCCTGGAGCATCGCGATGAATTCTGCGACCGCCGGATCCGCCAGCAATGCGCGCCGGCACGCAAGGTAATAGCGCTCGGTCAGCAGCGGGATGAAATCGAGGTCGTATTCCGCCGCGGCGGCGCGGATGCCGTAGCCCGCATCGGCCCTGCCGCCGGCAATGGTGGCGGCCACGGCGAGGTGCGTAAATTCTTCGTCGAGATAGCCGTTGATCGAAGCTGCGGGGATGCCCGCCCCGGCGAGCAGCTGATCGAATTCCACCCGGCTGCCGGACCCGATCTGGCGGTTGACTATGCGTACACCTTCGCGCATCAGGTCGGCGAGCGACCGAATCCGCTTCGGGTTGCCGGGTGCGACCATCAGCCCCTGCGTACGCGTCGCCACGCCGATGAGCGCATGCGTCCTCGGTTTCAGGTAGCGGTGGAAGCTGCGTGCCGCCTCGCCTTCGATACCTTCGGCCAGGTGGAACCCGGCCAGAACGCAGCGGTTCTTCGCAAGCGCGCAGAGGCTCTCCAGGCTCCCCGCGAAGCGCAAGTCGAGCTTGAGGCCGGAACGCTGCGCGAGCCGGTCCCGGAACGCCGCCAGCGCGAGGTCATGGCTTGCGCAGACGGCCAGTCGCGTGTCGCCGCCTTCGCTCGCCAGGGCCAGTTCGATCTCGTGCCTCACTTTCTCGAGTTCGTGCGATATGCGCGCCTGCACCAGTTGTTCGGACCAAAGGAGCTTGCGGCCGAACTCCGTAAGCTGCGCGCCGTGCCCCTGCCTGAGCTCGATCACCGGCCGGCCGAACGCGCGGTCCCACTTGCCGACGAGCCCCCAGACATGCCGGTAGGACACGCCCAGGCGGCGGGCCGCCTCGGCGAGCGATCCGGTCCCTGCGACTTCGTGGAGTACGCGAAACAACGCGGCGTCGAGCGCGTGTCCGCACCCCGGCGACGGAGTCCATTCGTATTGCAGGTGAACCTTGATCATTGTCTGTCCTTCAGGCGCCCAGGCCGGTCTTCGTCACGTTGGCACGATGATGTATCGCACTGCTGGCGCAAGCCAACTCGCCGCGGCGTGCTTTCCTGCAGCCGATCGCGGGAAGTCTTTCCTTGTGCGTCGCAGCACGATGTCGATAATCTCTCTCACTGATGTTACATCCAGAAGGAAATGCACTAGAATCGTTCGCATATGCAAGGTGGTACATAAGTAGCATCCGCCCAAGCGATGCACCGATAAGGAGACTGAAAAATGGCAGACGCAAAGATCAGGGCAGGCAGGCGCAATTTCCTTCTTGCGGTAGGCGCCGGCGGCGCAGCAACCGTCGCCGCGGTGGCGGCCAGGACTCAATCGCTGCCCGAATCGTCGTCGTCGGAAGGCGACAAGCGCGCGACCAAGGGCTACGCCGTCTCCGCGCACATCAACAACTACTACCGCACAACCAAGGTCTGAGGGGTCACGCCATGCTGCTCACCAGGAAAACCTCTGGGGGCGCCGACGCGTCCCTGTCCTCCGCGCGGCTTTCGCGCAGCCTCTCGGGCGTCCTCGGACGGACGATAGACCGGCGCACGTTCCTGAAGCGCTCCGGCCTCTCGGCGGGCGCGGGCGCCATCGCCGCGCAGCTGCCGTTCAACATGATCGGCAAGGTCGAGGCGGCCGATGCGCCGGCCGGCAAGGTCGAGATCAAGCGCACGGTCTGCACGCACTGCTCGGTCGGATGCTCCCTCGATGCGGTCGTCGAGAACGGCGTGTGGGTGAGGCACGAGCCGGTGTTCGATTCGCCGATCAACATGGGCTCGCACTGCGCCAAGGGCGCTTCGATCCGCGAGCACGGCATCACCGCCGACTCGCACCGCCTGAAATACCCGATGAAGCTGGAGAACGGCAAGTACAAGCGGATCTCCTGGGACCAGGCCTACGACGAGATCTCGAAGAAGATGCTGCAGATCAGGAAGGAGTCCGGGCCGGATGCGCTCTTCCTGGTGGGTTCCAGCAAGCACAACAACGAGCAGTCGTACCTGCTGTGCAAGTGGGCGCGCCTGTGGGGCACCAACAACACCGACCACCAGGCCCGCATCTGCCACTCGACCACGGTGGCCGGCGTCGCGAATACCTGGGGGTATGGCGCGATGACCAACTCCTACAACGACATGCAGAACACCAAGTGCGCGCTTTACATCGGCTCGAATGCGGCCGAGGCGCACCCGGTGTCGGTGCTGCACATGCTGCATGCCAAGGAGAACGGCGCGAAGATGATCGTCGCCGATCCCCGCTTCACGCGCACCGCGGCGAAGGCCGACGAGTACGTGCGCATCCGCTCCGGGACGGACATCCCGTTCCTGTTCGGGATCCTGCACCAGGTCTTCGCCAACGGCTGGGAAGACAAGAAGTACATCAACGACCGCGTCTACGGAATGGACAAGGTCCGCGAAGAGGTCAAGCGCTGGACGCCCGAGGAAGTCGAGAAGGTTGCGGGCGTGCCGCAGGAGCAGTTGAAGCGCGTCGCCGAGACTTTCGCCAAGAACCGGCCGTCGACGATCGTGTGGTGCATGGGCCAGACCCAGCACAGCATCGGCAATGCGATGGTGCGCGCCTCGTGCATCCTGCAGCTTGCGCTGGGCAACATCGGCGTCTCGGGCGGCGGGGCGAACATCTTCCGCGGCCACGACAACGTGCAGGGCGCCACCGATCTCGGCCCGAACCCGGATTCGCTGCCGGGCTACTACGGGCTGCTGCCGGGCTCGTTCGCGCACTGGGCGAAAGTCTGGAACGTGGACCTCGAGTGGCTGAAAAAACAGTACGCGCCCGGCATGATGGGCAAATCGGGCATGACGGTCTCGCGCTGGATCGACGGCGTGCTCGAGAAGAACGAGAACATCGACCAGGACAGCAACCTGCGCGCGATCATCTACTGGGGCCATGCGCCCAACAGCCAGTCGCGCGGCCTGGAGATGGTCGAGGCGATGAAGAAGCTCGACCTGACGGTGGTGATCGATCCTTACCCCTCGGCGACCGCGGCGATGAGCGCGATGGTCCGCAAGGACGGCGTCTACCTGCTCCCGGCCAGCACGCAGCTCGAGTGCGCGGGCAGCGCGACTTCGTCCAACCGCTCGATCCAGTGGCGCGAGAAGGTGATCGAGCCGCTGTTCGAGTCGCGCACCGACCACATGATCATGTACCAGCTCGCGCAGAAGCTCGGATTCGGCGACCAGCTGGTGGGCAAGAAGGACGGCAAGCAGTCGATCAAGCTGGTCAAGGGCAAGGGCGGCATGGATGAGCCCGAGATGGAGGACACGCTGCGCGAGATCAACCGCGGCACCTGGACCATCGGCTACACCGGCCAGTCGCCCGAACGGCTCAAGGCGCACATGCGGAACATGCACGTGTTCGACGTGAAGACGCTGCGCGCCAAGGGCGGCGTCGACAAGGAGACCGGATACGACCTGACCGGCGACTACTTCGGTCTGCCGTGGCCGTGCTTCGGCACCGCGGCGATCAAGCATCCCGGCTCGCCGAACCTGTACGACACCTCCAGGCACGTGATGGACGGCGGGGGCAACTTCCGCGCCAACTTCGGGGTCGAGAAGGACGGCGTCAACCTGCTGGCCGAGGACGGATCGCATTCCAAGGGGGCCGACATCACCACCGGCTATCCCGAGTTCGACCATGTGCTGCTGAAGAAGCTCGGCTGGTGGGACGACCTCACCGACGCGGAAAAAGCGGCCGCCGAAGGCAAGAACTGGAAGAACGACCTTTCGGGCGGCATCCAGCGCGTTGCGATGAAGCACGGCTGCCACCCGTTCGGCAACGCCAAGGCGCGCGCGGTGGTGTGGAACTTCCCGGACGGCGTGCCCTTGCACCGCGAGCCTCTCTACAGCCCGCGCGCCGACCTGGTCGAGAAGTACCCGACCCACGACGACAAGAAGGCGTTCTGGCGGCTGCCCACGCTGTTCAAGTCGGTGCAGCAGAAGAACAAGGACATCGGCAAGCAGTTCCCGATGATCCTCACCAGCGGGCGGCTGGTGGAATACGAAGGCGGCGGCGAGGAGACGCGCTCCAACCCGTGGCTGGCCGAGCTGCAGCAGGACAACTTCGTCGAGATCAATCCCAAGGCGGCCGCCGACCGCGGCGTGCGCAACGGCGAGTACGTCTGGGTGAGCACACCCTCGGGCGCCAAGCTCAAGGTCAAGGCGCTGGTCACCGAGCGGGTCGGGCCGGACACCTGCTTCATCCCGTTCCACTTCTCGGGCTGGTGGCAGGGCCAGGACATGCTGGGGTACTACCCCGAGGGCGCGGCACCCATCGTGCGCGGCGAGGCGGTCAACACTGCGACCACCTATGGCTACGACGCGGTGACGATGATGCAGGAGACAAAAACAACCCTCTGCCAAGTAGCAAAGGCCTAAGGAGACGACCATGGCGAGAATGAAATTCCTCTGCGACGCCGAACGCTGCATCGAGTGCAACGGCTGCGTCACCGCCTGCAAGCAGGAGCACGAAGTCCCCTGGGGGGTGAACCGCCGGCGCGTGGTCACGGTCAACGACGGCATCGTCGGCGCCGAGAAATCGATCTCGGTCGCGTGCATGCACTGCTCGGACGCGCCGTGCATGGCCGTCTGCCCGGTCGACTGCTTCTACCGCACCGACGACGGCGTGGTCCTCCACGACAAGGACCTGTGCATCGGCTGCGGCTACTGCTTCTATGCCTGCCCGTTCGGCGCGCCGCAGTTCCCGCAGGCCGGCGCTTTCGGCCTGCGCGGCAAGATGGACAAGTGCACGTTCTGCGCCGGCGGCCCGGAACCGGACCGCTCGGAGGCCGAGTTCAAGAAATACGGCCGCAACCGCCTGGCCGAAGGCAAGCTGCCGGCCTGCGCCGAGATGTGCTCGACCAAGGCGCTGCTCGGCGGCGACGGCGACGTGATCGCCGACATCTATCGCCAGCGGGTCACCACGCGCGGCAAGGGGTCCGAGGTCTGGGGCTGGGGCACCGCGTACGGCCAGGGCAAGGGCGGCGGCGCACCCGCACCCGCACCCGCGCCCGCGGGAGCCAAGTCATGAGCATCGCCCGCGTACTCGTGATTGCGGTCGCGGTGTCGTTCGGCACCAGCGCCTGCATGGAAGTCGAGCAGGCGTCGACCGGCCAGAAACAGGGCAAGTACCAAGGCAAGCCCGACGGCAAGCCCTGGGAGAACGAGCCCCTTGCGCTCGGCGGCGGGAACGCGAAGTGGACCAAGGGCGACAAGGCCAGCTGGGAGACCCAGATCAAGGCGCGCAACAACGGCCAGAACGAATACAAGCGGATCGGGGATTGAACCCGGCGTCGAACCGCGACAGATCTGCAGCCCCGAGGAGACCGAAGATGAAGACGCGTTCCTGGCTCGCCAGCCTGGCGATCGCTGCCTGCGTGGCAGTGCCGGCAGCCGCCTGGGCCCAGGCCCAGCCTGCCGCCCCCGCCGAGAATGACTCGCAGGCCAGGCGACAGGCCGTGCAGCCCGGCAACAACGCGCCGGTGTGGCGCGAGGTGCGCTCGGGCGGGGACAACTACACCAGCATCAAGGGGCCGGAGACCGGCGTGCTGATCCAGCCGCAGGCGAAATTCCTCGGCCAGGACACGATGACCACGGCCGGCGAGGCCTGGCGCAAGTACCGCAACGGCCCGGTCACGTTCTACGGCGGCTGGCTGGTGGTGCTGGTGGCCCTCGCGATCGGTGCGTTCTACCTCTGGAAGGGGCCGATCAAGCTGCACGAGCCGCCGAGCGGCCGGCTGATGCTGCGCTTCACGGCGCTGGAGCGCTGGGCCCACTGGAGCGTCGCGATCAGTTTCTGCGTGCTGGGCATCTCGGGCTTGGTCATGCTCTTCGGCAAGCACATCCTGCTGCCGGTGATCGGCTATACGCTGTTTTCCTGGCTCACGATGCTGATGAAGAACCTGCACAACTTCATCGGTCCGCTCTTCATGGTCAGCGTCGTGCTGCTTGCGATCGTGTTCGTGCGCTGGAATTTTCCCGCCAAGGGCGATCTCACGTGGCTGATGAAGTTCGGCGGCATGCTGTCGGGCAAGGAGGTTCCGTCGGGCCGGTTCAACGCCGGCGAAAAGGGTTGGTTCTGGGTCGGCCTGATCGGGCTGGGCACATTGATGAGCGTCACCGGGCTGATCATGCTGTTCCCCAATTTCGAGCAGACGCGGACCACGATGCAGCAGGCCAACATCCTCCATGCAGTCGGGGCCGTGGCGTTCGTTGCGATGTCGTTGGGCCACATCTACATCGGCACCGTCGGCATGCAGGGTGCGCTGGACGGGATGCGCACCGGCTACGCCGACGAGGTGTGGGTCAAGGAGCACCACGAATACTGGTACAACGACGTCAAGGCGGGCAAGGCGGGGATAGGCGGCCAGGCCGCGCCTGCAGCGCCCCAGCCGCAACAGCTCGGGAGGAGTACATCGTGATGAAAGCGCTTATTGCCTGCCTCGTCGCAGGTGCCGTGGCCGGGACTGCCTTCGCCAAGCTGCCGGCCCCGCCGCCGATGACCGACGCGCAGAAGGCCGAGAAGGCGGCCAAGGACAAGGCGACGGCGGACAAGGCGGCGGAACAGCTCGCGAAGGCACAGGACAAGGCCGCGGCGAACTACAAGAAGTCCAAGGGTATCGTCGAGCCGAAGGCCGCGCCCGCGGCCAAGAAGAAGTAACCCGCAAAGCGCCGGCCGGGGCGTTCCCGGCCGGTGACGCTAGGCCCCGTCGGCGAGGACCAGCCTCGACTTCGCGGCTTTCAGCCGGATCGCAAGTGCCGGCGCGTATTCGGGCGAATCGTAGAACTTGCGCGCCTGCTCCATCGACGGGAATTCCACCACGACGAGCCGCGCCGGCTTCCAGCCGCCCTCCTTGCTGTCCACGGTGCCCCCGCGCACGATGAAGCGCCCGCCATGGGCGGCCACCGCCCCGGGCGTGAGCTTCTTGTACTCCTCGTAGGCGGCTGCGTCGTGCACGTCGACTTCTGCGATCAGGTAGGCAGGCAAGGCGGTCTCCGTCCGGGATTGTCGATCGTGGGATTCTACGCGAGGCCCGAAAATTGGCTGTCCCGCCCCGCGGAGGTCCGACGCGGGCAGGCCCTGGGCGATCAGCCGCGCCGAGCGAACGCCGGCTGGCAGGCGGCCAGGCCGCCCGCCGTCTGCACGATGCGAACCTGGATGCCGTAGAGGCTCTGCAACGTGTCCGCACGCACCACGTCGCGCGGTGCGCCGATCGCGAGCATGCGGCCTTCACGGAGCAGCAGCACGTTGTCGGCTGCGACGAATGCGTGGTCCGGGTCGTGGGTGGAAAAGACAATTGCGATGCCGAGCGCGGCGAGCGAGCGCAGTTTCTCCAGCACGCGCATCTGGTTGCCGAAGTCCAGGCTCGCGGTCGGCTCGTCCATGACCAGCACGCGCGGCTGCTGCGCCAGCGCCCGTGCGACCAGGGCCAGTTGCCGCTCGCCGCCGGAGATCTCGGTGTAGATGCGCGCCGCGAGGTGGGCGATGCCGACTTCGTGCAGGGCGTCCATCGCAATGCGCCGATCCGCGACCCGCGGCGCCGACAGTGCACCGAGGTGCGCGGTGCGGCCCATGAGCACGATGTCCGCGACCGTGAACCCGAAGGTCGCCGCGTGGGCCTGGGGTACGTAGCCGACGATCTTCGCGATTTCCCCGCGTGCCAGCGACGCGACGTCCCGGCCGTCGACAAGCACGCGTCCGCCGTGCGCCGGCAGCAGGCCGAGCAGCGTGCGAAAGAGCGTGGTCTTGCCGCCGCCATTGGGCCCGAGCACGCAAAGCGCCTCTCCGCCGGAGACGGAGAAATCCATGCCCGAACCTATCGTGCGGCCCGGGAACCCGAACGCGAGGTCCCTTGCCTCCAGCATCACCAGGTCCTCCTTGCCGCGACCAGCAGCCAGAGGAACGCAGGCGTGCCGAGCAGCGCCGTGATCACGCCCGGCGGCAATTCGATCGTCGCGACGGTGCGGCACAGCGTATCGACGCCGAGCAGGAACCCGGCGCCGAGCAGGATCGCCAGCGGCAGCATGCGGCCGAAGTCCGGCCCGGCGACCAGGCGGGCCGCGTGGGGCACCAGCAGGCCTATCCAGCCGATCACGCCGCTTACCGCGACGCTCGCCGCGGTCGCAAGTGTCGCGCCGAGGATCACCGCCGCGCGCAGCGCCTTGGTGTTCACGCCGAGCGTTCGCGCTTCATCCTCGGGCAGCGTCAGCAGGTTCATCCGCCAGCGCAGCGCAAACAGCGGCGCGAGGCCGGCGGCGATCAGCGGCAAGACTGCCCACAGGTCCTGCGGGGCGATCGATGCGAGGCTGCCGAGCAGCCAGAAGGTGATCGCCGGGAGCTGGTTGTAGGGATCGGCAAGGTATTTGAGCATCGCGATGAACGACCCCAGCAGCGTGCCGAGCACCACTCCGGTGAGCACCAGCGAGACGATGGGATCGTGTCCGCGCAGGGCGCCGCCGACCGCATACACGAGGCCTACGGCGAGCAGCCCGCCGGCGAACGCCATCGCCTGGATCGTCCACACGTCGCGCGAAAAGAAGATCCCGAGCACCGCGCCGAGCGCCGCGCCGCTCGACACACCAAGGATGTCCGGCGACACCAGCGGGTTCCTGAACATGCCCTGGTATGCCGCCCCTGCGGCTGCGAGGGCGCCGCCGATAGCGAGGGCCGCGAGTACGCGGGGGCCGCGAATGCCGAAGATCACCGCGTCCACATTGGCGGGAAGGCCGGCTTCGTGGCCGAAGATCCTTGCGCCGAATGCCGCCAGCAGCTGGCTCGCGGTCACCGGGAAGCGCCCGACCGAAAACGCGACGAGCACCAGGGCGAGCAGGCCGGCCAGCGCCGCGAGCGTCGCCCAGGCGCGCCTGCTCATCGCGGCATCACGCCCGGTTCGCCGAGCAGCGCGTCGAGCTGGGCAGCGGTCGGCGCCTGCTGGTAGAACATGCGATGAAACTCCGTGACCTTCGCGCGCAGGTCGTCGGTGAATTGCGCGGGATACATCAGCTTGCCCGCCCAGTACAGGCCCGGGATCCTGTTCGCCCCGGGCGGGAAATCGAACCAGCCGAACGGCAGGTGCGGCGCGAGGAACACGCGTCTTGCGCGAACTGCGGTCACGGCCTGCCAGCGTGCGTCCTTCCAGACCGCCGCATAGAAGTTGGGATCGGTCGTGAACACGATCTCCGGGACCCATGCGAGGATCTGCTCGATGGATACGGTAGCAAGGCCGCCGCGAGTTTCTCCCGCGACATTGCGCGCGCCGAGGAACTCGAGGATCTCGGTATTGATCGACCCGGCGAGGCCGGTCTGCAGGCCTGCCGGGCCGCGGCCGTAGTAGACCCGTGGCCTCGATGCCGGCGGGATCCTCGAGACGCGGTCCCTGACCTCGGCGAGGCTGCGTTCCACGTAGGCCGCGATCTCGTTGGCGCGGGCCTCCGCCCCCAGGAGCTGCCCGAGAACGCGGATCGTCGCCGCCGTGGCTTCGAACCGCCCGTCTAGCAGCGCGTAGGGCACGCCGGTCTGCTGCTGGACGCGGGTCGCGAGCGAGACGAAGGTCTCCGCGGTCGAACCTACGTCGACGATGAGGTCGGGCCTGAGCTTTAACACGACCTCGACGTTGGCCGTGTTGCCGCGACCGGTGAGGCGGCCGAGTTCGGGAAGGTCGGCATAGCGCCTGGGCACGAACGCGGCCTCGTCGGGGCGGAAGGCCCGGGTCCAGCCGAGCAGCTTTTCGGGCGCGATCGCGAACACCAGAACGCTCGCAGGCGGCCCCGCGGCGTAGACGCGCTCGACCTTTGCGGGCACGCGGATCTCGCGGCCGGTGGCGTCCGCAACGCGGCGATCCTGCGCAAAGGCCGCTGCGCCGAGCGCCGCCAGGACGCACAAAAGTATGACTTTCATTCCCCAACCTCCAGCAGCGGCGCGGGTTTCACGGGAGTTGATGTATCGGCAACAGTACGTTTCGGGCGCCGGGTCATGCAAACCCCACGCTGTGCCGGTCCAGCGACACCGCCTTCACAAGCGCGAACACGGGAACGCCGGGGGCGAGGCGCAGCGCCTGGACCGAATGGCGCGTGACGCGCGCAATGATAGAAGTGGCCCCCATTGCAATC
This sequence comes from uncultured Bordetella sp., assembly GCA_964599095.1. Classification (GTDB taxonomy): domain Bacteria; phylum Pseudomonadota; class Gammaproteobacteria; order Burkholderiales; family SG8-39; genus SZAS-79. The sequence continues at coordinate 37,699 of CAZREB010000009.1, forward strand.
CGCACATCGGCGCTGGAGGCACCGTCCTGGCCGATCTCGGCGACCACGCCGGGAAGCACGTTCAGAACGCTGATCGCGCGCGGCGCCTCGAGGGCGATCGACACGTCGCGCGCGCGAATCCGCACCCGTACCGGTTCGCCGACGAGCGCATCGAGGTCGGGCGTGAGCAGCTCGCCGCCGTCGAAACCCAGGCGCGCAAGCCCGGTTGCGAGGTCCTGCCCGACTACCTTTGCATCGATGACCGCGCCGCCTTCGAAACGCCCGATCTGGGTGCGCAGGTCCAGGCGCGAGGCCAGCTCCTGCACGCCGCCGACACCGGTGACTTTGCCGTCGGATACCAGCACCAGCGTGTCGGCCAGGCGGGTGACCTCCTCGATCGCGTGGCTCACGTAGACGATGGGGATGCGCACCTCGTCCCTCAGGCGCTCGACGTAATGGAGGATTTCGCTCTTGCGCGCCGCGTCCAGGGACGCAAGCGGTTCGTCCATCAGCAGCACGCGCGGGCTGGAGAGCAACGCACGGCCGATCGCAACGCGCTGTTTCTCGCCGCCCGAGAGGCGGTGCGGGCGCCGGTGCAGCAGGTCGCCCAGGTCGAGCAGCGCGACCACGCGGTCGAACTCGACATAGCGCTCGGCCGCCGGCGTGAAGAAGCGCCCGTAACCGAGGTTCTGCCTGACCGACAGGTGCGGCAGCAGCCGGCCCTCCTGGAACACGTAGCCGATGCGCCGGTCCTGCACCGGCACCCACGTGCCGTCCTTCGAGTCGTAGAACACCTCGCCGCCGATCGACACGCGGCCCCGGTCGGGCCGCACCAGTCCGGCGATTGCGTTCAGCAGCGTGGTCTTGCCCGAGCCCGAGCGCCCGAAGAGCACCGTCACGCCGGCATCGCTCTCGAATTTCGCGTCGAGCGCGAAAGTGCCGCGCTTGAGCGCGATGTCGGCCTCGATCCTCATCCGCGCGTGCGCTTCAGCGTGGCGCGCAACAGCATTTCCGAGGCGATCAGGGCGGCGAGCGACAAGGCGATTGCAATCACGCACAGGCGCAGGGCCATCGCGTCGCCGCCGGCGGTCTGCGTGTAACCGTAGATCGCGAGCGGGATCGTGCGGGTCTCGCCGGGAATGTTGGACACGAAAGTGATGGTTGCGCCGAATTCCCCGAGGCTGCGCGCGAAGGAGAGCAGGGCGCCGTTGACGATGCCCGGGAGCACGAGCGGCAGCGTCACGGTGGCGAAGACCCAGGCCCGGTTCGCGCCCAGCGTCGACGCCGCGGCCTCGAGGCGCTCGTCCACCGCCTCCACTGCCTGCCGCATCGCACGCACCGCGAGCGGAAGGCCCATGAGGGCGCAGGCCAGCGCCGCCCCGGTCCAGCGGAACGCGAACACGATGCCGAAATGCTCGTCGAGAAAAGCGCCGATCGGGCCGCGCCGCCCGAAACCGAGCAGGAGGAAATATCCGATCACCACCGGCGGCAGCACCAAAGGCAGGTTTACCACGCCGTCGAGCAGCGTCTTGCCCGGGAAGCGCCCGCGCGCGAGCAGCATCGCCAGGGCGAGCGCCACCGGCAGGCTGGCGAGCGTGCTCCAGAACGCGACTTTCAGGCTGAGCCGGATGATCTCCAGCTCTTCGGGGGTGAGGCCTGTCACCCGGCTAGTTTAACGGCGTAAACCCGTGGCGTCGGAAGAGCGCCTTTGCCTGCGCCGAGGACAGGAAGGCGAGGTAGCCCGCCGAGGCAGGCTTCGCGCCGGCCACGAGTGCGGCCGGGTAGATCACCGGCGGGTGCAACCCGGTGCCGAAGTCGGCGACGACCCGCACCTTGGGCTCGGCCTTTGCATCGGTTTCGTAGACGATGCCAAGCGGTGCTTCGCCGCGCGCCACCAGTGCAAGCGCGGCCCGCACGCTCCCCGCGGCGGCGACTCGATCGGCAACCGTGTCCCAGACCCCGAGTTTTTCGAGCGCCGCCTTTGCGTATTTGCCGGCCGGAACGTGCTGCGGGTCCCCTAGTGCGAGCCGGCCGGACGGCCCCAGCAGTTGCGCGAGCGGGAATCCCGGCGCGATCTGCGCCTGTGCCTTGCTTGCCGCCGGGGCGACCAGCACGAGCTTGTTGCCGAGAATGTTCCTGCGCGTGGCCGGCTGGATCAGGTTGCGCTTCTCCGCGTAGTCCATCCAGTCGAGGTCGGCCGAGATGAACACCTGCGCGGGCGCGCCGCCTTCGAGCTGCCTGGCCAGGGCCGAACTCGCGGCGTAGGACGCGACGGGTTTCGCGCCGCCCTGCTGCACCCAGGCTGCGTTGACGGCGTCGAGCGATTCCCTGAGGCTCGCGGCCGCGAAGACGAGCAGGGTGTCCTGGGCGTTGGCGGAAGCGGCGGCCAGAAAAGCAAGGATTGCGAGCAGTCCGCGCATGGGTCGGGTCCGGCCGGTCGGGGTCACCTGTGTACCGCCGCCGCGCCGTCCGCCCGGCGCGGCAGTAACCGCATGCCGCGCCAGTCCCCTCCAGGAGAAGCCATCGCCGATGCGCAGGCGGAATTGGACCTTGGTACTCATGCGGCCGGCACCGTCACAGCTTCGACCGGCCCCGGCGCGATGCGGCCAACGGCGGACCTACGGGTTCAGCGGCAGGTTCCATCTACATATGCAAGGGCGTTCATATTCTTGCGACCGGGGTGGATGGCTATGATGCCGTGCGGCCGCGTTGCAGGTGTGAGCATGCGGCAGTTTCCCGCCAAATCAAAGTGGTGCGCGCCGGTCGCGCCCGAGGAGACCCCCTGAATCCGCTGGCCGAGGCCCTGCAAGGTGCGATCGCGCTGATCGTATCGGCCGATGCGACGCTTGCGGGAATAGTCCTGCTCAGCCTCAAAGTCAGCCTGGCCGCGGTGGCGCTGGCGACGTTGCTGGGCCTGCCGCTCGGGGCGGCGATCGCGGTCGGCCGCTTCCCGGGGCGCCAGGCCGTGATCGTGCTGCTGAACGCGCTCATGGGCCTGCCCCCGGTGGTGGTCGGCCTCGTCGTCTACCTCATGTTGTCGCGCGCCGGTCCGCTCGGGACGCTGGGACTGCTGTTCACCCCGCCGGCGATGGTAATTGCGCAGACCCTGTTGATCCTGCCGATCATCGCCGCGCTTTCGCGTCAGGCGGTGGAAGATGCCTGGGTCGAATACGAAGAGCAGTTGCGCTCCCTTGGCGCGCACGGCCTGGGCGCGGCGCTGACGCTGGTCTGGGACATCCGGTTCTCCCTTTTCACCGCGGTGCTCGCAGGCGTGGGGCGCGCGCTCGCCGAAGTCGGGGCGGTGATGATCGTCGGCGGCAACATCGATGGCGTGACGCGGGTGATGACCACGACCATCGCGCTCGAGACCTCCAAGGGCGACCTGTCGCTTGCGTTGTCGCTCGGGATCGTCCTGATCGCGCTGGTCCTGGTCCTGAACACCGCCGCGCAGATCGTGAAGGAAGCGGCGCGCAGGAGATACGGATGAACGTGATCCTCCCGCTCGTGATGTCCGACGTCAGCTTCTGCGCAGGCGGACGCACGATCATCGACCGCGTATCGCTGGTACTCGAAGGCGGGCCGAGCACGGTCGTGCTCGGCGCGAACGGCGCCGGCAAGAGCGTCCTCCTGCGCCTGATGCACGGGCTGCTCGCGCCCAGTTCGGGCAAGGTCGCGTGGACGGGAAGCCGCGCGGCGAATGCGCGCCGGCTGCAGGCGCTCGTGTTCCAGCGCCCGGTGATGCTGCGGCGCTCGGCGATCGCGAACATCACCTACGCGCTTGCGCTGGCCGGGGTCGACGCTTCCGAGCGCGCCGGCCTTGCGCGGGAGGCCCTCGAAGGTGTCGGCCTGGCCCATCTCGCCCACCGGCCGGCCCGGGTGCTGTCGGGCGGCGAGCAGCAGCGGCTGGCGCTTGCGCGCGCCTGGGCCCTGCATCCCGAAGTCCTGTTCCTCGACGAGCCCACCGCCAGCCTCGACCCGGCAGCCACGCGCGAGATCGAGACCGTCATCAAGGCGTTCGACGCGGCCGGGACCAAGATCGTCATGGTGACCCACAACCTGGGCCAGGCCCGGCGGGTCGGCGACGAAGTGCTGTTCGTCCATCAGGGACGCGTCGCCGAACTCACGCCGATCGACCGTTTTTTTTCGCAACCCGCCTCGGCAGAAGCCGCGGCGTTCATAAAAGGAGAAACACCATGGACCTAAGGAGGGTCTTCGTTAAATCGGCCGTCGCAGCGCTGGCGGCGTTGGCGTGCGCAGGCGTGCAGGCCCAGCAGAAATTCATTACGGTGGCTTCGACCACCTCCACCGAACAGTCGGGACTCTTCAAGCACCTGTTGCCCGCCTACACGAAGAAGAGCGGCGTCGATGTGCGCGTGGTCGCCGTCGGCACCGGCCAGGCCCTCGACATGGGCCGCAAGGGCGATGCCGATGTGGTGTTCGTCCATGACCCCGTCGCCGAGAAGAAATTCCTCGACGAAGGCTGGGGCGTGAACTACCACCTGGTCATGTACAACGACTTCATCATGATCGGCCCGAAAGCCGATCCGGCGAAGGCGGGCGGCAAGGACGTGCTCGGCGCGCTGCAGAAAGTGAAGGCGGCGCAGGCGCCTTTCGTGTCGCGCGCCGACAAGAGCGGCACGCATGCGGCCGAGCTGCGCCTGTGGAAGATGGCCGGGTTCGACATGGCGAAGGACAAGGGCCCTTGGTACAAGGAGACCGGCTCGGGCATGGGGCCGGCGCTGAACACCGCGTCGGCCATGGGCGGCTACATCCTCGCAGACCGCGGCACTTGGCTGTCGTTCAAGAACCGCGGCGACCTCGTCATCCTCGTCGAAGGCGACAACAAGCTGTTCAACCAGTACGGGATCATGCTCGTGAACCCCGCGAAGCACCCGCACGTGAAGAAGGACCTCGGGGATGCCTTCATCGCCTGGGTGATCTCGCCCGAGGGGCAGAAGACGATCGCCGACTACAAGATCGGGGGCGAGCAGCTGTTCTTCCCGAACGCGAAATAGCCGGGTGCGCATCCCGCGCCGCGGGTGTAAGGTGGCGTATCGGCCGGCGACGGTTCGGCGGCCCTTGATGCTTGGCACGGAGGTCCAATGAAGCCCACCCGATTCGCAGTCATTCTCGTTCCGCTCGCACTCGTCGCAGCCTCGCCTGCGGCGCAGGCGCAATCCAGCGTGACCATCAGCGGCTTCTTCAAGATGAGCCTGGACAACCAGAAGATCGGCCAGTCGCCGCGGCTGGCCGGGCTCAACTCCAGCGAATCGCGCTGGCCGACGATTCGTCGCGGGTGATCTTCAACGTCGCCGAGGACTTGGGCGGCGGGCTGGCGGCGATTGCGCAGCTCGAGTGGCGCATCGCGTTCGACCAGGGCGCGGACAACATCGGCGGCAACAACCATGTCGGCCTGCGCAGCAAGTCGATGGGCCGCATCATTTTCGGCCGGCAGGACCTGCACTACCTCGGCCGGGAGAGCAACCTGACCGACCTTGCCGGCTCGCAGAAGGCCGACAGCATTTCGCTGCTCGCATTTGCGGGCGGCGGGGCAACGGCGATCGCGGGCACGACCCGCACGCCGAATGTCATCCAGTACACCTCGCCGGATTGGAGCGGGTTTACGCTGGCTGCGGCCTATTCCACCAGCCCCAACCCGGGCGCCGCGGTGGCCGGCGTCGGCGCAGCCGGCAGCGTGACCGAGTCCGACATCGGCACGGCGGTACGCAAGGGCAATGCATTCAACCTGAACCCGACCTTTGTCGCGCCCAACTGGCAGGTCGGCTACAGCTACTGGAACCAGAAGAACGACGGCGGCATCGGCGCGGCGGCGTTGGCGACCAACGCCGGCGGCGACCAGAGGGGCGACCGGCTGTACGGCTCGTTCAAGGTCGCCGGCTTCAAGCTCGGCCTCGCCTGGGACAAGTCGCGCATCAAGTCGGCGGGCGGCGCCACCAGCGGTACCGAGCTGTCCAACCGAACGGCCTGGTCGCTGCCGCTCAGCTACACCGCCGGCAACAACCAGTTCCACTTCCACTACACCAAGGCGCGCGACGACAGCCGCACGGTCGCGCAGGACGGCGCCAAGATGGTCGCGCTGTCCTACCAGTACCTGTTCTCGAAGCGCACGTCTGTGGGCATCACCTACGCGAAGATCACCAACGACGCCGGCGCGAATTACAACTTCTACCTGACCGGGTCTGCCGGCAGTGCCTCCGCGGTGGCGGTCGCGGGCGAGGATCCGCGCATGATCGCGGGGACGCTGCGGCACGCGTTCTAGGCCGGGCGGCGTGGCGCAAATTCCGGACTTTCATTTTCGCGGACTGAATGCTGGCGCGGCGATCCGGCCGGTTCGAATATAAGAATTGATATTTTCGATCGGCCGCGCCGCGGCCCCTGCTAGAATCCGGGCCCATGAAAGTCTTCGGCTTCGCAGGCTGGTCCGGCAGCGGCAAGACGACGCTGATCGAAAAGCTGATCCCGCGCTTCACGAAGCAGGGGCTGCGCGTCTCGCTGATCAAGCACGCACACCACACGTTCGACGTCGACAAGCCCGGCAAGGATTCGTACAGGCATCGGCATGCCGGCGCCTCCGAAGTGCTCGTGACCTCTTCGCAGCGCTGGGTTCTGATGCATGAGCTGCGCGGGACGCCGGAGCCCTCGTTCGACGAGCAGCTCGCGCACCTGTCGCCCTGCGACCTCGTGATCGTCGAGGGATTCAAGTTCCAGCCGATCCCGAAGCTCGAAGTGCATCGCGCGGGCAATGACTCGGCCTTGCTGCACCCGAACGACCCCAACATCGTTGCGATCGCCACCGATGCGAAGATCGAGACGGCATTGCCGCGGCTCGGCCTGAACGACGATGCGGCGATCGAAGCATTCATCCTGGGATACCTGAAGCTCAAGTAAGCGAGGAAACGCTTTGAACAAGGGATTGCTTTCGGTAGACGAAGCGCTTGAGGTGCTGCTGGCCGGCGCGAAGCCGGTGGCCGAGGTAGAGGAGGTCTCCACGCTGGAGGCGACCGACCGGGTGCTTGCGCGCGCGCAGGCCTCGACGATGGACGTGCCGCCGATGGACAACAGCGCGATGGACGGCTACGCGGTGCGGGTGGCGGACATCGCCGGGCCGGATACGCGCCTGCGCGTTGCACAGCGCATCGCGGCCGGCTCGGTAGGCGAGCCGCTGGCCGCCGGAACCGCCGCACGCATCTTCACCGGCGCGCCGATCCCGCCGGGCGCGGATGCGGTCGTCATGCAGGAATTCTGCGCGGTCGACGGCGACCACGTCGTGGTCAAGAAGAAGCCGCAGCCCGAAGAATGGGTGCGCCGCGCGGGCAGCGACATCAAGGCCGGCGGCCCGGTCCTCGCCGCAGGCATCAAGCTGCGCCCGCAGGACACCGGCCTTGCGGCTTCGGTGGGCATCAAGAACCTGCCGGTGCGCCGCAAGGTGAGGCTGGCGCTGTTCTTTACCGGCGACGAACTCGTGATGCCCGGCGACCCGCTGCCGCCGGGGCGCATCTACAACTCCAACCGGTTCACGCTGAACGGGATGGCAAGGCTCTTCGGCTGCGAGGTGCGCGACTACGGCATCGTGCCGGACAAGCTGGACGCAACGCGCGAGGTGCTGCGCCGCGCGGCGGCGGAGAACGACATCATCGTCACCTCGGGCGGCGTCTCCGTCGGCGAGGAGGACCACGTCAAGCCCGCGGTCGAGGCCGAAGGGTCGCTGCTGATGTGGAAGATCGCGATGAAGCCCGGTCGCCCGCTCGCATTCGGCAAAGTGAAGGACGCGGCCTTCATCGGCCTGCCGGGCAACCCGGTATCCTCCTTCGTGACCTTCCTCGTGTTCGTGCGGCCTTTCCTGCTGAAGACCCAGGGCATCGGCCATGTGGAACCGAGGGTCATCGATGCGCGCGCCGATTTCACCTGGGACAAGCCGGATGCGAGGCGCGAATTCCTGCGCGTAAAATGGAACGACCAGGGCGGCGTGGACCTTTATCCCACGCAGGATTCGGCGGTCATGACCTCGACCGCCTGGGCCGACGGCCTCGTGGACAACCCGGCCAACCAGGCGATCCACAAGGGTGACCGGGTCCGCTTCCTGTCGTTTTCGGAGCTCTATCGGTGAAGGTGAAAGTCCTCTATTTCGCGGGCCTGCGCGAGCAGTTCGGGCGCGGGTCGGAAGATCTCGACCTGCCGGCCGGCACCGCTACGCTCGGCGCATTGCGCGCGCTGCTTGCCGGCCGCGGCGGCCCGTGGCAGACCGCACTCGCGGACGACAAGCCGGTGCGCATGGCGGTCAACCAGGACATGGTGCCGCGCGGCAGCGCGAACGGGATCGCAATCAAGGCCGGCGACGAGATCGCGTTCTTCCCGCCGGTCACCGGCGGGTAAGGCACAAGGCCCGATGAAGATCGCCGTCCAGCCCGAGGATTTCGACGCCGGCCGCGAGATCGCCGCGGTGCGCGCCGGCAACCCGAAAGTCGGCGCGGTCGCGAGCTTTGTGGGCGTGGTGCGCGACGTCAATGACGGCTCGGGCGTCGCCACGATGACGCTGGAGCACTACCCGGGCATGACCGAGAAGGCGCTCAAGGGCATCGTCGACGAGGCCGCAGGGCGCTGGGAGGTGCTCGACTGTACCGTGATCCATCGCGTCGGCCGGCTCGCCCCGACCGACCAGATCGTGCTCGTCGTGGTGGCCAGCGGGCATCGTGGCGACGCGTTCGCGGCGTGCGAATTCATCATGGACTACCTCAAGACCCAGGCGCCGTTCTGGAAGAAGGAAGCAACGCCGGACGGCGAGCGCTGGGTCGAGGCGAAAGAGTCCGACGACGCCGCGGCGGGCCGCTGGAAATGAGGGCCGCCGCGTGACCGCGATGGCCGTGATCGCGGTGGGAGTCGGTGCCGCGATCGGCGCCTGGGCCCGCTGGATGCTGTCGACGTGGTTCAACCCGGTCGTGCCGGCGCTGCCGCTTGGAACACTGGCGGCGAACCTGGCCGGCGGATATCTCGTCGGGGTAGCGGTTGCCTATTTCGCCGCCAACGCCTCGCTGGCGCCCGAGTGGCGCTTGTTCTGCATCACCGGCTTCCTCGGCGGGCTGACCACGTTTTCCACCTTCTCGGCCGAATCGGTCCAGCTGCTGATGGCAGCCCAGTACGGGTCCGCTTTCCTGCATACCGCCGCTCACCTGCTCGGGTCGCTGACGGCGACGTTTCTCGGTTTTCTCTCCTACCGCGCGCTGGCTTGAGGCGTGCACGGCGAGCAGAGTTCGACCCGGTTGCGGCCGTTGCCCTTGGCGCGGTACAGCGCCCTGTCAGCCCAGTCGACGAGGCTGTCGATCGACTCGGTCGGCGCGCCTGATGCAGCCGCGACCCCGATGCTCGCAGTCATCTGGCCAGCCGCCTTGCCAAGGACATAGGAGCGGCCGCCGATCGCATTGCGGATCCGCGAGGCTATCAGGAGCGCGCCGGTCGCGGTCGTGTCCGGCAGCACGATGCAGAATTCCTCCCCGCCATAACGGCCGAGGATGTCGCTGTCGCGCAGTCCGCCGCTGATCGTCTCCGCAATGTCGGCCAGCATCCGGTCGCCTGCGGCATGTCCGTGCCGGTCATTGACGTCCTTGAAGTGGTCGAGGTCCAGCATCAGGACGCAGACCGGGCGGCCTGCACGGGCGGCTGCGGCAAGCGCATGGGCGCCGAGTTCCATTAACGTGCGCCGGTTGAGGATGCCGGTAAGGTCGTCGCGCGTGGCGAGCGCTTCCATGCCCTGCTCGTAACGGTTGCGCCTCAGGTTCAGGAAGGCGAGCGAGCAGGTGATGACGCCGACGACGGCGAACACGAGGGTGGCGAAGTGCGCCGGCTTCTCCTGCAATGCGGTCAGGATCTGGTCGGGCCGGTAGAGCACCATGGTGACGCGCGCGACGAACAGGGCGCAAATCACGGCGAACCCGAGCGTAAGCAGGTGGAACGACGCACCCAGGCGCCGCCATTCCCCCGTCGAAACCAGGAATACGAAGACATGCGCGGCCTGGCTTGCATACACGATGCCGAGCACGCAATTCATGACGATAGGGTCGTCGGCGAACCACAGGGCGCCGGTGCCGCAATCAGCACGGGCGCGAGCGCGAACAGGTAGACCGCGCGCCGGGCCAGCATTTCCTGGAGGGCGAGATTCGCCATGGCCAGGCCGAGCGATGTCGCAACGGCCGTGATGACCGAGGACTGCGTCTTGCCCAAGGCGGCCTGCTGGGTGACCGCGAAGTCGGCGCCCGCGACGAACAGCAGCGCGCCGACCCAGAACCGAAGGTCTTTTCCGCCGCTGGGGACCGAAGCTGCGGCAAGCACGCCGGCCAGGAGCAGGCAGGCGGCGCAGATTGCATAGAGCGGGAACTGGAAATCCAAGTCCGGGCCTCCCTTGAATCGACCCGCACGAAACAAGAAGCGAATTTTCAATACTGGCATATGCCGGGGGGAAGACGTTTGATCCTGGTCAACCCCGGCGCGTCGGGGCCGGGCATGCTCTGTTTCGCCACCGGTTGAATTCCCGCCGGCCGTCCCCATTTGGCAATCAAGGTCAATTCGGACAAAAAGACAATGCGAATCGAAAAGTTCACCACCAAGCTGCAGGAGGCGCTCGGCGACGCGCAAAGCGCCGCGCTGGGCAACGACAACCAGTACATCGAGCCGCAGCACCTGCTCGCGGCGCTGATCGGCCAGGCCGACGGCTCGATCTCGTCGCTGCTGCAGCGTGCCGGCGCGAATCCCGCGACCCTCAAGGCGTCGCTTGCCCAGGCGCTATCGCGCCTGCCGAAGGTCGAGGGCACGCCCGGCGAGGTGATGATCTCGCGCGACCTCACGACGTTGCTGAACGCAGCGGACAAGGAGGCGCAGAAGCGCGGCGACCAGTTCATCGCCTCCGAGCTCTTCCTGCTCGCGGCCGTGGACGACAAGGGCGAGACCGGCAAGCTGCTCAAGGCTGCCGGTGTGACCAAGAAGGCGCTCGAAGCCGCCATCGAGGCCGTCCGGGGGGGACAGAACGTGCAATCCCAGGCCGACGAAGGCAATCGCGAGGCGCTCAAGAAATACACCCTCGACCTCACCGAGCGAGCCCGCGCGGGCAAGCTCGACCCTGTGATCGGGCGGGACGACGAGATCCGCCGCTGCATCCAGATCCTGCAGAGGCGCACCAAGAACAACCCGGTGCTGATCGGCGAGCCCGGCGTGGGCAAGACCGCGATCGTCGAAGGCCTCGCGCAGCGCATCGTCAACGGCGAAGTGCCGGAGACCCTCAAGAACAAGCGCGTGTTGTCGCTCGACATGGCGTCGCTCCTCGCCGGCGCGAAGTACCGCGGCGAATTCGAGGAGCGCCTCAAGTCGGTGCTCAAGGAGCTCGCCCACGACGAAGGCCAGACCATCGTCTTCATCGACGAGATCCACACCATGGTCGGCGCCGGCAAGGCCGAAGGCGCAATGGACGCCGGCAACATGCTCAAGCCGGCTCTGGCGCGCGGCGAACTGCATTGCGTGGGCGCGACGACGCTCGACGAATACCGCAAGTACATCGAGAAGGACGCCGCGCTCGAGCGCCGGTTCCAGAAAGTCCTCGTCGGCGAGCCCTCGGTGGAGGACACCATCGCGATCCTGCGCGGGCTCCAGGAAAAGTACGAGGTCCATCACGGCGTCGAGATCACCGACCCGGCCATCGTCGCCGCGGCCGAACTGTCCCATCGCTACATCACGGACCGATTCCTGCCGGACAAGGCGATCGACCTGATCGACGAGGCGGCTTCGCGCATCAAGATGGAAATCGACTCGAAGCCCGAGTCGATGGACAAGCTCGACCGGCGCCTGATCCAGCTGCGCATCGAGCGCGAGGCGGTCAAGAAGGAGAAGGACGAGTCCTCCAGGAAGCGCCTCGGCCTGATCGAGGAGGAAATCGGGCGGCTGGAAAAGGAGTATTCCGACCTCGAGGAGGTCTGGAAGGCCGAGAAAGCGCAGGTCGCGGGAAGCCAGCACATCAAGGAAGAGATCGAAAAGCTGCGCCAGCAGATGGAAGAGGCGCGGCGCAAGGGCGACTGGCAGAAGATGTCGGAGATCCAGTACGGCAAGATCCCGCCGCTGGAGGCCCAGCTCAAGAAAGCCGAGTCCGGCGAGGCCAAGGGCGAGAAGGCGAAGCTGCTGCGCACGCAGGTCGGCGCAGAGGAGATTGCCGAGGTGGTCTCGCGCGCCACCGGCATCCCGGTGTCCAAGATGATGCAGGGCGAGCGGGAAAAGCTGCTGCACATGGAAGACAAGCTGCATGAACGCGTGGTCGGCCAGGACGAGGCGGTGCGCCTCGTGTCGGACGCGATCCGCCGCTCGCGCTCGGGCCTGTCGGACCCGAACCGGCCGTACGGCTCGTTCCTCTTCCTCGGTCCGACCGGCGTGGGCAAGACCGAGCTGTGCAAGACGCTCGCGTCATTCCTCTTCGATTCGGAGGAGCACCTGATCCGCATCGACATGTCGGAATACATGGAGAAGCACTCGGTGTCGCGCATGATCGGCGCGCCGCCGGGCTATGTGGGCTACGACGAAGGCGGCGCGCTCACCGAAGCCGTGCGGCGCAAGCCCTATTCGGTGATCCTGTTCGACGAGATCGAGAAAGCGCACCCGGACGTGTTCAACGTTCTGCTGCAGGTGCTCGACGACGGGCGGCTGACGGACGGGCAGGGGCGCACGGTCGACTTCAAGAACACCGTGATCGTGATGACTTCGAACCTCGGCTCGCACATGATCCAGCAGATGGAGGGCAGCGACTACGCCGTGGTCAAGCTCGCAGTGATGGGCGAGGTCAAGACGCATTTCCGGCCGGAGTTCATCAACCGCATCGACGAGGTGGTGGTGTTCCACGGCCTGGGCGAGGCGCAGATCCGCTCGATCGCGTCGATCCAGCTCGGCATCCTCAAGGCGAGGCTGGCGAAGATGGAGTACGGCTTCGAGGTCAGCGAGGCTGCGCTGACCGAGATCGGCAAGGAAGGCTTCGATCCCGTCTACGGCGCGCGGCCGCTCAAGCGGGCAGTGCAGAGCCAGATCGAGAACCCGCTCGCCAAGGCGATCCTCGAAGGGCGCTTCTCCCCGAAGGACACCATCAAGGTCGACTGGAAGAACGGCGCGATGGTTTTCACCAACTAAAAAAGGGGCCAGGCTCAAACCTGACATCGTCAGGTTTGAGCCTGGCCCCTCTTTTTCTTTTGGGCCGTGACGCGCCGGGTCTGGGCGAGCAGTTCCTCCCACAGGCCGCTGGTGTCCTTCATGAAAACGGTCTCGCGATTGGCGTTCAGCACCGCCCACAGGCCACGGTCTATTTCGCTCTTCAACTCACCGGGCCGCCAGCCGACATAGCCGATGAAATATCGCGCTTCGTTCGGCGTGGTTTCGATCACCTTGTCGATCGTGGTCGCGCGGAAGGCGATATAAAGGTCCTTCATCAACGGCAGCGTCCCGGCGCCGGGCGCGCTCTGACCCTTGACTACGGCGACGAGCGCGCCGGGCGAAAACGGGCCGCCGTAGCGCACCGGGTCGATCACCTTCTTGGACGGCTCGTGCTCCGGGAAGAACGAGGTCAGCGATTTCGGTGTCGGACGGTTGAGGATCACGCCTATGTGGCCGCCGCCGGCGATCGGCGCTGCGATCAGCACGGTGTGGTAGTAGCCCGGATCGCGGAAGGCCGGGTGGGCCACCAGGAACACCGCATCTTCGTCCGCCGCCTGCGCCATTTGTGCGCTCGCCGTGCCGCACAATGACGCAAGCAGCAGCAACGCAATTGCGGCGATCGTGCGGTACGGCATGTTCATTTCTCCGTGCGGGACGAGATTTCGCGGGATTGTAGCGCGCAATACTTGACATCGCGCACAGCCGTGCTAACTTGAAAACGAGTGTTGCAGCTTCGCGAGGGATACCCGCGCGGAGAGCGGTGGGAATCCGGGCAATGTCCGGACAACCGCCAGCGTATGCACCAGGGCCGAAGGACCCGGGTGCCCAATGCGATGCTCGCGTGGCCTTCCGCCACAAAAGAACCGCACTGCTCTCGCAGCGCGGCCCGGCGTCAGCCGGGCGACCCGGCCCCGCCTTCGGCGGGGCCTCTTGTTTTTCGGGGCCCGAAGTTCCGCAACGGTCCGGTCATGCGGGTCTTCAGCGCACTCGCACGCTCCACCAGTTCATCCCAGATTCCGCTGGTGTCCCTGCGAAAGACGATTTCCTCGTCGGCCGGGAGCACGTACCAGCCCTCGCGGTTGAATTCGCTTTCGAGCTGCCGCGGCGCCCAGCCGGAAAACCCCGCATAGAGCCGGTAACGGATGCCCTCGGAGCCCAGCAGCTTCACCATGTTGTCCGGGTGCATGGTCAGGTAGAGCTTGCGCAGCACGTGGAAGGCAGGCGCCTCGGGCGGCGTTTCGGACTGGAAGACCGCGAGCAGCGCATTGCGCATGACCGGCCCGCCGAGGTAGAGGCGGTCGCCGTACTTGCTGGTGTCGAGCCCCGGGTCGGAAACGAACTCCGAGAGTTTCAGCACCGTGGGCCGGTTGATGATGACGCCCACCGTGCTGTAGTCCTCCGTCTGCGTGACCAGCACCACGGTCCGCGCGAAGTGTGGGTCCGCGAGGTCGGGCTTCGCGACCAGGAAGACGCCGTTCGCGGAGCCGGACCCCTGGCCCTGCGCTGCCGCAACCGCCCCCCACGCCAGCAGGGCGAATGCGGCAAGCCAGCGTTTCATCGGCTCAGTTGAAGGCCTGGATGCCGGTTTGTGCGCGCCCGAGGATCAGCGCGTGGATGTCGTGCGTGCCTTCGTAGGTGTTCACCACCTCGAGGTTCACCATGTGGCGCACGATGCCGAACTCGTCCGAGATGCCGTTGCCGCCCAGCATGTCGCGCGCCGTCCTCGCGATCTCGAGCGACTTGCCGCAGGAGTTGCGCTTCATGATCGAGGTGATCTCGACCGACGCGGTGCCCTCGTCCTTCATGCGCCCCAGCCGCAGGCACCCCTGCAGGCCGAGCGTGATCTCGGTCTGCATGTCGGCGAGCTTCTTCTGCACGAGCTGGTTGGCCGCAAGCGGTCGCCCGAATTGCAACCGGTCCATCACATATTGGCGGGCGCGGAACCAGCAGTCCTCGGCCGCGCCGAGCGCGCCCCAGGCGATGCCGTAGCGGGCTGAATTGAGGCAGGTGAACGGGCCCTTGAGCCCCTCGACGCCGGGCATCAGGTTCTCCTCGGGCACGAAGACGTTGTCCATGACGATCTCGCCGGTGATCGAGGCGCGCAGGCCTACCTTGCCGTGGATCACCGGGGCCGACAGGCCTTTCATGCCCTTGTCGAGCAGGAACCCGCGGATGCGGCCGTCCTCGGTCTTCGCCCAGACGAGGAACACGTCGGCGATCGGCGCGTTCGAGATCCACATCTTCGCACCGCTGACGCTGTAGCCGCCGGGGACGGCCTTGGCGCGCGTCACCATGCTGCCGGGGTCGGAGCCGTGGTTCGGCTCGGTCAGGCCGAAGCAGCCGATGTACTCGCCGCTCGCGAGCTTCGGCAGGTATTTCCGCTTCTGCATCTCGCTGCCGAACTCGAAGATCGGCGTCATCACCAGCGAGCTCTGCACGCTCATCATCGAGCGGTAGCCCGAATCGACGCGCTCGACTTCGCGCGCGATCAACCCGTAGCAGACGTACGAAAGGCCCGGCCCGCCGTACTCGGCCGGGATCGTCGGGCCGAGCAGCCCGAGCGCGCCCATCTCGCGGAAGATCTCCGGGTCGGTGGTCCCGTTGCGGAAGGCCTCGAGCACGCGCGGCGCGAGCTTCTCCTGGCAGTAGGCGGCGGCGGCCTCGCGAACCATCCTTTCGTCCTCGCTCAACTGTGCGTTCAGCAGCAGCGGGTCGTCCCAGACGAACCGGGCCTTGGGGGTTTTGAGGGGGGCATTCATGGCGGCTCCTGCGCGATGGTTGGGTCCGCCGGATTTACAGCGGATTGCAGCGCGATTTTACTGCGGCCTCCCGGTCGTGTCCCTTGGGAGGGCGGACTATTTTCGCCTGGTCGCGATCGCGGCGATGCGCAGCGAAATCAGCGAAGCCTGCTGCGCGATCAGTCCGGCCAGGCTGGCCGCGCGCGCCGGCGGGAGGCGATCGGCAATCGCCGCGACGCTGATTGCGGCAATCGCCTGCCTTGCCGGGCCGAAGACCGGCACCGCGAGCGCCTTGGTACCGCGCACCACGCCGGTCTCCGTGTACGCGTAGCCGCGTGCGCGAGCGGCGCGAACGCGATCGCCGAGCTTCGAAGGCGTGAGGTCGTGGTGGGCGAGTCGCGATTCGTTTGCCTTGACGATGGCGGCGGCTTCGGCCGCAGGCAGCCACGCGAGCAGCACCAATCCGCCGACCCCGACGCCGAGCGGCCGCCGCGCGCCGATCTCGATCGACAGGACCTTCACCGGATACGTGCCGGTCTTGCGGTCGACGCAGATCGAATCGAACCCGCTGCGGATCGTGAGGAACACGGTGTCGCCGATTTCCTCCGCCAGCCGGCGCAGGAAAGGCTCGGCGACCGCGCGCACCGGGACGCGCGCGCCGCGCGCAAGGCCGAGCAGGGATACTTCCTGGCCGACCAGGTAACGGCGGGTGTCCGGGTCCTGCTCCACCGCGCCTTCCTCGACCAGCACCCGCAGGATCCTGTGGACCGTCGGCCGGTTCAGGCCGGATTCCTCGACGATGTCGGTGAGCCGCACGCCGTGTTCCTGGCCGACGGCAAGGATGCGCAGCACGGCCACGGCGCGGCGGATGCTCTGCGCACCGGCGATGCTGCCGGCGCCCGGCGCACCGGCGACGCCCGACCCGGCCTTGCGCGCCAAGGGTCAGCCCCCGAGGACGGTCTTCGGCGTCTGCGCCACGGGCCGCATCGAGACGATCTCCCCCAGGCCGGCGTAGTTCGGCCCGCCGATGCGGCACAGCGGGCGCAGCTTCGCGGTCTCGATCTTGCCCTTGACGTACAAGTCGTCGCGGACATGGAACACGACGATCTCGCCGACGATGAACTCCGAGCCGGTGTCGCCGAATCCGATCGCCCGGTGCAGCCGGCACTCGAGGCTGATCGGCGCGATCGCGAGCCGCGGCGTGCGCAGTTCGCGCGACGCGACCAGTTCGAGCCCGAGCACCTCGACTTCGCTGACCTCCGGCGCATGTTCTTCGGCAGACAGGTGGACCGGCTCGACGAGCGTCTCGTCCGCGATGTGGACGACGAATTCGCGCGTGGCGTGGATGTTGTTCGCAGTGTCCTTCGTGACGCCGGCCTTGCGGCCGACGTTGATGCCCACCATCGGCGGCTTGTTCGAGACGAAGGTGAAAGCGCTGAACGGGGCGAGGTTCACGACGCCGGCGGTCGAGAGCGTGGTGACCCAGGCGATCGGGCGCGGAACCACGATCCCGGTGAGGAGCTTGTAGGTGGCCTCGGGGCCGAGTCCTGCGGCGTCGATCTGCATGCGGGTATCCGGTGGTGCATCGGTGCGCCAGCCTATTGGGAGGACGGAACCCGGGTCAAGCGGTGCGGCGGCCGGATGTCCACATTGTGGAACAAATCGCGGAATTCCGGTTGCCCGGGCCGGACGGGCCGCTTACAGTCGCCCGACACCATGAGGAGGAGGGCCCCATGAACATCATCGCAGCAGGCATTGCGGCACTGGGCATTCTGCTTGCCGCCGGCCCGGCGCACGCGCAGCGGTGGCCGGACAAGCCGGTCAAGCTCATCGTTCCTTACCCGCCCGGAGGCAACGTCGACACCGCGGCGCGGATCGTCGCGCCCGGCATGCAGGAGGCGCTCGGCCAGCCGGTGCTGGTAGAGAACAAGCCCGGCGCCGGCGGCATGATCGCCGGCGAGTTCGTCGCCAAGAGTGCGCCTGACGGCTACACGCTGTTCTTCACCGCCAACTCGCCGCTGCTGCACGCGCCGATCATCTTCAACCGGCCGGCCTACCAGTGGGACAAGGATTTCGTGCCGGTGACCTCGGTGTCGTTCACGCCGATCGTCATGCTCGTGCATCCCTCGGTGCCGGCGAAGACGGTGAAGGAACTGCTCGATCTAGCGCGCAAGGAGCCGGGCAAGCTCACCATGGCCACGCCGAGCGCAGGCACCACGAACCACCTGCTCTCGGAACTGTTGCAGGGCCTCACCGGGGTGTCGTGGCTGACGGTCCACTACAAGGGCAATGCGCCGGCGAGCACCGCGATGCTCGCGGGCGAAGTGCAACTCAGCTTCGACCAGGTGTCGGTGTCGCTGCCGTTCATCAAGCAGGGGCGCGTCAGGGCACTCGCAATCGCGCAGGACAAGCGCGTCGCCTCATTGCCCGACGTGCCGACTTTCGCGGAAGCCGGCGTCCCGGGCATGGAAGGCGCCACGTTCACCGGCGTCGTCGCGCCCAAGGCCACGCCCGCGGAAGTGGTCGCAAGGCTTCACTCGGTGCTGGCGAAGGTGCTGGCCGAGAAGGCGGTGATCGACAAATTCGACGCGCTCGGCGCCGAGGCGCGCGCCACCACGCCGGAGCAGTTCAATGCCTATCTCAAGGCCGAGTACGACAAGTGGACGCCGGTGATCCGCAAAGCCAACATCCGGGCGAACTGACATGGCACTGGTACGCAGGAGCATCTACGTCGAAGGCTTCAGCCACAAGAACCCGATCCCGGCCGCGTGCCGGGTCGGCAACATGCTGTACTCCGGGAGCATCCAGGGCACCGACCCGGCGACCGGCAAGTACGGCGCGACGATCGACGAGCAGAGCGCGCTGATGTTCGCGCATGTGAAGCGCATCGTCGAGGCCGCCGGCGGCACCCCGGCGAACATCGTCAAGATGACGGTCTGGATGAAGGATCGTTCCCAACGCGAGGGCGTGAACCGCGAGTGGCTGAAAATGTTCCCCGACCCGCAGTCGCGCCCGGCGCGCCATGCGATGCAGGCGCCGCTGGACGGCGACAAGCTGCTCGAGTGCGATTTCATCGCCGTGATGGAATAGAACCCATGGCCGACTACCTGCCTTTCGACCCGAATCCGCGCACGCCGAAAAAGGCGCCGCCGCCGAAGAGCTGCGACAGCCAGTTCCATGTGCTCGGCCCGGCCGACAAGTATCCGCCGCGGCCCGGCGCGGCCTACGTAATGCCGAGCGCCACATGGGAAGCGGCGCGCAGGATGCACAAGGCCCTGGGCATCGAGCGCGGCGTCGTCGTGCAGCCCACGACCTACGGCGCGGACCATTCGGCCACGCTCGACGGCATAGCGGCGCTCGGACCCAACTACCGGGGATGCGCCAACGCGGTCGTGTTGAACGAGCGTGACGATGCCTACATCGCAAAGCTCCACGCCGGCGGCGTGCGCGGCGCGCGCTTTTCGCGCCAGAGCCTGGGCATCGCGCTGTCGGACAAGGAAATGGAGCGGTCGCTCGCGCGCGTCAGGGAACTCGGCTGGTACGCCAAGATCCAGCCCGAGGCCAACGGCATCGCCGAGAACATCGCGCCTTTCGAGAAGCTCGAAATCCCGGTGCTGCTCGACCACATGGGACGCCCGGACCCGCGCAAGGGCGCCGCAGACCCCAGCCTGATGAAGGTCGTGGAGTTGCTCAAGCGCGGCAATTTCTGGGTCATGCTGTCGCTGACCGAGAAGATCTCAAAAGACGGCGCGCCGTGGGACGACGTGATCCCGGTGGCACGTACGCTGATCGAGACCGCGCCGGACCGCGTGGTCTGGGCGAGCGACTGGCCGCACCCGGTTTCGGTCAGGCAACCGCCGAACGAGTGCGACCTGCTCGAGGCGCTGTACCGATTCGTTCCCGACGAGGCGCAACTGAGGAAGGTCCTCGTCGACAATCCCGCAAGGCTCTTTGGATTCGATTCATGAAACTGCTTTCGTATCTTCTCGCGGGCGAGGCCCGCTTCGGTGCGGTCGCCGGCAATCGCGTCGTCGACCTGACCGGCGCGGTTGACGGCCTCACCACGCTGCGCGCCGCGCTCGAAGCCGGCGCAATCGCAAAGCTGCGCGAATTCACCGCGAAGGCCGCGCCCGGCCCGAAGCTGTCCGAAGTCAGGTTCCTGGCGCCGATCCCCTTCCCGGAGAAGATCATCTGCGTCGGCGTCAACTACGGCAACCGCAACGCCGAGTACAAGGACGGCTCCGACCTGCCGAAATACCCGAGCATCTTCCTGCGCTTTCCCGGCTCGCTCGTCGGCCACGGCGAGCAACTGATGCGGCCGCCGGAGTCCGGGCAGCTCGACTACGAAGGCGAAATCGGCCTCGTGATAGGCAAGGGGGGGCGGC
The DNA here is from genome assembly GCA_964599095.1 of uncultured Bordetella sp. GTDB lineage: Bacteria > Pseudomonadota > Gammaproteobacteria > Burkholderiales > SG8-39 > SZAS-79. The sequence goes on from CAZREB010000009.1 coordinate 57,992, forward strand.
GCATTTCCGAGGACGCGGCCGAAAGCCATATCGCGGGCCTGACCTGCGTGAACGAAGGCACGATCCGCGACTGGACGCGCCACGGCAAGTTCAACGTCACGCAGGGCAAGACCTGGGAGAAGAGCGGTTCGATCGGGCCGTGGCTGGTGACTGCGGACGAGTTCGACGGTTTCGGCGACGTCAAGGTCACCACGCGCGTCAACGGCGAACAGCGCCAGCACGACACCACCGCCAACCTGATGTTTCCGTTCCGCACGCTGATCCGCTACATCTCGACCTGGACCGCGCTCAAGCCCGGCGACGTGATCGTCACCGGCACGCCGATCGGCGCCGGCATCCGCTTCACGCCGCCGAAATTCCTGAAGGCCGGTGATGAGGTGGAAGTGGAAGTCTCCGGCGTGGGCGTGCTGAGAAACACCGTCGCGGACGAAAAGCCGTGACGCCCGCCGAGCGCAAGGCCGGCGCGCAGGCGATGCTGGAGGCTTGGCGCACGGTGGTGCCGTGCGTGCAGCTCACGACGACCTACCCGGGCATGACGATCGAGGATGCCTACGCGATCCAGAGCGAGGTCATCGCGGCGCGGATCGCGGAAGGCCGCACCGTGCGCGGCCACAAGATCGGCCTGACCTCGAAGGCGATGCAGGCCGCCTCCAATGTGCACGAACCCGACTACGGCGTGCTGCTCGACGACATGTTCTTCAACGACGGCGATACACTCGACGCCTTGCGCTTCATCATCCCGCGCATCGAAGTCGAACTCGCCTTCATTCTCGGCGCGCCGCTCAAGGGGCCGGGCGTGACGATGGCCGATGTCATGCGCGCCACTGAGTTCGTCGTTCCGGCCCTGGAGATCATCGACGGCCGTTCGAAATACCCGCGCCGGATCCAGGACAATATCGCGGACAACGCGGCGTGCGGAGGAGTGATTACCGGCGGTCGCGTCATGCGGCCCTTCGACACCGACCTGCGCTGGTGCGCCGCGATCTGCTCGAGGAACGGCGTGGTCGAGGAAACCGGCGTCGCCGCCGGCGTGCTCGGCCACCCGGCCATGGGCATCGCGTGGCTGGCCAACAAGCTTGCCGCGTTCGGCGTCGGCCTGGAAGCGGGGCATTTCCTGCTGGCCGGCTCGTTCACACGCCCGGTGGCGGTGAAGAAGGGCGACACCATCCACGTGGACTACGGCCGGCTCGGCGGGATCGCGGTCCACTTCGCCTGACCTCCGGGGCGCTCCCCCGGGCGGCGGCTCCCGGATGCTTCGGAGCGTAGGACAAACACCGGCAAAGGGAAGTACGCGCGTCCGACAGCCGGGCCTCGGACCGAATCGTTAGTCTTCACCAAGCGCGCCGATCCGCGGTCCAGGCCGTGATCCGCGCGTTGGAGACTTCGACCTCGATGCCCTGCACTGGAGGACTCATGCGCGCAAAGTCGAGAAGCCCGGACAGGCCGGAAATCCTGATCGACATCGGCCAGGTACACGAGGTCGGCTACTGGACCGGCAAGTGGGGCTGCACCGTGGAGCAACTGCGGGATGCGGTCAATGCCGTCGGCCCGATGATGAAGGACGTGCGGAGCAAGCTCGAGTGCGAGCGGGGACTCCGGCGTTTCGAATAGGAGAGCGCTCATGAAGACAGCCAATGTCCTGCGCACTGCGATCGCCGGGATCCTGTTCGCCGCAGCGTCGGCGCCGGCCTTGTCCCAGGTGAGCCTGAGCATCAATTTCGGGCCGCCTCCGCCGCCGTATGAAGTCGTTCCGGTGCTCGCTCCCGGATACGTGTGGGCGCCGGGCTATTACGCCTGGCACGGCGACCGCTACATCTGGATTCGCGGCCGCCCGATCGTCGGGCGGGTCGGCTATCGATGGGCGCCCGACCGCTGGGAGAACCGCCACGGCACCTATGTACGCGCGTACGGTCACTGGGAGCGCGAGGCGCGCTTCGGGGGCAAAGGCGATCGCGGCCGCGGTCACGGGAAGGGCCGCCACGGTTGACCGGCCCGCGTGGCTGGCAGGTTCCGAAGGTCATCCAACTTTAGAAGGAGCACCCAAATGAAAAGGATCCTAGCCGCACTGGTGTGCTGCAGCCTGGTGGCGTTCGTGCCGGGCGCACAGACCCTGGCGGCCGGCACCGGTCCGGACACGCTCGTGAAGTCGGTGGTCGACGAGGTGCTTGCCGTCATCAAGGACAACAAGGACCCGCAGACCCTGCGCACGCTTGCCGAGCAGAAGGTGCTGCCGCATTTCGACTTCCGCCAGATGACCCAGACCGCGGTCGGCAAGTCGTGGCGCGAGGCCAGCGCTTCGCAGCAGCAGGCGCTGGAGAACGGGTTCCGCACGCTGCTGGTCAATACCTACACTGCATCGCTCAGCCGCAGTGCGTCCGGTGCGAAGACGGTCGAGGTGAGGCCGGTGCCCGCGGGATCCGCCGCGCAGGACGAAACGCTGGTCAGGACGCTGGTGAAGGAATCCGGCAAGCCGCCGGTCGCGATCGACTACCGAATGGCGAAGGAATCAGGTGACTGGAAGGTAGTCGACGTCACCGTCGAGAACGTCAGCCTGGTGACGAACTACCGGACCACGTTCTCGCAGGAAATCGCGCGTTCCGGGATCGACGGCCTGATCAAGACCCTCGAGGAAAAGAACCGGCCGACGTCCAAGGGCTGAACCGGCCGGTGGCAGCATTTCGGCTGAAGACCCGGCAAACACGCGGGCCTTCA
>CAZREB010000009.1:60803-81378 GCA_964599095.1 uncultured Bordetella sp.
GCCACGGTGATCGCGAGGCGCGCGCCCGAGCATCCCAGCGGGTGGCCGATGGCGATCGCGCCGCCGTTCGGGTTCACGCGCGGGTCCTTGAAGTCGACCTTCATGATCGCCAGGCACCCGAGCATCTGCGTGGCGAAGGCCTCGTTGATCTCGATGATGTCCATGTCCTTGAGTGTGAGCCCGGCTCGCTGAAGCGCGAGCGGGATCGCGTACGCCGGGCCGACGCCCATGATGCGCGGCTCGACCGCCGCCGACGCGGCCGACAGGATCTTGACCATCGGCTTCTTGCCGTTGGCCTTGCCCCACTTCTCGCTCGCAACGATCAGCGCAGCGGCGCCGTCGTTCACGCCCGAGGCGTTGCCCGCCGTGACCACGCCGCCTTCGAAGAGCGGCTTCAACTTGACCAGCGACTCCATCGTCGCGTCGCGCCGCGGGTGCTCGTCCTTTTCGACCATGACCGGCGGCGCGTCCTTCTTGCCGCCGGGCAGCGCGACCGGGAGGATCTCGCCCTTGAAGAAACCCTCGGCCTCGGCCCTGGCGTACTTCTGCTGCGAGGCAAGCGCGAACTCGTCTGCCTCCTCGCGGGTGATTTCGTATTCCTTGGCCACGTTGTCGGCGGTCTGCGGCATGGCGTGGTCGCCGAACATCTTCGCGACCTTCGGGTTCGTGAAGCGCGAGCCGATCGTCGAGTCGTACATCTTCGAGTCGCGCCCGAAAGCCGTCGAGGGCTTGCCGATCACGTACGGCGCGCGGGTCATGCTTTCGGTGCCGCCGGCGATGTAGAGGTCGCCCTCGCCGCAGGTGATCGCGCGCGCGGCGTCGATCGTGGCCTGCAGGCCGCTCGCGCACAGGCGGTTGACCGTCACGCCCGGCACCGAGGCCGGCAGGCCCGAGGCGAGCGTGGCGAAGCGCGCCACGTTGCGGCTGTCTTCGCCGGCCTGGGTCACGCAGCCGAGGATCACGTCGGAGATCTCGTCGGGTTTGACCCCGTTCCTCTTGACCACTTCGGCGATCACGCCGGCGGCGAGGTCGTCCGGCCGGATCGTGGCGAGCTTGCCGGCATGGCGGCCGATGGGGGTGCGCAGGCCGTCGTAGATGTAGGCATTCAGCATTTTCAGTTCTCCGGGGTGAGCAGGGAAACACCGAGCCGCGCGCGGCGCGTGAGCCACGGGCTCGGGCGGTAGCGCGGGTCCTTGTAGAAGTCGTACATCGCCTCGAGCACGGCGAGGATCTTGTCGGCGCCGACCGCGTCGCCCATCGCGAGCGGCCCGTGCGGGTAGCTCAGCCCGAGCACGACTGCGCGGTCGAGGTCCTCGGGCGACGCTATGCCCTGCTGCGCGATTTCGCAGCCGACGTTGACGATGTGCGCGACCACGCGCTGCGCGACGAAGCCGGGCGAGTCCTTGATCACCGACACCGGCACGCCGTCGGCCGCGAGCAGGCCGTGGGCCATCGCGCGATAGGCCGACTTGGTGATCGGCGTGGTCATGATCGTGCGGCGCTTGGCGAAGCCGAACAGCGGGTCTACGGCCACGGTGCGCTCGGCGTCCAGCCCGTGCTCGAGCGCGGCGGTGGTCGCGTCCTTGCCGATCGGCGCGACCAGGCACAGTGCATCGGGCGAGGGTTTCGGGCCGGATTCGGATTTCACGTTCAGGCGGCCGATCATCTCCTTGAGGGTCGGCGCATCCGGCGCGATCCAGACCGAAGTGGGACGCGCGGGCGGTGCCGACGATTCCGGTTCCGGCACTTGCGCGCCGTCTTTGTATTCGTACCAGCCGCGGCCCGTCTTGCGGCCGAGGAGGCCGGCGGCGACGCGCGGGTCGGCCACGAACGAAGGCTTGTAGCGGGGCTCCTTGTAGTACTGGTCATACATCGACTTCATGACGCCGTGCGCGATGTCCAGGCCCACCAGGTCCATCAGGCCGAAAGGCCCGAGCCGAAAGCCCGCCGCGTCGCACAGGATCCGGTCGATCACCGCCGGCTCGGCGATGCCTTCCTGGTAGACACGCAGCGACTCGGGCACGAAGCCGCGGCCGGCGTGGTTGACGATGAAGCCGGGCGTGTCCTGGCAGTTGACCGGCGTATGGCCGTAGCGCTTGGAGAGCTCGGTCAGCGCTTCGGTGACCCACGGCTCGGTCAGCACGCCGCCGACCACCTCGACGATCTTCATGACCGGCACCGGGTTGAAGAAGTGGTAGCCGGCGACGCGGCCCGGCTTCTTCAGCCCGGCGGCCATCGCGGTGACCGACAGCGACGAGGTGTTGGACGCGATAATGCAGTCCTCGCCGACGATCGCCTCGAGCTCGGCGAAGAACTTCTTCTTCACCTCCAGCACTTCGATGATCGCCTCGACCACGAGGTGGCAGGGCGCGAAGGCCTTGAGGTCGTCGACCAGCTCGATGCGCGCCAGCGTCGCCTCCAGGTCCTTCTGCTTGACGCGGCCCTTTTCGACCAGCTTGGAAAGCGCTCCCGCGATCGAGTCCTTGGCCGCCTTGGCGGCGCCGGGCTTGGCATCGAACACCAGCACCTTCACGCCGCAGTGCGCGAGCACCTGGATGATGCCGCGGCCCATGGTGCCGCTGCCGGCCACGCCGGCGATAAGGTCCTTGCGCGTTACGTCTAGCATTGCTTTGCTCTCGTCTTCGGGGGCCACGATTCTAGCGGCCGTTGGGGAAGGACCGGTCGGCTGGTTCGAAAACATGCGAAACCGGGATGGTGCTGAGTATAATCGCCGCGCTGCAAAAAGCAGAAACGGAGACGACGGCGATGGCGAATCGATTCGCAAGACTGGGTGGTGTGGCGTTTGCTGCCCTGGCGGCCTGTGCGGGCGCACTCCTCCCCGGGGTCAGCCGTGCCCAGACCTTCCCGGCCCGGCCGATCACGCTGATCTGCCCTTGGCCCGCGGGGGGCTCGACCGACACGCACCTGCGCAAGTTCGCCGAGGTCGCCTCCCGGTATGTCGGGCAGAACATCATCATCGAGAACAAGCCCGGCGGCGGCGGCATGCTCGGGCCGGGCGTGATGGCGAAGACCGCCAAGGCCGACGGCTACACGCTCTCGCAACTGCCGGTTGGCGCGTTCCGCATCCCGCACATGCAGAAGGTCGACTGGGACCCGCTCAAGGACTTCACCTACATCATCGGCCTGACCGGCTACACGTTCGGCGTGGTGGTCAGGGCCGACTCGCCCCACAAGACGCTCAAGGACGTGATCGCCTATGCAAAGGCGAACCCGGGCAAGTTCTCCTATGGTTCGACCGGCACCGGCACTTCGCCGCACCTGCTGATGGAGGAACTCGGCAACAAGGCGGGCGTCGAATTCCTGCACGTGCCGTTCAAGGGCAACGCCGATTCGACCCAGGCGCTGTTGGGCGGCCACGTGATGGCGCAGTCGGACGCCACCGGCTGGGCCCGGCACGTGGAAGCCGGCACCTTCCGGCTGCTGGTGACCTTCGGCGAGCAGCGCACCAAATGGAATGCGCCCACCGCGAAGGAACTCGGAATCGATATTGTTTCGTACTCGCCCTACGGGATCGTCGCGCCCAGGGGCCTCGACCCTAAACTGGTGCGGCAGCTGCACGACGCGTTCAGGAAGGCGCTGGAGGACCCGGACCACGTCAAGATGCTGCAGCAGCTCGACCAGATCAACTGGTACAAGTCGAGCGAGGATTACGCGAAGTGGGCCGCCGCGACGTTCGCCGAAGAACGCGCTACTATTGCCCGGCTGGGCTTGCTCGCCAAGTGAATGAAGCAGGGGCGCTGGGCGCGCCCCCACGAAAGGATGCAGGGGAGGCAGAGGGGCTTCCCGGCATCCCCCGGCCGCTCGGCGGCCGGGATACGCAGTCAAAGCTTTAAGGAGGACGCAAATGAAGTACCAGAAGATTCTCCTTGCGTACAACGGGTCACAGGAAGGCAGGCGCGCTTTGTTCGAGTGCGCCGAATTTGCCGAGTTCCACCATGCGGAAACCCACCTGCTCGCGGTCGCAAGCATGCCGCCGAGCCTGTTCCTGACCGAGGGCTTCGTGCCGGAGGAACTGCTCGAGGAAGAAAAGAAGCGCACCCAGGTCGTCCTCGACGAGGGCATCCGCACGCTGACCGAGAAGGGCTTCCAGGCCACCGGCCACCTCGCGGTGGGCGAGCCGGTCGAGGAGATCTGCCGCCTCGCCAAGGAACTTGCGGTCGACCTGATCGTGCTCGGCCACAACCAGAACACTTCCTTTGCCGCGCGGTGGTGGAAGGGTTCGGTCGGCGCCTCGCTGCTCGACTATTCCCCCTGCAGCCTGCTGATCGCGCTCTCCAAGCCCAAGTAAGCGGCAGTGCGATGAGAAGGTGCCCGGCGTTCCTGCTCGTGGCGGCGCTGGCGGCCGCGCCGGCAGGCGGGTTCACGGCCGACGTGGGGGTGATCAACCACCTCGCCGGCCTGGTGACGGTGACCAACGCGGTCGGCACCTCCAAGGCGCACGCCTACATGAACATCCACGAGGGCGACAGGTTCGACGTGCCCGAAGGGGTCGTCGTCAAGGTCGCCTACTTCCAGAGCGGCCGGCAGGAGACGTTTTCCGGCCCGGCCAGCTTCACGATCGGCGCAACCCAGAGCAAGGTCCGCCGCGGGTCCGACCCGCAGGTCACGATGCTGCCCTCGGGCGTCTCGCAGAAGATCTCGCAGACACCTGACCTGGTGCAGATCGCCAAGCTCGGCACTTCGGGCAGGGCGCAGCCCTCGGCGCGCGAACTGCGCCTGACCCCCCAGCAGCAGGCCGAAGTGCGCCAGGCGCGGGCGATCTACGCCAAGCTGCGCGCCGAGACGCCGCCCGACGACATCACGCCGGAGCTGTACCTGTATTCGGTGCTGCAGGACCAGCTCCTCTACAACGAGATGCGCGGGGTCGTGGCCGAGATGGCCAGGCGCCAGCCGTTCAACCACGACGTCGCGGTGCTGGCAGAATACGTGCGGCTGAAGACCGAGCCCACGAAGTAGGTTACTGCGAGCAAGTCACTTCGTTCCCGATGTTCGCCCCACGGGGCGCCGGGCCCGCCGCGAGCGGGCTTTTATTTGGAGCTGGATCGATGCAATCGTTCGGACACAAGGACTACCGCGGCCGCCTCGAAGACGCCCGCATGCTCACCGGCAAGGGGCGCTACGTCTCCGATTGGAACCTGCCGGGCCAGGCGCACGGCAGCTTCGTGCGTTCCGACCGCCCGCACGCGCGGATCCTGTCGATCGACGCATCGGCGGCCAGGGCGATGCCGGGCGTGATCGCGGTGTTTACCGGGGACGACACCAAGGCCGAGAACTACCAGGGCATGCCCGCCTTCGCGCCGATGAAGGGGCGCAACGGCACCGACCTCATCATCCCGCACCGGCCGACGCTCGCGCTCGGGCGCGTGCGCTACGTCGGCGAGCCGATTGCGATGGTGGTGGCGGAGACGGCGGCGCAGGCGCAGGACGCGGCCGAGGCGGTGATGATCGACTACGAGGAACTGCCCGCTGTGCTCGACGCCAAGGACGCGGTCAAGCCCGGCGCGCCGCTGGTGCATGACGACGTGCCCGGCAACCGGGCGCTGGATTTCGTCGGCGGCGACGAGGCGGCGGCGAATGCGGCGTTCGCAAGGGCCGCGCGTGTCATCAGCATGGACGCCTATCACACCCGCGTGGTCGGCAATCCGATGGAGCCGCGCGCCTGCGTCGGCAGCTACGACCCGAAGGACGGCATGTACTACCTGCATGCCTGCACGCAGGGCGCAATGGTGATGCGCGGCCAGATTTCCACCGTGCTCGGCGTGCCGCCGGAGAAGATCCGCATCGTGGCCGAGGAAGTGGGCGGCGGCTTTGGCGTGCGCTTCAATCTCTACCCGGAGTACTGCGCCGCGCTGCTGGCGGCCAAGAAGCTGGGGCGGCCGGTCAAGTGGGTCGGCACGCGCTCGGAAATGTTCCTCGCCGACGAGCAGGCGCGAGACGTGCTGCATCGCGGGGAGATGGCGGTCGACGCCAACGGCAGGATCCTCGGCATGCGTTTCGATTTCACCTGCAACCTCGGCGCCTACATCGCGCCGACCGGCGCTTTCGTGAACACGCTGAACCTGGTCAACGTGGTCAGCGGCGTGTACGACGTGCAGGCGGTCTATGTGCACGCGAACCTCGCCTTCACGAACACGATTCCCACGGCGGCGTATCGCGGCGCAGGTCGCCCGGTAAGCTCTTATGCGATCGAGCGGCTGGTCGACGAGGCGGCGCGCGAGATCGGCATGGACCCGGCCGAGTTCCGCAGGCGCAACGTGGTTCCGAAGGACAAGTTCCCGTACAAGATCATCACCGGCTTCGAATACGACTGCGGCGATTTCGGCGGCGTGCTCGACGATGCGGTCGCCGCGGCCGACTGGGCGGGATTTGCAAAGCGGCGTGAGGACTCGGCCCGCCGCGGCAAGCTGCGCGGGCGCGGCATGGCGAGCTACATCGAGGCGAGCGGCGGGGGCGGCATGGCGCCGCATGACGAGGTCAAAGTCCGTTGGGGCGAAGGCGGCCGCATCACGCTCGAGGCCACTTCGCACTCGCACGGCCAGGGGCATGAAACCGTGTTCGCGCAGATCGTGGCCGGCGTGCTCGGCGTGCCGATGGAGTCGATCCGCCTGCGCACCGCGGATCCGGACCAGCATTTGATCGGCAATCCCACCGGCGGGTCGCGCTCGCTGCTCGGCGTCGGCAGCGTCATGCAGCTTGCGGCGCACGAGGTGGTGAAAAAGGGGCTCGCGCTCGCCTCCGAGGAACTCGAGGCCGCGGCGGCCGACATCGAATTCAAGGACGGCGAATATCGCGTGAGCGGCACCGACCGGCGGATCTCGATCGTCGACCTCGCGAAAAAGCACGTCGGCGACAAGCCGCACCCGCTCGACCAGGATTTCGCGACCCGCTTCGGCTCGACCTTCCCGAACGGCTGCCATATCGCCGAGGTCGAGGTCACGCCGGAGACCGGCGAGATCGACGTCGTCTCGTACGTGGCCTGCGACGACGCCGGCAACATCATCAACCCCCAGCTGGTCGAGGGGCAGATGCAGGGCGGCATCACGCAGGGCGCCGGCCACATCCTCGGCGAGCAGGCGGTCTACGACCGCGAGACCGGGCAGCTGCTGACCGGCAGCTTCATGGACTACCCGATGCCGCGCGCGATCCTGGTCGACGGCCTGCGCGTGCTGCACCACCCGGTGCCGACCAGGACGAATCCGCTCGGCGCCAAGGGCGTCGGCGAAGCCGGCGTCACCGGGTCGATGCCCTGCATCATGAACGCGATCGCCGACGCGCTGCGGCAGGGCGGCGTCACGCGCTTCGACATGCCGGCCACCGTCGGCCGCGTCTGGGAGGCGTTGCAGGCGGCGAAAGCCGGCAAGGGCGCCACGCACGCCGCGACGTTTGCCTGAGACCGGCCCTTCGATGGACGTAGTGGCGCAGTGCATCGCGAAGGTCCGCGGCCGCGGCCTGCGCGTGGTCTTTCCCGAGGGCGGCGACGATCGCATCGTCGCGGCCGCAAAGCGCCTCGAGGACGAAGGCATCGCCGAGACTATCGTGCTCGGCGACGTCGGCGCGAGCGACAAGCTCGACGCCTATGCCGAGCTCTACATCAAGGGTCGCCCGGACTCGAACCCGAAGCTGGCCAGACGCTTCGCTTCGAAGCCGCTCTTCCACGCCGGGCTGATGGTGAAGGCCGGCGATGCGGAGGCCATGCTCGCCGGCGTCGCGCACCCGACCGCGCGCGTGATCGAGGCCGGCATGATGACGATAGGTCTTGCCGAAGGCGTGAACACCCCTTCCAGCTTCTTCGTCATGGCACTGCCCGATCGTGTGCTGCTGTATGCCGATTGCGCGGTCAACGCCGACCCGACCTCGGAACAACTCGCCGACATCGCGATCGCATCCGCGGAAAGCTGGCGCCGCGTGATCGGCAGCGATCCGCGCGTTGCGATGCTTTCGTTTTCAACAAAGGGCAGCGCGAAGCATGCGCAGGTCGACAAGGTCACGCAGGCCCTTGCGCTCGCCCGGGAGCGCGCGCCGGCACTGGCGATCGACGGCGAATTGCAGGCCGATGCCGCGCTCGTTCCGGCCGTGGCCGCAAAGAAAGTCAAAGACGAAAGCGCGGTGGCCGGGCGCGCCAACGTGCTGGTGTTCCCGGATCTCGACGCAGGCAACATCGCATACAAGCTCACGCAATACCTCGCGAGCGCGCGGGCGATCGGCCCGATCTTGCAGGGGTTCGCGCTGCCGATCAGCGACCTGTCGCGCGGGGCGAGCGTGGACGACATCGTGGCGACTGCGGCCGTCGTGCTCGCGCAGGCGGCCATGCGCGCTTCGCCGGGATAAGCCGGAAAGCTATTTCTTGGCCGATCGGGTGAAGCTGAACACCTTCGTGAGGCCCAGGAGGTCGGTGAGCAGCAGTATCAGGAAGGAGAACACGCCCGCGCCAATGGTGCCGCCGAAGTCGCCGCCCGCCGGTAGCGAATCGAGCTGGCGAGCCAGCGAATCGACCTCGTTGTCGGAGAGCATGGCAATCCGGGCAAGTACTTCGCCGGGTTCGATGCCGTTCCCCTCGAGGGCGGCACGAACGTCACTGCGGGCCAGGAACGATGCGATGCGGGCGCGGTTGCCGGTGACGGGCTCTTGCGTAGTGGCAGCCGCGTGGTTGGCCGCCGGCTCCCCGGCCTGCTCGGCGGTCAACCGCCGATCCCGGGCATGGGGGATCAAAGGTCCCAGACCGGGAGCGCGTCGAAATATTCGACCAGGCGCCGATTCCATTCGGCGTCGAACAGCGGCGCCAGGTCCTTGCGGAGGAAGTGGGGCGCATTTTCGATCTGCTCCCGGGCGAGGTCGATGACATAGGCGGCGCGCGACTCGTCGAACCTCAGCCGGCCCCAGGGCACCGCATAGAGTTTGGCCCCAAGGCCGAGAAAGCCGCCGAACGAAAGCACGAAATAGATCGCCCGTCCGTCGACCTGGTCGATGACGACCTCCTCGACGTTGCCGATGTCTTCGCCCTGCCGGTTGAGCACCCGGAGCCCGGCGATTTCCGATCCCATGATGGCACGCCTCGAATGGCCGTCTTTCCTGGTTGACCCGGGCGCCACATCTTCCATCCTCGCTCCATTGCTGTTGCGCGTATTGAAACAGCCCCCGGGCCATTCGCGCGGCACAGCTACGAGCCTGCACTGCCCTCGCCGCCGCCTCGCGCCCGATCCGGATGCGTATCGGCCAGCCTCACCCCACTGCATGGGAGAAGGCGATGGATTAGTCGGCATTTTCGGGAAGCCCTCCTGGATGGTCCGTCGGGTTTGGTCTGATAGTCGTGTAGGAATGCACCTACATGCACCATCGCATCTGCGGCGCCCCGGCGCGGTCCCCGACCGGCGGCTCGACGATCGGCAGGTCGGTGGGATGCAGCGGATCGGGGAGCGGCGCAGGCGGCTGGGGATCGGCGGCCGGGGCCGGCGGATCGAGCACCGGCGGGATCGGGTGGCTCGGGTGCCCCGGCGCGGGCCCGAGCCAGGTGGCGGGGGTCGACGGGCTCATTTGGTGGGAGGCGCCGGGACAATAGTCCTGGTTTCCCTGTAGATGCCGCCCTCTTCGACGCTGCCCCGCACGATGCCTTCGCCGTTCATGCGGCGGATGCAGTCCTGCTTGTCGTCCGGCGGCAGGGGATCGCAGCGGGTGATGCTGTTGCGGTAGAAGGCGGCGGAGTCGTCCTTCAGGTGCCCCTGCCTGGCTTCCTGCAGCGCGGCCCCGGCCTCGCGCAGGCAGGTGGCGCGGTCCTGCGAAGTGCGGCCTTCGAGGCATGCGGCGCGTTCGCTTCGGTAGCGCGCCTGGGCGCCGGCGGCATCGCCGTCCTGCGCGGCCAATACTGCGGTGGCGCAGGCCAGGGAAAGCAGGGCGGAGCCGGCCAGCGCGGCCAGGGCCCACCGCTTTCGGTACAAGCCCAACCCAATGTCATTGGCGGGAATGCGCATGAGGGTCTCCTTTGCAGAGTGGAGGAGAGTGCTGCGACGAGGATAGCCCGTGCTGCGCCGCTCGCCTGTCGGGAGATGCAGGTTCCTGCTGTAGGAAATTGCCTACGGCCTGCGCTGCGGGCGCCCGGATTCTCAGGCGTTCGACTGGATCTGCCCGTTGACGATCCTCACCTTGTCGCCCTGCCGCCAGGTTGGCGGATTCGCTTCGGTGACAACTCGCGTGGTGCCGTCTTCGAGACGGACTGTAATCTCGTAGACAGTCGAGGACTTGACCTTCTTCTCGATCTGGTTGCCGGCCAGTCCGCCGCCGACCGCGCCGACGACCGTCATCAGGTCCTTGCCGCGGCCGCTTCCCAACTCGTGGCCGACCAGGCCCCCGACGACTGCGCCGCCCACTGCACCGACCCCGGTGCCTTGTCCTTGGTGCGCCACGGCCTGCACCGAAGTCACGACTCCGCAGTCAGCGCATTTCGCGGCTGCGGTGGGAGCGGTCACCGCCTGCCTGGCCGGTGCCGGATGTGCCGCGGCGGACGCAACCTGGTTCGGTGGCGCAGGCCGCGCGGCGCCGGACGTCACGTGACTTTGCGGCGCAGACTGCGTCGGGCTGATGGCTGGCTGCTGGACCGTCGTCTTCTCGGCAGGCCCTCCGGTACTCGTCGGGAGCCAACCCATCAACGCCGCGCTCGCCACGCCGCAAGCCAGGATGACCGCTGCAGCCGCGCCGGCATACAGCGGATGAAGAGAAGGTTTCTGTTGGGTGTCCATGTCCGTGCGCCTCCGTGCGATGAACGTAATGCAAACATCGCGCACGGACCCTCGCCCGGCAAGGCGCTCCGCTCCGATTCCGTTGTAGGAATCGTCCTACAAAGACCCGGCCTCCATTTACAAAGCACTGCGCACTATTACCGCTGCATCGCGCTCGCGCGGTGGTACGATTTGCATGGTTTTGAATTTCCTGCACAGGCAATCCCGCGGTCGCGTACACGTCGTTCGACGCGCGGGAATTTCGGCGCAGCGGCTCGCTCGCTGTCGGGGGGGGAAGATGGAAAGCGGCACGCGATTGTCGCTGCGTTTGATCGCAGCATGCCTGGGCATGATCCTCGCCGGATGCGGCGCGATCGAGTTGCGGCACTCGTCGACACCGATCGAGGTGATCGACAACAACTTCATGGAATCGACGGACACCGAAGTCTCCGTGATGCAGCCGGTCCCCGCGCGCGGGGACTTGCCGGCTGCCTGAGGACTGAGCCGGCCTGCACGCGGGGCGTCCCAGGCCAGGCGGCGGACCGGCCTCGCCGCGAGCAACTCAGGCAAGCGCCCTTCCGGCAGGGCCATGAGCACCGGCCGAGGGACCGTGCATGCCCAGTCGCACGGGACGCAGGGAAGTGGAACGAAGGCGATCCCTTGCATGAGAGCCCGACATCAGGCCGGCGATCGAGCGCTTCACCGCTGCGCTGCATTCGCAGGCCCGTGACTCCAGTCCCTCCCGGTCCAGGACGCTGATCTTCCGGCGGCCGCGATCCAGGAGCCCGGCGTCATGCAGGCGTTTCGTTGCCAGCGAAACCGCTTCGCGGCGCACGCCGAGCGCGGTGGCTATCCCGCTCTGGGGCACCATCAGCGAGTCGGAGGGCAGTCGATCGAGGCTCGAGAGCAGCCAGCCGCTGAGCCTTTGTTCCACGCTGTGGCACTTGATGCAGACCACCGACTGCGCCACCTGCGAGATGAATGCCTGCGTGTAGCGCAAGAGCAGGTCTCGCAGCGCACCGTCCTCGTCGAAGCGGCGCTGCAGCGCATGGGCCGGAACGCGATAGCCGCAGGCCGCGAATTGCACCCGGCACTCGCTGGCGGCGCAATCGCCGCCAAGGAAGGCGCCGATTCCGACCACGCCCTCGTTGCCGACCATCGCCACTTCCGCACCCGCGCCGCATTCGGCGGTGCACATGACGGACACAATGCCGCCGACCGGAAAATACACGTGCTTCGCGGCGAAGCCGCTGTTCTGGAGGACCATCCCGGCCGGCCACTGCCCCCATTCCAGCATCGGCGACAACAGGTCGTATTCGTCCTCCGGGAGGGCAGCCAGCAGGACATTGTGCGTCGGCGCCCTTCCGCCGGAAATCGCCAGCACCGGGCGCCGCAGGCACGGGAGAATCCTCGCAGCCCGGGTACCGGCACTTTGTTCGCGCATAGTCGCTTCCATGGTCACTCCTTTCTTGGATTGCGGGACCGGGTTGTGCCCGATGCAACCGCTTTTCCAATCTACGCAATCGGCATGCCAGACGCGTTGCCCGTTGGAAATACGCGAACGGCGGGGCAGGCGGTAGTTGGTGCAAGCGATCGGTAATATCTCCACGCCCGGGCGCGCGTGCGCGCTACGCAGCGGGAGCGTCAGGTTCGTGACGCCGAGAGGGTCTCGAGCAGCAGGCGCAGCTGCGGCGTGTCGAGCGTCTTGTCGAAGAAATGCGATGCGCCGAACCGCGCGGCGAGCCGCCGGATGTTCGCACCTACGTGATTGCTGTAGATGATCTTCGTGAGTCCCGGCCGGGACTCTTCGGCCGCGAGCTGCTTGAGGATGCCGATCCCGTTGCCCTGCCTCAATTCGAGGTCGAGGATCAGGATGTCGCATTCATGGTTGCGCAGCCAGGACAGCGCGCTGTCCTCGGTTTCTGCAAAGCCGGCGAGCTTCACGCCGGGGATTTCCCCGAGGTTTTCGATCACCACTTCGCGCACCACAGGCAGGTCCTCCACCAGGAACACGCGCAGGAATTCCGTCGGGGTTTGCGCGTTGCCTGGTTGCGGGACGTTGTCGATGGCCGTGTTCCTTCGAAGGACGCCGGACGAAGGGTTGGCTGTAGACGCTACGCCCGCGCGATCGAAAAAACTCTAGCACGCGGTACCGGCGGCCAATATCGGGCTTGCGCCTACAGCCTGGCGCAGTTCAGTCGATCAGGTTGTTCTTGATCGCGTAGTAGGTCAGGTCCGCATTGCTCGCCATCTTCATCTTCTCGAGGATGCGCACGCGGTAGGTGCTCACGGTCTTGACGCTGAGGCTCAGGTCGTCTGCGATCTTGGTCGGCCCCTGGCCTTGCGCCAGGCGGCAGAAGATCTGGAATTCCCGCTCCGACAGCGCCCCGTGCAGCGGCCCTTCGGAACTCTTGTCGATGTCCAGGGCCAGCAACTGGGCGACGGACGAGCTGACGTACTTGCGGCCGAGGACGACGGTGCGGATCGCCGAGATCAGTTCGCCGGCCATCGCCTCCTTCTGCAGGTAGCCGCTCGCGCCGTTGCGCAGCAGCTGGACCGCATAGCGGCTTTCGGGATGCATGCTCAGCACGAGCACCGGCAGGTCGGGTTTTTCGCGCTTGATCTGCTTGAGGATCTCGACCCCGCTCTTGTCGGGCAGCGAGATGTCGAGAAGCACCACGTTCCAGTCCTGCCCCCTGACGAAGCGCAGCGCCTCGTCGGAGTTCGCCGCATCGCCGGCAATCTGCATGTCCGGCGCGTCGGCAAGGAAGTTCCTCAGGCCGGCCCGGACCACCGCGTGGTCGTCGACGACGAGGATCTTGATCGGCACGCTCATGGTCGTCCTTCCTCCGCTGCCGGGGCGGGGTGGCCCAGGCCTTGATTCCCCGAGGTGTTGGCGTACTCGTGTAATCGATTGTAGAGCGTTTTTAGGCTGACCCCCAGGATCTCGGCGGTGCGCGTCTTGTTGCCGCCGCACTTGTCGAGCGTGGCGAAGATCAGGTTGCGCTCGGACTCTGCGAGGCTTGTTCCGAGCGGGACCATCACGCGGTCTTCGACGTGCTGGACGGCGCCGGTCTCGGACATGCCCCTGGCGACCGCAAGGTCGAGCGTGTCGTCGGCGATCAGGTAGGCGCGCTGCACGAGGTTCTTCAGCTCGCGCACGTTGCCGGGCCACTTGTAGGTGTGCAGGAATTCCATCGAGACGCTCGAGTACACTTTTGCAGTCTGGCCTTCGACGTTCAGCTCGTCGAGGAACAATTGCGCAAGCATGTCGATGTCGCCGCCGCGGTCGCGTAGCGCGGGAAGCTCGACTGGGATCACCGACAGGCGGTAGAAGAGGTCGCGGCGCAGCAACCCGGACTTGGCCGCCTGGTACGGGCAGCGGTTGGTCGCGGCGATGACGCGCACGCTGACCTCGACCTCTTCGTCGCCCCCGACCCGGCAAAAGCGGCCGGTCTCGAGCACACGGAGCAGCTTGACCTGCATGTCGGCAGGCATCTCCGTAATTTCGTCGAGGAACAGGGTTCCGCCGGCGGCGCGCTCGAAGCACCCCTTGCGCAGGCGTACCGCGCCGGTGAAGCCCCCGCGCTCGTGCCCGAACAGTTCGGCTTCGACCATGTTGGGCGGAAACGCGCCGCAATTGACGGCCACGAACGGCTTCTGGCCGAGGGTGCTCATCTTGTGGATGGTGGTGGCCGCGAGTTCCTTGCCGGTCCCGCTCTCGCCGTTGACCAGGACGATCGCCTGGGAAGGCGCGACCCGGGCAAGCAGCTCGAACAAGCTCTGCATGACGGGCGATGCGCCGTACAAGTCGCCAAAGCGATTGTGCTCGCCACTGGCTTGGCGCGAACGCGCCCCTTCTTTTCCTGAAGGCATGAAGCCGGCGCTCAAGGCCTCGAGGGTGCCCACGTTGAAGGCGGGCAAGTCCGTCGACTCGCTGCGGACATTCGTTATTGTGGTCATCGAAATCTCCCATGGCGTTCTTACATGCTCCATGGTCCGGACTGGGCGCGATTTCGGTGATCGGGTTTACACTGTTTTGGCTGTCGGACAAGGATGCACCATGTAGGACAAACACCGACACGCGCCGCCTCCAAGTCGGCATTTGTTACACCGCAACTGCGACTTTTTACCGCTCGATCCGGCACGCGGTCCGGCAAGTACTTGATTGCCCGACAAGTCGAAATTGGCACGCGCCTTGCACGCAGGAAGCCCTCCGTTGGGAGGTTAGCCATGGTTTTCCTGCAACCGGTCCGGACAGACCTGCGTGCGCACTGGCAAAGGCTGATGGTCGTCGGCTGTTCTTTCCTGCTGGCCGCCGAGCTTGCATTCTTCTGCGCACTGTTGAGCAGTGCACCGGCATCGGCAAACGTGCTGGGCATCGTCGTGATGGTCGCGGGCGTGCTCGGCTTCCACGCCGTGGCCTGCCGTACCGGATGGCCGGGCAGGAGACTGCAGGACATCGCTGCCTGCGTTCACCTGCTTGCGGGTGCCGGTCTCGCCCTGGGGCCGCCGTCCGCGGTGCCAGCGCTCGCGTGTGTTCTTGCACTCGGCATGCTGGCCGGGGGATTGTTGTGCTTCGTCCGCGCCTGGACGCAGCGCGACCTGCATTGGAAATGGGCGGTGCTGTCGGCCTGCGCGAGCGTGATTCTCGGTGCCCGGCTGATGCTCGAATTGCCTGCGTTCGACGTGGCCGCGCTTGCAACGATTGTCGGAGCCCAGTATGTCCTGGATGGCGTCACCTGGTCGGGATACGCATGGCTGGGCTGGCGCAATCACCAGTACGACTACCTGCTGCCGCGTATCCGGCGGCCGCCGCGCATTTCCGGCTACTGAAGCCGGGAACCCGACGCACGTGGCGGTCTGGACTCGCGGTCTTGCTCTTCGAGTCGAGACCGCGAGTCCAGACCGGCGAGTTCTTACATCCCGGACGCGAATGATTACAAGGCGCGGTTTGTGCGCGCCGCCGTAACGCATTGAACTCCATGGGTTTGTCCCGCTGGCATGCGGTTTGCGCTCGAAGTCTGTGAAAGTCGTGCAGCTGTCGCCGCCGATCCTGCCGCACAGGGGAGAAGCAAGAGGTCGTCAATTGTCGGGGCGGGTTGCCCCATGAAGGAGTTCACATGAACCGGAACCAAGCGATGAAATTCATTTCGGCAGCAGTCCTCGCAACCAGCGTTTGCGGATGCGCAAACATGACGCGGGCGGAAAAGGGTGCCGCCGTCGGTGCCGCCACCGGCGCGGTCGTGGGCAACGCGGTCACCGGCGGGAGCGTGCTGGGCACGGTCGGCGGCGCCGCCGTCGGCGGCGTGATCGGCCGCGAAGTGGGCAAGCGCTGACGGCCGGGTTCGGTCCCCATTTGACGGATGCACCTGGAGAATCGAAATGAAAAAGAACGACCACATCGGCAAGACTTCCATCCTGCTCCTCGTGGCAGCCACAGGGCTGGCGCTCGCGCCCGGCTCCCAGGCCCAGGCGCCAGGCAAGTCCGCCTACCTGACCGATACGCGCGGCGAGGTGGTGAGGAACGCCACGTACCTGTGCTGGCACACGGGCTACTGGACACCTGCGGCGGCGATTGCCGAATGCGATCCCGACCTGGTGCCTCGCCCGGTCGCCAGGCCGGCCCCGGCCGTCGCACCTCCGCCGCCGGTCGCGCAGGCGCCGGCGCCCAAGCCGGCGCCACCGCCGCCTCCGGCCCCGGTGATGGACAAGGTGACGCTCGCGGCGGAGACCCTGTTCGACTTCGACAAGGCGGTGATCAAGCCCGAAGGCAGGAAGCGGCTGGATGAACTGGTCAATTCGATCGCGTCGGTCAACGTCGATGCAATCATCGCGGTCGGGCATACCGACAGCATCGGCAGCGATGCTTACAACCTGAAGCTGTCGATGCGCCGGGCCGAAGCCGTCAAGGCCTACCTCGTGAGCAGGGGCATCTCCCCCGATCGCGTGTCGATCGATGGCAAGGGCGAGCGCCAGCCCGTTGCGGACAACAGGACGCGGGAAGGCCGCGCGAAGAATCGCCGCGTGGAAATCGAGGTCATCGGCACCCGTCGAAGCACGCGCTGACGGGCGCTTCAGCCCGCAAGTGTGGCGTGCTGTTCCCGGCCGGGCTGCGTGAACGGCACGAACGCCTCGACGACCGTGCCCAGCCCTTCGTCGCCGCGACGGATGTCGAACGAGCCCCCGAGCATGGACAGCCGCTCGCGCATGCCGAGCAGGCCGTGCGCCATCGCCTGGTCCAGGGCGTCCGCCGGCAGGCCGATCCCATCGTCGGCGATCTTCAGGCGGATCCCTTCGGCCTCGCGCTGCAGCGAGAGCCGGATCGAGGTCGGGCTTGCGTACCGGGCAGCATTGGCGAGGGATTCGCGGGCGACGCTGAACAACGCGATCGACCAGTCCGGGTCGACCTTGCCGACGTCGGTGCCAAGGTCCGCATCGCACCGCACGCCGGTGCGCTCGGCAAAGTCCTCGCAGTGGCCGCGCAGCGCGTCGGCAAGCTCCATGTTGTCCAGCGCGCTCGGACGCAGGTCCTCGATGACCCGGCGGCTCAGGGCGACGACGCTTCGCAGGGCGTCGAGGGCCCGCCTGAGACGCATCGCGAGCGCCGGGTCGGAGGCCTTGAGCTTAAGCTCTACCGCGGCCACGTCCAGCGTCACTGCCGTGACGTTCGAGCCGAGTTCGTCATGCAGCTCGCGCGCGAGCCTGGCCTTTTCGTTGTCGGCCGAGCGGATCAGGTGGCGCGCAAGCTGCGTCAGCTGCCGGGTGCGGGCCGCAGCCCCCGCCTCGAGGGCGCCGGCCTCGCACTGCTGGCGCTCCGCCGCTGCAATCCAAAGGCTGAAATGGCGCCTCGCCACGCTGTAGAGCAGCAAGAGCGCCACCGCGGCGATCAGGGTCGCCGCCATCGCCGCGACCAAGGCCCACCGCGAACTGCGCCATGAACCCTGCCCGGCGTCGGCGAGATCCTGCCCGGCGTCGCGAAGCAGGGCGCCCGTGGTCGCCCGAATCCGCTCGATCGCAGTGCGCTCCGCAGGACTCGTGCGCGCGTCATCGGGCCCCGCGTTACCGCGCTCGCGTTCATTGTTGGGGACCGGCGCGGGAACCGTCGTGGGGGCCGGCGCATCGAGGCCCGCGATCCTCTGGCGTGCAATCTCTCGCAGGACATCGACTTCGCTGGCGCGTACCTGATCGCTGGCGAGGCGCTGCGCCAGGCCCTCGAGCAGGGCGGAGAGGCGCTTGTAATCCAGGCGGGCCCGCGCGAGATCCTCGGCATTGCCGCTCCGCAGGTAGCGTTCGCGACTGAATTCGGCTTCGAGGGCGAAAAGGCGAACCTGCCGGATGTCGTCGACAAGCGTCCCGGCGCGCTCGACTGCGGCCTTCCCGGCCTGCAAGTCGTCGAGCACGAAAGCAATGCTCGCGAGCGTTCCGAGCAACGCGCAAGCGCACGCGGCGAAAGTCAGCATGACGGCAAGCGGAAGCTTCGGGGCGGTGGAGGACATTGCCGGTTGCCTCAATCCGGGAGCGCCTGTATGAAGGCTGACGATATTAGCTGGCGAACATCGGCGAAGGCCAGACCGGGCATTCGCGGTCCCGCGTGGCCTGCATTGCGAGAACGAGCGCAGGAAATGGTACAGGAATTGCTGTCGGGCCTCGTGCTGGTGCCACGAAAGGAAGGCTGCATGACCATGGCACAAGCGAAAGTCGTTCCGGGTCGCGGCGCTTTCCGGCGGCACAATCGCGGAGGATGGTTAGAATCCTCCAGGTCCCTCATTGCGCAGGGGTGGTGAAATGCAGGAAGCCGGCAGCCGGGAAGCGGAACGCATTGCCAGACTCGCGCACGAATTGCGCAACCGGATCGCTCCGATCCGGAACGCGACGCAGTTGCTCAGGATTCGCGACCGCGCGGACGCGGACCTCCAGTCGCTGATCGAACTCATAGAGCGGCAGCTGCAAGGCATGGTCGAGGCGATCGACGGCGCCGTCGGCGTGGTTCGCGCCGCTCCGGGCGAGTCGACTTCCGCACGCAAGGCAGGCGCAGGGCGAGGCGCGCGGCGAGTGCTGCTGGCTGACGACAGCGCAGCGATGCGCGAATCGCTCGGCGAAATCCTGCGCGACCAGGGTCATGACGTAAGGGTTGCCGCCGATGGCGCCGAGGCGCTGGAGATCGCGGCCGGCTGGCTGCCCGAGATCGTCATCCTCGACATCCACATGCCGCAGTTGGACGGTTACGAAGTCGCGCGAATGCTGCGCGCGAAATTCCCTGCGCGGGGCATGAAGCTCATCATGATGAGCGGGACTGCGCTCGACGCGGCCGCGGAGCGCAACGCGCTGAAGGCCGGCTTTGACCTTTGCGTCGACAAGGTCATTGACCTGCCCCGGCTTGAAGCGCTGCTGCAAGACGCGTAGCGCGATCTTCCTTTCCGGCACGACCGTGTAATTTTTACATGGTCGTGCAAGAGGGCGCCTGCACAGTGCGGATTTTTGTGACGGGCTCTATTGAACATCCCCGCATCGCGTGCATATCATGGGCCCAGCACCAGTCCCCGCGCGGAGCACGGAAGGCGTCACGCGGTGCGTGCAGTCATCGATCTCCGGCACGAAAGGGAGCACGCCATGCAAGTCATCGAGCACCCGTCGGTCACAGGCAGCGAACTCGGGCTTGTCCTCAATGCCCTTGCCGCACTCAAGCGCGGCGAACGCGCGATTCGGTTACCGCACGAATGGGCCGGGCTTCCCGGTAAGGTGGCCGACACGTTCAACGAAGTCGCCGAACTCAACGAACGAATGGCCGAGGAACTCGCGCAATTGCGCCAGGCGGTCGGCAAGCAGGGCAAGCTGCGCGAGCGCGGCTCCATCGGGGACGTGCGCGGGTTCTGGCGCGAGTCGATCGACGACGTAAACGCGCTGATCGACGACCTGGTCCACCCGACGAGCGAAACCGCGCGCGTGATCGGTGCCGTCGCACAGGGCGACTTGTCTCAGAAGATGGCGCTCGAAGTCGACGGGGATCCGCTCCAGGGCGAGTTCTTGCGAACCGCGATGACGATCAACAAGATGGTCGACCAGCTCGGGTCTTTCGCCTCCGAGGTGACGCGCGTTGCGCGCGAAGTCGGTACCGAAGGAAAACTCGGCGGCCAGGCGCAGGTCCGCGGCGTGGCGGGCACCTGGAAGGATCTCACCGACAGCGTGAACTCGATGGCCGGCAACCTGACTGCGCAGGTGCGCAATATCGCGGAAGTGACGACCGCAGTCGCGACCGGCGACCTCTCGAAGAAGATCGCGGTCGACGTGAAGGGTGAGTTCCTCGAGCTGAAGAACACGATCAACACGATGGTGGACCAACTGCGCTCGTTCGCGGCGGAGGTGACCCGCGTTTCGCGCGAGGTCGGCACCGAGGGCAAGCTCGGCGGCCAGGCGCAGGTGCAGGGCGTGGCCGGCACCTGGAAGGACCTGACCGATGGCGTGAACTTCATGGCCAGCAACTTGACCGACCAGGTGAGGAACATCGCGGACGTGACCACGGCAGTTGCGCGCGGCGATTTGTCGAAGAAGATCACGGTCGACGTGCGCGGCGAGATCTTGGAACTGAAAAATACCGTCAACACGATGGTCGACCAGCTCTCGTCGTTCGCCGCGGAAGTGACCCGCGTTTCGCGCGAGGTGGGCACCGAGGGCAAGCTCGGCGGACAGGCGCGGGTGCAAGGCGTGGCCGGGACTTGGAAGGACCTGACCGACAGCGTGAACTTCATGGCGAGCAACCTGACTTCGCAGGTCAGGAACATCGCCGAAGTGACCACCGCGGTGGCGAGCGGCGACCTGTCGAAGAAGATCACGGTCGACGTGAA
>CAZREB010000009.1:81478-172664 GCA_964599095.1 uncultured Bordetella sp.
TGACCACCGCGGTGGCGAGCGGCGACCTGTCGAAGAAGATCACGGTCGACGTGAAAGGAGAGATCCTCGAACTCAAGAACACGGTCAATACGATGGTCGACCAGCTCTCCTCGTTCGCCGCGGAGGTCACGCGTGTGTCACGCGAAGTGGGCACCGAAGGCAAGCTCGGCGGCCAGGCGCAGGTGCAGGGCGTCGCGGGCACCTGGAAGGACCTGACCGACAGCGTGAACTCGATGGCCAGCAACCTGACTTCGCAGGTTCGCAACATCGCCGACGTGACCACCGCGGTGGCGAGCGGTGACCTGTCGAAGAAGATCACGGTCGACGTGAAGGGCGAGATCCTCGAGCTGAAGAACACGGTCAACACGATGGTCGACCAGCTTTCGTCGTTCGCCGCCGAAGTCACGCGCGTGTCGCGCGAAGTCGGCACCGAAGGCCGGCTGGGCGGCCAGGCCGACGTGCAGGGGGTGGCGGGCACCTGGAAGGACCTCACCGACAGCGTCAACTCGATGGCGAGCAACCTGACCTCTCAGGTGCGGAACATCGCCGACGTGACCACTGCCGTGGCCAAGGGCGACCTGTCGAAGAAGATCACGGTCGACGTGAAGGGCGAAATCCTCGAACTGAAAGACACGATCAACACGATGGTCGACCAGCTTTCCTCGTTCGCTGCCGAGGTGACCCGGGTCGCGCGCGAGGTCGGCACCGAGGGAAAGCTCGGGGGCCAGGCGCAGGTGCAGGGCGTGGCCGGCACCTGGAAGGACCTGACCGACAGCGTGAACTTCATGGCGAGCAACCTGACCTCGCAGGTCAGGAACATCGCCGAAGTCACGACCTCGGTCGCGACCGGCGACCTGTCGAAGAAAATCACGGTCGACGTGAAGGGCGAGATCCTCGAATTGAAGGACACGATCAATACCATGGTCGACCAGCTGCGTTCGTTCGCCGCGGAGGTGACGCGCGTGGCGCGCGAAGTCGGCACCGAAGGCCGTCTCGGCGGTCAGGCGGACGTCCAGGGCGTGGCCGGCACCTGGAAGGACCTGACCGACAGCGTGAATTCGATGGCGAGCAACCTCACCGCTCAGGTGAGGAATATCGCCGATGTGACCACGGCGGTGGCCAAGGGCGACCTGTCCAAGAAGATCACGGTCGAGGTGCGCGGGGAAATCCTCGAAGTGAAGAACACCGTGAACACCATGGTCGACCAGTTGAGCTCGTTCGCCGCCGAAGTGACGCGGGTCGCGCGCGAGGTGGGGACCGAAGGCAAGCTCGGCGGCCAGGCGCAGGTGCAGGGCGTGTCCGGGACCTGGAAGGACCTGACCGACAGCGTGAACTTCATGGCCGGCAACCTGACCGCGCAGGTGCGTGGCATTGCGAAAGTGGTGACCGCCGTGGCCACCGGCGACCTGCAGCAGAAGCTGATGGTCGAGGCGGAGGGCGAAATCGCGGCGCTCGCCGAGACGATCAACGGAATGACCGAGACTCTTGCGATCTTTGCCGACCAGGTCACCAGCGTGGCACGCGAGGTCGGCGTGCAGGGCAAGCTGGGCGGCCAGGCAAAGGTGCCGGGCGCCTCTGGAATCTGGAAGGCGCTCACCGAAAACGTGAACGGGCTGGCGGCGAACCTGACGACCCAGGTACGCGCGATCGCCGAGGTCGCCACCGCAGTCACCAAGGGGGACCTCACGCGCTCCATTGCGGTACAGGCGCAGGGCGAGGTGGCCGCGCTCAAGGACACGATCAACGAGATGATCGTCAACCTGAGGGACACCACCGAGAAGAACACCGAACAGAACTGGCTGAAGACCAACCTCGCCAAGTTCAGCCGGATGCTGCAGGGCCAGCGCGACCTGAACACGGTCGGGCGGCTGATCCTCTCGGATCTGGCGCCCGTGGTGAACGCGCAGCACGCGATGTTCTTCGTTCTCGACAGCAGCCGCGAGCCGAACGAACTCGCGCTGCTCGCGAGCTATGCCGCCGAGGGCCTCTCCAGCCATGGCAGGCGCCTGCGGCTGGGCGAGGGCCTGATCGGCCAGTGCGCGCTCGAAAAGCAGAAGATCCTGCTTGACCATGCGCCGAGCGACTATATCCGCATCCGCTCCGGCCTGGGCAACGCGGCGCCGCGCTCGCTGCTGGTGCTACCGGTCGTGTTCGAAGGGCGCGTGAAGGGTGTGCTGGAGTTGGCTTCCTTCGAAGGGTTCAGCTCGACCCACCAGGCGTTCCTGGAGCAGCTCACCGAGAGTATCGCGATCGTGATCAATACGATCGAGTCAAACACCCGGACGGAGGACCTGCTCACCCAGTCGCAATCGCTTGCGCACGAGCTGCAGAGCCGGCAGAACGAGCTGCAGCAGACCAACCAGGAACTTCAGGACAAGGCGGGCCAGCTGGCGCACCAGAACCAGGAAGTCGAGCGCAAGAACAACGAGGTCGAGCAGGCGCGCCAGGCGCTGGAGGAAAAGGCACGCCAGTTGGCGCTGACCTCGAAGTACAAGTCCGAGTTTCTCGCCAACATGTCGCACGAGCTGCGCACCCCGCTGAACAGCCTGCTGATCCTCTCCGACCAGCTTTCGAGCAATGGCGAAGGCAACCTCTCTGCGCGCCAGATCGAGTTCGCCAAGACGATCCATTCTTCGGGCAACGACCTGCTGATGCTGATCAACGACATCCTCGACCTGTCGAAGATCGAGTCCGGCACGGTGGCCGTCGACGTCGGCGAGCTGCCGATGGACGAGCTCTACCGGTACGTGGAACGCACCTTCCGGCCGGTGGCCGAGTCGAGGAAGGTCGATTTCCTGATCCGCCTGGACGAGAACTTGCCGCCGTCGATGTTCACCGACGCCAAGCGCTTGCAGCAGATCATCAAGAACTTGCTGTCCAACGCGTTCAAGTTTACGCATCGCGGCCAGGTTTCGCTTTCGATCGAAGTGGCCGCTGGGGGTTGGAGCGCGACGAACGAGGCGCTGTGCCGCGCCCCGCAGGTGCTCGCTTTCTGCGTCGCGGACACAGGGATCGGCATTCCCCTGGAGAAGCAGCAGATCATCTTCGAAGCCTTCCAGCAGGCCGATGGCAGCACGAGCCGCAAGTACGGCGGAACCGGCCTGGGCTTGGCCATCAGCCGCGAGCTCTCGCACCTGCTGCGCGGCGAGATACGCCTGTTCAGCACGCCGGGCCGGGGCAGCTCGTTTACGCTGTACGTACCGCAGAGCCATGCGCTGCACCGCGCGATGCACTCGACGGAGGATGCGGGCGTCGTGCAATACCTCGACCGGCCGGTCGAGGTCCCGGTTGCCGAGCGCGCGCCTCCCCGCGTCCCGATACCGGCGATCGCGCCGCCCGCCGGTCCCGAGCCCGAAACCCTGCCCAACGAGGCGGCCGATGACCGGGACAACGTCCGCCCCGGTGACCTCGTCCTGCTGATCGTGGAGAACGACATTCGTTTTGCGCGCGTTCTGCTGGAGGCGGCGCGCGCCAAGGGGTTCAAAGGCCTCGTGTCGACGCTTGGAGCCGCCGCCCTCGGCATGGCCCGCGACTACCGGCCGTCTGCGATCACCCTGGACATCTTCCTGCCCGACATCGAAGGCTGGCGGGTGCTCGAGCGGCTCAAGAACGACATGGCCAGCCGACACATCCCGGTGTGCGTGATCTCGACCGAAGAGGCGCGCGAGCGCGCCTGGCGGGCGGGTGCCTGGTCGTTCCTCGCCAAGCCGATCCAGAGCGCCGAGCGGATCGGCGAGCTCATGGATTCGGTGATGTCAGTGGTGACGCGTAAGGAGACCGAGGTGCTGCTGCTGGCGCCCAGGGGTTTCAAGCTCGCCAAGACGATCAGGTCGTTCGACGAGCGCATTCGGCTTACCCACGTCGGCGATCCGGCCGCGGCGTTTGCGGCATTCTCCAAGCGCCCGATCGGCTGCCTCGTCTGCTCCGCCTCGCGTATCGACCCCGCGACGCTGCCGCCGCAGATCGCGGATGCCGTGACGGAGGGGCGCCTGCCGATGATCGTCTATGACGACGCGAACCTGATTCACGACGACGACGCAGCTTGGCATCGCCTTCTCAAGAACGGGCGCGTGCGCCTGGTGCGCTCGCCGGAGCGGTTCGTCGACCAGCTGGCGTTCGTCCTGCACTCGGAGGCGGCGCAGGTTCCCGAAGAGCATCGCTCGGTCCTTCAGGACATGTACCAGTCCAACAAGCTGCTCGCCGGAAAACGCGCGCTGATCGTCGACGACGACATGCGCAACATCTTTGCGCTCTCCTCGGTCCTCGAGGAATTCGACATGCAGATCAAGTCGACCGACAACGGGCGCGACGCGGTCCAGCTCCTCGATCGCGACCCGGACGTGGACATCGTCCTGATGGACATCATGATGCCGGAGATGGACGGGCTTGCGACGATGCGCGAGATCCGGAAGATCCCCGCCTGCCGCGACCTGCCGATCATTGCGGTCACTGCGAAGGCGATGAAAGGCGACCGGGAGCGGTGCATCGAGGCCGGGGCCTGGGACTACCTGTCCAAGCCGGTCGACACCGAGCAGCTCCTCGGCACGCTGCGGGCCTGGCTGCATCGCTGATGGACGGCCCGGCCAACATCCTGGTCGTCGACGACCGTGCCGACAAGCTGCTCGTGCTGGGCACGCTGCTCGAGCCCCTCGGGCAGAAAGTGGTGCTCGCGCGCTCGGGCGAGGAAGCGCTCAAGGAGATGCTGGAGCGCGAATTCGCGGTCATCCTGATGGACGTGAACATGCCGACCATGGACGGCCTGGAAACCGCCGCCCTGATCCGCGGCCGGAAGAAGACGGCGCATACGCCGATCATCTTCATCACCGCCTATGCCGACGAGATGCACACCGCGCGCGGCTATTCGCTGGGCGCGGTCGACTACATCCTTACGCCTATCGTGCCGGACATCCTTTGCACGAAAGTGAAGGTCTTCGTCGACCTGTACCTGATGGCGCATGAGATCCGCGCGCAGGCCGAACAGCGCGTCGCGTTCGCCGAGGAGCAGGCGGCGCGCATGGCAGCCGAGGAGACCAGCCGGCACCTGCGTGAAGTGGACGAGCGCAAGAACGTGTTTCTCGCGATGCTGTCGCACGAGCTGCGCAACCCGATGTCGGCGATCCGCAATGCGGTCGAACTCATGAAGATGGAGGACCTCGGCTCGGAACGGGCAGTGTTCGCGCGCGACATCATCGACAGGCAGTCGGCCCTGCTGTCCCGGCTGGTCGACGACCTGCTCGACATTTCGCGCATCAAGCGCGGCAAGATCGAATTGCGCAGGGAGGTGTTCGACCTGGCGCGGGCACTGCATTCCGCGATCGAAATCAACCGCTCGCAGATCGAGGCGCACCGCCATGCGATCGAAGTACGCGTGCCGGAGGACAAGCTCTTGTTCCGCGGGGATTTCGCGCGCACTGTGCAGATCGTGGCCAACCTGGTTCACAACGCCGCCAAGTACACCCCGGACAACGGCCGCATCATCGTGGCGCTGGAGGAGGACTCCGGTGTTGCGGTCATCCGCGTGCGCGATTCGGGGATCGGAATGCCGTCCGAGCGCCTGGCGGACATCTTCGACCCTTTCGTACAGCTCGCGAACGGGGTCGACGGCTCACAGGGCGGAATCGGCGTGGGGCTGACCCTGGTCAAGAACCTCGCCGAACTGCACGGCGGGTCCGTGGAGGCTTTCAGCGCCGGTACCGGCGGCGGCAGCGAATTCGTCGTCCGGCTGCCGCTGCGCGATGCGCGGCCGGGTGTCGAAGACTCCGTGCCGGGTGCGTTCAGTCAGGTGGCTGCGGTTCGAGAATCCGCCTGAGAGTCTGCAGGTCGAGCGGCTTGACCAGGTGATGGTCGATGCCGGCTTCGCTGGAGCGAAGGCGGTCGGCCTGTTGTCCCCACCCGGTCAGCGCCACGATCAGCATGGGCTTGCCGGCGCACGCCTCGCGGATGCGGCGTGCAGCCTCATAGCCGCTGATGCCGGGCAGGCCGATATCCATGAGGATCGCGTCGGGGAGGAGTGAGACGGCCGCTTCGACGGCGGCTTCCCCGTCGCGCGCAATGTGGGCCGCGTAGCCCAGGGCCTCCAGCAGCATCTTCAGGCTGCTGGCGGAGTCTTCGTTATCCTCGACCACCAGAATGCTCGACGCGCCCTTGCCGTTCACGCTGCGCCTCCCCCAGCGACTGGCTGAGCAAATATACCCGATCGGCGTGCTTTCTCAAGGCGAGACCGGGGGCGATGCAATGTGCCGCATGTAAGATTTTCGCTCCGGATTTGTAATTTCACGCCCCGGCTGCAGCCTTCCTGCCTCGCGCCTTTCGGGCGCGCCTGGTTGTCCCGCTGGCACGCGCCTTGCTGCCTGTGAGGTGAGCGCCTTGCCGCTTGGCGGTGCCGGAGCGTCCGGCCGCCCACACCAGACCATGGAGATGCCTATGAATACCAACCGATCCGCACGCTGCGTGCGGCCGCTCGTGATGGCGCTGCTCTTCCTGCTGGCCGGCTGCGGCTCCACCCAGACGCGCGAGAGCACTGGCGAACTCATCGACGATTCCGCGATCACGACCAAGGTGAAGGCGCAATTCCTCGCCGACCAGGTGGTCAGTGCGCTCAACGTCAGCGTCGAAACCTACAAGGGCACGGTGCAGCTCAGCGGCTTTGCAAAGACCCCGGGAGAAATCTACCAGGCCGAACGCCTTGCCCGCGAAGTCAAGGGCGTGAAGGCGGTGCGAAACGACATCGTGCTTCGCTGAAAGCGGCCTTTGCGCTCAGGCCACGCGCATGTCGTCCCGCTTCATGCAGGCCCGGCCGGGGCGGCGAGGGTGAAGGTGGGATCTTCCGGCGCCCGGGGGCGGCTACCGCCGGCTCGGCCCGCTGGAAAATCCCCAGCGCACCGGGCTGATCATCCGCGGCAAGGTTGCCTCGGCGTCGTTCAGCCTGATCAGCGAGATGATGCAGGCGGCCCCAGAGAAGAAATTGCGCATCAGCTCGTGCTCGTCGGTGACATGCGCGCCGGCGGCCCCGCGGCGGGCGCACTCGGATTGGAGCTGGCCCGCGTACATCACGATGTCCTCGGCGCTGCCGATCCAGTGCGGACGGCACTTGCGCGGGATGAAGGCCAGGCTTTCGGGGCTCCAGCGGGCAAGGTAGAGGGCGGTCGCCTCGACCACCTCGTCGAGGGTTTTCGCCTGTGCAACGAGATCGATGGGGTCTGTCATGGCGCCTCCGGGTTCGCATAGCGTGAAGATCGGCTGTCTGCCTGCGACTGAAATTCTGCGAGCCCGCGCACGGCCGGACTGTAGGACACCGTCGCCAAGTGGGGTCGGTGTTCATCCCACAGAGCGCGCGGACGGAGAATCCGGGGTCTTGGGCGGCAACTCGCGCGACGCGGACGCACGAAGGGAAGTTTGAAGTGGAATTCTTCTTCCTTCCCCCCTGGCCGCTGCGTCCCGAAGACCTGCCCTGGTTCCCGGTCCTGCTGCTGGCAGCCGTCCTCGCGGGCGAACTGGTGCAAAGCTGGCTTCGGTTGCCGCGCATGCTGGGCTGGATTGCGTGCGGCGTTGGCGCAGGCGCCGGCCTGGTCGATCCGGCATCGCTCGACCGCGTGCGCTGGCTGCTCGACATTGCCGTCGGCATGGTGCTCTTCGAACTCGGGCAGCGCGTCAACTATGGATGGCTCAGGCGCAACCCGTGGCTCTTCGCGAGCAGCGTGCTCGAGGGCGCGCTCGGGTTTGCCGCGGTGTTCGGGATCCTGCTGCTGCTCGAGGTCAAGCCGCTCTTCGCCGCAACCGCCGCGGCGATCTTCATCGCGACTTCGCCCGCGGTCGTCCTGACGTTGTCGAAGGAGCTGCGGGCGCAGGGACAGGTGACGGAGCGTGTGCTGATGCTCTGCGCGCTGAACTGCATCTACGCGCTCGTGACCGCGAGCGTGCTGCTCGCCTGGATGCACGCCGAATACCACGGCGACTGGTTCCTCGTCGTGGCCCATCCGCTCTACCTGGTCGCCGGATCGCTTTGCCTGGCGGCGACCCTCGCCGTGGTCACGCTGTTCCTGCTGGGACAGTTGGTGCGCCGGGCGGATGCGCAGTTCATCTGCGTGGTCTCGATGGTGATCGTCGCGGTCGCGTGCGCAGAGGCCTTGCGACTGTCGGTGACACTTGCGCTGCTGGCTTTCGGCGCGATGGCGCGCGGCTGGGACGACCAGCGGCGCTTCGTGGCCCTCGAGTTCGGGCCGCTCGGGCGGATCGCAGTCGTATTCCTGTTTGCGCTCACCGCCGCAAGGATCGACCCGCGGATCCTCTCGGGCGGCGTGCTCGCCGGCGGCGCAGTCCTGGTCGCCGCCCGCTGGGCCGGCAAGGCGATCGGCGTCCTCGCGCTGGCCCGGCTTGCCGGCCTACCGATCCGCAAGGCTTCCCTGGTCGCGCTCGGGCTGGTGCCGACTTCGGGATTCACGCTCGTGATCATGCGCGATACCTTCAGGATGTTCCCGCAGGTCGAGGCCTCGCTCCTCTCGACATTGATGACGGCCGTCGTGATGCTCGAGCTGTTCGGGCCGCTGACTGCGCATTTCGCGCTCACGCGCGCCGGCGAAGCGGATACCGGTCGGTGAACCCAGCCGTACCGCCCGCTTTCGATCCGGCCTTCAAGCCGTCCCGGGAACTCACCCTGGGGGTGGAGCTCGAGCTGCAGCTGGTGAACTCGCGCAATTGCGACCTGACTCGCGCGGCGTCAGACCTGCTCGCGCTGTTGCGAGACCGCGGCGGGCCGGCGCAGATCAAGCCCGAGGTGACCGAAAGCATGATCGAGGTGTCGACTTCGATCCACGCGCGCCACGCAACGTTGCTGCCCGAGCTGCGCATGCTCCGCGACGCGATCCTGGCCGGTGCGGACCGCCTGAACATCCTGGTTGCAGGCGGCGGTGCGCATCCGTTCCAGCACTGGCGGGAGCGCCGCATCTTCGATACGCCGCGCTTTCGTCACGTCTCGGAGCTGTACGGGTACCTGACCAAGCAGTTCACGGTCTTCGGCCAGCACATCCACATCGGCTGCGCCGACGGGGACCAGGCGCTCTATCTCCTGCATGCGTTTTCCCGTTACGTGCCGCACATGATCGCGCTGTCCGCGTCGTCGCCCTTCTACCAGGGCGTCGATACCGCCTTCGATTCGTCACGCCTGTCGGCGGTGAATGCGTTCCCGTTGAGCGGGCGAGCGCCGTTCATCCTCGGATGGTCGGGATTTGCCGGGTATTTCGAGCGCATGCGCGGGATGGGAATCGTCGAGAGCATGAAGGACTTCTACTGGGACATCCGCCCCAAGCCCGAATTCGGCACCATCGAGATCCGCGTCTGCGATACACCGCTCGACATAGCGCACTCGGCTGCGCTCGCCGCCTACGCACAAGCGGTCGCGCACAGCCTCCTGCTCGAGCGCGCGGCCATCAGCGAGGACGACTATCTCAGCTACACCTTCAACCGGTTCCAGGCCAGCAGGTTCGGCCTGTCCGGCGAGACGGTCGATGCCCGCAACGGCCGGAGAAGGTCGATTGCAGACGACATCCGCACCACGCTCGACGCAGTGCAGGATCACGCGCGCGAGCTTGGTACCGAGGAGCCCCTCGCGATGATCCGGTCCGCCCTCGACAGGGGCAACGATGCACGCTGGATGCGCGATGCCTATGCGCGCAGCGGCTCGCTTGCCGACGTGGTCTTCCGTCAGGCGCAGCGCTGGCGCGAGGCAAGGCCGCACTTCTGAACACGAAGGCGCGGCGCGAAGACGCACGGACGTCGTCGAACCGCCTACAGCGCGATTACACGCCGGCCGTTTCCAAATTACACCTTCGGTCCGCCTGCATTCGATGGATGGCAGGGCGGCGATGCGCCAACGCACTGAAGCGCATCGAATAACCGGAGTGGCATGCGGATTGCAACGGCAATCGCACGAAGGGTGGTGCGTGCGCCCGCGGCCGGCAACCGAAGCCGCAACGCGCAGGTGCGCAACAACCTTCAGGTGCAACCCATTCATCGGAGGTTTACATGAAGAACGAAATCGGATTGGCCCTGGTCGCCCTGGCGGTTACGGCGGCGCCTGCGCAAGCCCAGGACGGCTCGCCGGAGTGCGCGACCATGAATTTCGACAGCAACCAGAACTTCTACACGACGAGGAACGCGGCCCCGGGAGCCGTAAACCAGCAATGCTTCCTCACTGTGCTTCCGAAGGACGGGCCGGACTCGGACCCGAACTTCCCCCGCCTGTCCCGGTACCCGGCGCCGCAGGTCACCGAAGGCACCTATGAAATCTTGCTGAGCGGCGGCGGGGGCGGGGGCGGGGGCGGCGGGCTGCTGGAATCGGCCGGCGGTGGAGCGGGTGCGGCGCCCGTCAAGGTGACGCGTTACCTGACGCCCGGGGTCTATCGCCTCACGATCGGAACCGGCGGACAGGGCGGACGCGCCGGTGCGCTCGTCGGCGAGCGCGGTGGCGATGGCAATCCCTCCAGCTTCTCCAACGCGTATACCGGCGAGACCCTCGCGGGCTTTCCCGGTGCCGAGGTCTATGCCGGACGGGCTCCCCAGAGTTATATGGTCGCCTCTTCCCGGGGGCGGGCCACGATCACGACCGCAAACGGCGTCGAGGCCGAAGCCGACGGCAGCGGAGCGCGCGGGGTCGCCGGCCAGAGCGATGGCGGCAGCGGCGGCCGCGTGGAGCACGACGACATGGCCGCACGGCCGGCCCAGGATGGCGGCATGCTGAAGGTGGCCGACGTTCCCAGCGGCCGCCCGGGCAGGGGCGGTCCCGACTATGGCGGCGGCGCAGGCGGCGCCGGTTACGGCAACGGCGGCGATGGGATGCCGGGCGGTACGGGCGTGGCCTCGGACGGCCAGAAGGGCGGCGACGGCTTCATCGCCCTGCGCGCGATCCAACTCGCGCAGGCGACCCCGGCGCCCGCTGCGCCGGCAGTCGCGCCTGCGGCGGCAGAGGCCCCCGCGCCGGCCCCGGTAGCGCCGATCAGGAAGAAGGACCGCAACTGACCTGACAAGGCCTGTGCGAGAGCAAGTGCGCCTCTCGCCGCCGCCGGAGGGTGGGCCGGCGAGGGACGCGATTGCACAGCAATTCGCATGAAACGCAGGTCGATCTGCCGCCGCGCCGGGCTCCTTCACGCAGCCATAGCGCTGCTCGTTGCGCACGCCGTGCCGGCGGCCGAGCCGCAGGTCCGTGCCGACCCGGGCCACGCCTACTTCGCCCGCGAGCGTGCATCGAAGACCGTCCACGTGGTCGCGGACTGGGTCGTCGGCGCCAGGGACAACCAGGGCTTGCCTTTCGTCGTCGTCGACAAGCAGAACGCCAGGGTCTTCGTGTTCGATCCCGCGGGGAGGATCCGCGGGGCCGCCGCTGCGCTCCTCGGCCTGGCACGCGGCGACGACTCGGTGCCCGGCATCGGCGAGCGGGAAATCGCCGACATCCGTCCCGAGGAGCGCACGACGCCCGCGGGCCGCTTCGTCGCGGAACTCGGCATGAACTACAGCGGGAAGGACGTCCTCTGGGTCGACTATGGCACCGCCATATCGCTCCATCGAGTCATCACGAACCGGCCGGAGGAGAGGCGCGTGGCGCGCCTCGCAAGCCCGACCAGCGCCGACAACCGGATTTCCTACGGATGCATCAACGTGCCTCCGCGGTTCTTCGAGGCGGTCGTGCGCCGCGCTTTCGAGGGAACCAAGGGAATCGTGTACGTGCTTCCGGAGACCCGCCCGGCGCGCGAGGTCTTCGGCCTGCAGCGGGCCGCTGCGCCCGAGGATGCGCACAGCACGACTGCCTCTGCAGCCGGGTCATTGCCGGGGGAGTGAAAAAAATTGCGACCGCCGGACCGGGAGGTCCGGCGGTCGCCCCGAGGTCTCTGCCGGTTCGGGGGGAGGAGGCAGAGGTCGCGGAAAGAAGTCGAATTCAATCTTCCTGCGCACCCATCATGCCGCCGCCGGATCCGCCTGGATGTAGGTGGCAATCGCGAGATCGTGTAGGAATCCTCCTATGCCCTGCGGGCAACAAGCGGGCTGGCGTGGACGCTTCCGTGACCGATTTGGCGAATCGGGCGCGCGTTGCCCCGCCTTGACGTGATGTCCACGCCAGGGCGGCGCCGGGAAGTCTCGTGCGCGGTCCCGGAATCGAATTACCCTGAACCCTTCGCCGCGCGCGTTGCCGGCCGCCACAAGCAGCAATTGGGCGAGGTGTTCGGCCTCACCGTCTTCGGCGTCAATCGCACGCGGCTCGAGCCCGGCGCGCAGTCGGCGCTAAGGCACTGGCACGGCAACCAGGACGAGTTCGTGTACGTCCTCGAAGGCGAGGCGGTCCTCGTCACCGACGCGGGCGAGACGCGGCTCACGCCCGGCATGTGCGCGGGCTTCAAAGCCGGTGACCCGAACGGCCACCACATCGTCAACCGGTCCAGCCGGGACTTCGTCTACTTCGAGATCGGTGACCGCAAGCCCGGCGGCAGTGCTGCGTACCCGGACGACGACATCGCGATCACGATGGCCGACGGGAAGATGAAGTTCGTGCACAAGGACGGGACCCCCTACTGAGGCCTGATCTTCAATCCTGATTTGCTCAACATATTGAGTGAAATTGCTCAACGTGATGAGCAAAGTGCCAAGGCCTGATCGGCGCCCGTACCCGGCCACGCTGGTCAAGCGCCTCGCCGAGTCGCGTCATTTCATGGATGCTGTCCCGGCTTGAGGACTGTCCGTTGCGCCCGAATTCAGGAAGACGCTGAACCGGCTGCCCTGTCCTGAAGCCGGTGCCTCGCAACGCGCCTTTCCCCCATGCCGCTCGGCAATCTGCCGCACCAGCGCGAGCCCAAGGCCCGCGCCGCCGGCCTGGCTGGCGCCGGGGCGGCGAAAGAAAGGCTCGAACACGCGTTCACGGTCCGTCTCGGGAATGCCCGGGCCGTGGTCGCGCACGCTGAACTCCACGCCGCTGTCCGTGCGCCTCAATGTGACTTCGATCGGCGGCGCGCCGTGGCGCTGCGCGTTGACGAGCAGGTTGCGGATCATGCGGCGCAGCAGTTTCTGGTCGCCGTGCAGCGAGGCCGGCTCGCCTTCGAGTTCCGCGCCGTCGACGCGTGAGCATTCCTCGGCGGCCAATGCCAGCAAGTCCACGTCCTCGTCCGCCCGGTTTGCGTTGGCGGCATCGATCCCGGCGTCCAGGCGGCTGAGCAGGAGGATTTCCTCGATCAGCGCATCCAGTTCGGCGATGTCGGTCTCGATGTCCTTGCGGCGCTTCGGGTCCGCCCCGCCTTGCGCAAGCTCGATCGCCATCCGGATCCGGGCCAGCGGCGTGCGCAGTTCGTGCGAGGCATTGGCCAGCAGTGCCTTGTGCGCGTTCACCAGGTCTTCGATGCGCGCGGCGGCGCGATTGAAGCTGCCGGCCAGATCGGCGACCTCGTCGCGGCCTTCGACCCGCACGCGGGCCGACAAGTCGCCGGCGCCGAGCGATTCGACGCCGCGCTGCAATCGTTCCAGGCGCTTGGTCAGCGAGCGCACCACCGGGAAGGCGCCTACGCCGACGGCGAGCACGATCAGCCCGAGGATGCCAAGGAATCCCAGCCCCGGATGCGGGCGCTCGCGTTGCAGGCGCGCCACCAGCCAGCGCCCGTCGGGCAGCTTCAGCACCCAGACCGGCGGACCCTTCATTTGGTGCACCCAGCCGCTCGAATCGCGACCCGCCTCGGGCGCGGGCAGCGGCGCGCCCACGGTCGCGAGCGGGCGGAGCGCGGCCGAATACAGCGTCGCATCCGCGCCGAGGTTGGCGGCGAGCTTGTCGAGCGCGGCTTGCTGACTGGCGGCATCGGACTGCGCAGCCGGCAGGATGTTCTGCGCAAAGGTCGCGGCGAGCGTGAAAGCCTGTCCCGCCGGACCCGAATCCCCCATTTGGCGCCAGAGCATCCCGGCGGCGAGCGCGAAGACTGCGAGGCTCGCCAGGACCGCGAGATAGATGCGCAGGTAAAGAGGAAGACGCATCAACCGTGCGCCTCATGCCGCCGGCGCATCAGTCCTGCGCCTTCGCGAACACATAGCCCGTGCCGCGCACGGTGACGATGCGGCGGGGCTTTTTCGGATCGTCCTCGATGGCCGCGCGAATGCGCGAAACATGCACGTCGATCGACCGGTCGAACGCTTCCAGCGGTTCGCCCTTGACCAGATCCATGAGCGTTTCGCGCGTCAGCACCCGCCCTGCATTGCGCGCGAGCGCGGCGAGCAACGCGAACTGGTAGCTCGTCAACGGTTTCTCCGCGCCCTCCACGCGCACGCTGCGCGCGTCGGTGTCGATTTCCAGGCGGCCAAAGCGCAGCACCGGTGCGCCGGCGCCGGGTTGGCCGCGACGGAGGATCGCCTTCAGGCGCGCGAGCAGTTCGCGCGGCTCGAAGGGTTTGGGCAGGTAGTCGTCCGCGCCCATCTCGAGGCCGAGGATCCGGTCCGCGGCGTCGCCGCGTGCCGTCAGCATGAGGACCGGCGTCGCGGATTTCGCCCGCAGTTCGCGGCAGACTTCGATCCCGTCGATGTCGGGCAGCATCAAGTCGAGCACCAGGGCATCGAAAGGCTCGCGCGCGTGCAGCGCGAGGCCGCCGCGCCCGGTCGGGGCATGGGCGACCCGAAACCCCGCTTGGCCGAGATACTCGGTGACCATCTCGGCCAGGCGGGGATCGTCTTCGATGAGCAGGACGCGCTGGGTCATGCGCCCATTATCGCCGCCCGGCGCACCGCCGATTGCCGCGCGCAGGGGCAGTGCGATCCCGGCGAGGCTCATCAGCCGTGGTGCATCCCGCCGCGCATCCCCGGGCCCATCCGGCCCAGGCGCCCGGCGAGATCCTTGCGTTGC
Organism: uncultured Bordetella sp.; assembly: GCA_964599095.1. Taxonomy (GTDB): domain Bacteria; phylum Pseudomonadota; class Gammaproteobacteria; order Burkholderiales; family SG8-39; genus SZAS-79. The sequence goes on from CAZREB010000009.1 coordinate 96,336, forward strand.
GCGGGCGTCAGCACTTCGGCGACGTCGGCGAGCGCCTGCGAGAAGCGCTTGCTCGCCGTCTCGGCCAGCTGCAGCTGCTGAGTGCGGAAGGCTTCGATCGCCGCACGATCGATGGTTTCGGCCGACAGCAGCGCAGCGCCTTGTTTCCTCGCCTCATGCATCTTGACGCGAAGCGGCAACAGGTCTCGCGCCGCTTGCTTCACGATCGGGTCGAGCTTCTGCTTTTGCGCCTCCGTGGCGTCGATTTCGACGTAGAAGTGCTTGAGCATCCGGCCGATGCGCTGCTCGGCCTGCTCGGGCGTGAAGTTCGCGTGCATCAGGCCGCGGTGCCAGCGCATGTGCTCGCCGGACTCGGCAAACGCCTTGAAGCCCACGGCGGCGGCGAGGCTGCCGATGGCGGCGGCGATGCCCGCGCGCTTGAAGAAGCGGCGGCGTCCCGCGGACTTGGTTTCGGTCTCGTTCATGGTCGGTTCCTTTAGAGTGACGGGGAACGACTCCCCTGAGACTGGACAGTGGGCCCGCGGTGTAAGGCGCGTATCTCCGGCAGGTAAAGTTATGTAAAGCTCCGGGTCCCACCCGGCGGCGACCTGAAAGGACTGCACATGAAGATCACGAAGGTAGACGCCATCCCGCTGTCGATTCCCGCCAGCTACGGCGGGGAGGGCTGGTCGCTGGGTTCGGGAGGCTGGAAGGCGCTCGATTTCTGCCTGGTGCGGGTGGAAACCGACGCCGGCCTCGTTGGCTGGGGCGAGGCCTTTGCGTACTCCTGCCGGCGCGCCGTTGTCGCCGCGGTGACCGACATGATTGCGCCGATCGCGATCGGGCGGGACGCGACGGACATCGCGGGGCTGCACGCGGATATCCAGAAGCGGCTGCATATCTTCGGCCGGTTCGGCATTACCGTATTCGCGCTGTCGGGTCTCGATATCGCGCTGTGGGATCTCGCGGGCAAGGCAGCCGGAAAGCCGTTGCACGCCTTGCTGGGCGGTGCGCGCCGCGAGCGCCTTGCGTGCTATGCGAGCTTCCTGCGCTACGCCGACGCGGCCCTTGTCGCGCGCTATTGCGAGCAGGCGGTGCGCGAGGGCTATCGCTCGATCAAGCTGCACGAGATCAGCGAGCCGGTGATCGCTGCGGCACGGGCGGCGGTGCCGCGCGACGTGGAACTGCTGCTCGACGTCAATTGCGAATGGAGCGTCGAGGACGCAAGCGCGATCGGCAAGCGGCTGGCACCAATGGGATTGGGCTGGTTCGAGGAGCCGGTGTTCCCGCCCGAGGACGGCGTGGGACTGCGCGCGGTCGGCGAGGCCACCGGCCTGCCGATTGCCGCCGGCGAAAACTGCTGCTTCGCGACCCAGTTCGCGCAACTCTTCGATGCGCGGGCGGTGCAGTACGCGCAACCTTCGGTCACCAAGGTGGGCGGGATCACCGAGTTCAGGAAGGTGGCGGCGCTCGCGGCCCAGCGGGGCGTGAAGCTCGCGCCGCACTCGCCCTACTTCGGGCCGGGCGCGTTCGCGAGCCTGCACCTGATCGCCGCGCTGACCGATGAGGCCAAGTTCGAATACTTTTATCTCGACGCCCGGGCGTCGCTTTACGGCGAGCTGCTGAGCCCGAGCCGCGGCGAGGTGTCGGTGCCGCAAGGCCCGGGCCTCGGCGCCGACCCCGACCCGGCAGTGATCGGGCGGTACCGCGCCGAATGACCGCCTCTGCCGCAAAAATGGTGTCGGAGTCGAATTCGTCGGGGCCGGCTTGAAGGCCGTTGCCGGGAAACTGCTCGCCTTGGCCTTGCTCGCGGGGCTGATGTTCGGGCTCTTCGCGGTGATCGCGGCGCCCGTCGAGATGTACCGCAAGGCCGCGGCCGAGGACTGGCCGGCACGCAAGGGCGTGATTACGCTGTCCTATGCGAGCAGGAAGCGCGGGAGCAAGGGCGGCACCTATTTTCGCCCTGAGATCTGCGGCGACTACCTCGATACGCACGAGCGTTTCTGCATCACCCGGGAGCGCTTCGGGGACTTCCGCTGGGGCGCGGGCGAGTCTGCGGTACGCGAAACCGTCGGGCGCTACCCGGTCGGGCGGGTGATCGACGTCCACTACGACCCGGCCAATCCGAAGGAGACTCTCCTCGAGGCCCGGTCTTCATGGAGGGAGATGCAGGTTCTGCTGGGCGTGGGGATCGCGCTGCTGCTCATCCCCGTGCTGCTTTGGCTCGGCGGCCGGCGCGGGCCGGGGAAAGGCGCCGCCGGGACGACCTAGGCGACGCCGGGTCGTTGGCAGCATTTCACCCTGGGAGCCAGACTGGACGCGGCCCCAGGATAAAATATGGCAGCATTAGGCAGGCCCGCGAAGGCCCCCCGCGCGAAATTGGACTCTGACACCAATTACGGTCAGCGCTTGTCGAGCGCCACGTACTCCCTCGTTTCCGGACCGTTATAGAGCGTCAGCGGCCGGATCAGGATGTTGTTTTCCAGCTGCTCCAGCACCGACACCGTCCAGCCCGGCACGCGGCCGACGGCGAAGATCGGCACGAACAGATCGGCGGGGATGCCGTTGAGGTAGTAGACGACGCCGGCGTAGAAGTCGACGTTCACGTTCACGCCGTGGCGCGCGTAGGGCTTCATCGCCGCGACCAGCGCCTCGAGGATCTGGTACCACTGCGGCTGGCCCATCTCGCGCGAAAGTTTCTCGACGCCGGCGCGCATGTGGCGGGCGCGCGGGTCCTCGGCGCGGTAGACGCGGTGGCCGAAGCCCATGACCGGCTCCTTGTTGGCGCGCTTCCTCTTGACGTATTCGGCGGCCTTGTCCGGCGAGCCGACTTCCTTGGCCATGTGCATCACGTTCTCGGCCGCGCCGCCGTGGGCCGGGCCCGAGAGCGCCGCAATCGCCGCGGTGATTGCCGCGTGCAGGTTCGCCTCCGTCCCCGCAACCACGCGCGCGGTGAACGTGGACGCATTCGACCCGTGCTCGGCGTGCAGGATCATGTCGGTGTCCATCAGCCGCGCGGTATCCGCGCTCGGCGCCTTGCCGGTCAGCATGTAGAGGAAATTCGCCGCATGGCCGAGCGAGCGGTCCTGCGGCACCGGCGAGCGGTTGTTGCGGATATGGTGGTGCGCCGCGACGATCATCGGCACCTGCGCCGTGAGGCGGATGCCTTTCTTCAGGTTGGCTTCCCGCGAGTTGTCGCCGACATCCGGATCGAAGGCGGCCAATGCGGAAACCGCGGTGCGCAGCACGTCCATCGGGTGCGCGTTGCGCACCGCCTTGATGACTTCGTACACCGGCGCCGGCAGGGCGCGAGCGATCTTGAGCTGGGCATCGAAGACGGCGAGCTGCAGGGGCGTGGGCAGCTCGCCATGAAGAAGGAGGTAGCAGGTCTCCTCGAAAGTCGACTTTTCCGCCAGGTCGTGGATCGAATAGCCGCGGTAACGCAGTTCGCCGGCCCGGCCGTCGATGTAGCACACCGCCGAGCGGTCGAAGTAGACGCCCTTCAGCCCGCGGTGAATCTCGATCTTTTCGGTTTCTTCAGCCATCTTCGTGTCTCGCTTGGTTGTTCACCCGTTCATTCGCGCAGGATGCCCGGCAGCCAGAGCGCGATTTCCGGGAAAAAGAGGATCAGCAGCAGGCCGATGACCTGCAGCACCATGAACTGCATCATGCCGGCATAGATGTCCTTGAGTTCCCAGTCGGGCACCACGCCCTTGAGGAAGTAGGCCGACAATGCCACCGGCGGCGAGAGCCACGCGGTCTGCAGGCACACGGCCACCAGCGTGCAGAACCAGACCAGGTTGATGCCCAGCTTGCTGACCAGCGGCAGGAAGATCGGCACGACGATCAGCACGATCGGCACCCATTCCAGCGGCCAGCCGAGCACGAAGATGATCGCCAGCATGATGAGCAGCATGACGGTCGGCGGGAAGTTGAACTGCAGCAGCGATTCGGCGATCAGCGTGGCGCTGCCCAGGCGCGAGAACACCGCGCCGAAGTAGTTGGACGCCGCGACCAGCAGCAGGATCATGCACGACACCTCGAGCGTCGACATGACCGCGATCCTCATCTTCGCCCACGTCAGCCGGCGGTAGATCAAGGTCAGCAGGAACACCGCGAACGAGCCGACCGCGCCGGCGTCGGTGGGCGTCGCGATGCCGGCGAGGATCACGCCGAGCGTCGCCATGATCACGACCACCACCGGCAGCATCCCGAGCACGACCTCCTTCGCCACGTAGCCGAACGGGCGGCGGTCTTCCATCGGCAGCGGCGGCCCGAGCTTCGGGTTCAGGTAGCTGCGCACCAGCGTGTAGAGGATGTACAGCCCCGACAGCAGCAGGCCCGGAAAGATCGCCGCCGCGAACAGGTCGGTGGCCGGCACGCCGACCACCGGCCCCATGACGATCAGCATCACCGAAGGCGGGATCAGGATGCCGAGCGTGCCGCCGGCCGCGATCGTCCCGGCCGACATGCGCACGTCGTAGCCGCTGCGCTTCATCGCGGGGGCCGCCATGACGCCGAGCAGCGTGACCGACGAACCGACGATGCCGGTGGCCGCGGCGAAGATCGTCGCCGTGATCAGCACCGCGAGGTAGAGCGAACCGTTGAGCGAGGCGAGCATCAGCTGCACGCCGCGGAACAGCCGCTCCATCAGCCCCGACTGTTCCAGCAGGTAGCCCATGAAGAGGAAGAACGGCACCGAGGCGAGCGTCGGGTCGCGCATCACCGAGAAGAACTGCAGCGTCATCAGGTGCAGCGCGATGTCGCCCAGCGCCGCGTACCCGACGCCAAGCGCGACCGCGATCAGCGTGAACGCGATCGGGAAACCGATGAAGATCGCGCCGAACAGGATGACCAGCGAGAGCAGGCCGACGTACTCGGGTTTCAAATCCACTCCCCTTTGCGCGCCGCCCAGACGCTCTTCATGAACTCCGAGAGGCCCTGCAGCAGCAGCAGCAGCGTCGCCAGCGGGATCGCGAGCTTGAACGGGTAGACGATGGGCATCCACGGGCTGGTGACGATGCGCTCGCTCTGCATGTACGAACGCAGGAAGTAGTCCCAGCCGACCACCAGGAACGCGATCAGCGGCGGGAAGAAGAAGACGAGGTAGCAGACCGTGTCGACCCATCCCTGCGTGCGCGGCGACCACTGCCCGTAGTAGGAGTCGGTGCGGATATGGCCCTTCTTGTAGAGCGTATAGGCCGAGCCGACCATGAAGAAGGTGCCGTAGAGCATGAAGGTCATGTCGTAGGCCCACATCGTCGGCGCGTCGAAGACGTACCGAGCGACCACTTCATAGACCAGCGAAAGCACCATCGGGATGATCAGCCAGGCGACGATGCGGCCGGACCACAGGCTGATCGTGTCGAGCACTGCGATGGCCTTGAGCATCGCGGAGGGCGGGCGCTGCATGGGAGCTCCTCTTGTTATGGCGGCCGGGTGCAAAAAAGGGGGCGCAGCCGCGCTGCGCCCCCGGGGAGTTTCAAGCCGGCGAGGCCGTGTGTGCCGCTATTTCTTCTTTTGCAGCGCGGCGTTGCCCAGGTTCGAGTACAGGTCGAGGATCTTGGTCCAGTAGGGCACGACGTCCTTGGCGAAGTTGCGCTGTGAATCGAGCACCTGCTTGAAGAACGGGTCCTTGGCCGAGTAGCGGTCGAGCACCACGTTGGTGGCCCGGACGAACTCGGGGAAGAAGTCCTTCGGCGTGTCGTGGATCTCGACCTTGAACTCGTTCCTGAGCCGCACGATGGCCTTGGCGTTGCGGAACACGTTGTAGGTGTAGGTCTCGGTCATCGAGGCCATCGCCGCGGTGCGCACGATCTCCTGCAGGTCCGGCGGCAGCTTGTTCCAGAAAGCCTTGTTGATGATCACCTCGCCGATGTCGGTCGACTGGTGCAGGCCCTGCAGGTAGTAGTGCTTCCACACCGTCTGCAGCCCGAGGTTGATGTCGTCGGCCGGGCCGATCCACTCGGCCGCGTCGATCACGCCGCGCTGGGCCGAGGGGACGATCTCGCCGCCGGGCAGCGCGACCGCGGTGATGCCCATCTCCTTGAAGATCTCGCCCGTGATCCCGGGAGGCGAGCGGTACTTGAGCTTCTTGAAGTCGGCGGTGCTGGCGATCGGGCGCTTGAACCAGCCCAGCGGGTCCGGGCCCATCGGCTGGATGAAGAGCGGCTCGACGTTGACCTTGAGGACATCCGAGTACAGCTTGCGGTACAGGTCGTAGCCGCCGCCCTCGAAGATCCAGGCGACGTGCGAGAGCTGGTCCAGGCCGACGCCGGCGCCGGCCATCGGGTTGGAGAACAGGCCCGCCGCCGGGTTCTTGCCCGACCAGTAGTGCGTCCAGGCGTAGCCGCCTTCGACCACGCCCTTGTCGACGGCGTCGAGGATCTCGAACGCCGGCACGATCGCGCCGTCGGGCAGCACTTCCATCTTGAGGCGCCCGCCGGACATCTTGTCGATGCGGTCGCCGAATTTCTTCAGCAGGTCGAAATAGATGCTCGCCGAGGGCACGGCGGTCTGGATGCGCATCTTGAACTGCTGGGCCTGGGCGCCCGCAATCATCGATCCGTAAATCAGGATGCCGGACAGCAATGCGATACAGCGGCCTTGCCAGGAGTGCAACAGGTGGGTGCGTTTCATTTTCGCTCCTCCGCGAATGAATCGGTTTTTGTCGCGCATTGCGCCGCTTGGTCGACGAGCACGGCTTCGCAAAGCGCGTTCGATGCTAGACAAACCATCCTGCGATTGCAATACTCGGTTGCGCTGAATGATTCGAAAAATTCCATAAATTGATAAATCGCGGTGTGTCGCCGGTGCGCGCGGCGCATCGCGCGGTGCGTCCATGAATCGCTACGACTACATCGTCGTCGGCGCAGGCTCGTCGGGTTGCGTGCTCGCCAACCGGCTGAGCGCCGACCCGGCCAGGCGCGTGCTGCTGCTCGAGGCCGGGCCGCGCGACAACTACCTCTGGATCCACATCCCGATCGGATACGGCAAGACGATGTTCCACCCGGTCTACAACTGGGGATTCAATACCGATCCCGATCCGGGCATGAACAACCGCAGGATCTACTGGCCGCGAGGCCGCGGGCTCGGCGGCTCGTCCTCGATCAACGGGCTGATTTTCGTGCGCGGCCAGCACGAGGACTACGAACGCTGGGCCGCGCTTGGCAACAAGGGGTGGGGCTGGGCCGATGTGCTCCCCTATTTCAGGAAGTGCGAAGACAACTCCCGGGGCGCGAGCGATTTCCACGGCGCCGGCGGCCCGGTCGCGTGCACCGACATCGGGGCGAAGCACGAGCTGATCGAGGCGGTGGTCAAGGGCGCCGCGGAACTCGGCATCCCGCGCAACGACGACTTCAACGGCGCACAGCAGGAAGGCGCCGGGTATTACCAGCTCTTCACGCGCAAGGGGTGGCGCTGCAGCTCGGCCACCGGCTACCTCAAGCCGGCGCGCGGGCGGGCGAACCTCGACGTGCAGACCGGCGCGCATGCCACCGGCGTGATCTTCGAAGGCACACGTGCGGTGGGCGTGAAATACCGGCAGGGCGGCGTGGACAAGGAAGCGCGCGCCGACGGCGAGGTAATCCTCTCGGCAGGCGCCCTCCAGAGCCCCCAACTGCTGCAGTTGTCAGGATTGGGGCCAGGCTCGTTGCTGACAAAATTCGGGATTCCGGTCGTGAAGGACCTGCCCGGCGTCGGTGAGAACCTGCAGGACCACCTGCAGATGCGCCTGATGTACAAGTGCACCAAGGCGATCACCACCAACGACGATCTCGCCAGCCTGCCGCGCAGGATCAAGATCGGGCTGCAATGGATCCTCAGCCGTACCGGGCCGCTTGCGATCGGCATCAACCAGGGCGGGATCTTCGCGCGCGTGTTGCCCGAATCCAAGACGCCGGACATCCAGTTCCATGTGGCGACTCTGTCGGCCGACATGGCCGGCGCGACGCCGCACCTGTGGCCCGGGTTTACGTTTTCAGTCTGCCAGTTGCGTCCGCAGTCGCGCGGGCGCGTGCGGATCAAGTCGAGGGATGCGCTCGAGGCGCCTTCGATGCAGCCGAACTATTTGTCCGCCGAATTGGATCGGCGTTGCGCGGTCGAGGCGGTCAAGCTGGCGAGGAAGCTTGCGTTGACCGAGGCGATGCGTCCTTACGTCGCGTCCGAATACAAGCCCGGCGCCGATGCGGTGACCGATGCGGACCTGCTCGAATTCGCCAGGAACAACGGCGCGACCATCTTCCACCCCTCCGGCACCTGCAAGATGGGCAGCGACCCGATGGCGGTGGTCGACGACCGGTTACGGGTGCACGGAGTGACCGGACTGCGCGTGGTCGACTGCTCGATCATGCCGACGCTGACCTCCGGCAACACGCATGCGCCGGCGGTGATGATTGCCGAGAAGGCGGCGGACTTGATCCTCCGGGAGTCGGGTGCCATTCCATAGGTCGATTCACGCCGAGTCGAGCGCGCGCTTGACCACTTCGATGCACTCGTCGTACGAGCGCGTGTAATCCAGTACGTCCAGTTCCTGGAAATCGTGCCGAAGCTGGTCATCGACGGATTCGATTCTGGATAGAATCGCGTCCCGCCGATCGCGCAATATCGGTTGCATCGGGACCAAGGCGTCGGGCTCGAGTTCGATGACCATGGACAGGTCGAAGATGTCGCGAGCCTTGAAACTCTCACCTCGATGCCAGACCTTCTTTGCAATGATCTCGGTTGACGTTTCGATTTTCACATCTCGACCGAGCAGGCGCCCGACTTGCGTAGGGTTCCTGGTCAGCGGCGCCGAGGCGACGAAATCGATCTCGCCTTCTTCGAACTGCAGTTTCAGGAAATTTCCCTGTTCGATGTAGTCCCCGGTCATCGCTTCAGCGGCAGCATTCAGGCGTGGGGTCAAGTAGGTGAGGTACTGGGGATCGGAAACGAAAATATCGATGTCTTTGCTGAAACGGTGCCTGTGCCGGAGCATGAGCACAGTACCGCCCCCGAGGCTCCAGTCATCGAGGCCGATTCCCGCTTTGCCGACCGAGTCGACTAACGCGAGCGCTCGCGCGAAGAGCGTCTCCCACGTATTCAGGCGGGTGTCAGCCATTCTTCCACCTTCCGGGACGTATCGAGCGCTTGGGCAAGGGTACCAAGGTTCTTTTCCAGCTTGCCGGGTTTGGTCCAGAGCCGGACCTCGCTGGCCAGTCCGTTCAACAGCGCCTTGGGAGCTTCATCGAACAAGGTGCGCAGATGCGCGCTTCGTTGAGCGGGAACCTTTCCGGTAACAAGCGCGTAAACGAGCTGATCCTCCGTGAGCGCATTCTTGAATCCCACGTTTGCGCTCGTGCATGCCATTCGAAGATAGTTCGGAGAGGCGGTTCCGGTACGGGCGCGCACGAGCATTTCGAGCCCCAAGCGATCGAGTACTTTGAGCACCTTGCGCAAGCCGAGATCTCGCACCAGCCCACTCTCCAGCAAATTGAGTGTTTCACGCGACAGGCCGGTCTCGCGCGCAAGTTCAGCCTGTGTCAGGTTCTTCAGGCGACGTGCATTTCGGATTTCACGGCCGAGATCCGGGAGGCGCATAGGCAGATATAAATGTTATATATATGCAATATTATAGTCTCATTGGCATTCGTCAAGCCCGCGCCGCACCAGAGATGGCCTTGACGGGCAGGGCGAGATTCGTCTATTGTTGAGCCTATTAGTCTAATAGAGGCCAACCATGCCCACCATAGAGATCGATTTCGATGTATTCAAGGCCATCACGAATCGTCGTGCCTCTGAAGAGGTCACGGAAAATGACGTGCTGAGAGAGATCCTTGGACTGGCACCGAAGAAGCGCGCCTCTCAAGATCATTCTGCGCCTGGGGCCGGGGACTGGATCACGAAAGGTGTCCGGTTTCCTGCCGGGACCGAGTTTCGGGCCAACTACAAGGGACAGACACACCTTGCGCGGGTCGAGGGGGGCGCGCTCACAGTCGGCGGCAAGCGATACGACACCCCGTCCTCGGCGGCCATGGCGATCACCCGGAGCAACGTCAATGGGTGGAGATTCTGGGAGGCCCGGTTACCCGGGCAGACGGGATGGAAGATGATCGAATCGATGCGTCGGACGTGATCCTGGCGGACCTGTAGCGATTGAAATCGGCTTTGCGCGTAGAGTAATCACGCGGTTCCGTGGCAGGCCCTGCTTCGCGTTCCATTGCAATCGGTCGAAGGAGGACCAGATGGGATTCTTCGACTTTCTGACCTCGACAAAGCGCCCCGCTGCGGGAACGCCGGTTCTGGCCCCGACGGAAGTGCGCAGCAGGCTCCTGGCACTGAACCGTACGAGCGCGCCGTATCACCTGGTCGACGGGCAATCCGAAGGCGTCGACCTGATCGCGGAATGGAAGATCGTCGACGCGAATTGGTTCGAGATTTTTGCCAAGGCCGGCTTGTCGAAGGCATTCAAGATCTACCTGAAGCTGGATAAAAGCACCCACGAAGTGCGGGCAATGGACCGCGAAATCTCGATCGAGTGGCGTGCCGGCGTGCCCACGGTCTCGTTTGCGGCAAGTGCATTCAAGGGGCAGCAGCAGTCAGTCGAATTCGGCAAGGCGTACGGCTTCACCGAAACGCTCGCACCCGGCCAGATCTACAACTACCGTTTTGCGACCAAGGAGTTGAAGGAGCCGATTCAAACTGAAGTCACGCAAAGCGGCTGGACTTACAAGGGCGTGGCGTTCGGCAAGTTGTGACCGGCTTGCTCCAATTTGCGAAGTACAACGGCGCGACCATCTTCCGGCTCGAGGCCGCAAACACCCAGCGAATCGCGCCCGGCGGCGGATTTCGGCGTCGCGGGTTCAATCTTCCCGGACCAGGTGTTCGACCGCTTTGCGCGCGATCGGACCGGCCAGCAGCACGGCCGGAAACGCAAAGCACCATGCGGCCAGCCACGAACCGATCCATATTCCGGCCGAATCGGGCCCGGCACCCGCCGCGCGGAACGTGGAGATGCCGGAAACGAGCAGCGACATGAGGCCGGACAGGATCAGCCCGAAAAGCGCCGGCCCGAATTTCCTGGGGATCACGCGTGGCATGGGTCGGACTCCGAAGGTGACCGGCTGAACGAGACCCGAAGCAGCGTGTCGGCGAAATTCCGGCCGAACAGCACGGCAGTCTTGACGTCGCCCGGCACGAATGACTCCGCGGCGGCGGCGTGGCCGGCCTGCGCCATCAGGCCCGACCACGATCCCAGGCGGTTGACCGCTTCGTCATACGGGACGCCGCTGTGCTGCTCCGGCAGGAAGGGATTGCCGACCCACAGCATCCCGTGCTGCATGCTGAACACGAACATCGACATCAGGGTCGACTGCTTGTCACCGGACGGAAGCGAAGAGACCGTGAATCCGGCGGCGAGCCTGCCTTTCAGTTTCTGCGTGCGCCAAAGGCGCCCGGTGGCGTCCATGAAGGTCTTGAAGGTTCCGGAAACCCCGCCGAGGTAGGTCGGCGACCCCAGGATATAGCCGTCGTATCGCAACAGTTCATCCGGCGACGCGGCCATTGCTTCTGCCTTCAGCAGCGCGACGCCGGCGCCGGGGACGCTTCCGGCGCCTTTGGCGACGTGGGCCGCGATGTGTGCGGTGTGCCCGTGGGCGCTGTGGTAGATCACTGCGATGTTCTTCATGACGCAACCTCCACGATGACCAGGGCGGACAAGTAAAGGCCGAGCCCGAAGACGGTGTGGTTCACCACGCTCCGCAGGCAGTTCTTCAGCGGCGTCGGCGTCCGCGAAGCGGCGAACCCGGCGCCCATCGCGGGCTGCATGACGAAGAGCGGCGCGGCAACCGTGAGCAGGCCCGCGAGGACGGCCGGGCAGAGCGAGGGATTGCGCATCCAGCCCGCGCCCTGCGCTGCCACCAGCCCGCCGGCGAACGCGATGCCGACCGCGTAGTGCGTGAGCCAGCCCAGGGCCAGTTCCCCGGGGATCGGCGGGGATTTCGCGATCGCGGCATGCACGAACCGGCCGCGGACGAGGTGCCCGGCCCATCGTCCGATCATTGCGAAATTGAGGACCGGCACGCCCAGCCGCTTGAGTAGCGAAAGCCAGGCGTCCATGAAGGCGGTCGCGCCGATGCCGATGAGGGCGAGTTGGGTCATGTCTTCTAACGTTGCCATGTGAGCTCCTTGACGTGGTTGACGGGAAAGCTTGTTGAGGCCACTGTAGAAGTTGAAGTCAACTTCAAGTCAAGGGGCCGATCGATGGACATTTCCGAAGTCGCCAAACGCACCGGCGTTCCCGCTTCGGCATTGCGCTATTACGAGAAAGTGGGGCTGATCGCCTCACCTGGCCGGCAGGGCGGGCGGCGGCGCTTCGTCCCGGCCGTCCTGAACCAGTTGGCGTTGATTGCGCTGGGACAGGCGGCCGGGTTTTCGCTGGAGGAGATCCGCACCATGCTCGCGCCCGGCGGCGGGGCGCGGATCGACCGGCGCAAGCTCGCCGCCAAGGCCTCGGAGATCGACACGACGATCGCGCAGCTGCGCGCCGTCAGCCGCGGGCTCAAGCATGCGGCCGCCTGCCCGGCACCCAGCCACGCGGAATGCCCGACGTTTCAGCGGCTGTTGAGGGCGGCCGCCTCCGGTGCGATCGAAAGGCGAAAGGAGATCAACGTCCTCAAGCCATCCGGCCGGAAGGGTTCCGGCCGGGCGAAGGCAGGTTCCTAGGTTCCGGCGAACGTCCCTTCCATCGCCTCAGCCGCCTTCCGCAGCAACGGCAGGTACTCCAGCGCCCGCTCCAGCGGCATCCGCGACACCGGGGCATGCACCGCCACCGCCGCGCAGGGCTTCCCGTTCGGCCCGCGCGTCGGCACCGCCACGCACACCAGGCCCGCGTGGAATTCCTCGTTGTCGGTCGCGTGCTTCGCCTTGCGGATGCGCGCGAGCTCGGCTTCCAGCGACTTGCGATCCGGGATCGTCGTCGGCGTATAGGCCGCATACGAAATGTTGTCTAGCAACCGGTCACGCGCAGGCTTGGGCAGGAAGGCCAGCAGCAGCTTGCCGCTCGCGGTGCAGTGCAGAGGTACCCGCGAGCCGCTGGTGAGGTTCATGCGCAGCGGCCAGGCCGCCTCGACGCGGTCGAGGTACATCACTTCGCCGCCGTGCAGCATCGTGAAGTTGCAGGTCTCGCCGATCTGCTCGACGAGCTGCGCGAGGATCGCGTGGCGCGCCGAACTCAGCGACGAGTTCTGCATGATGCCGAGGCCGAGCGCCGCCAGGCGCGGTCCGGGCGCATAGCGCGCCGCGCCGGGGTCGCGCGCCACCAGGCCGGCGGATTCCAGCATCGCGAGCATCCGGTACACCGTAGGCTTCGGGAGCTTGCAGGCGGAGACGATGTCGGTCAGCGAAGCCGGGCGCTCGGCCTGAACCAGCGCTTCGAGCACCGTGAACGATCGCAGGGTCGCGGGGACCTTGTCTTCCTTGCGGGCCATGACTGCAAAATTATCATATTCCGGAACGATGGGTTCTAAATAGCCTTGCGCGCGTTGCATTTTGCGATGCGTGTATGAGAGACTTCCCGCGCTTCACCGTCCCGCCAATTTCCCCGATCCGGAGACCCCCATGACCGATATTTCAGACGCGAAACGCATCGTCGTTTCCGGCAAGCAGCACATGTCGCCTTCCGAGGCTTTCGTCGAGACGATGGTCGCGCAGGGCGTGACGCACGTGTTCGGCATCGTCGGCTCCGCCTACATGGACGCGCTCGACCTTTTCCCGGCGGCCGGCATCCGCTTCGTGCCCACGGTGCACGAGCAGGGCTCGGCGCACATGGCCGACGGCTTTTCGCGCGTATCCGGCCGCCACGGCGTGTGCATCGGGCAGAACGGCCCCGGCATCACGAACTTCGTCACCGCGATCGCGGCGGCCTACTGGGCACATTCGCCGGTCGTGGCCATCACCCCGGAAACCGGCAGCCTCGGCATCGGCCTGGGCGGCTTCCAGGAGACCGACCAGCTGCCGATCTTCTCGAAGATTACCAAGTACCAGGCGCACATCAACAACCCGGCGCGCATGGCCGAGCTGACCGGGCGCGCATTCGACCGCGCGATCCTCGAGATGGGCCCGACCCAGCTCAACATCCCGCGCGACTTCTTCTACGGTGAGATCGACTGCGAGATCCCGCAGCCGATCAGGATCGAGCGCGGCCCCGGCGGCGGCAAGAACCTCGACGAGGCGGCCGAGCTGCTCTCGAAGGCCAAGTACCCGGTGATCATCGCCGGCGGCGGCGTGATCATGTCCAACGGCGCGGATGCGTGCATCCAGCTGGCCGAGGCGCTGGAGGCCCCGGTCTGCAACTCGTACCTGCATAACGACACCTTCCCCGCGAGCCATCGGCTGTGGTGCGGGCCGCTCGGCTATCACGGCTCCAAGGCGGCGATGACGGTGCTGAGCAAGGCCGACGTCGTGGTCGCGCTGGGCTCGCGGCTCGGGCCGTTCGGCGTGCTGCCGCAGTACGAGTTCGACTACTGGCCGAAGAACGCCAAGCTGATTCAGATCGACGCCGACGCGAAGATGCTCGGCCTGGTGAAGAAGACCTCGGTCACGATCAACGGAGACGCGCGCGAGGCCGCGATGGCGCTGGTGCAGCGGCTCAAGGGTCGGACCCTCGCCTGCATGGCGAACAAGGACGAGCGCGTGAAGTCGATCGCGGCCGAGCGCGACAAGTGGAACGCGGAGCTCGCCAACTGGCACCAGGAGAAGGACTCCTGGAGCATGGAAGTGGCGAAGAACTCCAAGTACATGCACCCGCGCCAGATGCTGCGCGAGCTCGAGAAGGCGATGCCCAGGGATGCGATGGTCTCGACCGACATCGGCAACATCTGCCAGATCGCCAACAGCTACCTCAAGTTCGAGAAGCCGCGCAGCATGTTCGGCGCGATGATGTTCGGCAACTGCGGCTACGCCTTCCCGACGATGATCGGATGCAAGGCGGCGGCCCCGGACCGGCCGGCGATCGCCTACGTCGGCGACGGCGCGTGGGGCATGAGCTTCGGCGAGATCCTCACCTGCGTGCGCGAGAAATTCCCGGTCACCGCGGTGGTGTTCAACAACCAGCAGTGGGGCGCCGAGAAGAAGAACCACGTCGACTTCTACAAGAACCGCTTCCAGGGCGTGGACCTCGAGAACCCGAGCTGGGCCGCGGTGGCGAAGTCGATGGGCGCCGAAGGCGTAACGGTCGACACCCTGTCGGACGTCGGCCCGGCTCTGGCAGCCGCCTGCAAGGCGCAGAAGGACGGCAAGACCACGATCGTCGAGCTGATGGTCACCAGGGAACTCGGCGACCCGTTCCGCCGCGACGCGCTGAAGCACCCGGTGCGCCACCTCGACAAGTACAAGGCCTTCGTTTGATCCACGACGCGAAGCCCGCGCAGACGGGCATTCGCACACAGGAGGAGACATGCTGAACCCCAAAAATGGTGTCGGAGTCGATTTATCAAGCGCTCCGCACGAAAATCGACTCCGACACCAATTTGTTCGATGGCTCGCCGGCATCGCGCTGGTCGCGCTGGGCACGGCTGCGCAGGCGCAGGACTGGCCGTCCAAGCCGGTGAGGTTCATCGTGCCTTACCCGCCCGGGGGCGGGACGGACGTGATCGCGCGGATCGTGCAGGATCCGCTTTCGCGGGCGCTCGGCCAGCAGATCGTGATCGAGAACCGCGGCGGCGCGGGTGGCGCGGTAGGCACCGAGGCCGCGGCCAAGGCGCCATCGGACGGCTACACGTTCCTGTTCACGCTGTCGTCGCACACCATCAACCCGCTGCTCTACAAGCTGTCGTTCGACGTCGAGAAGGATTTCGTGTCGGTGTCGACGGTGGCGAGCCTGCCGCAGCTGATCGCGGCCAATCCGGCCAGCCCGTACAAGACCATGCAGGACATCGTGGCGCAGGCCAAGGCGCAGCCGGGCAAGGTGGCGTTCGCCTCGGTGGGCGCCGGCACGCCTTCGCATATCGCAGGCGAACTGCTCAACCTGCGCGCCGGCATCAAGCTGCTGCACATCCCGTACAAGGGCGGCGGCCCGGCCACGACGGACGTACTCGGCGGGCAGGTGCCGCTGCTGTTTGTTTCGATTCCAGCGGCGATGGGGCACGTCAAGAGCGGCAAGCTGCGGCCGATCGCAGTCACGACCCTCAAGCGCTCGGGCGCTGCACCGGACGTGCCCACGGTGGCCGAGGCGCTCAACATCCCCGACTACGAAGTGGATTCCTGGTACGCGATCTTTGCGCCCGCACGGACGTCGCCGGCCATCGTGGCGCGCCTGCAGCAGGAAGTTGCCAAGGTGGTGCGGATCCCCGAGGTGAAGCAGAAATTGCTGGAGCAGGGCGCCGACGCCGTAGGCAACACTTCGGCCGAGCTCGACCAGACGGTCAAGAACGAATTGAAGAAGTGGGCGGCGCTGATCCGCGAGGCCGGCATCAGGCTTGAATGAACCGCGTGGATTAAACTCGCGGTTTCGGATCCGGGCAGGGGAATCATGGCAGCCGTAGTCGACAAGCGTGGCGCGGAAAATTTCGCCGCCAGGGAAATCGTCGCAGCCCTGGTCGCACGCGCCCGCGCGGCACAGGCGGTCTACGAGCGCTACGACCAGGCGCAGGTCGACGAAGTGGTCACCGCCGCCGGCTGGGCGATCGTCAAGCCGGAGAACAACCGGCGCCTGGCCGAACTGGCAGTGCGGGATACCGGCCTGGGCAACGTCCCCGACAAGATCGCCAAGAACGAGCGCAAGACGATGGGCCTGCTGCGCGACCTCAAGGGCGCAAAGTCGGTCGGCGTGATCGCGGAGCATCCCGAACTGGGCATTGTGGAGATCGCGCGCGCGGTGGGCGTGGTCGCCGCGATTACGCCGTCCACCAATCCCGGCGCGACACCGGCCAACAAGATCATCAATGCCCTGAAGGGGCGCAACGCGGTGATCCTCGCGCCTTCGCCCAAGGGCTGGTCGACCGCGGCGCTGCTGTTGGACTTCGTGCACGCCGAACTCGACAAGGTGGGTGCGCCGCGGGACCTGGTGCAGACGCTGCCTTCGCCGGTCACCAAGGACACCACCTACGAGCTGATGCGCCGCGCCGATCTCGTCGTCGCCACCGGTTCGCAGGCCAACGTTCGAGCCGCGTACGCGTCCGGCACGCCGGCGGTAGGCGTCGGGCTGGGCAACGTGGCGGTGATCGTCGACCTGAGCGCCGACCTGCCGGATGCGGCGGCCAAGATCCGCGACTCCAAGTGCTTCGACAACGCGACCAGCTGCTCCTCGGAGAACTCGGTCGTGATCGTCGACGCGGTCTACGCGGCGATGCTCGCCGAGTTCGGCAAGGTGGGCGGCGCGCTGCTCGACGCGGCCGAAAAGGACAAGTTGCGCGCGGCGATGTGGCCCGGCGGCAAGCTCAACCCGGCGATCATGGCGCGGCCGGTGGCCGACATCCTCAGGATCGCCGGCCTTGAGCGTCCCGCGCTGCAGGGCGCGAAGTTCCTGATGGTCGAGGAGGCCGGCGTCGGCGGCGAGTTCCCGTTCTCGGGCGAAAAGCTCTCCCTGGTGCTGACGCTCTACCGCGTCAAGGATTTCGACCACGCGTTCGCGACGGTCCGCAAGATCTACGAACACCAGGGCGCCGGCCATTCGGTCGGCATCCACACCGCCGCGGAAGCGCACGTGATGCGCCTCGGCCTCGAGATGCCGGCGGCGCGCGTGATCGTGAACCAGGCGCATGCGATCGCCAACGGCGGCGCGTTCGACAACGGGTTGCCGTTCTCGCTGTCGATGGGCTGCGGCACCTGGGGCCGCAACTCGATCTCCGAGAACATGAACTATCGCCACTACCTCAACACGACCCGCATCGTGAGGACGATCCCGCCGCGCGTGCCGGCCACCGAAGACATCTTCGGGGAATACCACACCAAGCACGGCAAGTAGTGGCCAAGGTTCCGGCAAGGACGGTTCGGCACTACGTCGAGAAGCAGGCGCGCGAGCGCCCGGACGCGGCCTACCTGATCGCGCCCGAGACCGGCCGCGAGCTGACGTTCGGCGAACTTCGGCGGCAGTCGGGCAACCTCGCCCGCTTCCTGCTCGGGTGCGGGTTCGCGCCCGGCGACCGGATCGGCTTCTATTGCGCCAACGGGTACCAGACGGCCACGGTATTCCTCGGCACGATGTACGGCGGGTTCATCTCGGTGCCGCTCAACCTGATGTCGCAGGCCTCGCAGCTCGAATACGTGCTTTCACATTCGGGGATGCGGCTGGTGTTCACCGACGCCGAGCACGCGGAGTCGCTCGCCGAGAGGGTCCGGGCTACCTGCCGCGAGATAGAAATCATCGTGATCGACGTCGATGCACCCGGCCTGTTCTTCGAGGACCGGCTGCCCGAGGCCGATGTCCCTGCCCCGAAGGAAAGCGATCCGGCGCTGTTGATGTACACCTCCGGCACGACCGGCCGGCCCAAGGGCTGCCTGCTGACTCAGAAGAACGTGATCTCCGGCGGCCTCTTCGTGCAGCAGGCCCACCAGCTCACGCCGAAGGATCGCGTGCTGTCTTCGTTGCCGCTGTACCACATCAACGGCCAGATCGTCGCGACCGTAGGGCCGCTGGTGCACGGCGGCAGTGTGGTCGCGCCGCACCGGTTCTCGGTGTCGCAATTCTGGGAACTGCTCGACCGCTACGAATGCACCTGGTTCAACGTGGTGCCGACGATCATTTCGTACCTGGTGGCGGCCGGCGCGAACGAAACGCACCCGGACCGAAGCGGCCGCGTGCGCTTCGGCCGCTCGGCCTCGGCGGCGCTCCCGCCCGAGCTGCATCGCGCCTTCGAGCAGAAGTTCGGCCTGTCGATCATCGAGACGATGGGCATGACCGAAACCGCCGCGCCGATCTTCACCAACCCGCTCGAGCAGGGCGCGCGCAAGTACGGCTCGGTAGGCAAGCCCGAAGGCAACGTGGCCAAAGTGATCGCGCTCGACGGCACGCCGTGCAAGCCCGGCGAGATCGGCGAGCTTGCGGTCAAGGGCGACAACGTGATGCGCGAGTACTACGCGAATCCGGAGGAAACGGCGAAGGCCTTCGACGCCGAAGGATGGCTGCGCACCGGCGACCTCGGCTACATGGACGAAGACGGCTACTACTTCGTCACCGGGCGGCTGAAGGAGCTGATCATCAAGGGCGGCGAGAACATCGCGCCGCGCGAGATCGACGACGTGCTCTACAAGCACCCGGCGGTCATGGATGCGGCGGCGGTGGGCATTCCCGATCAGCATTACGGGCAGGAAATCCTCTGCGCGGTGGTGCTCAAGCCCGGCGCGAGTGCGACCGAGTCCGACCTGCGCGCGTTCTGCGAGAAGGAACTCGGCCGATACAAGACGCCGAAGGTCTTCAAGTTCATGGCCGACCTGCCCAAGGGTCCGTCAGGCAAGGTCCAGAGGCTGAAGCTGCTGGACGCCTGAGGTCAGCGCGCCCCGAGCGGCCACAGCGGGCGGCGTTCGAGATGGCGCGCAACCAGGTCCGCAACGAGCGCGCACTCGACCCCGAACGGCAGGTAGCCCGCATAGCCGAGGATGGGCATCTCGAAGACGTGGTATCGCTGCACGTACGGGATGCTGTAGTGCCACTTGGCCAGGCTGCCGTAGTTCCAGAGTTCCCACAGGAATCCGCAGACAAGCGCGGCGAGCGCCGGTTGCAGCAGCGGCCGCCAGTCGCCGTGTTGCAAGGGCGTCAGCAGTGTTTCGCCGAGCAGCAACTGCTGCAGCGACCAGAGCACCAGCAGCGGCGCAAGCCACAGCGCCGGGAACAGTTGCTCGGGCCAGATCGCGACGCAGGCAAGCGCGACGAGGCCGCCCGGCAGCGCGTACCGCGCGAACGCGGCGTGCCCCCGCAGCGGCGGGAGCGCAATCGCTTCCAGGCGCGGAAACCCCCGCAGCCACGCCCAGGTGCTCACGATCGCAGGGAGCACCGTGGAGAACGGCAGCGAGGCCTGCAGGAAATAGTCCCAGTCGCCCGCGGGCTTGACGCCGGCGTAGTACCAGTTGGTCACGAATTGGTTCAGGTATTCGAACATCCACCAGAAGCCGACGCTCGCCGCGAACAACGCGGCGAGCAGTCCGGGCCGGTGCGTGATCATCGACCAGGCAGAGCGGCGGTAGGCGAGCGCGTTGACGGCGAGGATGTAGCCCAGCCAGAGCGGCGTGAACAGGTGCCGGCGCCACTCGGGCGGCACGCCGTCCTCAAGCCACGCGAAGTACCAGGCAGTCGCGCCGACGACGATGCCGAGCCAGCCCCACCACGGAAAGCGCCCTTTGGCTGCATCGGCCGGGATCGGCTGCGCATTCGCCATCCCGACCAAGTACAGGATTGCCACGCCGATCGGTGCCAGCGACATCACTGCAAAGACCGCCCAATCGAAGGACGCATGCGCGACGAATGCGGTGCGTGGAGGAATAGCCAGGTAGGCCGGAATCGTCCCGCCTGTAATGGCAAGCCCGACCAGCGGCGCCGCCCAGACCGCGGCGGCGGCAATCGACAGCACCGACAGCGGGCCGGCTCGCATTGGCCGCACCGCGGGCCGCCGGCTACTTCGCCAAGGGGGCGGGCCGGGCCCGGATGCGCTCGGCGCAGGGCTTGGAGCCCTTGCCGCCTTCCGCCGGCGAACCCGTGAAGGCCTGCCCGAACTTCATGCTTTCTCCCGTGGTGGTTCCGCGCTTGGCGAATGCTGTTGTGCGCAATGCTACTCCCGAAGACGCATTACGATCAGACCGGCCGGTTCAGGTTTTGACGATCCCCAGGTCGATCAGGCAGCGCGCGGTGTCCACGATGCTCTGCTCGATCGGCCGCGTGGCCCAGCCGAGCACCGCCTTGGCGTGCGACGCGTCCTGGTGGCGCACCGAACCGAGCTCCGAAACCACGGCCCTGGCCAGCGGATGGAAGTGCGCGGCGATTCGCACCAGCCAGTCGGGCACATTGCGGGTCGTGACTTTGCCTGCCTTTGCGCCGAGATGGGCGCGCAGGATGTCGGCCACTTCGCGCAGCTTGACGAAGCGCCCCGAGGCGATGAACCGCTCGCCGGCCATGCCGGGTGCCTTCAACGCGCGAACGTGCAGGTCCGCGACGTCCCGCACGTCCACCACACCGAAGCCGAAATCCGGGCAGGCCCCCATCGACCCATCGAGCAGCTTGCGGACGATCATGACCGACGGGGAATAGTCCGCGCTCCACACCGGCCCGAGCACGACCGACGGGCAGAGGCTGCAGTACTCGAGGTCCCCGCCTTCCGCCGCCACCCAGTCGCGCGCGGCGCGCTCTGCCACGGTCTTGCTTTGCACGTAAGCCGAAAGGCCGGGCGTGGACAGATCGGTCCAGTCGGCTTCGGTGAATGTGTGCACGCCCCGGCCTCGGCCGTAGGACACGGCTGCAACGGACGAGGTCATCACGAACCGCTTCACGCCGGCGGCCCTGGCCGCGCGCAAGGCACGCAAGGCGCCGTCGCGCGCGGGCAAGATCAGTTCGTCGGCGTTTGTCGGCATGCCCATCGGCACGGGCGAAGCCACGTGCGCGACATGGCTGCAGCCGGTCATCGCCTGCTTCCATCCGGCGTCCGAATTCAGGTCGGCCGCGAAGAACCTGAGGCGGCTGTCGTCGACGGCCAGCAGTTTGCGGACCGCCGGTTCGCGCGCGAGGTCGCGCACGGTGGTGTGCACCGTCCACCCCTCCGCCACCAGTTGGCGGATCAGGAACCCCGCGATATAGCCGCTGCCGCCCGAGACCAGGACAGTGTCCGTCATGTGAGTTTTCCTTGCCGCCCCAGGGCGTTGGTGAATGGCCGAACATTTGCCTCGAACCGACTCCGGTTCGAGGCAGGTAATGAAATTTGCATCTCCGCGGGAACGCTAGAATGCGCAGAGCGTCGCATTCACCCGACCGAATCCACCCCATGGAGGAAGACCGATGGCATTCTACCGAGGCATGACCTGCGAGATCGTCACCCTTGACGGCGACCAGGGAACGCCGATCCCTGCATACGTCGCCAGGCCCGCCGGCCCGGGCCGCTTCCCGGGCGTGGTGCTGGTCCATCATCTCCCGGGCTGGAGCGAGTTTTACATCGAGACTACGCGCCGGTTCGCGCATCACGGATACTTGGCGATCTGCGCCAACCTTTACGAGCGCCAGGGCCAGGGCAACCCGGACGACGTCGCCGCCAAGGTGCGCGCCGACGGCGGCATTGCCGACAGCCAGATGGTCGGCGACACCGCAGCCGCCGTGAAATGGATGCGTGCCCAGTCCGATCACAACGGCAAGGTCGGCCTCTTCGGCTCCTGTTCCGGCGGCCGGCATGCCTTCGTCTATGCCTGCCAGAAGAAGGATGTCGATGCGTGCGTCGAGCTCTGGGGCGGCCGCGTGGTGATGGGCAAGGAGGAGCTCAATGCGAAGACGCCGGTCGCGCCGATCGACATGACCGGGGACCTCTGCTGCCCGCTGCTCGGCCTCTTCGGCAACGACGACCGCGCACCCAGCCCGGAGCAGGTGAACCAGCACGAGGCCGAGTTGAAGAAGCACGGCAAGACGCACGAGTTCCACCGCTACGACGGCGCCGGCCATGGGATCTTCTACTGGCACCGGCCGCTCTACCGGCCCGAACAGGCGATGGACGGCTGGGGCAAGGTCTACGCGTTCTTCGGCAAGCACCTGGCGAACTAGGAGGCGGGGACATGTGCACATCGATCATCGAGATCGTGCGCGCCGAAGGCATGGCGAAGCGCGGGGACGAATGGTTCGCGCTTTCGCAGGCGGTGGTTGCGTACGACCACGCACGCCATGCGCCGCTGGGCGATGTGATCACGCTCGATTTCTTCGGCGCCGGCCCCGACGCCGGAGCGAGGGCCGGCATCGAGCTGACGCTGGAAGCGGCCGTGGAACTGCGCGCAGCGCTCGACCGGGCGATCGCCGCCGCGCAGTTCGAGGAGGCGCAAGTGCGCGGCAAGGGTGCGGTGCCCGGCCTCGCCCTGGCGGCGTGAACCGGGCAGTCCATCCTCCGGCCTTATGGCGGCAACGCAAGTCTTCTTCCGAATCGCAGGGCGGGAACCATGAAGAAAGCAATCCTCGAAAGTTTCGGCGATCCGGGCAAAGTGATCCGCTGCGTGGAGGCCCCGGACCCGGGGCCGCCGGCGCCGGACGAAATCGTGTTCGACGTGCTCGCGCACCCGATCAACCCGGCGGACCTGAACCTGCTGATGGGGCGCAATTCGGTCCACCCGCCCTTGCCGTTGACCCCGGGCGCCGAGTGCGTCGGGCGCGTCACCGCGGTCGGCGCCGCGGTGACCGATCTCGAGCCCGGTGATCGCGTCATCAACCTGCAGCGCGAGAACTGGGTGCAGAAGCGGCGCGTCAAGGCGATCGACGCGATCAAGGTGCGTGACGACATCCCGGTGGCGCAGGCGGCGATGCTGCGGATCAACCCGCCCACGGCGCTGCTGTTGCTGGAGGATGTGGTGCCGCTGAAGGCGGGCGACTGGGTGATCCAGAACGGCGCCAATTCGGCGGTCGGCAAGATCCTGATCGGCCTGGCGCGGGACAAGGGATTGCGCACGATCAACGTGGTGCGCCGGATCGGGCTCGCGTCGATGCTCAAGGCGTGGGGCGCGGATCACGTGATCGAGGACGGCCCCGACCTTGCGGCGCGCATCGCTGCGGCCATCGACGGCGAGCAGGTGCGCTATGCGATCGACTGCGTCGGCGGCGATGCGGTTCACCGACTGGCCGATGCGGTGGCCGACGGCGGCACCGTGTGCAACTACGGCGGCTTGAGCGGCGAGGATTGCCGGATGTCGCCGCATGCGCTGATCTACCGGGGCCTGGACCTGACCGGGTTCCTGCTCGGGCGCTTTCTCGCCAAGCGCAATCGCGAGCAGGTCGTCGCGCTCTACGACCGGCTGGCCGAGCGCATCAGACTGGGCAGGATCGACGTGCCTGTGGAAAGGATCTACCCGATCGAGCGGATCGCCGACGCGGTGGCTCATGCCGCGGCCTACAACCGCGCAGGCAAGATCCTGGTCGCGCCGAACGGAGCGATCGAATGACCGCGCAAACGGCGACGCCTGCAATCATGCCGGCGCGTGAAGCTGCGACCGTGGTCCTGCTCAGGGATGCGCCCGCGGGTGTGGAAGTGTTCCTGGTCAAGCGGCATGGGCTGTCGGATGTGCTGGGCGGCGCTTATGTCTTCCCGGGCGGCAAGGTGGACAAAGGAGACACGGCTGCCCTGGACCGGCTGGACGCGCCGCACGAGCGGCTGCACGCCGCGCTTGGTGAGGCGGACCTGACGGCAGAGGCGGCCGTCGGCCTCTTCGTCGCCGCATGCCGCGAGACCTTCGAGGAGTCCGGCGTGCTGCTTGCCGCCGGCGCTACCGCGCAGCAGGTGCGGGAAGCCAGGGCGCACGCACGCCAAGGCGTGTCCTTCGGCGAGATCGTCGTGCGGCTCGGCCTGCGGCCCGACTGGGACAACCTCGTGCCGTGGTCCCGCTGGATCACGCCGAACGTGCCGCAGATGATCAACAAGCGGTTCGATGCGCGCTTTTTCCTGGCCGCGATGCCGGCCGCCCAGACCGCGCGGCATGACGATCACGAAGCGACCGAAAGCCTCTGGCTGCGCCCGCGCGCGGTGCTCGAACAATATTGGGCGCGGGAGATCAACCTTGCGCCGGCGCAGATCATGAGCCTCGCGGTGCTGTCGCGGTATCGAAACGTGGCCGAGGCGATGGACACCGCGCGGACCGCCCGGCCGCCCGCGATCCAGCCCGAACCTTTCAGGCACGAGGGCTCGCGCGCAATCGCCTTTCCCGGCGACGAACGGCATCCGGTGCGCGAGCGGGCGCTCGCCGGTCCGTCGTTCCTGGTCTATCGAAACGAACGATTCGAGCCGGCAGGCGGATTCGAGGCGCTGTTCGCCTGAACGTCGAATCGAATCGCACCGCGCACCCGTCATGCCCTGAGGCGGTCCGGCCCAACTAATCACCGCAATTCGCCGCAAACGAAAGCAATTCCCTCATAGGGCAATCCCTTTTCCGGTTGCTGCCGAGTGCTGCGATTTACTGTCACAAGTTTATCGTCAGTGTGACGCAATTGTGACGGGAAATGCGGCGACGCACGCTTGGTCGCGCCGCCCAGAAGATGCCCTCCACAACCTGCCGTCTCCGAACGCATTCGTGGATTCCTGGGTCGCGGTAGGGAAGGTGGTTACCCACCGCCCCCGCACAGATCCGTACGTGTAGGATTCCCGCTTGAGACTCAAGCCGACTGCTCAGGCGCGAGCGCAGGGTTATTCACCGGTGGCGTGGCGCGGGAGTCGCGCAAGCTACAGGAGGTCTATCAGGATATGTCCATCCAGAAGCAAGTGGAGTCCGAGGCTGCCGAGAAGTGGGCCCGAAGGATTGCGGACAACCGGCCGGAGGTTGTGGCCGAGGCCCGACAGCAACTCCGAGGCTGGAACGCGAACAACGGGCCGGAGGTCAGGATCTGGGTCTCGCCGAATCGGATCGCCAGCCGAGTCAAGGCAATGCGCTCGACGCGAATGGATCGGGTGGTGAAGTCGGCGCCGCCGGAGGTCAGGGGGACGGTGCGCGTGGCGCAACGGCACCACGCACCTCAAGATGTCGCCGCTGGAATTCATGCAGCGCCTGGCCGCGCTGGTGCCGCGCCCGCGGCTGCACCTGATCCGTTTTCATGGGGTGCTCGCGCCCAATGCCGGGCTGCGTGCAGCGATCGTGCCGGGCCAGGCGCAGAACGCCGGCGTGCCCGCGGATAAACACGCACACGGCGCGCCGACACACATGGGCTGGGCGCTCCTGCTCAAGCTGGCGTGCGACATCAACTTGGAACACTGCCCGCAGTGTGGAGGCGAGTTCAAGATCATTGCGGCCATCGAGGAGCCCGCGGAAATTGTCAAAATCCTCACGTACCTGGGCTTGCTCTGCGAGAGCGCCGCCGCGCTCACCGGCGCGGCCGCTGTCTCTGTTCCAGGCGGCGTGATACTCAAGACAAGATCCGCCTGCGCACAGCGTGGCTGACGATCCGGCTCGGCCTGCGCTCGCGCGAAGCGGTCGCGTTGCGGCGAATTCAGCCCTCTGGGACACATCAGAGACCGAAGCATCCACGCGAAAGAGGAATTTAAAGCAAACACCGCGCTATTGACCGCCCGGTCGGCCCGGCGGATAGAGTCGCGCATTCGGGAAAAACGTGGTTTAAATCTCCAATACTCACCGGTGCATTGCGGGCATAATCTGCCGAAGCGCCGGGGAGGGCGCTGGACATGGATCGCAAGACGAATTGGCTCGCCAAAGTAGCTGGGATCGTATTGCTCGCATCCTTTGGGGCTCACGCGCAAGTGCAGGGGCCGATCCCCGTTCCTCCCCAAAATGTGCCTCCGATCGAGGGCAAAACTCTCGGGGGGGGGACGCTCGAAAGCAGGCCCCCTCCCCCTGTTCCCGGCCGGATCATCGACGATTCGCTGCACCTGAGGTGCAAACGCGACGAAACGATGTTCGACGGAAGATGCATCAAACCGGCGACGGCGTGCCGCCCGCCTGCTGAACTTAGAAACGGCCATTGCGTTACGAAGGCAACTTCGGTGGGAGGCGGTGGCGGCGTGTCGCGGGATGCCCTCGATTGCATCGTCATCAAGACGGTCCGGGGAAATGACGTGACTTCGGAGTACGGGACGATTACGAACATCTGCAAGAGCAGGATCGCCATCGTCTACTGCCATTCGGCGAGCCCGGAACTCCGCACGAAGGACACCGAGTGCGGATACGGCGGCAGGTATTTCCAGCAATTCACCCAGCTCGAACCGGGCGAGACGATCGGGAACCCATTATCCTTGCCGGCGGGTACGCACATCTATTTCGGCGCTTGCTTTGGAGACGATGGGAGCGTCAAGACGACAGGCAATCGGTACCGCTGCGAAAGCGCGCCGGCAACGGCGAAATCCACCCCGTCGCCAGCGCCTTTTCCCCCCGAGCTGCTCGAGATGTCCGACAGGCTCGACGCGATGGACAAGGAGGAATTCGAGAAGGCGCTTGAGCGTGCCTACCAATGCCGCATGAGGCGCGACTTCGCCTGTGCCGAAAGGGAAATCATTGCCGCGTCGAAGGTTGCGTCCGGCGCCGAAGATCGAAGGCGGTTGTCGAGCGAACTCGCAAGCCTGGACGCGGGCAGACGCCTACTCGCCGAACAGCGTGCGCAGGCGGACGAGATGGCGAGGCAAACCAAGGAGAGGGCCGAAGAGGCCGGCAGGCGAGCCCGCGCGCAGCTCGAGGAAGAGGGAAGGCAAGCAACGGCGAAGGCCGAGGAAGAGGCGAGGCTGGCCCGGGCGCAGGCTGAGGAAGGGCGACGGCAGGAACAGGCTTCACGGGCGGGAGCGGAATTCGCGGGGGCGATAATCGGGGCGATGCTCGGTGGGATGGCCAGGGGAAATTCGTCCATGCCTTCGCTGTCGCCGGCCCCGGTGCAGCGACCTTCCTCTGCAAGTTCGGGTGCAAACACCGTAACGGCTTCCCGTGGCCCCGAGTCCTGGACCGAGGACCTGACCATGAAATATCCCGATCGAGAGAGCCGGGAGCGCAAGACCGTATCGGCAGGGGCGGTTGCGAACATGAAATCTCCCGGAGGCCTGCGTATGGGCCAGGGCGGGCAGGTGGTCCAGCACCAAGGCTGCGGCAGCTGCGGGGTAGGGTCTTCGATCCTGGTCGTGGTGAGGTATCCGAGCATGAATGCCACGTACACCTATCGCTACACGCGAAACCAATAACAAGCGGAGCGGCGAATGCGACGACTTCGACTTTTGGCGATGGGATTCCTGGCGATCCAGACCGGTCTGGCATTCGCGCAGGCTTCAATGCTTCGAGTGGCGTGCGGCGGGGATGCTGTTGGGGCGGAGGTCTTCGTAAACGAAAAGTTCAGGGGCGAGTGCCCAATCGATGTCCAGGTTTCGCCGGGGACGGTGAAGTTGCGCGTGGTCAAGAAGTCGGGCTCGACGGAGCGGGTTTTCGAGCAGGAGATCCGTTTCGGCGAGGGCACGATCAAGAAAGTCGAGGCGATCCTTTCTTCGTCCGGGTCGAACGCGCAGGAGCGGGAGACGATTGCGAAACGGGCGGAAGCGCGCGGGTCGGGGGAGAGCCGCGTTCCCGGCCGGCCTTCAATCGTGAATCCAGTCAGCGAAGAAATCTGGGGCGCAATCGAAGCTAGCGATGCCTACCGGAATTCCCCGAAGCCGCGGACAGTCAGGATCACGAGCCACGAGACCGTCCTCACAGAATTCACGGGCAGCCAGAACAGCAATGTGCCCACCTCGGGTCCGAAAGCTGTCGTGAAGACTACCGTCATTACCCCCATCAGCGAGCATTGTTCGGTAAAGCGGGTCAGCGATGGGTCAGATCCGCCGCTGGAGGTCTTCAAATGCGGGCTTGTTCGAATCGGCAATGCGATCGGCGGAAAGCCCACCGTAACCATTGCCAGGCTTGTGCAGGAAGGGAGCCTGTTCCCTATGCGCGAAGGGGCCAGTTCCTATATCAACGAATCAAGCACAGGAGAGTACGTATCGAGTGGCAAGTCGGAACACTTTACCTCGACGAGATGCGAAGTCCGTGGCAGGGTCGCTGCCACGGAAGCCGATCCGCGCCTTGCGGGAATGGCCTGGAAGATTTCCTGCGTCGCGTCGCGAATGCTCGGATCCTCACTAAAGTCCATTATCGAGCTTTGGTACGACTACTACTTGGAAGACCTGGGCGTGATGCTTTCCGACATCGGTGAACTCGACATGACCAAGAAACAGCCGGTTATCCCGACTCCGGGCTCGCGAACGGTATGGACTACGGACGGCGATTTCGGTTCGAGAATCACCAAAACGTTTTCATCCTACGAATGGGCGGTCGACAAGTGAAAATAGCGTTTGGTATCACCGCGATCGGATTCTTGGTCGCGCAAGCCGAACCTGCATTCGCGCAGGCTTCCATGCTTCGCGTGGCTTGCGACGGCGAGGCCGCTGGCGCGGAGGTCTTCGTAAACGACAAGTTCCGCGGCGAGTGCCCGCTCGATGTCCAGGTTCCTGCGGGGACGGTGAAGCTGCGCGTGGTCAAGAAAGCAGGCGCCAACCCGGAGCGGGTCTTCGAGCAGGAAATTCGATTCGGCGAAGGCACCATCAAGAAGGTCGAGGCAATCTTCGCATCGTCCCGGCCAGGCACGGAAAGCCGGGCGCGCGAAGAGCAGCGCCAGGCGCCGGAGCGTGTCGTCAGGGCCGACAGCGTTCCGCCCCGGCCTTCTATCCTGAATCCGGTGAGCGAGGAAATCTGGCGTTTGATCGAGGACAGCGATGCCTATCGAAACCACCCGAAGCCGAAACCGATTCGCATCATCAGCAACGAAACGGTCCAGACCGAACACACGGGCGCAGCAACCAAGGGCCTGCCGAATGCGGGCCCCAAGACGGTAGTAAAGATCGTCACGATCAAGCCTATCAGCGATCGCTGCGTATCGAGGCGGATCGACGACGGGTCGGCGGCGTCAACGGTCGAGGCGTTTTCATGCGGCATCATACCGATTGGGATTACCTTGAGAGGGCAACCAGGGTCGACACTCGTGGAGCTGGATCTGAAAGGCAGCCTTTTCCCAATGCGAGTCGGGGCCACGTCTTTCATCAGCGAGCGAAACGTTGCGGAGTACGTTAAGGGCCGCAAGTCGGAAATGTCGAGTTCCACGAAGTGCGAAGTGATCGGCAAGGAATCCGCAAAGGAGCTGGATCCTCAGCTGTCCGGTTCGGCCTGGAAAATCCATTGCTCGAAGGACTTCAATATCCATAACATCACCCAGGTTTCCCGCCAGTCGAACGACTATTACCTTGAAGAACTCGGCGTGATGCTTTCCGATATTGGCCAGCTCGACACGCCGAGCAATCGCTATGTGCTGCCAACGCCCGGCTCAAAAACAGTGCGCGTGACTGAAGGCGAGTACGGGTCGCGGATCACGACGACGTTTTCCTCGTACGAATGGAAAGTCGGCGACTGAACTGGCCAGCACTTGTTGGCTAAGCAGCGCCGCCTATTGCGGGGGATCCGGTAGTTCATATGATCCTTCAACGCCGTTACGGCTTCCTCCGACAGATCGAAATGTGGGCAAGGGGTTTGCATGTCCAATTGCCGATGAGAAACCTCTGCGAGTAAATACATACCGATCAAGCAGTTTCTATTCTGTTCAAGGAACTGCGCGTAGGTCAGATTGTGAGGAGGCCTTCATGACCCAGAACCGCCAATGGCGCTTGCGCCGCCGTCCCGTGGGCGACATCAGCGCCGGCGACCTCGAACTCGTCACGGAACCTGTGCCGGTCCCGGGCCCCGGCGAGATCCTGGTGCGCAACGTCTACCTTTCGCTCGATCCGACCAACCGGATCTGGATGTCGGACCAGGAGCAATACATGCCGCCGGTGCGCATCGGCGACGTGATGCGCGGCGGGACGATCGGCGCGGTCGTTGCCTCGAACCATCCGGACTTCGCGGTGGGTGAACTCGTTCGGCCGGGCATCGGCGGGTGGCAGGACTATTCGATTGCACGCAGCGACGGGCCGTTCCCGGCGAGAAAACTGCCGTCGGTTCCGGGCCTGCCGCTCACCAGTTTCATGAGCGTACTCGGCTCCACAGGCGCAACCGCCTACTTCGGCCTGCTGAAGATCGGCCAGCCGAAGCCCGGCGAAACAATCGTCGTCTCGGCGGCGGCCGGCGCGGTGGGGCAGGTCGTCGGCCAGATCGGCAAGATCCTCGGCTGCCGGGTCGTCGGCATTG
This sequence comes from uncultured Bordetella sp., assembly GCA_964599095.1. Classification (GTDB taxonomy): domain Bacteria; phylum Pseudomonadota; class Gammaproteobacteria; order Burkholderiales; family SG8-39; genus SZAS-79. The sequence goes on from CAZREB010000009.1 coordinate 127,140, forward strand.
CGGGTTCGAAAGACAAGTGCCGTTACGTCGTCGAAGAACTCGGTTTCGACGCTTGCATCGACTACCGCACCGAAGACGTGGCGGCCGCGCTGAAGCGGCATTGCCCGAACGGCATCGACGTGGATTTCGAAAACGTGGGCGGCGCGATCATGGACGCCGTGATCGCGCAGATGAATTTCAAGGGGCGCATCGCGCTGTGCGGGCTGATATCGCAATACAACGCAAAGGACGCAGTGCCCGGACCCTACAATTTCCCGCTGATCCTGATGAAGCGCCTCAGGGTGGAAGGATTCATCGTGCTCGACTTCGTCGCGCAGATGGGCGAGTTCATTGCCGCGATGGGGCCCTGGGTGGCGTCAGGCAAGGTCAAGGATCGCGTCACAGTCGTCGATGGGCTGGAGAACGCGGTGCAGTCGCTTGGTTTGCTGTTCAGCGGCGGCAATACCGGCAAGCTGCTGGTGAGGATCGGACCCGATTCGGATTGAGCGACCGGGCGGCGCAGGCAATACTGCCAAATTCGAAGATATGGCCGCGCCAGTATTGGATTTCCGGACAAAATGCTGCCATTGTCAATTCACCGGCGAGCCCGGGTGACGGCTAGAGGCAGCCTCCGCTCGCCGCGTCCAGCTCGATCGGCCACACGTAGTCGAAGGCGCCAGGCCGGGCGCACTTGTCGGGGCAGTCGGAGATGGCGATCACCAGTTTGCCGCCCTGCTGCCAGAGGCGCACGGCGCAGGCGTCGCCCGCCTTGGAGACCAGTTCGATGTGGGGGCGTTCGCGGGTCTGGCGGAAATCCGAAAGTTCGAAGCGACAGCTGCCCCGCTTGGGGATGTCGATCCTCGCGTCCATCCGGAGGACGCGGCCGTCCTCGACCTCGAGGTCCACGGTCTCGGCATAGCCGGTGTCGTCCTTGCTCTGGCACTGGGACCGCACGGCGATCCCGGGCTCCCGTGCCGGCGCCGGCGGGGCGCTGGTCTCCGGGCTCGCCGGTTTTTCGGGCGAGGGCGGGGCGGGAGGCTGCTCTGCGGGCTGCTCCACGACCGGGGGAGGCGCCGGTGGCTTGGGCGCGGGTTCCAGGCCCCGCAGCTTGCGGATCTTCTGCATCACGGTCGCGCCGAACTCCCGGAGGCGTTCCCGCAGGTCGAGCGCTTCTGCGTTTCCCGCTGTGAGGAGTACGAGGCCCATGCACGCCGCCACCGCAAGGCGGCGGGCTCCGCCCGGAGTCGCGTTGGTCCTCATTTTTCCGGCTCCCGGGGCGCCAGCGCCGCCAGCGCCCGCCGGACCTGCTCCTGCACCGGCAGGTTGCCATCCGCGGCGGCCACGGCGCCTGCGCGTTCGTAGTGGGCGCGCGCCTGCGGCAGGTCGCCGAGCGCGGCATGCGCGCGGGCCATCGCCACGAGGTCGTTCGCGATCGCGCGCGGCAGCGCAAGCTGCTTGTCGATCGCAAGCGCTTCGCCGAGCGGAACGAGTGCCCGCGCCGGTTCGCCGCGCAGCAGCGCGGCCACCCCGAGCAGCCGCAGGGCGTTCGCGAGCTCCTCTCGCTCGGCGCTCGCCTTCGCCAGCGCGGCGGCTTCGGTGGCCCACCGCTCGGCTTCCTCGGGCTGCGCGCGAGCGATCGCGAGGTAGGCAAGGACCCCGACGAGCTTTGCGCGCAGCGCGCAGGGTTCCGGGCAGACGTTGCGCGCGTGGCCGACCCAACGCTCGGCCAGAGCGAGGTCGGCCGATTCCAGGGCCAGCAGGGCCCGCCGCATCGCCGCCTCGGCCACATGGCGCGCCGGGAAACCGAGGTTGCGTTCTTCCAGGAGGCGATCGAGGCTGGCCGCCGCGCCCGCGAGGTCTCCGGTGCGGTGCTGCACCCGGGCGAGGCTCACCACGTTGGCGGCGATGCCGTCCTCGTCCTCGATCGCCTCGGCCGCCTGGAGGGCGCGCCGATAGTGGGCGGCGGCGGCGGCGTACTCGCCCCGTGCGTCGAGTTGCTCGCCGCGCTGATTCTCCGCGATGGCGCGCAGCACGCGGGCCGGCTCCTGCGGCGGCGGCGGCGTGGAGGCGCAGGCCGATACGAAGCCGGCCAGCGCAGCGAGCGCGAGGCGAAGGAGCCTCATGGCTTGGCGCCTTCGGCCGGCGCCGCGGGCGCGTCCGGCCAGGGCAGCGGCGAATCGTTGATGTCCACGGGCAGCGCCCGCGTGCGCGGGGTCTCCATCACCCGGTTGAACGGCCAGCTGCGGCGCACCGCTTGAGTGATCTCCCCCGCATCGGTGGCGATGCCGCGCGCATCGTCCAGCGCCGCGTTCGCCTTGCGGCTGGTCACGTCGAGGCGTTCGTTGAGCAGGGCCATGGTGCGGTGGAGTTCCTGCGCCGCGCCGGCGACTTCCCGCATGGTCGTCGTGGTGCTGGTGCCGATGCGCGGGAGCTCTTCCTCGACCACGCGGGAGCCCGTCTTGGCGAAGCGCTCCACGGTCTCGCCCATCGTCACCGTCGTGCGGCGCACGGTGGCGGCCGTGGCATTGGCGTGTTCCATGAAGACGCCCAGCTGCTCCTGCGACTTGCGCACCGCCTTGAACATCTCCCGGGTCGTCGCGATCGCCTGCCGGACGTCGCCTTCGGGCGAATTCAGCCAGTCCACCGTCTGGCGCATCCCGGCCACCACCGGGTCGACGCGCAGCTTCAGGTCCTCGGCAAACTCGGCGGGCGCGAGCGGGCGCTGGTAGGGCAGCACTTCGTTGGGTGCGAGGCTCGCCGCGGCACCGTCCCGCCGGGGGACGATCTCGATGAAGGCCGCGCCGATGAAGCCCTCGCGCGAGATCCGCGCCCGCGAGCCCTGCGGGACGTAGGCGGCATGCTCGGAGACGAGGGTCAGCTCCACCTCGACTTCGCCGCGCTTCATGCGCATGCCGCTCACGCTCCCTATCGTGAAGCCGAGGAACTTCACCGGCATGCCGGCGGCGATCCCGGTCGCGTCGCCCGCGTGGAGGAAGGCACTCTGCTGCTGGTGCAGGAGCCCCTGCCGCCAGGCGACGGCGATCGCCAGCGCGAGGATGCCCGCCGCCGCCAGCGCGATGTAGAGGCCGACCTTGCGGCCCAGCTTTGGAAAACGGCGCGCTTCGACTCCTTGTCCTGTCATGGCACGGGCTCCTCGATGTCCACGACGCGCACGCCGGCGGCGCGCACGTCCTCCGGATAAATGGCGCCCAGCGCGAGCAGGGCGCGGAAGGGCAGGGCTCCGGCAAACGCGGGGAACAGGCGGGCCGACCGGCGCACGTCCTGCGCGTCGAGATCGTCGAACAGCCCGTCGACCACCAGGAGTTCGGGACGGAGCATCACGGCGCGGGCGAAGGCGACCAGGCGCCGTTCCACCGGTGCCATTTCCTCCGGGCGCCGCGCCATCAGGCCGCCGGGTTCCACGCCGAGCGTGGCCAGCAGCCGCCGGACGCGCCAGGCGAGTTCGTCGGCCGTGTCCGGATGATGGTAAGTGGCCGGCGTCCAGATGTTCTCCCACGCATTCAGGTTCGCGAACAGGCCGCCGTCGGCCGGGACGAAGGCCACGACCGGCGCCTGCCGCGGCCGCGGCAGGTGGCGCCGCGCGGCGAGGTCATGACCCAGGACCTGGACGGCGCCGCGCTCCGGCGGCGCGTCGCCCGTCAGCCAGGCCATCAGGCGCGCGCGCGTCGCGTGGCTCCGGATGCGCAGCGCCAGCATCTGTCCGGGCGCGAGTTCCAGCGGCTGCGGCGGCACCCACGAACCGAGGCGCGCGATCTTCAGCACCGGCGGGGGCGCGAGGGTGTGCGCGGTCAGGGCCATGGCTTCATACCCCCGTGCGGATCAGGCCGAACATCAGCACGCCGAACACGAAGTACGCGAAGGCCGCGTTGAACATGCCGACATAGGCGACGCTCTGCATGATGGCGCGCGTCACCGCCTGAGGCACGGCGCCCACCTCGCGCCGCGGCAGCCGCAGTCCCTGTGCGCAGCACACCAGCGCGATGATGGTGCCGAACGCGAGGCTCTTGGACACCGCGTACCCGAGATCCCACAGGCTCGCCAAATGCAGGAACTGGTTGGCGAGCTGCAGCGAGGTCGCGTCGATGACGAAGGGCGTGAGCAGGATGCCGCCCAGTACCGCGATGACCTGGAAGTGCAGCGTCATCGCCGCGGTGGCGAGCGCGATGCCGGCCACGCGCGGCAGCACCAGCCAGTCGAACACCCGGATGCCCAGCGTGCGCATGGTGCGCAGCTCACCCGCGATGTTCATCAGGGCGAGTTCGGAGGTGGCCGCCGAGGCGCTCCGGAAGATGACGAGCACCGCGGCGAACAGCGGGCCGGCCTCGCGGAACACGACCGCGAGGAGGATCCGCGTGCTGGTCTCCACGTCGGCGTTCAGCACGCGCATGACGTAGGCGATGATCACCGTGCCGATGACCGCGCCCCGGAAGAGCACGGTCCCGGTGGCCTGGATGCCGGTGAAGTAGACCTGCCGCAGGAACACTTCACGCACCGGGGGCAGGGCAAAGGCGCGCAACCAGCCCGGCAGCCGGAAGGGCGGCGACCGGCCGCCGCTCGCGCTCAGCGCCGCCGCGAGCAGTGCGTTCCTTGGGGTCACGGAGCCGCCTCCGCGGGGGCGGCCGCGGCGTCGCTGCCGAAGGTGAAGGCATGCGCGCCGCCGGGAAGGTCCACCGCGCGCAGCGCGGCCGGATGCCCGGCGGCCGCGGCCACTGCATCGCTGCAGAGGATCGGCACGCCCAGCGTGCGCGCCTGGGCTTCGAGGCGGCGCGCTTCGTCGATGATCGGGCCGAGCACATGCGGCTCCCCGCGACCGGGCACGCCGAGGCGCCCGACCAGGGCGACGCCGGTCGCCACGCCTATCGTGGCAGGCGGGACGCGCACCGGCTCGGCGGCCAGCTCCTCGCGCAGGCGCTCGAGCGCCGCGAGGATATCCTGCGCGGCTTCCAGCGCGGCGCGCGGCCGCTGGCGGATCGGCAGCGGATCGCCAAAGCGCGCAAGCAGCGTGTCGCCCGCAAAGGACTCCACTTCGCCGCCGTGCACGCGCACCGCCTTTTCGATGCGCGCGAGTTGCGCGTCCATCAGCAATCCGAATTCGGCCAGCGGCGCCTTGGCGGCGCGCTCCCCGACTTCGCCGAGGCGGCACAGCAGCACGGCCACCGCGCGACGCGCCGCCCCGGTTCCCAGTTCGGTTTCGCCCGATTCGATCGCGTGGACGAGGCGCGGCCCGAGCGAGCCCTCGAAGGCGCGCTGCAGGCGCGACATGCGCACGAACTCCTCGAGCGTTTCGGCGACAAGGCCGATCAGCGCGCACGCCGCGCCCGCGAGGGCGAGGGACACGACCGGAAGGACGACCTGCACCGACGCGGCGTACGCCGACAGCCCGGCCATCGCGACCGCGAACGCGAAGGCGGCAAGCGCACGGTGCAACAGCCCGGACCCCAGCGCGCAGGGCAGCGCCGCCAGCGCGAGCACCAGGATCTGCCATCCTTCGGCCGGCCGGGCGAAGCCGCCGCCCAGCACGCCGCGCAAAACCTGGGCGTGGACCATCACCGCCGGCACCAGTGTCGATGCCGGCTCCCGGTCGGCCAGGACAACCGGGATCCGCACGCGGTCCTCGCCGCGCAGGACCGGCCCCAGCAGAACGATCCGTCCGGAGAAGTTCTGCCGCAATCGCGAGTGGTCTCCCTGGCCGATCCAGTGGAGCACCTCGCGCAGGGAGACGTGGCCGAAGTTCTCTCCGATGTCCCAACGGATGTAGCCCCCGGGGGAGCGGACGCCGGAGCGGGCCGCCGCGAGGGCGTTCGCGAAGCCGCATCGCTCCGCGCGCTCGGCGCAGTCGGGATCGACCATGCGTCGCACGAGCCCGTCCGCATCGGGCACGAGGGCGGCGTTGGCAAAGCGATGGCCGCCCTCCGCGACGGCGGCCGCGTACGCCGGATGGGCTGCGCGCAGCGTGGCCCCGGCGTTTGTGTTTACACCGAAGACCAGGGGCAGTTTCCCGCGCGCATTGCGGATCGGGCCGAGCAGGGCCTCGTCGATGCCAGGGACCAGTTGTCCATGGAGACGATCCGGCAGGGGCACCATGACGCCGAGTGCTGCGGCCTGGGCCTCGGCCAGCGCGTCGATCAGCGTGCCGTAGTGGCGGTGCCAGAGCGCCTCCGGCTCCGGGAGCCGTTCCCGGGTGGCGTCGTCGATGCCGATGATGACCGGATCCTCGGGGCGCGCCGCGGGGCGCGGGCTGCGGCGCCATTGCGCGATCAGGTCCGCGGCCCAGCGATCCGCCGCCCGGCCCAGGTGCGCCGGCGCCCCATCTTCGGCCGTACTCGTGGCCGAGAGGGCGATCGCCAGGGCCGCCAGCACCGCGCACGCGAGGCCTCCCGCCCGCCACGCCCTATCGCTTGCGCCATGCGTCATCGCAATGCCGCCTCCAGGCTGCGGTTGGCCGCGCTGAGGCGCTCGGCGAGGGCCCGGGCAATGAAGTGGTCGAGCAGCGCCCGCGCATGCATCCCCTCGGCCTCGAGCCGATCGACCACCTCCGGTGAGAGGCGATAGAGGGTGGCGCCCCCTTCGACCACCACGTCCGCGCCCCGCGCCTGGCCCAGGACGTAGGCGAGTTCCCCGATCAGGGCACCGGTCGTCACCGTGCGCAGGCGCACCGTGCGGCCGCTGTCGAGCGTGATCTGCACGCGCAGGCGCCCCGCCGTAAGCAGGAACATGTCGCGCGACCCTTCGCCGCGGTGGATCAGCACATGCCCGTCGGGATAAGTCTCGGGCTTCAGCCGCTTGAGGAGTTCCTCGGCTTCCTCGCCGCCGACGTCGCGCAGCAGCACGCGGGCATCGAACTCGGCCGCATGCAGGTGCATGGTCTCCAGCATCCGCTCCTCGCACCATTCCATCGCCTGGTCGAGGTCGGGGAAGACCTTGAGCACCGGGCTGTCCAGCGTCAGGCCGTTGGCGGCGAGCTGGCGCTTCAGGCGCTCGCCGAGCCGCGCGATCACCACCGTGGTGCCATGCTCCTCGGCGATCTCCATCAGGCGCTGGAAGGCCGCTGCGGCCGAGGAATCAAGGCCGCGCACGCGTTCGAAATCGAGCACCAGGTAACGCAGCGGCACGCCCCCCGCGAGGCGCTCGCGCGCGGTCGCCAGCAGGCGCGCGGCGGTGCCGAAGAAGAGGTATCCCTCCAGGACGAGGATCAACACTTCGCCGCCGTGCTCGGTGAGCGCCGCGCGCACCGCCCGCGGCCGGTCGACGTTCGAGGAGAACTCGGCGCCGGTGAGGTTGCGCCGTACGACGTTGATGCGTGCATAGTTGTAGACGAAGATCACGGTCGAAACGAGGATGCCCGCCGCCACGCCCTCGACGAACCCCACCGCCGCGATCAGTACCAGGATGAGCAGCAGGATGGCCCACTCGGCGGGCGGCATGCGGCGGTAGCCCTGCCAGACCCACTCGCCGAGGAACTCGAGCCCGAGGAAGAACAGCAGGCCCGCCGGGATCAGGTTCGGCACATAGCCCAGCAGACTCGCGTCGAACGCGAGCGAGACAAGGCAGATCGCGCCGACCAGCCCGCCCACGAGCCGCCGCTCGCCGCCGAGGTGATGGGCAAGCACCGACGTGTCCAGCGCGTGGAAGCCGGGTGGGGCCGCGACGGCCGCGTTGGCGAGGTTCGCCCAGCCCGCCACCTTGAGTTCGTGGTCGAGGTCGAGGTCGCGGCGGACCGCGAGTTCCAGCCCCGTGGCGCTCAGCAGCAGGCCCATGACCGAGACGAGCACGACGGAGCCGATCACGCCCGCCTGCTGCGCGAGGATCGCCCAAGGCAGGGCCGCCGGATCGGGAAACCGCAAGGAGCGCCAGAGCGCGCCTTCCGGGAACGGGCCGAGCAGCAACTGGTGCGCGCGCGCGCCCTCGATGGTCGTCCCCGTAACCCACAGCCCTGCGTAGAACAGCGCAGCGGCCGCGGCAATGAAGGCCGGCACGGCCAGCGGATGGCTGGTCCGCCGGAGCAGTATCACGAGCCCGGCGCCGAACGCGACCACCGGGACGATCTGCGCCGCAGCGTCCGGGTGGCGCACTTCGTGGAGCAGTTCGATGCCGGATTCCGCGCCGGTGGCCACGGTGAGCGCCCCCTGCACGAGGATCCAGCCGGTGCCCGCGATGAAGCCGCCGATCACCGGGTAGGGCAGGTAGCGCACGACGCTCGCGAGCCGCAGGTAGCCCAGCGCGAGGAAGGCGACGGCCACGGCGAAGCTGGAGAGCGCCACCACGGCGGCGACGGCCGCGAGCTTCGCGTCAGCGGACGCCTCGGGCATCGCGGCGACGATGCCGGCGCCGGCGATCGTCAGCACCGCGAGGCTGGAGTCCTGGGGCTCGGCCACGGTCGCCTCGTACGAACTGCGCGCGGCAATGATCAGCGCCATCAGGCCCGCGCCCAGCAGGATGGCGGCGATGCCGGCGGTCAGGCCCGACGCCACGTCGCCGGCCCAGAGCAGGGCGGCAAAGGCCACCGCGTCGACGATCGACATGATCCCGGAGATGGTGCCGACCGCGAGGGCGGGCACCAACGCGCCCGGCTTGGCAGCGGTCGGAGCATGGACTTCCATGAACCCATTCTCTGAAACCCCCGTCGCGCGGGGTTGATCTGCGTCAACCTAAGGGAGGGGGAGCCCCTGGCGGGCCGATCGCGGTCCGGCGAGCATCCGCATGCCGGCGGACTCAGGCGTCGAACGCGGGATGAAGCGGCGCGCTTGGCTTGGCTGCCGGACTGAATTACCCTCACGAGCTTCGATTGGGAGACTGCAAATGACCTCACGCCGCGCATTCCTCCATGCCGCCGGGACCCTGGTGTTGATTGGCAACCTGCCGTTTGCCGCGCTTGCGCAATCCGGCACCAAACTCAAAATCGGCACCCTCGGCTCCGGCCGCGTCGGCAGCGCGATCGGCGGCGCCTGGGTCAAGGCCGGGCACGAAGTCATGTTCTCGTCGCTCGACCTCGAAGCCGACAGGAAACTCGCCGCCAGCCTCGGCGGCGGCGCGAAGGCGGGCACGCCGCGCGAAGCCGCCGCATTCGGCACGGTCGTACTCGTTTCGGTGCCGTACAAGGCGCTGCCGAGCGTCGGCAAGGACGTAGGCGATCTCCTCAAGGGCAAGATCGTCATCGACACCTCCAACCCGATCGTCGCGCGCGACGGCGACATGGCGGTGGCCGCGCGCGAGAAAGGCGCGGGTGTCGCGTCGATGGAATTCATGCCCGGCGCGCGGATCGTCCGCGCATTCAATGCGATCGGAGCCGCGCGTATGGCGCAGGCGGCAGGCGCGAGCGTGCGTGTCGGCATGCCGATCGCGGGGGACGACCCGGAAGCGGTCAAGGTCGCGACCGCGCTGGTCAAAGAGGTCGGCTACGAGCCGGTACTGGTCGGCACGCTCGCGGCGATGGGCAAGTACCTGATGCCGGGGACGCCGCTGGCCGGCGAGCATTCGCCTGACGAAATCCGCAAGATTGCGGCCACGCTCAAATAGGGAGAACCAAAATGAAGATCCGGAACCTCGCAGTCCTGTCCGTCGCATTCGCCCTCGCAGCTTGTGCAACCACCGGTGCCGAAACCGCCGGCAGCTCGAAAGAGCTGAAGATGGCCTTCGACTTCACCGATGCCAACCCGGTCGTACTCCTCAACAAGCTGAACAACGTGGACACAACGCGCAAGCAGCTGATCGACAGCGGCATTACGCCGAAGATCGTCATGACCTTTCGCGGCAATGCGTCTTACTTCACGCAGACCAACCTGAGCGCGGTCAAGGAGTCCGACCGGGCCGTCGCGCTCAGGGTGCGCGCGAAGCTCGCGGAAATGCAGAAAGCGACCGGCGTGCAGAGCCTCGAGCAGTGCAACCTCCCGCTCGCGGACCGCAGGCTGAAGCCGGCGGACCTGATGCAGGAAGTGAAGCTGGTGCCCAACGGCTGGATCGCGCTGAGCACCTACCAGCAGCAGGGATACGCCTACATCGCGCCCTGAAATCCCGGTACCTGCCGGCTTTCAGCGCCCCGAGAGCGCGCGCCAGACGCGCTCGGGCGTGGCCGGCAGCTCGATGTGCTCGACGCCGAATCCGGCGAGTGCATCGACGATCGCGTTGGCCACTGCGGCCAGTGCCGGCGTGGTACCGCCTTCGCCGCCGCCGCGCATCCCCAGCGGGTGCGTAGTCGCCGGCACCTCGCTGATCTCGGTCGTGAAAAAGGGCAGGTCGGCGGCGCGCGGCAGCATGTAGTCCATGAAGCTGCCCGAAAGCAGTTGGCCGCTTGCGCGGTCGTAGTGGCAGTCTTCCCAGAGCGCCTGGCCGATGCCCGCGGCGATCCCGCCGTGCGTCTGCCCGTGCAGGATCAGCGGGTTCACCGCGCGCCCGCAATCGTCGACGTTCGTGTGGCGGATGACTTCGACTTCGCCGGTGTCCGGATCGACCTCCACTTCGCAGACCGCGCTTCCGTAAGGGTACGAGGGCAGCGGCGTGCTTTCGTCGTGGCTGCCTGAGAGCGGCCCGAGTTCGAACAGGCCGACCGAGCGGTCGGTACCCTTGACCGAGAAGCGCCCGCGCGCGAATTCGATATCGGTTGTGGCGGCTTCGAGCCGGTCGGCCGCGCGCTCGGTGCCTTGCGCGACCACCCGGTCGGCTGCGCCGGCCATCACCACTGCGGCCATCCGCATCGAACGCCCTGAGTGGGAGCCGCCGCCGGTCTTCGAGACGTCGCTGTCGCCGGTAAGGATGCGCACGCGCGCCAGGTCGACGCCGAGCCATTCGACCACCAGTTGCGCAAAACTGGTTTCGTGGCCCTGGCCCGAGGAGAGCGTGCCGATCACCACGTCGACGCGGCCTTCGGGCAGCACGCGGATTTCGGCGCGCTCCAGCGGCACGCCGGTGTTCAGCTCGATGTAATTGCCCAGGCCGATTCCTCTCAGGCGTCCGCGGCTGTGCGCCTCGGCGCGGCGCGCCTCGAATCCCGCCCAGTCGGCCAGCTCGAGCGCGCGCGCCTGCACGCCGGGATAGTCGCCGCTGTCGTAGACCAGGCCGAACGGGTTGCGATAGGGCATCGACTCGTGCGCCGGCAGGTTCCGGTTGCGCAGCTCGATGCGGTCGAACCCGTGGCGGCGCGCCGCGATGTCGACCAGGCGCTCGATGATGTACATCACCTCGGGCCGGCCGGCGGCGCGATACGAAGTCGTAGGGGCGGTGTTGGTGATCACCGCGCGGCCGCGGATCGAGGCTGCCGGGATGCGGTACAGGCCGGTGGACGTGCCGATGCCCTTGGCTAGCGGGATGAAAGACACTGCGTGCGCGCCGGCGTTCGTGGTGTTCGTGCCGCGCAATGCGAGAAACCTGCCCCCGGCATCGAGCGCAAGTTCGATGCCCGAGCCCAGGCCGCGCGCATGCTCGTCGGTGAGGAAGGATTCGCTGCGCTCGCAGGTCCACTTGACCGGGCGGCCGAGCCGCCGCGCAGCCCAGGCGACCAGCGCGTATTCCGGGTACAGGTTGTTGCGTGTGCCGTAGTTGCCGCCGAGGTCGCCGGTGACCACGCGCACCGCGTCCTGCGGCACGCCAAGCACGCCGGCAATGTCGTTGCGGTGCCTTTGCACGCCGCCCGAGGAGCAATGCACCGTGTAACGGCCGCTCGCCGGATCGTACTGGCCCAGCGCTGCGCGCGGCTCCATCGGCACACCGGTGACCCGGTTCACCAGCGTGTCGAGGCGCACCACGTGCGCAGCGCGGGCGAAGGCGGCTTCAACGCCGGCGACGTCGCCGGCGACACAGTCCACGCTCAGGTTCGCGGCGCATTCGTCCCAGACGCGCGCTGCGGCATCGGCGCTCGCATCCTCTGCAGTGACGACCGCCGGCAACGGCTCGAAGTCGACGGCAACCAATTCCGCTGCGTCCTTTGCCTGCGCGTAAGTTTCGGCCACGACGATCGCGACGGCCTGGCCGACGTAACGCACCTTGTCCGTCGGCAGCACCGGATACGGCGCAAGGAAGACCGGGGTCAGTTTGACTTCATGCGGGTTGGCCGAGATCGGCGTGCACGGGATCGGCCGCAAACCGTCGGCCAGCGCATCGGCGCCGGTGAGCACGCCGACTACGCCGGGGAGGGCCAGGGCTGGGGCCGTGTCGATCGCGAGGATGCGTGCGTGTGCATGCGGCGCGCGAACCATGCAGGCCCACGCCTGCCCTTGGACGAAGACGTCGTCGGCAAAGCGGCCTTCGCCGCGCAGCAGCCGGTCGTCTTCCACGCGCGGCACCGGCTTGCCGATTCCGTTGCGGGCGATGCCCGGGGCTGGTTGCAGGAAGGACATGGCGGGCATGGTAATGCACGCCTCGGGCGCCGGCGTGAGGCGGCCGCAAACTCAATCGATGATTTTGTCAGCGCGGCCCAAGACCGACTGCGGCATCGAAATGCCGAGCGCGCGAGCGGTACGCAGGTCCACCACGAGGTCGAACGCCGGCAACTCGACCGGGATGCGTGAGACCGGCACGCCTTTCAGGATCCGGTCGAGCTGCGAAGCCGCGGCCGCGTAGAGCTTGCCGAGGTTCGCGCCGAGCGACATCAAGCCGCCGGCATCCATGAATTCGCGCCAGCCGAACAACGTCGCGATCCGGCGCTCACGGCAGAACGCGGCCAGCGGCATGCGTTCGGCGAAGGTGGTCGGGTTCGCGGCCACGATCAGTGCATCGGGCCGCTCGGATTCCAAAGCGGCGTAGGCTTGCGCGAAGTCTTCCTTTCGCCTCAGGTCCAGGTGCCGGAGCGCAAGACCGAGTGCGGCGGCCGCCTTGTCGTGCGGCTCGCGCGGCGTGACGGAGGGGTTGCTGATCATCGCAACCTTGCGGGCTGCGGGGAGCACTTCGGCCACCAAGGCCAGGCGCCGCTCGTGCGTCCCGGGCTGGAGGTCGGTGGATCCGGTCATGTTGCGATCCGGGTGCTCGAGGCTGGCGACGAACCCGCGCGCCACCGGATCCCCCACGCCGATGAAGAGGATCGGCTTATCGACGGTGGCCCGGCGCACGGCTTCGGCAGGGCCGGTGCCGGCGGCGACAAGGACAGTCGCATCGCCTCGCGCCAATTCGATCGCCAGCTCGGCCAAACGCCTGGGGTCCCCGTTCGCATAGCGGACATCGAGGTCGAGGTCGGCGCCGATCCGGTAGCCCAGTGACCTGAGTCCGTCTTCCAACGAGGCCAGCAGGTCCGCGCGCGCTGCGCGGGAGTCGGCAAACAGGATACCGACGCGCCGCGGCGCCAATTGTGCTTGTGCCGCAACGCGAAGCGGCGCACTCGCCGCGCCGAGCGCCAGCAAGGAAAGCAGGGCGGCGCGCCTTTTCATCCGGTGCCCTTGCGCTTCAGGTCTGCTGGCCGGGCACCCGCGCGAGCTGGCAGCCGTTGGTGCGCCAGGTGCCGTCGGGCTGGCGCTGCATCGGGTAGAGCGCAATCCATGCGCGGCCCTGCTCGTCGCTCATGCGCACCGGCTGCACCACCAGGCCGTCGAGGATCACGGGCGCTTCGAAGGCCACATTCGCCGGCCGGTAGACCACCGCATACGAGGCCCGGACCATCTCCATGAAATTCTCGGCGGTCCCGAACGTCTCGCGGATGCCGGGCGTCGCGAGCGAAAACGCCCGTGCGGCATCATCCTTGCGAAAGGCATCGAGTTGGGCCTCGATGACTTCGCGGATGGCGCGCGCGTCCGCCGGGGCCGGCGCGTCCTGTGCGTTCAACGGCAGCGATCCGAAAAGGAGCGACAGCGCAAGCAAGGTTCGGAGCCAGAGACCCATGCGCAAAAGTATAAGCTAGCGGCGGTTGCAATTCATCGATCGACGCATATCGAAAGAGGTTCCATGCTCAGCCTTCACTACTTTCCCGGCAATGCGAGCGCCGCGCCCCATATCGTGCTCGAGGAGATCGGCATTCCCTTCGAGTTGAAGTACGTCGACCGCACCGTTTCCGCGCACAAGTCGGCCGACTACCTGAAGCTGAATCCGAACGGCCTGATCCCGGTGCTGGTAGACGGCGAACTGGTCCTCTACGAGACGGCGGCGATCCTCCTTCACCTCGCCGACACGCATCCGGAGGCTGGCCTCGCGCCGAATGTCGGCACGCCCGAGCGCGCCGAGTTCTACAAGTGGCTCATGTGGATGACGAATACTATGCAGGTCACGATGCTGCTGTATTTCTACCCGGAGCGCTGGGTAGACGAAGGCAATGCCGCGGCCGCGGCGCAGATCAAGGCGCATGCCGAATCGAAAGCCGGCGGGCTGCTCGACCAGATGGACGCGCACCTCGCGTCGCACGGGCGCGACTGGTTCGGCGGCGAGCGCTACAGCGTGCTCGACCCGTTCGCCTTCCTGCTGTGCCGCTGGACGCGCGGGTTCGCGCGGCCTGGGCGCAGCCTGCCGCACCTCGGGCCTTTCCTGCAGCGCGTGCTCGCGCGGCCGGCCGTGCGGCGGGTGCTCGCGACCGAGAAACTTGCCGAGCCTTACGTCTGACGGAGCGAAACTCGGCGGCTGCGCCGGCGGACCCTCATGTAAGAATGCCCGCATAACTAGACGGAGGGATTCATGAACGGTACGCATCCACGGGCGGCGCGGCCGCCATCGCTGCGAGCACTGCGCGTGTTCGCACTCTCGCTTTTGGCCGCCCTGGTCCCCGCGCTTGCCGCTGCGCAGGCCTGGCCGACCAAGCCGGTGAAATTGATCGTCGGCTACCCGCCCGGCGGCGGGACGAACACCGTCGCGCGATTGCTCGCAGATCACATGTCGAAGTCACTCGGCCAGCAGGTGGTGGTCGAGAACCGGCCCGGCGCCGGCGGCCGGATCGCAACGCAGTCGGTGGCGCGCTCCGACCCGGACGGGTACACGCTGATGTTCGCCTCCGATGCCGAGCTGACCATCGCGCAGGTCACGGTAAAGGCGATGCCCTACGACCCGCTCAAGGACCTGGCGCCGATCGCGCTCGCCGGCCGAGGACCTTACGTGCTCGCGGTGCATGCGGGATTCGCACCGAATACGCTTGCCGAGTTGATCGCCTATGCCAAGGCGAACCCGAACAAGGTGAACTTCGGCTCGTTCGGCCGGGGCAGCCAGAACCACATGATCGACGAGCGCTTCAAGGCGGCCGCGGGTGTCAGCACAGTGCACGTGCCGTACAAGGGCAGCGGCCCGGTGATCGCCGATCTCGCCGGCGGGCAGGTCCAGTACACGTTCGCGACGCCGGGCGCGACGCTGCTGCTGGCCAGGGGCGGCAAGCTCAAGATCCTCGCGGTGGCCGCGTCGCAACGGCTGGCGAAGGCGGATACGATCCCGACCATGTCCGAAGCCGGCCTGCCGGGGTTCACCGGCGGTTCGTGGTACGGCCTGCTCGCGCCGGCGGGCACGGCCCCGGCAATCATCGAACGTCTGCACGCCGAGGTGGTGGCCGCCTTCAAGTCGCCGGAAATCCGCAGCAAGCTCGAAGACCTGAGCATCCTGCCGGTGACCAGTACGCCGGCGGAATTGGTCCAACTCATCCGGTCCGAGACCGACGGCCTGCGGCAACTGGCGGCGAAGATCGGGCTCGAGCCGGAATAGCTCGGCAACCGGGTGATGGCAGTATTTCGGCTGGAGACTTAATACTGGCGCGGGGTCCGATGAAAAGATGGCAGTATTTCAGGTCTGCTTCCGCTCAACGCTCGTGATAAGCGGGCGCAAAAAAAAGCGGGCGACGGCCCGCTTGTGAGCGATACGTTCGATCGCGTAGTCATGCGGCTTCAATCTCGACTATTTCACTGGTCGATGCCGGCGAAGGTATGGGTTGCCCATCTTCTCTGAGGCCATCGAGGTGGAACTCGATTGCCTCTTTGATTAGCGCAAGCACCTCGTCCTTAGACTCCGCCGCGGCAACGCACCCAGGCAGGTCTGGGACATAGGCGCCGTAGGAACTCGGACCTTTTTCGACGACAACCAGATATTCCATGTGTGCCTCGCTATTTCTTGAGTCCAGCTTGCTTTAGAACGCTGTTCAAGGTCCCGGGCGGGACATCGACACTCGGCTTGCCCGCAACGGTCACTGTACCTGTCTTGCTTGGATGGCGGAGCTGCCTATGGCTTCCCTTGGTTCGAACAAGGTACCAGCCGTCGCCGTCGAGCAAGTTCAGTAGCTCCTGAACCTTCACCGCGCTAGTTTACTCCCCCGACTTTCCCGACCGCATAACGTTTTAGTGTGCGGTGGGCCAACACGATACGAAATGATGCGACGACACTGGCGGCCCATCCGTACCACTTGGAGTCAGAACCCATCAGCACGGACCGTCGATAATCGTGCGCTTGAAAACGCGTACGAACTCCGACGCAGACTCGGGCGCGGACGGGTAGAACGGGGCCGCTGTAGCCTCCACGAGCACATAGGTAGTTAGTACAAGAAAGGGGAACAAGAGCCGACGGGGCCAGGAACCAAGCAGTCGACTTGGTGACAAGACCGCGATCAATACCAAAACTGAGAGCAGCCCGAAGAAGAACTGGCCGTGCCATATGTAGCCGCCACACGATGCAAGACCGAAGAACACACCACCGAGGCTCGCGATCGCTAGAGCTGCGATTGCAAATGGGAAGCCGAAGTTGGCCGGGAGGCGGCGCATGGGTTCTAACGTTCAATACCCGGTGAAGGGTGACGTATAGCATGGTCGCCCGTCCCGTGCGAGTGCGTCAACGGCCCTCGAATCAAGGGTTTGACTCTTCTCCGAATCCTGCGCCTTCCTGATACCCGGCGTAGGGCGGTTCGAGCGCCTGCCTCAATACTCACGTCGGATTCACCCCCGACCCGTAGTCACAATCTTCCGATCGCCGTGTGGATGGCCATTCTGCAAGACGAGGGAATTTGCGCGCCCGCGAAACAAGCTCGACCACTGTTCAACAGTCCGTTCGAGCGTGCAAGAATGCCTGCGTCCCGCAATCCCGGAGAACCGCCGTGAAATTCCCAACCATCGCCCGCGCCGTGCTCGCCGGCCTGCTGTCCCTCGCCGCAGGCGCCGCTGCCGCCCAGGCGTTCCCGAGCAAGCCGCTGCGCATCATCATCCCCTTCACCGCAGGCGGCACCAACGACATCCTCGCGCGCCTGCTGGCGCCGAAGCTGGGCGATGCGCTCGGCCAGCCGGTGATCGTAGACAACCGCCCCGGCGGCAACACGGTGATCGCGTCGAACGAGTTGCTGAAATCCCCGCCCGACGGTCACACGCTGCTGCTGCCGGGCAACTCGCACGTGCTGGTGCCCTACCTGACCAAGGCGGCGCTGCCGTTTCATTCGCTGAACGACTTCGCGCCGGTCGCGAGCCTCGCGCGCACCGGGCTCTTCCTCGTGGTCACGCCTTCGCTGCCGGCCAACGACCTGAAGGAGTTCATTGCTCTCGCGAAGTCCAAGCCCGGGGCGCTCAACAGCGCCGCGCCCGGCGGCTCGATCAACCAGTTGGCCACCGAGATGTTCAACGGGCTGGCCGGCGTGAAGCTGGTGCACATCCCGTACAAAGGCTCGGCGCCGGCGGTCGCGGACGTGATGGCCGGGCAGGCGCAGCTTTCGTTCCAGACGCCGGCCACGGTGCTTGGAAACGTCAGGAGCGGGAAGCTCCGCGCGCTGGCGATCTCGGGCGAAACGCCTTTCGCCGACCCGAAGGTGCCGACGTTCACGCAGGCCGGCCTGCCGGGATTCGACGTCGGCCTGTGGTTCGGGTTGCTTGCGCACGGCTCGACACCCAGGCCGGTCATCGAGCGCCTGTCGGCGGAGATCACGAAGATCCTCGCGATGCCGGATTTCCGCGAGAAGGTCGCTGCGCAGGGGCTGGAGATCTTCGTGTCGACGCCGGAGCAATACGGCGCGGCGCTGAAGAACGAGTCGGAGAAGTTCGGGCGCATCGTCAAGGCCGCCGGGATCACGCCGGAATGAGCGCCGGATTGAAAGCGGGTCGAAAGATCACCGCGAACATCGCGCGCCTCAACGCGTTGATGGACGAGGCCGGCCTCGACGCGCTTGTGCTGCGCTCGGGGCAGAACTTCACCTACCTCTCAGGCGTCGTCTATCCGGGTACGCTGGCGCGGCACATGGACCTGACCGACTCGACGCGGCCGGTGGTGCTGCTGTGGCCGCGCAACGGTAAACCGGTAATCCTCACGAACAAGACCGCAGAGGGACTCGCGCGCCGCGACGCCTGGGTCGAGAAGGTCGTGCTTTACGAGGCCTACGTCGATTCGCCGCAGCAGAAGCTCGCCGACGTGATCCGCGAAGCCGGCCTCGCATCGGCCAAGGTGGGCTTCGAGAAGGACTACTTCAGCGCGCAGCACTGGGAAGAAATCCAGAAGGCGCTGCCGAAGATGCGCATGACCGAGTGCACTGCGTTGATGGATCGCGTGCGCTGGATCAAGACGCCGGACGAAGTGCAGATGATCCGCCGCGCGGCGGACCTGCTCGACGACGCCTATCTCGAGACTTTCAAGCGCATCCGGCACGGCGACACCGAGCGCAAGATCCATGCGGACATGATGGGCGCGTGCCTGCGCCTGGGGTTCGAGTGGGCGCACGGCATCCTGAACTCGTTCAAGAACACGATTCCCTACGCAGGCGAGAGCGATTTCGTCATCGAGAAGGGCGATGCAATCCGCACCGACTACGTCGGCTACCTGCAAAGCTACCCGGGCCACCAGTCGCGCACCGTCATCATGGGCACGCCGAGCGCGGAGCAGAAGCGCGACTACGCGATCAATCTGGAGATCCACCGCAAGACGCTCGACCGCTGCCGCGTCGGCGCGAACGTGCACGACCTCTGGCAGGCGACGATGAAAGACTATGCCGCGGTCGGCTGGCCGGACCACCACATGCTGATCGGCCACGGCGTCGGGGCGTGGTGGCATCAGCAGGAGCCGATCCTGCGCCGGAAGAGCGAGCATGTGCTGGAAGAGGGCATGGTGCTCGCGCTGGAACCGCACGTGAATTTCTGGCACCTGCAGGACATGGTGCTGGTGACCGGCGGTGCGCCGGAATTGCTCTCGCCGAAGTTCAATACCGACGAGCCTTTCGTGGCCGGCTGAACCCAACAGGAGGAGCCCACATGCTCGCCCCCGATTTGTCGAAGAAGCTCCTGCACGCGGTGGATGCCGCGTTCGATTCGCAGGTCGAATTCCTGGCCGAGCTGACCCGCTTCCCGTCCACGCGCGGGCAGGAGGCGCCGGCGCAGGACTTCATGGCCGCGGCCATGGCCCGGCGCGGCCTCGCGGTCGATCGCTGGAAGGTCGCGGTCGAGGACATCCGGCACCTGCCCGGGTTCTCGCCGGTCGCGGTCTCTTACGACAACGCATGGAACGTGGTCGGCACCCACCGTCCCCGAAGGGCTACCGGCCATACGCTGATCCTCAACGGCCATATCGACGTGGTGCCCACCGGGCCGCTCGACATGTGGGCCGACCCGCCTTTCGCGCCGCGGGTCGCGGACGGCTGGATGTACGGCCGCGGCGCGGGCGACATGAAAGCGGGGCTCGCCGCCAACCTGTTTGCGCTCGATGCCCTGGCCAGCCTGGGCCTTGCGCCCGCGGCCGACGTCTACGTGCAATCGGTCATCGAGGAGGAATGCACCGGCAACGGCGCGCTTGCCTGCCTGCAGCGCGGCTATCGCGCCGAGGCCGCGCTGATCACCGAGCCCTCGGGCGGCACGCTCGGCGCGGCGCAAGTGGGCGTGATGTGGTTCCAGGTCAAGGTGCGCGGCAAGCCGGTGCACGTGGCCGTGGCCGGCAGCGGGGCGAATGCGATAGAGGCGTGCTTCCCGATCATCGCCGCGCTGCATCGACTCGAGCACCGCTGGAACGAGACGAAGCATCCGGCGTTCGCAGGCCATGCGCATCCGATCAATTTCGTCGTCAGCAAGATCGAGGGCGGCGACTGGACTTCGAGCGTGCCTTCGTGGTGCACGTTCGACATGCGGATCGGTCTGTACCCGGGGCAGGACCTCGCCGAAGTGCGGCGCGAAGTCGAGGCCACGGTGGCCGCGGCGGCCGCGCAAGACGCATTCCTCGCGAAGAATCCGCCGCAGGTCGTGTACCACGGTTTCCAGGCCGAGGGCTATGTGCTGCCGCAGGGGAGCGAAGCACAGGGATTGCTGGAGCGATGCCACGAGACGATCTGCGGCGCGGCGCTCGGCCAGCGGGCCGGCACCGGCACTACGGACGCGCGCTTCTACGGCCTGTACGCCGGCATTCCCGCGCTGGTGTACGGCCCGGCCGCGGAGAACATCCACGCCTTCGACGAGCGCGTCGACCTCGAGTCGATGCGCCGCGTGACGCAGACGCTGGCGCTCTTCGTCGCCGAGTGGTGCGGCGTCGAGGCGCGCGGCACGGACGCGCGGGCTGCCTGATGGAGGCGATGCTCGAAGGCCTGACCGTCCTCGACTTCACGCGCGTGCTCGCGGGCCCCTACTGCACGCGCCTGCTGGCGGACCTCGGCGCGCGGATCATCAAGGTCGAGCGGCCGGAACTCGGCGACGACACGCGGGCGTTCTACCTGCAACTGGAGGGGGGGCGCCGCGACCAGAGCAGCTATTTCGTGCGCTTCAATGCCGGCAAGGAAAGCATCGCGATCGACCTCGCGAACCCTGCGGCGAAGGAGGTCGTGTTCGACCTCGCGCGCAAGTCCGACGTGCTGATCGAGAATTTCGTGCCCGGCGTCATGGAGCGCCACGGCCTGGACTACAAGGCAGTTGCGGCGGTGAATCCGTCGATCGTCTATTGCTCGATCTCGGGCTACGGGCAGACCGGCCCGCTGCGCGACCGGCCGGCATTCGCGCACCTGATCAATGCCGCGTCGGGTGCGATGGACCTCGACCGGCAGGGCGCGCCGGATCCGCGCGTGGCCTATTTGCAGTCGGCTGATGCGCTGGCCGGTGTGCACGCATTCGGCCTGGTGCTGGCGGCGGTATTGCGACGCCAACGCACCGGGCAGGGCGCCTATCTCGACGTCTCGATGCTGCAGTCGCTGTGGGCCGCGGAGGACATCGGCATCGCGGCGGCGCTCAACGGCGGCGAATTCACCAAGAGCCCGCGGCCGGGAATGATCATCCACCCGGTCAAGGGCCGGCAGCTTGCGGTGCAGTTCATCGGCGGCGGCACGACCTGGGATCGGCTGCTGGCCGCGATGGGCGGGCCGGGCGGCCCTGCCGGCGCGGAGAAATTCTCCACACCTCAAGGCAGGCGCGATCACTGGGGCGAGCTTCGGCAAGTGATCTGCGACTGGCTCGACGGCTTCGAGTCGATGGAAGGCGCAGTCACCGCGCTCACGGCCGCGCGCGTACCCTGCGCGCCGGTGCAGGCGATCGAGGACGTGCTCGCGCATCCGCACATGGCCGAGCGCGAAGCCTTCACGACGATCCCGCATCCGGCGCGCGGCGAAGTGCGCGTGACCTCGGCGCCGTTCCATATCGACGGCGCGGCGGTGCACGCGCGCGGCGCCGCACCTTATCGGGCGGGCGAAGACACGCGGGATGTGCTTGCGAAAACGCTGGGATATCCGGCCGACAAGATCGAGGCGCTGTTGAAGAGCGGGGCGCTGTCGGTCCCGGAGGGAATAGCGAAGTGAAGCTGGATACGGACGCGAAGGGCGGTTTGAACTCCTAGGCGCTTCCCCAATTCGCGTAACGTACGGCGATGACCGAGGCGATTCCGTAGGCCGCCATCCCGAGCGCAACGAGCGCGAATATCGTCCACGAGGGCGCATTTGCCGCGGCGAGTGCCCATCCCCCCAGTGCAATCACAACGAGCCTGAGGGTACCGGCGAGGACCGGGCCGCCGACCTTGCCGGCGCCGAGCGCCGAAAAATACAGGCAAAGCCCCAGGCCGAACAGCCCATAGCAGGGGCCCGCCCAGTGGAAGTAGACGGCGGCCGAGGCAAGCACCTCCGGGTCTTGCGTAAACCGGCGGGTCCACAGGTCGGGCGCGATCGCCACCACCAGCCCCAGCGTGCCGAGCAGCGCGCTTGCGAGTGCCGCCGCGACCCAGGTCGCGCGCCGGGCGCGCGCGATCTTGCCGGCGCCCATGGCCATGCCCACGAGAGGGACGGAAGCCACGCCGATGGCGAATCCGAGGGGGATCAGCAGGAATTCGAGGCGGGTGCCGATGCCGTAGCCGGCGAGCGCCGTGGTGCCGAATTGAGCGACGAGCCAGGTGAGGATCAGTATCGTCAGCACCGTCTGGAACGGCGAGATGCAGGCGAGCGCACCCACTTTCAGGATGTCGCGCAGCAACTCCCACCGCAGCGGCGTCGCGCGCACCGCCAGCCGGATCCGCGAGCGGTTCGATCCCAGATAGGCGTACAGGTACATCGTGCCCAGCGCGTAAGCAATCACCTGCCCGGCCGCGACGCCGGCCATGCCCAGCCGGGGAAACGGTCCCCAGCCAAGCCCGAGCGCACCGCCAACCAGGACCTGTAGCACGGACACAGCAAGAAAGGTCGCCGAGGGCACCGGCATGTTCCCCGAGCCACGGACCACCGACGCA
Organism: uncultured Bordetella sp.; assembly: GCA_964599095.1. GTDB lineage: Bacteria > Pseudomonadota > Gammaproteobacteria > Burkholderiales > SG8-39 > SZAS-79. The sequence goes on from CAZREB010000009.1 coordinate 149,664, forward strand.
AAGGTGTTCATGAGCCAGACGCCGATCGACCCGGTGAACGCGACGTTCGAGTAGGCGATCGCTTGCGCCAGCGCCTCGTCGCGTCCGCCAAGCGCCGAATACACGGCGGGGCCGAAGGCGAGCATCAGCGCTGTGTACAGTGCTCCCGCCGACAGCCCTATCCACATCGCGTGCACGGCAAGCGCGTTCGCTCGCGCCCCATCCCCGGCGCCGAGCGCGCGGCTCACGGCGGACGACACGCCGCCGCCCATCGCGCCGCCCGACAGCATCAACTGCAGCATGACCATCGGAAACACGAGCGCCATCCCGGCGAGCGATGCTACGCCGAGCCGGCCGACATAAGTCGTCTCGGCGATTGCTGCCAGCGCCGTAGCCAGCATCGCGCCCATGTTCGGCAGCGCAAATCGCACGAGCATCGGCAGGATCGGTGCCGTGAGCAGTGGGTCGGCGGCGCGGTCCCCTGCGGGCTGTGCCGTCTGATCCAGGGAGCGAGGCGGCTTCATTTTATTTTGACGACGACTTTGCCCTTCGCGTGGCCGGCTTCGACGTAGGTCAAGGCCTCGTTGGTAGACTCGAACGGGAAGACCTTGTCGATCACGGGGCGGATCGCACCTTCTTCGATGAGACGGGTGATCAGCCGAAGTTGTGCCCCGTTCGCTTTCATGAAGAGGAAGGCGTAGCCGATGCCCAGGCTTCGCGCCTTTCGCCTGACGCCCGAACTCAGGAGCCGCATGACCAGCTTTACGAACCAGGGTGCGGCGATTTCCTCGCCGAAGTCGAGGTCCGGCGGCCCGGAGATGGAAATGAGCTTTCCCCCGCTCTTGAGTATGCGGAGGGATTTCTCGAGCGTCCTGCCATCCTGGCTGTGCAGGACCACGTCGTAGTCGCGCAAGACCTTTTCGAAGTCCTGGGTCTTGTAGTCGATGACGACCTCCGCCCCCAGGCTCTTCACGAGCGCGACGTTGGCCGTGCTCGTCGTCGTGGCGACGGTGGCGCCCAGATGCTTGGCCAGCTGGATGGCGAAACTGCCGACGCCGCCGGAGCCGGCCTGAATGAAGACCTTTTGCCCTTTCTTCAGTTCCGCCTTCTCGACCAGTGCCTGCCACGCCGTCAGGCCCACCAAAGGGATGGAGGCGGCCTCTTCCATCGTGAGGTTCTCGGGCTTGGGCGCCAGCGACGCCTCCCTGACCGGGACGAATTCGGCGAACGTGCCTATCCGGAAGTCATCCGGCCGGGCATAGACTTCATCGCCCCGCTTGAACTGCCGCACGAGCGGGCCGACCTTCGCCACCACCCCGGCCACATCGTGACCCAGGATGAAGGGCAGGCGATAGGGAAGGACGAGCTTGAACTCGCCGTCCCTGATCTTGGAGTCCAGCAGGTTCACGCCGGCGGCATGGATCTCGACCAGGACCTCGTCATCGCGCGGTTCCGGCGTCGGCATTTCCGCCAGCCGCAACGCGCGCTTTTTTCCGTAGCGCTCGACAACAAATGCTCGCATGGTTGTTCCTTATTTCCGGCGCAGCCGGTTCGGGGGTGAGGCAGCCATGCCGCTTACGCGTCGAGCCGGAGGTCTTTCCGGATTCCCGCGTCGAGCACGCCGGCGGGTGCGAATCTGCGCAGCAGCCGCAGGCGTCCCGCGACGGCTCCGGCCGTGTAGCGGAGCTTCGGGCGGGCTGCGCTCGCGGCCTTGAGGACCACGTCGGCCACGACCTCCGGCGCATCGGCGGCGGCCATCACTGTCCGCAGCGTCTTGCCCAGGGACGTACGAATCTCGTGATACTCGTCGATCCTGGCGTCGGGCTCCAGGAAGTTCGCGTCGAACTGCGTCTTTGTGTAGGCGGGCTCGACGACCGAGACGCGAATGCCCCTTGTGCGCAGTTCATGGTCGAGCGATTCCGAGTAGCCTGCAACCGCATGCTTGGTCGCGGCATAGAGCGCCGCGTACGGCATCGGCAGGAAGCCCAGCACGGAACCGATGTTCACGATGCGCCCGCCGCCCTGGCGCCGCATGTGCGGCACGACGGCGCGGGTCATCCGGACGATCCCGAAGAAGTTCGTGTCGAAGATGGATCGGGCCTGCGCAATCGAACTCTCCTCGGCTGCGGCGGGGGCGATGCCGAAGCCGGCGTTGTTCACGAGCAGATCGATGCGGCCGTGCAACCGCATTACCTCGCCGACGGCAGCCTGGACCGATTCATCGCTTGTCACGTCGAGCGGCAGCATTGCGAAGGCGCGCCTTGCCGCCTCGGATCCGCGCCTGCTGGTGCCGTAGACCTGGTAGCCCGCCTTCGCGAGCCGCTGCGCCGTCGCTTCGCCGATGCCTGTCGAGGCGCCCGTGACGAGCGCGATGGATTCCCTGTTCTTCATGGAGATTCCTTTCGGTTGTGAGGAATAAATATGACGAACATCATATTTTGGTTCGAGCCTGAAACCGGCGCGTCAACAAAGGGCGTCAGCCTTCGGTGCGGGAGAGGTGGTTCAGCGCCGCCTCGCGCAGCGCATCGGAAAGCCGGCTGTCGTCGACGGCACGGGCGAGCACGAGTGCGCCGACCATCGTTGCCGCTGTCACGAGGGCGCGCTCGTGCGCGCTCGAGCGCCCCCAGTCAGGCAACTGGCGCGCGATGAGATCGATCATCTCCTTGATCCGGCGGGTGGCCGCGCGCCGCACTTCAGGCGCCTGGCGCGGCATCTCCGAGCCGAGCGCGGCCGTTGCGCAGCCGGTCTCCACGCCGGCTACGTGTTCCTTGGACAGATAAGCCAGCAGCATCGCCTGCAGCGCCTTCTTCGGCGGCGCGGCAGCGACGACACGCTCCATGAATTCCACGCTTTCGCTGCCCGCACAGTCAGCGGCCTCGGCGAGCATTGCGTCACGCGAGGCGAAGTGGGCATAGAAGCCGCCATGCGTGAGGCCGACATCCTTCATGATGTCCGCGACCCCGGTGCCGTCATAGCCGCTGCGCCGGATGGCGCGCGCGGCCGCTTTCACGATGCGCTCGTGCGTGGCTTCCTTGGAGCGAGAGGGTGTTTTTCGCATATTATGGTCATCATATACAATTCGGGCGCCAAGTGCAAGCCAGCGACCCACGTTGCCAGGATCGCCTCTGACCGGGGTGCGGTAAGATCGCCCGGATGCTGGATACGAACGCGAAGGGCGTCTACGTGATCGCCCCGACGCCTTTTCATCCCGACGGCCGGATCGACGACGATTCGATCGACCGGATGACGGATTTTTTCGTCGCGGCCGGCGCGGACGGCCTGACGCTCCTCGGCCAGCTCGGCGAAGCGGCCAAGATGACGCACGAGGAGTCGGTGGGGATCGTCAGGCGCGTCGCGGCGCGCACCAGGCTGCCGATCGTCATCGGCGTTTCGTCGCCGGGCTTTTCTGCGATGGGCGCGCTCACCCGGGACGTCATGGCCGCGGGCGCCGGCGGCGTGATGATCGCGCCGCCGAACACGCTGCGCACCGACGACTCGATCGCGCAGTACTACCGCAATGCGGTCGAAGCCATCGGTGCCGATGTGCCTTTCGTGATCCAGGACTACCCGCTGACGTTCTCGGTGCAGATGACGCCCGCGCTGATCCGCCGGATCGTGACCGAGAACCCGTCGTGCGCGGTGCTCAAGCACGAGGACTGGCCGGGGCTGGAGAAGATCTCCGCGCTGCGCGCGTGGGAGAAGGACGGCTCGATGCGCAGGATCTCGATCCTGACCGGCAACAACGCGCTCTTCCTCGATTTCGAGATGGAGCGGGGCGCCGACGGCGCGAACACCGGCTACTGTTTCCCGGACATGCTGGTCGACGTGGTGCGCCTGTCGAAGGCCGGCAAGCGCGACGAGGCGCACGACCTCTTCGACGCGCACCTTCCGATGATCCGCTACGAGCAGCAGCCGGGGCCCGGCCTCGCGGTACGCAAGTACGTGATGATGAAGCGCGGGATCATCGCCTCGGACGCGATGCGCAAACCATTTTCAGCGCTCACGCCCGCGGCGCGCGCGGAGGTCGATTACCTGCTCGCGAGGCTTGCGAAGAAGGACCCGCGCGCCAGGGTGTGACGCACGGTATCCGCACGGCCGATCCGCCTACGGCTTGCCGTAGTTCTTCGCGAGATAGCCGGCGATCGCCTCGACGTCCGTCTTCGGGATCGGCGCGCCGAAGACGTTGATCATCTTGTTGACCGCCGCGGTCCAGCCGGCCTTGTCCAGGAACCGCGAGTTCATCTGGATGTAGTCCAGGCTGTGGCAGGCGATGCAGGCCTGCGTCTGCGTCTTTCCGTCGCCTTCGGCGAGGGTAACCTTCGATTCCTGCCCGGAGGCGGCGCCCGCGGCGAGCAGGGCAAGGGTCGCAATCACGAGTCTCATCTGCGCGCTCCTCATACGATCTCCACGTAGATCCGCTGGATCACGTTGTGGTGGTAGCCGGCCGGGTTGTGGATCAACTGGTTGACCTGCGTCTGGCCTGCCTTGTTGGTGGCGCGCGCCATGACCACGCGCGATCCCTGCTCGTGCATCGGCGCACTGAACGAGAACTCGCGGAACGAGTATCTGCCAAGGTCCTTGCCGAGCCTTGCGCTCACCCAGCTCCCGCCGGAGTCGATCGAGACTTCGACCTTGGCGATCCCCGCGCCGCCGTCCCACGCGACGCCGCGCACATCGAGCGGCTTGCCGCGGGCGATCTGCTGGCCGGACCTGAGCGAGGTCACCAGCGAGTTGACCACCATCGCGGTGATCGGCTCGTTGGGCGAATAGAGCTGCGACTTGAAGGTGGGCGTCACGAACTTGCCGCGCGGCAGCCGGTAGGCGGTGCTCATCCAGAAGTTCTTCTCGGGCGAGGACATCACCTTGAGGCTGGTGAGCTGCTTGACCCAGTAGGTGCCGGTCCACCCGGGCACGACCAGGCGCGCCGGGAAACCGTTCCAGTGCGGCAGCGGCTTGCCGTTCATCTCGAAGGCGATGAGCACGTCGTCGCTCATCGCGACGTCGATCGGCAGCGACTTCACGAAGTCCGGCGTCTTCTCGAGCGGCGCGTGGTCGGCGCCGTCGAGGACAACCTCGATCGCGCCCGGCTTGACCCCCGCTTTGGCGAGCACGTCCTTGAGGCGCACGCCGCGCCAGACGGCATTGCCCATCGCGCCCACGCCCCATTCGACACCGGCCACATGCGGTTCGAACAGGCCGCGCCGATTGCCGGAGCACTGGCAGACCGCGGTGACTTCCGCATGCGCGAAGTCCTTGCGCAACTGCGCGAGCGTAAAGCGCATCTCGCGTCCCGCGGAATCGCCGCCGACCGCAAGGCTCCAGTCGGCCGCCTTCACCTGCGGAATGCCGGCCAGGTGCCAGCGGACGAAGAATGCATTCGCCGGCGTGATCGGCGTCCTGAAATACTCTACCGGGGTCTCGAAATTCGGCGGACGGTAGGTCTTCTTGATCAGCGGGACCTTGCCCGGCAGGGCATACATCAACTGTTCGGCCAGTGTGCCGTCGGGAATCTCGGCCAGGCCGAGCGCGCCGGAACTGCCGGGCTGTGCGGCCAGCACGCGCGATGCGGGGGCGAGTGCGGACAGGACCCCTGCGCCTGCCACGCCTCCCAGGAATTTGCGCCGGGACGTCCCGGACCTGCGGTCTGTCTTCGCCATGATCCCTCCTCAAGAATTAATGCGAACAATTCTACTTACCGGCTCGAAAAGCTAAAGCTCTGGTTGTCCGAAACGAGGCCGGGCGGGTGCTGCGCTGCGGGATGCCTTCCACATCGTTGACGGCGCGGCCTCCGGCAGTCCGGTGGCAGCATTTCGGCCGAAACGCCACTACTGGCGCGGACATGCGGCCGAATTTGGCAGTATTTACCGGTCAGGGCGCAGGCGTGGCGAGCGGCTTGCCCTTCTCGGATCGGTTCCCCACCGGGAATGGTTGCGCGGCCACTACCTTCGAACCGCGCAAGGCGCTCAATCCCGTTCGAGGTTCTTCATGTTCACCGCGACAATTTGCAGTTGCTCGGCGAGGAACCCATAGCCGGGGTTTTCCCAGGTCCAGACCAACGCGGCGAGCACGCTGCCAGCTACCTGCGAGGTCGACATGGTTTCCACGCCGGCGAGCAGGTGCGCGAGGCCGGCAAGCCCGCCCCGGTACCAAGGGGCGGATTCACGGATCGCGACCAGGCGACCGACGATCGCGAGGTGGTCCAGGTGCGGCGGCCAGCGCAGGGATTCATGCTCGAATTCCTTGATGAACTGCAGCGGGACGGTCGCATCAGAGATGTCGCGAGCGTGCAGGCGATGCGAGGTGCTCATCATGTTCGTGCTCTGTTCATGGAGCGCACACTATATGAAGTGACGCAGCGGAAGTCTGTGCGCTGGGGTGCAGAGGGTGCGGTGCGCAGGACAAGACGGACATGCCGGAATCTTGCTCGATAAGGAACCTCCAACGGGCGTGGCAGCCGACGCGCGGCAGGCCGCTGTCTCAACCACCTGCTAAACTGACAAATATGAATCCGTCGCACGCAGAGGAGCAGAAACGCTTGGTCGCCCAGTGGCGGGAAACCGGCTTTGCGCTCGAGAAGCTGCGGTATGCTGCGCTGGCGAGCCAGTCGCCTGCGGAATCCCGTCAAGCCGCCTACGACATGTTGCAGCTCGGAGGGATCCTCGACGGCGAATCTCGGGACACGTTCGGCGCGGGGCTGGTCGAGATGCAGCGTTTGTTCGGTGCACTACGCGCGCATGGGCGAGGCTAATCGGCTGCTGGCGGCTGCTGCAGAAATCCAGCGGTTCTGCACCAGCGCAGGCTGGAAATTTTGTTTTATTGGCGGCGTTGCTGTACAGCATTGGGGCGAGCCGCGGCTAACGCGCGACGCCGATCTCACGGTGTTCACCGGCGTCGGTGACGAACCGCGCTACGTGGACGCGCTGCTCTCGAGCTTCGCTGCACGGATGGAAGGCATGCGGGATTTCGCCCTTCGGCATCGCGTTGTGCTGCTGCGCGCTTCGAACGGGATTCCGCTTGACGTATCTCTCGGGGCACTGGATTTCGAAAGCGCGGCCGTTGAAAGATCCGAAATTGTAGAGATCGCGGACGGCGTGCGGCTCCGGCTGTGTTCTGCGGACGCGCTGATCGTATTCAAAGTCTTCGCTGGCCGGCCGCAGGACTGGCTCGATGTCGAGGGCATTGTGGCCAAGTCGGGTGGGCGTGTCGACTGGCCCAGCGTGCGTACGGAGCTTCGCACGTTGCTTGCGCTGAAGGAGGACAGCGAGTCTCTGCCACGACTGGAGGTTCTCCTGACGCGACGCGGTATCCGTGCCGAGTGAGCTATAGTCTTGGTTCATCCGTGCTCCGGCGGGAAATGCCATGAACGCTCCGCAACTTCCGGCCATTTCCATCGACGCCCGCCGCTACTGGCAGTCGGTCGAGCGCTCTGCCGAAATCGGCCTCGGGCGGCCGGGCGGCCTTGCCCGCGTAGCGCTGTGCGATGCAGACAAGGAGATGCGCGACGAATTCGTCGGCTGGTGCAAGGTGGCCGGCTGCACGGTCACGGTGGACGGCGTCGGCAACATCTTCGCGCGCCGCGCGGGCACGGACGATTCGCTGCCGCCGGTGGTGATCGGCAGCCACCTCGACACGCAGGTCAACGGCGGGCGCTACGACGGCATCGTCGGCGTGCTGGCCGGGCTGGAAGTGGTGCGTACGCTGAACGACCTCGGCATCGCGACGCGGCGCCCGGTGGAAGTGGTGTCGTGGACCAACGAGGAGGGCGCCCGGTTCTCGCCGCCGATGATCGCCTCTGGCGCGTTTGCCGGCGCATTCACGCCGGAATGGGTGCTCGACCGCAAGGACGATGACGGCAAGCGGCTGGGTGACGAACTCGCGCGTATCGGTTATGCGGGACCGGCGCCGGTAGGCGGCCGGGCGCTCGACGCCTATTTCGAGTTGCACATCGAGCAGGGCCCGATCCTCGATGCGAAGGGCATCGACGTCGGCGTGGTCACGCACGGCTACACCGCGCACGGATTCATCGTCGAGGTCACGGGCGAGACTGCGCATACCGGCCCGTGGCCGATGGACAAGCGGAAGAACGCGCTGGTCGGGGCCGCGATGCTCGCGGTGGCGGTCAACGACGTCGGCTGGAAATACCACGCGACCGAAGGCAAGGGCACCGCGGCGCGGATCGTCGCCTGGCCGAACAAGCCCGGCATCCTCTCGGACTGGGCGCAGTTCACCGGCGACGTGCGCCACGAGGACCCGAAGATCGCGGCGCAGATGCTCGCCGATTTCAATGCGTCGATGGCCGAGGCGGCAAAGCGCTCGAACACCGAAATGAAAGTGCTCGAGAACTGGACATGGAACGCCGATCTGTTCGACAAGGAGTGCATCGGCCTGGTGCGCGACACCGCGCGCAGTCTCGGCCTCGCCTCGCTCGACCTGCCTTCGCAGGCGGGACACGATGCCTACTACGTCGCCCGCGTCGCGCCCACCGCGATGATCTTCACGCCCTGTACCGATGGCATCACGCACAACAACCATGAGCACGCGACGCTGGAGCGGACCGTGCCGGGGGTGAACGTGCTTGCGAACGCGGTGTTGCGGCGGGCGCAGCGGTAGGGCGGGGCCGACTTCACCCCACGCTAGGCAAGCTGCTCGACCACCGCAGTCCACATCGGCCAGAACTCCGCGTTGTCTTCGAGCGCGGTATGGACCATCACGAGTTTCAACGCAGGGTCGACGCAAATGCGCTGGCCGTTCTGGCCGACGAGCGCGAACTGCCGCCGCGTGCCAGGGAGCAGCCAAAGCAGGTAGCCATAGCCGAACTTCTGCATCGCCTTGCCCGGTGCGAGGTATTCATCCGACGGCCGCACGGTGGTGGCTGCGTGAACCCATTCGGCGGGGACCACCTGGCGGCTGCCCCACGTGCCATCGCACGCGAGAAGGCGGGCGAGTCGCGCGTAGTCGCGCAGGACCGCGCTGAACCCGAAGTGCGCGACCTCGATCCCCTCGGCGTCGACGAGCCAGGTCGCATCGGCCTCCGCGCCGATCGGCTGCCACACCTTTTCCCCCAGGTAGTCCGACAGCGGCTTGCCGAGGACTTGACGAAGCAGCACGCCGAGGACGTCGGGCTCGATGCTTGCGTAGCGGAACCTGGTGCCCGGAGGTGCCACTCGGCTGTTGAACTGCGTGATGCTGCCCAGGGTTCCCTTCCTCCCGTACCAGGCGCCAAGGACCATGTCGAGCCAGAGGCGGTTCAGGTCGCGCCCGCCGTCGCGGTCCTCGCCGAAGTCGACGCCCGACGCCATGTGGAGGAGGTCGCGAATCGGGGTGCGGCCGTATTCGCTCCCCTTGAATCCCGCGACGTACTTCTCGGGCGTGTCGTCGATCGACCCGATTGCGCCGTCGGCAATGGCGATGCCTAGCAACAGTCCCGTGAGCGACTTGGTCATCGACTGCCCGAGCAACCGGTCCGCGTCGGTCCGCGCGTATTGATAGTGCTCGAACAGGATCGAATCGTCCCGGGCCACCAGGAGGCCGGTGACGGGGTGGCGGGAAAGATAGCCGGTCAGTGACGCCTGCTGCCCCTTGAAGCGATAGCTGATGTCGGCGGTGTCCGCGCGCCTGAATCGCCATGGCCCGGCGGCCCGGCGCGCCGCCCGCGTCGCGTAAATTGCATCGAGGTGGCTGAAGGCGCCTACGCGATATCCGGGTGACCAGGGGTTGCCCTCGGAGATTGCCGCGGCGCGGCCGGGCACCGGGTAGTTGTCCGCCATGCCGTAGAGCTGCGCATCGGGTCCGCCTGGATCGAATACGGGGCCGGGTGTTTCGTCGATACCGAATGCCGGAGCGATGAAGGGAACAGTGCCGGCCGCGGTGGAAGCCGCGGCTGCGGCCAGCCTCGCAAGCACTTGCCGCCGGGCAATCGAAGTCGCCTTCCTGTCGATCACGGGCTTGCCGGCGGACGTCACGGTCGAATGCGCTGCCGCCTGCTCAAAGCCCCGCGGCGCCGATGTCCGGCTCGCCGCAGGAGCGCAGCACCTCGGCGCGTACCGCATTGCGCAACTTGATGGCCGCGCCCCAGTCCGTGCCCTCGGGGGCCACCGGTGCGCCGACGGTCACCGTGATCGCCGCCTTGCGCAGGTACCAGGTGCCGTCGCGCAGCACCGAGCGAACGCCGCGCAGCGACACCGGCACCACCGGGACGCCGGCTTGCGCGGCGGCTTGGAACGCGCCGGTGCGAAAGCTCATGAGGCCGGTGCTCCGCGTGAGCGTTCCTTCGGGGAACACGATCAGCGAAATGCCGCGCCGCGCGATCTCGCCGAGCGCGTTCGCGTCCTCGGCGCTCTTCGCCACGTCGAAACGTTCTATGAACTGCGTGCCGAATCCGGACAGCAAGGCGCGCATCAGCGGGTTGTCCTGGAACTCGCGCTTGGCGACGAAGGCGTAGCCGCGGTAGTCGAGCAGCGAGAGCAGCACCAGCGCATCCAGGTAACTGGTGTGGTTGACCGCGAGCACGACCGGGGACGTGCGTTCAAGGTGCTCGAGGCCGCGCACTGCCACAGGGAGCCCCGAAAGGACCAGGAACCACTTTGCGACGCCTTTGCCGACGTTCCAGCAGGTCCTGCCCGGCGCCACGAGGGCGGCGACGAGCGCGAACGGGAACAGCAGGCCGAATGCGAGGTATCCGCGCAGCGCGAACGCGACGCCGCCGAGGGTGCGCCACCCGCGGCGCAATTGCGGCGCGGCGCCCGAAAGCATCAGCCGCGCGAACTGCAGCCAGACCGCCTGCGGCTTGACCGCCGAGGGGCCGCGCTCGTAGAACTCGCGCGCCGCGACGCGGCGGATCTTGCCGCTGGAGGTCTTCGGCACGGTCCCCGGCGGGGCGAGGACGATGTCGTCGGCCGGCGCGCCGATCAGGCCCACGGCAAGGTCGTTGATCATGCGTTTGAGGTCGTCGTGCCGCGAAGTGTCGCGTTCGCGCATTTCGGCAAGCACCACGACGCGCTCGGTGCCGGCCGCCGGGTCGCGGCTGCCGAACACCGCGACGCAGCCGCGGCGCACGCCGGCGAGGTCGCCCACTGCCTGCTCGAGTTCGTAAGGACTGATGTTGCGCCCGCCGCGGATGATGATGTCCTTCTCGCGGCCGGTGAGGAACAGCACGCCCTCGGACAGGTAGGCCCGGTCGCCGGTATTCACCCATTCGCCGTCGAACAGCGTCTTCGTCGCCTCCGGGTTGCGGTAGTAGCCGGAAGTCGACGAAGGGCCGCGGAACTGCAGCAGGCCCTCCTGCCGGTCGGGCAACTCGAGGCCCGCTGCGTCGACGGCACGGATGTCGTGGCCCGGGATCGGCGTGCCGCAACCGATCACGATCAGCGGCGAGGGATCGTCGGGCCGGGCCTCAACCGCCTCCCCGGTGCGCGTGAAGCGTTCGCGATCCAGCCGATCGGCGCGCCATGGACTGCCGGGCACCGTGATCGCGACGCCGACCGAAGACTCGGCCAGGCCGTAGGAAGGCGACAGGCAGTTCTTGCGCAACCCGTACTTGCCGAAGCGCTTCTCGAACTCGATGATCGTGTCGGGGCTCACGGGCTCGGCCGCGTTGAAGGCGAATCGCCACGACGACAGGTCGATGCCCTCCATGTCCTCGTCCGAGATCCGGCGCAGGCACAGTTCGAACGAGAAATTCGGGCCGCCGGACATCGTGCCGCGATGGCGGTGGATCGCGCGCATCCAGCTGGCCGGCCTCGACAGGAAGGCGAGCGGGGACATCAGCACGGTCGGGAAGCCGAGCACCAGCGAGGCGAAATTCGCGCCGATCAGGCCGAGGTCGTGGTACAGCGGCAGCCAGCTGACGAAAACGTCCTCCGGATTGGCGTTGACCGCTGCGCCCATCGCGCGCACGTTGGCCATCAGGTTGGCGTGAGAGAGGACCACGCCTTTCGGGTTGCCGGTGCTGCCCGAGGTGTACTGCAGGAAGCCGGTGTCACCGGGGTTGCCGTGCACCGGCGCGAAATCCGCGGGCGCTGCGCCTTCGAGGTCGTCCGGTACGAGGACCTGTTGCAACGACTCGACCTGGGCGCGCAGCAGGTAGGCGAGCGATTTCGCCTCGCGCACCGTGATCATGATCGTCGGCGCTGCGCTCTTCAGGATCGCCACATGCCGGGTCATGTGGTCCTCGATGGTCGTCAGCCGCGCCGGCGGATAGAGCGGCACCGGCACGCCGCCGGCGAGCAGCACGCCGTAGAACGAGAACAGGTACTGCCGGCAGGTCGGCAGCATGATCGCAACCATCTGGCCGCGCTCCAGCCCGGCGCGCCTGAGCTGCGCCGCATAGCCGATCGAGCCGTCCCAGAGCGCGCGGTAGGTGAGCGGGTATTCCTTGTGGTCCTCGTACATGAACACCGTCAGCCGGTCGGGCTGGCGCTGCATGTGGTATTCGAGCGCTTCGGTGAGCGAGCGCGCCTGCGTGTCCGAGGGCGCGCGCACGCCGTCCGCCTGCACCAGGCTCATTTCGCCGGCCGCGTCGCGGTCCGGCGCCTCGTGCGCGATGCCGGCGCTCGCGCGCAGGAAGCGCAGCAGGTCGCGCGGCGTCTCGGCGGTCGCGAGCGCCTGTTCCGGCAGGCTCGCGTCGAACAGCGTTTCGAGCCGCAGCACGAGCTCGACGCGCGCGAGGCTGTCCAGGCCGAGGTCTTTCTCGAACGAGCTGTCCAGCGTCACGTGGGGCGTGACGTGCGGGCGCGCCTCCGTCGCCACCGCGGCCACGGCTTCGAGGAGGCGTTCAGCAGTGATCTGTCGGACTGTCTCGCGCATTGTTCTAGTTGGCGTACGGACAGGTGAAAGTCTCGATCTTGTGCGAGTGTACACGCGGCTCCGGGGCCCTTTCCGTCCCGGCGCGCAGCGATACTCGACTTGATCAGACCCAGGGATTGAGCAGATCGACGCCCATGGGCTGGAAGTCGGCGCAATTGCGCGTGACCACGCGGAGCTGGTGAACGAGCGCGGTTGCCGCAATCAGGGCGTCGCGCTCGGACCGTGGATCGGGCACATGCAGCCGCGCGCAGCGCAGAGCGACAGCGGTATCGATGGACAGAATGCGCCCCGCGAAGGCGGGCAGCACCTTGTCATCTATCCAGGTCCGCAACACAGCCCCCTGCGCTTCGTCGCGCCGCGCGAGCAGGAGCGTGCCGGCTTCAATTTCGAGGATGGTGATCACCGACACGAACAAGTCGCCGGCGTGAACGCTGTCGGCCCATGCCGCCACCTTGGGGTGAGTGCGTTCGCGTCGGCGCAACTCCGACAGGACGTTGGTATCGAGGAGGAACATCAGGACAGGTCGGGTGGGCGCATTACGCCGCTGCCCAGGCGCGGCGGATCGAACTCGACGTTCTCGGTGCCTGGCAGATCCAGCAGAGCCCGGATGCTGGAGGCTTCTCCGGCCAGGCGCCGGTAGGCCTCATGGCGCAGCAGAACGTATGCGGGCTGACCGCGGTCGGTGATGATTACCGGCCCGTTTTCGGCTGCGCGCTTGGCGCCGCTGACGTCCTGGTTGAACTGCCGGCTGGAGATCGTGGTGATAGTCACGGCTAGGCTCGCAGCGAAAGGTATTGTAGAAACAATACTACATTTCGTCTGGGAGTGCCAAGACTCAAACGTACGTCAATTCAGCATCCCTTCGCGCTTCGGGCCGATTGCAGCAATTTGACTGCAGACTGAAATTACAGACGCCGCGTTCCAGCGTCGGGTCCGTCCATGGTCAGCAAGACGGGATGCGGACTTGTCGCACGGACGGACTACTGAAAACGGAGACGACCGCCCATCGGGGTCAGGTGGCATTCAAGTGCATGCCGAAGTCCAGATCGACGAGCGACCCGGTCATCATCGAGCCGCTCGCAACCAGCCAGTGGATCGCTTCAGCCACTTCTTCGGGCTTGCCGATCTGCTTGAGCGGCGAGATCGCGATCTGGCGGGCTTTGCGTTCGGCGAACGATTCGGGCGCAAGGCGCTCGACGAAGCCGTGTTCGGTGAGTGCAGGGCAGACCGCATTCACGCGGATCTCGGGCGCGAGCACGCGGGCAAGCGAAAGCGTCAGCGTGTTCGCGGCGCCCTTGGAAGCGGCGTAGGCGATCGACGAGCCGCCTCCCGTGACGCCTGCGCGAGAGGTGATGTTGACGACCGCGCCTTTGCCGGTGGCCTTCAGGTGCGGGGCCGCGGCGCGGATCATCTGGAACGGGCCGATGGTATTGACTGCGTAGATGCGCTGGAAGTCTTCGGCCGACAATCCATGCAGGTCGGGTTGCGGGACCATCTTGCTGATGCCGGCGGCGTTGACCAGCGCATCGAGCCGGCCGAACGCCTCGACCGCGCGCTCCACGAGTGAGACGCAATCGGCGTCGCGCGTGACGTCGCCCTCCAGCACGATTGTCTTCTGTCCGTCGGCGGTGGCGGTAGCGGCAATGGCATTTGCCGCTTCGCGCTGCGAGGCGTCAAGGCAGTTGATCGCCACATGCCAGCCCTCCGCGACGAAGCGGCGGGCCGTGGCGGCGCCGATTCCGGTGGCGGCGCCGGTGATCAGGATTGCTCGGCGGGTTCGACTGGTATCCATGCGGCTTGTCTCCTGGCGACGTCCTGCGAATTTGCAGACGCCGGACGATAACCGAGAAACTCCGGCCGTGGAAACCGAACGCCGATTCTCGCAACTCGACGTCTTCACGTCCGTCCCGCCGCGACCGATCAGGCGGCGCGTTGGTCGGGCCCGTGAGCGCTCGTCGAGCCGCGGCGTACCCGGCCCTTTGGCAGCATTTCGCCTGAAGACCGGCCAGGAATCAGGGGGTTGCCGTAAAAATGGCAGCAATGGGTTGCGCGATCGCCCGCTCGATCGCACCGCGGTCGAGATGCCCGCGCAACCCGATGCAGGCGAGGCCGGCGCTCGCGGACCCTGCATAAGGGGTGACTTCAAATCGCGCGCCGACCACCTGCAGCGCCTTCAGTGCGCCGTCGAGATCGCGCAGCACGCCCTTGGCGCGCACCAACCCGCACGCGGGCGACGCCAGCAGGCCGGCAAGGCGTGCCACGTCGACCAGCCCGGGCACATCGAAGCTCGCGCTTTCGTAGCGGGCGGTTGCGTCCTCGCTCGCGCGGATCGCGCCTGAAGAAAGCGTGCCGGTACCTGCCGCGGGCACCCGGTCTGCAAATCCGCCGAGCACGACCTCGAGGGGCACCTGCGCGCGGACCGATTCGATCAGGCGTGCGCGAGGCGCGGCGTGCCCGATCCACTCATGCAGATTGGCCAAGGTTCCTGGCGCCACGAGGTCGGTCTTGTTGGCGATCACAAGATCGGCCTCCGCCAGCTGGCGGGTGATCGTGTCGCCCATGTACGGGTCGGCGGCCCGCGCGCGGACCGTCTCCGCATCCACGACCACGACGACCCCGTCGATCGCGCAGGCCACGATCAGCGCGACCGAGCGGGCGACGCTGCCGGGCAGCGCGACGCCGCTGGTTTCGATGACGAGGTGATCCGGCGCCGGAACGCGCTGCGCGATCTTCATCAACGCGCCCATCAGGTCGCTGCCGAACGAGCAGCACACGCAGCCGCCGGCGATGCTGATGAGGTGGTCCTCTCGTGCCTCGATCAGGTCGGCGTCGATCGGCAGGCTGCCGAAATCGTTGACCAGTATTGCGATGCGCCGTCCGGCGGCGTTGCGCAGCAGGTGGTTGACCAGCGTGGTCTTGCCGGCGCCGAGATAGCCGCCGATGACGGTGACCGAGATGCGCGCTGCAGGGGCGTCCATCGGCGCTTCGATCAGGGCGGCGGCGGGGCCTCGAACACCCGGCCGTCCTGCACCGTTCCCCAGACACGCACGTCCTTGAGGCGCTCGGGGCCGATCTCGAGCGGATCGTCTTCCAGCACCGCGAGATCGGCGCGCTTGCCGCATTCGATCGAGCCGACTTCGTGGTCGATCCTGAGCGTATAGGCCGCGCCGAGCGTAATCGTGCGCAGCGCGTCGGCCACGCCGATGCGCTCGGCCGCGCCGAGCGTGCGCCCGCTGGCGGTGCGTCGGTTGACCGCGCACCACGCGGTGAACAGAGGCCCGAGCGGCGTGACCGGCGCATCCGAGTGGATCGCCAGCGGCACGCCGGCGGCCAGCGCGGTGGCGCAGGCATTCATGCGCTCGGCGCGCTCCGGGCCGACCGTGGTCGAATAGTGCTGGTCGCCCCAGTAGAAATGGTGGTTCGGGAACAGGTTCACGCACATCCCGAGCGCCTTCATGCGCCGGAACTGCGCCGCATTGATCAGCTGGCCGTGCTGGATCGTGAAGCGATGGTCGCGCGACGGATGCTTCGCGAGGGCTTCCTCGACGCAGTCGAGCAGCAACTCGGTGGCTTCGTCGCCGTTGGTGTGCGCATGGACCTGCACGCCGTGCTCGAGCGCGCCGGCGAGCACCGTGCGCAGCTGTTCGGGCGCGACGTACCAGAGGCCGTTCGGCGCGCCGTTGTAGTAGCCGGGCCACTTGAGCCGCGCCGAGAACCCCTGGATCGATCCGTCGACGACGATCTTGACGATCCCGAGGCGCAGCAGGTTGGTGCCGGCGGCGCGCAATTCGAGCGCCCGCCCGATGATTTCTTCCGGCCCGATGTTGAGGAACCGGCGCAGCGAAACCACGCGCACCGGGAAATCGGGCTCGCTCGTCACGCGGGCCATCATCTCCACGGCATCCTGCGGCAACTGGCTCGCCATGTCGGCTGCCGTCGTCACACCCTTGCGCACGCACAGCTTGGCGAAATAGCGCAGGCCGAGCTCGTCGCAGGCGAGGATGTCCCGGTCGAAGCCGACATGCGGCGAGGCCGGCATCATCGCCTCCGGCCCCTTGAGCTCGCCGGTCGGCAGGCCGTCGGCGCCGAGCGGGATGCCGGGATGGTCGACGCCGGGGCGCAACAGGCCGGCCAGCTCGAGCGCCCGGCTGTTCACGTTGAGGATGTGGCCGCTGGCGTGCAGCACGCCGATCGGACGCGTCGTCGAGGCGCGGTCCAGGTCCTGGCGCGTGCACCGGCGTTCGCCGTAATAGATCGGGTCGAGGCCCCAGCCGGCGATCGGCTGCGCAGGGTCCGAGAGCGCCTCGCCTGCCGCCTCGAGGCGCTCGACCGCCGCTTCGATCGAATTCGCGCCGGCCCACACGCGGCCCTCCGGGTCGGTGCGGTCGAAATACCCGACATAGGTGTAACGCCAGAAGGTGCCTTCGGTCGTGTGGCTGTGGCCTTCGACCAGGCCGGGCATCAGCACCTTGCCGGCAAAGCGTTCATCGAGCGTGTAGGCGCCCCAGCCTTTCAGTTCGTCGAGCGACCCGGTGCCGAGGATGCGTCCGTCGCGGACCGCAACGTGCGTCGCCTCGGGACGGGCGGGATTCATCGTGAGGATTCGGCGTGCGCGATAGATCGTGGTCATCTGCGGTCCTGGGTCGGTTGGGTCGGTTATAGCGCCGCGGGCCGGTGCGGCGCGGTGCCGTCGTCGCGCACGAGGTGGCAGGCGATCCGCTGCCCGGCGCGGATCTCGCGCAACGGCGGCTCCTCTGCGCGGCAGCGTGCTTCCGCGAACGGGCAGCGCGCCGAGAAGCGGCAACCCGGAGGTGGGTTGATCGGGCTGGGCGGATCGCCTTCGAGGCGAATGCGCGAGCCGCCGCCCTTGCGCCGCCGGCCCATCCGCGGCACCGCGGAGAGCAGGGCCCAGGTGTACGGGTGGAGCGGGTCTTCGAAGAGCGCTTCGCGGGTCGAGTACTCGACCACCCGGCCGAGGTACATGACCGCGATCTCGTCGCACAGGTACTGCACGACCCCGAGGTCGTGCGAGATGAAGAGGTAGGTCAGGCCGTATTCGCGTTGCAGCGCGCCCAGCAGGTTCAGGATCTGCGCCTGGATCGCGACGTCGAGTGCGGAGACCGGCTCGTCGCAGACGACCAGTTCGGGCTTGGTCGCGAGCGCCCGGGCGATGCCGATGCGCTGCCGTTGCCCGCCGGAGAACTGGTGCGGGAACAGCTGCGCCTGGTCCGGCCGCAGGCCGACCTGCTCGAACAAGGCGCGCACGCGCCCGGCGCGCTCCGCATCGGTGCCGATGTGCATGCGCTGCATCGGCTCGCGCACGATCGCGCCGGCACGCATGCGCGGGTTCAGCGACGAGTAGGGGTCCTGGAAGATCATCTGCACCCGGTGGCGCGCCCGGCGCAGCGCCTCGCCTTCGAGCGCCGAGAATGCTTCGCCGGCGAGCGTGACGCGGCCGCCGGTGATCTCGAGCAGCCGCATCACGGCCAGCGCGGTCGTGGTCTTGCCCGAGCCCGATTCGCCGACGATGCCGAACGTGCTGCCGCGGCGGACCGAGAAGCTCACGCCGTCGACCGCGCGCACGGTCTGCGGCGCCGCGAACGGCGAGCGCTTGCGCAGCGGGAAATGTACGCGCAGGTCTTCGACTTCCAGCAGCGGCCGGGTCATGCGGCCTCGCGTCCCTGGGGCGGTTCGAGGAGCCAGCAGGCCGCGAATTGGCCGGCACCCGCCCGGGTTTGCGGTGGAACCTGTTCGCGGCAGCGGGGCATTGCGTGCGCGCAGCGCTCGGCGAACGCGCATCCCCGACCCAGCAGGTGCAGCGGCGGCACGACGCCGGGGATCTCCTGCAGCGCAGTGCGAGTCGCGCCGCGGCCGAGCTGCAATTGCGGGCGGCACGCGAGCAGCCCGCGCGTGTACGGATGGGCCGGCTCGCCGAGGATGCGCTCGACCGCGCCTTCCTCGACCTTGCGCCCGGCGTACATCACGACGACGCGGTCGGCCATCTCGGCGATCGCGCCCATGTCGTGCGTGATCAGCACGATGGCGGTGCCGCGCGTGTCGCGCAGTTCCTGCAGCAGGTCGAAGATCTGCGCCTGCACGGTGACGTCGAGCGCGGTGGTCGGTTCGTCGGCGATCAGCACCTGCGGCTCGCACACGAGCGCCATCGCGATCATCACCCGCTGGCGCATGCCGCCGGAGAACTGGTGCGGGAATTCGTCGATCCTGGCTTCGGCTTCCGGGATATGGACCGCCTTGAGCATCTCGATTGCGCGGCTGCGCGCCTGCGCCGCGGAAAGCCCGAGGTGCAGCCGCGCCGCTTCGGCGACCTGGTCGCCGACCGTGAAGACCGGATTCAGCGAAGTCATCGGTTCCTGGAAGATCATCGCGATGCGGTGCCCGCGGACCTCGCGCATTCGCGATTCGCCCGCAGTCAGCAGGTCTTCGCCGTTGAAGCGCACCGTGCCGCCGGTCACATGCCCTGCGGGTTTCGGCACCAGGCCCATGATCGCAAGCGCAGTCATGCTCTTGCCGCAGCCGGACTCGCCGACGATCCCGAGCGTCTCGCCGGCGTTTACCGACAGCGACACCCCGTCGAGCACGCGCACCCGCCCGTCCCAGGTATCGAACTCGACCTTGAGGTTCTCGGTTTCGAGCAGCGCGGCCATCTTCAGCGCGTCCGCAGCCGCGGGTTGAACGCGTCGTTCAGGCCGTCGCCGACCAGGCTGATCGCAAGCACGGTGAGGAAGATGCACGCGCCGGGGAAGGTGACCGCCCACCACATCTCGCGCAGGTAGTTGCGGTTCGAGCCGATCATCATGCCCCAGCTCATCACGTTCGGGTCCGACAGGCCGAGGAAGGACAGGCCGGCCTCGAACAGGATCGCGGTGCCGGTGGCCAGCGTCGCCGCGACGATGATCGGCGGAAGCGCGTTCGGGAGCATCACGCCCCAGATGATGCGGCCGTTGGACGAGCCGATCGCGCGCGCGGCGCGCACGTATTCGAGCTGCTTGATGCGCAGGAACTCGGCCCGCGTCAGGCGCGCCATGCTGGTCCAGGCCACGAAGCCGATCGCAAAGGTGACCGTGACGAGCGACGGCGTGAACAGCATCACCAGCACCATCGCGAACAGCAGGGCCGGCAGCACCTGGAAGAATTCGGTGACCCGGCCGAGCAGCGCATCGACCTTGCCGCCGTAATAGCCGCCGAGCGCGCCCATCGTGATGCCGATGACGGTGGCGATCATGGCGGCAAAGAAGCCGACCATCAGCGTCGGGCGGCCGCCGCGCACGATGCCGGCCAGCAGGTCGCGGCCGAGGTAATCGGTGCCGAGCATCGCGTCCGCATCCGCGCCGGGCGGCGTTTTCGGCGCACCGACGATGTCGAACGGGTCGACCGGGTAGAGCCACGGCCCGGCGATCGCGGTGGCGAGCACCAGCAGCAGGATCCCGAGGCCCACCAGCGCCGCATAGTTGCGCCTGAAAACGCTCCACGCCTCGCGCCAGGGCCCGCGTGCATCGTTGGCGGTCGCCGTCGCGGGGCTATCCATCGGTGCGGATCCGCGGGTCGATGAGGCGGTACGCGAGGTCGGTAAGCAGGTTGCCGACGATCACCAGCAGTGCCGAGAGCAGCAGGATGCCGAGGATCAGCTGCGTGTCGCGCCGCAGGATCGCCTCGTACGCCAGCAGCCCCATGCCGGGCCAGGTGAAGACTGTTTCGACCAGCACCGCGCCGGCCAGCATGCCCGAGAACTGAAGGCCGGCGATCGTCACTACCGGCAGCACTGCGTTGCGCAGGGCGTGCTTGAACACGACCTTGTTCTCCGAGAGCCCCTTGGCGCGCGCGGTGCGCACGTAGTCCGAGCCGAGGACCTCGATCATGCTTGCGCGCGCGAGGCGCGAGTAGAGCGCGAGGTAGATGATTGCGAGCGTCCCGGCGGGAAGGATCAGATGGTGGGCGACGTCGAGGGCGTACGCGAAACCGGTTGCGCCCGACGCGATGTCGTACATGCCCGAGGCGGGCAGGATCGGCCACACCGAAGCAAACAGCAACAGCAGCATCAGCCCGGACCAGAACACCGGCGCCGAGAAGCCGAACAAGGCCACGATCGTCACCGTGGCGCCGAGCCAGCTCGAGGGACGGCGCGCGGCGGTGACGCCAAGGAAGGTGCCGAGGACGACCGCCGTGGCGAGGGCCGTGAAGACGAGCAGCACGGTGGCGAACATCCGGTCGGCGACCAGGCCGAGCACGGGCCGGTTGAAATACGTCGACACGCCGAGGTCCCCGCCGGCCACGCGCGCCAGGTAGATCGCCAGCTGCTCGAAGAAGCCCTTGTCCAGGCCGTAGGTCGCGCGCAGGCTGGCGATCGTCTCGGCCGATGCGCCGCCCATTTCGCCGACGATGGTTTCGACCACGTCGCCCGGCGCAAGGTGGATCAGGGTGAAGTTGAGGATCGCCACGGCCAGCAGCAGCCCGATCGCATAGGCGATCCTGCGGGCGATGAAGGCGGCGATCCGCAAGCCGGCGCCCCTATTCGCGGTACATCTCGTCGATCGGGGCCATGGCGCCCCAGATCGTCATCGGCAGGTTGCGCAGGTTCTTCTCGTAGATCGTGAAATAGGGGAGCACATTGATGTAGGCGATCGGGGCCTCATTCACGACGATCTTCTGGAACTCCTGGTATTCCGCCTTGCGCTTTGCGGTGTCGCGCTCGACGGCGGCCTGCGCAAGCAGCGCGTCGACCCTGGGATTGGAATAGCTCTGCGTATTCGACCAGATGACGCCGGGCCGGATGTTGGAGGTGAGATAAGTGCGGTGCACGCCGATGACCGGGTCGCCCCAGTTGAACACGGCGTCCATGGTCATGTCGAAATCGTGCGAGGACACGCGCTTGGCCCAGGTCGGGAAGTCGGGCGCATTGCGCACCGTCACGTCGATGCCGATCTTCCTGAGCTGCGGCTTCAGGTATTCGGCCACGTTCTTCTGCTGCTCGCTGGAGCCGGGCAGGTAGTCCACGCTGAGCGCGGCGCGCATGCCGTCGGCGCCCTTCCTGAGGCCGGCCTGGTCGAGCAGCCGGTTGGCCTTTGCGAGGTCGACCTTGTAGGGCTCGACCGCGGCCGAGTAGAACGGCGTGCCCGGGGCGATCGGGCCGGTGGCGATCTTCGTGCGGCCGCCGTGCAGCTTCTTCGTGATGAACTCGCGGTCGATCGCAAAGGAAATCGCCTGGCGCACCCGCACGTCGTCGAGCGGCTTTTTCGCGGTGTTGAAGGCCAGCCAGTTGAGCGGCCCGATCGCCTCGCCGCCCTTGTCGGTCGTCGCGAGGCCGGGGAGCTTGGACAGCCGGTCGAGCAGCGCGAGGTCGGCCCAGAAAGGCACGAACTGGACCTCCTTCCTCTCGATGGCGATGGCGAGCGCGTTGGTGTCGCGAAAGATGCGCACGATGATGCGGTCGAATTTCGGGCGGTCCTTGATGAAGAAAGCCGGGTTCTTCTCGAGGATGATGTGCTCGCCGGGCTTGAACTCGACCAGCTTGTACGGCCCTGCGCCGAGCGGGCTCGAGTTGCGCGGGTGCGTCTTGAGGTCCTTGCCGTCGCCGAAGACGTGCTTGGGCAGGATCGGGCAAAGCGCCGGGGAGAGCGCGAGCAGGATCGCCGGGTGGGGTTGCGACAACCGGATGATCGCCACCCGCGGGTCGGGGGTGTCGACGCGCTCGACCGCGGCAAGCATCGAGGAGAACGGATGGTTCGCCTTGATCGCCATGATCGAGAAAGCGACATCCTCGGAGGTGACCGGCTTGCCGTCGTGGAAAGTCGCATTCGGCACGAGCTTGAGCAGCAGCGACTTGCCGTCGTCCTGGAAACTCCAGCTCTCCGCAAGGTAGGGCAGCGGATTCCACTTGTCGTCGAACCGGAGCGGGCTGGCGAAAATCTGCGCGGCCACCATCGCGGTCGCGTAGCCCGACTGCACCGCGGAATTCAGGTGACGGGCCACCTGGCTGGTGCCCCAGATCAGCGTCCCGCCGGACTTCTGCGCCACGGCCGGGAGCGCGATCGACAACAGGACGGCAAGGACGACGGACTTGAAGATCGATCGAAGCATGGCTGGCTCCTGGTGTCGGGTTGGGGTGGAGTGACTACGCTACCGTGGCGAGCACTTCGCCGATCGTGGCGACGATCCGGTCGATCTGCGGCTTCTCGACGATCAAGGGCGGCGACACCGCGA
>CAZREB010000010.1:0-147361 GCA_964599095.1 uncultured Bordetella sp.
GCCACCGGCGGCGGGCCGACGATGTACAAGTACCACACGCCCTCCGGCGACAAGAGCTGCGACGGCCTGGCGATGGCGCTGCGCGCGGGGCTCGCCCTGCGCGACATGGAGATGGTGCAGTTCCACCCGACCGGCCTGCTCGCGGGCACGCACACGCGCATGACGGGCACCGTGATCGAGGAGGGCCTGCGCGGCTCGGGCGGCTACCTGCTCGACGGCAACCGCGAACGCTTCATGCACAAGTACGACCCGAAGCTCGAGCGCGCCACGCGCGACATCGTGTCGCGCTCGATGTACAGCGAGATGCGCGCCGGCCGCACCACGCCGAACGGCGGGCTCTATATTGCGATGGCCCATCTCGGGCCGGAGAACGTCAGGAAGATGTTCAAGGGCATGGTCGAGCGCTGCGCCGATTCGGGGTTTGACCTCGCCGGCGGCCTGGTCGAGGTCGTGCCGACTGCGCACTACATGATGGGGGGCGTCGAATTCGGCCTCGACTGCACCACCGCGCTGCCGGGCCTCTTTACGGCGGGCGAGGATTCCGGCGGCGTGCACGGGGCGAATCGCCTCGGTGGCAACGGCGTGGCGAACTCGACCGTCTTCGGGGGTGTCGCGGGCGAGTCGATGGCCGCATGGCTGAAGTCCGAGCGCGGCCAGCGCGAGCCGGACCGGGCGGCGATCGATGCGGCAATCGCGCGATGCGAGCGGCCGCTGCGGACCAAGGGCGCATCGCACGGCAGCATCGAGCCGCTGCGCGAGGGCCTCTACGACCTGATGTGGGACAAGGTCGGCATCATCCGCGACGCCGCGCCGCTGGCCGAGGCAGTGTCGGCATTGAACGGCATCGACGACGAGCTGGATGCGTATGCGCTCGCCGACCACCAGCGCGGCTTCAACCTCTCGTGGCACGACTGGATGAACCTGAAGAGCCTGGTGCAGGTCAGCAAGGTGATTACCCAGGCGTCGATCGCGCGCGAGGATTCGCGCGGCGCGCATTTCCGCGCCGACTTCCCGGCGGCCGGGCCGCTGGAGACTTCGGCCTATACCAGCGTGACGATGGCGGAGGGCGGCGATCTCCGGATCGCGATGAAGCCGGTGTCCTTCACGCGCGTGAAGCCGGGGCAGACGCTGCTGAAGGACGCGGCTTAGTTCGAAGCCCTATGGCTGCCACTTTCGGCCCGGCCCTCGTGCCTTTATTGGATTTCCAGCCGAAATGCTGCCACAAGAAAGCAGGCGCGCTTCGCGAGATGTTTCCGCACCCGGCATTGCGTTCCAGTCTCATCCGGACGCAAACGCGCGGTGCTCAGACCACGGTCACGGTATCGCTGTAGCGCGCGAGCTGCGCGTCGTGGGTGAGCAGCCGCATGGGCTCGACGAGCGCCTGCGCCACCAGCAGCCGGTCGAATGGGTCGTTGTGATGATGCGGCAGCCGTGCCACTGCCGAGCAATGCCTCGCCTCGATCGGGAGCAGCGAGAATCCGTCGCGATCCGCGGCGTCGCGCAATTCCTCCGGATCCGCCGCCACGCGCTTGAGCGCAAATTTGATCGCCGTTTCCCACAGGCTCGCGATACTGACAAAGATGCGATTGGCTGGGTCTTCGATGGCAACGCGTGCCGGACGGGGCAGGCGCCGGTCGTCGGCCATCCACCAGAGCAGGACGTGCGTGTCGAGGAGAATCTTCACGGGAAAATCGCGCCCTTGTTGAATTGCTCGAGCAGCTCGTCCGGCAGCGGAGCGTCGAAATCGCCCGCGATGCGGATCTTTCCCTTGAGCCGGCCGGGCTTGCGCTTTTTCGAAGGCGCCGCTTCCAGCGGCACCAGCCGCGCCGCGGGTTTTCCGGCGATCGCGATGATGATCTCTTTGCCTTTTGCCGCCTCCTTGACCAGACGCGAAAGGTGCGTCTTGGCTTCGTGAATATTGACCTGTGACATCGCGTCACCTCGAGTGGACTAAGTTGGTTCACTTAGTGTAGCAGAGTCGGGGTGCGGGCAAGCGGAGGCGGTGAGCATGGCGGCGCGCGGGCAGGCAAACCCAGCGGCGTGAGGATCGTGACGGTCACCACCGGCTCCTCGGTGCACTTCCTTTTCGTGGAGCCCGCATCGGTTTTCATCGGCATCGAACTGACATTTCCAGGCCGCCGTCGAACGGTAGCGTCATGGTCCGGAATCCGTTGGCCGGATCGTCGATGAAGGTGAAGTAGTCGGCGTAGGCGTCTCGATGCCGGCCGGTGTTGTCGCAAACGACGATGGCGCCGGTCCGCAGGTGAGGCGCGACCATTTCGAGCGCGGGCCGCGCCATCGAAATCCAGATATCGACCAGCACGAAATCGATGGGGCCATTGATCGCCTTGAGGGTCTCGCGCAGGTCGCCCTCCCGGAGGTCGATCCAGGTGTGGAGGCCGGCTTGCTCGAAATGCGCGCGCGCGGCGCGTGCCTTGGCCGGCTCGTATTCGGTGCCGATCACCTCTCCTGCGCCGCTAAGGCCCGCGTTGTCCCGCACTGCGGCCGCAAGATAGAGCGTAGAAACACCATAGGACGTGCCGATCTCCACGATCCGCCGGGCGTTTACCGCGCGGCAGAGCTGGTAGCAGAACTCGGCCTTCTCGCGATCAAGCGCCACCAGCTTGTCGCTTCGAAACGCCTTGATGCGCTCAGCGTCCTCAGCCCGGTGCACGGTGCCGAACTGTGCGTCGAAGGCGCCGATCGCAGCGGATTGCGCGTCGCTCTCCGCATGCAGGCGCGCAAGGAGGGCTTCGAGGCAGGGATCGCCAAGGAAGCTCATTGCGATTCGCATTTTCGGGCACCTGCGACAGGTGTCGTATCAATCCGCAAGCCCATTACTGCCATTTTCGGCCAGACCCCCGCGCCGCTATTGGGTTTCCAGTCGATATGCTGCCATCGGCCGGGTTGGATCCTAAGGCCAGAGCGGCAAGCCTTCGAGTCCCGCCGTCTCCGGCTGGCCGGTCATCAGGTTGGCGTTCTGCATCGCCTGGCCGGCGGCGCCCTTGCCGAGGTTGTCGATCGCCGACACCGCCACCACCAACCCCGAATCCGGGTTGACCGCGTACGAGATGAAGATCAGGTTCGAGCCGCTCGCCCACTTGGTGTGCGGGCCGCGGCCCTTGTCGGTCGGCATGACCTTCACGAAAGGCTCGTTGGCGTACAGGGCATTGGCCGCCGCGTAAAGAGCTGCGGTGTCGACCTTGCCGCGCGGCCGCGCGAAGCACGTCGCGAGGATCCCGCGCGTCATCGGCACGAGGTGCGGCGTGAAGGCTACGGTGGACTTGCTGCCGGCGAGGTCGGACAGCGTGCGCTGGATCTCAGGCACATGCGTGTGCCCGTTGAGGCCGTAGGCGAACAGGTCCTCGTTGGTTTCCGCATAGCCGAAATCGCTCGAGCCGCCGCGGCCGGTGCCGGTGACACCGCTCTTTGCGTCGATCGCAATGCCTTCGGGCTCGACCAGGCCGGCCCTCACCAGCGGGGCGAGCGCGAGCAGCGAGGCCGCCGGATAGCACCCCGGGTTGGCGAGGCGCGAGGTCTGCGCGATTCTTTGCCGCTGGCCGGGCAGTTCGGTGAGCCCATAGACCCAGCCTTCGACGTAACGATGGTCGCCGCCGACGTCGACGATCTTCGTCGAGGCCGGCACGCGCGCGAGTGGCTCGCTGGATTTGCCGGTGGGCAGCGAGGCGAAGAGCAGGTCGACGCCGGTAATCTTTTCCGGCGCGAACGACTCGATGACGAGCTTGCCGGTGGCGTGGCCGGTGAGCGCAGGGAAGCGCTGCGCGAGCGTCTGCCCGACGGTGCTTTCGCCGCTGGCGTAGACGACCTCGAACGCCGGGTGGCCGACGCAAAGGCGCAGCAACTCGCTTCCGCCGTAGCCGCTGACCCCGACGATCCCGATGCGCACCTGCTTGCCCAAAATAATTCTCCTATCCGAGATGCTTGCGGAAAAACTCGAGCGTCCGCGAGCGCGCGAGCTTGGAAGCCTCGGCGTTGAAAGATCCGCGCTGGTCGCAGTTGAAGCCGTGCCCCGCCGCGTAGAAATGCGCGACGATCGACGGGTGCTTGGCGACCGCGGCCCTTGCCTGCTCCGGGGTCGGCGACTGGTCCTGCTCGCCGAAGTTGCACATCATCGGGACCTTGGGGCCTTCGTCGGCGAAATTGGGGATGCCGCCGCCGTAGTAGGGCACCGAGCAGGCCAGGCCCGCGGTGCGCGCCGCCGCCACCCACGCGACCGTGCCGCCCCAGCAGTAGCCGACGATGCCGACCTTGCCGGCGCCCGCGGCTTCCTTGACCGCGGCGTCGACGTCCATCATCGTTTGCTTCCAGTCGAGCTTCTGCATGATGGCGAGGCCGGCCTGGATCTCGGGCTGCGTGTAGCCGGTGTCGTAGTTGCGCTGCTGGCGGTCGTACATCGCAGGCGCGATCGCGAGATACCCGTCGGCCGCGTAGCCGTCGGCGACCGACTTGATGTGGCTGTTGACGCCGAAGATCTCCTGGATCACGACCACGCCGCCGCGCGGCTTGCCGGAGGGCTCGGCGCGATAGGCGGCGAGCTTGTGGCCGTCGGCGGCGGTGAGTTCGATCATCTTGCCCATGCTCTGGATCCTCCTGAAGTTGGGTGCGCGCAAAGCCGGTGCGCAGGGACGGATATTCTAGCCGCCCCTGCGTGCACCCGCGGGTAGAATTCCGCCATGAGAAAAACGTCCGGCGAACTGCGCATCCTCGCCACGCGGGCGCTGGAGCGCGCCGGCGCGAGTACGACGATGGCCGAGGCCGCCGCGCGCCACCTGGTGCGTGCCGAAGAGCAGGGCCTGCCGACGCACGGGATGTCGCGCGTGCCGGTCTACGCCTCGATGCTGAAGAACGGCCGCGCCGACGGGGGCGCTTCGCCGCGCCTCGCGTCGCGGGCCCGGGCCGCCTGCCTGGTCGACAACCGCAATGCGCTGCCCTACGAATCCTGCGCGCTGGCGATCAGGGAATCGATCGCGCGCGCGAGGGAAAACGGCATCGGCGCGGCGGGAATCACCAACAGCGCCCACATGGGCGTGCTCGGCATCCACTTGCTCGATGTCGCCGCCGCGGGACTGGTCGGCATTGCCTTCACCAATTCGCCGGCGGCGATTCCCGCGTGGGGCGGGACGCGCGCGCTGTTCGGCACCAATCCGGTCGCGGCCGTATTCCCGCGCAGGGACACCGAACCTCTCGTGATCGATCTCGCGCTGACCACGGTCGTGCGCGGCAAGATCCTGCTCGCGATGCAAAAGAGCGAGCCGATCCCGGACGGCTGGGCGATGGATCGCCACGGCAAGCCGACCACGGACGCGAAGGAGGCCATCGAGCACGGCAGCATGTTCGCGATCGGCGGCGCCAAGGGTGCGATGCTCGCGCTGATGTTCGAGCTGTTCTGCTCGGCGCTCACCGGCTCGGCGTTCGGCCGCGAGGCCGACTCGTTCTTCTCCGAGCAGGGCAACAAGCCGCGGATCGGCCAGTTGTTCCTTGCGATCGACCCGGACGCGCTCGCCGGCCGCGAGCGCTATTTCGATCGCGTCGAATCGATCATCGCGGCGATGCTCGAAGACCCGGAGGTGCGCCTGCCGGGCGCAAAGCGCTTCTCGGCGCAGAAGAAGGCGGCCGAAGGCATCGACGTTCCGGACGACCTGCTGCGAAAGATCGAGGCACTCGCCGCATGAGCGACGCCGGCCCCTACGCGGCGGTGATCGAATTCCCGAGGATGCGGGTGGGGATCAGCATCGGGAAGGATGTGCTGACCGGCATTCGTTACCTGGCGCCGGAGACTCCGCTGGTCGCGCCCCGGGGCGAGCTCGCCGAGCGCGCGGTCCGGCAGATCGAGCGCTATCGCGACGACCCGGATGCAGTGTTCGACTTGCCGTTGCAGGTCAAGGGCACGGACTTCCAGCGTGATGTCTGGCGGCAGATCTGCGACATCCCCCGCGGCCGCACACGTACCTACGGCGAGCTCGCGCGACGCATCGGCGGCGAGGCCCGGGCGGTCGGGCAGGCGTGCGGCGACAATCCTTTCCCGATCGTGGTGCCCTGCCATCGCGTGGTGGCCGCCGATGGCCTCGGCGGGTTCTCGCATCACGTGAACGGCTACCTGCTCGAAGCCAAGAAGTGGCTCCTCAAGCACGAGGGCAACATCCAGATGTACGAGACCGGACAACTGTGGCCCGAGGCCAGCCCGGCGCCGGAGTAGGCCCACGGCTCGCGGCCGGCACTGCAGGCGCAGCCGAGGCGGGCCTTGCGGTCGACGCCGTCGATGCGTTCTGCGATGCGCTCTGGCTCGAGGACGGCTTGTCGAAGAACACGCTGGAAGCCTATCGCCGCGACCTCAGGCTGCTCGCGGCCTGGCTCGACAAGAGCCGCAGGGGCACCCTCCTCGAGGCCGGAGAGGCCGATCTCCATGGGTTCTTCGCATCCCGCCACGGTGCGACGAATCATCGCGCTTCGTCGGACGCGCGCATGCTCTCCAGCCTGAAACGCTTCTACCAGTATTGCATGCGCGAAAAGCTCGTTGCGCTCGACCCGACGCTGCGCCTGGATTCGCCCAAGCGCGTGCCGCGGTTCCCGAAGACGCTTTCCGAAGCCGACGTTGAAGCGCTGCTCGCCGCACCGGGCGTCGACTCTCCGCTCGGCCTGCGCGACCGAGCGATGCTCGAGGTGCTCTACGCCTCCGGGTTACGCGTGTCGGAACTCGTCGGCATGAAGACTTTCGAGGCCAACCTCGATGCCGGCGTGGTGCGCATCATGGGCAAGGGCTCCAAGGAAAGGCTGGTGCCGTTGGGCGAGGAGGCGGTCGAGTGGGTGAAGAAATACCTTGCCGAGGCGCGCCCGAAACTCGCGAAGAAAAAGGGCGGTGACGAAGCGCTCTTCCTGACCGAGCGCGGTTCGGGGATGACGCGGCAGGCGTTCTGGCACATCATCAAGCGCCACGGCGCCAGCGCCATTCCCGGCAAGGCGCTGTCGCCGCATGTGCTGCGGCATGCGTTTGCGACCCACCTCGTGAACCATGGCGCGGACCTGCGCGTCGTGCAGATGCTGCTGGGGCATGCCGACATCTCGACCACGCAGATCTACACGCACGTGGCCCGGGAGCGCCTGAAGAAGCTGCATGCGATCCATCATCCGCGCGGATAAGTCCGGGATGAAGAAGCCGAGCCATAGCGAAACCCCCGCGACGCAATTCCTGCGCAAATCCGGCGTCGCATTTTCCGAGCATTTCTACGAATACGTCGAGAAGGGAGGTACCGCGGTGTCTTCCGAAGCCCTTGGCGTGCCGGAGCACTCGGTCGTGAAGACGCTGATGATGGAAGACGAGACGCGCGCGCCGCTGGTCGTGCTGATGCATGGTGATCGCAAGGTGTCGACCAAGAACCTCGCGCGGCAGGCAGGCAGGAAGAGGATCGAGCCCTGCCAGCCCGAGGTCGCGCAACGCCATTCCGGCTACCAGGTCGGCGGCACCTCCCCGTTCGGCACGAGGAAGAAGATGCCGGTGTACATGGAGCGGTCGATCCTCGAACTCGAGAAGATCTGGATCAACGGCGGCCGCCGCGGCTTCCTGGTGTGCGTGGCGCCAACGGAAATCGTCCGCACGCTCGCGCCCACGCTGGTCGACGTGGCGCTCGAGGATTAGCGAATCGTCAGGAAGGGGTAACGGGGGAACCTGGGTTCCCCTGTTCCTTTCGTGGGGTAACGGGGGAACCTGGGTTCCCCTGTTCCTGTCGTCTCTCGATCTGGACGCCGACCAGGCCGGTGTTCCTGAGGATCCCGAGCTTGGCCGCGCTGACCTTGACCGCGGCTGCGCCGAATTCGTCGAGGATGATGCGCGCGATCCTCTCGGCCAGCGTCTCGACGAGGTTGAAGTGCGTTCCGGTGACCAGCTCGCGGATCCGGATCGTGACTTTCTCGTAGTCGATGCAGTCGGTCACCTTGTCGCTTTCGAACACCGCGGTGTTGGCGATGCCGATCTCGAGGTCCAGGCGCAGCGTCTGCGGGACGATGCGTTCGCGCTTGTGGAAACCGATCAGCGTCTCGACGCGGAAGTCGCGGATGAAGATGTGGTCCATGGGCGGGCAATTATAGGGCGGCGCAGTTCGGCGCGCCGGGTAGAATGCGGCCACGATGAACGACGCATTGATCTCGACCCTGGTCGTCGCGGGCGCGTACCTGATCGGCTCGGTGTCCTTCGCGGTGGTCGTGAGCCGCCTCTTCGCGCTGCCTGATCCGCACACCTACGGCTCGAAGAGTCCGGGCGCGACCAACGTGCTGCGCACCGGCAACAAGCTCGCGGCCGCGCTCACGCTGGCGGGCGACGCGGGCAAGGGTTTCGTGGCCGTGGCGCTGGCCAAGCTGGTGACCGGCGAGGAGATCACCACCAGCCTGGTCGTCGCGCTCGCCGGTCTCGCTGCATTCGTCGGCCACCTGTACCCGGTGTTCCATCGATTCCTCGGCGGCAAGGGCGTGGCCACCGCGGCCGGCGTGCTGGTCGGCTACGACATCTGGCTCGGGGCGGGCACGCTCGCGACCTGGCTGATCATGGCGGTGTTCTTCCGCATCTCGTCGTTTGCCGCGCTCGTGGCCGCGCTGTTCGCGCCGGTGTTCGCGTTCTGGCTGTTCGGCGTGCAGCCGGTGATGTGGGTGACGATCCCGCTCGCGCTGCTGGTATTCGTGCGGCACAAGGCCAATATCGAGCGCCTGATCGCCGGCACCGAGCCGCGCATCGGAGCGAAGAAGAAGCCGGAGCCGGAATCGCCGGGGTCGGACAAGGCCGGACCCGAATCCTCGAGATGAATACCTAGGCGGTCGCAAGATCCCAGCGCGGGCGCACGCTGAACGCCGGGTCCGCGCCCGGCAGCCCGTCCTTCCACCGCAGCGCCGCCGCAAAAGCGATCATCGCGCCGTTGTCGGTGCACAGCTCGAGTTCCGGATAGAACACGTCGAAGCCTTCGTGCCGCGCAGCCGAGTCCAGGCCGGTGCGAAGCTGCTTGTTGGCGCCGACGCCGCCCGCGACCACCAGCCGGTCGAGGCCGGTCTTGTGCATCGCTGCGACGCATTTCGCGACCAGCACTTCGACGATCGCATCCTGGAAGGCGCAAGCGATATCGGCTTGGGTGTCCCGGTCCGCAGGCTGGCTGCGCACAAGCATCGCGACGGCGGTCTTGAGGCCGCTGAAGCTGAATTCGAGGTCGCCCGAATTGAGCATCGGCCGCGGCAGCTTGAAGCGCCCGTGGCGGCCGGATTCGGCCAGCGCCGAAACCGCGGGGCCGCCGGGATAGTCGAGGCCCAGCAGCTTGGCGGTCTTGTCGAACGCCTCGCCGGCCGCGTCATCGAGCGTTTCGCCGAGCAATTCGTATTGGCCGACGCCCGCCACGCGCATCAGTTGCGTGTGCCCGCCGGACACCAGCAGCGCGACGAACGGGAACGATGGCGGGTGCCTGGAAAGCAGCGGCGAGAGCAGGTGGCCTTCGAGGTGATGGATGCCGACCGCGGGCACGTCGAGTGCGAACGCGAGGCTCTTGGCGAATGCGGCGCCGACCAGCAATGCACCCGCCAGGCCCGGCCCTTCCGTATAGGCGATCGCGTCGAGATCGCTCAGGTCGCGCCCGGCGCGGCGCATGACTTCGCGGGCGAGGGGCACGACCCGCCGGATATGGTCGCGAGAGGCCAGTTCGGGGACCACGCCGCCGTAGTCCTGGTGCATCGCCACCTGCGAATGCAATGCGTGCGAGAGCAGCCCGGATTCGCTGTCGTACAGCGCGAGGCCGGTCTCGTCGCACGAGGATTCGACACCGAGGATCAGCATGTATTTGATTTAAAAGGGGATGTACTTCCGTTGGCTGGGCGGAGTGTGGATCAGCAGGCGCGCGCTTGTCCAGTCGGCTGGCCGTCACGCACCGGAAACTGGCGCAAACAGCCTGTTTCCCGCTAAAATCCGCGCCTTTCGCCAAGGCCGCAAGCGTTCAACGAGGGGTTATGCCGACTATTCGACTTAAGGAAAACGAGCCGTTCGAAGTGGCCATGCGCCGTTTCAAGCGCACCATTGAAAAGACCGGGATGCTGACCGAACTGCGCGCCCGTGAGTTCTACGAGAAGCCGACCGCCGAGAGAAAGCGCAAGCTCGCCGCCGCGGTCAAGCGCCATCACAAGCGCCTGCGCAGCCAGATGCTGCCGAAGAAGATGTACTGAGCCCGGCTTACGCAACAGCAGGCCGCGATCGCGGGACGCCGAGTCCGATCGCGGCTTTTTCATTTCTGCCAGACCTGACATGACGCTCAAAGCCCGCATTACCGATGACATGAAGGCCGCAATGCGCGCCAAGGAAACCGCGCGCCTATCGGCTATCCGCCTGCTGCTCGCGGCCATGAAGCAGCGCGAGGTGGACGAACGCATCGAGTTGTCCGATGCCGATGTGATGGGCATCATCGAGAAGATGATCAAGCAGCGGCGCGAGTCGATCGTCCAGTACGAAAAAGGCGGCCGGGCCGACCTCGCCGACGCGGAGAAATTCGAGGTCGGCGTGCTGTCGGCCTACCTGCCGCAGCAGATGGCCGAGGCCGAAGTCGGCGCCGCGATCGATGCGGCGATTGTGGATACCGGCGCGAAGGCGATGCCCGACATGGGCAAGGTCATGGCAATTCTCAAGCCCAGGCTGGCTGGCCGGGCCGACATGGGGCGGGTGTCGGCCCTGGTCAAGGCCAGGCTCGGCGGCTGAAATCGGGGACAGACCCCATTTTTCCGTGGAAAAATGGGGTCTGTCCCCGATTTCGCCATGATCCCCGATTCTTTCAAGCAGGATCTCCTCAATCGCGTCGACATCGTCGATGTCGTGTCGCGCTATGTCCAGCTGAAGAAGGGCGGCGCGAATTTCCAGGGCCTGTGCCCGTTCCACACCGAGAAATCGCCGTCGTTCACGGTGAGCCCGGCCAAGCAGTTCTATCACTGCTTCGGCTGCGGCGCGCACGGCAACGCGATCGGCTTCCTGATGGCCTACGCCAGCATGGGTTACGTCGATGCGGTCAAGGACCTGGCCGCCAGCGTGGGCATGACGGTGCCCGAGATGCAGCGCAGCCCGCAGGAAATCCAGCGGCGCGAGCGCGAGACCGACCTGTATGCGGTCATGGAAAAGGCGATGGAGTTCTATCGCGCGAAGCTGAAGGACTCGCCCAGGGCGGTCGCCTACCTCAAGGGCCGCGGCCTGACCGGCGAGATCGCCGCGCGCTTTCGCATCGGCTATGCGCCGGACGACTGGCAGGCGCTGAAAGCGGTGTTCACCGCGTATGACGACAAGAGCCTCGCCGAAACGGGGCTCGTCATCGACAACGACGAGGGACGGCGCTATGACCGGTTCCGCGACCGGGTGATGTTCCCGATCTTCAGCCAGCGCGGTTCGGTCATCGGCTTCGGCGGGCGCGTGATGGGCGAGGGCGAGCCCAAGTACCTGAACTCGCCGGAAACCGCGTTGTTCGAAAAAGGCCGCGAGCTCTACGGCCTCACGCAGGCGCGCGACGCGATCCGTGCGGCAGGCAGGGTGCTGGTGGTCGAGGGCTACATGGATGTGGTGGCGCTCGCGCAGTTCGGCGTGGGCTATGCGGTAGCGACCCTAGGCACCGCCACGACCCCGGTGCACATCACCAAGCTCCTGCGGCTTGCCGACGAAATCGTGTTCTGCTTCGACGGCGACAAGGCCGGGCGCAAGGCCGCGTGGCGCGCCCTGGAGGTGAGCCTGCCGCTGGCGGTCGACCACAAGCCGATGCGCTTCCTGTTCCTGCCGGCGGAGGACGACCCGGACAGCTTCGTGCGCAAACATGGCCAGGATGCCTTCGAAAAGCTCGCGCGCGACGCGCAGACCCTTTCGGGCTTCCTGCTCGGTGAATTGCGCGCCGCAGCCGACTTGTCGACGCCGGAGGGACGGTCCAAGTTCCTGACCGAAGCCAAGCCGCACCTGCAAAGGATCACTGCCCCGGGACTCAAGCTCCAGCTGCTCAAGGAGTTCGCGGCTCAGGCACGCGTGTCGCAGGAGGAGGCCGGGGCGCTCATGGAAGTGCGCGGCGCGGGCGAGCGCACGTTTTCCCGCCCGGCGCCTTCGCGGCCTTCGTCCGGCCCGGTGATCACCTCGCAGGAGCAGAACCTGCTGCGTTGCGTGCTCGCCCGGCCCTCGCTTGCCGCGGACATCGACGTGGACCTGCTCGACGAGAGGCTGCCGGAGTCGGCGGTCTTGCGCACGATTGCCGCGTGGCTGGAAGTCGAGGAAGTCCCGAGCGAGGCCTTGCTGGTCGAGAGGATGCGCGGCACCGGGCACGAACCGGTCGTCTCCCGCGCGCAGGCGGCGATGCTTGCGCACGGCCCGGACGAGGAAACGGCCGAGCCGGAGTTCCGCCAGATCCTCCTGTCGCTGCACATCAAGCGGAAGAACGCCGAAATCGAGGACCTCAAGCGCGAGGCTGCGTCTCGGCCGGAACTCGCCGCCGAGCTCCTGCTTCGAACGCGGGAGTTGGCGGACCTCAAAGGCCAGCGAATGTGAGGGTTGTTCTGCTATAATTGAGGGTTCCCTTTCCCGCTGCGGGTTTGCCCATTTCCGGGCGGGCCCTGACCGGGACACCAGCGCGAGGCAGGAATGGCCAGAGACAAGCGTAAAACCATGTCCAAAAAAGCGGTCCCCGCCAAGAAAAAAGTCAAACCCGTCAAGGTTTTGAAGGTCGCCAAGGGGGCCAAACCCAAGGCCGGCAAGGCGATTGCGCGCCGCCCGGCGACCAAGAAGAAAGCGGCGGTTTCGAAACCGGTCGCCAAGAAGCTGCATGCCAAGCCGGCAAAGAAGCCGGCCCTCAAGGTCGTACCCAAGCACGCCCCCAAGAAGCTGCCCGCGCCGGTCAACGGCAAGGCGGTCAAGCACCCGGTCGCGGCGCAAAAGCCGATCGTCGCCAGGGACCTCGCCAAGGCCGGCAGGAAGGGCCTGGGCGCGATGCCGGCAAGACCCGAGCAACCGGTCGCAGTGGCCAAGGGCGCCGCAGGCAAAGCCACGATCAAGAGCGCCAAGGTGGCGCTCGAACTGCTCGAGGCCAAGGTCAACCTCGGGCTCAAGAACGGCAAGGGACGGCCGGGCCGCAAGGGCCGCAAGGAAAGCTTCCTCGCCAATTCGCCCGAGCTGCCCAAGGAGGATGCAGAGACGCGCCGCATGCGCCTGCGCAACCTGATCAAGCTGGGCAAGGAGCGCGGCTTCCTCACGTACGCCGAAGTCAACGACCACCTGCCGGACGACCTGGTCGACGCCGAGCAGATCGAGTCGATCATCACCACGTTCGGCGACATGGGCATCCAGGTCTTCGACCAGGCGCCGGACCAGGAAACGCTGCTGATCAACGAGGCGGCGCCGGTCGCCACCACGGACGAGGACGTCGAGGAGCAGGCCGAGGCGGCGCTGTCGACGGTCGACTCCGAATTCGGCCGCACGACCGACCCGGTGCGCATGTACATGCGCGAGATGGGCTCGGTCGAGCTCCTCACCCGCGAGGGCGAGATCGAGATCGCCAAGCGCATCGAGGAAGGCCTGAAGCACATGATCCAGGCGATCTCGGCCTGCCCGACGACGGTGCAGGACATCCTCGACCTCGCGGAAAAGGTCGAGAAGGACGAGATGCGCATCGACGAGGTGGTCGACGGCCTCATCGACCCGAATGCCAAGGACGACTTCGATCCGAAGAAGGTCGAGGCGGCCGAGGAGAAGGACGAGGAGGTCACCGAGGAAGAGTCGGACGCGGACGACGACGGCGCGATCGCGGCGGCCAACCTGCTGATCCTCAAGACCGACGCGCTCGAGAAGTTCGCCCGGATCCGGCGCCTGTACGAGAAGATGAAGAAGGCGCTCGAGGCGAAGGGCTCCAAGGACAAGGACTACCTCAACGCCCGCGACAAGATCTCCAACGAGTTGATGGCGATCCGCTTCACCGCGCGCACGGTCGAACGCCTGTGCGACAGCCTGCGCCGGCTGGTCGAGCAGATCCGCTCGCACGAGCGCGAGATCCTCGATATCTGCACCCGCAAGGCCGGCATGCCGCGCCAGCACTTCATCAAGGTGTTCCCGGGCAACGAAGGCTCGCGCCGCTGGCTGACGGCCGAGATCAACGGCGGCCACGCATGGAGCGTGGGCCTGGTGCGCCTCGAGCCCTCGGTGCTCGAGCTGCTCGGCAAGATGGTCGCGGTCCAGCAGAAGATCGGCATCTCGCTGAAAGAGCTCAAGGAGATCAACAAGCAGATGTCCACCGGCGAGGCCAAGGCCCGCCGCGCCAAGCGCGAGATGACCGAGGCGAACCTGCGCCTGGTGATCTCGATCGCGAAGAAGTACACCAACCGCGGCCTGCAGTTCCTCGACCTGATCCAGGAAGGCAACATCGGCCTGATGAAGGCGGTCGACAAGTTCGAATACCGCCGCGGCTACAAGTTCTCGACCTATGCCACCTGGTGGATCCGCCAGGCGATCACGCGCTCGATCGCCGACCAGGCGCGCACGATCCGCATCCCGGTGCACATGATCGAGACGATCAACAAGATGAACCGCATCTCGCGCCAGATCCTGCAGGAAACGGGCTCGGAGCCCGATCCGGCGACGCTTGCGATGCGCATGGAGATGCCCGAGGAGAAGATCCGCAAGATCCTCAAGATCTCCAAGGAGCCGATCTCCATGGAAACGCCGATCGGCGACGACGACGATTCGCACCTCGGCGATTTCATCGAGGACTCCTCGACCATGGCGCCCTCGGATGCGGCCACCTATTCGAGCCTGCGCGACGCGACCAAGGAAGTGCTGGACACGCTCACCCCGCGCGAGGCCAAGGTGCTGCGCATGCGCTTCGGCATCGAGATGTCGACCGACCACACGCTCGAAGAGGTCGGCAAGCAGTTCGACGTGACGCGCGAGCGGATCCGCCAGATCGAGGCCAAGGCGCTGAGGAAGCTCCGGCATCCTTCGCGCTCCGAGCGCCTGAAGAGCTTCCTCGACCAGGAAGGCTAGGCCCCGATTAGGGGATAATGCCGGGCATCGCGGGCCGCCCAGGTTGCGGGGTGGCCCGTTTCCTTTGCGGACACCGAATGAAGGCCATCGACTACTACTTCTCGCCGGTCTCGCCCTGGACCTACCTCGGCCACGCACGCTTCGCGGAGATCGCGGCGCGCCACGGCGCATCGGTCAATGCCAAGCCTGTGGACTACGGCGTCATCTTTCCCGTGTCCGGCGGCCTGCCGCTGGGCAAGCGCGCACCGCAGCGGCAGGCCTACCGGCTCGTCGAGCTCGCGCGCTGGAGGGATCATCTCGGGCTGCCGCTGACGATCCAGCCGGCGTATTTCCCGGTCGACGGCTCGCAGGGCGCGTACCTGATTGCCGGCGCCGATGCCGCGAAGCGGATGGCGGTCGCACTCGACGTGCTATCGGCCGTGTGGGTGCGCGAAGAGAACATCGCGGACGCCGCGGTGCTCGCAGCGATTGCCTCCCGCCACGGGGTCGAGGACCTTCCGTCTGCGATTGCGGCAGGCAAGGCTGCGTATGAGGGCAATACCCAGGAGGCGCTCGCGCTGAACGTCTTTGGTGCGCCGACCTACGTGTACAAAGGCGAGTTGTTCTGGGGCCAGGACCGCCTCGATTTCCTCGATCGCGCGCTCGCGCGGGGCTAGGCGGCGCGCGGAAGTACGGCATGGGTGGTTCCCGCGCGACTTACAGGCTGACGCAGTCCGGGCAGGCCGTCCTCGATGCGAAGGCCCTGCCGACGCCTGCCGACTACCGCCGCATCCTCGGGTTGCTGCGGGCCGACGCGCACTACGACGTGATCCGCGGCGCGCTGCGCAGGTATCCCGACAAGCTGATCTCCGACTGGCTGGCCGAGCTCGAGGAGCTCGGCTACGTCGAAGTGGTCCAGGACGAGGACTTTTTCGATCTCGATTTCACCAAGCCGGCGGCGCTGCCCGTCGCGCCGGCGCCGATGAGTCCCGAGGATGCCCAGTTGATCGAGGCACAGGCGAGGTCGGCCGAATCCGCGCTTGCGAAAGCGGGCGCATGGATCGCCGAAGACCGTCTCGTCAACCGGCCCCCGCTCGTCCGGGTGCCGGCCGAGGCCACGGTCCTTGTCGTCGAGGACGATCCCGACCAGCTCGCGCTGGCCGACCTGCGCGTGTCGATGGCCGGATACAAGGTGAGGGTAGCGCGCAATGCGCGCGAACTTCTCGACGACCTTCGCACGCTGCCGATGCCCGACATCCTGCTGCTCGACGTGATGCTGCCCGACGGGAACGGGTTCGACATCCTCGGCAAGCTGCGCGGCCACCCGAAGTTCGCGCTGCTCCCGGTGGCGATGCTCACCGCCAAGGACGACCCGCAGGAAATCGCCCGGGGCCTGGGCCTGGGTGCCGACGCCTACATCACCAAGCCCTACAGCAAGAACATCCTGGCCGACACCATCAGCCGCGTCCTGAGGATGAAGTAGGTCCTTCAGTCTGCAATAATCCACCCGCGGGGCCGTTAGCTCAGTCGGTTAGAGCAGAGGACTCATAATCCTTTGGTCGTTGGTTCGAGTCCAACACGGCCCACCGCACCGGCCCGGCAGGGCCGCATCGCGGATTGCGCCACTTCGTTTGGCGGTCTTGAAAGCTTTGCGTCAGTGCAACACACTCCGGGCATAGCCAAAAGCGCGGGGCGGACGACGGTAGTGCGCTGGCCACTCATCCTGTACACGAAGGACCTGCCCCACGGCGCCGCGGGGAGCGCTTGCGGGCCGCTCATCCGCATCCGAGAGGGCTACGAGTCGGACGACGGCCTCTACCAGCACGAGTTGCGGCACGTGAAGCAATGGCTGTTCGTCGGCGTGACCGTGGGTGCATTGAGCGCCGTGCTCGCGCGGCTCCTTGAATTGGACACCGCCTCCGTTCCGGTGCAGGTGGCTGTTTGGGTGTTCGGCGTGCTCGCCGCGCTTTGCGGACACGACGTGCTCTACATGTGCTCGAAGGCATACCGCGCCTGGGCCGAGGCCGATGCCTACCGCACGCAGATGCGCTTTCCCTACAGGACGGGCCTGTATCTGAGCCCCAAGGACGCCGCGGTGCGGCTGGCCGGCCGACGCTACAAGCTGGGGATCTCGATCGAGCAGGCGCGCGAGCTGTTGCGCTGAAGGTCCGCAGGCCTCGCCCGGCTGGATTTACTCGTCGTCCTTTTCGCCTGACTTTGCACCCGGCGTGACGGCACGCTCGGCCTGCATGCGCTTGATTTCCTCGGCCGTGGCCTTGTTCCGTGCCTCCTGCCGTTTCGCCGCCGGCCAGGCGGTGTCGTCGATGATCTTCTTGTCGCGCAGTACCTGGACACGAGGGCCGCGGGTCCATCCGGAGTCGTCGTACCAGGGGGGCGGCGAGTTCTTGATGTAGGTGTTGCCCCGCGCGTCCTTCCATGTGTAGAGCTGCGCCCGGGCAGCGAACGGCAGCAGGGATGCGGCCGCCACGAAGATGCCGGCGAGGAAACGAACCTGCAGAATCGATGCGGGCATATCTGCGTACGAAGGGTGGGATCGGCAAAGGATACCGGAAAATTTCCGCGCGCCGCCGGCACTCAGTGGAAGTCGCGGCTGCCGGTTTCAAGTTCGCCGAGCAGCCTGCTGTCGTCCATCAGCCGGTGAGCGACCAGGTGTGCCACTTCACCCTGCCGCTCGAGCGTGCCGAGCACCGTCAGCAGCTTAGCGCCGAGCAGTTCGCGGCGCTGCTTTTCGACCAGGCCCGGCCAGACGATCACGTTGACCGAGCCGGTTTCGTCCTCGAGCGTGACGAACACAGTGCCCGACGCGGTGCCCGGGCGCTGCCGGCCGGTGACGATGCCGGTGACTTTTGCACGGCTGTCGTGCGGCAGCAGCATCAGGTCCCGTGCGGTGATCGAACGCGTGCGCCCGAGGCGCCGGCGCAGCAGCGCGAGCGGATGCCGGCCAAGCGTGAGGCCGAGGCCGGCGTAATCCGCGAGGAGATTCTCGCTCTCGCTCGGCGTGCGCAACCGGGGCAGGGTCTCGCTCTGTGCCGATCCGCGCAGCAGCGGGGGCTGCGCTTCGACACCCGCGACCTCCCAATTGGCTGCGTGCCGGTGGCCGGCAATCCTTTCCAGCGCGCCCGCGCAGGCCAGTGCGGCGAGGTCCCGTTTGTCCAGGCCGGCGCGTCCGGCGAGATCCCCAACCGAGACGAATGGGCTCCGGCCTCGCGTCGTCATGATCCTTTCACCGGCTGACTTGCCGAGCCCTTTGACAAGGCGCAGGCCGAGCCTGACCGCGGGCACCGGCTTCGGGGTGGGCTCGAGCGTGCAGTCCCAGTCGCTCCGGAGCACGTCCGCAGGCCGCACCTCCACGGCCGGCCGGTCGCCTTTGGCCCTCTGTGCGTCCTGCACGAGTTGTGACGGCGAGTAGAACCCCATCGGCTGGCTGTTCAGCAATGCGCAGAGGAATTCCGCAGGGTGGTTGAACTTGAGCCATGCCGAGGCATAAGCAAGCAGCGCGAAACTCGCCGAGTGCGATTCCGGGAAGCCGTATTCGCCGAACCCCAGGATCTGCCGGAAGATGCGGTCGGCGTATTCCCGCGAATAACCGTTGCGGTGCAGCCCGTCCTTGAGCTTCTTCTCGAACGGGCCGAGGCCGCCTTTCCTTTTCCACGCCGCCATTGCCCGCCGCAACTGGTCGGCTTCGCCGGGCGTGAAGCCGGCGGCGACCTCGGCCAGCCGCATGACCTGCTCCTGGAAAAGCGGCACGCCCAGCGTGCGCTCGAGGACACCCTTGACCGCCTCGCTCGGGTAGCCGAACTTTTCGAGGCCGTCCCTGCGCAACAGGTAGGGATGCACCATGTCGCCCTGGATCGGGCCGGGCCGCACGATCGCGACCTCGATGACGAGGTCGTAGAATTCCTTCGGCCTCAGCCGCGGGAGCATCGACATCTGCGCACGCGACTCGATCTGGAACACGCCGACGGTGTCGGCATGCTGGATCATCTTGTAGACGGCCGCTTCCTCGGCCGGGATGTCCTGCATCCTGAACGCGATACCGCGTTCGCGGCTCACGAGCTCGAGCGCACGCCGGATCGCCGAGAGCATGCCGAGTGCGAGCACGTCGACCTTCATCAGGCCGAGCGCATCGAGGTCGTCCTTGTCCCACTCGATGATCGACCGGTCCGGCATCGCCGCGTTCTCGATCGGCACCAGGCGCGAGACTTTCCCCTGCCCGATCACGAACCCCCCCACGTGCTGCGAGAGGTGCCGCGGGAAACCGCGCAGCTCGCCGACGATATCGATCAACTGCCCGACAGCGAGGGCGCGCGGGTCGAAGCCGGCCTCGCCCAACCGCGCGGGCAGCGAGCCGGGCTCGTCCCACCACGCCAGCAGCTTGGCGAGCCGTTCGACCTGCTCGAGGGAAAAACCGAGCGCCTTGGCCACGTCGCGCAGGGCGCTCCTGGGCCGGTAGCAGATGACGGTGGCCGCGATCGCGGCGCGCTCGCGGCCGTACTTCGCGTAAATGTGCTGGATGACCTCCTCGCGCCGGTCGTGCTCGAAATCGACGTCGATGTCCGGGGGCTCGTCGCGCTCGGCGGAAATGAACCGCTCGAACAGCAGCTGCGAGCGCTCCGGATCGATCTCGGTGATGTGCAGGCAATAGCACACCGCCGAGTTGGCCGCCGACCCCCGGCCCTGGCAGAG
The DNA here is from genome assembly GCA_964599095.1 of uncultured Bordetella sp. GTDB lineage: Bacteria > Pseudomonadota > Gammaproteobacteria > Burkholderiales > SG8-39 > SZAS-79. The sequence continues at coordinate 19,712 of CAZREB010000010.1, forward strand.
GATTTCCCGGCCGCGCGCGAACTGCACGATCTCGTGGACCGTCAGGAAGTAGTACTCGTAGCGCTTCTGCGCAATGAGCTCGAGTTCCTTTTCGATGAGCGCGGCCACTTTCGCGCTCATGCCTCCCGGATAACGCCGCGCCGCGCCTTCGATGACGAGGTCGCGCAGGTATCCCGCCGGCGTCCTGCCGGGCGGGACGACCTCCTCGGGGTACTCGTAACGCAACTCGTCGAGAGAAAACCTGCATCGCTCCGCGATCCGCAACGTCTCGGAAAGCAGCGTCGGCGGGTAAATCTCTGCGAGACGCTCCCGGCTGCGCAGGTGCCGTTCGGCATTCGGGAAGAGCGCGTGACCGGCCTCGGCCACCGTGGTGCCGAGGCGGATTGCGGTGAGGGTGTCCTGCAGCGGGCGGCGCGAATCCGCGTGCATGTGCACATCGCCTGCCGCGACGAGTGGCAGCCCGCAGGCGCGACCCAGTGCCTGCAACTCGTCGAGATACGCCTTGTCGCGCGGCCCCAGGTGCAATTCGGCCGCGATCCATGCGCGGCCAGGGAATCTTTCCGCAACCCAGCGGGCGTGCTTTATGTCGATGCGCCCGCCCGGGACCAGCAATGCAAGGCAGCCTGGGAGCCCTGCGTCGAGATCGGCGATGCGCAGGCAGTAAGTCCCTTTCTTTGCGCGGCGGCCCGTGGTGATCAGCTCGCACAGGTTGCCGTAACCATCACGGTCGGTTGCCAGCAAGACGAGTTTCGGCCCGTCGGCGAGCGCGATCTCGCTGCCGACGAGCAGCTTCAGCCCGTGCGCCTTGGCCGCAACGTGCGCGCGCACGATGCCGGCAAGCGAGCACTCGTCGGTGATCGCGAGCGCTTCGTAACCCAGCGCCTTGGCCTGCGCGACGAGTTCCACCGCATGCGATGCACCGCGCAGGAAGCTGAAGTTCGAAACGCAATGCAGTTCGGCGTACTTAACCAAAAATGCCATGCAAGTACCAGTTGTTTCCGGGATCCCTTTCTCGATAGACCCATAGCAGCGACTCGGTGCCGGTACGCGCAACGTAGTAGTCGCGCGTCGCATCGCGGCCGTCCCACCAGCCCGACTCGATGCGCTCGGGTCCGGCCAGCAGCGCAAGCGGCCCGTCGCAATGCGGTTGTGCGCCGACCGCTTCGAGTCGCCTGGGCTGAGGCAGCAACCACAAGGGCCGCGTGCCGAACTCAACCGATTCGCTGTGTTCTCCCGGCTCGGCAACGCGCCATGCGGCTTCGGGCCGGTGCGCGGCTCCCGTCGACAAACCGCTTACGGCATAGCTGCCGAGCCTTGCCCGCAGGCGTTCGATGAGGCCCTGCCAGTCGCCCGGTCGCTTGAACGTTTCGTCCAGCAGGTCGAGGTTTTCGGGCACGACCGCGAGGATGTCGTCGGCAGCCAGGGCGACCCGGCGCACCGGCTCCTTCAGTGCGAGCGCGGAGAGTTTTTCGCGGATCAACAGGGTGAAGCGCTCGACGTCCCGGCCCGGCCGCACGAGGCCGATCTCGACATCGGTACGGTTCTCCTTATGGAAGAGTTCGATGCGCAGGCGCTGCACCCCGCCATCGCGCGCCGCGAGGAAGCCGCCGAGTTGCGCGACCAGGCGCCGCAGCGCGAAGACGAGAGACCCGGCCTCACGCACTTCGGAAGGCAATTCGAGGCCGGCGCGAAAACGCTCGGGTGGCGCGAAGAACACGCGCGGATCGGCACGCGCGCCGAGGGCGCGGTCGAGTTCATCGCAAAGTGCCTGCCCGAAGCGCCGGGCCAGCCCAGCACGCGGAAGCGCGAGCACTTCGCCGATGGTGCGTACCCCGATGGCTTCGAGCGTGGCGAGCGTGCGCGAGCCGCACTCGAGCACTTCGACCGGCAGTGGCTGCAGCCTGCGGGCGAGGTCGGCCGGGTCAAGGCAGGGCGAAGGGGAACCGGCGCGCGCGAGCAGCCAGGCCCCGTGCGCGGTGGGCGCCGAGGCGGGCGAAGCGGTGTACCCCATTTCGGCGGCGCCCCGGGCAAGGCCGGCGGCGATCGCGCCGGCGCTGCCGAACAGCCTGAGGCTGCCGGAAACCTCGAGGAGCAGGCCCTGCGGACCGTCCGCGCCGGACGCCAACGCGACATCGGGCGTGTATCGGCCGGCCCATGCGGCACAGCCTTCGAGCGCTTCCAGTTCCGCGGCCGGATCGCGTTCGCGAAAACGCAGGCCGGGCGCAAGCGCTGCCGCCGCTGCGCGTGCCATGGCCGGGCGCACGCCTTGCGCAAAAGCCGCGGCATTGCAGTCCACGACGTGGCGATGCTCCGCCACCGCCCAGGGCTCAGCCGTGGGCGAGGCGCGCAGGAAGGATTCGAGCGGCAGGCGCGGGAGGTGAAGGGCAATCCAATACATGATCAAAGGCGGCATGTTCGTTCTTCGATGCCGGGTGCGACGCGGTTTCGATTACCGGTGCCGGGGCCAGGACGATGGGGCGCGCCAGCGGCCCGCCGCGGCGCTTGAGAATCCGGACCGCGAGCTCACCCTTGAAGCTTTGCAGGTGCAGGCGCAGCGCCGCGGGTGAGGATTCGTGCGCGGCGAGCGGCGAGCGGAAAAGGAACGCAAGTGCCCGGCCGCCCTCCGCGGCGATCTGCAGCCGCCGCAATTGTGCAAAGGAGGCCTTTTCCGGCCAGCCCAGCACCGCGCCGCAGGCGCCCGACTGCAATGCCTGTTCGATTGCCCACAGTGCCTCCTGCGGCGACTTGGAGCGCACGATCATGACTCGCGCGAGATCGATCCCTGCCGCCTGCAGCGCAGGCGCATAGGGCAGGTAGGGCGGCGCAATCCAAGCGATCCAGCGGCCCTGCCGGGACAGATTGGCGAGCGCCGGCCCGAGTGCCCGAACCTCGCCTATGCCGATGTGTTCGGGCAGCAGTTCGGTGAGCACGCCGGCCGGCCAGCCGCCCCCGGGCAGCTCAGCATCGAGCGCCGCGAAGCCGCTGGGGACGCCCGGCGTTTCGACCTGCGGCAGTTCGCCTGCGCGCCATACGAGGCCGTGATGCAGGATGTCCGCAAGTGCGGTGAGTGAAGGCATGCGGGATGTGGCGCGCGGATGCCTTTGAGGGCATCGGCAAGTCCGATACTGTATTTATGTACAGTAAACGACATCCCATCCAAAAGCAATCCTGCACGCTTTGTCCGGGGTGGGTTCACTTTCCAGGCTGAAGGCCGATCTTCCACGCGCTCCTGCCTGACCAGGTCGGAACGCCCGTGATGCGACGCGCCTCATATCGGTGCGTTCTATTTTTGGTCGCACCATTTCGGGTTTCGGTCTTCCCCGAAGCCTTTGCCTAAAGGCGGCTTGCAATGCCGTAAGTTTGTTTCACTGCATTGTTTGGTAAGGCTTAACGGACCTGAAATCGGTACGCACCGCGACATGGCACGGCCCGTGCAATTGACCGATCGGACGTGCGGGATCGTGGCAGCCAAGGTGGATGCGGCGAATCGCATGGAATTCAAGCAACGCTCATCACTCCGGGAGAAAGCACACATGCAACGCAGAGGGTTTCTGAAAAAACTGGCAGCAGGTGCCGCCGTCGCCGCTGCCTTCAGTTATGGGCCGTACGCGCTGGCCGCCGACACCATCAAGGTCGGCATCCTGCACTCGCTGTCCGGGACGATGGCGATCAGCGAGACGGTCCTCAAGGACGTGACGCTCATGGCGATCGACGACATCAACGCCAAGGGCGGCGTGATGGGCAAGAAGCTCGAGCCCGTGGTCGTCGACCCGGCGTCCAACTGGCCGCTGTTCGCCGAAAAGGCCAAGCAGCTGCTCGGCCAGGACAAGGTGGCGGTGGTGTTCGGCTGCTGGACCTCGGTGTCGCGCAAGTCGGTGCTGCCGGTCTTCAAGGAGATGAACGGGCTGCTCTTCTACCCGGTGCAGTACGAAGGCGAAGAGCTCGAGAAGAACGTGTTCTACACGGGGGCGGCGCCGAACCAGCAGGCGATTCCCGCGACCGAGTACCTGATGAGCAAGGAAGGCGGCGGCGCCAAGCGCTTCGTCCTGTTGGGTACCGACTACGTGTATCCGCGCACGACCAACAAGATCCTGCGCGCTTTCCTGAAATCCAAGGGCGTCGCCGACAAGGACATCGACGAGAAGTACACCCCGTTCGGCCACAGCGACTACCAGACCATCGTTGCAGACATCAAGAAGTTCGCCGCCGGCGGCAAGACCGCGGTGATCTCGACCATCAACGGCGACTCCAACGTGCCGTTCTACAAGGAACTGGGCAACCAGGGCCTCAAGGCGACGGACGTGCCGGTCGTGGCGTTCTCGGTGGGCGAAGAGGAACTGCGCGGCGTCGACACCAAGCCGCTGGTCGGCCACCTCGCGGCGTGGAACTACTTCATGTCGCTGAAGAACCCGGCCAACGATGCGTGGAAGAAGCAGTGGGCCGCGTACGCCAAGGCGAAAAAGCTGCCGGGTGCGGACAAGCCGCTGACCAACGACCCGATGGAAGCGGCCTGGATCGGCATCCACATGTGGAAGCAGGCCGTCGAGAAGGCCAAGACGACCGATGTCGACAAGGTGATCGCGGCGATCGGCGGGCAGACTTTCAAGGCCCCGTCGGGATTCACGGCCAAGATGGACGAGAAGAACCACCACCTGCACAAGCCGGTGTTCATCGGCGAAGTCCAGGCCGACGGCCAGTTCAAGGTGGTGTGGAAAACGCCCGGCCCGGTGAAGGCCGCGCCGTGGAGCCCGTTCATTCCCGGCAACGACAAGAAGAAGGGTGAGCCGGAGTAAGCAAGCCGGAACGAGGAAGTGAATTCCCCGCGGACGTCCCGGCCGGCTCATCGGCCGGGCCCGCGGGCCCGATTGCAGCATGGCGTGCGCAATGGCTGGATTCGCCGCGCGTCATCCAAAAGACCGACAACGATGCTCGTGCGCCTGGTTCGATGCGTTCTGGCCTTTCTCGCCCTGGCGGCAAGCCTTCCGGCCGCTGCGCTCACGGCTGAGCAGATCGGCAAGCTCACAGCGTCGGATTCCGACACGAGGCTCGAGGCGCTCAACAGCGTCGCGGCGGCAGGCGACGAGTCGGCGATCCCGTTCCTGTCGGCGCTGGCCGAGGGCAACGTGCAGGCCTCTGCGTCGACCAAGCTGATTGCGATCGTCGTCGACGGCAAGGGGACCGACGCGATCACCGGCAAGCCGGTGGACAAGCTGCCGGAGGACCTCGACGAGGTCGTCGCGAACAACGTGTTCCGCCGCGAACTGGCGGCGGCGATCGCGACCCTGAGGATGACTTCGACCGACCGGGCGGTGCGGCTGGCGGCGGCCAAGACCCTGCAGGACGAGACCGAAAGCGACCGCCTCCCGCTGGTCGAGCGTGCGATCGCGAAGGAGACGGACGCCGAGATCAAGGGGCTCCTCGAGCGGGTCCGCGCCAACCTGCAGCTGAACAGCAAGGACAAGAACGTGCGGCTCGCGGCGATCACGTCGCTGGGCTCGAGCGTCAACCCGAATACCAAGACGATCCTGCTGGAGATCCTCGCGAAGAAGGGCGGCGAGTTCGTCGAGCCGGATGCCGATATCCGCTTCGCGGCGCAGAAGTCGCTGGCAGAAGTCGAGGGGCGCCTGTCCACCGGGGAGCGGATCGGGCAGGTGTTCAGCGGCATCTCGCTGGGCTCGATCCTGCTCTTGGCCGCGCTTGGCCTCGCGATCACCTACGGGCTGATGGGCGTGATCAACATGGCGCACGGCGAGTTGATCATGATCGGCGCGTATACGACCTACGTGGTGCAGAACCTGGTGCGCGCGAACGCGCCCGACCTTTTCAACTGGTACCTGCTGGCCGCGGTGCCGGCGTCGTTCATGGTGTCGGCCGCGGTGGGCATGGCGCTGGAGCGCGGCGTGATCCGCTTCCTGTACGGCCGGCCGCTGGAAACGCTGCTGGCCACCTGGGGCATCAGCCTGATCCTGATCCAGTCGGTGCGCACGATCTTCGGCGCGCAAAACGTCCAGGTCGAGAACCCGGTGTGGATGTCGGGCGGCGTCGAGCTGCTTTCGAACGTGGTGCTGCCGTGGAGCCGGATCGTGATCATCGGCTTCTCGGCTGTGGTCCTGGTCCTCGTATGGCTTGCGCTCACGCGCACGCGCCTCGGCCTGTTCGTGCGCGGCGTCACGCAGAACCGCGCGATGGCCTCGTGCATGGGCATCCATACCGGGCGCATCGATACGTGGTGCTTCGGCCTGGGCTCGGGCATCGCCGGTCTTGCCGGCTGCGCACTGTCGCAGATCGGCAACGTCGGCCCCGACCTCGGCCAGGGCTATATCGTCGACTCGTTCATGGTGGTGGTGCTCGGGGGCGTCGGCCAGCTGGCCGGTACCGTCTACGCCGCGATGGGTCTGGGGATCGTCAACAAGTTCCTCGAAGGCATCTCCGGTGCGGTGCTCGCCAAGATCACGGTACTGGTGTTCATCATCATCTTCATCCAGAAGCGGCCGCAGGGCCTGTTCGCGCTGAAGGGAAGGTTCGCCGATGCCTAAGTCCGGTCCCGGGGCGTTGTTCGGGCCGCGCGGCTGGGGCGGCGTGATCGCGGCGCTGATCCTCATCTGCGCGGTGGCGCCGCTCCTGAACCTCGTCGTGCCGAAGGAAAGCATCTTCCACCTATCCGATTTCAGCGTCTCGCTGATCGGCAAGATCATGTGCTATGCGATCGTCGCGCTGGCGATGGACCTGATCTGGGGCTACACCGGGATCCTCTCGCTCGGGCATGGCCTGTTCTTTGCGCTCGGCGGCTATGCGTTCGGCATGTACCTGATGCGCTCGATCGGCCTGGACGGGGTCTACAAGAGCCCGTTGCCGGACTTCATGGTATTCCTCGACTGGAAGGCCTACCCCTGGTACTGGAGCTTCACGCAGCATTTCTGGTACTGCGTGCTGCTGGTGGTGCTGGTGCCGGGGCTGCTCGCCTTCGTCTTCGGCTACTTCGCGTTCCGCTCGCGCATCAAGGGCGTCTACTTCTCGATCATCACCCAGGCGATGACTTTCGCCTTCATGCTGCTGTTCTTCCGCAACGACACCGGCTTCGGCGGCAACAACGGGTTCACCGACTTCAAGCGCATCCTCGACTACCCGATCTTCACGCCGCAGATGCGCATGATCCTGTTCGTGCTCTCGGGCCTGGCGCTCGTCGGCACGCTGCTGCTCGGGCGCTGGATCGTGTCGTCGAAGCTCGGGCGGGTGCTCACCGCGATCCGCGATGCCGAATCCCGGGTGATGTTCTCGGGCTACGACCCGCTCTGGTACAAGCTCTTCATCTGGACGCTCTCGGCGGTCCTCTGCGGCATCGCGGGTGCGCTCTATGTTCCCCAGGTCGGCATCATCAACCCGGGCGAGATGTCGCCGGCCAACTCGATCGAGATCGCGATCTGGGTCGCGGTCGGCGGCCGCGGCACGCTCATCGGCGCGATCGTCGGCGCATTCCTCGTGAACGGCGCGCGCAGCTGGTTCACAGTTGCGTTCCCCGAGTACTGGCTGTTCTTCCTCGGGGCGATCTTCATCGCGGTGACGCTGTTCCTGCCCAACGGGGTCGTCGGGCTGGTGTCGCAACTGCGCGTGCAATTACGCGAGAAGAAACTGCGGACGAAAGCGGCATGAGCACCGCCCTCCAGGACGAGAACCAGGGCACCAGCGGCCCGGCCGCGGTAGGCGGCGGGCGCGTCATCGGCCATGACGTGCTCGACGTCACGCACGGCCCGATCCTGTACCTGGACGACATCACGGTCAGCTTCGACGGGTTCAAGGCGCTGAACAACCTGACCCTGACCATCGAGGCCGGCGAGCTGCGTTGCATCATCGGGCCGAACGGCGCGGGCAAGACCACGATGATGGACGTGATCACCGGCAAGACCCGGCCGGACGCAGGCACCGCGTTCTTCGGCCAGACGATCGACCTGCTGCGCATGACCGAGCCGCAGATTGCGCACGCGGGCATCGGGCGCAAGTTCCAGAAGCCCACGGTATTCGAGCAGCACACGGTGTTCGAGAACCTCGAGCTTGCGATGAAAACCGACAAGCGCGTTCGCAGGAGCCTGTTTGCGAAGCTCGATTCGGCCCAGGGCGACCTGATCGCGGCGACGCTGGAGCAGATCCAGCTGGCCGGGCAACCCGACCGGCTCGCCGGGCTGCTTTCGCACGGGCAGAAGCAGTGGCTCGAGATCGGCATGCTGCTGATGCAGGAGCCCCGCCTGCTGCTGCTGGACGAGCCGGTGGCCGGCATGACCGATGCCGAGACCGAACGCACGGCCGAGCTCTTCAAGACGCTCGCCGGCAGGCACTCGCTGATCGTGGTCGAGCACGACATGGAGTTCGTCGGACAGATCGCGCGCACGGTCACGGTCCTGCACGAGGGCAGCGTGCTCGCCGAAGGTCCTATGGACGTCGTGCAGAACGACGAGCGCGTCATCGAAGTCTATTTGGGACGGTGAAGTGCTGACGATCTCGAACCTCAACCAGTACTACGGCGGCAGCCATATCCTTCGCGACGTGAGCTTCGAGGTTCCCAAGGGCGCGTGCACGAGCATCCTCGGGCGCAATGGCGTAGGCAAGACGACGCTGCTCAAGTGCCTGGTCGGCCTGATTCCGATCCGCTCCGGCGGGCTCACCCTCGGTGGCGCGGACATCGCAGCGCTGGCGCCTTACGAGCGCGCGCGCCTGGGCGTGGGCTATGTGCCGCAGGGGCGCGAGATCTTCCCGCGCCTTACCGTCGAGGAAAACCTGCTGATGGGCCTGGCGACCAAGCCGGGCAGCGCGAAGATCCCGGCACGCATCTTCGAGATGTTCCCGGTGCTGAAGGACATGCTGAACCGGCGCGGAGGGGACCTCTCCGGTGGCCAGCAGCAGCAACTGGCGATCGGGCGCGCGCTTGCGTCGGACCCGAAGCTGCTGATCCTGGACGAGCCCACCGAGGGCATCCAGCCTTCGATCATCAAGGAGATCGGCAACGTGATCGCTGCGCTTGCCAGGAGCGGCGAGATGGCGATCCTGCTGGTCGAGCAGTACTACGATTTCGCGCAACAGCTCGCCGACCACTACGTCGTGATGTCGCGGGGCGAAGTCGTCAAGGCCGGCCGCGGCGCGGACATGGAACGCGACAACGTGCGCTCGATGCTCGCCATATAATGGCCCGCAATGATTCCTGCCGAAGCGAGCATCGACCCGGCCCTGGCGCCTGTGCGCTGGGACGCGCATCTTGCGCTGGAGTACGAGAAGCGCGCTGACCGCACGGTGCTGGCGCGACGCAGCCACAGCGGTCCCCTGCGCGTGCAGCGCGACCTGTATCCCGAAGGCCGGGGCACCTGCCATACGATCGTCGTCCATCCTCCCGGCGGCATTGCGGGCGGCGATACGCTCGAGGTGCGCGCGCGGCTCGGCGCGAACAGCGCCGCCCTGCTCACCACGCCGGGTGCCGGCAAGTGGTACCGGACGCAGTCGATTGCGGCCCGCCAGACGCTCGATTTCGGCGTCGCGCCCGGCGCATCGCTCGAATGGCTGCCGCAGGAAACGATCCTTTTCGACGGCGCGATCGCCGACATGAAGACCATCGTGCGCCTCGAAGGCGATGCCGTTTACACCGGGTGGGAAATCCTCTGTTTCGGCCGTGCGGCTTCCGGGCACAAATACCTTTCCGGCGCGCTCACGCAGCGTACCGAGGTTTTCCTCGGCACGGACCGCCTCTGGGCCGAGCAGGCGCGCGTCGAGGGCGACGATCCGCTGCTCGATTCGCCGGTGGGCCTCGGTGGCCACTCGGTCTGCGCGACGATGCTCGCCGCCGGCCGCGACCTGCCGAACGAGGCCGTGGCGGCCTGCCGGGCGATTGCGCCGGGCGAAGACGCGGTCTGCGGCGTGACGCGCCTGCCCCGGATCCTGATCGCTCGCTGGCTCGGCGATTCGAGCGAGGATGCAAAGCGCTTCTTCACCGCACTGTGGGGCGTGCTGAGGCCCGAGATGAAGCACAGCGTGGCGGTGGCGCCACGGATCTGGAGCACCTGATGGGAACGGCAGTGGAGCAGGTGTCGGCGATGTTGCAGGAAGCCTGGTCCACCGGCCGGCAGGCCGAGTTCGGTTCGATGGCCGGGCCGGGCACGGCGCAGGAAGCCTACGAAATCCAGGACCGGGTCTTCGCCGCCCGATTCCCCGGGCAACGAGTCAGCGCATGGAAAGCCGGCGGTGCGAAACCCGGTGCCGAGATGAGCGCGGCGCCGATCGGCACAGTGTTGGCGAGCCCGGCGGAAGTCCCCGGGAAGTCGTTCCACATGTTGGGCATCGAAGCCGAGGTCGCGTTCCGGATCCAGAGCGACCTGGGCGCGAAGGCCGGTGCGTGGAGTATCGAGGAAGTGTCGGCAGCGATCGGCGAGATCCTGGTCACCCTCGAAATCTGCGACACCCGCCTTGCGAACTGGAAGTCGGCCCCGCCGTTGTGGCGCCTTGCGGATTTCCAGTTGAATGGCGCGCTCGTCACCGGGAGCGGGATCCGCGACTGGCGCAAGGTGGACTTCGCCGCCCAGCAGGCCGAGCTCTGGGTCAACGGGAACAGGAAATCGGTGGTGACCGGGTCGCATCCGCTTGGCGACCCGCTCAGCGTCATGCCCTGGATCGCCGGGCATTGCGCGCGTCGCAGCGGCGGACTTAAGCGCGGCGACCTGGTGACGACCGGGTCGTGGACCGGCATGGAATTCCTGTCGCCCGGCGATTCGGTGATGGTGCGCTTTCCGGGCATCGGCGAAGCCGGCGTGAAGATTTCGGCCTGAGGTCCAATCGAGAAAGGCACCCATGGAACTGACCCCAAGAGAGAAAGACAAGCTGCTGATCTTCACGGCCGGGCTGCTTGCCGAGAGACGCAAGGCGCGCGGCCTGAAGCTGAATTACCCCGAGGCGATCGCCTACATTTCGGCGGCGATCCTGGAGGCGGCGCGTGACGGCCGTTCGGTGTCCGAACTGATGGGCTATGGGACGACGCTGCTTACCCGCGACGACGTGATGGAAGGGGTGCCCGAAATGATTCCCGAGATCCAGGTCGAGGCGACCTTTCCCGACGGCACCAAGCTCGTCACCGTCCACCACCCCATCCCCTAGCCCCGAAACGCAAAGGTGCGCGCATGATCCCAGGCGAAATGAAGGTGCAGGAAGGCTCCATCGAGCTGAACGCGGGCCGCAGGACGGTCACGCTGAAGGTGGCGAATGTCGCGGATCGCCCGATCCAGGTCGGCTCCCACTACCATTTCTTCGAGACCAACGATGCGCTGTCGTTCGACCGCAAGGCAGCCTACGGCATGCGGTTGAACATCGCTGCGGGAACCGCGGTGCGCTTCGAGCCCGGCCAGACCCGCACGATCGAGTTGGTGGACTACGCGGGCGAGCGGAAGGTCTACGGTTTCCAGGGCAGGGTGATGGGCAAGCTGCGGGACGCACCGGGCGCTGCGCCGGTGAAGGCCAAGCGCGGGGGGGCCAAATGAAGATCACGCGGCAGGCTTATGCAGAGATGTTCGGCCCGACCGTCGGCGATCGCGTGCGGCTCGCGGACACCGAATTGTGGATCGAGGTCGAGAAGGACTTCACGACCTACGGCGAGGAGGTGAAGTTCGGCGGCGGCAAGGTGATCCGCGACGGCATGGGGCAGAGCCAGCGCACCTCCAAGGACGTGGCCGACACCGTGATCACCAACGCGCTGATCGTCGACCACTGGGGAATCGTCAAGGCGGACATCGCGATCAAGAGCGGCCGCATCGCGGGCATCGGCAAGGCGGGCAATCCCGACGTGCAGCCGGCGATCAACATCGTGATCGGCCCGGGCACCGAGATCATCGCGGGCGAAGGCATGATCGTGACCGCCGGCGGCATCGACACCCACATCCACTACATCTGCCCGCAGCAGATCGAGGAAGCGCTGATGAGCGGCGTGACCACGATGATGGGCGGCGGCACCGGCCCGGCCACGGGCACGTTCGCGACCACGTGCACGCCCGGCCCCTGGCATATTTTCAGCATGCTGCAGGCTGCGGAAGCGTTTCCGATGAACCTGGGATTCCAGGGCAAGGGCAACGCCAGCACGCCCGCAGGGCTGGCCGAGCAGGTCGAGGCCGGCGCGTACGGCTTGAAGCTCCACGAGGACTGGGGGACGACGCCGGCCGCGATCGACAATTGCCTGGCCGTGGCCGAGAAGTACGACGTGCAGGTCACGATCCATACCGACACGATCAACGAATCTGGCTTCGTCGAGAACACGGTCGCCGCCTTCAAGGGGCGCGCGATCGCGACCTTCCACACCGAAGGCGCAGGCGGCGGGCACGCGCCCGACATCATCAAGGTCTGCGGCGAGCCGAACGTGCTGCCGTCCTCGACCAACCCGACGATGCCGTACACGGTCAACACGGTGGACGAACACCTCGACATGCTGATGGTCTGCCACCACCTCGACCCGTCGATTGCCGAAGACGTGGCCTTTGCCGAGTCGCGCATCCGGCGCGAGACCATTGCGGCCGAGGACATCCTGCACGACCTCGGCGCATTCTCGATGATGTCCTCCGACAGCCAGGCGATGGGCCGGGTGGGCGAAGTCATCCTGCGCACCTGGCAGACCGCGCACAAGATGAAGGTGCAACGCGGCGCGCTCAAGGGCGACAGCGCCACCTCGGACAACACGCGCGTCAAGCGCTATGTCGCCAAGTACACGATCAACCCGGCGATCACGCAGGGCATCTCGCATGAAGTCGGCTCGATCGAGGTCGGCAAGCTGGCCGACCTCGTGATCTGGCGGCCGGCCTTCTTCGGGGTGAAGCCATCGCTGATCCTCAAGGGCGGCATGATCGCCGCCGCCGCGATGGGCGACCCGAACGCCTCGATCCCGACGCCGCAACCGGTCCATTACCGGCCGATGTTCGGCGCATTCGGCGGCGCCCTCGCCACCTCGGTGACTTTCGTCTCGCAGGCCGCCCTCGAGAACCCGTTGGTCGCGAACCTCGGGTTGAAGAAGCCGCTGATGGCCGTGAAGCATTGCCGCGGCGTCGGCAAGAAGGACATGGTGCACAACAGCTACACGCCGAAGATCGACGTCGACCCGGAGAACTACCTGGTCAGGGCCGACGGCGAACTGCTGATGTGCGAGCCCGCGAAAGTGCTGCCGATGGCGCAGCGCTATTTCCTCTTCTAGGACGACTGCCTCCCCATGCTCGAAATCAAAGCGAAGCTGAAGATCCCGCGCGGTGCCTACAAGCTCGAGGTCAAGGGCCGGCTGGAACTGCCGTTCGATTCGCGCCAGAAGAGCCGGCTGCGCACGCAACTGGCTTCGGGCGAAGAGGTGGCCCTCATGTTGCCGCGCGGTGAGATCCTGCGCGGCGGCGACCTCGCAGTGGCGAGCGACGGCCGCGTGATCGAGGTGGTCGCGGAGCCGGAAAAGGTGTTGCACATCACCTGCAAGACACCGCAGGACCTGACGCGGGCGGCCTACCACCTCGGCAACCGGCACGTCCCGGTGCAGGTCGGCGACGGGTTCCTGCGGATCGCCGCCGACCATGTGCTCGAGGAAATGGTGAAAGGGCTGGGGGCGACGATCCGGCCGATGGAGGCCCCGTTCGAGCCTGAGGCGGGTGCCTACGGCGGCGGCCATCGGCACAGCGACGACGAGCACGGCCACGCCGGGCGCATTCACCAGTACGGTGAGCACCAAGGGCACGGTCACGACCACGCCCATGCGCATGGCCACCCGGACGAACAGGGCCATGTGCACGGGCCGGACTGCGGGCATGACCACCATGGCCACGCGCACGCCCACGCTCACGGGCATGAGCACAAGCACGATCACGAGCATCACGACCACGACCACGATCACGACCATGGCCATGGCCATGGCCACGGGCACAAGCACAAGTGACGGCGGCGGTCGACATGTCGCTCGCGCGGATGCTGCAGCTGGCCAGCCCGGCATTGCCGGTCGGCGCGTACAGCTATTCGCAGGGGCTCGAAGCGGCGGTGGAATCCGGCGCGGTCCGGGATGCGCCGAGCGCCGGCCGCTGGATCGAAGATGCGCTCGCATTCAGCGTCGGCCGGTTCGAGGCGCCGGCCTGGCACAGGCTGTACACCGCCTGGTGTGCCCACGACTTCGGCTCGGTCCGCCGGATCGACAGCTGGTTTGTCGCGACACGCGAGACCGCGGAGTTGCGCGCCGAGACGCTGCAGATGGGCTATTCGTTGCGCCGCCTTTGCCTGGAGGTCGGCGAATTCGACCGGGCGGGGCTCGAAGAGCTCGAAGGCTTCGGCGAAATCGCCTTTCCGACGGCGTACTCGTTTGCCGCCGCCCAGTGGAAATTGCCGGCGCGCGAGGCGCTGGTCGCCTACCTGTGGTCCTGGCTCGAGAACCAGGTCATGGCCGCGCTCAAGGCCGTGCCGCTCGGCCAGACCGACGGGCAGAAGCTGCTGCTGCGGCTTGGCGGCCGGCTGGCCGGCATCGCGGACGAAGCAGCGGGCGCGGACGATTCGATGCTCGCGAACTTTGCCCCGGGCCTGGCGATTGCCTCCAGCCGGCACGAAACCCAGTATTCGCGCCTGTTCCGTTCGTGACGGGCGGGCAATACTGCCATTTCATGACCAACCCCCGCGCCAGTATTGGCGCTCAAGGAGAAATACTGCCATGACGCAATCCCAGCCCCTGCGTGTGGGCATCGGCGGACCGGTGGGATCGGGCAAGACCGCCCTGACGCTCGCGCTGTGCAAGCGCCTGCGCGAGCGCTATCACCTCGGTGTCGTCACGAACGACATCTACACCGAGGAGGACGCGCAGTTCCTGGTGCGCAACGAAGCGCTGGCCCCCGAGCGCATCATCGGCGTCGAGACCGGCGGCTGCCCGCACACCGCGATCCGCGAGGATGCGTCGATCAACCTCGAGGCGGTGGCCCGGCTGAACCGCGCGTTCACGGACCTCGAGGTGATCTTCATCGAGTCCGGGGGCGACAACCTCGCGGCCACCTTCAGCCCGGAACTCTCGGACCTGACGCTCTACGTGATCGACGTCGCCGCGGGCGACAAGATCCCGCGCAAGGGCGGTCCGGGCATCATGAAGTCCGACTTGCTGATTATCAACAAGATCGACCTTGCGCCGATGGTGGGCGCGTCGCTGGAAGTCATGGACCGCGATGCGCGGAAGATGCGCGGCGAGCGGCCGTTCGTGTTTTCCAACCTGAAGACCGGCGAGGGGCTCGACACGATCGTCGGCTTCATCGAGAAGCAGGGGCTGATGAAGTAGCCCTGCCGGGGGTGCTACGCGGCCAGCCGTGCCTTGCGATCGAGCAGGGCGGCGAAATTCTCCATCGAAACGAGGTGGGCGTAGATGCGGCCCATGACGCCCTTCTTGACCAGGTTCTTGAGCTGGCTCGCGTTGAGGTGCTCGATCTTCTTTTCGTCGACGCGGTACATGCCGGTGAGCTGCAGCGGTGTCTTGTTGCCAAGCGTCGCCTGCAGGTTGAACGGCTCGAGCAGGGCATAGTCCGACAGGATCCCGCACATCTCGCGGCTGCGCTCGAGGTCGGTCTCGTACTCGGACAGGAGCTTCTCGATGTCCTTCCACTTCTGCAGCGGCTGGCCCTTGTCGTCGAACATCGGCTCGCCCGTGTCGCCCGACTCGGCCGCGAATTCCTTCTCGACGCAGATCAGCCGGTCCTGCTGCTCGACCTTGTCGAGCGTCACGCGCGCCATGCAGAAAGGGAAGCGCCGCGCATAGGCCGGGACGTAGGCCTTTTCGGCCCACGAGTCCTGGTTGACGAAGAGGTTCTCGCCGCCGGTCATGCCGAGGACCGCGACCGGCGCGAAGGTTTCCCCCTTGTCGCCGCTGGTGAACACGATCGGGTAGGTGAGCGCGACCCGGGCGAACTCGCTGTAGCTGATCGGGATTGCATTGAGCGCGCGCACGAAGGGCGGCACCTCGCCGGGCTTGAGCAGGCGGACCTTGTGGGTCTTCAGCAGCGGGACGATTTCCTTGTAGCCGAACGGCGGCATGATTTCCATGGTGACTCTCGGGGTGGTGCCTGGCGGGAGGCGCCAATCATAACCGTCCCGGCAAGACCCGGGCAATCGGCCGCCGGGTGCATCCGGCCCGGTTTGTAGCCGCATCGCGCATGGGTTACAATCCGCGCCCTTCGTGGGGTGGTAGCTCAGTTGGGAGAGCGTCGCGTTCGCAATGCGAAGGTCGAGGGTTCGATCCCCTTCCACTCCACCACGACCTTCGCCTGCAATCCTGCTCCACGGCGCACCGCCGGTAACGCTCGCGATCGATATTCGTAGCTCGAGTTTCTTGCTGCGTCGGCGGGCCCCGAAAATCAGGGCAGAATCCGGAATGCCATGGAAGCCGGCCAGGAATCCACTCCCGCGCGCGTACTGATCGTCGACGATCAGCCGCTGACACGCGAACTGATGACGCTGGTGATCCACGCGCAGGGCCACAAGACGTTGGTCGCGACCAACGGCGAGGAGGCGCTTGCGATCGCCGCAAGCCGCCCGCTCGACCTGGTGATCCTCGACGTCGTCATGCCCGGCATGGACGGGTACGAGGTGGCGCAGCGCCTGAAGGCCGATGAGCGGACCCGCAACGTGCCGATCGTCATCGTCTCGGTGCTCGAGGACAAGGAATCGCGCATCAAGGGCCTGGCCGCCGGCGCAGACGATTTCCTGATCCGGCCGGTGGATCGCCTCGAATTGAGGGTCCGCGTGCAGAACCTGCTGCGCCTCAAGCGCTTCCAGGACGAGCTGGCCGCCCAGAACGCGGTCCTCGAACGCAAGGTCGAGCTGCGCACCGCCGAGCTCGAAAGGAGCAACCGGGAGACGATCCACACGCTGATCCGGGCCGCCGCACATCGGGACGACGAGTCCGGTGCGCACGTAAAACGCATGGGGCTGTACGCCACACTCCTTTCGCAGCGGCTCGGGCTCGACGTCGATTTCTGTACGGTGATCGGCTTTGCGAGCCAGCTGCACGACATAGGCAAGATCGGCATCCCGGACCGCATCCTCGACAAGCCGGCCGCGCTTGTCGGGGAGGAGTGGGAGATCATGAAGACGCACACCGAGATCGGCAGCCAGATGCTGTCGCTCAATTCGTCACCCTATCTCGCCATGGCCGCCGACATCGCGCGCGGCCACCACGAGCACTGGGACGGGACCGGCTACCCCCGCGGGCTCAAGGGCGAGGCGACCCCGCTGGCTGCGCGCATTACGCAGTTGTGCGATACCTACGACACGCTTCGGTGTTCGCGGCCCTACAAGCCGGCCATGGACCATGCCACGGCCGGCAGCAGCATCCTCGCCGGCGACAGGAAATCCTCGCCTTCGCATTTCGACCCGGCCGCGCTGGCGGCATTCGAGGTCGCTCTGGGCGAGTTCCGCGACATCTTCGAGACGATCAGCGACTAGCTGCCGGCGTCCCGGCGTTTCTCGAGCCGGCGCGCAAAGACGGCCATTTCCCTGGCGGCTTGCTTGTCCCCTTTGGTTGTTGCGGCCGCAATCCCGCTGCGGTAGGCCTCGAGCGCCTCGGCTTCGCGGCCGCAATCGGTGAGGGCCTTGCCGAGCAGCTTCCATGCCGCGGAGTACCCCGGATCGCGGTCTACCGCATCGCGCAGGAAGCCTGCGGCCCGGCCGGCGTCGCCGGCCTTCAGGTGTTCGCTGCCCAGCGAAAAGCGCAGCAGAGCGCCGTCGCGCGGCGTGCCGATGAGCTTTTCGAGGTTGGCGATCAGGGCGGCGTTCACTTGGGCTAAGATAGCCTTGTCTTCACGGGAGATTCTACGCGCGGCATGAAAACCCCCATCCACTCCAAAGACGCACCGGCGGCCATCGGCACCTACTCGCAGGCGATCCGCGCAGGCGAGACACTCTACATTTCCGGCCAGATCGGGTTCGATCCGGCGACCATGCAGCTGGTCGACGGGATCGACGCGCAGATCGACCGCGTGTTCCGCAATATTGTCGCGATCGCAGCCGCCGCGGACCTCAGCCTCGAGAATACGGTGCGCATGACGGTCTATCTCACTGACCTCGCGCACTTCGCCCGCGTCAACGAAGTGATGGCGCGCTACCTGAGGGAACCCTACCCGGCGCGCGTCGCCATCGGCGTGGCCAGCCTGCCGCGCGGCGCGCTGGTCGAGATCGACGCGATCCTCTACGCGGGGTGAACGCGGCGCGGCGTGCGTCCGGCCCGGCGCGCGGTCCCGTACGCAAACCGGCGACTGCGAGCCCGCGCAAGGCCGCCACGCCGTTCGCAAAGAAGCTCGAAAAGCTCGGCATCCGTTCGCGATTCGACCTCGTCCTGCACCTGCCGATGCGATACGAAGACGAAACGGTGCTGACGCCGCTGGATCGCGCGCCGCTCGGTGTCCCGGTGCAGGTCGAGGCGAGGGTCGTGCGCGTCGAGGTCGCATACCGCCCGCGCCGCCAGCTGATCGTGCATGCGGAGGCCGGGGGATCGGCGCTTGCATTGCGATTCTTCAACTTCTATCCCAGCCAGTTGAAGCAGTTCGAGCGCGCGATTGCCGATCGCAGGCCGGTGCGCGCTTTCGGGGAGTTGCGGCCGGCGCGCGGCGGCGTCGAGATGACCCACCCGAGGTACCGGTTCGTGAGCCCGGGCGAGGCATTGCCGGAGGCGCTGACGCCGGTCTACCCGGCCACGGCCGGGGTCTCGCAGCCCGCGCTGCGGGCCGCGGTGCTGGATGCGCTGGCGGCTGAGCCGATGGAAGACTCGATCCCGCCGGCCCTGGTGAAGCGCTACCGGCTCGAGGACTTCGCACAGTCCGTCCGATTCCTGCACTCGCCTGCGCCCGGAGTCGACCCGATCGCACTCATCGAGCGTACGCATCCGGCCTGGCAACGCGTGAAGTTCGATGAATTGCTTGCGCAACAGCTTTCAATGCGCATGCACTACCTCGCGCGACGCAGCCGTGCGGCACCCCCGTTGCCGGGCGGCGGTCCGTTGCTGAAGCAATTCCTCGGCGCATTGCCATTCCGCCTCACCCGCGCGCAACAGACCTGCCTGGCCGAGATCTCCGCCGATATCGCGCAGCCCCATCCGATGCAAAGGCTGCTGCAAGGCGATGTCGGCAGCGGCAAGACCATCCTTGCGGCGCTGGCGGCGCTGGCCGCAGTCGATGCGGGCTGGCAGGCGGCGGTGATGGCGCCTACCGAGATCCTCTCCGAGCAGCACTACCGGAAATTTTCCGAATGGCTGTCCCCGCTGGGCGTGCGAGTCACCTGGCTGCATGGCGGCCTGGGCAAGAAGGACCGGCGCATCGCATTGGAGGAGCTCGCTGCCGAAGGAACGGGCGTCGTCGTCGGCACGCACGCGCTGTTCCAGGAAGGCGTGGACTTTGCGCGGCTCGCATTGGCGGTGGTCGACGAGCAGCATCGTTTCGGCGTCCAGCAAAGGCTTGCGCTGAGGAAGAAGGCCGATGCGGGCGGCCACCTCCCCCACCAGCTCATGATGAGCGCAACGCCGATCCCCCGGACCCTCTCGATGAGCTATTACGCCGACCTCGACGTCTCGGTGATCGACGAACTGCCGCCGGGGCGGACGCCGATCAAGACGCGATTGATCTCGAACGCACGCCGGCTGGAAGTGCTCGAGCGGATTCACGCCGCCTGTGCCGCGGGCGAGCAGGCCTACTGGGTCTGCCCGCTGATCGAGGAATCCGGGACGCTGGACCTGCAGACGGCGCTCGACACCTACGCCGAACTGCAGTCCGAGTTCTCCGGATTGAACGTCGGCCTGCTGCACGGCCGCCTCCCGCCGGCCGACAAGGCCGCGGTGATGGAAGCGTTCAAGGACAATCGCCTGCAACTCCTCGTCTGCACGACCGTGATCGAGGTCGGCGTGGACGTGCCGAACGCCTCGCTGATGGTCATCGAGCATGCCGAGCGATTCGGGCTGGCGCAACTTCACCAGCTGCGCGGCAGGGTCGGACGGGGCCGGCGCGAGAGCGATTGCATCCTCCTCTACGCCAACCCGCTCTCGGAAATGGCCCGCGCGCGGTTGAAGGCGATCTACGAGAACGCCGACGGATTCGAGATCGCGCGTGCCGACCTCAGCCTGCGCGGCCCCGGGGAATACCTCGGCGAGCGCCAGAGCGGCGCGCCGTTGCTGCGTTTTGCCGACCTGGAAAAGGACGAGGCGATGATCACGGAGGTGCGCGAAGCCGCGAGCCGGATGCTCGACGAGTTCCCGCGGGAAGCGCACGCTCACGTCGATCGCTGGCTCGGCAGCCGGCGGGACCTGGCCCGGGCCTGAATGCCATAATCCTGCCATGACCCTGGCGCAGATCGCCGCGAGGCTCGACGCATACGAAAGGCTGGTCCGCCTGGACAAGCCCATCGGCACGCTGCTGCTCCTGTGGCCGACGCTGTGGGCCGTCTGGATCGCGGCCGACGGGCACCCGCGTGCCGATGTCGTGATCATTTTCGCGGTGGGCACGCTGCTGATGCGCTCGGCCGGCTGTGCGATCAACGATTTCGCCGACCGCGGGTTCGACGGGCATGTCGAGCGCACGCGGCGGCGGCCGATCGTGGCCGGGGAGATCCATGCCTGGGAGGCAGTTGCGGTGGCCGGCACGCTGGCGCTCGTGGCATTCGGCTTCGTGCTGTACCTGCCGGCCCTCGCGATCCAGCTATCTCTTGTGGCGCTCTTCGTGGCGGCCACCTATCCGCTCACCAAGCGGTTCTTCTGGTTCCCGCAAGCCTATCTCGGCATCGCCTTCGGGTTCGGGATCCCGATGGCGTTCGCCGCGGTCCTGGGCACGCTGCCCGAGGCCTGCTGGTGGCTGCTGATTGCAAATGTCTTCTGGGCGCTGGCCTACGACACCGAGTATGCAATGGTGGATCGGGAGGACGACAAGCGCATCGGGATCCGCACCGCCGCGATTGCACTGGGGCGCTTCGATGTCGCGGGCGTGATGTGCTTCTACGCCGCCATGCTGGCGATCCTCGCCTGGGTCGGATTCCTTTCGGGGCTCGGCGCGGCTTTCTATGCCGGGCTCGGCGTGGCAGCGGGCATGATGGGCTATCATTGGCTCTTGATCCGCGACCGCTCGCGCGACGGCTGCTTCAAGGCGTTCATGCACAACAACTGGGTCGGGGCAGCGATCTTCGCGGGGACGGTCCTCTCCTATTCGATGTCGGCGTCGCGGTGAACGGCGACGCGCCGATTGCGACTTTCGAGTTCCGCCGCGGAGCGCAGGCGGGCTCCCGGCTTTCGTTGTTCGCGGCCTTTCTGGTGCACCGGAGCGGCGACGGCTTCGAGTCGATCCCCCTCGACCACATCGGCAGCGTCGGGGTGGCGCACGAGCGCGATGGCGGCCGCATGGCCTGGGGCTGGGCATTGCTGTTCATTGCGGCCGTCCTGATTGCCGCGTTTCGGCCGTTGAGCCTGTTGCTCGGCTCGATGGCGGGCGAAGTGTCGGGGCAGTCTCCCGGCGCTTTTCTGCCGGCGGCGCTGAACGCGGTCGACCTGGGCGTGTCCCTGCTTCCTGCCGCAAGCCTGGCCGTCGCAATCTGGGGCGTCGCGCTGCTGGTGCTGTGGTGGATCGGGGAAACCGTGATGAGGGTCGTGGTGGCGCCCGTCGAAAGGGTCTTCGCGGTGCGCGGCCGGGACCGATCGCTGCATGAGTTCGGCGAAAGCGTCTGTGCCCGGATTGCCGGCCGGAGCCGGAAATGAAGTATGCCGACCTGCGCGATTTCACCGCCAGCCTGGAGTCGATCGGCGAGCTGAAGCGAGTTATGGCCGAGATTTCGCCGCGCCATGAAATCACCGAGGTCTGCGATCGAGTGCTGCGTGCAGGCGGCCCCGCTCTGCTCTTCGAGCGGCCCGCCGGGCACGGCATGCCGCTGCTCGCCAACTTGTTCGGTACGGTGAGGCGAGTGGCCCTTGCGATGGGGGCCGAGGATGCCGCGTCATTGCGCAACATCGGAAAATTGCTCGCATCGCTGAAGGAACCCGAGCCCCCCAAAGGCCTGCGCGACGCTTGGGAGAAGCTGCCCGAACTGCGGCAACTCGCGTCCAAGGTGCTCGACATGTCGCCGAAGAGCGTCTCGTCGGCGCCTTGCCAGGAGGTGGTCCTCGAGGCGAAGGACGTCGATCTTTCGCGCCTGCCGATCCAGACGTGCTGGCCTGGCGACGCCGGTCCGCTGATTACCTGGGGCCTCACGGTCACCAAGGGGCCGCAGGGCCTGCCGACGTCGAGGGCCCGGCAGAACCTCGGGATCTACCGGCAGCAGGTCATCGGCCCGAATCGCGTCATCATGCGATGGCTTGCGCATCGGGGGGGGGCGCTCGATTTCCGCGACTACCAGGCCGCGCATCCGGGCAAGCCCTTCCCGGTGAGCGTGGCGCTCGGTGCCGACCCGGCCACGTTGCTGGCGGCAGTTACGCCGATCCCGGATGCGTTGAGCGAATACCAGTTTGCCGGCTTGCTGCGCGGCGGGCGCACCGAGCTGACCCGGTGCCTCGGCAACGACTTGCAGGTGCCCGCCCGGGCCGAGATCGTCCTCGAGGGTGCCATCAATCCCGGCGATACCGCGGCCGAAGGCCCGTTCGGCGACCATACCGGCTACTACAACGAAGTGGACCGGTTCCCGGTCTTCACGATCGAGCGCATGACGATGCGCCGCTCGCCGATCTACCACAGCACCTACACCGGCAGGCCGCCCGACGAGCCGGCGATGCTCGGCGTGGCGCTCAACGAGGTGTTCGTCCCGCTGCTGGTCAGGCAATTTCCCGAAATCGCCGACTTCTACCTGCCGCCGGAAGGATGCTCGTACCGGATGGCGATCGTGAGCATGAAGAAGCAGTACCCGGGCCATGCCAGGCGTGTGATGTTCGGCGTTTGGAGCTTCCTGCGCCAGTTCATGTACACGAAGTTCATCGTCGTCACCGATGACGACGTGAACGTGCGCGACTGGAAGGAGGTCATCTGGGCGATCACCACGCGCGTCGATCCGGCGCGCGACACGCTGATTGCCGAGAACACGCCGATCGATTACCTCGATTTCGCGAGCCCGGTGGCCGGCCTCGGCTCCAAGATGGGCGTCGACGCGACCAACAAGTGGCCGGGCGAGACCACGCGCCAGTGGGGCACGCCGATTTCGATGGATGCAGGGGTGAGGAAGAAGATCGACGCGCTGTGGCAGGATCTCGGCCTGTGAGCAACGGCTCGGTCGAAGGCCTCAAGGCGTGGACGCACGTGATCTACGGCCTGCATGCATTCTCGGTGATCATCGGCATCACCACGACGGCCTTTATCGTCACCGCGTTCCTGATGGGCTGGCCGTCGATCATCGCGGTGATCCTGAATTACGCGAAACGCTCCGAGGCCGCGGGCACGTACCTCGAGTCGCATTTCAGGTGGCAGATCCGCACGTTCTGGTTCGCGGCGCTTTGGTGCGCGATCGGCCTTGTGCTCTGGGTCACGCTGCTCGGCATTCCCTTGGCCATCGCCCTGTGGATCGCGACCGGTTTGTGGGTGGCCTATCGCGTGATCCGCGGCTGGGTGGCCCTGGTAAACGCCAGGCCCCTCCCGGTCCCGGGTCCCTAAGGGGAGAACGCGCAATCGTGGATTGCCAGGCGCCCTTTCCTACCGGTTGAAAACCCAGTTCAGCAGCGCATCCTGCGCGGGCTGCGATTGCTGGGCGTTGGGGTGGTTGACGATCATCGTCACCACCTGGCGGCGGCCGTTGCGGTCGAGCACGTAGCCGGCGATCGCGCGCACGTCGGCAAGCGACCCGGTCTTGATGTGCGCATGGCCTGCGATCGGTTCGGACTTCATGCGCCGGCGCATCGTGCCGTCGACGGCGATCATCGGGAGCGAGGCCGCCAATTCCGGCATGACCGGGCTGCGGAAGGCGCTCACCAGCAGGGCCGCCATGCTCTGCGGGCTGATCCGCTCGATGCGCGAAAGCCCGGAGCCGTTCTCCATGACCAGCTCGGGAAAATCGAGCCCCTTCTTCGCCAGCCAGGCCTTGATCGCCCGCTGCCCGTTGGCGGCCGTCGCCGGCGGGCCGACCTGGTCGGCGGCGATCGTCAGGAACAGCTGGCGCGCCATGACGTTGTTGCTGAACTTGTTGATGTCTCGAACGACCTCGGAAAGGCCGGGCGATTCGATCGACGCGAATGGTCTTGCCTGCGGGGCCGTGCCTTCGCGCGCCGTACCGCCGATGGAGCCGCCGAGCTCGCCCCAGAACAGGCGGAACAGGCCGGCGGCATACTGGTTCGGCTCGAGCATGGCCACGTGCCAGTGCTTTTCGCCGCATGCGCCGGCGTAGCTCCCGGAGAACACCGCCTTGGGTGACGGCGACTGCGACAGGAAGCTCGCCTTGATGCGCTCGCGCCAATCCCCGCAGGGCGCTTCCGCCAGGCGCACGTCGCTGGCAACGTCCACGATGCGCGGCTCGGCGAAGACCCGCACCGAGTGCGACTCCGGATCCGGCACGAACTGGAAGCGGATTGCCTTGAAATTGAGGAGAAGCGCATCCGGGCCGACGTTGTAAGGCTGCGCCGCATCGCCGTCGAAACGGGATGCATCGAAATCGACCGCGGCAAAGCGGCTTCGGTCGAGGACGAGGTCGCCGCGGATATCCCGCAGCCCGCGGGCGCGCAACTCCCGCAGCAGCAGCCAGAAGGCCTCCAGCGTCAGTTTCGGGTCGCCCCGCCCTTTGAGAATCAGGTCGCCTTCAAGCGTGCCGTCGCGCAGCGGACCACCGAGGTAGGCCTCGGTCACCCATTTGTAGGCCGGCCCGAGCAGGTCCAGGCCGGCATAAGTAGTCACTAACTTCATTGTCGAAGCCGGATTCATGGGCGTCGACGGGTTGACGGCGAGGCTTGGCCGAGTTGCGGCCAAGTCCTGGACCACGATCCCGACGGCGGCCTGCGGGATCCCGGCCAAGCGCAGGGCCTGGGCTACGGAGGCCGGGAGCGCGTCTGCCGCTTGCGCGGAAAGCGCTGCCGACCCGGCCAGGATGAGACAGATCGTGGTCAGAAGTCGACGCTGCACTTGAAGGATAAGTCTTTGAATCTGCATGAGCGTCGATTCTACGATCTCGCAGATGCTTGAAATGTGGGGCGTGAGGGGCTATTATTAGCACTCGAAGGGGATGAGTGCTAACAGTCCCCTCCCAGTTGGCCTTCTGCCACCGGCAGAAACAGCCTTTACCCGTTGACCCAAATAGGAATGGAGACTCGAATGAAAATTCGTCCTCTGCACGATCGTGTGATCGTCAAGCGCATCGAGGAAGAGCGCAAAACCGCTTCCGGCATCGTCATCCCCGACACCGCCGCGGAGAAGCCCGACCAGGGCGAAATCGTTGCCGTCGGCAAAGGCAAGAAGAACGAAGACGGCAAGCTCTCGCCGCTGGACGTGAAAGTCGGCGACCGCGTGCTCTTCGGCAAGTACAGCGGCCAGACCGTCAAGGTCAAAGGCGAAGAACTCCTCGTCATGCGCGAGGAAGACATCATGGGTGTGCTCGAGTCCGCTTAACCGGCGCACTCAATCCCAACCCCTACTGCATTCAGGAGAATATTTAAATGGCTGCCAAAGAAGTCCGCTTCCACGAAGGTGCCCGCGTCAAGATGGTCCATGGGTTGAACATCCTGGCCGACGCGGTCAAGGTCACCCTCGGCCCCAAGGGCCGCAACGTTGTGCTCGAGCGCTCGTACGGCGCCCCGACCGTCACCAAGGACGGCGTGTCGGTGGCAAAGGAGATCGAACTCAAGGACAAGTTCGAGAACATGGGCGCGCAGATGTGCAAGGAAGTCGCGTCCAAGACCTCGGACGTCGCCGGTGACGGTACGACGACCGCGACCGTGCTGGCCCAGGCGATCGTCCGCGAAGGCATGAAATACGTCGCCTCCGGCATGAACCCGATGGACCTCAAGCGTGGCATCGACAAGGCCGTGACCTCCGTCGTCGAAGAGCTCAAGAAGGCCTCGAAGCCCTGCACGACCTCCAAGGAAATCGCGCAAGTCGGCTCGATCTCGGCCAACTCGGATTCCGACATCGGCAAGAACATCGCCGAAGCGATGGACAAGGTCGGCAAGGAAGGCGTGATCACGGTCGAAGACGGCAAGTCGCTCAACAACGAGCTCGACGTGGTCGAAGGCATGCAATTCGATCGTGGCTACCTTTCGCCGTACTTCATCAACAACCCGGACAAGCAGGTTGCGCTGCTCGATGACCCGTTCATCCTGCTGCACGACAAGAAGATCTCGTCGATCCGCGAGCTGCTGCCGCTGCTCGAGCAGGTCGCCAAGGCCGGCCGGCCCCTGCTGATCATCGCCGAAGAACTCGAAGGCGAGGCGCTCGCCACGCTGGTGGTGAACAACATCCGCGGCATCCTGAAGACCTGCGCCGTCAAGGCCCCGGGCTTCGGCGACCGCCGCAAGGCGATGCTGGAAGACATGGCGATCCTGACCGGCGGCACGGTCATCAGCGAGGAACTCGGCCTCAAGCTCGAGAACGCCACGCTGAAGGACCTCGGCCATGCCAAGAAGGTCGAAGTCGCCAAGGAGAACACGACGATCATCGACGGCGCCGGCGACAAGAAGGCGATCGAAGCACGTGTCAAGCAGATCCGCGTGCAGATCGACGAAGCCACCAGCGATTACGACCGCGAGAAGCTGCAGGAGCGTGTCGCCAAACTGGCCGGCGGTGTAGCGGTGATCAAGGTGGGCGCCGCCACCGAAGTCGAGATGAAAGAGAAGAAGGCCCGCGTCGAGGACGCGCTGCATGCGACCCGCGCAGCGGTGGAAGAAGGCGTCGTGCCCGGCGGCGGTGTCGCGCTGATCCGCGCGAGGGCGTCCCTGGGCAAGCTCAAGGGCGACAACCACGACCAGGAAGCCGGCATCAAGATCGTGCTGCGCGCCCTGGAAGAGCCGCTGCGCCAGATCGTTGCCAACGCCGGTGCCGAGCCCTCGGTGGTCCTGAACAAGGTGGCCGAAGGCAAGGGCAACTACGGCTACAACGCACAGACCGGCGAGTACGGCGACATGGTGGAGATGGGCGTGATCGATCCGACCAAAGTGGCGCGCACCGCGCTGCAGAACGCGGCTTCGGTTGCGGGCCTGATGCTGACCACCGATGCGATGGTCGCCGAGCTTGTCGAAGACAAGAAAGGCGGCGGCATGCCCGACATGGGCGGCGGCATGGGCGGGATGGGCGGCATGGGTGGCATGGGCGGCATGGACATGTAATCCGGTACCGCAGTCCGGGCCCGGTCGTTGCCGGATCCGGATAGCAACCGAAAAGGGGCGCTCGTTGCGCCCCTTTTCCTTTTCCCGTTCGCAGAGCGAAACCTCGAATTCGCGCGTTCCCTCTGCGTGACTCGCAATTTCGCCCCGGCGTCAGATTAGTGAAAGACTTTAGCAAGCACACCTTAAGCCGAATCGAATACGCTCTTTCCTGACCGTCCGATGCCGCGTGATCCTGTCGTGTGGCATTGGTCGTGTCTCCCTCCTTGGACAGCAGCTTGTCCTTTAAGGCGCCGAGATTGGCGCCTTTTTCTTTTGGTGAGCCGCTTTTTTTCCTTTATAATCCGCAGCCTTGCGCAACGCAGCGGAGTTCTCCACGGCGTCCGTACGGCCAAGTAGCTCAGTCGGTAGAGCAGCGGATTGAAAATCCGTGTGTCGGTGGTTCGATTCCGCCCTTGGCCACCAAGATTTCGCGAGCGCAGCGAGCAAAATGGCGACCCCGGGGCGATTCCGCCCTTGGCCACCAGGATTTCGCGAGCGCAGCGAGCAAAATGGCGACCCCGGGGCGATTCCGCCCTTGGCCGCCGGTTTTCCGTTGTGGTATCGGTAGTCAGGCGTTTTCGGACCTTCAGGCATGGATGAGCTCAAATCGCTGGGGCGGTACCAGATCAAGGGCGTCCTCGGCAAAGGCGCAATGGGGCTGGTCTACGACGGCCTGGATCCGGGCCTGAACCGCCGGGTCGCGATCAAGACCATCCTGGTCAAGCAGCTCGATGAAGAAATGGCACGCATGTACTCGCGCCGTTTCGAGCGCGAGGTGCGCGCCGTGGCCCGGCTGAACCATCCAAACATCGTCCAGGTCTACGACTACGGCTCCGAGGGCGACATCGCATACATCGTGATGGAGTACCTGAAGGGCAAGGAACTCAAGGACTACTTCGACGCCGGCCAGCGTTTCGACATCAAGTCGTCGTTCCGGATGATGGGCGAGCTCCTCGACGCCCTCCAGTTCGCCCACGATGCCGGCATCATCCACCGCGACGTCAAGCCGGCCAACGTGATGGTCGACTCCGGAGGGCACGTCAAGCTGACCGATTTCGGCGTCGCGCGGGTGGTCGACCCGGACGCGGCACCCGGAGAGGCCACGCAGACCGGCACGGTGGTGGGAACGCCGGCCTACATGTCGCCCGAACAGATCCAGGGCGAGCCGCTCGACCATCGCACCGACATCTTCTCGGCCGGCATCATCCTGTACCAGTTCCTCACCGGCCAGAAGCCGTTCGAGGGTACCCAGTGGGCGCTGGCAAAGAAGATCATCCAGGACAACCCGGTCTGGCCGTCCAAGCTCGTGCAGATCCCGAATTCGATCGACCGTGTCGTTGCGCGTGCGCTCGCCAAGAAGCCCGAGGCGCGCTACCAGAGCGCGCGCGCGTTTGCCGACGCACTGCAACGCATCCTCGAGGGCAAGCCCCCCGAAGATCCCAACGAAGTCCTCACTCAGCCGGTACCGCTGCCGGTCGCGTCCGCACCACCTCCGCCGCGGGCCCAGCAGCAAGGCACCGAAGCGGAGATGGAATTCTGGCGTGAGGTCAAGGATAGCGACGATCCCGAGGAGCTCGAGTTGTACATCGAGCAGTTCCCTCACGGGGTCTACGTCGAGCTGGCCCGCAAGAAGATCGCCGATCTCGGCGGGTAAGGCGCACTCGCTGCGATGAGCGCGCTGCTTGAAGGGATCCGCGTGCTCGATTTCGGGCGCTACATTGCCGGTCCGTATTGCGCAGCACTGCTTGCCGAATACGGCGCGGAAGTCATCCGCATCGAGAAGCGCGAAGGAAGCGAGGACCGCTTCGTCGCGCCGGTCGGCGCCGGCGGCGAAGGGAGCCTGTTCCTGCAGATGAACCGCAACAAGCTCTCGCTCACGGTCGACCCGATGGTGCCCGAAGGCCGCGAGGTCGTGCGCAGGCTGGTTCGCACCGCCGACGTCGTAGTCGCCAACCTGCCCGACCAGAGTCTCGCCGCAATGGCACTGGACTATGCGTCCTTGAGCGCGGTGAAGCCGGACATCATCGTCACTACGAGTTCCGCCTACGGATCGAAAGGACCGATGGCCCGTAACGTCGGCTTCGACGGTGTCGGGCAGGCGATGTCGGGGGCGGTCTTCATGACCGGCGAGCCCGACCAGCCTTACCGGGCTCAGGTGAACTGGGTCGATTTCGGCACCGCTCTTCATTGCGCCTTCGGGACGATGGCCGCCCTGCTGGAGCGCTCGCGCACCGGCAAGGGCCAGCACGTAACCGGTTCGCTGCTCGGCACTGCGCTCACCTTCATGAATTCCTACCTGATAGAACAGGCCGTCATCAGGAAAGATCGCGTTCCGACGGGCAACCGCGGCCAGGCCGCCGCGCCGGTCAACCTTTACCGGACCAGCGATGGCTGGCTGCTATGCCAGGTCGTCGGCCAGCCGTTGTTCGAGCGCTGGGCGAAGCTGATGGGCGTGCCGGAATGGCTCGCCGAGCCGCGCTTTGCCGACGACCTCGCGCGCGGCGAAAAGGGCGCGACTGCGATCGACGAGCGGATGCAGCGCTGGTGCGAAAGCCGTACCACGCAGGAGGCGGTGGCGATCCTCGGAGAGGCAAAGATTCCCTGCGGACCGGTGCTCAATGCGCAGGCCGCGCTGGATCATCCACAGGTCAACGCGATGGGCTTGCTCCAGCCGCTCGACTATCCGGGACTGCCCGCACCTGCGCCGATCGGGCGGGTGCCGTTGGGCATGACGGTGAGCGAAGGCGGCATCCGGCACCGTGCCCCGCTCCTCGGCGAGCACACCGACCGGATCCTCGGGTCGCTCGGGTATGGCGCGGCCGAGATCGCGGGACTGCGCGAACGCGGCGTCGTCTGATCTGCCTCGCTCAGAGGCCCAGGCGCTCCGGCGACAGGTAACGCTGCCGGAAGACCTCGAACGGCAGGCTGTCCGCAGCCTCGATCCGTGCCTGCTCGGCGATCGACGACTCCGCCATCTGCGCAAAGCGGGCTTCCTCGGCCGGGGAAAGCGCCAAGGCGTTGATTGCCGCGAGATGCTGGCGCGACTGCTTCAGCACAAAACGGACGTAGGAATCATTGTCTTCGGCCATGGCTTTCAGCACCCGCGCCGAGGGCAGCACCGACGGGTCGCGGAGAGTGGCCCGGGCCGAGGCAAGGGCGTCGGAGTAGGCTTTCGTGCCATGGGCTGCGTCCAGGGCTGCGGCAATCGGCTCGCACGCGGCGAGCACTTCGGCCCCCCAGTCCGCCAGGCCGAGTTCCTCACCGTTGCGCTCGAGCATGAGGCCGGGCTCGCGGCCGCGCGCGGCTACCCGATGCTGGTTGCGTGCGTTGGCGGCAATCTCGGCCGGCGTGTCCGGTGGGCTGTCCGAGAGCAGGCAATGCAGCAGGAACACGTCGAGCAGCCGGATGGTTGCCGCATTGATGCCGATCGGTTCGAACGGGTTGAGGTCCATGAGCCGCACTTCGACATATTCGACACCGCGCTCGCGCAGCGCGTGCAGCGGCCTTTCTCCCTGCTCGATTACGCGCTTGGGGCGGATCGTGCCGTAGAACTCGTTCTCGATTTGCAGCAGCGTCGTGGCGAGTTGCCGGTAACTGTCGACGCCGTCGCCCGCAACGCCGGGTTCGCGGATGCCGATGGCTTCGTACGCGGGGTAGGGGCGGGTCAGCGCGTCCTGCAGGGAGGCGCCGTAACTGTCCAGGCTGTTGTAGCTCACCGCAAGCGAGGCCTGCGCGTCGCTCTGGTAGCCCAACGGCCCCATCCGCAGCGAAGTCGCGCCCGGCCGGTACATCGTGCCGCGCCTGAGCTCGACAAGCTCGTGCCTGCGGCCCTCGACAAAGCTCGAGCAGACCGCCGGTGATGCGCCGAACAAGTAGAGCAGCAGCCAGGAATGCCGGCGGAAATTGCGGATCAGCGCAAAGTACGCGCCATTTGGGTCTGCGACCGCCGGAAACGAAAAGTTGTAGTGGATGCCCGAGATCGCCTGCATGCGGCGGCCGTAGCGATGCGAAAGCCCGTTGCGATAGACCGTCTTCGCGCGCCCGACGTTGGAACTGCCGTAACGGCCGATCGGGATCGCATTGTCCCCCGGGAGCCCGCACGGCATGCTCGCGCACCACAGCATCTGCTCGCCGATCTGGCGATAGACCACCTGGTGGATTCGTGTCAGTTCTTCGAGGCAGGCTTCGACGTCGGTGTGTACGCCGGTGATCAGCTCGAGCTGGGATTCGCTGAAGTCGGTCGTGATGTGAGGATGAGTCAGCGCGGCGCCCAGCCCCCGGGGGTGCGGGTCCGCGGCCAGTTCGCCGTCGCGTTCGACCCGCAGGCTCTCTTTCTCGATGCCGCGGCGAATGTTCCGCAGCGCGGCGGGGCCGAGCGACTGCAATCGATCCTGGAGGAGGGTCATTCCGGGTGAGGTGGGCCAATGGAGGCGCTAAGGTAACAGAACATCGGCGCCGGCGAGCCTGGCGAGCGGGCGCGAAGGCCCGCCCGGGGAATCAGGCCGGCATTACGATGTGGACGTGGTCTTTGCAGACGTCGATGAACGGCGCGGCCAGGATCTGGCGTCCCCCTATCGAGAGCTCCCAGACCTCCGCGTCGGTCACCGCAATGTAGCTCTTGGCCTCGATCATGAAATCCGTGAGCCGTGCGCCGGGCAGCAGGTCGATATACCCCTTGATCCGGTAGCTGCTGGTCAGGATGGTGACGTGCGTTCTGGATTCTTCGGTGTGCATGATAGTTCCCCCGGATGTACGGCGTGCCTGCAGCGAACCTGCCGCCGCGCTGGGCACCCCCTGCGCTATCCTGCCATCATCCCATGAAAATATTCTACGGTTGGCGCATGGTCGCCTCGGGCGGGGGCCTGCAGTTCCTCCAGGCCGGCCTGCTGCACCAGGCTTTCGGCGCCTACTTCGCCGTGCTCACCGAGGAGTTCGGCTGGAGCAAGACGTCGCTGTCGGCGGCCGCGACGCTGCAGCCCATGGAGGCCGCGGTGCTCGGCCCGGTGCTCGGCTGGGTGGTCGACAGGTTCGGGCCGCAAGGCATGATCCGCCTGGGCATCGTGACTTTCGGCCTCGGGTTCATGATGCTCAGTGCAATCGATTCGCTGGCCGGGTTCTATTGCGCGTTTCTCGTGATCGCGCTCGGCTCGAGCCTGTGCGGGTTCTTCCCGATCAACGTCGCGATCATCCACTGGTTCGACAGGTTCCGCGCGCGCGCCCTGTCCACAGTTTCGCTCGGCCTTGCCCTCGGTGGAGTATCGGTGCCGATGGTCGCCTGGGCGATGCAGACCTGGGGCTGGCGCCCGGCCGCTTTCGGGTCGGGCGCACTCGCAATCCTGATCGGCTGGCCCCTCGCGCGGGTTTTCCGCCGCCGTCCCGAAGACGTCGGCGAGACGATCGACGGTCTGCCGCCGGCCGGGAAGTCCGCAGCGCTGAGCGGTGAAACCGGGCCGCCGGAATTCACCGCCCGGCAGGCCCTGCGCACCAGCGCATTCTGGCTGCTTTCGCTCGGCCACGGGT
Source organism: uncultured Bordetella sp. (assembly GCA_964599095.1). Taxonomy (GTDB): domain Bacteria; phylum Pseudomonadota; class Gammaproteobacteria; order Burkholderiales; family SG8-39; genus SZAS-79. The sequence continues at coordinate 52,527 of CAZREB010000010.1, forward strand.
TTGCTTTGCTCGTGGTCTATGCGGTCAGCGTGCACGCGATCACCCACATGAAGGAAGGGCTGGGCTACTCGCTGGCCGAAGCCTCCCTGGTCATCACGCTCATGACCGTGTCGCAGGTCGGCGGCGTGCTCGTGGGCTGGGCCGTCGGCGACCGCTTCGAAAAGCGCTACATCGCCGCGCTGTGCATGTTGATGCATGCCGCGGGACTGCTGATGCTCACCTACGCAGGCGGGGTCGCGATGCTGATTGCGTTTGCCGTCTTGCATGGCAGTGCCTGGGGCCTGCGCGGGCCCTTCATGCAGGCGATCCGCGCCGATTACTTCGGCCGTCGCTCGATCGGCATGATCCTGGGGCTCTCGGCAATGGTAATCGTCGTCGGCCAGATCGGCGGCCCTATCGTGGCCGGGGTATTCGCCGACCTGACCGGCGACTACCGCGCCGGGTTCACGACGCTCGCGGTGCTGGCCGGCATGGGTTCGCTCTTCTTCCTGCTGGCCAGGCGGCCGGTGCTCAAGGATCGATCAGGGCGCTGAGCGCTTCGCGCAGGATCGCCCCGGTCTCCAGGCCGAGATTCCGGGCCGCGGCATTGCAACGCGAGAGGATGCCGTTCTCCCATGCGTCGCGGGCGTCGCCGATCCGGGCGCTTGTATGCGCCACCGTTCCGGCGGCCACTCCGCGCGCCTGCAGCATTTCGAGCGCTGCCACACCGGCGTCATCCTTGCCGACGCCGGCATCGTTGAAGACCACCACCTTGAACGGCACGCCCAAGGCGATCTCGCCCGAGCTCGTTCCGCCGTGCGAACCCGAGACGACGATGGCGCCGGCGTCTTTAGGCGTGGCCTGAGAGATCGAGTCCATCACGATCACCCGGCCACCCGGGCCCTTCGCGACCAAGGCCTTCAGCATCGACTGGCGCTGCTCATAGCGGCAACCTCGTTCCGAGGCCGTCGCGGATCGCAGTTTCGTAGACCACCTGCGCCGCCGCCAGATCCGCCAGCGCGTGCCCGGAAAAGACGAACATCGCGCGCTGACCCTTCGATTCGCGGCCACGGTGCGCACCGGTCGTGAGGTCCGCGAGATCCGCGTCGTACGGGCCGGCAAATGTCATCCGGCCCATCGCCGCCACCGCTCGCGTCTGCTCGTGCTCGTCGGTCGCGAGGAGGTCAACCTGCCGGAGCGTCGCGCGCTTCCACGAGCGTCCGAGGTCCACGGCGCATGCGAAAGCCCCCGGGGCAAGCCAGCCGGTGTCCAGGAATTCGAGCGTGCCGCCTTCGGGTACGCTCGTCACGACGACGTCCATTCCGTCCACCGCCTGCCTCGGCTCGCTCGTCGCCTGCGCCGTCATGCCGAGCCGGCGTGCCGCATCGGCGAGCCGCAGGGCGCTCGCCTCGGTGCGGCTGCAGGCGATGACGCTCGACAGTCGCGGCAGCACCAGTCGCAGCGCGTCGAGATGGCTGTGCGCCTGCACGCCGCAACCGATGAAGCCGATCTTGGTGCTGTCGGGCCGGGCAAGCGACCGAGCCGCGATCGCGCTCATGGCGGCGGTGCGGGTGGCCGTGATCCAGTTGCCGCCCATGACCGCGAGCGTGGCCCCGGTCTCCATGTCGCCGAGGACGATGATGCTCGATATGCTCGGGCCGCTGGTCTGCGCGCTGGGCACAAGGCCGAACCACTTCATGCCGGCAAGCCCGGCCTCGCGCAACACTGCCGGCTTCGCTTGGAATACGTGCCCGCTGCCGATCGTCAGCACGGATTTCGGGGCCGCCTGCGCCGTGCCGCGCGCCTTCGCCGCAAAGGCGCCGGCGACGACTTCGCGGAGCCTGTCGAGCGACAGCGCAGCACCTGCAACGTCGGCTTCCGAAAGGTAGAGGAGGGTTTGGCTCATGCGGCTCGGCGCGACAAAGGGTCCGGCAGGACTTGTGGCCGGTCAGAAGAGCGAATAGCCGCCGTCGATCACGAAAGTGTCGCCGGTGTGGTAACTCGCCGCGTCGCTCATCAGGTACACGCCGATCCCGCCGAAGTCGTCGCCCGTGCCCCAGCGCCGCGCCGGGATGCGCGGCAGCACGTTGTTACGAAACTTTTCATTGGCCACCGCGCTGGCGGTCATGTCGGTCTCGATCCAGCCCGGCAGGATCGAATGCGCCCGGATCTTGTGGCGGGCGAGTTCGACCGCCAGCCCCCGCATCATCGAGATCATGCCGCCCTTGGTCGCAGCGTAGTGCTCGCTGCGCGCGGCCCCTTCGATGGCGGCGAGGGAGGCCGTGCCGACCAGCACGCCACCGCCGCCGCGCGCGGACATGTGCCGCGCGGCGGCACGCAGCGTGTAGAACGCACCATCGAGGTTGACACGCAGCACGCGGTGCCATTCTTCGGACGTCATTTCCATGAACGATGCAGTGCCGCGACCGCTCACGCCGGCATTCGCAAAGCACCCGTCGATCCGGCCCATCGCGGAGAGTGTTTCGGCCATCGCGGCGTCGACGGCCTTCTCGTCGCCGACGTCGCACTGCAGGGCGAGGATCCTGCGTCCTGTGCGTGCGAGTTCCGCACGCGCCGCCTCGTTCTTTCCTGCGTTGGTGCCCCAGATGGCAACGTCGGCGCCGGCCCGGGCGACGGCCGATGCCAGGCCGAGGCCGATCCCGCTGTTGCCGCCGGTGACAAGCGCAACCTTGCCGGTGAGGTCGAAGGGCTTGTATGTCATGGGAAAGGCCCCGGTTGTGAATCAAGGACTGCGCACAGATTGCGCAATGCCCCAAGCGAGTTAAGATCGCAGCCTAGGTGAAAGTATCACGACTCGCCGCGAATTTTCCACGTTTCATGCCACGCCAATTCCTCCCAGGAGAACCAGAATGCCCCTGATCCATGTCAGCCTGTTCGAAGGCCGCACCGTCGAGCAAAAGCGCGAATTCGCAGTCGCAGTCACCGCCGATGCGGTGCGCACGCTCAAATGCACCCCGGAATCGGTCGACGTGATTTTCGAGGACGTGAAGAAATCCGACTGGGCGAGCGGTGGAAAGCTCGCTTCGGATCCCAAGTAACTCGGGCATGCTGGACCGGGGGGCGTGCCGGCATCTGCGCGCCGCTGAACCCGCGCCGGGACTGGCGCATGCAGGCAGTCCCGGTACGCGGGGGCCGAAACCCCCGGTCAGGGGCGGGCGGCCAGCCCGCCATCGATCGTGATGTAGATGCCTGTCGTGTAGGACGAACGTTCCGAGGCCGTGAATGCGACCGTCCAGGCAATTTCCTCGGCGGTCGCCGGCCGGTTGAACGCCATGCCCGAAAACAGTTCCTCGTAACGGTTGGGGTCGCCCAGCTTGGTGGCCGCCATCTGCTTGTACAGCGACAGGAGCCGGTCGGTGGCCACCGGGCCGGGGCTGACCCCGACTACGCGGATGCCATCGACATGCGAACCGCCGCCGAGTGCGCGAGTGAATGCCATGAGTCCGGCGTTGGCGGTCGAGCCCGCGATATAGGCTGCGTTCAGTTTTTCGCCCGCGTTGCCGAGCACGTTGATGATTGCGCCGCTCTTGCGCACCTTCATGTGGGCATAGACCGCACGTGTCAGGTTGATGTAGCCGAAGACCTTCAGGTCCCAGGACTTGCGCCAGGTGTCCTCGTCGATCTTGAGCAGGTCGCCTCCCGGGATTGCGCCGGCATTGTTGACGAGGATGTCCAGGTCTGCGCCCGCCCATTTCGCCAGGTCCTCGGCCACGCCGCGCTGCGAAAGGTCGGCCGCCTTCCACTTAACCTCGGCGCCGGTCTTCGCCTTGATGTCGGCGGCTGCCGACTCGAGGGCCTTGCCGTCGCGCGAAGCGATCATTACGGAGCAGCCTTCCTCGGCCAGCACTTGTGCGCAGGCCTTGCCGATGCCCTTGGAGCCGCCGGTGACCAGCGCGCGCTTTCCCTTCAGGTTCAAGTCCATGAAATTCCCCTATGTGCGCGGCACGATTTTGGTTAGGCTTGCCGCACGTTCGCCGATTGCGATTCGATGTGCGGACACTCTACCTGTGTCCGGCCAGCCTAGAAAGAGAGCGTTCACATGCCCCACCTGACCACCGATGACGGCGTAAAGCTTTACTACGAAGACACCGGCACCGGCACGCCGATCGTGTTCGTGCACGAGTTTGCGGGCGACCATCGCAGCTGGGAGCCGCAGGTTCGCTATTTTTCGCGCCGTTACCGCTGCATCACGTACAGCGCGCGCGGCTACGTGCCTTCCGACGTGCCGAAGAGTTTCGAGAGCTACTCGCAGGAGCGCTGGCGCGAAGACATCCGCTCGGTGATCGATGCGCTCAAGCTGCCGGCGCCGCACGTGGTCGGCCTGTCCATGGGTGGGTTCGCGACGCTGCACTTCGGCATGGCGTACTGCAAGAAGGGGATGGCGCCCCGTGCCCGGTCGCTGACCATCGCAGGCTGCGGTTCCGGGGCTCACCCGGCGACCTACAAGCAGTTCCAGGTCGAAGCGGTCGCATTGGCCGAGCGCATCCGGGCCGAAGGCATGGCGCAGATGGCCGCAACCTACGGCCATGGCCCGACGCGGATCCAGTTCCAGAACAAGGACCCGCGCGGATTCGCCGAGTTCGCGCGCCAGCTGGCCGAGCATTCGCCGGAAGGCTCCGCGAACTGCTCGCAGGGATACCAGGGGCGCCGGCCGTGCATCTACGAAATGACCGACCAGATGGCGGCCATCGACGTGCCGGCCCTCGTCATGACAGGCGACGAGGACGAGGCGTGCCTCGAGCCGTCGCTCCTCCTAAAGCGCACGATCCCGAAAGCCGGCCTCGCGGTGCTGCCCAAGAGCGGCCACGGGATCAACCTCGAGGAACCCGCACTCTTCAACCAGTTGCTCGCGGATTTCCTGCACCAGGTGGAGTCGGGCCGCTGGGACGCACGCGATCCGCGCGCCGAACTCAAGTCGTCGATCTTCGGGCCCGACGGCCGGCCCCAAATGCCAGGGGAGCGGGCCTGACATGGCCGGACGCCTGAGGGCAGAAAAGGACGGCGCGATCGGCTGGCTGGTGCTCGACAATCCCGGGCGCCTGAATGCGATATCAAGCGAAATGTGGCGCACGTTCCCGAAGGCCATGGCGCAATTCGACGCCGACCCGCAGGTGCGCGTCGTCATCCTGCGCGGGGAGGGTCTGAAGGCATTCGCCGCAGGTGCGGACATCTCGGAATTCGACCAGGCGCGCGAGACTTCGGACAAGGTTTCCGCTTACGACACCCTGTTGGATGAAGCGCTGCACGCGCTGCAAGGCTCGGACAAGCCGGTGATCTCGATGATCCGCGGCTACTGCATGGGCGGCGGGGTGGAGATCTCGCTCGCATGCGACCTTCGCTATTGCAGCGACGACGCGCAGTTCGCGATTCCCGCGGCCCGGCTGGGCCTGGGTTACGGCATCGACGGCACCAAGCGCCTGGTCGAAACCGTGGGTCACGCGAACGCGCGCGAGATATTCTTCACCGGTCGCCGTTACAGCGCGGCCGAGGCGCTGTCGATGGGCCTGGTGCACAGGGTGCTGCCGGTCGCCGGGCTGGAAGCGTTCGTTCGAGAAACTGCGGCCGGTATCGCGGACAACGCCCCGCTTACGATTGCGGCGTCGAAGACGATGATCGAGGAGTTCGTCCGCCCGACCGGCGAACCTGATGTTGCCAAGGGTCTTGCGGCGATCGAGCGGTGCGCCGTCAGCGAGGACTACCTCGAGGGGCGCAAGGCCTTCATGGAGAAGCGCAAGCCGCGGTTTCGCGGCCGCTGACCCGCCGCCGCCCGCCTGCTGGGCCGCGCGTCAGGCGACTCGCAGCAGGCCGAGGGCGGCCATGACCGGCGTATCGGTCACCCGGAAAAGGATGGATTCGCTGCCCGCCACGTGGTGGTGCGGTCGCCATGAAGGCGCGGCGATCACGTCGCCACGGCGCCACTCGAATGTTTCACCATCGACGACCGTGCGGCCTTCGCCGCGAACGACCGTATAGACGTTGTTGGCCGTCGTGCGCACCGGCTGGGTCTGGTACCCGGCCGGCAGCCGCATCATGTGCAGGCCCATGGTCTTCAGCGCGGGTTTGCCGAGCTCGACCTGGTGCCCGTACTGCGCGTCCACCGGCGCGGCGGCAAGCCCGGCTTCGGTGGCCGCAAATGAAAAAATGAACGGCGAGTCGGGCGTGACGCGCTCGGGTGTTTCGATCCCGGCCGGGTGAGGCTCGAAAAAGATCGGCTCGAGCAGTTGCACGAGCGGCACGTCCAGATAGTCGATCCAAGTTGCCGGCCGGTCGCCGTCGTGGCCGTGCCCGTGCCACGAGCCCGAGGGTGTCAGGACCACGTCGCCTTCGTGCATCGGGATCTTCTTGGCGTTTACAGTCGTAAACGCGCCGCCACCGGCGTCGAGCACGAGGCGCAGCGCATTCGGCGAATGGCGGTGCGAGCGCGCTGTTTCGTTCGGCAGGATCGACTGGTACGCCACCACCAGCGTGCGAAGCGTGGAGTAGATGTTGCCGGCCACCGGGTTGACGAGGATCAGGTTGCGGCGTTCGGCCTGCTCGGTCGACACCAGCCGCGATGCGGCTTCGAAAGCCGCTGCAGCGTCGGCGTAACGCCAGTGGAACGGCAGGAAATTCTGCTTCGGCTGCGGCCACATGGCCGGCTCCGGCTTGTTCCAGCCCGCGCCTATCGAGAGCTTTGCAAGCAGCGGGTAGAGCTGCTCCAGGGACGGTGCGGCGCTCAATGCCGTGGCGGGGAGAGTGGCGATATTCATGACTGCGCTCCTTGCTCGAATCTCAAGCTTACGCCGCCCTTGGGGGGTGGGCGCAATGGCGAATGCGAACCTGCGGTGCGACAATCGGCCCTCCTGAGGAGGAGCCCTGAATTGAAAGACTCGAAACTCGATATCCGGTCGTTGCGGGTGCGGGCCGTGGCGGTGCCCATGCGCCTGCCGCTGCAGACCAGCACCGGCGCGGTGAGCATCGCGCCGCTGGTACTGCTCGACCTCGAAACCACGGCGGGGATCACCGGCCGGGCCTACCTGTTTGCCATCGGCCGCCCGCACCTGAAGCCGATCGCCGCTCTGTGCGAAGCCATGGGCGAGATGATCAAAGGCGACGCGGTAGCGCCTTACGAGATCGAAAAGAAGCTGCGGCAGAAATTCACGCTGCTCGGCGTGCACAACATCGTGCTGTTCGCGATGGCCGGGATCGACATGGCGGCCTGGGACGCCTGCGCGCAAAGCCTCGGCCAGCCGCTGGTGAAGGTACTGGGCGGCTCGCCGCGTCCGGTGCGCGCTTACAACTCCAAGGGCCTCGGCATCATGCCGCTCAAGCCGCTGGCGAAAGAGGCCGAGGCGCTGGTGAAGGAGGGGTTCTCGGCGGTCAAGCTTCGCCTCGGGCGCCCGGACGCGAGGGAGGACGTTGCGGCATTGAAAGCGGTCAAGAAGGCCATCGGGCCGGACGTGACGCTGATGTGCGACTTCAACCAGGCGCTCACGGTAAACGACGCGATCCTGCGGGGTCGCATGCTCGACGACGAAGGCGGGCTGCACTGGATCGAGGAGCCGACGCGCGCGGATGATTTCGAGGGCAATGCGCGGATCGCGGCCGAATTGGCCACGCCGTTGCAGATCGGCGAGAACTTCATGGGGCCCGGGCAGATGGCGCAGGCGCTGGCGGCGGGCGCCTGCGACTACGTCATGCCGGATGCGCAGCGCATCGGCGGCGTCACCGGATGGATGCGGGCCGCGGCGCTGGCGCAGGCCGCAGGGCTTGAAATGTCCTCGCACCTGTTTCCCGAGGTGAGCTGCCACCTGCTTGCGGTCACGCCGACCTGCCACTGGCTGGAATATGTCGACTGGGCGGCGCCGATCCTGCAGGAGCCGGTGGCTGTCAAGGGCAGCCATGTGATCACTCCCGCCGCGCCGGGCGTGGGCCTGCGCTGGGACGAAAAAGCGGTCCGCAAGTACCTCGCCTAGGCCATGTTCACCCGACACTATCCCCACTGGCCGGCGGGCCTGCCCAAGACCCTGTCGGTCCCGCAGACGAGCCTGTATTTCAACCTGTTCGTAAGCGCGCGGAGATACCCCGACAAGGCTGCGATCCATTACTACGGCGCCGACATCAGCTATTCGCGGATGGACGCGGAGGTTTGCGCCCTTGCGGGGTACCTTCAGCACTGCGGCGTAAGGAAAGGCGACCGCGTTCTGCTGTACATGCAGAACAGCCCGCAATTCGTGATCGGCTACTACGCGATCCTGCGTGCCGATGCCGCTGTGGTGCCGGTGAACCCGATGAACCGCAGCGAGGAATTGCGTCACTACATCGAGGACAGCGGCGCCAGGGTCGTGCTCGCCGGCCAGGAACTGTGGCCGTTCCTCGAGCCGCTGATCGGAAACCCCGGCCTCACGCACTGCATTCTCGCGGCCTACTCGGACTACATCGACCCGCAGACCGACTTGCCGTTGCCCGACTTCGTCCGCGCGCCCCGCCTGGATCCAGCGCGCAGGGACGTCACGCTGTGGTCGAATGCCATGGCCGCGAGCGTCGTGCCTGGCAAGCATCTCGCCGGCCCCGACGATCTTGCGGTCTTGCCCTACACCTCGGGCACGACGGGCAAGCCCAAGGGGTGCATGCATCCGCATTCGACCATCATGTGCACGGCGAACGGCGGCGTGTACTGGGGCACGGCGTCGAGCGATTCGGTGGTTCTCGGCGTGCTGCCGATGTTCCACGTGACCGGCATGCAGGGGAACATGAACACCCCGATCATCGTCGGTGCCACCGTCGTGATGATGACGCGCTGGGACAGGGACTGCGCGGGCCTGCTGATCGAGCGCCGCCGCGTGACCGGCTGGACCAACATCACTGCGATGCTGATCGACTTTCTCGCCAACCCGAAGCTCGACCAGTACGACCTTTCCAGCCTGACCCGCGTCGGCGGCGGCGGGGCCTCGATGCCCGAGGCGGTCGCGAAGAAGCTCGAGGAGAAGATCGGCCTTCCCTACCTCGAAGGCTACGGTTTGACCGAAACCGCGGCGCCTACGCACGTCAATCCGGTGCACCGGCCGAAGAAACAATGCGCTGGAATTCCGTACTTCGACACCGATTCGCGCGTGATCGACCCGGAAAAGCTGGTCGAACTCGGCCCCAACCAGGTCGGCGAGATCATCAGCCGTGGGCCGCAGGTCTTCCGCGGCTACTGGAACCAGCCGCGCGCGACCAAGGACGCGTTTGTCGAATTCGACGGGCACACGTTCTTCCGCACCGGCGACCTGGGCTACTACGACGAGGAAGGCTACTTCTTCATCACCGACCGGTTGAAGCGCATGATCAACGCTTCCGGATTCAAGGTCTGGCCGGCCGAGGTCGAGGCGATGCTCTATGCGCACCCGGACGTCCAGGAGGCCTGCGTGATCGCGACGCGCGACGCGTACCGCGGCGAGTCGGTCAAGGCCGTGGTCGTCCTCAAGGCCGCCTCCCGCGGCAAGACGAAGCCGGAAGACATCATCGGGTGGGCCAAGGAAAACATGGCCGCCTACAAGTATCCGCGAGTGGTCGAATTCGTCGCCGAGCTCCCGAAGACCGGCACCGGCAAGGTGTTCTGGAGAAAGCTCCAGGAGGACGAGAACGCGCGCGCGGCGAAGGCCGAAGGATAGACTGCGAAAGAAAAGCGAGGCCCGCGGCTGGTCACGGTGCGATGAACCACCAGGTCCCGCGGGCGACAGGCTTCGCCACCGTCCGCAGGGCAGGCCGGTGGTTTACCGCGGCGAGCGCGGCTCCATTCCCTGCGCGCCGTGCATGCCGTGGCTCCCGCGCCGTTCACGGTCGCCGTGTTGCGAGCGGCCATCGCGGTGTCCGCGGAATCCACGGTGCCCGCCGCGACGCGCCATCTCGTCGAATACCTTGCGCTGGTCGGGGGTCAGGGCGGCTTGCAGGCTGGCGGTCGCGTCGCTGACCACGGCGAGCTTGCGTGCCATGTCGGCTACGAATTCGGCGCGCGCCTTGGCGATCGTGGCCGCATCGGCATCGCGAGGCGGCCGGGCCGGCATGGTTCCCATCAGCGCCTCGCGGGCCTTGACGTACTCGCCCCACGGGCCCTGCTGGGAGGCCTTGATCTCGAGGCGCGAGGCCATCTTCGCGATCCGCGTCTTCATCTTCATTTGCATGTGTTCCATGCGGTGCTGCTGGTGCATGGCGGCAGGGTCGCCGGCCGGCGGTGTGGCAGCCGGGGCGGCGGTGATCCAGCCGGCGGAAAGGGCGATGGCAATGGCGGTGGCCAGCATCCGGGGGCTTGCGGCGATCAATTTCATCGTGTGCTCCATCCTGGTGTGTTCGGGAGGCCCATTCAGCGCCTCCGATGTAAACCAACTTCGCTGCGCCGCCGGCGTTTTGTAAACGGCATGTGCATGATTGTTCAATCCGGGTCACACATCACCGCAGCCCGCCCCGGGGCGGTTATGCTTTGCGCATGACAGGCAAAACACTACTCGTGGTAGATGATGACTCGCAACTGAGGCAGCTGGTGCGCGAGTACCTCGGCGAGCACGGCTACGGCGTGCTTGTGGCCGGCGACGGAGCCGAAATGTGGGCCGAGATCGGCCGGGCACCCGTGGACATGGTGATCCTCGACCTCATGCTGCCGGGCGAGGACGGGCTTGCGCTCTGCCGCGCATTGCGCGCGCGGTCGGCCATGCCTATCCTGATGCTCACGGCCCGGGGAGAAGAGACCGACCGGATCGTCGGCCTCGAAATGGGGGCCGACGACTACCTCCCCAAGCCGTTCAGCCCGCGCGAATTGCTGGCCCGGATCAAGAGCATCCTGCGCCGATCGCAGGATTCCGCCGGTGCGCTGGCGCCGGCGCGCGAGTTCAAGTTCGCACGCTGGACGCTCGACATCGGGGCCCATCACCTGGTCGACGAGGACGGTGTGGTCGTGCCGCTGTCGACCGGCGAATTCCGCCTCCTGAAGACGCTGGTGGAAAACGGCAACCGGGTGATGTCGCGCGACCGGCTCATGGAAAGCCTTGCCGGGCGCGAGGCCGGCCCGTTCGACCGCACGATAGACGTGATGATCAGCCGCCTGCGTCGCCGCCTGGGTGACGATGCGCGCGAGCCGGCGCTCATCAAGACTGTGCGCAACGAAGGCTACCTGCTGGCCACCAAGGTGGACCGGGTCGCGTGATGATGTACCTGCCCAAGACGCTGTTCGGCCGCATCCTGCTTGCCATGTTCTGCGGGCTGCTGGCGGTGCAGTCGGTCGGCGTGTGGTTGATGCTCGAAGACCGGGCGCGGCTCGGCGAGCGCCTGCTGGGCGAGTACGTGGCGCAACGGATCGCCGGCATCCTCGGCGTGCTGGACAACTCGCCTCCGGCCGAGCGCCAGCGGCTGGGGCGTGCGCTCAGCACGGCGCTGATCCGCCTTTCGCTTGACGAAGCCTGGCGCGAAGACGGCCTCGAAGAGTCAGTGGACGCCCGGGCCTTCGTGACCCGGATCGCGCGCGAAGTCGAACGTCCCATGCGCATCCAGGTGCTGTCCATCCGCAGCGTTGAAACGCGACAGCGGGATGAAGCCGGCGTGGCCGGTCCGAGCGAAGCCGGCGAAGGCGGTTTTTTCGAGCGACTGGACCGCCCGGGCCGCAACAATCGCGGACCCTACCTGGTCGTGACCGGGCAGGCCCGGCTTTCCGACGGGGCCGTCGTGACCTTCCGTAGGGCGCTGCCGCAGCCCAGCCTCGAATGGCCGCTGCGGGCAATGCTGCTCCTGGCGGTGCTCGGCCTCTTCGTGGCATTCGTTGCCGGGTGGGCGCTGCGCAGGGTGACCCGGCCGCTCGCTTCGCTTGCCGATGCGGCCTCGGGTCTTGCGCGGGACCTCAACCGTCCGCCGCTGCCCGAGACCGGTCCGCAGGAAGTCGCGCGCGCCGCACAGGCTTTCAATGCGATGCAGAAGGACTTGCGCCGGTATCTCGAAACCAGGGCACACGCGCTGGCGGGCGTTTCGCACGACCTGCGTCTGCCGCTCACGAGGCTGCGCCTGCGGCTGGAACGCCTGCCCGAGGGCGAGTTGCGCTCGAAGATCGAGGATGACATTGCCGAGATGGATGCCATGATCGGCAGTACCCTCGAGTACCTGGGCGCCGGCTCGGCGGCCGAGAAGCCGGTCAAGCTGAACCTGAACGCGCTCCTCGAAGGCGTAGTCGAGGACATGGAGCCGCTGGGTGCACGCATCGCCGTGCATGGAGAAGCGGCCGCGCCGTTGCTGGCCCAGCCGCAGGCGATCCGGCGGTGCCTTGCCAACCTGCTCGAGAACGCGCGGCGCTACGGAGGCGGGGACATCGACCTTCGGGTGGTGGATTCGGCGGACGCAGTCGAGATCCGCGTCGAGGACCGGGGCCCCGGCATCCCCGAAGCGGACCACGACCGGGTCTTCGAGCCGTATGTGCGCCTCGAGGCCTCGCGTGCGAGGCATACCGGCGGGACTGGCCTCGGCCTGGCGATCGCACGTGCCATCGCGCGCGCGAACGGCGGCGACATCGTGCTCCAAGCCCGCGCCGGCGGTGGCCTGTCTGCGATCCTGCGCCTGCCGCGCCGCCCGGAAGAAAAGCCGCCGGGCATCGAAACTGTACTGGTACCAGTACCCAAACTTCCGTGAGAGCCAATAGCGGCGCGGACTTTCGGAACTGAAAGTCTGAGAATCCGGATCGAGTCCGGCGGTGGAGAAGGCGGCCGGGATGGTGCCGGGGCAAGCGCCGAAGGTTCGATTCCGCGCTGCCGCGCCCGCGGCCCCGATGCTATATTCAAGCGGCGATCCTCCGGAGCGGCCCGCGTGAACCAGGCATCGAATCTGACGTGCAAGCCCCTGCATCCGCTGTTCGTCGCGGAAGCGGGCGGCATCGACCTCCGGGAGCCGCTGGACGCGCAGACGATCGGCGCGATCGATGCCGCCATGGACCGCTATGCGGTGCTCGTTTTCCGCGGCCAGCCGCTCACCGAGGGCGAGCAGGTCGCTTTCTCGAGGCAATTCGGGCCGCTGGATGCCGGCCTGCGCAAAGCGACCGGCGCGGCGACGCGCTTCAAGTACGAGGAACTCATCGACATCGGCAACGTTGCGCTGGACGGTTCGGTCGCGGGGCGCGAGAACGCAAAGCTGATCGGGGTGCTGGCAAACCAGCTCTGGCATGCCGACAGCACGTTCCAGGATGTGCCGGTCAAGTATTCGATGCTCTCCGCCGTGGTCGTGACCGACGAAGGCGGCGAGACGCAGTGGGCGGACCTTCGCGCGGCATGGGACGCGCTGCCGGAAAGGATGCGACGCCTGGTCGAGGGCCGCACCGGGCGCCACTCGGCGTTCCATTCGCGCATCGGCCTTGGCGACGACCGCTATACCGAGGCGCAGCTCAATCGCTTTCCGCCCGTCGAACGCCCGTTGGTGCACGTCCACCCGGGATCGGGCCGCAAGGTGCTATACCCCAGCGTGCACATCGACCGGGTCAGCGGCATGACGGTGCCGGAGGGCCGCCTGCTCGTGGCCGAACTCCTGGAGCATGCCACCCAGCCGCAGTTCGTCTACACGCACATCTGGCGACCCGGCGATTACGTGATGTGGGACAACCGCTCGACGCTCCACCGCGGCCGGCGCTACGACCTCGCTGCGCGGCGCGACCTGCGCCGTACGACGACGCTGGAGCGGCATGGCGCACGTGCCGCAGCCTGATTTTCGCAGTCACAATACCAAGAGAGGGATGGATCCGATGAAACGAATTGTTGCGCGCGTAGGCGCGATGCTCGCCGCCGCAGCCCTGTTCAACGGACCGGCGCATGCACAGGCCTATCCGAATCGCGTCGTGAAGGTGATCGTGCCCTTCGGCACCGGTGCGACCTCGGACATCGTCGCGCGGATGATTTCCGACCGGCTCACGGTATCGATGGGCCAGCCTTTCATCGTCGAGAACAAGCCCGGCGCGGGCGGGACCATAGGCAGCGAGTACGTCGCCAAGTCTGCCCCCGACGGGTACACGCTGCTCCTTTCGACGGCCGCGACGCCGATCACCGCTTCGGCCTACCGCAACCTCAAGTACGACACGGCAGCGTTCACCTCGGTCACGGTATTGACCCATTCGCCGCTGGGTTTCGCGGCGAACCCGAATTTCCCGCCGAAGACGGTGCGCGAATTCGTCGACTACGCGAAGGCAAATCCCGGCAAGGTGAACTTCGGCTCGCTCGGGGTGGGCACTTCGCACCACCTCACCGGCGAGAAGCTCAAGCTCGACGCAGGGATCGACATGGTGCACGTGCCGTACAAGGGCTCGGGGGCGGCGCATGCCGACCTGATGGGCGGGCAGATCCAGGTCATGTTCGACAACATCGTCGCGCTGATGCCGCACTTCAAGTCGGGCAAACTGCGGGCGCTTGCAGTGTCGAGCGCAAGGCGCCATCCGCTCCTGCCGGACGTGCCCTCCCTCTCCGAGGCCGGCGTAAAGGACTTCGAGGCGGTGGCCTGGTTCGGTTTCCTCGCGCCGCCCGGAACGCAAAGGGAAATCACCGCACGGCTGAGTGCGGAAATCGCCAAGGTGCTTGCGATCCCCGAGATCCGCCAGAGGCTGGTCGACGGAGGGTCGGAAGTCATCGGCAATTCGCCCGAGGCCGCGGACAAGTTCCTGCAGAGCGAGATCGCGCGCTGGGGCGTGGTCGTAAAGGCGGCTAATATCCGCGCTGACTGAGTTCCCGATGGTGCAGCGCCAGAAAATGTCGACAGTCTGATGTCACCCCGGCGTCAAGCCGGAGTCATGCAACCGCAATAAGAGAGGAGTATCTTTTATGCACGCCATCGCCCCGCGGTCCCCCTACGGCCCAAGCGCATTGCTTCCCCGGAGGCCCGGCCGCAGGGGTGGCGGCGCTGCCGCCCGGTTCGTCGGCGCACTCCTTGCGCTCGTCTTCTCCTGCGTCGGCCTCGCCCAGACTTGGCCCGAAAAACCGATCAAACTGGTTGCGCCCTATCCACCGGGCGGGCAAACCGACGTGGTGTCCCGGTTCCTTGCCGACCGCCTTACGCCGGTACTTGGCCAGACCGTGATCGTCGAGAACAAGGCAGGCGCGCAGGCGATCGTCGGACTCGAAGCAGTCAAGATTTCGCCACCGGACGGCTACACGTTCGTCTACGTGAACGTTTCCAATATTTCGATCAACCCGCACGTACACCTTAAGCTGCCTTACGACGGTTTGCGCGATTTCGCGCCGGTCACGCAAATCGGCCTGTCGGTGCTCGCGATGGTGGTGCCGGCGTCGCTTGGGCCGAAATCGCTCGCCGAATTCATCGCCTATGCCAAAGCCAACCCGGGCAAGATCAGCTTCGCTTCGTTCGGGACCGGATCGACCTCGCACATTTACGGCGAGATGCTCAAGGGTTCGGCCGGCATCGAGATGACCCACATCCCGTACAAGGGTGCGGGCCCTGCCGTGCAGGATGTGGTCGCGGGCCACGCGCAGATGGCCATCCAGGACTTTGCGGCGGTGAGCGCATTCGTGAAGTCGGGCCGTCTGGTCCCGCTCGCGGTGACCGGCCCCAAGCGCTGGCCGGCCTTCCCCGACCTTAAGACGTTTGCGGAGCAGGGTCAGCCGCTCGACATCGCCGGATGGAACGGCATCATGGCGCCGGCGAACACGCCGAAGGCGATCGTCGAGCGCATGAGCATGGAGATCAACAGGATCATCCAGACGCCCGATGGGCGGGAGCGCATGCTCCAGATGGGGCTGCTTGCCACCGGCACCACCCCGGAGGAATTCGCCGACGTGATCCGCCGTGATACGCCGCGCTGGGGCGAGGTGATCCGCAAAGCGGGGATCAAGCCGGAGTGAAGTAGGGCTTGTCCCCCGCGATCGTGACGCGATCCATGACCCGGCGGTAGCCGGCGTAGTCGTTGACCGCGAGGTGCTGGGTCGACCGGTTGTCCCAGAACGCAAGCGTGCCCTTGGTCCAGCGGAAACGGATCTGGAATTCCGGCCGCTGGCTGTGCCTGTTGAGGAACTCGAGCAGCGGTGCGCTCTCTTCCTCGGTCATGCCCTGGAAGCGGATCGCGTATACCCAGTTTACGAACAGGATGCTGCGTCCGGTTTCGGGATGGGTGCGCACGCACGGGTGCGGCGTCTCCCTGAGCGCGGCTTCGCTCGCGTTGATTCGCATGCTCTTCAGGTCGTCGTCCGCGTAGGTGCCCTGCGGGCCGTAGGAGCGTTTTGCGCTGTGCATGACGGTGAGCTTTTCGAGCATCCGCTGCATGGCGGGCGACAGCGCCTCGAACGCCAGCATCTGGTTCGTCCAGAGGGTGTCGCCGCCGACGGCCGGCGACTCGCGGCTGTAGAGGACGGTCCCGAGCACCGGCGCGTCTAGGAAGGTCATGTCCGAATGCCAGCGGCCGCCGAAATTCAGCTTCTTCTTCTCGTCGGCTTCGCGCACGACGCGCATCATTTCGGGATGGCCGTCCAGCGGCTTGATGAAGGGCGTCTCGGCCAGGGGGCCGAACTGGCGGGCGAACGCCTTCTGCTGCTCGGGCTCGAGGCGCTGGTCGCGAAAGAACAGCACGCAATTGTCGGCGAGCGCGCGGCGCAGTTCCGACCGGGTCTGGTCGTCGAGCGGCTTTGAAAGGTCCAGCCCGCCGACTTCGGCGCCGCCTGCGCCGCAGAGCAGCGCGACGGAAAAATTGCGGTAGGCCTTCAGGTCCTGCACGACAGCGCTCATGGCTTCTCCGGATCAGTGTTGCAACAGCCTAAGTATATGCAGCTTGGTCCGGACGAATTCGCTCGAACCGGACACTTGCTCGTAGTCGCGCGGGCGTGGCAGCCCGACCGGGATCGTCTCGACGATACGCCCGGGACGGGCGCTCATCACGTAAACGGTGTCCGAAAGGAAAATCGCCTCCTCGACGTCGTGGGTGATGAAAAGCACCGTCG
Source organism: uncultured Bordetella sp. (assembly GCA_964599095.1). Lineage (GTDB taxonomy): Bacteria > Pseudomonadota > Gammaproteobacteria > Burkholderiales > SG8-39 > SZAS-79. The sequence goes on from CAZREB010000010.1 coordinate 69,446, forward strand.
GCCGGTACTGCCCGGCAAGGTCGAGCAGCAGGCGCTGCATGACCAGCCGGTTCTGGTAATCGAGGGCGGCGAACGGCTCGTCCATCAGGAGCACACTGGGTTCGTTGATCAGGACACGGGCGATCTGCACGCGCTGCTTCATGCCGCCGGACAACTGGTAGGGGTAATTCCTCTCGAAGCCGGCCAGGCCGACCGCGCGGATGTAGCGATCTGCCGCGGGCGTGTACTGTGTCTTCGGCACTCCGCGCATGCGCGGCCCGAATGCCACGTTGTCGAAAACCGTCAGCCAAGGATACAGCTGGGGTTGCTGGAAGACGATGCCGCGATCTTCCGCGGGCTTTGCAATCTCCGCGCCACCCATCAACAGGCGGCCGTAGGTCGGGAAATCGAACCCCGCGACCATGCGCAGCAGCGTCGACTTCCCGCACCCGCTTGGGCCGACGAGCGTAACGATCTCCGCCGGTCGGGCATTGATCGACACCCGCTCGAGCGCGGTAACGGTCGCGCCGTCCGGGGAGATGAACGTCTTGGAGACTTCGCGTACCTCGAGCGCGGCTGCGGCGCTCATTGTTTTCCCCGCCAGTGCAGCACGCGGCGTTCGAGAAGCAGGAGCATGCCCTCGAGCACCAGGCCGATCAGGCCTATGGTGATGATGCCGATGAACACGACCGGGATCCGGTAGAACGTCGTGGCGTCCATGATCATGTAGCCCAGCCCCACCTGGGCGGCGATCAGTTCCGCCGCGACCACCAACGCCCAGGACAGCGTCATCGAAACCCGCATGCCGGTGATGATCGAGGCCGAGGCGGCGGGAATCACGACGTGGAAGAAGATCTGGCGCGAAGAAAGCCCGAGGGACCGGGAGGCGAGGACGAGGTCTTCCGGCACCGACTTGACGCCCGAGGAGGTGCTTACCGTGATGTAAAGGAAGGCGGTAAGGAAGATCAGCGCGACCTTGGAGGTCTCCCCGATGCCGAAATAGAAGATGAACAGCGGCACCAGCGCGATCGGCGGGATCGGGCGCAGGAAGGTCAGGAAAGGCGTGACGAGCGCGTCGAACAGCCGGTTCGAGCCGATCCAGATCCCGAACGGCACGCCGACCAGTACGGCCAGCGTGAATCCGGCCAGCGCGCGCGCAAGCGAGGCCAGCACCTGCTGCCAGAACGGCGCTGACGCGTAGCCCTTGTCGAGGAGGTCGGCAAGGGTCTCCCACAGCACCTGGGCCGGCGGGAGCTTGTTCGGGTCGAGGACGCCCGCAAAGCTCGCCGCGAGCCACGCAGCGATGGCTGCCGTCACCGCCGCAGCGCTGATGAGCCGGTAGCGGTTCGCGCTGAGCGGTTTCATCCGGCTTGCTTCTACTTCCCGTCCCTGACCGCCTGCATGAACCCGGTCATCACGTAGTTGTCGACATCGGCGTCACCCTTGACAAGCTTGTACTCCTTGCCGAACGCGAGGAAATCGTGAAGGAGCTGGTTCAGCTTCGAGCCTTTGGCCCAGTAGGGCGCCTGGGCAGGGTCGAGCGCAGCGGTGGCGTCGTAGTAGACGAGCTGTTTCTGGATTGCCTGCGCCTGTGCGTCGTTCATCCCCGCCCATTCCTTGGAGTACTGGATCGCAAGCTGCGGGTTCTCGCGCATCTTCTTCAAACCCATGTTCCAGCCCTTGAGGATCTTCACCACGACGTCCTGGTTCGCGGCCAGCCATTCGCGCTTGCCCGCCCAGCCGAGGAACGCCGGGCCGGGGCTCAACTCGTTGTTCCTGAAGATCACTCGCGCGCCCTTCTGGGTGAGCGGGGTCAGGAACGGCTCCCAGGAGAAGATCGCGTCGACGTCCTTCGATTCAAGCGCGGCCACCTGCTGCGGCGGTGCCATGCCGAGGATCTGCAGCGCGTTCTTGTCCATGCCGTTCTTGCGCAGCGCCTTGAGCATCCCGTAGTGCGCATCCGACCCCTGCACCAGGGCCACCTTCTTGCCGGCGAGGTCCTTGATCGTTTTCGCGGTGCTGCCAGCGGGCACCGCGACCCCTTCGAGCGGGTTGTAGTCCATGAAGACGGCGAAGAAATTCAGGTTCTGCCCGTTGGCCTTTGCCAGCAGGAAGGCGCCCATGCCGCCCCACGCCAGGTCGATCTGGCCGCCGGCAATCGCCGCGAATTGCGCCGGACCCGAGGTGAACTTGACCAGGTTCAGGTTCAGGCCCATCTGCTCGAAATACTTTTCCTTGATGGCGATATAGATCGGGCCGTTGACGATCGGCTGCATGCCGACGTTCACGGTCTTCAGGTTCTGTCCAAAGGCCGCGCCGGACACGAACAGCGCAACCAGCACGACAGCGGCCAACCGCATCGTTCCAATCATTTGCCTTTCCTCCAAGTGAAGTTCATGGTCTCAGCCTTACGCTTCCTGCCCCAGATTGCGCCGCATTTCCTCCAACGCGGCGCGCGTTTCATTCGCGAGGCGCTCGACGACCGCCCCGACCGTGGTCAGCTCGTTGAACCAGGCAACGCTCTGCCCGGCGGCTTCATAGACGAGCGGCTCGACCTGGTGCTCTTCGATCGCGGCGAGCAACTCGCCGGTGAGCACATGCTGGTAGGGCATCGGCAACGGCTTGGGCGCGCCTTCGGCGTCCCATTCGTCCGACCAGCTGCTGCGCACCACCCGGCAGGGTTTGCCGCTGTGGGCGCGCGTGATTACCGTGTCCTCGCTTTTCGCCGCCAGGATCTTCTTCAGCAGCGCCGGCGGCGTCCCGTATTCCCGCGTGGCGAGCCACGCCGTGCCGAGCCAGACGCCTTGCGCGCCCATGCCGAATGCTGCGGCGACCTGCCGCCCGTGTCCGACGCCCCCTGCGGCAAGGACCGGCAATCCGCCCGATGCCTCGACCACCTGCGGCACGAGCGTGTAAGTCCCGATCGGGCCCGTGTGGCCGCCTGCGTCGTAACCTTGTGCGACCAGGATGTCGATGCCCGCCTCCCGCGCCGCCTGCGCGTGCCGCGCGGCACCGACAAGCGCGAACGTAACCTTGCCGCGCGCTTTGGCTGCGCGGACCACGTCCCTGGGCAGCCCGACAGCGGTCACTACTGCGTCGACCTTCGAGTCGAGCACGGCCTCGGTCTGCGCCTTGAAGAACGCCTGGTTGCGGACCCGGTCGGCGAAGAAGTTCGGCTTGGTGGGCGCCGGGATCGAATACTTTGCGCGCAGCTTTTCGACGAACGCGAGGTGCGCTGCAGAAAGCCTCTTGCGCGCCTCCTCGCGGCTGGTTTCGTCGCCTGCGAGTTTCGGGTACATGAGGTCCACGCCGAAAGGCTTCGAGCCAATGCGCCGCCTGATCAGCGCAATGTCTTGGGCGATCTTGTCCGGGCTTTCCCGCGCGGCACCGAATACCGGAAATCCGCCGGCCTCGGAAAGCGCCACCGTCACGTCGATCGAATGCGAGAAGCCGAAGATCGGGACTTCGATCCCCAGCTGACTGCACAGCGGTGTCGAAAGAAAATTCACCGGATGCGGCTCAGCGCGGGGGATTCACTGCGCCGGCTTGATCCCGGCGGCGCGCACCACCTTGCCCCAGCGTTCGAAGTCCGACTTCATCATCGCTTGGATTTCCTCGGGCGTCTTGATCGGTCCGGGCAGGCCGCCGATCTTCTCGATGCGTTCCTGCACGTCCGGTGAGCCGAGCGCCTTGTTGATCTCGCCGTTGATGCGCGCCACCACGTCCTTCGGCGTGGCCGATGGGACATACATCCCGTACCACGGCACGAGCCCGGCTTCCGGATAGCCCGCTTCAGAAACCGTGGGTACGTCGGGCAACTGTTTGAGGCGCTGCGGGCTGAATGCGGCCAGCGCTTTCAGCCGGCCGCTCTTGATGTGGGGTGCTGCGAGGCCGAGCGCAACGACCTTGAACTGCAGCTGGCCGTTGATCAGGTCGGGGATCGCCGGTGGCTGGCCCTTGTAACCGATGTTGACCAGCTTGATCCCGGCCACCTGGAAGAACAGTTCCGACGACAGGTGGTTCGACGAGCCCGTGCCGGGATTGCCGAAATTGAGCTGGCCGGGGCGCGCCTTTGCGTAGGCAACGAATTCCTGCAGCGTCGACACCGGCAGCGTCGCAGGCACGACTGCGACATTGAGGTTCCAGACGGCAACCCCCACTCCCTGGAAATCGCGCAGCGGGTTCCACGGCAGGCTGCTGTAGATCGACGGATTGGAGAGCACGGCAGGCCCGGTCATCAGCCATGTGTAGCCGTCCGCCGGGCTCTTCGCCGCCGCTTCGGTGCCGAGATTGCTGTCAGCGCCCGGCCTGCCCTCCACGAGGATCGGCTGCCCCCAGCCGGCGGCTATCTTTTCGGTGATCGCGCGCGCGAGGAGGTCCACGATGCCTCCCGACGGATAGGGGACGATGACCCGAACGGGTTTCGACGGATAGGGCTGGGCCGCGGCGTTGCCCACGACGATGCCAAGCGCGATGACGATCGCAATGCGTGCAAGAACCTTCATGCCTCCTCCTGACTCCAGTGAATCGCTTTTTTGTAGGGTATGGCGATTCGATTCTTCCACACTTACGTGCCCGGCACTACCATTGGGCGCAGACCGGGGGGAACTCATGGATTTCGAACTATCGGAAAAGGGCCGCGAGTGGCGCGACCGCGTGCAGGCTTTTTTCGACCTGCACGTGCTGTCCCGCAATCGGGAGTGGCACGACCATGTCGTAAAGCGCGATGAGGTGGCCCCATTCATGCGCGAATTGCAGTCGAAAGCGCGCGCGCAAGGGTTGTGGAACCTCGGCTTACCGGAGCTGGCGGCCGACGAGCCCGGCACGCGCCTGTCGAACCTTGACTACGCAGGATGCTGCGAAATCCTCGGGCGCCTGGCGTGGGCGCCCGAGGTCTTCAATTGCCAGGCCCCCGACGTGCCGAACATGATCACGCTGCAGAACTGCGCCAGCCCGGAGCAGAAGAGGCGCTGGCTCACGCCGCTGCTCGAAGCTGAAACCCGCTCGTGCTTTGCGATGACGGAGCCGGACGTGGCTTCGTCGGACGCAACCAACATTGCGACGACGATCGAGCGGCAGGGCGGCGAATACGTGATCAACGGGCGCAAGTGGTTCTCCACCGGCGCGGCGCACCCGAAATGTACGCAGATCATGCTGATGGGCGTGACCGGGCACGGCAAGGACGGCCGCACCGAGCGCACCCGCCGCCACAGCATCGTGATGGTGCCGATGGACGCACCCGGCGTCCGCTTGGTGAGGGAAGTGCGCTGGATGGGAAACCGGGATCACGTGGCGCCGATCGGCGAGATCGATTTCCACGACGTACGCGTGCCCGTGGAGAACCGCCTCGGCGAGGAAGGCGATGGGTTCAAAATCGCGCAAGTCCGCCTCGGACCGGCGCGCGTGCACCACTGTATGCGCCAGATCGGGCTCGCCGGCCTGATGATCGATTTGATGCTCGCGCGTGCGACGCAGCGCAGGGCGTTCGGCCGGGCTATCATCGAGTACGACACGCTGCAGCGCTGGATTGCGCAGTCGCGTGTCGAGCTCGAGCAGGCGAAACTGCTGACTCTCAAGTGCGCATGGCTGCTTGACCGGCAAGGCCACCACGGCGCGTGGCGCGAGGTCTCGCTGGTCAAGGTTGCCGTGCCGAACATGCTCCAGCGCGTCGCCGACCGTGCGATTCAGGTCTTCGGCGCGATGGGCGGCACGGACGATGCGCCGATCCACTACGCGCTCTCGTACGCGCGCCTGATGCGCATCGGCGACGGCCCGGACGAAGTACACCTGCGGCAGGTGTTCAGGATGGAAACGCCGCCCGGCTGGAAGATCGACGACTCGCCCTACATCAATTTCCCCAGGCAGCCTTGAAGCACGCTGGACCGGGTTGCCGCGGCGTTGCCCGCGCACAGCCTGGGCTATCGAGGTCGTTCGAACTGCGTGTCGAGCCAATCGAGGATCTTTTGCGCAGGCTGGATCCCGCCTTGGAGCGCCGAGCGCAGCCACTTGCGCGCCTGGTCGGCGTCTTTCGGGACGCCGGCCCCGGCGGCATACAGGCGGCCGAGGTTGAACTGCGCGGGGGCGAAGCCTGCTTCGGCCGCCTCGCGATAGTAGCCGGCCGCCCTGGTCCGATCGATCGCGACCCCCCGGCCTGTTTCGTATAGTTCGCCGAGATTGTTCTTGGCCGACAGGTCGCCGGCGCTCGCCGCTTCCAAGTACAGCGCCTGCGCCCGCAGGGGATCCACGCCGACGCCGACGCCTTGTGCGTGCATCCAGCCGAGCAGGCTCTTGGCAGAAGGACGGCCGGAGGCGGCGGCGGCCGACACGCGCGCGAATGCACATTGCGGGTCCTGGGGCGTCGATTCCAGGCAGCGGCGACCGAGCGTCTCGCCCGCGGCCGGGTTGCCGGCGTCGGCTGCCACCCGGAGCAACAGCGCTTCCCGCGTCGGATCGCTGCCGCCTACGCAGCCCGAGAGCCGGTATGCGGATTCTCCGAACCCCTTGCCCCAGGCCGACGAAAGGAGCGAGCAGGCCTTGCCGATGTTCCGCGGTTCGAGGATGCCATGCAGGGCCATCACTGCGAGCGCGAAATCGCCACCGCCTGCACCATGACGCGCGATCAGGTCCAGGCTCCACCGGGTATCGGGCAGGGATCGCTCGATCAGTCCGCGCAACGCAGTTGCAGTGGCAATGTCACCAATGGCGAGCGCTCGCTCGAGGTCGGTGGCGACCACGACCGCCAATGCTGCCAGGAACATGCCGGTCCGGGTGTCGCGAGGCGACGCAGCGAGCGCTGCGCGCAATCTCGAAGCTTCGTTGGCGGCCCATGCGACCCGGTCCTTCAGGTTGGCTACGGGCGGCGGCTGGGTGAGCGTGGCCGGGTCGGGATGGCCACTTGCCCGCTTGGCGGCCAGCGGCGGGGACTTGCGCTTCTGTTCGGCCGAGGTGGCAGGCAGGGCTGCCAGCAGCGTACAGATGACAGCCAGCGTTACCGTATTCGCCCTGCCCATTGCGAAAGCACCTGTTCACGGAAAAGGATCCCGATCCCACGTTACTGCATGTGCGGGCATTGCGTCGAGCGTACCGGCGGCGGGTTTCTGCGAAAATTCGGGCGCCTTGGGAACCGGGATCGCAGATTGCATGGAGCCTTGATGCACGCAGTTGGCCGGCTTATGGGGTACGCCCGGATCCCTGCCGCCTGCCTGCTGCTATTGCATGCAATGTTCGGCGGCCGGTCGATGGCTTCTCCAGAGATCGACCGGCTTTCCGACCTTGCATCGAAGGGCGACCAAACGGCGTTGGATTCGCTGGTGGAGATCGCGCGAAGGAAGAAGGATTCCGATGCGGAATACGCGCTCGGCATGATGGCCTACGAGGGACGCGGCCTAGAGCGCAATGCAAAGCAGGCCTTTCAGTTGATGGAGCGCGCGGCCGAGAAAGGGCATGCTGAAGCGAACAATATGCTCGGCTTCTTCCACGAGCACGGGATCGGTACCCCGGCCGACCCTGCGAAGGCTCTGGCTGCATTCCGCCGAGGCGCGGAAGCCGGGAGCGCCCGCGCACGGACCAATCTCGGATGGCTTTATGAACATGGAATCGGCATCGGCAAGGATGCAGCGATCGCGGCCGATTGGTACAGGCTCGCCGCAGACCAGGGTCTGGCCGCCGCCCATGCGAATCTTGCCAGCTTGTACGAATCGGGTACCGGGGTTGCAAAGAATCCAGTCGTGGCAATCGCGCTCTACGAACGGGCGCTGGCGGGCGGCGTGACTGCGGTTGCGCCGCGGCTTGGCCGGCTGCGCGAGTCGCGTGGCAACCTTGCCGAGGCGGCGGATGCATATGTGATCGCCGCGAACGCCAAGATCCCGGGCGCGGACTTCGATGCGGGACGCGTCCTGGCGAATGCCGGAAACCCTCGCCGGAACGTGGAGCAAGGTGTGCGCTGGCTGGAGCAATCGGCCCTGGGCGGCAAGGTCGAAGCGGCGCTCCTGCTTGCGGGCATGTTCGACAAGGGGGAGGGCGCAGGCGCGGATGCGCGGCGTGCGGCCGGCTACTTCAGGCAAGCTGCGATCCTTGGGCACGCGGAGTCCGCGTTCCGATACGCGGGATTCCTGGACGCGGAGGGCGGCAGTGGAACAGATGCCGACCCGCTGCCGTGGTTCAGGCGCGCCGCCGAAGCGGGGCACGCCGAAGCGCAGTACCAATTGGGGAGCCGGATTGATGCGCGCAACGATCCCGATGCCTGGAAAGAGGCTGCGAAGTGGTACCGCAAGGCAGCCGGGCAAGGCCACTTGAAGGCGGCATTGCGCCTCGGAATTGCCCTCGAAACCGGGCGCGGGATCGAAGCGTCTCCGACCGAGGCGATCGTCTGGTACCAGAAGGCGGCAGGATCGAACGATCCGGAGGCGCTTTACCGCTTGGGCAATCTGTTTGACCGTGGAATCGGCACCAGGCCGGACTTCCGGCGCGCCCGGGACTATTACTCGCGCGCGGCATCCTTGGGTCATGCCGGCGCGGCACGCGTGCTGCAACGAATCGCGGGAAGTCCGCCCCTGGAAGACTTGCAGAGCGACCCGTTCAAGGGAATGCGCTAGGCCGGGCCGCGGGTGCCGGACATATTGATAAATTCGCGGGATTCCCTATGCTGTGCCCGAACAGCGGCCTGCCGGCAGATCCAGATGACGCGCCAGATCAGCACGCGATGCTTCAGCCCCCGCGGTTCAAAACCGTGTGACAGCGGCGTGCTTGGGCGCCTTCCTCGACCCCGGCTGGGCTGCCGATTCCCGGTGACGCTCAAGGTTTGCGCGGAAGACTTCCGCCTTTTCCAATGGGATCACAAGCCCGGGGTCCGCGGTGCCGGAAGCCTGCTTGCCGTTGTATGCCGGGTTCAGCATGAGGAATTCGTCGAGCGTGATGCCGGCAAACTGTGCGGCGAGCTTGAGCTCGAGATTGTCCGGGACCCGGACTACCCCAAACACCGGTTCATTCGGGATCTCGGGCAACTGCAGCCCATAGGCGGCAGGGTCCATGACGATGGCCTTGATTGCGAGCAGGCGCGGAACGTAGTTCCGGGTTTCCTCGGGCATCGCGAGGGTCTCGAATGCATCCGGAAGGCCGCGTGCGCGATTGCGGTCTACGGCACGCGCCACCGCCAATTCGCCCCAGTTGTAGGATGCGAGGGCACGGTGCCAGTCACGCTCGTTGTACTGGTAAAGGAACTCGAGATAGTCCAGCGCGGCCCCCGTGGATGCAACCACGTCTCGCCGCCCATCGTAGAGCGAGTTTTGCGCCAACCTGTACTTGGTTCCGGTATCCGGAATGAACTGCCACAGTCCGGAGGCCTGCGCAGGCGAAATCGCCATCGGATTGAAGCCGCTTTCGATGAACGGCAGCAGGGCCAGTTCGGTCGGCAATCCGCGGCGTTCGACCTCATCCACAATGAAATGCAGATAGCGCCGGGCGCGCAGGGCGATGGCTTGGACGAGTTCGGGACGGGCGGCGTACCAGGCGATTTGTTGTGTCACGACCTTCCGGTCGAGGTCGGGTATGGCGAAGCCGAGGCGGATCCGTTCCCAGAGGTCGACCGGTTGGGCAAGGAGTTTTTCGATCCGGGGATTGGCGCCGTCGTACGCGGGCGCGTTCGCCGCTGCCAGCGGCGGCTCGCCGGTCGTGTGTACGTACCGTTCGCTCGCGCTGGCCGGATGCCAGCCGAGCACAGCCGCGAACACGAAAAGCCCGGCCACGGTACTTGGGAGGGTCCGTTTCATAATAGTGGAATGCTAAGGGCGGGTTCCGGGCCGGGTCAACGGAATACGTCACGATTTTACGATTCTTGCGATTCGGGACATGACTGAACTGCTTGGATTTGCAGGAGTCTTTGCCGCCACCGTCCTGGCGATCCCGATCCTCGTCCGATTCGCGCCGGGTCTCGGCCTCGTGGACGTTGCCGCCGGGAGAAAAGTGCATCACGGGGAAGTCCCCCTGATTGGCGGAATTGTGATGGGCGTTGCCTTCCTCGGGGGATATCTCATGGTCTCGCTGACAGGGCCTTACCAGGCCCGGTTCGGCTTGGCTGCCGCGATCGCGATCGTGCTGATCGGCGGGATCCTGGATGACCTCCATGAACTGCGTTCGTCGGCCAAGTTCGGCTTCCAGATTGCCGCGGCGGCAACACTCGTGTACGTGGATGGCACGGTTCTGCTCCAGTTGGGCCAGCTGCTGACGGAGCGGATCTTTACTCTCGGCGCCTGGAGCGTCCCGCTGACGATCTTTGCCGTCGTCGGCGTCATGAACGGATTCAACATGGCCGACGGCATCGACGGACTTGCCGGAGTCGTGAGCCTGCTTGCATTTGCGGCGTTCGGCCTGATTGCGTTCTTGGCCGGCGAGTCCGCGGTGCTGTTCGTGTCCCTTCTCGCGAGCGGGGCCGTCACCGGGTTCCTGTGTTTCAACATGCGGACACCGTTTCGCGCGAAGGCTGCAGTCTTCATGGGCGATACGGGCAGCCATTTCCTCGGGCTCCTGCTGGCCTGGTGTGCAATCCGCCTGCACAACGCCCACCCGCCGGCGCTGAACGCAGTGACGGCTGGCTGGATGGTTGGCGTCGTCCTGGGGGACACATTGAGCGTGATGATCCGTCGGGTGCTCCGCGGTCGCAGCCCCTTCGCCGGCGACCGCGAGCATCTGCATCACCTCCTGATCGCCGCCGGGCTGACGATCCCTCAGACGGTTGCCTGCATTGCCGCGGCCTCCGTAGCAGCCGGCGCCGTTGCCTACTGGGCCGAACATAGTGGCGTGCCGGCGTATGCGATGTTTTACGCGTACCTCGGCTTGCTTGCGGCCTACGGCGTCGTGTCCGAACTGATATTCAGGAGGCAGCGATCGCGAGAAGGGCAGGCAATCGGTCGCGCTCAGCCGAGGGCGCCTTGATCCACTGCGAGCAGCGCCTCCTTCCAGCGGGCAAATGCGATCTTCTCGCTGAAATGCTGTTCGAACGTCAAGCGCGCATTGCGCCCGAGATTCGCGCAAAGCGCCGGATTCGACGCACACTCGAGGATGCGCTGCGTCAAGAGCGCCGGGTTCCCGGTCGGGACGGTGAATCCAGCCTTGGCTGTTTCGAGGATACCGGCGACTTCGCCTGAGGGATCGCCGACGTTGATCGCGGGCCTTCCTGCGGCGAGGATGCCGTATAGCTTGCTCGGCACGACCAGCCCTTCCATCGAGGGCGCGAGCGTAATCAGGTGAACGTCTCCAGCGCAAAGGCTTGCGCCCAGCCCCTCCAACGGTTGGTAAGGTTGGAATCGCACATTCGGCAGGCCCCGATTTCGTGATTCATCCTGAAGGCGGTGGTAATGATGGCCGCCTCCGATAAACAGAAAGACGATGCCTTCGTTGCCACGCAAGGCAGAGGCGGCACCCAGGACGGTTTCGAACTCGTGGGCGCGGCCCATGTTTCCCGAATAGGAAACGACAAACTTGCCCGAGAGGCCCCAGGCTTCGCGGGCCGGATTGTCTTCCCGCGGAATCGGGACGATTCGCGTGCCGTCGGCCCAGTTGTGGATGACCCGGACAGGCGCGACACCCGGGATTGACTGTACCCGCATGCGCATCCTTTCGCCGATCACGACATTGAGGGCGGCGTTGCGAAGGGAGAAGTCTCTCGCGGCGCGGGCCAGACCTCCGGTGTGCAGGAGTCTGACGCCAACTCGCTCGGCGATTTCCGGGAAGAGGTCCTGCAGCCAGTTTGCCAGGCGAGCGCCTCGCGCATGGGCCAGCACCGAGGCAGGGAACGAGATGACCGGCGGATCCGTCTTGGAAATGACGATGTCGCCCCGGCGGACTAGTTTCGCGAGCCCGATCGTCGCCGACACATAGAAGGATGCGTAGTCCAATGCGCGGCCAGGCAGGCTGCCGCGCCCGAAGCCGCTCGTACGAACGCGATGGACCCGAACGCCCGCGATCTCCTGCCTGGACGGCAGTCCGGCTGACGGATTGTCATAGCACTGCCTGCTGGTTACGACGTGGACTTCCGCGCCCTCGGCCGCGAGGCGGAATGCGAGGCTGGAGAGCATCTGGCTGGTGGCCGAGATGTCCGGATGGAAATACCGGTTCAGGAATATCAGCTTCACTTGGAAGAAAGTATCATAGGCTGGATACAACTCATGACGGGCAAGGGCGAATGCGAAGCTACGGCACGCGCAAGCGGGTCCTCGTAACGGGAGGCGCGGGGTTCCTCGGTTCGCATCTCTGCGACCGCCTCATCGCCGACGGGCACGACGTACTTAGCGTCGACAATTTCTTCACCGGCAGCAAGGACAATATCGCGCACCTGCTCGGCAACCCGAATTTCGAGGTGATGCGGCACGACGTCACGTTCCCGCTGTACGTCGAGGTGGACGAGATCTATAACCTCGCCTGCCCCGCATCGCCGGTGCACTACCAGTTCGATCCGGTGCAGACGACCAAGACGTCCGTGCATGGCGCGATCAACATGCTCGGCCTGGCAAAACGAGTCAAGGCGAAGATCCTGCAGGCTTCCACCAGCGAGGTCTATGGCGATCCCGAGGTCCACCCTCAGCCGGAGAGTTACTGGGGCCACGTCAACCCGATCGGGATTCGCTCGTGCTACGACGAAGGAAAGCGGTGCGCGGAGACGCTCTTTTTCGATTATCACCGGCAGCACCGGTTGCGCATCAAGGTGGCGCGCATATTCAACACCTACGGCCCGCGCATGCACCCGAACGACGGGCGGGTAGTATCGAATTTCATCGTCCAGGCCCTCAAGGGGGAGCCGATCACGATCTTCGGCGAGGGCAGGCAAACCCGCTCGTTCTGCTACGTGGACGACCTGATCGAGGCGATCGTGCGGCTGATGGCGACGCCGGACGGGTTTACTGGCCCGGTGAACATCGGCAATCCCGTCGAGTTCACGATCCTGGAGCTGGCGCGCAAGGTGATCGACCTGACCGGATCGAACTCGAAGATCGAATTCCGTCCCTTGCCCGCGGACGACCCGATGCAGCGCAAGCCGGACATCGGGCTTGCACGTTCGGCGCTCGCGTGGGAGCCGGGGATCCGACTCGAGACTGGCCTTGCCAAGACGATCGAATATTTCCGCAGCCTGGCGCCTCAAGCGCGCTGATCTTCTCGCATGTGCGGGATAGCGGGCATTTTCGCCTACGGGGGTTCGGCCCCGCCGGTGGACAGAAGCGAGCTTCTCCGCATACGCGAATCAATGGTCCGCAGGGGGCCGGACGGGGAAGGCCTCTGGATTTCGCCGGGCGGCGAAATCGGCCTCGCGCACCGGCGGCTCGCGATCATCGACCTGAGCGAATCGGGAGCGCAACCGATGGCGTCCGCCGACGGGCGATTCAGGATCACGTTCAACGGGGAGATCTACAACTACAAGGCGCTGCGCCGCGAGCTGGCTGCAAAGGGCCGCGAGTTCCGATCGGGCTCGGATACCGAAGTCCTGCTGCACTTGTACGCGGATCGGGGCGCGGACATGGTGCATTGTCTCCGCGGCATGTACGCATTCGGCATCCATGACATGCGCGAGAGGACGCTTTTCCTGGCGCGCGACCCTTTCGGCATCAAGCCGCTCTACTACGCCGATGATGGCCGCAATTTCCGGTTTGCGTCGCAGGTCAAGGCGCTCGTCAAGGGAGGAAGTGTCGATACGCGACCGGCACCGGCCGGGATCGTGGGATTCTATCTCTGGGGGCATCTGCCCGAGCCGCACACGTTGTACAGGGGCGTTAAGGCGCTTGCTGCCGGATGCGTGCTCTTGGTCGACTCGATGGGGGCGCGTGAACCGAAGCCTTATTTCAGCATCGCGGGCGAATACGACTCGGCGCGCGCGAAAGCCGCAGAGCCGTCCGCCGGCGCGTCGCGTGAGAGGCTCCACGAGGCGCTCAGGGACAGCGTGCGCCATCACCTTGTCGCCGACGTTCCGGTCGGTGTCTTCCTGTCTTCCGGGCTGGATTCGACGACTATCGCTGCCCTTGCCGCCGAGGCCGGGGCGAAGGATCTGCGCACTATCACACTCGGATTCAACGAGTACCGCGGGACCCCGGATGACGAGACAGCGCTCGCATCCCTGGTCGCGCGCAGGTACGGTGCGTCTCACCGGACCCACTGGGTCTCGCGAGCCGATTTTGTCGGCCAACTGGAGGGATTGCTCGAAGCGATGGACCAGCCGAGCGTCGACGGCGTCAATACATACTTCGTGAGTCGAGCCGCGTCGCGGGAGGGAATGAAGGTCGCCCTTTCCGGGATCGGCGGAGACGAGTTGTTCGGCGGCTACCCCAGTTTTCGCGACCTTCCATTGATGGCCGGTACGCTGGGTTTCATGACGAAATTCCCCCGCGCCGGGAGGGGGTTCCGCCGGGTGGCAGCCCCCCTGTTGCGGAAATTCACGTCCCCGAAATACGCCGGGTTGCTCGAATACGGTGGTACCTACCCGGGTGGATACCTCTTGCGACGGGGATTGTATATGCCGTGGGAACTGCCCGAACTACTCGACGGCGAGCTTGTGCGCGAAGGTTGGGGCGAACTCCAGACACTGCTGCGACTGGAGGAGAGCGTTCGCGGTGTCGAGTCGGATTTCCAGAAGGTGTCGTCGCTTGAAATCGCCTGGTACATGCGCAACCAACTTCTGCGCGACGCCGACTGGGCGGGCATGGCCCACTCAGTCGAGATCCGTGTGCCCCTCGTCGACCTCGAACTGTTCAGGCAATTGCTTCTATCGACCTTTGGGCGCAGGCCCGACAAACGGGACATGGCCCGCGCGCCGGTAAAGCCGCTGCCGGAGAATGTTGTCAATCGCAGGAAGACCGGTTTCTCTATCCCGGTGAGCCACTGGTTGGCGCAACCCGGTTCGGGACGAGCGTCCCCGCGCGGGGTCCGGGCGTGGGCGCGCAGGGTCCTTCCCCCGCCACCCAGGCCAAAACGTGTGCTGGCCCTGGTCTCCGAAGCCTATGGTGGCCATGGCGGAATCGCCAATTTCAACCGCGACTTCCTCGCGGCCGTGTGCTCGCACCCTGCCGTCAGCGAGGTAGTCGTTTTCGCCCGGCACTCCCCGGCGAGGGTCGATTCGGTCCCGGCCAAGATCCGGCAGGTGGACGGTTCGGCCGGCGGAAAGCTTCGCTTCGCGGCGGCCGTCCTGCAGTTCGCGCTTTGGCGTCCGCGCATTGACCTGGTGGTGTGCGCGCACATCAACCTGCTCCCGCTCGGTCTTCTGCTGCGCGCGTGGCTTCGCGCCCCGCTGCTTCTCGAAATCTACGGCATCGACGCCTGGGAGCCGGCGGGATGGATCGCGAACCGGTTCGCCGCCAGCGCTGACGGCGTGCTTTCGATCAGCGAGATCACCAAGCAGCGCTTCATGGCCTGGTCGGGATGCCCCGAATCGAAGATCCTGCTGCTCCCGAATGCCATTCACGCAGGCCTCTACGGTGCCGGGCCGAAACGCCTCGACCTGTTGGAGCGGTACGGCCTGAGAGGCAAGGTCATACTGATGACGCTTGGAAGAATTGCTTCCGAGGAGCGGTACAAAGGGTTTGACGAGGTGCTCGAGTCGCTTCCGGAGCTTTCTCAAGAGATTCCCAACGTGGCCTATCTCGTCGTTGGCGATGGGAACGATCGGGCGCGACTGGAAGAGAAGGCTCGCCTGCTCGGCGTAGCCGACCGTGTCGTATTTGCCGGGCGGGTGGACGATGCCGAGAAAGCCGATCACTACAGGCTGGCAGACGCGTATGTCATGCCGAGCCGCGGGGAAGGGTTCGGATTCGTGTTTCTCGAAGCAATGGCCTGCGGCGTGCCCGCAATAGGCAGTATTGCCGACGGTAGCAGGGAGGCCCTGAAGGACGGGGAACTGGGCCTGTTGGTCGATCCGGACGACGCAGCCGCGTTCAGGCGGGCGATCGTTTCAGCCTTGCACCGGCCAAGACGCGTCCCCGAAGGGCTGGAGCATTTCTCGTTTGCCAATTTCGAACGCAGGGTGCATCAGGTCGTGGACCGATGGTGAGCGACAAGCGCGAGCAGCAGGTGGAAGGACAGAATCCCTTCAGCGATCATTCGCTGCAAGGCATAGGCAAATCCGGCGCGGCCGTCCAGGATGTTTCCCTTGGCGAAGAGGCAATAAAAGAGCATCGTCGGCGGGGCAATGAAGACGAGCCGTCGAAGCTTGTCCTGCAATCGCAGGCTCGAGAAGGGCGTGGTGCAAAGCTTGGCCGCCTCAAGCCGCATGTAACGGTCCTGCGACCGGAGCCACCGGCGCAGGGGTTTGCGATCGTCGTGCAGGATTCGGCTGTCTAGATCGACCACCCTTCCCCCTTTCAGACGCACCCTCTGCGTGTGGCCGTCTTGCACGTAACTTGCGTTGGCGCGCCGGAAGAGCACGGTGACCGGGGGATAAACGGTATTGCGCAGGGGACGACCGCCGATGCAATACGTGAACGACACCCGGTATCCGTCAACATCGGTGCCCGGCTTCAGCGCGCCGATTTCGCGCAGCAGGGCATCCGTCACGATGTAATCCGCGTCCAGTGCCAGAACCCATTCCGTGGCAATCCCGGTTTCTTCGAGACCGAATTGCCACTGGCGCGAATGCAGGTCGAACCGCCTCTTGAACAGGCGCGCGTTCGGATGGAGACGGACGATTTCGCAGGTTTGGTCTTGGCTGTAACTGTCCACGACGACTATGTCCTTCGCCCAAGAGAGGCGGTCGAGCACGCGGCCGATGTTGGGTGCCTCGTCCAGCGTCAGAATCAAGGGAGTGATCTTTTCGAGCATGGATTCTCGCGGCCGGGTCAGGCGTTCCCCGACCTGACGCTTTCGTAGAGGCGTTCCATGCCTTTCGCCACCTCGTCCCACGAAAACCTCGTCAAAACGGCGTTCCGCCCGCGTCGACCCATGGCGGCGGCCGATTCCGGGTCGGCCAGAAGCGTCCTGATGCCGGCGCCAAGGCTGGGCGGGTCGCCTTCGACTACTACGCCGGCCTTGCAGTCGCTCACGATCGACGCGGCCCCGACTTCCGGAGTCGTCACGACCGGGCGTCCCGCCGCCATCGCCTCAAGTACGACGTTGCCGAAGTTCTCGGAGTGCGAGGGCAGCACAAGCGCCGCCGCTTCCCGCAGAAGCAACTGCTTGTCCACGCCGTAGACCGGTCCGGCGAATACGATGCGCTCTGTGACGCCCAAGCGTGCCGCCAATGCGTCGAGGGTGGGCCGATAGCCCTCCTCATCGTTGCCCACAATAACCAACCGGATCCCCGCGACAAGGGGCAGGGCTTGGATAAGTCGATCAAGCCCCTTCTTCCAGTTGATTCGGCCGACGAAAAGAAGATACGGAGTACCGGCGGCCATTTCCGCAATCCTTGCAGGCGCAGGTGCGGCGTTGTCGTCGCCGGAGAGCACATCGACACCGTTGGGAATTACGCGGACGGGAGGCATCCTGAAGCCGAATCGCACCAGCTCCTCAGCTTCAAGTTCACTTGTTACATGAATGCTTGCGGCGTTTTCAACGTTACGGGATTCGATTAGGCGAATCCAGGCTCCCTTCGCCAGGCGGCTTCTTCGCCGGACGAGTTCGGCTATCAGCATTCCGCGGGGCGAAAGGACGTAGGGGACGCGGTTGCGCATGGCCGCGCGGGCGGCGAACCAGGTCGGCCACAGGAATACCGAATGCGTGTGCACGACATCGAACGTGGCTGCATCCTGCCGTAAGCGGATGCCCATGCGGGGGGACCAGAAAATCCGGCGCAATGCGGGCACAGGGAAGTAGCGAATTGTCACTCCGTCGAGGCCGACGGGGACGTCCAGCGGTACTGGGGAAACGCCGGGACCGTCGACATTGGTCGTGAAAACGTGCACGTCATGGCCACGCCGAACTAGGGCGCGGCAAAGCGCATGAACCGAGAAGATTGGTCCTCCATAGCGCACTGCCGGCAGGTACGAGGGAACGACATGAAGGATCTTCATGCGGCCCATCAGTGGTTCGGAGCGCCTGAGCGTTGCACCTGTCCAGCCAGGTACCGATACGCGCCGTCACCTGGGGACCCGCCCCGTGCAATGGCTTCGTGCGTTCTTTCGACCAGGTCTTTCGCCGGACCGGCACGCAAGTGGAGGCTATCCCAGAAACGGCTGTCGTCCTGCGTAATCACGGAACGCCGCATGAAGTCGATCACATGGGTTTTCGGACGACGCGCAATCTCGGCAACCCGTCCCTTGCATGCCTCGAGCCGATTGTATGGATCGCTGCCGGGAGGGGGAAGCACCGCAACATGCACTGGCATGAACAGCATTACGAGTGTCGTGGACGACGGAATCCTTGCAACCGTTTCGCTGAGGAGGTCGAGTGACGGGAAGGTACCGGGTCGCGGGGGCGACGACCGGTCTGGCGACGCGTTGGAGCTCTTGGACGCCGCCTCCGCGCCTTTCGTGCCCTGTGAGTACAGGCGCGCCCGAGCCTTCTCGAGGTCCCATGCGCTATCCCTGGGCAATTGGGTATCGAAACCGTTGGCGAGGACCAAGGGAGAATTCAACCCCAGGGCCAGCCCGACCTTCCCGATTGCGAGGCGCACTATGTGCCAATTCAGGAGTCGGCGCATCTCATAGGGGTGCAGATCGGAGTACAGCCACTCGGGAAAGGGCCACCAGGGATGGTATCGGCTCGCGCCTGGCGCACACCAATCGGCGTCCAGGCCATGAAGGATCATTCTTGGACTTTGCCTGGCGACCAATTCGATCACGCGGCTTTGTTCGTAAGGCGTCGCCCCTTGGATGGCAACATTGGCGAACCTCCCACCGAATGCGGACTCGACCCACGCAGGATCAAGCGTGATCGTTGTCGACGACCCGACAACGAACGAATCGTATCTCCTGCTGCGGATTATCTGCGGCATGGCCTGCCGCCGATCGTTGTAGACGATATTCTGATCGGAAATCAACGCTATCGGGGAGACTCCCAAGGGGTCGACCAGCAGTACGAAAAGGAGCGTTCCCCCGATTGCCGCCGCCAGGGTGAAGGCAAACGCAAGATTGAAGCGGATCCACATTGCGCCGACGGGGCCTAGAACTGGAAATAGATGAAGGACACGGGCTGGCCCCTTCCGGTAAGGAGCAGGCATCCCGCAAGGAGGAGCGCGAGAGCCGCCCCTTGATACACTCCGGGTCTCAGCGAGCGCTCGACAAAGTGGCTGGTCGACGGGCCGGTGACCGACACGACCAGCGCAACGATCAGCGCCGGATGAATTGAAAGCGCTGGCGGAGCATCGCCGAATCCGGCCAGTCCGGCCAGCATGTTCCCCGCTGCGGAAAATTCGCTTGCGCGAAACAGCACCCATCCGACAAGAACAAAGAGCATCGTGAGTGTCCACCCGAAGATCCAAGGCATGCGCCAGCCGCGGGCTTGCCATGCGCGGCACGCGATAAGGCCGGCGCCGTGCATCAGGCCCCAGGCCGCGAAGGTCCAAGCCGCGCCATGCCACAGGCCGCATAAGCCCATGGCCACGAGCGTCGCAAGCAGGTAACGGGCAAAGCCGCGTCGGTTCCCGCCCAGGGGGATGTAGAGGTAGTCGCGAATATAGCGCGACAAGGTCATGTGCCAGCGCCCCCAGAATTCACGCAGGTTTGCCGCCCGATAAGGGACGTCGAAATTGTCGGGGAAGCGCAACCCCATCATCAGGCCCAGTCCGATAGCCATCTCGGTGTATGCCGAGAAATCAAGGAACAACTGGACCGAGAACGCGAGCGTGCCGAGCCACGCATCGGAAAGGGCCGGCGTCGAACCTCGAGCCGACGAGAAGGCGGCGTCCGCCACGGGCGCAAGTTCGTCGGCGAGGAGTACCTTCTTCGCGCAGCCGATCGCAAAGAACGCCAGCCCGCGCGCGAAGCGTTCAGCTAGTCCGGGCCTCAGGGGATCGGCGTCGAATTGGGGCATGATCTCGTTGTGCCGAACTATCGGACCCGCGACGAGATGGGGAAAGAGCGAAATGAACAGGATCACGCGGCGCAGCGGATAATCGCGGAATTCGCCGCGCCTCAGGTCGACAAGGTATGAAATCAGCTGGAAGGAAAAGAAGCTGATCCCGATCGGAAGGGCGATCCCGATCGGTTGGAGGCGCAGCCCGGCGAACTGAGCCAGGGTGCCTGCGAAAAATGACGCGTATTTGAAGAAAACAAGCGATCCGAGATTGCCAGCGATTCCGGCACCGACCCACAGGACTGACCTGGTACGCAGGTACAGGTTGCCGGCGACCCACGTAAATGTCGCCTGTCCCACCAGGAGTGGCAGGAAGCGGGGATCCCACCATCCGTAGAAGGTGAGTGACGCACCGACCAGCAGCCATTCTCTGGCCGTTTGCCGACGCGCGAATGCGTAGTAGCCGCCAAGTACCAAGGGAAGAAATACGAAGACGAAGAGGTGCGAATGAAACAGCACGTTAGCCCCGGCTCCGGTCGGCGCGGTCAGGCGGGGTCAACGGTCAGGTCCGGCCTGTAACGGCGAACTCGATCGCCTGCAGCGTTCCGGCCGTCGCCTCGCCAACCGAATAGGACCTGATCCGTTCACGGCCCCGCAATCCGATGGCCCGCGATTCCTCACGGTCCGCCGCCATGGCTACCAAGCATGATGCCAGCGCTGTGGCGTCGCCGCATGGAAATACGGCCCCCGTAACGCAAGGTTCCACCAGATCCGGGGCGCACCCGACACGATCGCTGACAATCACCGGAAGGCTGCACACCATCGCTTCGTTCACTACGAGACCCCATGTCTCCCCGTAGTCCGATGGCATCACGAGACAATCCCCGGCCGCGTATGCGCCGGGAAGCTCGGTTTGGTTCAGGAACCCGGCAAACGAAACCGGGATGCGGTTCGCTCGGCTCCTGGTGCGTGCTTCCTCGGACAACTCGCCCGCGCCCACGATGAGAAGATGGATTCCCGGGGAGACGGACTTCGCGATCTGCATGGCCTCGAGCAAATCGAAAATGCGCTTTTTGGGTTCGAGCTTGCCGACATAGAGGAAGCAGAAGCACCCTTCCGGGATTTCCCATTTCGCGCGCAATTCGGCGCGATTCTGCAGGACGGCTTCGAATCCGGCGCGCAGGCGCTGATTGTCGACGAAATACCTGCAGTCGAAGACCCGTGCCCGTTCGACGCCGTTGGCAAGATAGAAGTCGCGATTGGACTTCCCGATCGCGAGGAAGGCATCGAAGCGGGAAAGGAACAACCGATGAATTGCCTTTGTCCAGGCCGGCCTGCGCCGCATAGCGTTGGATTCTCCGCGGACGATCCGGGGGATTCCCAAGACCATGCAAGCCCCAAGGGCCTGCACGAGCGGGAGCGCGTTCCAGCCGGTGATGATGACGACATCGGGACGGTCCCTGGACAGGGTCGAGCGGATCGACGGAATGCTGCTGCCAAAGAAGCGGTCAAGCGACGGGTTGGGACGCGCATTTGGCAGGGCATCCCATTCGTAGCCTTCCAGCATCGGGATGTCCCAGTTGAACGAGACGCCGAATCCCGTCCCCTGCTGGCTCTTGTCAGGCAGGAGGGCGAAGTAGACCTTCAGGCCGATGCCGGGCTGCCGCGCCAATTCGCGGAACCACGGGACATGGTACTGGACCGGATGCGTGGCAACCACCGCAACGCGCGTGACCTTTCTGGGCTCGTCCAATGCGGCTTCGAATCTCGATTCGGTGACTTAGCGGGGAATGCGTGAGCCGTCGTAAGCGGTTCGCGACCGGAACGCCCCGTTCCTGGATTGATAGGGCGTAGGAAACTGTTCTTCGACGGCGAATCGGCGGCCTGCGGCGATGAATCCGAAACTGGTGCCGATGATAAGCAACACAAAGAGGTCGCCGAAGGCTTGGTGCGCGCTCATGAATACGATGGCGCTGACGATGAGAAATGCCGCCAATCCAGCCGCGATCTGCGCGGCTTGGCGGCCGCCTCTGGGCAAGGCGTCGAGAGTGCCCCAAATAAAGGCGACGAAGCGTATGCCGACCCAGAGGATCACGATGAACCCCGGAACGCCCAATTCCGCGAGGATCTTGCCTAACCCGCCTTCGGCCGCGTATCCGATGATCTGGTCGCCACCGCCGAAGTGCTGGGCGCCCTGGCTTCCGCTGCCGGCCCCCGAGCCGAAGACCCCGTTCGTATCCAGCACGTGCTCGAACGCACCGATAGTCATGTTCGAGATCCGTTCGATCAATTCGTGGCCGAGATCCTGCTCGCTGCGCGAAGAGGCGTCCGCTATCGCATACTTTGTGTCGCTCGTAATCAGGTGGGAAATGGCAAGCAGGCCACCGACGACGGATACGGCAAACAGGGACCAGAGCAACCGGCTGCTACCTGCTCTGAAGCGGATCAACAGGATCGCGAGGAAGGGGAGGAAGACGGCGATCTCGACAATGAACTTCCTACGACCGGTGAGAAGGACGGCGCCGAGGAAGAACAACGCCAGCATCCCGCTTGCCCACGCGCTGCCTGCGCGTCTGCCGGCCAATCCGAGGATGACGCTGAAGCAGCATCCAGCGGCGGCGTGCCAAGCGGCCAGTTCGGGGACGCGGAAGAATCCCGAAGGCAGGTCTATCGCTTCGCCGGTCTCGAGGAGGTAGATCGTAAGGGGCTCTCCTACCGTGCGGAGGATGTCGAGATCGACACCCAGCCAAGTGAGGTACACGCCGGACGCCATCGCCGCACAGGCCAGGACATACAGGAGCAAGTAGCGTCCGACCCGATTCATGTCCGAAGCAAAGCTGTAGGCCATCAGGAATGCAGGGAAAGGAGAGAGATATGCAAGCAGGCCTATACCCGCGAGGATCAGGCTGCCCGTGTAGAAGACTGTCGCGGCGCTTTGCAGCACCACCACAATTACGAACGCATGGACCGGCCCCTGCATGCGCGCGTTCCAGCCCGGGATCGAATCGAATCGTGCCACCGCGCCCCTAGCCCTTGCGCCGACGAAAGTGATGGCCGCGAAGACGATCACAAGGGCCGAAAGGTAAACCGGTTCGTCGACGAACAGTTTGCGCAACGGGTCCTGGAGGAACCCTGCCAACAGCGTGGCGTACATGCCCCACTTCAGGTCGAGGAAACTCAAGACCAGGCCGGCGACGACCGCAACGAGCATCAGTTCAATCATGATTGTCCGGCAGTCGTGCGATCGGATTGAGGAGCCTTGGCCCCCTCAGGAACAGCGCACAAGCCCAGATCAGCCCCAGAAGTTCCGCCGCAAGTGTCCCTGGAATCCACCACGGGTGATAGAAGTGGTGCTTGGTCCGGACGGAGCGGAACATGCGCGAAAGGATACCCGCGAAGCGATTCCGGAGATTGCGTGCGCGAAGAAGGTAATAGTACGCGCCGACGGCGTGGCTGGGCCGCACGGTGGTCAGGTGGTTCCCGTAGGTGCGCGTGCCGCCGACGGGCGCCTTGAGGTGGCGAATGCTGGCCGCCGGCTCGAACAGGATCCGTTCGCCCGCTGCCATAGCGCGACTGGCGAATTCCGCCTCGAACCGGTATGCGACATGCACAAAGTTCTCATCGAACCCGCCCAGTTCGAGCGCCAAGTCCCGATTCACCGAAAAATTGCCCCCCATGAACTCTTCGATCCAGCGCATCCGGCTCGAGCAGAAGCGGAATTCACCACAGTCTGCGTCCGGCAGCGGTTCCTCTCCGGGCTGCAATACCTGACCCGCGACGATATTGCACGCATGTTGCACGTGGGTTCGCACGTGCGCGACAACCAACTCCCTCCCGGGAATGATGTCGTCGTCTAGAAACAGCACGACTTGTCCACGCGCCCTCTGGAGCCCGACGTTCATCGCATGCGTAATCGAGGGATCCGGCAGCCTGATCCAGGAAATCCTGCCTTCGCGATGCCATCTCTCGAGCGAAAGGACCGTTCGGGGCTCGTGATTCGGAGTCTGATCTACCACCAGAATTTCGCCCACGACCGGGCCCTGCAAGAGGAGGTTGTCAATAGTGCCCAGCAGAACCTGCTCGCGGCCAAACGTAGGAATCACCACCGAGATCGGCGCATTCGCTGACATGGTCAATTGAGGAGGGTCAGTTCCAGCCCCCTCTTCTAGCAAATTTCTTGACGGCGGAGTGCAAAGAAACCGCGAGCCTGACGCCAAAGAGCCGACATAGTGCGATCATCCACCATTGTCGCTCCTCGTCTCGGGGCACGAAAGCCGGGTCGAGCTCGTAGATGCGGCGGACGCCACGGTCGAAGCGCGGCTTGTCGTGTAGACAAAGCACCCGCATCTCCCTGTAGAAGTACTGTGCAAGCCGCTTTCGCCTGGCGGAAGTAAGGAGCAATTCCGACTCAAGCGCGGCCTCGAGCTTTTCAAGAATCGCATGATGTTCGATAGCATTGAGAAGCATTGTCTCAGTTCGTACTCCCTGGTCAGGATGCTGTCTCCATGAATACGCAATGCCGGGTGACCGAACGATATTTCTTGCTCGCAGTGCGGATCGGATAAACCAGTCCCAATCGTCCAGCTTGCGCAGCCTCTCGTCCCACTGCATGTCACCGATCAGGGCGCGTGAATACAGCGCGGCGCCGGTAGGCACCGCACGACCCGCAAGGAGGCTGTCGATCACAGGGTTCATTTCAGGAGCTTCGAATCTTGCCAGCAGTCTCGATGATCTGTCTGGAAGAATTTCTACACAACGCCAACCGGAAACGACTATGTCCGCGCCCGAATCACGGGCCAGCGCACATTCAGCAACTAGGCCGCCCGGTTCGAGAACGTCGTCACTATCGAGAAACTTGACGAACTCCCCCGTCGCTCGCTTAAGGCCATTGTTCCGTGCCCGATTTCTGCCTTCATTGCTCTCGAGCCGAACATACTCGATCCTGCTCAAGAAAGGCCCAAGCGAGGAGCAAGTGTCATCATTCGACCCATCGTCGACGACAATAATTTGAAGCCTCAAGTCCTGTGCGTTCTCCGCAACGCATGATGCCACCGCATCGGCAATGAGTGCGGCACGGTTATACGTCGGGATAATCACCGACACGTCAGGCTTAGTCACTTCGTGTTTTTTTCTTGAAACGACACTTGGGTACATTGCCCCAGTGAGCAAGCATACTGTTTGCGAAGAGTACGATTTCCGAGAAACACGAGAATACTGGCTGTTTTGCGTTACTGTGCCATCGATGACTTGCACAGGGGTGTTCAGCCCAGAATTTACTTGACCATGCCTCTGGTCGAGCGGCCCCCGAATTCAGGGCCGGTCGCGTAGTGAGTCTTCGGCAGCTTGGTTGGCCGCCGCTTCGGCGTGAGCCCCGAAGCGGCACGCAAATTCGGCGGGCGGTACCTCGCCGTGCGCCCCTTGAGGGCGACTCTCTTTGTACTCCAGCCGCGATGCTTCTGCAATTTCCTTTGCGTGGCTGATGGATGCAAACCAACGCACATTGAGATATTCGTTGCATTGAGTCCCGTTGAAGGATTCCACGAAGGCGTAGTCGGTCAGCCGTCCAGTCCTGTTGAAGTCGATTCCGACCCGGCGGTGATAGCCCCACAAATCGACGAGCCTGCCTTCGTCGACCAAGAATGCCGCAGGCCTGGTTCGCTCACAATGCCGAACCAAGAAGTTGGCGATTGGAAGAAAATGCCTCGGTTTGGGAGACTTCTCTCGCTTAGCAGAAGTCTCCAAACACGGCGCGCGAAATTCTCGTGGAAATTGGAATGGCGATGCGTTCAGCCTACGATCAGTCTTATGGCCGACTTAAGGTGCAGTGGGTAGACACGCAAGGCCTCGCGGAAGTAGTGGGCCGCGCGCGAATCATGCCTGTTGTGCAAGCAAGCGCCGATAAAGTAAAGGGCGGAGGCTCGTTCACTGGGACTGAGAGGGGCAGTGGCCGGGCTTACTTTTCGTGCTTTTAGGAGTTCATTTTCTTCGCTGACCCCTGATCTTCGTAGACGTGTGCATTCGAAAATTACTTGGCGAAGCTCGATTTGCCGAGCTCTATATACCGCGCTGATTCCAGTGGGAGAAAAGTTCGCTTCATACATGACATACGAAATTTCGAGATGATTCCCGTGCTCTATCAACCGGGACCACAAATCGAGATCTTGCGCAAAATAGAATTCCGATCTGTATCCCCCGACCATTTGATACAGGTCGCGCGGAAATAGGGTGCAGGGATGACAGGATGGTCCGCGGAATTGATCCAATCTCGTCCCAATCGAATCGACCGCCGCGCTCTGATCGCCCATTATTATTTCGTAAAGCAATTCCCCGGCAGGGCCAACGAAGCGGGTGCCGGTCGAAACCAATGCTGCGTCGGGGTGCGATTTCATGACCCCGACTTGAGCTCGTAGCCTGCCCGGCAGGGACAGGTCGCCGCAGTCCTGCCTGGCGATCAATTCGCCCTTCGCTTCGCTGCATCCCCGGATCAGCGCGATGGTCAGTCCCTGGTTGGGCTGCCGAATAACGCGTATGCGCCGGTCTCGACTCTCGAGTTCCTCGAGAATCCGGGGCGTATTGTCGGTGGACCCGTCGTCGACAATGATGAATTCCAGGTCGACCCCCTCCTGAGAAAGGATGCTCTGGACGGAAGCGCGCACCTTTTCTTCGCCATTGAAGACGCCCATTACCACCGAGACGACGGGGCGCGAAGTCATTTGCGCAGGCGATCTGCAGTGCACGCGAGGAATCCGGCCAAGGACCACCCCAGGACTCCGGCGGCGATGGCGTAGATCCTGAAGTCCAGACCGCCTGCGCGTTGTTTGCCGGAGGCGGCCTTCGCGAGCAGGAAAAGACTGCGCGATTCCGACGCTAGTCCGGCGGCCCCGCATTGCCGCGCAAGAAGAAAGAGTTCCCTTGCGAAGTGCTGCATCTCGCTGCTCTCCGTCCCGATGCCGGCCCGCAGGGCGTGCTCAAATATCTTCATGTGGGCGGTGGACCTGTCGCGCAATTTGTCCGGCACCACAGCGCCCCCAAGGCTGAGTCGTGGTCCTGCATGCTCGCGTTCCTCGGAGACAAATTCGGGAACGTAGAAGAGTCGCACGTCGGTCGCCGCCAGCCGGCAATCGTATTCCCAGTCCTCTTCGCTGCTCAGCGCCAGCCAGGGTCCGGCGGCGTCGGTAAGGGACTTGCGATATAGCGGCGTCGACGTTCCCCACCACCTCGAAACCAGGAAGGAGGGAAACATCCTTTCGATTCGCTCCCCCGTCCTCTTCCAGGG
Source organism: uncultured Bordetella sp. (assembly GCA_964599095.1). GTDB lineage: Bacteria > Pseudomonadota > Gammaproteobacteria > Burkholderiales > SG8-39 > SZAS-79. The sequence goes on from CAZREB010000010.1 coordinate 96,621, forward strand.
AAGTCTTTCGGCAGTGCTGTCGAGCCGCCGGTAGGCGGTCTTCCCGTACGCGACACCGCATTCGACGCACTCGATAAGGCCCTTTATCTGCCACTCGAACTTGTGCGGCAGCAGCAGATCGTCGCTATCGAGGTACTGGACATATTCCCCTGTCGCCGCTAGGCGACCGGCTTCCCGCGCCATTCCTGGACCTGCATTTTTTCCACGCAATACCCGGATCTCGGCTGGGTTGGCTGCCGCCAGCGAATCGGCGACCGCGCGCGTCTCGTCCGTCGAGCCGTCGTCAACAATGATGACCTCGATAGGGCGATGAGTCTGGGCAAGCACGCTGGCGACCGCTTCGCGCAGCAATGCCGGCCGGTTGTGAACGGGGATGATCGTGCTGACCAGTCCCGCAGTGGCCGTTCGATTCACGATTCGGCGAGGTACTTCTTCGACCAGAGATCAAGCAGGAGAAGGCGCCATGCGAGGTTGCTGAATATGCTGATCGCGTGCGGGAATGCATATCCGGTGCGTCGCCCGGAGAAGAATTCGGCCATCGCCTTTCCATACCCCAGCCTTTCAGCCCACCCTCCCTTCGAAAGGATTCGGCTGGCCGCATAGCGTCGAAACTGCGGGGAGTCCTCCATCCACGTTGCCGCGATCGATGCGCCGAACTTCGGACGCCGGGTAATTTCCCGCGGCAGCAGCGAGTGAAGTTCCGCCATCCTTCGCAGGACGAACTTGTCCGTTCCTTCTGCCAGGAGATTTCCTTCCGGGACCGAAAGGGCGAATTCTGCAATGCGCCGATCGAGATATGGGGCACGGGCCTCGACGCCGACCGACATGCTTGCCTTGTCGACCTTCATCACGTAGTTGTTAGGCAGCTGGTTGTGCATTTCGAATAAACGAACCGCCTCAAACATGTTCCCGCCGGTCCGCGCAAGATGACCCAGCATGATCGATGCGTAGGCCCGGAACTGGCCTCCGTACCTGCGTCCGGCATAGCGCCGGTAAAGCTGGAATAGTCGCCAGAGGATCGGCCCGCGACCTGATCGTGCCGCAGAAAACACGGAATAGCCGCCTAACAGCTCATCGGCGCCTTCGCCCACCAGAACGACCTTGATGCCTTGCTCGCGGCATTTCCTGTACAGGAGCCGGGTGGACACGGTCCCCCAGTCGGCGAACAGGTCGTCGAAGAACCAGGCCACTTCTTCGAGCTGATCGACGAGTTCGTGCTGGCGGATCACGACTTCCTGGTGGTCGGATCCGATGTGGTCGGCCACCAGGCGCGCGCAGGCTCGCTCATCCACGGTCGAGTCGGCAAATCCCATGCTGATGGTGGAAACACGCGAGTCGCGGGCGGCAAGCGCGGCAACGACGCTGGAGTCGAGGCCCCCCGAGAGCAGCAATCCAACCGGGACGTCCGCGACCAGATGTTGGCGCACCACCGTTGAAAGCGTTCCGTGCAGCGCGTCTGCCGCCTGCTCGCCAGTGAGCCCCTTCCCGGTACCTGGTGTCGGAAGCGAAAAATACGGGTAGGGCGTCGCGGCGCGCCCTGCGACGAGCTCCATCGCATGGCCGGGAGGGAGCTTGAAGACCCCCGCGAGAGACGTGTTGAACTCGTCGAACACATATCCGAACTCCATGAACTGCTGCAGGGAGCGCGGATTGATTTCGGCAGTAAATCCGGGCAAGGCCAAGAAGGCCTTGATTTCCGAAGCGAAAGCGATGCCGTCCGCCAGACCCCGGTCGGTGTAGTAAAGCGGCTTCATGCCCGTCGGGTCGCGCGCGAGCAGGAGTCTCCTCGAATGCGCGAACCAGGCCGCAAGGGCGAACATGCCCACAAAGCGCTCCAAGGCCGCCGGTCCCCAGTGGGCAAAGGCGTTCGCGGCCACTTCCGTGTCGCTGCGGGAGTGGAACGCGCGCCCCGATTCCTCCAGTTCGTGCCTGAGTTCCTTGTAGTTATACAGTTCGCCATTGAACGCGAGCGTGACCGAACCGTCGTCGCTGGGCATCGGCTGGTGCCCGGCGTTGCTCAGGTCTATGATGCTCAAACGGACGTGACCGATCGCGATTCCTTCACCAGCATTCGCGAAGGTGCCGCGGTCGTCCGGGCCCCTGTGCGCAATCGCCGACGTCATGGCGTCCAACTGCACGAGGCTGTCATTCACGCCTGCCGCACGCGACCAGCCTGCGATCCCGCACACGATCAGCCGATCCTTTTGCCAACGTGCGTCATGGCGAGGCTGCGCAACCCGAAAGCCTGTCCGGCCTCCCGAATTCGAGCGAACGCAGTTCCTCGATACGCTGCGCCACGGGCAGCGCCGAACGCGCCGCATACCTTTGCAGGCCGGGATTCAATCGGTCCATCTTCCGCGGCTGAGCGTCGTGCCACAGGTGAACGATTGGAAGATAGCCGTAAGGCCAGGTTTTGCGGGTCTGGGCTCTCTCCCAGAACTCGTTGTCCTCCCCGCCCCAGCCGACGAATGCTTCATCGAAGCCACCCAGGGCGAAGAAGGCCTCGCGCCCGACGGCGACGCTACCGCCTGCTTCAAGGTTCTGAACTACCGATTCGGACTTGGCGCAGGGATCGAGCCCCGCACGTTCGAAGAACCGCCCCGTTTCAGGGCGATCGAGGTAAAAGATGAACCGTTTGAGATTGATGACATCGAATCCCTGGCTGAAGCGCCGCCACAATTCGCACGCGTAGCGCTCTGGGACTAGCATGTCGTTGTCGTGGAATGCGAGAAGCGCGCCGCCAGCGATTCTCGCCCCCGCGTTGAGCGCCCACGATCGGCAGTAGGGCATGCCGGTCTCGGGCGGCCTCGTGTGGAGATACCTGACCCACGAAGGGAGCAAGGGCCTGGATTCCGGCTCTTCAAATTGCTCTACCACTATGCATTCGCAGGAAACCGCCTTCTGCGCGGCAATTGTGCGCAGCGTTGCGAGAAGGTGTGGGAGCCTTGCTCTACCGCGGTGGCCGATAACGATGCTTACATCAGGGACGGTCATGGAACTGCACGGCCCGTCGGCAAAGCGGATCGGCCAGTCGCCCAGCGCGCGCTCGAGTAGCCGGCGGCCTGTCGATGGGAAAACCTTTGCAAGATGGAGGTCGGAGGTCCATTCCCAGAGGCAACGCACCCCGACGCCATCCGGGGCGGATTCCAGCGACTCGGACCGATTCCGGACGTGGGTCCAGTTGCGACGCAATCTCCACTCAAACGGCGGCAGGTCGAACCCGATTGCGCCGAGCTTTTGTCTGATGCCGGGGGCCATGTGTAGTATTTTAGTCCACTGGCCTTTCGGGCCTGAGTCCTTTCATTCGCGGTCGACCGGGCAAGCCGATGTTCAAACGCATTCCTTCCAGGCGAGCGGTCGCGGCGTGTGCCAAGCTTCACGGTTATCGCCTGGAAAGGCGGTGGCCATGGCTTATTCGCGCAGAAGGCAAGGACCTGAACCTCGGGTTCGAAGACCTGCTCGAGTACCAGTACTGCAGAAGCCGGCGGTTCATGGTTCTGAGCGTCGGAGCCTTTGACGGTTTGGCGAACGACCCGATAGGCAAGTTCGCACGCAGCCACGACTGTCGCGGCATCATGATAGAACCGCAACCCGAAGTCTTCGACCGCTTATGTGCCAACTATCGCGATTTCCCGGGGATCAGGCCGCTCAATGTCGCCATCGGCCGGGTGTCGGGCACCCTACCCCTCTATCAAGTACCCGCGGGTGCGGCGGGACTTCCAGAATGGACCGAGCAACTTGCCAGCTTTGAACGTGAGCACCTTCTGAAGCACGAATCCGATGTGCCGGGGCTCACTGCGCACATTCGGGCAATCGAGGTCAGCGTGCTCTCGTTTGCCGACTTGCTTGATCGGTACGATGTTCGCCGCATCGATGTGCTGCAGGTCGACGCCGAGGGGATGGATGCAAGGCTGCTGGCATGGTTTCCTTTCGAGCGCATGAGGCCAGCGATCCTGCATTACGAAACAGCCCACATGTCGGCCACGGAAAAGTCGGAGACAAGGAATCGCCTCGAGACTTTCGGCTACCAGGTGCGGGAGGCGGACTCGGCCACCGATGACATGGCTTGGGTGACCTGAAGCGCGAAGCGATCAACTACCGGCGGGAGGTAAGTTTGTCCGCCAACCCTCTCAGCAAGCGGGCAAACACGGCGCTCGCTCGCATGACGAACCCGGCTCGCCCTGGCACAGCCTTTCCGGCAGATTGCAGCGGCACCGATCGGGTGGCCAGAGTGTTCAGATTGATGAACGGCCTATGGATCCAATCCTTCTTGAGGAGCTTCATGTGCAGGTAGCATTTTTCCTCGACACGAGTGACGCTCGTATACTCATGTGTGAGGATTTCGTAGAGATCCCAGTCGACGTACTTTGCGTGCTCCGGATCGAACCTGAAGATCCGTGGTTCGAAGTTGGTCGTGGACTCGCCGAGGACATCGTAGCCGTCGAACGCGACGACGTCGTTCGAGTTGATCAAGTCACGCACCTGCTCGATCGTGGGCAGCGCAATCATGTCCCCGTCCCACTTGCATACGTGGCTGAACGTTGTCTGCTCGATGCACCAGTTGTAGTAGCGCGCCAGGCTGCAGTCCGGGTTCGCGCGCACGTTCTCCAGGTAGCCGGGACCTACCGCGGCGCACTTATTATCGTAGGCGATCAACCTTATCCTCGGCTGCCTGGCGGCCAGTTCTCGGACCAATTCGTGCGTTCTATCGGTACTCTGGTTGAGGATGACCAAGATTTCGTCGAATATCCTGGCCACCGACATCAGGCTCGCGACGATGTATTCCTCTTCGTTCTTGCATCTGACGAACGCGCTGATTCCGTGAGGGCGTATGACCGAGCTCATGATGGCCTCGACTAGCGGATTCCGGCCGTGGCGCCGAGGCCGGAGCGCCGGTATGCGTTTGCTACTTCGGACGGATCACGCATATCCCGTGCACCTGTGCAATCCGCGCCGTCGATTGGCTTCGCGAAAGGAAGTCGTGGATCGCGCGACTGCAGCCGTCCCACGCATAGTAATCGTCGACGATCACTATCCCGTCCGGCGCCAGGTACTTGTAGAGGGATTCGAGCGCCGTCATCGTGGACTCATACCAATCCCCGTCGAGCCGGAGGATGGCAATGGGCGAAGGGGGGACAAAGCCGGTAAGCGTCCGGTCGAACCAGCCCTTTATGATCGTGTAACTGGGTGCCCCTGACAGACGCATGGCCCGTTCCGCAAATTCGATCGGCGCGCTGCAGTTATCGAAGTAAGTCTCCGACTGGGTGTCCTTCTGCCAGGCTTTGGCAGCGGGGCCATCGATGTCTTGTGCCGGTGGCAAGCCTTCGAAACTGTCGAAGAGGAAATAGTCCCGATCGACGCCCAGGACCTCGGCCATTCCCGCGGAAGCGCCACCGCGCCACACCCCGCACTCAACGACACAGCCGGGCACGTGGCGCCATGCGTTTGCGATGAGCAGATTGCGCCAGAATGACATCGTCGGCGCCATCGTGAAGTTCCGGTACTTGAAGCACAGGCGAAGATAGGACATTGCCCTGACGGATCTGACAATCGCGTCGCGCGCAGACACAATTCGCTGTCCCACGTTCATGCCAGGCTTTCGGTCAGTCGCATATGGCGGTGCTCGGAGGTCATCCCCGGATCCAGGCCGGTGCCGCGTATCGAACCCGATGGCGCACGCGGTGTTCATTGATTATATTGGTCTCCCGCGCCAAATTTCTGTCCCGCAGCCTCAATTGAAGCACGATCTCTTTGTCGGCATTACCACTTGGAACAGCGAGCAGTTCCTCGCGCATTGTCTCGAATCGGTCCGGCGCACAACTGACGGGCTGAGAACGCAAATAGGCGTCGTCGACAATCTGTCGCAGGACCGGTCCGTCGAGATAGCCCGGGACTATGGCGCGACGATACGTCTAGAGCACTGCAGCCAGGCCATCGCCCTCAACCGCCTGCTTGAGATGTCCACTGCGCGATTTTCGCTTCTTCTTCATTCGGACGTAATATTGCTTTCTCCGGACTGGTACTCGACTTGCGTAGGTTACCTGACGGAAAAGGTCGCGCTCGTTTCGCCGGAAGACATAGGCTGCGGTCCCCTGACCCGGACCTATGGCCGGGGCATGCCGGAAAGCTGCTTCATGCTGTTCGACACAGAGAAGGCTTTACGGTCGCGAACTTGGGGTTGGACAAGGCGACGCGGCATTCCCTGGCCGCGGAGGCACCTTGATTTCGACCACTACTACGTTACGCACGACTTGCCAGAGACTCTCGCCCATCGGGGTTACGACTGGAAACCGATGCGGGTGCACGCGTCCCCAAAGGAGCGGGTGGCGGTGTACGAGCCGCCGTTCACTCCCGAGTACTGGTCGGAAGAGTTCTCCTACCTTCGTTATGGGATGGGCAATTTCTACAGCCTGGACGGGTGCATTACGCACTATCACAACTGGTTCGACCGGGTACCTAAGGATGTACCCGCAGACTCGATGGAGACCACCGAAGGCCATGGCAGGGGCCTGCCGCTCGCCTATCTCAGCCTGTGCACACGCCGATTCATCGACGACTTGCAGGCTGGGACTCTGGCCCTGCCGTCGCCCGACGAGCCGCAGCCCGAACCCCATCGGACACCAAGGCACGTTCCCGATCTTTCCCGGCCGTTTCGTGCGGCTCAGTGAAGCGCGCTAACGGCCCGGCGGTCATGAAACGCATCTTGCTCTATTCCCCGGATGTAATCGGGCACCCCCGCGTGTATTGCCGGGTGATCGCCGATGCGCTTGCCGACAGCAACGCTGAAATCGTGCTGGCAATGGGCTTTGGCGAAAAGGCGGAACTCAAGGATTGCGCAGACCTCCTGCCACTGGTGGATCGGCCAAAGGTGCAGGTAATAGACACTCGACCGCATTCCGACGAGGGAGCGCGTCACCTGAAGGCCGAAGAACTGGTGCGGCTCCAGAAGCGATTCGGGATCGAAACGACGCTGTTCATCGAAGGCGACAAGTCCGAGGCAGAATTCCGGAGGATCGCCGCAGGCGACGCCCCCAGGCTCGGCGGTCGGAATCTCGGAATCTTTGCGAATACGGCGGAATGGTACCCGGGGGAGGACTCCTTCACGGGTGAGCCTCGCGGCATCCTCGCGCCGACATTTCGGACTACACTCGGAAACATCAAGCGGGCCGTATTCGAGCGGGCGAAGTCCGCACGCCACTTCTACGAAAATGTGCTGCTCGGCACTGCCGTGCTCGACGACATCCTGGTGAAAGACGAACGCCTGGCCGGCTGGTACGGACCACCGGTCTACTGGATGCCGGAAATCTCGAGACCTGCATCGCTGCCCGAAACTACGGCCGAAGCGAAGGAGTTTCGGGTGCGCGAAGCCGAACTTCGAGCTTTTGCCAAGTCGAATCCCGAGCGTGAGCTCGTACTTTATTTTGGTGATGCTTCGTTCTACAAGGGCTACGACTTGTTCCTGCGATACGTTGCCTCGACGCGGTCAGTGTGCGCCGTCCATGCGGGCAGATCCTACGACCCCGAGCAACGCCGTCAATTCCGGCACGACGTCGATGTCCTTCGGGGGCAACTCAAGGCCGAGGGCCGCCTTCTTGAGACGAATGCGTACGTGCACACCAAGCAACTGAAGGACCTGTACTTCGGAGCAGTCCGGCTCTACCTGACGACGCACAGGCTCGCGCTTTCGAGTTCGACCATCATCCAAGCGTTGGAAATGGGCAAGCCCGTGCTTGTCCCGGACCGCGGGCTCCTGGGCTATCGGGTGCGGACCAACAATCTAGGCGCCGTTTACGAGTACGAAAACCTGGGTGATCTTTCGCGCATGGCGGATCTTCTGTGGGGCGGGGACCTCACGAGGTTCAAGGCGCCTGTGAGATCCTTCTGGCAGAGATTCTCGGACGAAGCAATCCGCGAATTCTTTCGTACCCGTTTGCTTGGGATTCGGGCCGGGTAGCCGAGGGATGCCGGGCACTACCTTCCGGCAATCTTCTTGACGCAAAGCAGCTGAAATGCCAGTTCAGGGCGAGCTTCCACCCATCGTTCCGTGACCAGCGCAATTCGCCTGAATAGGGCATGGGGGCGCCACCTCGGCCGCATCAGCGGCCCGCGCAGGGGCTTCCAGCCGGCGATTCCTGTGACCTCATAACCTCGGCTGCGGAAGTCGGCAGCCGTCCAGCCGGAGACGTGCGCCTGCAACGGGTTCCCGGGAATGGCGGGTTGCTCGACGAATCCGTTGGGCGTCGACAATATGACCCGACTCCTCGCGATTCGCTCGCATTGCTCCAGCAATTCCAGCCCTTCGGAACGAGGAAGGTGCTCAATGACTTCGAGCACCGTTACGCAGTCGAACGAGTTTGGTGGAAAGTGCTCGCCGATGTCCAGCACATTCGCGGCCAGGTAGTCCGAATGGATTCCTGCTGCGCGGCTCTTTTCGATTGATGGCAGATGCGCGTCCACCCCGACGCTATACGGAATGTCGGCCGCAAACAAGACGACCGGCGATCTTTCTCCGCACCCGACGTCCAGCAGGGACGCGCATCCGTCCGCCAGAACGAGTTTTCGCAGGATGCGGTGATACTGCGCATATTCGATGCCGAACAGCCGCGCGTCCGCATCACGGGCGACTCGGGAAAGCAAGCCCAACCACGAGGCCGGGCGCAGGAACTTCCAGCGTGCCGGGACCGACGGGGCCTGCCGCTCCGTCATGAGGGGTAGCGGTCTTCTGAGGCGCTAATCATCTCGGCAAGCGTGGACCGCAAGTCGTACGAATATGACCATGCGGGGTAGTCTTTCATGAACCGGCCTACGTCGCTGATCCACCAGATATGGTCGCCGATGCGCGCGGCGTCGGAAAGCGTGTAGTTCACCATGTGTCCGCTGATCTCGGCAATGAGGTCGATGGCCTCGAGCATCGAGCAATTGCTGTGCCGCGATCCGCCGATGTTGTACACGGCACCTGGCCTGGGGGCTTGGTAGAAATGCCAGAAACACTGCACCAGGTCGTTTGAGTGAATATTGTCCCGGACCTGCTTTCCCTTGTAGCCGAAAATCGTGTACGGTCGCCCTGTTACGGCGCAACGCACCAGGTACGCTAGGAATCCATGCAATTCCGTGCCGGAATGCGCCGGCCCGGTCAGGCAGCCGCCCCGGAAAACCCCGGTGCGCATGCCAAAATAGCGGCCGTACTCCTGGACCAGCAGGTCGGCGGAGGCCTTGCTCACGCCGAAAAGGCTGTGGGTCGTCCGGTCGATGCTCATGGTCTCGTCGATCCCATGGGCGCTCCAGTGATGCTCGGGCGAGAGTTCCCATCGACGCTCCAACTCCACCAACGGCAGCTCATTCGGCGCATCGCCGTAAACCTTGTTTGTGGAGGTGTAGATGAACACGGCGTCGGGGCTGAACTTCCTGGTCGCCTCCAGCAGCACCAGCGTGCCGGTGGCATTTACCGAGAAGTCGGTGGCGGGATCCCTCATCGCCCAGTCGTGGCTCGGCTGGGCGGCGCAGTGCACTACGAGCGCGACTTTATTGCCGTGCCGACGGAAGACGTCGTCGATTGCGGAAGTCTCCCGAATGTCAATCGCGTGATGCCGAAAGCGCGGGCATGTGGCCAAAAGCTGCCGCGTGTTCCAGGCGACCGAGGCCTCCGGCCCGAAGAAGTGCGCGCGCATGTCGTTATCGATGCCGATCACGTCGAAGCCCTGCGCGTGGAGGAACTTCACCGACTCGCTGCCGACCAGCCCGGACGACCCGGTCACGATTGCCAAACTCAAATCATTCTCCCCGGTCCTGGCCGACGGATGCCGGCCTAGACGATGAGCGCCGAAAGGGCGCGCTCATTTGCCCGCAGCCACTCATGCACGTCGGCAACGATCCGGCTCGGCGTGCGTGAAGGTGCCCAGCCCAAGACCGACGACACGCGTGCGTGATCCGAGATGTACCAAGGGATGTCTACTGCGCTGGTGGCCGGATCCCCCTCGATCGGCACCTCGCGCCCCACGATTTCCCGGCAAAGTCGAGTGAACTCAAGCATCGAAACCGACCCATTGCGTCCGCCGCCTACATTGAAAGTACGGCCCGCGACCCTCGGCCATGAGGCGAGTTGGCGCCGCAGCAGGTCTCCCAGATCGTCCGGATGAAGCAAGTCGCGGACCTGCATGCCCTTGCCCCCGAACCCGGTGTACTTGAGCGGTCTGCCGAAAAGGTGTCTGGCCACCCAGAGCGTGAAGACCCCTTGGTCGGTCTTGCCGAATTGTCCTGGGCCGGCGATGACACCGCAACGGTTTATCACGACCGGCAGGTCGGTATGAGCCGCGTATTCCTGGCACAACAATTCCGCGGCCAGCTTGCTCGCGCCGTAGTACGAGCGGGGTCCGTCGCAGGCGAAGTCCTCTGAAATGCCCGACAGACTAACACCCGGCGCCGGCCTGTCCCCGTCCCTGAATTCCAACCGGCTGGCGGTTTCGGCCAGAGGGAGCGCACGCAACGGGGCCAGCGAGTAGACTCTTGAGCTAGACAGGAAGACGAGGCCGCCGCAGTGCTCGCGGGCGTACTCAAGGCAGTTGATCGCCCCGACGAGGTTCGTGTCGAGGACGTATCGAGGCGAACTGCCGATGCCCGCATGAACACTCGGTTCGGCAGAGGCTTCTATGAGGACATCGAAATTGCCTTCCAGGGCGCCGAGGTCGGCTCTATTGCGTACGTCGCCGTGTTCGAAACGCGCACCCCGCGCGATCAGGTCCGACAGGTTCCACTCCGAACCGCGGCGCCTGAGGTTGTCGAATAGCACGACGGAATGGCCGTCGGTCGGATCGAGGAACGATCGCGCGAGCGCGCCACCCACGAAACCCGCCCCGCCAGTGATCAGGATGCGCATGGCACTTACTGGCTCCGCTCGGCCGAGTATTGAAGACCGATTGCGCCACGGTCACGCGCCGTGGACGGGTCTACCCACGATTCGGAGACGTCGAGCACGGCGTCATCCGAGCACCATGCCCAGTCGCCGCTTGAACCGACCGCGCCAATCCCCACCGTAAATCTGCCTGGCTTCAGCAAGTTCGCAGGAATCCGGAACCGGGACACAAATCCCCCTTTGCGCATCGGTGACCCGGGCGGGGCGTCGTGACAGGAACCAAGGTGAAAACCGTCACGGAAGATTGAAATGCTCAAGTCCAGCGTATCGAAAGCGGTGAGCACCTTTCCATTCAGTTCTATGTCAACTTCCTGCCGAGGATCGACAATTGTAACAACCGCCCCCTGTTGACGGTAAACCAGCCCCTCCAGGCAAATGCGGTCCGACAGCGGACCCTGAAATCGGGCATTACCCAGCAGGTCCGCCGCGCTGATCTGGGTCTGTTCATACATTGCCACCCCTTCTTCCACCGATCCACGGAACTTCAGGCGCCCCTGCTCGATAAGGAGTACGGAATCACAGAGGTTCCGCACGGCGCCGAGGTTGTGGCTGACGAACAGGACGGTCCGCCCGTGCCTGGCGGCGTCTTCCATCTTGCCGAGCGACTTGCGCTGGAATGAAAGGTCGCCGACGGCCAGGACCTCGTCTGCGATCAGGATATCCGTCTCCAGGTGTGCGGCTACCGCGAATGCAAGTCGGACCGTCATGCCGGAAGAGTAGTGCTTGACAGGCGTGTCGACGAATTTGTCGACCTCGGCAAAGGCGATGATTTCATCGAACCGGCGCAGGATTTCGCTTCGCTTCATCCCGAGAATCGCGCCGTTCAAGAACACGTTTTCACGTCCGGTCAGCTCTGGGTGGAACCCCGTGCCGACCTCCAGCAGGCTGGCCACCCGGCCGCGGATCGCCAGGCTCCCGCGTGTCGGGTCGACAATGCGGCTGAGGATCTTGAGCAACGTGCTTTTGCCGGCACCGTTCCTGCCGATGATTCCAAGCCTTTCCCCGCGTGCAACTTCGAAGGTGATGTCACTCAAGGCCCAGAATTCTTCCGAAGGCGCCTCAACGGCGTCATCCGGCACGCCGTCGAACGGGTGCACCAGGCGGTTCGCGAGATTGCGCATTCTTGTGGCGATTTCATCGCGCAGCGTTCCGTAGGCGGCCTCGCGCCTGCGGCCTATCGTGTACTTCTTCGAAACCCCCTGGACGCGGACTGCGATCGGCACGGTATTCAAATGATGTCGGCAAACGTCTTTTCGGTGCGGCGGAAATGCCGGATTCCGAAGGTGAGCAGTAGACACGTCAGTGCCGTCGAAAGCGCGAGGCCCGGAAGGAATAGCGGGGTCGATCCGCCCGAAACCGCCCAACGGAATCCGTCGATGACTCCCACCATGGGGTTCAGCGCATACGCGAGCCGCCAATGGTCCGGCACGATCGAACTGCTGAACCCGACAGGGGAGACGTACAACCCTATCTGGACGGCGAACGGGATGACGAACCTTATGTCGCGATACTTGACGTTGAGAGCGGCTACCCAGATGCCCGCGCTTAGCGCCGAGGCAAGAGCGAGAATTATGAATATCGGGAGCGCCAGAACCCGCCAGCCAGGCATGACTCCGTACCATGCCATCAGAGCGCCGAGGATCGCGAGCGAGATTAGAAAGTCCACTAGGCTCACCAGAACCCCGCTTACCGGGATGATCAGGCGGGGAAAATAGACCTTCGAAATGAGGTTCGCATTGCCGACCACGCTGTTGCCGGATTCCGCGAAAGCGGTGGCAAAAAGCTGCCACGGCAGGAGCGCCGCAAATACCAGGACCGGGTAGGGGAGGCCTTCGGACGGAAATTCCGCGAGCCTGCCGAATATCAGCGTGAACACCAGCATCATCACCAGGGGGCGCAAGACCGCCCACGAGATCCCGAGCGCTGCCTGTTTGTAGCGAACCAGAAAGTCGCGCCAGGCGAGAAAGTAGAGCAGTTCGCGATAGCGCCAGAGGTCGGACCAATAGTGAAGACCGCCCTTTCCGGCTTCTATGAAGAGAACGCCGTCATTTTCGACGGAACCCGATTCGGCCGATTGACTATGCATTTCCCGCAATGGGCATTGCATAGATCTCGTCTACGTTCCCGCAAGCGGGCGATAGTCGCTGTCCGTCGAATCGATAAGCTTCGTAACGCAATTGACCGAGCAGGGAAAGACATTGGCGCAATGGCTCGATGCCGTGCAATGCGATCAGGAGCGAGGTCTTTCCGTGCTTGAGGAGGTCGCTTGCACCCTCGAGGACGCGTGCTTCGGCACCTTCAACGTCGATCTTGATGATGTCCGGTAGCGGGAAGACGCCGCTTGCCACCAGCGGGTCCAATGAGATGGCCGGAACCATGTAATCGCGGGCAAGGTCGGACAAGTGCCATTCGGAGTCGCTGAAATCGGTCTTGAAACCAGAGACGCCCGCGTGGGCAGCGACTGCGGCTTGCACCAGCGTGGCGTTGCCAATGTGATTCAAGGCCAGGTGGCGCATCAGGTTTACGGCGTTTCCAGCATAAGGTTCGAACGCCAAGACACGTCCTGTCTCCCCGACCAGTCGGGAGAACGCGAGGGTGTAGAACCCTGCATTGGCCCCGATGTCGAATACCGTCATCCCTCGCCTGGTCAAGCGTCTGACCAGTGCCTGCTTTTCCGGCTCGTAGTGGCCCAGCCAGCATGAATGCACGCTCGAGCCCGCAACCCACAGCATTCCCTTGTTGATTCCGGACTTTACGGTAACGACCGAATGCCTGGGCACAAACTGCAGCGGCAGCCGCAGCGCGCGACCAAGCAGGCTCTTGGGCGATGTCCGCGAAAGCCGTTGGAATATCAAGCGGCGGCCATTTCGAAAATGAGCGCTATCCTTCCCATTTTGTTCTGCGCCCGATTGTACCAAGCGCACGACCGGCGGCACCGGAGCTTCCGCAGTCCGAAAGCTTGTATTCTTCGAACGCCACGGTCATCGGTCATCCTGAGTGCTCATTCTCGGAATTAACGCCTATCACGGCGACTCGTCGGCCTGCCTCCTAAGCGACGGCGGCCTGGTCGCTGCAGCCGAAGAGGAAAGGTTCCGGCGCATCAAGCATTGGGCCGGCTTTCCTGTGGAAGCAATCCTGTATTGCCTGGATGAAGGGCGCGCCACGATCTCCGATGTGGATGTGGTCGCAATCAACCAGGATCCGGGTGCCAGCTTTTGGAGGAAGGTCGGATATGCGGTGTCCCGGCTACCCGACGTGTCGCTCGTACTTGACCGCATTCGGAACAGGCGCCAACGCGCCGGCGTGATGGGTGAACTCGCACGCGCGTTTCCGGGGCACACTTTGCGCGCCCGGCTGTATCAGGTCGAGCATCACCTTGCACACCTCGGGTCGGCATTCCTTGTGTCGCCGTTTGACGAGGCGGTGGCCGTGTCGGTGGACGGTTTTGGCGATTTCGCAAGCGCCGCCTGGGGACTTGGAGTGCGCAACCGGATAGAGACCGAGGGAAAGATCCATTTCCCGCACTCCCTCGGCATCTACTACCAGGCCTTGACGCAGTACCTGGGCTTCCCGAACTACGGGGATGAATACAAAGTGATGGGCCTCGCTCCCTTTGGCAAGCCGCGCTATCTGGAACACATGCGGAAGCTTGTCCGGCTGGGGGGTGGGGGAACCTTTCGCCTGGATTTGGCGTACTTCCGCCACCATCGCGAGAAGAATGAATATCAGTGGGCGAATGGCGAACCGCGTTTTGGCAACCTCTTTTCTGCGCGCGTGGCGGAACTGCTCGGCCCGGCGCGACGGAGGGAGGACGGCATCGATCAACGCCACAAGGACATCGCCTGTTCGGTACAGGCAATGTATGAAGAGGCGTTCTTCCACCTGCTGAATTGCCTGCACGAACACCATAGGGTGGAAGCGCTTGTGCTGGCCGGCGGGTGCGCCATGAATTCGGTGGCCAATGGCAGGATTTCAAGAAATACCCCGTTTCGGCACCTCTACGTGCAGGCGGCGGCTGGCGACGCGGGAGGCGCAATCGGTGCGGCTGCCGTGGCCTGGAGCCAATTGGGCGGCGGACGAGTGCCCATGGACCATGGATATTGGGGACCGCAGTTTTCGGACTCGGCGATCGAAGCAGTCCTCTGCCTGAACAAGGAGGCGCTCAATCTCGGAGGTTGCTTCACCAGGAGAATCGGCGACGAGAAGGTACTCGTCCACGAGGTCGCCGGTGCAATTTCAAGAGGACTGGTGGTCGGTTGGTTTCAAGGTCGAATGGAGTGGGGTCCGCGCGCGCTCGGAAACCGGTCGATCCTCGCTGATCCGCGGCGCGCCGACATGAAGGCCATCCTCAACTCGAAGATCAAGCGTCGGGAGTCCTTTCGCCCATTCGCGCCTTCAATCCTGCGGGAGGCCGTGCCCGAATGGTTCGAGTACGACAGCGACGTCCCGTTCATGTCACAGGTCTTCCCTATCCGGGAGGAGAAGCGACCGTTGGTGCCCGCGGTGACTCATGTGGACGGGACCGGACGCCTGCAGACGGTCCACAAGTCGACCAATCCCCGCTTCTATGCGTTGGTGGAGGCATTCTTTGCCCTGACCGGTGTGCCCATGGTCTTGAATACCTCATTCAATGAAAACGAGCCGATCGTGTGCAGTCCGGAGGAAGCACTGGATTGCTTCCTGCGCACGAGCATGGATGTGCTCGTCTTGGGCGATTGGATCGTGGCGCGAGACACTGGGTAATGAATGAAAAGTTTGTTCTACCTAATCAGTGGGTTAACCCGGTACTGCCGAGAGATTTTGAGAACCTTAGCTTGCACTTGGTGAAGCTCGTCCAATATGGTGAATAATAAGGGTTATTCTTACTAGCATCTCGCTTGATGAAGGGTTTGAATTGGACAAAAGGATTATATCGGGCTGCACTTGCCGTGGTCTTGGCATCGCCTTTTTCCGTGTTGCCCCAATCGGCCGCGCCCATGGGGTCCGCCGTTACTCTAGCGGTGGCCGGGGAACCGACGCCACCGGGCGGCATTCCCTTGGGCCCGTTGATTGTGTACCCGGCTGTCGAAGCATCGATAGGTCACAATGACAATCTCTTTTCCAGCAACATTAACAAGGGAAGTTCGACACAGAATTCCGTCAGTCCGTCTGTGAAGGCCGAAGGCAGAGCAGGGGCGCACACTTTCAGCGTGTCTTACCGCATAGACGACGTGAGATATGTGGACAGCCCGGCGGACAACTACACGAACCACTCGTTGCGAGGCGGTGCAAACCTCGTGTTCTCCGGGCGAGCGGGATTGCGCCTGCGTGGGGAATTCCGCCGCGGCATCGATCCGCGCGGATCGACGGATCGCGCCAGCAGCGCAGCGCCGGACGAGTACATAAACTACGGGGCGGACGGCATTTTCGGTTACGGGGCTCCCGGTGCCCGCGGCCGAATCGAAATCGACGGTGCCGCGTATGCGCGTCGTTACCAGAATAATCGGGTCTCCACCGAAGTCAGCGACCGTGACGCAACCGCTCTAGGCGCGACATTCCTGTGGCGCGTCGCACCAAAGACCGAGCTTCTTGCGCTTACGCAATATCGCCGGATCGACTACGTGCTCGCGTCGTCGACTCAGGACTCGACCGAGACGCGGTACCAGGTTGGGGCCAAATGGGAGGCGACCGCCAAAACGGCGGGAATCCTCAAATACGGACTGCTCGAGAAGAAATTCGCAGCGACGGGACGCACCGACTTCTCGGGTGCCAGCTGGGATGCGACTGTGCGCTGGAGTCCACGGACGTACTCGATCGTGGATTTCAGTTCTTCGAAGGGAACCAACGAATCCACCGGGACCGGCGATTTCCTGCTGACCCAGACTTATGGCGTCAATTGGAACCATGCGTGGAACAGCCGGTTCTCGACCACCGCCCTGGCCAGTCAACGCAAGGACGAGTTTCTCGGAACGGGTGGCGGCCGCATCGACAAGACGAGTACCTTCGGGCTCAAGTTCTCGTATCAGTGGCAACGCTGGCTCAGGTTCGGTGGGGAGTTTACCGTCATGGACAGGGTTTCCAGTCCAAGCACTTTCGATTACACGCGCCATCTCTGGCTGCTGACGCTCGGAGCAACGCTTTAGGCTGAGGTCGCGCAAAAGGGTATCGCTCCCTATAGTTGCTATACTCCATTGAGCATTCCGTCCGGCGAATCCCCGATTCCGGGTCTCCCCATATGCGTTATCGCTCCCTCATCGCCTACATCTTTCCAGTCCTGATTGCGCTTGGGGCCTCGTGCGCGCTGGGCCAGGAGCGCGACGCTTCGCTGTCTAACTATCGCCTCGGGGCGGGCGACGTGATCTCGGTCCAAGTGCTCGGCGAGGAAGACCTCCGGCGCGACAAGATCCGCCTTTCGGACGCAGCCACGATTTCCTATCCGATCCTCGGCGAGATCAAATTGCTTGGTAAGACCATCGGGGAGTTGGAGACATTGATCCGGGACGGCCTCAAAGGGAGGTACCTCCTGAATCCCCAAGTCACGGTTACGATAGTCGAATACCGCCCGTTTTTCGTGAATGGCCAAGTCGAGAAAACGGGCGGGTATTCGTTTGTCCCGGGCTTGACAGTGCGCAAGGCGATCTCCATCGCTGGCGGTTTCAAGGAGCGTGCCGCGAAGGACAAGATCTTCATCATTCGGGAGGACGATCCTTCCCAGACCCCGAAGCGCGTCGATCTTAACGCGAGCGTCAATCCCGGGGACATAATTACGGTCGAGGAAAGCTTCTTCTAGGTTCGGCGCGGCTTCGATAGATACCAAGGCCGTGATCTTTCATGTGTTGACTTGGATCGTGCCAGAAGCGATTTTCACTGGTCGCAGCCAGTTGGAAATAGCGAGGAAGTCTTTCCAGATGTGTAGTACGCCAATAGGCCGACCCATTCGCGGACCCCGGTGAGGAGGTTAGTCAGATTACCCATTACACCTGGGTCAATTCGGAGAAGTTCACCGCGGAGCGTCCGATGGTCGACGGGGAAGCCGACTACAGGCCAACCGACCTTGCAGAAGATTCCGACTGAACGTGGCATGTGAAATGCCGAAGTGATGACAACCCAAGTCTCGCCCTGTGCGGGACTCACGAGCGCTTTGCTCAGCAAAGCGTTCTCCGCCGTATTCCTCGCGTTACTCTCGAACACTATGCGTGTGGCGTCTATCCCCTGCTCCAAATACAATCTTCTTGCTACGTCGGCGCCTTTTTGCCTCTGGTCGATCAAGTTGCCGCTGCCTGAAGTGAACACAATCTTGGCATTTGGGTATCTCTTCAAGAGGGTGATCGATGCCAAAAATCGCTCGGCTGCATCGTTCACCTCGACCTGATCCCAAAGGAACGAACGCGCGGCATCTTCAGCGCCACCGAGCACAATGATTCCATCGATACGGCCGGGGAGCCGAGGATTCGCCGGGAAGCGGGACTCGAGCGGATACAGGACCCATTCACCTATTGGGAAGCAGGCCAGTACGAGCATGGCAATAGTGGTGATACCAAGAAGACGTCGTGCCCAGACTATTGCGCGTCGGACAAGCAGGATCCAAGAGGCCAGGACAAGCAATACGAGAACAGTGTCTGGCGAGATTGCGTACCAAACTATCTTGGACAACCAAAAGAAAGCTGTCTCCATTGTTTTCGGCCTTGCTTACACTCAGCCCAGTACCACCCGCCCCACATACCACGCAATCCCGGCCATGAAGGCCGAGCAGGGGATCGTGAGGATCCAGGCCCAGACGATGGTGCCGGCCAGGCCCCATCGCACCGCCGCCACGCTCTGCGCCGAGCCGACACCTACGATCGCGCCCGTTATGGTGTGGGTCGTCGATACCGGAATGCCGAGCGCAGTGGCCAGGAACAGCGTGATTGCCCCGCCGGTTTCGGCGCAGAACCCCCCAACCGGCTTCAGCTTGGTGATCCTCTGCCCCATCGTCTTCACGATGCGCCAGCCGCCGAACATCGTGCCCAGCGCTATCGTGATGTAGCAGAGGACCGCCACCCAGATCGGGAAAGGGTCGGAGGCTTTGATGTACCCGGCGGCAATCAGCAGCATCCAGATGATGCCCGCGGTCTTCTGTGCGTCATTGCCGCCGTGCCCGAGGCTGTAAAGCGACGCGGATACGAGCTGCAGGCGGCGGAACCACCGGTCGACGCGGCTGGGCGTGGACCGCACGAAGACCCAGGACACAGCGAGCATCAGGAGAGAACCCAGCAGGAACCCGAGCAAGGGCGACACGAGGATGAAGGCGACGGTCTTCCAGATGCCTGCGGGGATCAGCGCCCAGGTCCCTGCCTTGGCCACGGCCGCGCCGACGAGGCCGCCAATCAGTGCATGGGATGACGACGAGGGAATGCCGTAGTACCACGTGACGATGTTCCAGATGATCGCACCCACCAGTGCGCCGAACACGACGTAGTGGTCGACTATGCCCTGGTCGATGATGCCGCTGCCCACCGTGGTCGCCACCTTGAAGTGGAAGATGAAGAGCGCCGCGAAATTGAAGAAGGCCGCGAGGAACACCGCCTGCTGGGGCTTGAGCACCCGGGTGGAGACGACCGTGGCGATCGAATTGGCCGCATCGTGGAAGCCGTTCATGAAGTCGAACGCGAGCGCGACGGCGATCAGCACCACCACGACCCACAAGCTGATATGAAGGATTTCCACGGCGCGCCGGCTAGGAGTTTTCCAGCACGATGCCTTCGATGATGTTGGCCACGTCCTCGCAGCGGTCGGTGATTTCCTCCAGGAGGTCGTAAATCGTGCGCAGCTTGATCAGCTGCTTCACGTCCGACTCGTCGCGAAACAGCTTCGACATGGCCGAACGCATGACGCGGTCGGCATCCGACTCGAGGCGGTCGATTTCCTCGCAGGTCTTCAGGATGGCTTCGGGGTCGCGCAGGTTCGACAGGAGTCCTACCGCGATCTTTACCCGCTCGCAGCTCATCTGGCAGATCTCGCCGAGTTGCCTCGCCTCCGGCGTGATTTTGCGGATGTCGTACAGCACTACCGACTCGGCCACGTCCTGCATGAGGTCGAGCACGTCGTCCATGTTCGTGATCAGCTGGTGGATCTGGTCGCGGTCGAGTGGCGTAATGAACGTCTTGTGCAGCAGCGCGATGGTCTCGTGGGTGATCTTGTCGGCGGCACGCTCGGCAGTGTCGATTCCCTGTGCGCGGACTTCCAGGTCCTGGAACTCGGTCATCATCTTCTCGAGTTCGCGGCTGCCGAGGACGATCTGTTCGGCGTGCGCATTGAACAATTCGAAGAAATTCCCCTCGCGGGGCATCAGGCGGGAGAGCATGGCGGCGGCTTCCTGTGTGGGGAGCGTAGAAAAGCTGGGCGCAATGTTACATTCAATCCCCCAGCCGCGACCGCGCAGTCGCCAATGTGCGGGAGCCGCCGCCTAGCGCTTTTTTCGCCTTGCCGCGCCCCGCGCGATGGACCCGGAGGCCGCGAGCAGCGAATTCATCTGCTTGCCGACGAGCACACCGTGCCCATGGCTAGATTACCCCCTGCTCGCGCAGCCGATCCTGTTCGGGTCCGCTGAGTCCGAGCCAGTCGCCGAAGACCTCACCGTTGTGCGCGCCGATCGCGGGGCCGGTCGACCGGATCGACCCCGGCGTCGCCGAGAAGCGCGGCACGACCCCGGGCATCTTCACCGAACCGAAGTCCGCATCGGGCACCGAGGTGACCGCACCGCGCTCGATGAAGTGCTCGTCCTCGACCATCTGCTTGTTGCTGTAGATCGGGGCGGCGGAAACGCCGGCGTCGTTCAGTTTCACCAGCACTTCGGACAGCGGCCGCGCGCCGACCCATTCGGCCGCGATCGCGTCCATCTCCTTGCGATGCCGGACCCTGTCCGCGTTTCCCGCGAATCGAGGATCCTTGGCCAGTTCGGGCCGCCCTGTCAGCGCCGCAAAACGTTCGAAGATGTTCTGGGTCGCGCACGTAAAGGTCACCCAGTGCCCGTCCGCAGTCGGGAAGATGTTGGCCGGTGCGACGTAGGCATTGTCGTTGCCGATGCGCTCATGCACCTGGCCGAGCTGGTCGTACTCGATCGGCAGGACTTCGAGCAGCCGCAACATGGCTTCGGTGGCGGAAAGGTCGATTTCCTGGCCCGGCGATTCGGGGTTCCGGAGCCGGTGGTAGAGCGCGGTGACCACGCTGAACGCGCCGAACACGCCCGCTATCGGATCCCCGATCGGGTAGCCGGGATGAAGCGGCGGGCCGTCACGCTGGCCGGTGATGTAGGTGAGTCCCGAGTAGGCTTCGAACAGGCGCGCAAATCCCGGGAAATTGCGGTAGGGACCGGTCTGCCCGAAACCCGTCAGCCGCAGGATCGTAAGTTTCGGTGCGAGGGCCCAGAGCGTTTCCTTGTCCAGGCCCCACTTGTCGAGCGTGCCCGGGCGGTAGTTCTCGATCAGTACGTCGAATCGGGGCACCAGGCGCTTGAAGAGCGCGCAACCCTCGGGCTTGCGCAAATCGAGCGTAATCGCTTTCTTGTTGCGGTTGGTGACCTTCCAGATCAGCGGCTTGCCGTCCTTGTGCGGCGGGATCGCACGGCAGGGGTCCCCTGTGCCCGGCAATTCCACCTTCAGCACGTCCGCGCCGAAGTCACCCAGCATGCCGGCGGCAAAAGGCCCCGCGATAACGTTCGAGATGTCGAGGACGCGTAAGCCTTGCAATGGTCCGGTCGGTGTCATGAATTGAAGTCCAGCCCGCGGTCCCTGAGCCGGACGATGGCCTCGGGCGAGAACCCCCACTCGGCGAGCGCAGTGCCGCCGCCTTCGCCGCGTTCGGGGGGCTTGCGCCGGATTTCGCCCGGCGTACGCGAAAAACGCGGTGCGGGCGCAGGCTGCCTAACATCGCCGACCTCCACGAAGCTTTTTCGCGCCACATTGTGCGGGTGCACGTAGGCTTCGCTCCACGTCAATACCGGCGCGAAGCACGCATCCGAATCCGCGAAAATCGCACACCATTCGTCTCGGGTCCTGGTCTTGAAAGCGGCCGCATAGCGTGCCCTCAGCTTCGGCCATCCCGAGCGGTCGTGCTGCGCCGGCAGGTCTTCACCGGCGATGCCCAACCTTTGAAGCAGGTCGGCGTAAAACTTTCCCTCGATCGAGCCGATCGATACGTGCTTGCCATCTTTCGTTTCATAGGTGTCGTACCACGGGGCGCCGCTGTCGAGGAAATTCGCGCCGCGCTCCTCCGTCCAGCGTTTCGAGGCGAGCATTCCGTGAAACATCGTCGACAGCAGCGACGCACCTTCGCACATAGCGGCATCCACGACCTGTCCCTTGCCCGAACGCTGCGCCTCGACCAGCGCCGCTGCGATCCCGAAGGCGAGCAGCATGCCGCCGCCCCCGAAGTCGCCGACCAGGTTGAGCGGCGGCACGGGCGCCTGGCCGGCCCGGCCGATACCGGCGAGCGGACCGGCCAGCGCAATGTAATTGATGTCGTGGCCGGCGCGCGGCGCCATCGGTCCGTCCTGGCCCCAGCCGGTCATGCGCCCGTAGACCAGTTTCGGGTTCCTGCCGAGCGCCACGTCCGGGCCGATGCCGAGGCGCTCCATCACGCCGGGCCTGAACCCTTCGATCAGTGCGTCGGCCTTGTCGACCAGCTCGAGCGCTGCTTCGGCACCCCCTTTCGACTTCATGTCGAGCGTCACCGAACGGCGGCCGCGCATCATCGTGTCGTGTCGGCGCTCGCGGCCCAGACCGAGGTCGCTTGCGGCCGGCCGGTCGATTACCAGCACGTCGGCGCCCATGTCCGCGAGCATCATCCCGCAGAACGGCCCCGGGCCGATGGCCTCGAATTCGACGACTTTGATCCCGTTCAGTGGTCCCATGTGTCCCCCGGTTGTCCCTCGTTCGCGCAGTCTAATCGGGCGTGATGTTCTGTTTCCTGATGAGTTGCGACCATTTCGCACGGTCGACCCGGATGAATGTGGCGAATTGCTCCGGCGTACCGCCGACGACGTCGGCGCCCTGGGCGGAGATCTTCTCGCGGACTTCCGGGCGATTGAGGATTGCGCTGACTTCCGAGGCGATCCGCGCGACGGTTGCGGGTGGGGTGGCCGCGGGAGCGAACAGGCCGTTCCAGCCCACCGCGTTGTAGCCCGGGTAGCCCGACTCGGCGATCGTCGGGACGTCGGGCAGCGCGGTCGAGCGCCGGTCGCTCGTCACCGCGAGTGCCTTGAGCTTGCCGGCCTTGATCTGGCTCAGCGTGGTCAGGACGACGTCGAAAGTGAACGGCACGTGGCCGCCCATGACGTCGTTCATCGCAGGCGCCGCGCCCTTGTAGTGGACCGCAACGAGGTGCACGTCGGCCATCGAGCCGAACAACTCCGTGAAAAGGTGCGCCGCCGTCCCCTTGGCGGCGCTCGCGTAAAGGATCTTTCCAGGTTCGCGCTTTGCGAGCGCCGCCAGTTCGCGCATCGAATTCGGCGCAAACCCGGGATTTGCGACCACCGCATAGGGCTGGGAGGCCGCTTGTACCACGGGCACGAAGTCCTTTTCCGGGCTGTAAGGCAGCTTCATGCCCATCGCCGGCTGGATGCTGTGCGTGGCGATGGTTCCCATCAGCAGCGTGGTGCCGTCGGGCGCCGATTTGGCGACTGCTTCGCTGCCGATCGAGCCGTTGGCACCGAGCCGGTTCTCGACGATCACCGGCTGACCGAGCTTTTCGCCCAGCGGCGCCCCGATCACGCGCGCCAGCACATCGGTCGCACCGCCTGCGGCGAATGGGACGATGATGCGGATCGGCTTGGAAGGGAATGCCCCTTGCGCAAATGCACCGGTTGCGCCCGAGAGGGCAAGGGCCAGGGCCAGCTTCAAAGTCTTCATCAGATGACCCCCGCTTGTTTCAGGCGCTGCCGGTCTTCGCTGCCCAGCCCGAGCCACTCGCCGTAGATTTCTTCGTTGTCCTGCCCAATGGAACCCCCGGTATTGCGCACCCGGCCCGGATCGTTCACGAATCGCGGAACGACGTTCTGCATGCGCACGGTGCCGAAATCCCGGTCGGGGACCGCCGTTATGGCGTCGCGCGCCTGCATCTGCGGGTCGGCGAAAACCTGGTCGATCGAGTAGATCGGCGCGATCGTTCCCTGCGACTTCCGGAAAGCGTCCAGAACATCGTCGAGCGCCTGTTCGGCGCACCATGCTGCGAAGATCGCGTTCAGTTCGTCCTTGTGTTCAACACGCAGGCCGTTGCTTGCAAACCGCGGATCCTCGATCAGGTCCGGGCGACCGATCGCGCGGCAATTGTTCGCGAACAATACATTGGTCGAGCCCGCGAGCGAGACCCAGCGGTTGTCCTTGGTGCGGTACACGGCGGCCGGTGCGGAATACTGGTTGGCGTTTCCCGATCGCTCGCGCACCGCGCCCAGCTGGTCGTGTTCGATGGCGAGGAACTCCAGCAAACGCAGGGTCGCTTCAGTCATCGAGAGATCGATCTCCTCGCCCGGCGCGTCCCGGTCCATCGCGCGCTTCCAGAGTGCACTGACGATCCCCAAGGCGCCAAACACGCCGCCGATCGCATCGCCGATCGGATAGCCGGCGTGCATCGGCTCGCCATCGGGTTCGCCCGTAATGTAGGTAAGGCCGCCCATGGCTTCGAAAATGCGGGCGAACCCGGGACGATCGCGATACGGCCCGTCCTGCCCGAATCCGGTGGCGCGCAGGATCACGAGGCGGGGCTGGATCGACCAAAGCACTTCCTTGGGCAGTCCCCAGCGGTCCAGCGTGCCCGGCCGAAAGTTCTCGACGAGCACGTCGAATTTCGGCAGCAGCTTCTTGAGGAGTTCGATTCCCTCCGGCTTCCTCAGATCGAGCGTGACGAACTTCTTGTTCCGGTTGGTGACCTTCCACCACAGCGACTTGCCTTCCTTGAAGGGCGGGAACCCGCGCGCGCCGTCGCCGGAAGGCAACTCCACCTTGAGCACTTCAGCGCCATAGTCGGCGAGCAGCGCCGCAGCCATCGGCGCCGCAACGATCGTGGCGATATCGAGGACGCGCAGGCCGCTAAGCGGGCCTTGGCCCGCGCCTTGTTTCGTCGGGGCATGGCCCGCGCCTTGTTTCGTCGGGGCATGGCCCGCGCCTTGTTTCGTCGGGGCATGGCCCGCGCCTTGTTTCGTCGGGTTCTGGCCCGAGTCCTTCTTGTGGGGTTCGCTCATGGTTCAGTCCGGCTTGATGCCGCGAGCGTGGATCAGCTTGCCCCACTTTTCGATGTCCGCACGGATGAACGCGCCGAATTGCTCCGGCGTGCCGCCGACCGGCGTCATGCCGAGGCCGACCAGCTTTTCCGAGATTTCCGGCTGCTTGAGCGCGAGGTTCACTTCGCCGTTGAGCTTGGCGATCACTTCGGGCGGAGTCCCCGTCGGCGCAAGCAGGCCGAACCATGCAAATGCGTCGGCCCCCTTGAAGCCCTGCTCGGCCAGGGTCTGCACGTCTGGCAGCATCGAGTAGCGTTGCGGGCTTGCAATCGCGATGGCGCGCAGCTTTCCGGCCTTGATATGCGGGAGCGCCGGCGCGACGGGATCCACGGACGCCCCCAACCTGCCGCCAAGCAGGTCCTGCAGCGCGGGTGCATCCCCTTTGTACGGGATGTGGGCGAGGTTGGTCCCGGCAACGGAATTCAGCAATTCGATCGCAAGGTGCGGTGCGCTTCCGTTGCCCGGGCTGCCGATGTTTGCGTATGCCGGATCCTTCTTTCCGAGTTCGATCAAGTCCTTCACGTTCCTGGCAGGTGACGCCGCCGGAACCAGGAAAAACAGCGGCACGGTGACCGCGTGGGCGATCGGCGCGAAGTCCTTGACCGTATCGTAAGGGAGCTTCCCATAGAGGGCCGGGTTGGTCGAGTGCGGTGCCGCGCAGAAGAACAGCGTGTAGCCGTCAGGCGCGCTCTTGGCAACGAAATCCGTCGCGATCCGCGTGTTTGCGCCCGGCTTGTTCTCGACGATCGCCTGCTGGCCCAGGCGCTGAGCGAGGCGCTCGGCGAGGATGCGGGCGGCGATGTCGTTGGTGCCGCCTGCAGCGTACGGGGCGACGATCTTGATCGGCTTCGTGGGCCAGGCCTGTGCCATGGCCGTGCAGGCGGAAAAAGCCATGAGGGACGCAAGGACCCTCTTGAGTATTCGCATAACGCCTCCTTTGTAATATTTAGCGGTCGCCACGCATCAAGTGGCGGGCGATGTTCAACTGGTGGATCTGGCTGGTGCCTTCGTAAAGGCGGAACAGGCGCACATCCCGGTAGAAGCGGGGCACCGAACCGCCGATGTCCTCGCAATAGCCGGCGCCGCCGAAGATCTGCACCACGCGGTCGGCGACGCGCCCGGCCATCTCCGATGCGTAGTACTTGCACATCGATACCTCCATCGTGACGTCCTCGCCCAAGTCGCGCTTGCGGGCTGTCTCGAGGATCAACGCCCTTGCGGCCGAGAGCTCGACCTTGCAGTCGGCCAGCATCGCCTGTACGAGCTGGAATTCGCCGATGTTCCGTCCGGACTGCTTGCGGGTCGCTGCGTGGCGCAACCCCTCGTCGAGCATGCGGATCGCCGGACCGGTACAAAGCGAGGCCAGATTGATGCGCTGCTTGTTCAGCGACTTCATCACCGCGCGAAATCCCTGGCCGGGTACGCCACCGAGCACGGCCGACTTCGGTACCCGGCAGTTCTTGAAATACACCTCGGACACGGGCGAACCCTCTTGGCCCATCTTTTTGTGCTCGGGCCCGACCGAAAGCCCCGGCGTGCCGCGCTCGATCAGGAACGAGGTTGTCCCGGATCCGCCTTTGTTGGCAGGATCGGTACGCGCAAGCACCGTAAAGATGTCTGCAATCGGCGCGTTGGTGATGTAACGCTTGGTCCCGTTGAGGACGTAGTGGTCACCATCTTCTGCCGCGAGCGTTGCCAGCCCGCCGAGCAAGTCGGAGCCGGCTTCCGGCTCGGTGACCGCGAGGCAGCCGGTGATTTCCCCCGAGGCCAGGCGCGGCAGGTACTTGCGCTTCTGGTCCTCGGTGCCGTCCTGGATGATCGCCTCGGCGCCGATGCCGGTGTTGGTGCCGGCCCGGGCGCGGTACGCGACCGCGCACTGCGAGATTTCCATGTTCGCCAGGCACAACTCCTCGGTCGTCAGCCCTGCGCCGCCGTATTCCTCCGGGATGCTCCATCCGAAGAATCCCAGTTCCCGCATGCGGGTCACGATCTCTTCGGGAATCGCGTTCTCCCGCTCGACGCGCTCTTCATTGGGGATGGCCACGTCACGAACGAACCGGCGGGTCGTGTCGAGCAGTTCTTGCAGGCGCTTGGCATCGCGGATCATGGGACGCTCTTCAGGTGTTGGCGGCCAGCGCGCGGATGGTCGCGGCGAGTGCCACGAGGCGCGGGCCGATTTCTTCTTCGAGTTGCCCCGGCCGCAGGCGAAAGGCCGAGATGCCCGAGTTCAAACTGAGGATGCGGCCCGAGCGGGTACGCATCAAGGGCGTGGCGATGCCGTGCACTTCGCCGCGGAATTCGCCCTTGGAAATGCAGAAACCGCGGGTGCGGCACTCTTCGACCCCGGCCAGCGATTTCTTCCACCAGGCCCGCCACTCTTCGGGACGCTCGTCCTTCAGCCGCTCGCCGAGCGCTCGCAGGTCGCTTGCGTCGAGCATCGAAAGGAGCGCGCGTCCGATTGCCGTTTGCGCAAGGGGCGTCGACGACCCGATGTCGGGCGACAAGGGGTGCGGGTCGGCACTGCGCGAGGTCTCGACGTAAATCGCATCGAGCCCGTCGATGGTGCCGAGCGAAACGGCGGAGTGGAGTTGGGTGGCGAGTTCGGTCATCAGCGGGCGCGCAAGCTGCCTTACCCGCAGGCCCGCAAGCAGCGGGTGGGCGATCGACAGCACCCGCACACCGGGGCGGTACTTCCCGCCCTCGCGCTGCAGGTAACCGAGTTCGGTCAGCGTTTGCGCGAGGCGCGTGACGGTCGGGCGTGAAAGCCCGGTGCGTTCGGCCAGCTCGCTGTTTCCGAGCTTTTCCTCGCCTGTGCCGAACGCCTCCAGCATTCCGAGCCCGCGCGCGAGTGTCGTGGCAAAAGCCGGATCCTGCCCATTGGCCGCGGCGCGGCGGGCCGAAGGGGTTTGCTGGCGGGGCGTGGCTGGAGGCATCGAAATCCGGATGAATTCAAACGATATTAATTCCGAATAAATAAACTACGCAACCATAAATTCAAAATAATGGAAATTACATGCGAAATTGGGCCGCGCGCGCGATCCCGCGGCAAGTCAGGGGTGGAATCGGGCCTTGCGCTTTTGCAGGAAGGCCGAGATGCCTTCGCCGGCTTCTTCGCCGTGCAGGGCCTCGACGAACAGCGTTCGTTCGAGTTCGAGATGCTGGCTGTAGTCGTGACGCTGCGCCTCGTTGCCCAGCCGCTTGATGCGGCCGATTGCACGGGTCGCTCCATTGGCGAGCTCGTCCGCAAGGCGCAAGGCTTCCGCCGTCGCAGTCCCGGCGGCGACGCACCGGTTGACCAGGCCTGCAGAGTAAAGGCGCGTCGCGGCCACCGCAGCGCCGGTCATCATGAGTTCGTTGGCCAGCTGGAGAGGGAGCGCGCGAGCGAGGAAATAAGAGCCGTCTCCGTCCGGGTTAAGCCCGATCTTCACGTAGGCCATCGTGAACTGCGCATTTTCCGCGGCCACGATCAGGTCGCAGCCGAGCGCGACCGAAAATCCTGCACCGGCGGCATGACCTTCGACGGCTGCAATCACCGGCTTCGGGCAATCGCGCAGGCAGCGCACGAGTTCGTTCAGCCTGGCGACGCGATCGAAGTGGTGTTGCGGCGGATTGGTGCGGCGGCTCTCGCCGAGAGTCAGAAGGTCGCCCCCGGCGCAGAAATGCTCGCCTTCACCACGCAGGACAACCGCGCCTATGGTTTCGTCAAACGAT
The DNA here is from genome assembly GCA_964599095.1 of uncultured Bordetella sp. Taxonomy (GTDB): domain Bacteria; phylum Pseudomonadota; class Gammaproteobacteria; order Burkholderiales; family SG8-39; genus SZAS-79. The sequence continues at coordinate 125,474 of CAZREB010000010.1, forward strand.
GCAAGCCGCAACTGCCGGGCCAGTTCGGCGGAGATTTCCGGCTTGATTGCGTTCCGCTGCGCCGGGTTGCGGATCGACAATTGCAGCACGCGGCCGTGCCGGGCGGCATCGACCCCGAAGTCGCCGCTGGCCGCGGCCATCAGTGCATGCCCAGAGCAGCCTCGATGTTGCGCACCATCTGCACCAGGCGCGGCCCGATGTCATCTTCGATCTGGCCCTTCTTCAGCATGAAGGCGGGAATGCTGCAGTTGAAGGCGACGATCTCCCCGTCGACCGTGCGGCGCATCGGCACGCCGACCGCGTGTATTTCACGGCGCAGATCGCCATAGGAAACACAGAAGCCGCGCTCCCGGATCTCCTGCAGGCTCTTGTCGATCTGCGCGCGGTACTTGCGGTGCATTTCCGGTTCCTTGACCTTCATCTGGTTCAACACGGCCTCGCGCTCGGCCGGCGTGCAGGCCGCGAGAAAGGCGCGGCCGACCGAGGCCTGCGCGATCGGGACCGAGGTGCCGATGTCCGGCAGCGACGGCGTGCCGCTCGCCGACCGGCAGCTTTCGACGAAAACCACGTTCAATCGGTCCCGGATGCCCATCGACACGGAGGCGTTCGCATAGTCGGCGAGGTCCTTCATGTGCGGCCGCGCGACCTGCCGGGCGCTCATGCTCGCCAGCAGCGGATAGCCGATCGACAGCACTGCGGAGCCCAGCTGGTACTTGCCCAGGCGCATGTTGTGGCGCAGGTAGCCCAGCTTGGTCAGCGTGTAGGTGAGGCGCGACACGGTTGGCTTCGGCAGGCCGGTGCGCACCGAAATTTCCTTGTTGCCGAGCATCGGCTCGAGCGGCGTGAAGCAGCGCAGAACTTCAAGGCCGCGCGCCAGGGTCGTTGCAAACTGGCGGTCGCCTTCGTGCTCGTAGCTGTACGCCGGCGGGGCAGCCGGCGTGGAAAGCGGCACATTGGACTCGGGAGCGCCCATGGTTAGATCTCCTTGAACAGGTGCTGCCCTGTACACCCCGAGGGGAAGCCGGCAGAAACTTCGACCGACCGGCGGTTTTCATGCCGGCCGAACTGGATTCCGGGGAAGGCGCGATCGGCGCGCGCAATCGAAACTGCAGGCAGCTGAACTTGTTTCGCATAGCGATTGTTCGGTAGGCCCCTCCCTCTGTCAATTTAGTCATACTGTATTTCGCAGATCGAAATAGGGAGTGAAAAAGCGATGCGGATTTTGCATAGCGCGAAACACGGGCGAACCGGGGCACGCAAATGCCGCACTACGCTTCGTGATCCATATTGGCTACCCTAAGGGCCCTTCCAACCAGCTGCATCCACAGGGGCCGCCATGGCTACTTCACCGCCTTCACTTTTCGATCTCTCCGGTCAGGTCGCCATCGTCACGGGATCGACCAAGGGCATCGGCAAGTCGATCGCCCAGGAGCTCGGTCGGGCGGGCGCCAAGGTCATGATCTCCAGCCGCAAGGCCGACGCCTGCGAGGCGACCCGGGCTGAACTTGCCGCCGAGGGTCTGACGGTCATGGCGCAGTCATGCAACGTGGGCCGCAAAGATGAAGTGAGTGCTCTCGTCGATGCAACGCTCAAGGCCTGGGGCAAGGTCGACATCATGGTCTGCAACGCGGCGATCAATCCGTACTACGGCCCCCTCGGTGGCCTGAGCGACGAGATCTTCGACAAGGTCATGGGCTCGAACGTGAGGTCCAACCTGTGGCTTTCCAACCTGGTGATTCCGGGAATGGCGGCGCGCGGCGGTGGCAGCGTGATCATGGTCGGTTCGATCGCCGGCCTTAAGGCGAACACCATCATCGGCGCTTATGGGATCTCCAAGGCGGCCGACCACATGCTCGTGAAGAACCTCGCGGCCGAATGGGGGCCGAAGAACGTGCGCGTCAACGCAATCGCCCCCGGCCTGGTCAAGACGGATTTCGCCAAGGCCCTTTGGGAAGACGAAGCCCGGCGCAAGGCCCGCGAAGAAGCGACACCGTTGCGCCGCATCGGCGAGCCCCGTGACATAGGGGGCATTGCGGTGTTCCTTGCCTCCAAGGCAGCTGCCTTCATTACGGGGCAGTGCATCGTCGCCGATGGCGGCGTGACGATCCTCTGACGCGCCAATGGCGGATATCCGGGCATTCCGCGTTTTCGAGGGTGGCAAGTTCGGCACCGGTCGCTTCGCATCAATCGCCAGCGACGGGCTCGACGCGGGAGATGTCGTGGTCCGGTCGCAGTTCGCGAGCGTCAACTACAAGGATGCGATGACGGCGCTCGGACGTGCGAAGTTCGTCAACCGGTTTCCCTGCACCGTAGGCATCGACGTCTGCGGCGAAGTCGTCGAGTCCGCCGATTCGCGTTTCGCGCCTGGCGATTGTGTCTTCACGCATGGACTCGGCCTCGGTGCAGACCACGACGGCGGCTACCAGGAAATCAATCGGTTTCCGGCCGACTGGCTCCTCAAGGTACAGGAACCATTGACTGCGTTTGAAACGGCGGCGATCGGCGTAGCGGGATACACGGCCGCGCTTTCAGTGGACCTGATGGAACTCAACGGCTTGGCGCCCGGCAAGGGCAAGGTGCTCGTGAATGGGGCCACCGGCGGCGCCGGATCGATTGCAATCGACCTGCTCGCGGCGCGAGGTTACGAAGTGGTGGCCCTGTCCGGCAAACCCGAGTCGGTCGACTACCTGCGCTCGCTCGGCGCGGCCGAGGTGATCGACCGCAGAACGTTCGAATTCGGCACGCGCGCGCTAGAAAGGCCGCTCTGGCAGGGCGCGGTGGACTCGGTGGGAGGCGAGCAGCTGGGCTGGCTGGTGCGCAGCATGCAGGTGGACGGCGTGATTGCCGCCTTCGGCAATGCCGGGGGCGTCGAGTTCAAGGGCTCCGTTCTGCCTTACATCCTGCGCGGCGTGCGCCTCATCGGGGTGTACGCGAACAGCCCGTTGCCGCTGCGAATGCGCATCTGGCAGCGGCTCGCAACAGACCTGCGGCCGCGGCACCTGGGACGGATCGCCCGCAGGATCCGCTTCGACGACCTCCCGCAGGCGTTCGACGACATGATGGCGGCAAAAATCGTGGGAAGGATGGTCGTCGACTTCTCTCTCGGCTAAACTACACAAGACGGCGCATCGCGCGCCTCCCGCATACCCTCCCGGCAGCTCCGCCCAGGCTCGAAGAACAGGACGCGCCGTACCGGTACGGCGAAACGCCATAGGAGCCTCGCATGGACCTGAACTATTCGAACGAAGAGCTCGCATTCCGCGATGAAGTGCGCGCCTGGCTGGCAAAGAATCTGCCGGCCGACCTTTCCGACAAGGTCGGCGACCACGAGCACCTTTCCAAGGACGACTTGCTACGCTGGCACAAGATCCTCGCCAAACAGGGCTGGATCGCGCCGGCCTGGCCCAAGGAATGGGGCGGCACGGGCTGGAACGTCGTGCAACGTTACATCTTCGAGGAAGAATGCGGCTTCGCCGGCACGCCGCCGCTGATCCCGTTCGGGCTGACGATGTGTGCGCCGGTGCTGCACAAGTTCGGCACCGAAGCGCAGAAGAAGCGCTTCCTGCCGCGCATCTACAACGGCGACGATTTCTGGTGCCAGGGTTACTCGGAACCGGGCTCGGGGTCCGACCTCGCGTCGCTGAAGACCAAGGCCGAGAACAAGGGCGACCACTACCTCGTCAACGGCCAGAAGATCTGGACCACCCTCGGCCACTACGCCGACTGGATTTTCTGCCTGGTGCGCACAGACTCGCAGGCTTCCAAGCGCCAGGAAGGCATTTCGTTCCTGCTGATCGACATGAAGACGCCGGGCGTCACGGTCCGGCCGCTGATCCTCATGGACGGCGGCCACGAAGTGAATGAGGTGTTCTTCGAGGACGTCAAGGTGCCGATGGAGAACCTGGTTTACGAGGAGAACAAGGGCTGGACGGTGGCCAAGTACCTGCTCGGCCACGAACGGATGAATACCGGCCGGATCGGGGTTTCCAAGCGCGAACTGCTCAAGCTCAAGGAATTCGCGTCCAAACAGGTCAAGGACGGCAGGCCGCTCATCGACGACGTGCGGTTTCGCGACAAGATGGCGCGCGTGGAGATCGAGCTGATGGCCCTCGAAATCACCAACCTCAGATTCCTCGACCAGATGCGCCGCAGCGGCCAGCCGCCCGGTGCCGACGTTTCGATGCTGAAGATCAAGGGCACCGAGATCCAGCAATCGCTGACCGAGCTGATGATGCAGGCCGTGGGCCCGATGGCGCAGCCGTTCAAGCCGGTGAACGGTGGTGACTTCGACGCATTCACCGCGTCGCTCGCGCCGCGCTACTGCAACACCCGCAAGACCACCATCTACGCCGGTTCGAACGAAATCCAGCGCAACATCATCTCGAAGATGTCGCTGGGCCTGTGAGGAGAGAGACATGAATTTCGACTACAACGAAGAACAGCAACTGCTTGCGGACTCGGTAAAACGCTTCATCGGCAAGGACTACGACTTCGAGTCGCGCAAGAAGATCGTCTTCTCCGACAAGGGCTACAGCGACGAAGTCTGGGCCACCTTTGCCGAGATGGGGCTGCTCGGGCTGCCGGTGTCGGCCGACTACAACGGCTTCGGCGGCGCCGCGCTCGACATGATGGGCATCATGGAGTCGATCGGCGAAGGGCTCGTGGTCGAGCCCTTCCTGTCCACCACGATGGGCGCGCAGTTCGTGGCCCGCGGCGGCAGCGAAGCGCAGAAAAAGTCGATTCTTCCCCTGGTCGTAGAAGGCAAGCTGAAGATGGCGTTTGCCCAGACCGAGCGGGGGGCGCGTTACAACCTCGCCCATGTCGCCACGAAAGCGAAGAAGTCGGGCGGCGGTTATGTCATCGACGGTGAAAAGGATGTCGTCGTACACGGCCCGTGCGCAGACCGGATCGTGGTTTCTGCGCGCACCTCGGGTTCGGACACCGACGCCCAGGGCATCAGCCTGTTCCTAGTCGACGCCAAGGCCCCCGGCATCACGATGAAGCCCTACCGGACGCTGGACGAATTGCGCGCCTGCGACATGGTTCTCAAAGGGGTCACGGTGGGCGCCGATGCGCTGATCGGGAAGGAAGGCGCGGGCCTCGCCCTGATCGAGGAAGTCGTCGACTACGGCACTGCGCTCATTTGCGCCGAAGCCGTCGGCGCCATCAAGTCCGCCAACGACGCAACACTCGAGTACCTCAAGACCCGCAAGCAGTTCGGCGTGCCGATCGGCGCGTTCCAGGCCCTCCAGCACCGCATGGTCGACATGGTCGTCAGCTACGAGCAGGCCAAGTCGATGGCATGCCTCGCCTGCGACAAGGCCGACTCGGAAAAGGATGCAGCCCAGCGCAAGCGCCTGATCTCGGCGGCCAAGGTGCGGATCTCGGAAGCGTGCCGTCATGTGAGCCAGGAATCGATCCAGCTGCACGGCGGCATGGGCATGACCGAAGAGATGAAGGTCAGCCACACCTTCCGGAGGCTGACGATGATCGCGCAGCAGTTCGGCGATCTGGACCACCACTTGGAGCGCTTTTCCGGCTGACTCCGGCCGGTAAATCCGGCCACGAGACGAGCGCCCTGCGGGGGTGTCCGGGCGCTCGTCAGTTTTCCTGCGCGCCCAAGGTGAAAGAGGCCCCTGCCGAACGCGGGGGCCTCATTCCCGAATGTCGCCGGTTCAGCCCTGAACCTTGATGTTGGCTTCGCGAATAACGCGAATCCAGGTCGCAATGTCGTTCTTGATGAACTCGCCCAGCTGCCCGGTGGTCCCGCCCACCGGCGAGGCCCCCTGCACCGCGAACTGCTTGCCGATCTCGGGATCCTTCAGCACCGTGTTGAGTTCCGAGTTCACCTTCTGTATCGCGTCGCTCGGAACGCCGCGCGGCGCCACGAGGGCGATCCAGAAGTTCGCGTCGAAACCCGGATAGCCGCTTTCCGCTACGGTCGGCACGTCCGCAAGAAGGGCCGACCGGTTGAGGCTGGTGACCGCCAGCGCGCGCAGGCGGCCCGACGCGATATGCCCGCTGACGGCCGGCACGCCGGCAACGACCATCTGCACCTGGCCGGCTACGGCATCCGCCACTGCGGGGCCGCCACCCTTGTAGGGAACGCCCAGGATGTTTGTCTTCGTCACCAGCTTGAAGAGTTCGCCTGCGAGGTGCTGGGGCGAACCCACGCCTGCGTGGCTGTAGGAAAGCTTGCCGGGGTTCGCCTTCGCATACTCGATGAACTCCACGATCGTCTTCATCGGCTGCCCGGGATGAACCGCAAGCACGTTCGGCATCGCGGCGACATTGATGACCGGGACGAGGTCCTTTTCGGTGTCGAAGGGAAGTTTCGCAACCAGGCCGACGTTGATCGTCTGCCCGTTGGTCATCATTAGCAGCGTGTAGCCGTCAGCCGGGCTGCGCACGACCGCCTCGGTGCCGATGACGCCATTGGCTCCCGGCTTGTTCTCGACCAGCGCGCTCTGCCCGATGCGGGCGGTAAGCCTCTGAGCAATGATGCGCGTCAGGATGTCCGTGCTGCCGCCGGCGGCGTACGGCACGACAATCTTGATCGGGCGGTTAGGGTAGTCCTGCGCCTGTACGCCGAACGACGAACCCAAGGCGACGGCGCTGATCGCGCCGAGAAGCACCAATAGTTTCTTCATGTCTCCTCCGTCTATGTTGTTCTAACAGGATATTGCCGCAAGCGGCTGTTCGCCGCCTGCATTGCGCCCCGCACGCCGGCCGCTGGCCAGGCATTCGCTGAGATTGCCGCCCGAGAGATACAGGAATCCCCAGATGCTGCCGATTTCGCCGGCCACGTACAACCTCGGAATCGGTTCGCCGAACGTATTCAGCACCCTTTGTTCGACATCGTGTGCGAGCGCGCCCTGCGTGTTCGATACCACCGGCCAGACCTCGCCGAAATAGAACGGCGGGGACGAGATCGGCACGCGGGTGCCGGTCGGGCGACCGAGGTCGTCTGCGGCACCGGACGCGCACCGGGCATTCCACTCGGAAATCGTGCGCTCGAGCCGCGCCTCCGGCACCTTCATCGCGCCGGCGAGGGCCGCAATCGAATCCGCGCGCTTCAGGATGCCGAGCTCGACTTCGCGGAGATTGTCCTCGCTCCAGTCGTACGGGGCGATCTCCGGGTCGTTGATGTAGGACTTGGCTACCGGATACATGCGCCGGCCGGCCTCGTCGAAGACCATGAACGCCGGCATGGCGGGAAAGCGCATCGCGGCCGGGTCATACCGGTCAAACGACCTGTGCCCGGTGTCGTGCACGTAGGGCTGGTACTCATTCATGAACCGCTGGCCGTTGCCGTCCACCAGGATCCACGCCATCTTCGCCTTGGTTTCGAGCATTCCCGGCACCCAGTCGGGCAATTTCCTCGAGCGGATGCCGAATGGATAGGCGGGATCGGTGTGGCGAAAACCGTAGCTGCCGTGGAAGTGCCACATGTGCGACAACTCGGCGCCCAGCGCCTGGGCCATCCGCAGGCCGTCGCCGGTGTTGCCCAGCGTGGCGCTCGGCAACACCGGCCGCAACTGCCAGTAGCGACGCTGCATCTCGGCGTTTGCCTCGAACCCGCCGCAGGCGAGGACGACGCCGTGCCGCGCGCCGATTCTCCGCACGCCGCCGTTTACCGTGGCCTCGAGACCGGCGACTTCGCCGGCATCATTGCGCAACAGGCGGACGACCGGCGTCGAAAGGCGGACCTGGATTCGCGTGCGCGCGCGGACGTTGTCGTCGATGACTTTGAACGCGTTAATGCCGGCCCGCAGGGACCGTACCCGGGGATACTCGACTGCCGCATCGAACCCCGGTACCGCATCCACCTCGATGAAACGGAACGTGTCGCAGCCAGGGAAAGGATAGCTGCCCGGTCGCTCGAGGGTGACCAGCGAGGCGCCGTTGATGCCCGCAAGCTCCTCGATCAGTTTCGGCAGCGCGACCATTTCCGCTGCCATCGTCCGAAGCAATTCCGGGTCGATCGATCCCGCATTCGTTGCGGTCAGGTACTCGAGCGCCTTGGAGGCGTCGCGGGCGACGCGAAATCCTCCGCCCGAGCAGATCGAGATGCCGCCCGGCACCGCCATCTTCTCGAGGAGCAGGACGTCGCGGGCCGCGTCGGCCGCGCTGATCGCAGCCATGCCGCCGGCGAAGCCATATCCGACGACGACAACGTCGGCCCACTCGTCGAACGACAAGTTCACGCTCATGCGTGTGCGCGCAGGAAAATTGCGTCAGCCGCGCGCGGGCGCTTTCGACCCGACCTCGACGACGACGCGCCCGATCGTGCTTGCATCGAAGAACTTGTCCATCGTCCTGTCGAGATCCTCGAAGGCAATCGCGCGGGAAATCTCGGCGAGATTCATCGGCTTGAGGTCGGTGGCCATGCGCTGCCAGAGCCTGCGCCGCTCCTTCATCTGGAGCTGGCGGGATACGTTGATGCCGAGAATGTCGATCGAGCGCAGGATCAGCGGCAGCACCGTGGTGGTGACCTCGGCGCCGACCGCCATGCCGGCCACGGCGAGCTTGCCGAAAGGTTGCATTTTCGCGGCCAGCCGGTCGAGGTAGACACCGCCGACGTTGTCGAGTGCGCCGGCAAAGAGCGGCTTGGCCAGCGGCGCCCGGTCGGCGAGGAACTCCTCCCGGCCGATGATGCTCTGCGCGCCGATCGACCTGAGGAAAGGCTCCTGTTCGCGCTTGCCCGAGACTGCAATGACCTTGTAGCCGCGCTGCGCGAACATGTTCACGGCGAGGCTGCCCACGCCGCCGGTGGCACCTGTGATCCCTACGGCCCCCGCCTCGGGTGTCAGGCCCGCGGCTTCCACGCGATCCAGCGCCAGCGCAGCCGTCAGGCCGGAGGTCCCGAGCCCCATGGCTTCGTACAGGGACAGCCCCGCCGGCAGCGGCACGATCCAGTCGCCCGGCACCCGGGCGTACTCCGCATAGCCGCCGTCGTGGTCATTGCCGAGCTTGTAGTTCGTGACGACGACCTTGTCGCCCGTAGCGTATCGCGGGTCCTGCGACGACTCCACCACGCCCGACAGGTCGACGCCGGTGACGCACGGGCGGTCGGTCCGCACGTTCTTGCCCACGCCGCGCGCCGCCATCGCATCCTTGTAGGTGATGGCGGAATACGCGACCTTGATCACGACGGGGCCGGGATCCAGGTCAGCCATCGAAAGATTTTCGAAGCGGCAGACCGGCTTGCCGTCGATGGTGTGGACGCGAAATGCCTTGAAGGAAGCCATGGATCCGTGCCTTGTTCGCCTTGGTGATTGTTCCGGGGATCAGCTGTTCTTTTTTGCGGCCGCATGCCGCGATTCCGCTTGCGGATCGCAGAAGATCACGCCGTCGGCGACCAGCCGGTCGATGTCTGCGTCCGACAGGCGTGCCGCCTCCTTCAGGAAAACCCGGGTGTCCTGGCCCGGCCTGTGGCCTGCCCAGCGCAGCCTTCCGGGGGTTGCTGAAAGCTTGGGCACGACGCCGGCGAGCGTTACGGTGCCGAGTTCATCGTCGGGCGTGGGCACGAGCATGTCGCGCGCCTGGTAGTGGGGATCCTTGAAAATGTCCGCCATCGTGAAGATCCTGCTGGCGGGCACATCGCCTTTGTTGAGCACGGCCTCCAGGTCCCCTATGTCGTGGGCGGAGGTCCATTCGGCGACGATGCCGTCGATCAATTCCTGGTTCTGGTTGCGCATCTTCATTTCCGCGAAGCGCGGGTCGGTGCCGAGTTCCGGGCGGCCCATGGCGACTGCGAGGCGCCGGAATACCGCGTCGGCAAGCGCTGCGATGTGGATATAGTTTCCGCATCGCGTGGGATAGAGCGTGTTGGGCGCACTGTCGGGAAGGCGAGGGCCGGTGCGCATGCCGATCTTCCCGGATTTCTCGAACGCCGGCACGTGATACTCCATGAAGCTGAAGGCCGATTCGACGAGCGACGCGTCCACGCACTGGCCGATGCCGCTGTTCTGGCGTGCGACTACCGCCATGACGGTGCCGAATGCCGCGTAGAGCGCGGTGATGTAGTCGGTGAGCGGGATCGCGGCGCGTGATGGTGGCCTGTCCGGGTCGCCGATCATGTGCCGCAGGCCGCTCATGGCCTCGCCGATGACACCGTAGCCGGGACGATCCTTGTAGGGGCCGGTCTGCCCGTACCCGCTGATGCGCGTCATGATCAGGTCCGGCTTGAGCTTGCGCAGGTCGTCGTAGCCCAGCCCCCATTTCTCCAGCGTGCCGGGACGGAAGTTTTCCACCACGATATCGAACTCCGGGATCACGGCCTTGATGAGGTTGCGTGCCTCGGGCTTGCGGAAATTGAACGACGCGATCAGCTTGTTTCGGCAGATGCTCGCGCCATAGAGGGACTTGCCGTTCACCACCTCGCCCATTTGCCGGATGGGGTCGCCTTCGACCGCTTCGATCTTCACGACCTGCGCACCGAAATCCGCAAGCAGCCGGGCACAGAACGGGCCCGCCGCGGTCGAGCCGAGCTCGAGCACGCGGTATGCGGAAAGGGGGCCGGATGCGCTCATGTCCGCAGGCAGTCTATCCGTTCGGTCCGGATCGATGGTTTCGCTATGCAGAATATATCTGCAGCCCCGGTCCAAAGAAAGAATGCGAGCCCGTAGAATAGACGTCCGGTCCAATAGTTCTGCAATGTAGAAACACTGTGCGGGCCGTCCGGGGCCCGCAAGCCCGCGAGGAGAGGCAATGTCGACCGGCAGTGCGGCAAGAAGGCGCAGGGCGCCGGACGCGCGACCCGCAAACCGCAACCACCTGATCGCGTCGGCGGCGGCGACGCTGGAAGTGCTCGAAGTCATCGGCGCAGCGGGTGGGCCCACTACGCTTACCGCCGTGGTGGAATCGACCGGCAAGCCCAAGGGGACCGTGCACCGGATGCTGGCGACGCTCGTCAATACCGGATTCCTGCAGCAGGACCCCGCGAGCAGCCAGTACAGCCTGACCCTGAAGCTCTGGCGGCTCGGCGGCGCCGCGGTCGGACGCCTGGACGTGGTCAAGGTCGCCAGGCCTTGGCTCGAGCGCCTTGTGGCTGCCACGGACGAGACCGTGCACATGTCGGTTCTCGATGTTTCCGGCGGCATCGTCTACATCTCCAAGGTCGAGAGCCCGAGGTCCATCCGCGTGCAGACGCAAATCGGGCAACTCAGCCCGGCGTGGTGCACTGCGACGGGACGGTGCATCCTTGCGTTCAATCCGGCCGACGCGGATCGCGTGCTCGCCGGGCCGCTCGAGCCTCGCACCGGCAAGACGGTGACTGACCCGAAGCGCATCCGCGCCGCGCTGCGGGAGATCGAAACTGCCGGATTTGCAGTGACGCGCTCCGAAAACCATCCTGAAGTCGGTGGAGTCGCCGCACCTGTCCGGGATCACGCAGGCAAGGTCATTGCGGCCATCGGCGTCGGAGTGCCGGCGTTCCGCATGAATCGCGATCTTGTGGCCCGTTGCATCCCGCACGTGGTGCGGGCCGCCGCCGGCATTTCTTCCGAACTTGGCTGCCAGCCGGACGATGCAGCGTCGTCCGCCACGGAAGCCTGAATCCTGAGGGCACGACGAGATGGATCTTTCCCTGAATGAAGAGCAGCGCATGATGGTCGACGCGGCGCGCCGGCTGGTGGAGAAGCACATCCAGCCGATCCTGGACGCGAACGACAGGGACAGCGCGCTGCCGAAGCCGGCCATCCTGAAGATCATGGAGAAGGCCGCCGAACTGGGGTTGACCTCCGCGCGGATCCCCGAAGCGGGAGGCGGGGCAGGCCTGCGCATGCTCGACTACGGGCTGATCGGCGAGCAAATGCCAGCCGGCGTCGCGTTGATCCTCCAGCCGCACGAGGCGACGACGACCCGCGTGTATTTCGGTTGCAGCGAGGAACAAAAGGAGCGCTACCTCGGCGACCTGATGGCCGGACGCAAGATCGCGTGCACCGGCAGCACCGAACCGGATGTGGGCTCCGACCCGCGCGGGGTCAAGGCCACTCTGACCGAGGACGGCGAGCACCTCGTGCTCAACGGCCGCAAGCAATGGATCTCGAACTCCACGGTCTGCGACTTCATGAACGTGACTTGCCGGAAGGTGGCCGCCGACGGGAATTCGAGCCTCGCCAGGGTCCTTGTGGATCGCGCCGAGTCGCCTTTCGAGGCCCGCGAGGTACACATGCACGGCCTGCGGCAGGCGCCCCTGGGCGAAGTCCTGTTCGACGGATGTCGCATCCCGAAGCGCAACTTGTGTCCAGAAACCGGTGACACTGCGAAGCTGCTCACGCTGACCTGGCTGGCCAACCGGCCGCTCGTAGGGCTGCTTGCAGTCAACATTGGCCAGAAGGCGCTCGACGCGGCGCGTGCGTATGCCGGCGTACGCAAGCAATTCGGTCGCTATATCGGGGGCTTCCAGCTCATCCAGTGCGACCTTGCGGAGATCGAGACCGCGGTCGTATCCAGCCGGCTGCTTTGCTACAACGCACTCGCGGCACTGGACCGGGGCGAGCGAGCCAACGGCCTGTCCGCAATGGCCAAGCGATACGCGGTCGACGCATGCGACCGGGCCGTCGCGCTGGCGATGCGCGTCCACGGCGCGATGGGGTTGAGCCGGGAACTCGGGCTCGAGCAGCTTGCGCGCGACGTCAGGACGCTGACGATCCCGGACGGCACGCCGGGCATCCTCACGCTGATCCAGGGCCGCGAACTGACCGGGATCGACCCCTTCCGCTAGGATGGGGGATGCGCACAAGAGGAGAATATCCATGACCGTCGGCTACATGCAATCCATCGCCGAGCGCTACCAACGGCTCGGCTATGCGCCCTATCGATGGTTCAAGGCTGAGGACCCGCCCGCATGGCAACCGTTGCCAAAGCCGCTGGCGGCCGCCCGCATCGGCCTGCTGTCGACTTCCGGCGCCTACGCGCTCGGGCAGGTCGCCTACCACTACAAGGACGATGCGTCATTCCGGCGGATTCCTGCAGCGACCGAAGACCGGGACCTGCGCTTCTCGCACCTGACGGAGAACTACCTCGTCGACGCAAGGCGTGACCCCGGCTGCATCTTCCCGCTGCGCGCGCTGGGTCGGCTGGCGGCCGAGGGATTTGTCGGCGGCCTGGCCGACGAAGTGCTTTCATGCATGGGCGCCGTCTATTCGCAGCGCCGTGTCCGCGAAGAACTCGCGCCTGCCCTGCTCGCCGAATTCAAGTCACAGAAGGTCGATGCGGCGCTCCTTGTCGCGATGTGACCCGTCTGCCACCAGACCGTGAGTCTGGTCGCCCGCCACCTCGAGGCCAACGGCATTCCGACGATGTGCCTTGGCAGCGCGCTCGATATCCTCGAGAGCGGCCGCCCGCCGCGCGCGACGTTCGTCGACTACCCGCTGGGGCATTCGGCCGGTAAGCCTTTCGATCCTGCCGACCAGCTGGGAATTGTTCGAACCGCACTGGCGGGGCTCGAAACCATGACGCAGCCGGGCCAGATCCGGCAGCTATCCAATCGATGGGATAAGGATGACGCGTGGAAGGAGGATGCCGGGCGGCCCAGGGGCGACGATACACGGCGGCCGCGCGACGAGAGCCCGCAATTCCAGGAGCCGGCCGATCGCGAGGCGGCGCTTGCGATCGGGTCGTTGCGGGACTGAATACGGCCGGCACTTCGTCGGCCGTTCGCCCACCGGTGCTGCGTCTAGGGAAAGTACCTGGCGCGGTAACTCTCCCATCCGGGTGCAAAGTCGATGGCGAACGTTTCATCGCCGGTATTTGTGTCCACGATCGAGACTGCCCGGGTGGTTTGATCGCTCTGTTCGCCGCTCACGCCGCCCCATCCGATCAGGATGCGTCCGCCGCCGATGGGTTGGACGCTTCCTGCCGAAGGGCGACGAAAGCGGTTTGGTTCCATGAACTCGAAACTGAAGACGGCCGAATCCAGCCGGGTCTCGTCGACTGCATAGATCACGGCCCGGGAAGGAAGGTCGGGAAAATTGTTCCCGTTGTCGAAGACATACAGGCGGTTGCCCGAGATCGAGGCGGCATGCTGGTGCGAGAATCCGCCACGCGGATCTGCCTGCGGTCTGCGCGGCGACATCCTGCTTTTCGGTCCCCCGAGGCTCCATTTCACCGCACCGGTCTTCCTGTCGATCAGGAAGACCGTATCCAGGTGCCGCCCGCTTACCAGGATGTCCTTTCCGGGTCCGACCGCCGCAATCGAGTTCGCATGGATGTAGTCGTTCACGTGCACCGCGAATAATGGAAAATCCTGCGCTCCGATCAGCCCCGAAGGCGTTTCGATCGAAAATGCCCGCTTCAGCATGGCGGTGTAACAGTTGCGGACCGTCTCGAATGCGCCCTTCCACCCAGACGGCCGTTTCAGTTCGTCCAGGCTCGGATGGATCACGCTCCAGGATGTGTCAAACCTGCCGGTCGACTCCCAGCGCCACGTGACCTGTCCCGCGGAAGACTCTTCGACAAGTTCCAGCTCGATCGGATAGACCCCGCAGCGGAAGCCGTCCATCGCGACTGACCTGGGCGTTATGTACTTGATGTAAAGGATCGAGTCCTTCCCGACCATGAGGTCGTGCGGATCGAGATCGGGGCGCTCGAATCCCGACACCAGCTTGCCCGTAAGGGTATAGAACCAATAGCCGCCGAAACGTTGGCGGCCGATACGCATGTACCGGTTCATGTAGTAACCGCTCGCCGTCAGGTTGAGGTCGGCGAAATACTCCTGGTCGTCGGCCGCGGCTCCCGCAGGCTCGAGCACCTCGAATTTTCCCGTTGCGCAGTCGTAGACGGCCGGGTAGGACAAATAGGATTCGTCGTTCGAAGTCGAGGTCGGAGTAAGCGCAATCTTGCCGCCGCATTTTCCGGTGACTTTCGCAACCCCTGGAGGGAGCCCGGCGACCAGTCCCGGCTTGGGATTGACTTCGTCCGATCCGGTACAGGCGGCCAGAACGAGCGGCACGCAGGCCACGGCTACCCATGCCCAAAGTGTCAGGGCCGATCGCGCCCGGCGTCCTGTCCCGGCGCAGGACGACCGCCGTGGATTCGTCTTGCCCCGGAGGTCAGTCAGTTCCCGCGCAGTCGCGGCAGGTCGCCGGGGACCTCGATTTCCATCCGCAGAAGTTGCGCCGCAATGATCTTGCCGAGGTTGTCGGTGCGCAGGCTGCGCGCTGCGCCGCCCTGCAGCGCATTGTTGAGCACGATCTTGATCGCAAGGATGTTGTCCAGCGGCCAGACTTCGACCTTGCCGGCGCAGATCGCCCGGAAATGTTCCGCAATCCTTTCCGCCGTCACTTCGCGCTTCAGTATTTCGTATGTCGGTGCGTCCCATGCAAACAGGCCGATGTCTGCGCGGTCGGCCTTGTCGCCGCTGCGCGCATGGGCGATTCTCCAGAGTTCGGCTTTCATTCGACTTGCTCGACGCTGACATGAACCCCGGATTCGACCAACTCCCGCTTCACGAGCGTCGGCCACAGTCCGAGGAGCTCCTTGGCGCCCTGGATGCCGTGGAAGCCTCCCAGGAAAGGCGGCCCGGAAAGCGCCAGCCACGGAAACAGACGCCCGAACCCGTCGGCCACACGCTTGTCCTGGGTGCGGATGGTCATGCGCAGGAAGCATTCGTTCAACTGGTCGCGGCAGGCCGGATCCGCGTTCGCGCCGAGCAACGAGTTGTAGCCGATGTACTCGACCTGGGTTTCCTCGACCGCCAGGCGCCGCTCCCGCATCAGGCCCTTGATGATTTCCACGCTCTTTTCGCACTTGCGGTAGGCGTCGGGCCACGAGTAGCCGATCACGCCGGTGCCCATCCAGCCATCGTGGTAGCCGGCGACGATCTTGAGGGTGTCGGTGCGTGCCGCACCGCCCGCATTGCTGACCCTTACACGGTCATCGCCCAGGTCCTCGAGCTTGAGCGTGCCCATGTCGAGCACGACATCCGGCGAGCAATAGGCATGCGGATCATGGACTTCATAGAGGAGCTGCTGGCGCACGGTGTCGAACGACACCCGCCCGCCGGTGCCGGGCGCCTTGGTGATCACGGCGGTCCCGTCCTCGCCGACTTCGGCAATCGCATATCCGAGGTTCAGGAAATCGGGGATGGCTTCCCACTCCTGCGCTGCGCCGAAGTTGCCGCCGCTTGCCTGGCCGGAGCACTCGAGCAGGTGGCCGACCGTGAGCCCCTGCGCAAGCCGATCCCAGTCGTCCCAGCGCCAGCCGAATTCGAAGGCCAGCGGCCCCAGGAACAATGCCGCGTCCGCCACCCGGCCGGTCAGCACGATGTCGGCACCTTGCGCCAGCGCCTCCGCGATCGGCTGCGCGCCCAGGTAGGCGTTGGCGAAGAGCAGCCGGTCCCGCACGCTCGAGATGTCGGCGCCGGTGTCGAGGTGGGCAAGCGCCTGGCCTGCAGCGCGCAATTCGTCGAGGCGGCCGGTGACCGAGTCGCCGCTGACCACGGCAACCCGCGCCTTCCAACCGTTCGCGTGGAAGGCCCTGGCGATTGCTTCGCGCGCGCCTTCAGGATTCAGGCCGCCGGCGTTCAGGACGAATTTCACCCCATGCCTTGCTGCCAGCGGCCAGAGTTCGGTGAGCATCGGCACGGCATCGCGCGCATAGCCGGCCGAAGGATCCCTTTGGCGATCCTTCTGCAGAATTGCGAGCGTGAGTTCGGCAAGATGGTCCGAGCCGATGTATTTCACGCCGCCGCGCTCGATCGACGCGCGCACCGGGCGCCACGAGTCGCCGTAGAAGCCAAGCCCAGCGCCTACGCGAACTGTCTTCATGGCGCGCCGTTCATTGCATATCGTGATTGCGCATTTCGCCCTGGCCCAGTCTAGGGCGCGCACCTCCGAAAAGCAATTGCCACCTCGGGCATGCTTGGTAGAATCCGCCGCGGAGGAGGGAGACGTGCTCAATCAGCTTCTGCAACTGTCGGTGGCCGGCGTGGCGCAGGGCTGTGTGTACGCCCTCGTCGCGCTCGGTTTCGTGCTGATCTACAAGGCCACCGAGACGGTCAATTTCGCCCAGGGCGACCTGATGATGCTCGGCGCGTTCTTTGCGCTGACTTCGAGCGTGATCCTGGGCTGGCCGTACTGGGCGACGATTCTGTTCGCAGTAGCCATCATGGCGGTCGTCGGCATGCTGCTCGAAAGGGTCGTGCTGCGCCCGGTGCTCGGCCAGCCTGCGTTTACGGTGGTCATGATCACGATCGGCGTCGGGTACGTGCTGCGCGGCGTGGTCACGATGATGCCAGGCTGGGGGACCGACACTTACACGCTCCCGACGCCATTCTCCGAGGGCGTCGTCAAGGTCGGCAGCATCATCTTCGCCGTCCAGCAGATCGCGGTGATCGGCATGACGACAGCGCTGTGCGCGGTGCTCTACGTGTTCTTCCGCTATGCCAAGCTCGGGATCGCCATGCAGGCGACCTCGCAGAACCAGCTTGCCGCGGCCTACATGGGGATCCCGGTGCGGCGCGTGAACATGCTGGTCTGGGGACTGTCGGCCGGCGTGGCCACTTTCGCAGGCATCCTGCTTGCGCCGGTCACGTTCGTGCATTCGAACATGGGTTTCATCGGCCTCAAGGCTTTCCCGGCCGCAGTGGTCGGCGGGTTCGGCAGTGTGCCCGGCGCGATCGTCGGCGGGCTGATCATCGGCCTGGTGGAGGCCCTCGCGGGCTTCTACATGCCCGAGGGGTTCAAGGACGTCGCCGCCTATGTCGTCGTCCTCGTCGTGCTGCTCTTCAAGCCCTCGGGCATCTTCGGCGAAACCGCCAGGAAGAAGGTGTAGCGGGTGAGATTCATATTCAAGACGGATTACGACCAGGACATCCGTCTGTTCAAGCACGGCGGCCAAGTCTTCTGGTATTCGCTGCTCCTCGCCGCGCTGATCGCTGCGCCTTTCGCGCTCGACGAGTACGTGATGTCGCAGCTGCACTTCGTCCTGATCTACTCCATCGTCGGGCTGGGCCTGATGCTGCTGGTCGGGTTCACCGGCCAGATCTCACTCGGGCACGCGGCTTTCCTCGCGGTCGGCGCCTATACCGAGGCGCTGATGCAGGCCAAGGGGATCCCGTTCTTCGTGTCGCTGCCGTGCGCCGCGCTGTTCGCATCCGTGCTGGGCCTGATCGTCGGACTGCCGGCGTTGCGCCTGAAAGGGATCTACCTCGCGATCGCAACGCTGGCATTCAACGTGATCGTGGAGGAAGTGATCACCCGGTGGGAGAGCCTCACCGGCGGAAACTCCGGCCTGCACCTGAAACACATCGCCCTCTTCGGATTCGACCTCGAAGGCGACAGGTCCTTCTACTACCTGTGCCTTGCACTGACGGTCCTTTCGGTCTTCGCGATGCTCAACCTGCTGCGATCCCCCACCGGGCGCGCTTTCGTGGCGATCCGGGATTCCGAGATTTCCGCCAGCTGCATGGGCGTGAACCTCGCCAAGTACAAGACGCTTTCCTTTGCGATCTCGGCCGCGCTGACGGGCATCGGCGGCGCGCTGTATGCCCACAAGGTGAGCTTCATATCGCCCGAGCAGTTCACGCTGCTCCAATCGATCGAGCTCGTGACCATCGTGATCCTCGGCGGCGTCGGCTCGATCCATGGCGCAGTGCTCGGGGCCGCGTTCCTGATCGTGCTGCCGCAACTCATCGCGGTGGCCAAGGACTACCTCCCCGGCAACGTCGGCGGCTCGGGGCTCCAGGCGGTGGTGTTCGGCCTCGTGCTGATCAGCTTCATCGTGTTCGAGCCGCTCGGGCTCTATGGGCGCTGGCTCAAGGTCCGCACATGGTTCGAATTGTTCCCTTTCTATCGCAAGGGCATGTTCCGCCGCCAGAAGAGCTACATGAAGTCGGAGCGGCTGCGATGAGCTTCTTCAAGGTCGAGAAGATCGGCATCCGGTTCGGCGGCGTGGTCGCCGTCGACGACGTGTCCTTCGAGGTCGAGCGCGGCGAGGTCTACACCATCATCGGCCCGAACGGCGCCGGCAAGACGACGATCTTCAACCTGATCGGGCTGATCTACCCCGCAAGCTCGGGGCGCATCGTGTTCGAGGACCGCGACCTGACCGGCCTCGCACAGCATCGCGTCGCCGAGCTCGGCATCGCGCGCACCTTCCAGAACATCGAACTGTTCGAGCATGCCACCGTGCTGCAGAACCTGCTGATCGGCCGTCACCGGCACCGGTCCACTTCGTTGTGGGAGGAGTTGCTGTTCACCGGCTCGGTGCGGCGCGCGGAGATCGCGCAGCGCGAGGCGGTGGAGAAGGTCATCGACCTGCTCGACCTTGCCCACTACCGCGACAGCCTGGTGGCCGGCCTGCCGTACGGCGTGCGCAAGGTGATCGAGCTCGGGCGCGCGCTGGCCTCCGAGCCCAAGCTGCTGCTGCTCGACGAGCCGTCTTCGGGCCTGAACCCGGAGGAGACCGACGAGATGGCGTTCTGGATCGAGGACATCAAGAAGGGCCTCGGCGTCACCGTGCTGATGGTCGAGCACGACATGAACCTGGTGTCGCGCGTGTCCGACCGCGTGCTGGCGCTCAGCGAAGGCAGGGTCATCGCCGAAGGAACGCCGGCCGAAGTGCAGTCGCACCCGGCGGTGATCGAAGCCTACCTCGGGGGGGCCGCGGCATGAGGGTTGCGGCATGACGCTCCCGGTGCTCGAACTGAACAACATCGAGTCGAGCTACGGCCCGGTGCAGGCCCTGCGCGGCGTCACGCTCACGGTCGACGAAGGCAGGATCGTCACCGTGCTCGGCGCCAACGGAGCCGGCAAGTCGACGATCCTCAAGACCATCTCCGGGATCATCGACCCGTCCAAGGGTCAGGTGAAACTGCGCGGCGCCGAGATCCAGGGCCTTGCACCCGACCGCATCGTACGCGCCGGCATCGGTCATGTGCCGGAGGGGCGCGAGGTGTTCCCGCTGCTGTCGGTCGAGGACAACCTGCGCATGGGCGCCTACACGCGCTCGGATCCCGCCGGCATTGCAGAGGACATCGAGACGGTCTACGCCTATTTCCCGATCCTGAGGGAAAGATCCCGGCAGGAGGCCGGGCAGCTTTCCGGCGGCCAGCAGCAGATGCTGGCCATCGCCCGCGCGCTCCTGTCGCGCCCGGCCGTCATGCTGATGGACGAGCCCAGCCTCGGCCTTTCGCCGAAGCTCACGCACGAGATCTTCGAAATCATCGTGCGCATCAATCGGGAGCGCGGCACCACGATCCTGCTGGTGGAGCAGAACGCCCACATGGCGCTCGCCACCGCCGACTACGGCTATGTGCTTGAGACCGGGCGGATCGTCATGGAAGATACCTGCAAGCGGCTGGCCGAGAAGGAGGACATCCGCGAGTTCTACCTCGGCATCAAGGAAGCCGGCGTGCGCGGGCAGCGCCGCTGGAAGAAGAAGAAGCAGTGGAGATGACTGTTGGAGATGCGCTGATGGAGTTCGAGAACGTGGCGCAGATGTTCTGGCGGGGCGTCGAAAAGCGCGGCCCGCAGGTGATCCTGCGCCAGAAGGAGTTCGGCATCTGGCAGGCGGTTACGTGGAGCGAACTCGGGCGGGCGGCACGCGAGGTCGGCATGGGCCTCGCGTCCCTCGGCTTCCAGCCCGGCGAGACGGCCTCGATCCAGGCGAACACCAACCGCGAATGGCTCTACGCGGACCTCGGCATCCTCTGCGCCGGCGGCGTGGCCAACGGCATCTATCCGACCGACGCGTCCTCGCAGACCGAGTACCTGATGTCGGATTCGGGTTCGGTGTACCTCTTCGTAGAGGACGAGGAGCAGCTCGACAAGGCGCTCGAGGTCCGCGGGCGGCTGCCGGGGCTGCGCAAGATCGTGGTGTTCGACATGGAGGGCCTGCGCGACCTCGAGGATCCGCAGGTGATCAGCCTGGAGAAGTTGCGCTCGATCGGCGCCGCCTACGACGCCGCCCACCCGGGGGAGTGGGAAAAGCGCATTGACTCGCGCAAGCAGGGCGATCTCGCGATCCTGGTCTATACGTCCGGCACCACCGGCAAGCCGAAGGGGGCGATGATTTCGCACGACAACATCCTGTGGACCGTCAAGGGCTACCAGGACGCGTTCCCGCAGGGCCCGGCCGACGAGCGCATGGCCTTCCTGCCGCTGTGCCATATCGCGGAGCGCCTCGGCGGCGAATACCACGCGCTCTACTCGGGCGCGGTGCTCAACTTCGTCGAGAACCCCGAGACGGTCCCGGAGAACGTGCGGGAGATCGCGCCCACCGTGTTTACCGCGGTGCCGCGCATCTGGGAGAAGTTCTATTCCGGGGTGCTGATCCGGCTGAAGGAGGCCGGCAGGCTCCAGCAGTGGGCGTACTCGGTGGCGATCGGCGTCGGGCGCCAGGTCGCGTTGCTGCGCGAAGAAAGGAAGCCCGTCCCGGCCTTGCTCGCCGCAAAGTTCCGGCTCGCCCGCCTGCTTGTGCTGAACAACATCCGCAAGGTGATCGGCGTCCATCGCGCGCGCATCCTGATCACCGGCGCCGCCCCGATCTCCCCGGAACTGGTGCGCTGGTACATGGCGCTCGGCCTGGAGATGATCGAGGTCTGGGGGCAGACCGAGTCGTGCGGAGCGATCACATCGAACCTCGAAGGCAAGGTCAAGCCGGGCTCGATCGGGCCGGCGATGCAGCACGCCGAGGTTTCGGTGTCGGAAGAGGGCGAATTGATCGCACGCGGCCGTTCGATCTTCATGGGCTACCTGAACCAGCCCGACAAGACCGCCGAGACCCTCAAGGGCGGCTGGCTCCACACCGGCGATGTCGGCCGCGTAGACGAGGAAGGCTACTTCTACATCACCGATCGCATGAAGGACATCATCATCACGGCCGGCGGCAAGAACATCACGCCCTCGGAGTTCGAGAACCAGCTCAAGTTCTCGCCCT
>CAZREB010000011.1:0-144246 GCA_964599095.1 uncultured Bordetella sp.
TCCTTCCATCCGAAACCGAGCAGCTTCATGCGCCGCTCCATCTCGGCGACCACGAAAGTGACCTTTTCGCGCAGGCCTTCGGGGGAGGTGTCGCCCAACCGCACGATCCGGTCGCGGTACGACGGCCCCTTCTCCATGGCGTCGCCCCCGCCGGCCAGCACGAAGGTGCCCCGCTTCGCATTCGCAGCCGGGACGGTGTACGAGAAAGCGTACATCGACGGGCCGGCCGGCTTGTCATACATCGGGCAGACGTTGGTGCGCGCCACGGGGTTCATCAGCGGATCGCCTTCCTTGTAGATGCCCCAGCGCCCGAGCGTAGTCACGTAGACCTTGTTGAAGTCATAGAAGCCCTGGTCGGTAAACGGGGCCGGCGAGCGCAGTTCGCACTGCGCGAACGCAGTGACGGGTCGCCCCAGCGCCTTGAGGTGCGCCTCGACTGCAGCGAACGCATCTGCGATCGGCAATGGCTTCATGAAGCGGGCGCGCTCGATCTCGAAGCCCGGCTCGGCCGCGACACCGCCGGAGTACTGGAACACGGCCTTCACATAGCGGTAGCCACCGGGGGCGAAAACTGGCACGTCGGACATCGGGTGTTCTCCTGTCGAAAGTTTCGGGTCAGAGCGACCCGAGATAGGCTTCGCGGATCGCGGGGTCGTTGGCGAGCTCCGCGGACCGGCCGGAGCGCGAAATGCGCCCGGTATCCATCACGAAGGCATGCTGCGCGAGTTCCAGCGCGATCGCAACGTCCTGTTCGACCACCAGCAGCGTCAGGCCGTCGCGGTTCAGGGCGCGGAGCGCATCGCAAAGCTGGTCGACGACGGCAGGCGCAAGGCCGAGAGAAAGCTCGTCGATCAGCAGCATCCGCGGGGCGCTCATCAGGCCCCGCGCAATCGCGCACATCTGCTGCTCGCCCCCGGAGAGCGTCCCCGCATCCTGATTGCGGCGGGCGGCCAGGATCGGGAACATCGCGAACATGCGCTCGAGATCCGCTGCGATCGCACCGGCGCCGTCAGAGCGACGGTAGGCGCCCATCAGCAGGTTGTCGCGGATGCTCATTGCCGCGAAGAGCCGCCGCCCTTCGGGTACATGCGCGATGCCGGCCGCCAGCACCGCGTCCGGTTCGGCGCCGGCGAGTTCATTGCCGTCGAACCGGATCGATCCCGCAGACGCCGGCACCAGGCCCGAGATCGTACGCATCAAGGTCGTCTTGCCGGCGCCGTTGGAGCCGACGAGGCAGGCGATCTCGCCGCGCTCGATCCGCAGGTCGATGCCCCACAGCACCGGCACGTCGCCGTAGCCCGCGTGGACCCCGGACACCGAAAGCAGCGGCTCAGCCATTCGGTCGCGCTTCCGAGGCGGCATAGCGGCGGCCCAGGTAGGCCTGGATCACGCGGGGATCCCGGACGACTTCCTGCGGCGTGTCGGAGGCGATCAATTCGCCGTGATGCAGCACCACGATGCGCGTACAAAGCGACAACACGACCTTCATCAGGTGCTCGATGATCAGGATGGTCACGCCCCGGGCCGCAATCCCGCGGATCAGCGACAGCGCGTGATCGACCTCAGTTGCATTCAGCCCGGCGTTCACCTCGTCGAGCAACAGCAATTTGGGACGCATTGCAAGGCCCTTGGCCAGTTCGAGGCGCTTGCGCATCGCCAGCGTGAGCGAAGCCGCCCGGCTGTCGGCCATGCCCGCAAGGCCGACGAACTCCAGGTGCCCGAGCGCCTCGGCACGCGCCTCCCGGCCGTAGGCCGCTCCCCCGGCAAACATTGCGGCCGCAGCCACGTTCTCGGCCACGGTCATCTCCGGAAACGGTTGCACGATCTGGAAAGTGCGCGCAATGCCGCGCCGCGCGGCCTGGTACGGCTTCAGCCCGGTGACGTCCCTGCCGTCGAAACGCACGCTGCCGGCGCTGGCGGGATGCACGCCGGTAATCACGTTCACGAGCGTCGTCTTGCCTGCGCCGTTCGGGCCGATCAGGCCGATGACCTCGCCTTGTTCGACCGACAGGTTCACGTTCGAGATCGCCGTGAGCCCGCCGAACCGCCGGGTTATGCCTTTGAGTTCGAGCAGCGCGCTCATGCCTTCTTCCCCGCTGCACGCAGCGAGAACACCCCTTTGGGAAGGAAGAGGACCAGCAGCACGATCATCAGGCCGAGGACGCCGGTATGCACCTGCAGGTAGTTGCGCCAAACCAGTTCTTCGAGGGACAGGAACAGGGCCGCGCCGATCAGCGGGCCGAACACCGAGCCGGCCCCGCCCAGCAGCACCATCACGATCGCCTTGATCGAGTAGAGCACATCGAACACATCCGGCGGCTCGATGTAGTGCACCCAGGAGGCATAGATGGCCCCCGCCGCGCCCACGAACAGACCGGACAGCACGAAGGCAGCGACCTTGTAGGCCGTCGTGTTGACGCCGAGCATGTCGGCGGCCGATTCGTTCTGCTGAATGCAGCGCAGGCCGAATCCGAGCCGCGAGTGGGTGGCCGCGAGCATTGCGGCAAACGTGATCGCGGCGAGGCCCAGCATGGCGTAAAAGAAGAATGCCGCCTGCGAGCCGATCGTTGCGCCGTGCGGCACCGGCAGGTTGAGTCCCATGCCGCCGCCGGTCAGGTCGGTCGCCGAGTTGACGAGTTCGCGCAAGACCTCCGCCACCACTAGGCTGGCGATGGCAAAGTAATGCCCGCGCAAGCGCAGCAAGGCAAGGCCGAGCAGGGCGGCGAACAGGAGCGCCATCAGCCCGGCTAGCACCCAGGCGAGGGGCATCGGCGCACCGAGCTTCTGCGCCACGGCCCCGGTATAGGCGCCGAGCCCGAAGAAGGCCGCGCTCGCGAACGACGGATAACCCGCCATCCCGCCGATGAAATTCCATGCCATCGCCAGTACGCCGTACATCAGCACGGTCGTCCCCAGCCGCAGCCAGTAGGCGTCGGCCCCGAAAGGGATCAGCGCCAACAGCGCAAACAGGCCTGTCGCGAGCATCAGGCTCTTTCTCATGCGTAGCCGGTGCGTCCCAGGAGGCCGGAGGGGCGGAACAGCAGCATCAGGATCAGCAACGTGAACGACAAGGTCACCGCGTGCTCGGGCCCGAACCAGAGCCCGCCGAAACTCTCGACCACGCCCAGCGCGAGCCCGCCGACCATCGCGCCCGGCACGCTGCCCAACCCGCCGAGCACGCAAATCACGAACGCCTTGCCGAGGTACACCGGCCCCGAAAGCGGCGAAATCGGGAAGATCATCGCGAGCAGGGGGCCGGAGGCGCCGGCCATCAGCGCACCGAGGCCGAAGGTCACCGCGTAAATGCGCCTGACGTTTACCCCCATGAGCGCCGCGGCCTCGCGGTCCATGCGCACCGCGACGATGGCCCGGCCGATGCGTGAACGCGACAGCAGCAGGTAGAGCAGGCCGGTGAGGGCGAGAGCCAGCACCATCGCAAACAGGCGGTCGACCGGGAGCACGATGCCGCCGAGGGTCACCACGCCCAGCGGCGGATCCAGCGTGAGCTTCTTGAAGTCGGCCGTGAACGCAAACAACATCCCGTTGGAAAGCATCAGGTCCAGGCCGAACGTGAGCGACAGCGTCAGCAGCACAGGCGCCGCGATCATCCGGTTGATCAGCGCGCGCTGCAACGCATAGCCGAATGCGAAGAAGAGCGGCGCCGCGAGCAGGATGGAAACGAAAGGGTGGATGCCGAGCTTTGCGTACGCATAGAACGCAAGGTAGCCACCCAGCACGATGAAGGAGCCGTGCAGGATGTTGATGACATTCAGAACGCCCCAGACGAGCGAGAACCCCGCCGCGATGCATGCGTAGAGGCCGCCGAGCACGAGCCCGTTGGCCAGGATCTGGAGACTCAGCATCCGGTCGGGCCGGCGTGCGGCCTGCCGCAGCCCCTTATTTCACGCCCAGAAGCAGGTCACCTTGCTTGATCGCGGGCGGCAGGATCACGACCTGCCGGCCTTTCTGGACCTGGAACACCGGCGGGTCTAGCGACACCACCTGTCCCGTCGGACCGAACTTGATCGGCCCGAAGAAAGTGACGGTGTTCATCTTCGCGAGCGCTTCGCGCACCGCCTTCCTGTCGAGCGTGCCGGCGGCCTCGATCGCCAGTTGCAGGACCACGCCCGAAACGGCGGATGACGCCTCGCCGTAGTCCGGGTCGGTGCCGTACTTTGCCTTGAACATCTTGTTGAAGTTCTCGGTCGAACCGAACACGTCCTTGCCGTTGTATCGCACCGCAGGGTGCCACCAGGCCGCGCTCGTCACGTTCTCGGCGCCTTTGCCCAACGCGCTGACGAACTCCTTGTAGGCAGGACCGGCGACCATCGTCACCACGGGCGCCTCGATGCCGAGGTCGCCCATCTGCTTCTTGATCAGGATCAGGTCGTTGATGTAGCCGGTGGCGAAAATCCAGTGCGGGGCGACGGACTTGATCTGGCTGAGCGCCGAGGCATGGTCCAGCGTGCCGATCGCGTACTTCTCGAAATAGACCACGTTCATCCCGCGCTTCTTCGCCGACTTTTCCATCTCCTGGGCGATCGCCAGCGGGAACAGGTCGTTGCGGGCCAGGATCGCCACCCGCTGCACGCCGGCGGCCTGCTTCTTGACGAGGTCGGACAAGGGCTCGGTGAGGGTCTGGTTCGGCGTGTAGACCCCGAAAAGGTACTTGTAGCCCTGGTCATAGACCTGCTCGGACGATGCGGTCGCCGCGATGGTCGGCATTTCGTACTTCTCGGATACGCTCGACGCGGCCTTGGCTGCACCCGACCCAAAAGGCGAAAAGAGGAAGTCCACCTTGTCCTGGGTAATCAGCTTTTCCGTGGCCTGTACTGCCCGCGGGGTATTGGATTGATAGTCGACGTAGACGATCTCCACCTTCATTCGCTTGGCGCCGACCTTGATGCCACCTGCCTTGTTGGCGGTCTCGACCCAGAGGTTGATGCCGTTCTGGAGCTTCTTCGCCTCGGGTGAAAGCGGCCCGGTGAGCGGCAGCGGCGCGCCGATGCGGATCGTGCCCTGCGCCGAGGCGTTCGCCGCAACCAGCACGGCGACCGCCGCAAACGCCCATCGGGCCAGCGTACCGAGTGACAAGAATTGCATGGCTATCCCTCCATAGGTGATTGGTCAGGCCGGCCCCGGAAGCCGGTCGTGGCTCGGACTGGCCGTCGACTGGCGTGAACCGGGATGTTGCCGCAAGGATGCAACTACTGTTCCATGCACGCAACCGTTGGTTTGCGCCGGGCGAGCCGCGTCCGCGCATGGCGGCGATCAAGTGTCGTACCGGCTCAGCCCGGGCAGGTCGATCACGGTTACTCCGCCGTACGCCACGCGCAGCAACCCCGCCCGATCCAGGACCTGCAGCGCCTGGTTGACCCGCTGGCGCGAAACGCCCGAGAGGTAGCCGATTTCCTCCTGCGAAATCTGCAGGTCGCGCCCGCCGCCCGGGTACAGGCGCGGGTTGAACAGCGACGCGAGGCAGCGAGCGACGCGCGCTTCGGGTTCGAGCAGCCGGTCGGACTCGAGCATGCCTATGAACAGCGACAGCCGTTCATTGAGTTGCTCGAGCAGGAAGCGGTTGAACCCGATGCTGGTGTCCAGCAACCAGTAGAAAGTGGCGCGCGGCATCAGTGCCACGCGGCAGTCGCGCAGCGCGACTGCGTCGTAACCCCAGGGCAGCGGGCGCAGGACCGAGCCTTCGCCGAACCACCCACCCGCCCGGACGCCGGTAAACGTCACCGGCTTGCCTGCGGCAGAAGCGCTCGAGATCTTGACCAGGCCCTCGACGACCCCGATCCAGTATTCCACCGCCGCCCCCTTGCGACAGACCATGCCGCCGGCCGGGACCGTGCGGTCGAACACCTCGGTTTCGATCCTGGCGAGCTCCGCTTCGCCCAGCATCGTGGCCCAGACCGAGTCGCGTACAAAAGGGGAGAGGGAAGTCACCGGTGCGCTCACGGCCGCAATTGTCGCCGAGGCGACAACTTCGTGCGTGCCCTGCATCTAAACTATTCCACCTCGCGCCGGGACTAAGGCCGGCACAAGGATTCAGGCCGGGAATTTGTGCAAGAATCAGGCCGAATGATTCGCCGCCCAAGCCGCGGCGGACAGACGCGGGTCCGGTGGTCCGGATTCCTTGAAACCGGAGGAGGCAGCGCGATGCCAGTCGACATTGGTAGTCTCGACACGTTTCCCAAGCTGCTTGCGCATCACGCGCAGGTGCGGGGGGGCCTTCCCGCCATTCGCGAGAAGGACCTGGGCGTCTGGCAGACCTGGACCTGGGGGCGGTTTTCCGAGGAGGTCCGCGCCCTTGCCTGCGGCTTTGCGGCCCACGGGTTGAAGCGCGGCGAGCACCTGGCCATCGTCGGGGACAACCGGCCCCGCCTCTACGCCGCGATGTGCGCCGCCCAGTGCCTGGGCGCCGTTCCGGTGCCGCTCTACCAGGACGCGATTGCCGAAGAGATGGCGTTCCCGATCCAGAACGCCGAAATCGCCTTTGCGGTGGCCGAGGACCAGGAACAGGTCGACAAGCTGCTCGAGATCCTGCCGCTGTGCCACTCGCTCAAGCGCATCTACTTCGACGACCCCCGCGGGCTCCGGAACTACACGCAGCCCGAGCTCTCTAGCTGCGAGAAGCTCCAGGAGGCCGGCCGCGAGTTCGATGCCGCGACCCCCGGATTTTTCGACGGCGAAGTGGCGCTCGGCAGGGGCTCGGACCCGGCCGCCATGTTTTTCACGTCGGGAACGACCGGCAATCCCAAAGGCGTCGTCCTCACGCACATCGCCCTCATCGACCGGGCCGAGGCCGCGGCGCGGATGGAGGGCCTGGGCGACTCGGACGTCGTGCTTGCGTACCTGCCGCCGGCGTGGATCGGCCAGAACATCTTTTCCTACGCGCAGCCTTTCGTCACCGGCTACTGCATCTGCTGCCCTGAATCGGCCGAAACCGTGATGGCCGACATGCGCGAGATCGGCCCGACCTACTATTTCGCCCCGCCCAGGGTCCTCGAAGCGCTGCTCACCACGGTGTCGATCCGCATGGAGGACGCAGGCTCGCTCAAGCGCAGGATGTACGCGTACTTCATGGACGTTGCGCGGCGCGTCGGCGCCAGGATCCTCGACGGCGAGCCGGTCGGTGCCGCCGACCGCGTCCTGTACCGGCTGGGCGATGTGCTCGTCTACGGGCCGTTGCGCAACGTGCTCGGCATGAGCCGGGTGCGCGTCGCCTACACCGCCGGCGAGGCGATCGGGCCCGACCTGTTCGTGTTCTACCGCTCGATCGGCATCAACCTCAAGCAGCTGTACGGCTCGACCGAGACGTCGGTGTTCGTCTGCATCCAGCCCAACGGGCAGGTGAAGCCCGACACCGTCGGGCCCGCGGTTCCGGGCGTCGAGCTGAAATTCACGCCGCAGCGGGAACTCCTGATCCGTTCGCCCGGCCTGTTCAAGGAGTACTACAAGAATCCGCAGGCGACGGCGGAGGCCAAGGATCCCGATGGCTGGTTCCACACGGGTGACGCCGGCTACTTCGACCCCGACGGCCACCTGAAGATCATCGACCGCGTGAAGGACGTGGGCGCGCTGACCGACGGCACGCTGTTCGCCCCGAAATACCTCGAGAACAAGCTCAAGTTCTTCCCTTACATCAGGGAGGCGGTCGCGTTCGGCGACGGCCGCGACCGCGTCTGCGCGTTCATCAACTTCGACATGGAAGCCGTCGGCAACTGGGCCGAGCGCAACAACCTGCCGTACACCGGCTATGTCGACCTGGCCTCGCGCAACGAGGTCTATGCACTGATCGCCGGCTGCATCGAAAAGGTCAACCTCGACCTTTCGCAGGACCCGGAACTCGCCAACTCCCAGATCCACCGCTTCCTGATCCTGCACAAGGAGCTCGATGCCGACGACGGCGAACTCACCCGCACGCGCAAGGTGAGGCGCGGCTATATCGGTGAACGCTACCGGCCGCTGGTCGAGGCGTTGTACGCCGGGCGCGACTCGGTGCACGTCGAGGCGCAGGTCAAGTACGAGGACGGCCGCACCGGGAGCATCTCGGCGGACCTCAAGATCCGCGACGTGAAGACGTTTCCGGCCGCGGCGGCGAAGAAGGCGGCATGAGCGAAGGGGCGGCCCCGGAACGCAGCACCGGCGAAGTGATCCTCGCGGTCGAAGGCGTGTCGCTCTCGTTCGGCGGCGTCAGGGCGCTGAACGACATTTCTTTCGACGTGCGCGAGCACGAGGTGCGCGCCATCATCGGTCCCAACGGCGCCGGCAAGAGCTCGATGCTGAACGTCATCAACGGCGTCTACCATCCGCAGCAGGGAACCATCCGGCTGAAGGCGGACGGCGTCCTGCGGGCATTCCACGACATGGACCCGCACGAGGTCGCCCTTTCGGGGATCGCGCGCACCTTCCAGAACCTCGCGCTCTTCAAGGGCATGAGCGTGCTCGACAACATCATGACCGGGCGCAACCTGAGGATGCGCTCGAACATCCTGCTCCAGGCGCTGCGCCTCGGGCCGGCCGCCCGGGAGGAGATCGCGCACCGCGAGGCCGTCGAGCGGATCATCGACTTCCTCGAAATCCAGGCCTGGCGCAAGACTCCGGTGGGGCGCCTGCCCTACGGGCTGCAAAAGCGCGTCGACCTCGGCCGCGCGCTGGCGATGGAGCCCAGGGTGCTGCTGCTCGACGAGCCGATGGCAGGCATGAACGTGGAGGAAAAGCAGGACATGTGCCGCTTCATCCTCGACGTCAACGACCACTTCGGGACCACGATCGTGCTGATCGAGCACGACATGGGGGTGGTCATGGACATCTCCGACCGCGTCATCGTGCTCGACTATGGGCGCAAGATCGGCGACGGCACGCCGGCGGAAGTGCGCGGCAACCAGGCCGTGATCGACGCCTACCTCGGCGTGAGCCATTGAGCAGGGTCGCGCGATGAAAAAGCACATCGGCGTGATCCTCCTCGGCATCGTGCTGGCCGCCGGCCTCGTGGCGCCGCTTGCGACCGGCGCGAGCGCACCGGGTTTCTATACCGAGGTGCTGCTCGGCGGGCTGATGGCCGGCGTGCTCTATTCGCTGGTGGCCCTGGGGATCGTGCTGATCTTCAAGGCTTCCGGGGTGTTCAATTTCGCGCAGGGCGCGATGGTCCTGTTTGCCGCACTTTCGGTCGCGCGGATGGCCGAGACCATGCCGCTGTGGGTCGCGGCGCTCCTCGGCATGGTGATCATGGTGGTCGTGGCCATGATCATCGAGCGGCTGGTGCTGCG
Source organism: uncultured Bordetella sp. (assembly GCA_964599095.1). Classification (GTDB taxonomy): domain Bacteria; phylum Pseudomonadota; class Gammaproteobacteria; order Burkholderiales; family SG8-39; genus SZAS-79. The sequence goes on from CAZREB010000011.1 coordinate 9,273, forward strand.
GCCCCTCGTCAACCAGGAAGGCGTGGTGCTGCTGATGGCCACGCTCGGCGTTTCCTATTTCATGGACGGCATCGGCCAGACCCTGTGGGGGAGCGACATCTACGAAATCAACCTCGGGATCGCCAAGGAGCCGGTGATGATCCTCGAGAAGGTCTTCGAGGGCGGGATCCTGATCAACAAGGACGACGTGGCGGCGGCGCTGGTGGCGGCGATGCTGGTCGGCCTGCTTGCGCTGTTCTTCCAGAAAACCTCCACCGGGCGCGCATTGCGCGCGGTCGCCGACGATCACCAGGCGGCGCAGTCGATCGGCATCCCGCTCAACCGCATCTGGGTGATCGTGTGGTCCGTGGCCGGCATCGTCGCGCTGGTCGCCGGAATGGTCTGGGGCGCGAAGCTCGGCGTGCAATTCTCGATTTCGCAGGTGGCCCTGAAGGCCCTGCCCGTCGTGATCCTCGGCGGATTCACCTCGGTGCCGGGGGCGATCGTCGGCGGCCTCATCATCGGCGTCGGCGAGAAGATGGCCGAGGTCTTCCTCGGCCCGCCGCTGGTCAAGGCCTTCGACCTGGCCGGCGGCGGCATCGAGAACTGGTTCGCCTACGTTCTCGCGCTGCTCTTCCTGCTCGTGCGGCCGCAGGGCCTGTTCGGCGAAAAACTCATCGACAGGGTCTAGATGTTCTACCGCGAAAACGGCCAGTTCAAGACCTCGTATGCATCGGACCAGCAGTTGCTGCCGATCCTGCAGGACCGCATTTTCATGGCGGCGTTGCTCGTCTTTGCGTTTGCAGGGATGCCCTTCGTGGCAAGCGACTACCTGCTGCTTTCGATCGTCGTGCCCTTCCTGATCCTCACGGTCGCGGCAATCGGTCTCAACCTGCTGGTGGGCTACTGCGGCCAGATTTCTGTCGGCCATGCGGCGTTCATGGCGGTGGGGGCCTATGCCGCCTACAACCTGGTGCTGCGCGTTCCGCAGCTCAATTTTCTCGTCGTGCTCGTGCTCGCAGGCGTGATCGCCGCGGCGGCCGGCATGGCTTTCGGCATTCCCAGCCTTCGGATCAAGGGCCTCTACCTTGCGGTGGCGACGCTTGCGGCGCAGTTCTTCATGGACTGGTTGTTCGCGCGGGTGAAGTGGTTCACCAACTTCGCGCCTTCGGGTTCGGTCTCGACGGCCCCGATCGAGCTCTTCGGCTGGAAGATCCAGACGCCGGTGGACAAGTACCTGTTCCTGCTGTCGGTGCTCGTGGTGTTCACGCTGGTGGCCAAGAACCTGGTGCGCGGCCACATCGGCCGCGCGTGGATGGCGATGCGCGACATGGACGTGGCCGCCGAAGTCATCGGCATCCGGCCGGTTTACGCGAAGCTCACCGCCTTCGCCGTCAGCTCGTTCTATTGCGGGGTCGCCGGCGCGCTGTGGGGGTTCGTGCACCTGGGTTCGTGGGAGCCGCTCGCATTCAACATCAACCTGTCCTTCAACCTGCTGTTCATGATCATCATCGGCGGCATGGGCTCGATCCTCGGCAGCTATTTCGGGGCGCTGTTCATCGTCGCGCTGCCCATCCTGCTCAACCAGGTGCCGGCGATCCTGGGGGTGCCGATCTCGACCGCGATGGCTTCGCACCTCGAGGTGATGATTTTCGGCGCGCTGATCATCTTTTTCCTGATCGCCGAGCCCAACGGCCTCGCCCGGCTATGGGCCATCGGCAAGGAGAAACTCAGGCTGTGGCCGTTTCCGCACTGATGTGCCAAGATTTCCGTATCCGCCCGGGACCTCCCGCCGGCGGCATCGTCTTAAAGGAGGAAGTGAAAATGAGACAAGCAACCAGAAGGAAACTCCTGGCCGCAACGGCCGGGGCGGCCGTTGCGCTCGCGGCGGTGGCGGCCAGCGCCCCGGCCTTTGCGCAGGCGAAGGAGCAGTTCTTCCCGGTCCTTTCGTACCGTACCGGCGCCTACGCGCCGAACGGCATCCCGTTCGCCAACGGCTATGTCGACTACCTCAAGCTGGTCAATGCACGCGACGGCGGCATCAACGGGATCAAGATCACGTATGAAGAATGCGAGACCGGCTATGCCACCGACCGCGGCGTCGAGTGCTACGAGCGCTTGAAGGGCAAGGGCCCGACGGGTGCAACTGTTTTCCAGCCGTTGTCGACCGGAATCACCTTCGCGCTGACCGACAAGGCGCCGGGCGACAAGATACCGCTGATTACGGCCGGCTATGGCCGGGCGGACACGGTGGACGGCACGATCTTCGGCTGGAATTTCCCGCTCGGCGGCACCTATTGGGATGCCGCGGACATTCTCATCCAGCATATCGGCAAGAAGGAGGGCGGGTTCGACAAGCTCAAGGGCAAGAAGATCGCGCTCGTCTACCACGACTCGCCGTACGGCAAGGAGCCGATCCCGCTGCTGCAGGAGCGCGCCAAGATGCACGGTTTCCAGCTGATGCTGCTGCCGGTGACGCACCCGGGCGTCGAGCAGAAGGCCACCTGGCTGCAGGTTCGCCAGAATCGTCCGGACTACGTATTCCTGTGGGGTTGGGGCGTAATGAACTCTACCGCGATCAAGGAGGCGGTCGCCACCGGCTATCCGCGCGACAAGATGTATGGCGTCTGGTGGTCGGGCGCGGAGCCCGACGTCACGCCGGCCGGCGACGGCGCCAAGGGCTACAACGCGCTGGTGTTTCTCGCTCCCGCCGGACACGGTCAAGTCCACAAGGACATGATGAAGTACGTCTACGACAAGGGCCAGGGCACCGGCAAGAAGGAGGAGGTCGGGGAAGTCCTCTACAACCGCGGCATGGTGTCGGCGATGATGGCGGTCGAGGCGGTCAAGCGCGCCCAGATCAAGTACGGCAAGAAGGCGCTCAAGGGCGAGGAGGTCCGCTGGGGGCTGGAAAACCTCGCAATCGACGCGGCCACCATCAAGAAGCTCGGGCTGACCGGCTTCATGGAGCCGCTGTCCACGTCGTGCGCGGACCATGAAGGCGCGCGCTCTGCCAGCCTGCACACCTGGAACGGCAAGAAGTGGGAATCCTCCTCCGGGGTCTACGAGGCCGACATGCAGATCATCAAGCCGTTGATCCGGGCCTCGGCGGAAAAGTACGCTGCGGAGAAGAAGATCACGCGGCGCGACTGCGCGAAGGAACAATAGGCATCCAAGCAGCACCGCTCCCGGCGCCTTTGCCGGGAGCGGCTTTTGCGGCGGCCGCAGCCCTGCGGCGGCGACCGCGGCAAAAGCCGGAGCGATGTTCGAACCACCCGCCCCGAGCCATGATCCCCCTGGAGAGCGCCCGATGAGCCAGCCCCTGCTCAGCGTCAACGGCATCGAAGTGATCTACAACCACGTCATCCTGGTGCTCAAGGGCGTTTCGCTTTCGGTGCCCGAGGGCAGGATCGTCGCACTGCTCGGCGGCAACGGCGCCGGCAAGACCACCACGCTGCGCGCGGTATCCAACCTGCTGAAAGGCGAGCGTGGCGAGGTGACCAAGGGATACATCGAGTACAGGGGCGAGCGGATCGACCGGCTCACACCGGCCGACCTGGTCAAGCGAGGCGTCATCCAGGTCATGGAGGGCCGCCACTGCTTCCAGCACCTGTCGATCGAGGAGAACCTGCTGACCGGCGCCTACACCAGCGACGCCGGGCGCGCCGGCATCCTGCAGGACCTCGAAAAGGTCTACGCCTACTTCCCCCGCCTCAAGGAGCGCCGCGACTCGCAGTCGGGCTACACCTCGGGCGGCGAGCAGCAGATGACCGCCATCGGCCGCGCGCTGATGGCGCGGCCCAGGATGATCCTGCTGGACGAGCCTTCAATGGGGCTGGCGCCGCAGCTGGTCGAGGAAATCTTCGAGATCGTAAAGGCGCTGAACGCGAAGGAGGGCGTGAGCTTCCTGCTGGCCGAGCAGAACACCAACATCGCGCTCAAGTACGCCGACTACGGCTACATCCTGGAAAACGGCCGTGTCGTCATGGATGGCGAGGGCAAGGCGCTGGCCGAGAACGAGGACGTCAAGGAGTTCTACCTCGGGTTTTCGTCGGGCGGGAGAAAGAGCTTTCGCGACGTGAAGTCCTACCGCCGGAGGAAGAGGTGGCTCTGACGCATTACGACGACCTCGAAACGCGCCCTGCAGCCGCGCGCGAGTCTGCGCTGCTTGCCGCCCTGCCGGCCCAGATCACCCACGCGAAGAACAATGCACCCGGGTTCGGGCGCATCCTCAAGGACGTCGACCCGGCCGCCGTCACTTCGCGCGCGGCGCTCGCGAAGCTGCCCGTCACGAGGAAATCCGACCTCGTGGAACTGCAGAAGATGCATCCGCCGCTCGGCGGCCTGAACGCAACGCCCGTCGAGAAGCTTTCGAAGCTCTTCGTCTCGCCGGGGCCGATCTACGAACCGGAAGGCGCGACGCGCGACTGGTGGCGCTCGGCGCGCGGACTGTACGCCGCAGGCTTCCGCGCCGGCGATCTGGTCATCAACACGTTCGCCTACCATTTCACGCCCGCCGGCTCGATGATCGAGAGCGGCGCGCTCGCCCTTGGATGCACGATCGTGCCGACGGGGACCGGACAGACCGAAATGCAGGTCGCGGCCATCGCGGGGCTTTCGATCAACGCCTATATCGGCACGCCATCGTTCCTCAAGCTGATCGTCGAGAAGGCCGACGAGCTGAAGACCGACATCACCTGCCTGAAGAAGGCGATCGTCGGCGCGGAGTACCTGCCGCCTGCGCTCAGGAAGGCGATGCAGGGGCGCGGCGTCTCGGTGATGCAGTGCTACGCCAGCGCAGACCTCGGGATGATTGCGTACGAATCCTTGTCGCCCGAGGGCGGCGTGAACGAAGGCATGATCCTCGAGGAGGGCCTCATCCTCGAGATCGTCCGGCCGGGCACCGGCGACCCGGTCGCGCCCGGCGAAGTGGGCGAGGTCGTCGTTACGACTTTCAACAAGGATTACCCGCTGGTGCGCTTCGGCACCGGCGACCTCTCGGCCGTTCTCGATGCGCCGAGCCCTTGCGGCCGCACCAACGTGCGCATCAAGGGCTGGATGGGCCGCGCCGACCAGAGCACCAAGGTGCGCGCGATGTTCGTGACTGCACGTCAGGTCGGCGAGATCGTCCGCCGCCACGCGGAGGTCGCCCGGGCCCGCCTCGTGATCGAAGGCGAGGTCGGCAGTGACCGCATGACGTTGAAGTGCGAAGTGCCGGGCGGGGCCGGAAGCGATGCACAGCGCGCCGCGCTGGTCGCGTCGATCCGCGAGGTGACCAAGCTGCGCGGCGAAGTCGAATTCGTCGCGCCAGGCAGCCTGCCGAACGACGGCAAGGTGATCGACGACCTGCGCAAGTACGGTTAGGGCCGGGCGCTAGGGCAGCGGCAGGACTTTGCCCTCGGAGGCCGCCGGTGGCGGCACCCCGAGGAAGCGGGCGAGCGTCGGCGCAATGTCGACGACCGCAACCTTCGTTTCGACGCGGCCCGCGCCGAACCAGCGTGGGCCATAGAACAGGATCGGCACCTGGCTGTCGTATGGATGCGGTGAACCGTGCGTCGCGGTGGCGGCGCGGCGCGCCTCGAACATCCAGTAGGGACGCGCAACAACCATCAGGTCGGGCGAGCGCTCGGCGAAATAAGTCCGGCGCATCGGGTCGAGGAAAGGCGTCCCGGCCGGCAGGGTCGTGCCTTCGACGTCGCTGCGCGAAAACACCTCGACGATCCCCGCCTCGGCGAGCAGGATCCTGCGCGCTTCCTGCTCGAGCGCACGGCGATCGGCCTTCGTGGACGCGATATGCGTGTTGTTCAGAAGGATGCCGTTGGCCGACCAGGCGCGGACCCATTGGCCCTGGCCGAACTTCGCCTCGAGACCCTTGTTCAGTCGCTCGAGCGTCAGGGGGATGTTCTGCCTGCCTGCGTTGCGTCCGAGCGACTGGCTGTACTCGGGCGCCGGCATGAATCCGTGGTCCGCCGTGAGCACCGCGATGTAGTTGTCCCTGCCGACAGTCCGGTCGAGGTCGGCGAAGAACGCGGCAAGCAGCCGGTCGAGCTGCAGGACGTGGTCATGCGACAGACGCGATTCCGGCCCGTAGGCATGATTGATGTAATCGTGGCTGGACAGGCTGATCGCGAGGATATCGGGCACGTCGTCCTGCCCGAGTGCCTCCCCGGCGATCGCCGCGCGCGCGAAGTCGAGCGAAAGCGCATCGGCAAAGGGGCTCGGCAGCAGCGAGCCGTAGAACGCCGGGCCGGGCTTGTCCTGTCCTTCGCCCATCACCTTCGGGAGCTTGCCGCCCTTGCTGTACCAGGGTCGATCGTCCGGTTGCGAGCGGGCATAGGCCGGTTCCGGCAGCAGCGGGGACCAGCTCACCTTGAAAAACCGGTCGGCGGGCCTTGCGTCGTTGAAGGCATTGACCCAGGCCGGATGCGCTTTCATGTAGTAGGTGCTGGATGCGAACCGTCCGGTGGCGCTCATGTACATGTAGGCCGTGCCCGACTTGCCCGCGGGCAGGATCGCGCCGCGATCCTTGCCCGAGATGCCGATGACCTTGGCACGCGCGTCGACACGGCGCAGGACGTCGCCGACCGTCTCCGCCTGCAGGTTGCGCGGGCTGGTCCCGGCAAGCTTCGGTGTCGGGTTGTCGATGTAGGTGTAGGCCTCGTCGCCGGTGTTATAGACGGGCTGCGCGGTTTTCGGGTCGCGCCACTCGTTACCGATGATCGCGGTGCGATGCGGGTAGGCTCCAGTGAGCATTGTTGCGTGCCCGGCCGCCGTGACCGTGAATGCGTGCTCGTAATGCGCGTCGGCGAACCACGCGCCGCGGTCCAGGAACCGCGCAAAGCCGTCCGGCCCGAGCTGGTCGCGGTAGTCGACGACCTGGCGCTGGGGCAGGCCGTCCACGACGAAGAACACGACGAGCCGGGGCTTGCCGGCATCGCTGCGGTCGGTGGTTGCGCATGACCCGAGAAGCGCGATCGCAGTGAAGATGAGCGCAAGGGTGCGCACAAGGCGCGGCGGGAGGAGTGGCTTCATGGGTCGGGAGTCTAAGTGGCAATCGTTACAGCCGCAATTTCCGGTCGATCGCGACCGCAGGTTTCCGCCGGTACCGGCGAAGATCGTGAAGGAGCCTAGGCTTTGCGCGCCGCAGACACCGGCAGCGCGTCGATCCGCTTCATCTCGGGGGCGGCAAGGAGGGCCGGGTCGGCGAGCCAGGCCTTGAAGAATTCGATCGAATCGTTGCCCCAGAAGATCTCGCCTTCGCAGGCGAAAGTCGGCACGCCGAAGACCCCTGCAGCGGCGGCGGCCTCGGTATTCCGGCGCAACGCATCCTTGATCTCCGGCGCGCCGAGGCGCGCAAGGTCCGGCACGCCGAGCGCTTTGGCGAGGACCGCAAAGCCTTGCTGATTGGCCGGATCGCCGCCCGAGGTCCAGACATGCTCGAAGACCCGCCTTACCGCCTCCGGCTGCGATTCGCATGCGAGGATCAGCCTCAGGAAATGCAGTGGGTTGAAAGGATGGCCGGCCGGAAACCGGAACGGGATGCCGTGCGAATCGGCCCAGAACTGGCACGAGCGGTACGTCCACTTGCGCTTGGCGGGGATCTCCGCCGGGCCTTTCTGGCCCCAATGGTTCAGCAGGCCGGCGAACAGCACAGGCTTGTACTCGATCGCCAGGTCCGCCGGCAGTTCGCCGAATCGATTCAGGTGCAGGTAAGCGTAGGGCGAGACTACGTCGAAATACCAGACGGCCTTGCGCATCGGGACGACCTCCTTGCGGGTCACTGTACCATTCCGCGACCGGCCTGCCGGCCGCAGAACGAAGGAGAGGCAATGACCGTACGCATCGAGAAAAGCGGCAAAGTCTGGACGGTGATCCACAGCCGGCCCGAGGCGCGCAACGCAATGGATCCCGCGAGCGCGGATGCGCTCGAAGAGGCGTTCAAAGCGTTCAATGCCGACCCGCAGGCCTCGGTGGCCGTGCTCTGGGGCGAAGGCGGCGCGTTCTGTGCGGGCTTCGACCTCAAGTACAGCGCCTCCCTGGTGGACAACCCGCGCCCGCTGTCGTCCTTGTCCTATCCCGAGCGTGGTGGTCCGGCGCAGGCCGGACCGGTACCCCGCGGCCCGATGGGTCCGACCCGGATGGAACTCGACAAGCCGGTGATCGCCGCGATCGCCGGGCCCGCGGTGGCGGGGGGATTCGAGATCGCACTGTGGTGCGACGTACGCATCATGGAAGCCTCGGCCTACTTCGGCGTGTACTGCCGCCGCTGGGGCGTGCCGCTGATCGACGGCGGGACCGTCAGGCTGCCCCGGCTGGTCGGCACCGGGCGTGCGATGGAGATCATCCTGACCGGCCGCAAGGTGACTTCGGAGGAGGCGCTGCGCATCGGCTGCTGCGAACAGGTGGTTCCGGACGGCACCTCGCGCCAGGCAGCGGAGGCGATGGCACACGAGATCGCTCGTTTCCCGCAGATGTGCATGCGCGCCGACCGGCGCTCGGTCTACCTGCAGCAGGGGCTGGGCGTGCGGGAGGCGATGGAGCGGGAATGGAAGAACGGCGTGCCGGCTTTCGCCGCCGAGGGTGCCGCGGGCGCTGCACGGTTTGCCTCGGGCAAGGGGCGGCACGGCAGCTTCTCGGACTCTTGAAGGCCGAATTCTTCAACATTGATTTACGTAGAGCCAATAGCTAGGCGGCTCTCATGTCAATTCGTATTATTTTTCCGGTATCGGGACGGGCTCGCGCCGCGCGGCAACGGCGGCCAGCACGGCAAGGCGCTCCGCGTCGGTCATGGCGCCCCAGCGCGCGATCTCGTCCAGCGTGCGCCAGCAGCCTGCGCACACTTCCCGCGCAGGGTCCATGCGGCAGACATCCACGCAAGGCGATTCGACCATCGTTGGCGGAAGAAGGCCCGTGCGGCCTCAGGCGGCCTTCTCGAGCGACTTCCTGCGCTTGGCCGCGATTGCGCGGCCGGCCTTGGAGCCCGGCTCGCGCTTGAGGATCGCGCAGATCCATTCGCCGGTCTCGACGACCTTGTCCAGGTCCACGCCGGTCTCGATGCCCAGGCCCTGCAGCATGTAGAGCACGTCTTCGGTCGCGACGTTGCCCGAGGCGCCGGCTGCATAGGGGCAGCCGCCCAGGCCCGCGACCGACGAATCGAACGTCGCCACGCCCATTTCGAGCGAGGCGTAGATGTTGGCCAGCGCCTGCCCGTAGGTGTCGTGGTAGTGGCCGGCGAGCTTTGCCACGGGAACTTCCCGCGCGACCGCCTCGATCATGCGCTGGGTCTTCAACGGCGTGCCGGCTCCGATGGTGTCGCCCAGGGACACCTCGTAGCACCCCATTTCGGAAAGCGCCCTCGACACCTCGGCGACCTTTCCCGGTGCAACGTCGCCCTCATAGGGGCACGCAACCACGCACGAGACATAGCCACGCACCTTCACGTGCGCCTTCGCGGCCGCTTCGGCCACCGGGCGGAAACGCTCCATCGATTCGGCGATCGAACAGTTGATGTTCTTCCTCGAAAACGACTCGGACGCCGCGCCGAAGATCGCGACTTCGGTAGCGCCGGCGGCTAGCGCGGCCTCGAAGCCCTTGAGGTTCGGGGTCAGGACCGGGTAGGACACGCCCGGCCGCCTGCGGATGCCTTCGAGCACCTCGGTGTGGTCGGCCATCTGCGGGATCCACTTGGGTGACACGAAGGCGGTCGCCTCGATGGCGGCCAGGCCCGCATCGCCCAGCCGGTCGATCAGTTCGAGCTTGATCGCGGTCGGCACTTCACCGGGCTCGTTCTGCAAGCCGTCGCGCGGGCCCATCTCGACGATTCGTACTCGGGAAGGAAGGGACATCCGCAAATTGTACCCCTCCGCCCCGGCTGCCCGACGCCGCGGCCGCGGTCAAACGAGGCACAATTCGGATTGCGCGGTCTGCCGTGCCAGGTCCGAAATCCCCAGCGTCCAGAGACTTCGACAATGCCCCAACTTGCCTGTTCCGCAATTCTTGCCGGCCGCGCGCCGCAGGATGCTCCCGTCACCATAAGAGGCTGGGTGCGTACGCGTCGCGATTCGAAGGCGGGCATCTCGTTCGTCAACGTTTCGGACGGTTCTTCCTTCCATCCGGTACAGGTCGTCGCGCCGAACACGCTGCCGAACTACGTTTCCGAGGTGCAGCACCTTACGGCGGGCTGCGCGATCGAGGCCACCGGCTTGATCGTCCCCTCGCCGGCCAAGGGGCAGCCGTTCGAGATGCAGGCGAGCTCGATCACGGTGGTGGGTTGGGTGGAAGACCCGGACTCATACCCGATCCAGCCCAAGGCGCATACGCTCGAATTCCTGCGCGAGGTCGCCCACCTGCGGCCGCGAACCAACGTCATCGGCGCAGCGACCCGGGTGCGCCACACGATCGCCAAGGCGATTCATCGCTTCTTCGACGAGCAAGGCTTCTTCTGGGTCAACACGCCGATCATCACCTCCTCCGACGCAGAGGGCGCAGGTTCGTTGTTTCGCGTTTCGACGCTCGACTTCGCAAACCTGCCGCGCACGCCGGAGGGCAAGGTCGACTTTGCGCAGGACTTCTTCGGGCGCGAGGCCTTCCTCACCGTCTCCGGGCAGTTGAACGTCGAGAGCTATTGCCTCGCGATGTCCAAGGTCTACACGTTCGGCCCGACGTTCCGCGCCGAGAACTCGAACACCAGCCGCCACCTTGCCGAGTTCTGGATGATCGAGCCGGAAATCGCATTTGCCGGCCTCGCGGACAACGCGAACCTCGCCGAAGCGCTGCTCAAGCACATACTGCGCACGCTGCTGGTCGAACGGGCGGAGGACATGGCGTTCTTCGACGAGCGGATCGAGAAGGGCCTCGTCGCGAAGCTGCAGGGCATCGTCGATTCGGAATTCGTGCGCATGGGCTACGGCGAGGCGATCGCGATCCTCGAAAAGGCGAAGCAGAAATTCGAGTTCCCGGTGCAATGGGGTATCGACCTGCAGTCCGAGCACGAGCGCTACCTCACCGAGCAGCACGCGAAGAAGCCGGTGATCGTCATGAATTACCCGAAAGGCATCAAGGCGTTCTACATGCGCCTGAACGACGACGGAAGGACCGTCGCCGCCATGGACGTGCTGGCGCCGGGCATCGGCGAGATCATCGGCGGCAGCCAGCGCGAGGAAAGGCTGGCCGTCCTTGACGCCCGCATGATCGAGGCGGGCCTCGATCGCGAGCATTACGGCTGGTACCGGGACCTGCGCCGCTATGGCACCGTGCCGCACGCCGGGTTCGGCCTGGGATTCGAGCGGACGGTGGCTTATGTCACGGGCTTGTCGAACGTCAGGGACGTAATCCCGTTCCCGCGCACGCCGGGGCACGCCAGGTACTGAGAACCGGCACGTTCCCCGCGCGTTCCGCTCAGGTCCCCTCGCGCCAGGAATCGAGGTAGCGCGTCTGCTCTGCGCTCAGGGCGTCGATGCGAACGCCCATGGCTTCGAGCTTGAGCCGCGCAACCTCGCGGTCGATCCCGACCGGAACGTCGTGGACGGCGGCCTCCAGCCTGCCGCGATTCCTCACGAAATGCTCGGCGCACAGTGCCTGGTTGGCAAAGCTCATGTCCATGACCGCCGACGGATGGCCTTCGGCTGCGGCCAGGTTCACCAGGCGTCCTTCGGCGAGCAGGCGCAGCGTGCGGCCGTCATGCAGGCGGTACTCCTGCACGTTGGCGCGCGGCACGGTTGTCTCCCGCGCGAGCAAGGCGAGCGCCGGGATGTCGATCTCGACGTTGAAATGGCCGGAATTGGCGAGCACGCACCCGTCCTTCATCACGGCGAGGTGGCGCGCGCCGACCACGTTCTTGCCGCCGGTCGCGGTAACGACGAAATCGGCAATGCGCGCGGCGTCCTCGAGGGGCATCACGCGGTAGCCGTCCATGACCGCCTCGAGAGCGTGAAGCGCGTCGGCCTCGGTCACCACCACGTTGGCGCCCATGCCGCGCGCGCGCATTGCGATCCCGCGCCCGCACCAGCCGTAGCCCGCGACGACGAACACCTTGCCGGCGAGCAGGATGTTGGTGGCGCGCACTATGCCGTCGATCGTGCTCTGGCCGGTGCCGTAGCGGTTGTCGAACAGGTGCTTGGTCATCGCATCGTTGACCGCGATCACCGGGTAGCGCAAGGCACCCTCGCGCGCCATGGCGCGCAAGCGCATCACTCCGGTGGTGGTCTCCTCCATGCCGCCGATCACGCCGGCAAGCAGCTCGTTGCGCCTGGCGTGCAACGTGCTTACGAGATCGGCGCCGTCGTCGAGCGTGAGCTGGGGGGCCTCGCCCAAGGCGAGGTCGATGTGCCGGTAGTAGGACTTCGTGTCCTCGCCGCGCATCGCGAAAGTCGGCACGCCGTGCCTGGCCACCAGCGCCGCGGCAACGTCGTCCTGCGTGGACAGGGGGTTGCTCGCACAAAGCCGCACGTCCGCGCCACCCGCCTTCAGCACGCGTGCGAGATTGGCCGTCTCGGTGGTGACGTGCAGGCAGGCCGAGACGCGCAGCCCTTCGAGCGGCCGCTCGCGCCCGAACCTGTCGAGCAGGCCCGCGAGCACCGGCATTTCGGCAAAGGCCCAGCGGATCCGGCCCTCGCCGGCTTCGGCGAGTGCCAGATCCGTAACCTCATGATCGGGCAGTCCCATGTCCTTCACCATTCCTGTCGGGGTTGGTCGAGAAGTTCGCGCCACATCGTGTCGATGCCCGCCATCCCCGATCGCGCGATTTCCGCGATGCGCGGCCGCAGTGCGGGCAGGGAACCGGGCTCGTGGAGCCGTACCCTGACGTCCATGAGGCGCGGATCGTCGATCGGCATGCCGATGCGGCTGACCAGGTAGCACTGCGCCTCCGCCACGCCGGGCACCTGCTCGACCAGCCTTTCAGCGATTCGCTGCGCTGCGAGGTTGTAGAGCTTGCCGACATGGGTCACCGGGTTCTTGCCGGCGACCGCTTCGAGGGTCATCGGCCGATACGGGGTGATGAGGCCGTTCGCACGATTGCCGCGGCCGACTTGCCCGTCGTCGCCGGCCTCGGCCGACAGGCCGGTCACCGTCAGGTAGACGCTGTCGGGCGTCTCGCCGTCGGCGGTATTCATCGCGACTTCGATCGGCACGTTCGTGATTGCGCGGGCCGCGGACAGCGCGAGTTCGCAAAGGCGGGCCTTCTTCGCACGGTAGTCCGCCAGGTTGGCCACGTGGCGGCCGACAAAAGCGCAGGCCACCGTGAGTTCAATCCCGTCCCGGTTGCGCAGGCCGACAACCTTGACGTCCTCGCCTGCCTCGGGGTGGGCACGCTTCGTCTCCGCCGAATTGAGCGCGCGCTCCACGGCGAGGACCACGCTTTCGAGCTCGTCGAGCGGCGCGTAGCCTGCGCCCATCGAAGAATCGTTCGCCAGCGGGGCGCCTGCCGGCCGCTGGCGCAGGAACAGCGCAGCAAGGTCCGGCGAGGTCGGGCGGATGCGAGGATGGATGCGCACGTGGCGATCGGCATCGAGGTGACGCAGGTGGGCGCGGAGCCAGCGGCGACTTTCCTGTACCGCGATCTCCCGGACAGGGAATACGAGGCCCCCGGAGGCGGTAGTGGCGCGGCCGGCAATGTAGATCTCGATCGGCTCGCCGACCTCGCCGCCGCCGAAAGCAGGCCGGGCCGTACCGCCGACCAGCAATCCCTTGTCCACATTGTGATGCAGGATCGTGCCGCAGCGCTCGAAGTAATGGCGCGACAACGCGAGGCTCAGGTTTTCGGCGAGCGCGTCGCAGATGGTGTCCGGGTGGCCCAGTCCCTTGCGCTCGACCATCTCGAGGAAAGGGGCCCCCGGCAACGGCGCGCCGAACGTGCTGACTTCCAGATTCATGTCGATACTGTTCTGCGCGGGCGGCATTCGCATATTGATGCCGGTCAAATGCGGTGCAAAGCGGGGGATTGATCCACGTCAATTGCCCCTCTTCCGGCCCGGCAACAATATTTCATGCTGCACGAAGCGGATTTCTACACACCGGAAGCCGACGGCGCGGTGCTCTGCACGCTGTGCCCCCACGACTGCCATATCCGCGACGGCGGGCGCGGCGCCTGCAGCGTGCGCTTCAACCGGGGCGGCAAGCTCTACACGCTGGTGTACGACAAGTTGATCGCACGCGGGATCGACCCGATCGAGAAGAAGCCGCTTTACCATTTCCTGCCCGGCTCGCATGCCTACTCGATTGCGACCGTCGGCTGCAATCTGCGCTGCGCCTTCTGCCAGAACTGGGAAATATCGCAGTGGCCGAAGGACCACCTGCCGCACGGGGTGGAGGGGGTGCATCCGGCCCGTGCCGGGCAGCCCATCTGCCCGCAACTCGATGCCGTGGACCGGATGCTGGTCGGCGAGCATGTCGAGCCGAAGGCCATCGTCGCGGCGGCAGTCGCGAGCGGCTGCGAATCGGTCGCCTATACGTACACGGAACCGACGATATTCTACGAACTGGCGTACGACACTGCGGTCCTTGCGCGCGAGAAAGGTCTCAAGAACCTGTTCCACACCAATGGGTTCATCAGCGAGGCCCCCCTGCGCAAGATTGCCCCGGTGCTCGACGCGGCGAACGTCGACCTCAAGTATTTCAACCCGGACAGCTACAAGCGAATCAGCCGCGCACAATTGCAGCCTGTCATGGATTCGATCCGCTTGCTGCATGAGCTCGGCGTGTGGCTGGAGGTGACGACGCTGGTAGTGCCGGGCGTCAACGATACGGAGGCCGAGTTGCGCGCCATCGCCGGATTCCTCGCCTCGGTCGGCCCCGAGGTTCCGTGGCACGTGTCGCAGTTCTACCCGGCGTACAAGATGCTCGACACCCCGGTGACGCCGGTTGCGACGCTGCGGCGTGCGCTGGAGATCGGCCGCGAGGCCGGCCTGCGGTACGTGTACGCGGGTAACGTGCCGGGCGAAAAGGGCGAGAACACCTTCTGCTACAAGTGCGACGCCCTGCTCATCGACCGCTACGGATACCGGATTCGCGACAACCGCATCGCCGGTGGAAAATGCCCGGACTGCGGTGCGAAGATCGACGGCGTCGGCATGTCGCCGGAGGCGCGACGCCTGCGCTAGTCTTCCAGGATCAGCAAGTCCACACCCTCGTCGACCTGCTCGCCGGCTGCGTAGCGGATCTCGGCGACCTTGCCGGCGCGCGGCGCGGTGATCGTGTGCTCCATC
Organism: uncultured Bordetella sp.; assembly: GCA_964599095.1. Taxonomy (GTDB): domain Bacteria; phylum Pseudomonadota; class Gammaproteobacteria; order Burkholderiales; family SG8-39; genus SZAS-79. The sequence continues at coordinate 24,455 of CAZREB010000011.1, forward strand.
TTCATCGCTTCGAGGATCACGAGCGGCGCGCCTTTCTCCACCCGGGCCCCCTTCTTCACCAGCACTGCGATCACCTTACCGGGCATCGGCGCGGCAAGCGTGCCGCCGTGCGCCTCGGACTCGAGTTCGTGCAGTTCGTCGCGCAGCGCGAGGCGATGCTGTTCGCCGGCGAGGAAGATATTCCATTCGGTCCCGAAGCGAAGGGCCCGCGCCACGATGCATCGATCGTCCAGCCACAGCCGGATGCGGTTGTCCGGCCCGGTCTCGCCCGAGAGCGCGAATTCGCCCGAGGGTACGCGGAGCCGGTAGCCGGACGCGGAGTGCCGGACCGTGACCGCGGTGTGCTGCTTGCCCTCGGTGAATACCAGCGATTGGTGGGAGGCGTCGTTCATGCGCCACCCGTCGACCAGGTGCCACGGCGAATTCGGTTCGCCCGATGCACGCGCACGGTCGAGCGCCAACGCCTTGCCGCGAGCCAGCTCGGCGAAAGTGGCGGCGGCGAGCACGTCGTCCCGCACGGCGGGGGGGCGGTGAAAGAGCTCGATCCGGTTGCGCTCGATCAGCCCGGTGTCGAGGTCGCCGGTGGAAAAAGCGTGGCTCCTGACGATGCGGCCGAGGAACTCGATGTTGGTCGTGACGCCGACGACTTCGAACTCTCCGAGGGCCGCGCTCATGCGCGCGAGCGCCGCCTCGCGCGTGTCGCCCCACACGATCAGCTTCGCGATCATCGGGTCGTAGTACGGGCTGATGGCGTCACCCTCGCGGACCCCCGAGTCCACGCGCACTGCCGCAGGCGACGCGCCGCTGCCGACTTCGAATTCCGCGGCATCAGGCGCGCGCAGGTGCCGCAGCGTGCCGGTCGACGGCAGGAAATTCTTCGCCGGGTTCTCCGCGTAGACGCGCGCCTCGATCGAATGGCCGCGGATGGCGAGGCGCTCCTGTGGCAACGGCAGCGGTTCGCCCGACGCGACCCGCAGCTGCCATTCGACAAGGTCGAGGCCGGTGATCATTTCGGTCACCGGGTGCTCGACCTGCAGCCGGGTGTTCATCTCCATGAAGTAGAAGCTGCCGTCCTGATTGGCGATGAATTCGACTGTACCGGCGCCCACGTAGCCCACGGCCTTGGCGGCGGCCACTGCGGCTTCGCCCATGGCTCTGCGCCGGTCTTCGCTCATGCCGGGCGCGGGCGCTTCCTCAAGGACTTTCTGGTGGCGCCGCTGCACCGAGCAGTCGCGTTCGAACAGGTACACGCACCGGCCCTTGGTGTCGGCGAACACCTGAATCTCGATGTGCCGGGGTCGGGAAAGATACTTCTCGACGAGTACCCGGTCGTCGCCGAACGACGCTTTCGCTTCCCGCTGGCACGAAGCGAGTGCCGCTTCGAAGTCGGCATCGCCTTCGACCACGCGCATGCCTTTACCGCCCCCCCCGGCCGAAGCCTTGATGAGGACCGGGTAGCCGATCCGGTCCGACTGGCCGCGCAGGAATTCCGGTTCCTGGCGCTCGCCGTGGTAGCCGGGCACGAGCGGCACGCCGGCTTTCTCCATCAGCGACTTCGCGGCGCTCTTGGATCCCATCGCGCGGATCGCCGAAGCCGGCGGGCCGATGAACACCAGCCCCGCCTTCTCGCAGGAGGCGGCGAAATCCTCGTTCTCGGAAAGGAAGCCATAGCCCGGGTGGACGGCCTGCGCGCCGGCCTTCCTTGCCGCCTCGATGATCGCCCCGCCGCGCAGGTAGCTTTCCTTTGCCGCGGCCGGGCCGATGCAGTACGCCTCATCGGCCATCGCCACGTGGCGCGCGTTGGCGTCGGCTTCCGAGTACACGGCGACCACGCGGATGCCCAGGCGCTTCGCGGTCTTCGCGATGCGGCAGGCAATCTCGCCGCGATTGGCGATCAGGATCTTTGTGAACACTTAGCGCTTCTTCGCTTTTCCGGCCTCGGCCCCGGCAGGGACTTCTGGCGCATCCGCCCCGGCAGTTGCAGCCACCCAGGCGGGTTTGCGCTTGCCGAGGAACGATGCGATGCCTTCCCGCCCTTCCTTCGACACGCGGATTTCGGCAATCCGCTGCGCGGTGTCGTCGATCATCGGGTCGTCGATCGGGCCGCGCGATACCGCGCGGATGAGGTCCTTGATCTTCGCAAGCGCGTCCTTACCGCCGAGGACCAGGTGGCCCAGCAGTTCGTTGATCTTGTTGTCGAGCTCCTCGGGCGGGCAAAGCTCGGATAGCAGGCCGATCCGATACGCCTCGGCCGCGCTGAACTTTTCCGCGGTGAGGAAGTAGCGATGCGCCATGCGCTCGCCCATCGCGCGGATCACGTAAGGGCTGATCGTCGCCGGCGAAAGCCCGAGCTTGGACTCGGTCAGCGCGAACTCCGCATTCACGCTGCCGACTGCGATGTCGCAGGCTGCCACCAGACCGACACCGCCGGCGAAGGCCGGGCCGTGGACCCGCGCGATCGTGGGCTTGGACAGGCGGTCGAGCGTCTTCAGCATCTCGGCCAGCGCCTTCGCATCGGCGTAGTTTTGTTCGAGGGAGTAGCCGGCCATGCGCTTCATCCAGTTGAGGTCGGCACCGGCGCAGAACGCCGGGCCCGCGCCCATCAGGACGACCGCGCGTACCGAATCGTCGGCGTCGAGCTTTTTCAGCGTCTTCGTAAGGTTGGCGATCAGCTCATCGTCGAACGCATTGCGGATCTCCGGCCGGTTGAGGATCAGGAGTGCGCAGTGATTGCGGATGGAAAGTTCGAGGTTCTTGGCCATGGGTCTTCCGTCACATCCTGAAAATGCCGAACTTGGTGTCTTCCACGGGGGCGTTCAACGAAGCCGATATTGCGAGGCCGAGCACCCGGCGCGTGTCCGCCGGGTCGATCACGCCGTCATCCCACAGGCGGGCGCTCGCGTAATAAGGATGGCCCTGCCGCTCGTACTGGTCGAGGATCGGCTGCTTGAATGCGGCCTCCTCCTCCGCCGACCATTGCCCGCCCTTGGCCTCGATGCCGTCGCGCTTGACGGTGGCGAGCACCGATGCCGCCTGCGGGCCGCCCAGCACCGAGATGCGCGCATTCGGCCACATCCACAGGAACCGCGGCGAATAGGCGCGGCCGCACATGCCGTAATTGCCGGCGCCGAACGAGCCGCCGATGATCACGGTGAATTTCGGCACGCGCGCGGTGGCCACTGCAGTCACCATCTTGGCGCCGTCGCGCGCAATGCCGCCGGCCTCGTACTTCCTGCCCACCATGTAGCCGGTAATGTTCTGCAGGAACACCAGCGGGATGTTGCGCTGGCAGGCCAGTTCGATGAAGTGCGTGGCCTTCAGCGAACTCTCGGAGAACAGCACGCCGTTGTTGGCGAGGATCGCCACCGGGTAGCCGTGGATGTGCGCGAACCCGGTCACCAGTGTCGTGCCGTAGTTGCGCTTGAATTCGTCGATTTCCGAACCGTCCACGATGCGTGCGATCACCTCGCGCACGTCGTACGGCTTGCGTGTCTCGCTCGGGATCACGCCGTAGACTTCCTCCGGCGCGTAGAGCGGCTCGACGCTCTCTCGGACATCCAGCGTCACCGTCTTCCCGCGGTTCAGGTTGCCGACGATGTTGCGCGCGATTGCCAGGGCATGCGCGTCGTTTTGCGCAAGGTGATCCGCCACGCCGGACACGCGCGTATGCACGTCCGCGCCGCCGAGGTCCTCGGCCGAGACGATCTCGCCGGTGGCGGCCTTCACGATCGGCGGCCCGCCGAGGAAGATCGTGCCCTGGTTCTTCACGATGATCGACTCATCCGACATCGCCGGCACGTACGCGCCGCCTGCGGTGCACGAGCCCATGACCACCGCGATCTGCGGGATGCCGGCGGCCGACATGTTCGCCTGGTTGTAGAAGATGCGGCCGAAATGCTCGCGGTCGGGAAAGACGTCGTCCTGGTTCGGCAGGTTGGCGCCGCCGGAGTCCACGAGATAGATGCACGGCAGCCGGTTCTGCGTCGCGATCTCCTGGGCGCGCAGGTGCTTCTTGACCGTCATCGGGAAGTACGTGCCGCCCTTGACGGTCGCGTCGTTCGCCACGACAACGCACTCGCGCCCCGCGATCCGGCCGATGCCGGTGATGATCGACGCCGACGGCACTTCGCCGCCGTACATGCCGTAGGCCGCGAGCTGGCCGATTTCGAGGAAGGGCGAGCCGGGGTCGAGCAGCGTGCGAACGCGCTCGCGCGGCAGCAGCTTGCCGCGCGAAATGTGCTTCTGGCGCGATGCCTCGTCGCCGCCGGCCGTGATTTTCGCGACCTTTTCGCGCAGGTCGGCCACCAGCGAGCGCATGAGGGCCGCGTTGGCCTTGAATTCGGCCGAGCGCGGGTCGAGTTGCGACTTGAAGACCGGCATCAGGCTTTTTCCTTGCTCGACGGTCTCTCGGCCGCAGACGCATGACCTGACCGCTCGGCGGCCGGGTGGCCGTTCTTCTTCCATTGCCCGAAGCCGCCTTCGAGGTGCAGCACGTTCTTCACGCCCATGTCCTCGAGCGTCGCGGCCGCGAGGACGCCGCGCCAGTCGGCGGCGCAGTAGAGGATCAGGGTCTTGTCCCCGGCGAACACCGGCTTGTAGTAGGGGCTGTCGGGATCGACCCAGAATTCGAGCATGCCGCGCGGTGCATGGAATGCGCCCGGGATCATGCCGTCGCGTTCGAGCTCGCGCACGTCGCGCAGGTCGACGAACAAGGTGTTCGCGTCGCCGAGCTTTGCCTTGGCTGCATCGACGCTGATGCCCCTGGATTTCTTCTCCGCCTCGGCGATGAGGTCCTTGATGCCCTTTTTCAATGCCATGTCTGCTCCACCGCTTCAATGCGCCAAGGCGCGTTTGTGCGCGCGCCTGCGTGGGCGCGCCCGATCACCCGGCGCCGGAGGTCGCCCGCGCCATCGTAGATCCTGCACACCTGCACGGCCCGCCGGATGCGCTCCACCGGAAAGTCTGCCACGTAGCCGTAACCGTCGTTTGACCGGATCGCGTCCGAGCAGCCCCTTTCCGCCGTTGCCGAGGCCACCGGCTCGGACGTCGACGCTTCCTTCAGGCAGGGCCGGCCGGCGTGGAGCGGCGCGTCGCAGGCGGACGAGAGCGGCATTCTCAAGTCACCCGGACGTAGGTGAGCGTATGGTGGCTGAAGACGTTGCCGGCGCGGTCGCGGCATTCGGCCGTGCCGAAAAAGCGCCGCGCCCCCGCCTTGATGATGCGCGCGGTGCAATACACGGTCTTTGCCTTCGCGGGCGCGAGGAAAACAGTGTTCAGGTCCGAAGTGAGCGCGTCGTGCGCCATGCCCAGTCGCGACTTGATCGCGAGCCACATCGCCACATCGGCAGCGGCGACCAGCGCCGGCCCGTTGACGATGCCGCCGGGGCGCTCGAGCGCCGGGCGGTTCGGCAGGGCCACGACGCACTCCCAGCCGTCGGCCTTGACCAGCTTGAACTTCCACGGCTGCAGGAAGCGCTCGCTGTCGAGCAGGCGCTGCAACTCGGCCCTGCCGGCGGCAGGCTTCAAACGCCTATCCTCGCGGTAACCTCGACTTCGATCTTCATGCGCTCGTCCACCAGTCCGCAGATCACCGCGGTCGCAGCAGGCCGGGCCCGCGCGAAATATTCGCCGAAGACCGGGGCGAGGGCCTGGAAGCAGGCGCGATCGGTGAGGTAGTAGGTGACGCGGACCACGTCATCGAGCGACGCGCCGGCTTGGCCGAGCGCGGCGGCGATGTTCCTGAATGCCTGCCGTGCCTGCGTGACCAGGTCGTCCGAAATCGTCATCGTCGAATAGTCGAATCCGGTGGTGCCGGAGACGTGGATCCAGTCGCCGTCGATCACCGCGCGGCTGTAGCCGGCGACCGCCTCGAAGGCCGAACCGGAGGAAATCAGTTTCTTTGGCATGGAAAGTGAAACTTCGCTTATCTGGGATCGGCCCGGGACGCGGCTGTCAGGTCAACTTGTTTTCCGAAAATGGAATCTCACCAGGCAAACTCCGTGCCGTCGTAGTTCAGGAAGCTGCCGTTCTGCGCGGGCGTTGCCCGGGCCAGCGTGGCGCGGATCCCGCTCACGCTGGTTGCGACGTCGATGTCTGCGCCGGCGCCGCCCATATCGGTGCGGACCCAGCCCGGATGCAGCGTAACGCACGTGATGCCTTGCGGGCCCAGCACCAGCGACATGTCCTTGAGCGCCGAATTGAGCGCGGCCTTGCTGGCGCGGTACAGCCAGCTCGAGGTCGAGTTGCGCAGGCCGATCGATCCCATGCGCGATGAGATCACCGCGAGCTTGCCCTTGTTCGGCGCAAGCGCAGGAGCGGCGAGCGGCGCGAGCCGCATGGCGGCCAGGACGTTGGTGCGCATGACAGAGTCGAATTCGGCATCGGTCGGCGGCTCGAGATGCTGGGTCCGCGGCCCGACGATGCCGGCGCAGTGGATCGCGACGTCCAGGCTCGCGCCGGCAAGGCCGGCCTGGAGCTGCGCGGCCGCATCGGTCGCGGTCGCATCCAGGCGGACCGCTTTCGCGCCGAGGCCCGCGAGTCGCGCGAGGCCCGCCTCGTCGCGCGCGGTGCCGATCACGTCCCAGTGGTCTGCGCGGTACTGCCGCGCCAGTTCGAAGCCGATCCCGCGTGAAGCGCCGACAATGAGGACCGCGCTGGCACGATTCGGCATCAGGCGAGCTCCAGCGCCATGGCGGTGGCTTCGCCGCCGCCGATGCACAGGCTGGCCACGCCGCGCCTGCCGCCGTACTTGCGCAGCGCGCCGATCAGAGTGACGAGGATTCGCGTACCCGAAGCGCCGATCGGGTGGCCGAGCGCGCACGCGCCCCCGTGGACGTTGACCTTCTCGTGCGGCAGCTTGTGCTCCTGCATCGCGGCCATGGTCACGACGGCAAAGGCCTCGTTGATCTCGTAGAGGTCGACCTGGCCCGCGCTCCAGCCGGTCTTGTCGAACAGCTTTCGGATCGCGCCTACCGGCGCGGTCGTGAACCAGCCCGGTTCCTGCGCATGCGTGGAGTGGCCGACGACCGTCGCGATCGGGGCAAGGCCGCGTTTGTCGGCGGTCGAGCGGCGCATCATCACAAGGGCCGCGCCGCCGTCGGAGATCGAGCTCGAATTGGCGGCGGTCACCGTGCCGTCCTTCGCAAAGGCGGGCTTCAGTGTCGGGATCTTGTCGAAGTTGGCCTTGAATGGCTGCTCGTCGGTCTCGATGAAGCGCTGGTCCTTGCCGGCCTTGATTGCCATCGGCGTGATCTCCCAGGCGAACCAGCCCTCCTTGTTCGCCTTCTGCGCGCGCTCCAGGGACTTCACCGCGAAGGCGTCCTGGGCTTCGCGCGTGAAAGAGTACTTCCTCGCGCATTCCTCGGCGAACGTGCCCATCAGGCGCCCCTTGTCATACGCATCCTCGAGGCCGTCGAGGAACATGTGGTCCATGACCTGGCCGTGGCCCATGCGATAGCCGCCGCGGGCCTTGGGCAGCAGGTAGGGCGCGTTGGTCATCGATTCCATGCCGCCGGCGATCATGATTTCGTTGGTACCCGCCGCGAGCAGGTCCGTGGCGAGCATCGCGGCCTTCATGCCTGAACCGCACATCTTGTTGATCGTGGTGCAACCCGCTGCGAGCGGCAGGCCGGCGCCGAGGCTCGCCTGGCGCGCGGGCGCCTGGCCCTGGCCTGCGGGCAGCACGCAACCCATGATGACTTCCTGCACGTCCTCCGGCTTCAGCTTTGCGCGCTCGACGGCGGCGCGAATTGCGGCGGCGCCGAGTTCCGGCGCCGCGAATCCCTTGAGCTCGCCCTGGAATGCGCCCATCGGCGTGCGGGCGGCGGAAACGATGACGATCGGGTCACGCTGCATGTCTTCTCCCATGATCACTCCTTCAACAAGGCAGCCGTACGGCGGACGGCTTCGACGGTTTCGGTTTCCAGCCGCGCGATGAGATCCGCAGCGGGCAGGGCGCGGGACATTGCGATCCCCTGGCCTGCCCACAGTGCGAGGAAATCGGGGTTGCCGGCCTTTGCTGCGGCAACGCGCAGCTTGCCGGTGACGCTATTTTGCGCCGGAAACGCGAGCTGCGCAGCGTCCCGCCGGCTCATTTCGCGGATGAATCGGTTGGCGATGCCGCGTGCCGGCTTGCCGGAAAACTTTTCGGTGAGCGTCGTGATGTCTTCCCGGGCCGCGAGGAGGGCCTCCTTGTGGGGACGAGGCGCGCCCGACTCCGGGCACGGTATAAATGCCGTGCCGAGCTGTGCGGCCTGTGCTCCGAGCGCGAGCGCCGCCGCGATCCCGGCCCCGTCCATGATTCCGCCGGCCGCAATCACCGGAACGCGCACCGCGCGAACAACGGCCCGGGTGAGCGCGAGCGTCCCGGTAAGCGCCTCATACGGGTCACGCGCGTAAGTGCCGCGATGTCCGCCGGCCTCGCCACCCTGCGCAATCACGAAATCGAATCCCGACGCAGCGAGCTTTTCGGCCTCGGCGACGCATGTCGCGCTGCCGCCGACCAGGCTCCCGGCGCCCTTGAGCCTGCCGAGGCGATCCGGTGTCAGGTCATTGAGGTGGATCGTAAAAACGCGCGGACGGATCTCCACCACGGCGGCGAGCTGAGCCTCGAAATCCGGTCCGTACGGCGCGCGCACCGGCTCGGGAGCGCCGAGCCCGAGTTCGGCGTAGTAGCCTGCAACTGCGGCAAGCGATTCGCGCTGGTCGCGGTCGGCGATGTCTCCCGGCAACGGCCATCCAAACAGGTTGATGCCGAACGGCCGGTCCGTCTTGGCGCGGACCGCGGCTGCCTGCGCCTTCATTTCGGCCGGCTGGGTATAGGCAAACCCGAACGAGCCGAGCGCGCCCGCCGCCGAACAGGCGGTGACCAGTTCCGGCGACGCCGGCCCACCGGCCATCGGTGCCTGGATGATCGGGACTTCGAGTCCGACGAGCTCGGTGAAAGGCGTATTGATCCGCGGCATCGTACCGGTCCTTGCAATTAGTCGGGGAGGTCGTAGGTCCCGAGCATCGCCTTCCCGCGTTCGACGACGTCGGGCGGCAGCGGGCAGGACTTGCGGGCTGCAGTGTCTATGTGGACCGCAGTCAGGACCATGATCGCAGCAATTTCGCCTTCAGGCCCGTTGCGCATTTCATGGACGAACCTGACCACCTTGCCGCGGATTTCAAGCAGGACGGTGCGGATGCTCACGAGGTCGCCCGGTAGCAGTTCGCGCCGGTACGTGATGTCCTGCCTGACGGCGGCCATGCCACGGGAACTCTGCTTCAGCGATGCCGCGGTCAGGCCGAGGCCGGCGAACAGGTTCCAGGTGGCCTCGTCGAACTTGCCGACGTACCACATGACGTTCATGTGACCCATGTGGTCGCAGTGCCACGGGTAAACCGCGCCCCGGTAGGTCTCGATCGGCGCGTGAGGCGCCCCGGAGGCGATCATGCGGTTTCCGCGAACAGTTCGCGGCCGATCAGCCAGCGGCGGATCTCGCTCGTGCCCGCGCCGATCTCATAGAGCTTCGCGTCGCGCCAGAGCCGCCCGGCGGGAGTCTCGTTGATGTAGCCCATGCCGCCCAGCGCCTGGATCGCCTCGCCGGCCATCCACGTGGCCTTCTCGGCCGCAACGAGGATCGCGCCTGCTGCGTCCTTGCGCGTGGTCTCGCCGCGATCGAGCGCCTGTCCGACCGCATACACATAGGCGCGGCAATAGGAAAACGTGGCGTACATGTCGGCGAGCTTGCCCTGCATCAGCTGGAATTCGCCGATCGGCTGGCCGAATTGCTTCCTGTCGTGGACGTAGGGAATCACAATGTCGAGGCACGCCGCCATGATCCCGAGCGGACCGCCGGCGAGCACCGCACGCTCGTAGTCGAGGCCGCTCATCAACACGTTCACACCGCGGCCTTCCTGGCTCAGGATGTTTTCCTCCGGTACCTCGCAGTCGCGAAAGACCAGCTCGCAGGTGTTCGAGCCGCGCATGCCGAGCTTGTCGAGCTTTTGCGCGGTGGTGAAGCCTTTCATCCCCTTCTCGATCAGGAAGGCCGTAATGCCGCGGGGGCCGGCGTTCGAATCGGTCTTGGCGTAGACGACGAGCACGTCGGCGTCCGGCCCGTTGGTGATCCACATCTTGTTGCCGTTCACCACGTACTTGCTGCCGCGACGCTCGGCGCGCAGCCGCATTCCGACCACGTCGGAGCCGGCGCCGGGTTCGCTCATAGCCAGGGCGCCGACCTGCTCGCCGGAGACGAGTCTGGGCAGGTATCGCTTCTTCTGCGCTTCGCTGCCGTTGCGGTGGATCTGGTTCACGCAAAGGTTGGAGAACGCGCCATAGGAGAGGCCGACCGAGGCCGACGCACGGCTGATTTCCTCCACCGCGACGATGTGCGCGAGGTAGCCCATGTTCGTGCCGCCATACTCCTCCCGCACCGTGATGCCGAGCAGGCCGAGCGCGCCCATCTTCGGCCACAGGTCCATCGGGAATTCGTTGGTGCGGTCGATGTCGGAGGCGCGCGGCGCAATCTCCGCATCGGCAAACCGGCGCACGGTCTCGCGCAAGGCGGCGATGTCCTCGCCGTGGTCGAACCTGAGGAATGGGTAGTCCATTGATACCTCCGTCTGCCTGCCGATCGTCAGTCGGGGTGGTCCGAGCGCCCGGCCAGCATCATCAGGGTTTGCTGCATCGAGGCGCAATGCAAACTGCGCCCTTCGCTTTCCGCGTATACCTCGGCACGCGCGACGGTCAGCGTGCGGCCCGGCCGCACGACCGCTCCGCGCGCCACCAGCCGCTCGCCGAGCGCAGGCGCAAGGATGTTGATCTTGTATTCGACCGTCACAAGCGAACAGCCGGCTGGCATCAGGCTGAAGGCCGCATATCCGCAGGCCGAGTCGGCAATCATGCCGACGATCCCGCCATGGACGAAGCCCTTTTGCTGCGTGAGGTCTTCGCGAAAGGGCAGTTCGACCTCACAGAACCCGGGCTCAAGCGCCAGGAGCGTTCCGCCGATGAGCTTCATGGCTTTCTGGCGCGCGAAGCTGCCGCGACAACGTTCGGCGTAGGCCGGGTCCTGGGGCTCGAAACGCTCGGCGGCGGGTGGAACGTTCATGGGCGGACAGTGCGTGCGGGGCTCGGGACCGGCGGATTCTGCTTAACGTTTACGTAAACGTCAACTTGTCCCGCGACCGCGCCGGCCGCTGCGCCTTTGCTCGGCGAGCAGCCTGCGGCAGCGCTTCTCGAACAGCCCGATCTCGGAGAGCTGCGCCTCGATGTCGATGCGCTGCTGCTCGAGTTGCCGCTTGTGCGCTTCGAGCACGGCGAGGAATTTCTCCAGTTGAGGGCGTTCGTCCCGGCCGGTGTCGTACATGTCGACGATCTCGCGGATCTCCGACAGCGTCAGGCCCAGGCGCTTGCCGCGCAGAGTGAGCTTGAGCCGCGTCCGGTCGCGCAGCGAGTAGATGCGACGCTGGCCCTGGCGGGCGGGCGAGAGCAGGCCCTCGGCTTCGTAAAAGCGGATCGCGCGCGGCGTGACGTCGAATTCGCGCGCGAGGTCGCTGATCGAGTAGGCGGTGCGTTCGGCCTTGTCGTCCGGGGCAGGGCTGGCCATGAGTTTCGAGACTTCGATTGCCGGGATGCTGCGGCGCGGCGATAATCGTCGCAGTACCGTTCCGCCCGGGCCGCGAGTGGTCAGGTGCCCATTTTAGCCGACCGCGCCGCCCCGAGTTCTACCCGACCCACCGACAGGCACCGGATGCCCGCTCCGCTCCAGTTTCCTTTTGCCGACCCGCCCGCGGCCGGTTCGACCACCGAAGTCGCGCCCGGCGTGCGCTGGCTGCGCATGGCGCTTCCGTTTGCGCTCGACCACATCAACTTGTGGCTGCTCGACGACGAAAAGGACGGCGTGCCGGGATTCACGATCATCGATTGCGGGCTTTCGAACGACGCCACGCGGGCGAACTGGGACAAGGTGTTTGCAGCGCATCTCGGCGGCCGGCCGGTTCACCGGCTGATCGTCACGCATTACCACCCGGACCATGCCGGGAATGCGGGCTGGCTGGTCGAGCGCTTCGGCTGCCCTTTGTGGATGACGCAGGGCGAGTACCTGACCGCCCATGCCGTAATGGACAACGCAGCAGGCTATTCGCCCGAGGCCGCCGTCGTCCTCTACAAGGCCAACGGCATGGATACCTCGCATGACGAGGGGTTGGCCAAGCGCGGTCACTTCTATCGCAAGAGCGTACTACCGCTGCCAAACCGGTACCGGCGGATCCTGGGCAACGAGACGCTGACGATAGCCGGACACAAGTGGCAGGTGATCGTCGGAAACGGCCACGCGCCAGAGCACGCCTCGCTCTTCTGCGCGGACCTCGGCGTGTGCATTTCCGGCGACATGCTGCTGCCGAAGATTTCAACCAACGTCAGCGTCTGGTCGGTCGACCCGGACGGAGATCCGCTCGGGCAGTTTCTTGCCTCCATCCGCGACTATCTCGATCTCCCGGCCGATACGCTGATCCTGCCATCCCACGGGCTGCCGTTCCGCGGCGCGCACGCGCGCGTGGACGCGCTCGCGCGGCACCACGCCGACCGGCTTGCCGAACTCGAGCACGCGCTCGCCACCGCCCGAGGCCCGCTCGCAGCATTCGACGTCCTCGAAGTGCTGTTTCGCAGGAAGCTGGACACCCACCAGACGACCTTTGCCATGGGGGAGGCGATCGCGCACTTGCACTACCTCCTCTATGCCGGCCGCGTTTCGCGCAAGGTTGGCGCCGATGGCGTCGTCCGCTATGCTCCGGCCGCATAAGCGGTTCACGTAGCCGCGGGGGCAGGACACCGCGGCAAACAAGGCGGCAGCGCGCCGCCCGGAGGAGACGACATGGAAGCCAAGCCCACGGCGGACGCGGCAGAACTCGCGCGCCTCTATGCAGGGGTCGCCGAGCGCGCAGGCAAGCTGCTGGCCGATTTCGCCGGCCGGCATCCCGGGGATGTCTCGCTTGCCGTGAGCGACGAACTCGGCATCGCCAAGGCTTTCATGGACCTCTACGCGAGGATGCTGAACGACCCGTACGCGCTTGCCGCCTTTTCGATGAACATGGCGTTCGATTACATGAAGCTGTGGCAATCGAGTTGGATGCGGATGTTCGGCGGCGAGGCGCAGCCGGTGGCGGCGCCGGCCAAGGGCGACGGGCGCTTCAAGGCCGAGGACTGGCAGTCGAGCTTCGTGTTCGATTTCATCAAGCAGTCCTACCTGATCACGTCGCGCCATGTGCAGGACGCGGTTGCCGGCGTCGACGACCTGCCCGAGGAGTCACGCAAGAAAGTCGCTTTCTTCACGCGCCAGTACCTGGATGCGCTTGCTCCGTCCAATTTCGCGCTGACCAACCCGCAGGTCCTGCGGGAGACCATGACGTCGGGCGGCCAGAACCTCGTCAAAGGCCTGGACAACCTGCTTGCCGATATCGAAAAGGGCGGTATCAGCATGACCGACGAGCGTGCGTTCAAGCTCGGCAAGAATGTCGCGACGACCCCGGGCAAGGTGGTGTTCCAGAACGACCTGATGCAGCTGATCCAGTACGAGCCGGCCACGACGGAAGTCACGCGCACGCCCTTGGTGATCATCCCGCCGTGGATCAACAAGTACTACATCCTCGACCTTCGTCCGGGCAACTCCTTCATCAAGTGGGCGGTGGACCAGGGGCACACAGTCTTCGTGATCTCCTGGGTGAACCCGGACAGGAAGCTCGCGACCAAGGGGTTCGACGACTACATGAAGGAAGGCCCGCTCGCCGCGCTCGACGCGGTCGAGAAGGCGACCGGCGAGCGCAAGGTGAATTTCATCGGCTACTGTCTGGGCGGGACGCTGCTCGGCTGCGTGCTGGCGTGGTTGGCCGCGCGCGGCGAGGATCGTGTTCGAGCCGCGACGTTCTTCGTCGCATTGCTCGATTTCTCCCAGCCCGGCGAGCTGGGCGTGTTCATCGACGAGGGCCAGGTCCGTAACCTGGAGCGCAAGATGAGCGAGCGCGGTTACCTCGAGGGTGCGGAGATGGCGACCACGTTCAACCTGCTGCGCGCCAACGACCTCGTGTGGTCCTTCGTCATCAACAACTACCTGATGGGCAAGGACCCGTTTCCGTTCGACCTCCTGTACTGGAACTCCGACTCGACGCGCATGCCGGCAAAGATGCACAGCTTCTACCTGCGCAACATGTACATGAAGAACCTTCTCGGCGTGCCGGGCGGGATCGAGCTTGCCGGCGAGAAGATCGACCTGTCCAGGGTCGAGGTGCCGGCCTATTTCATTTCCACGGCGGAGGACCACATCGCGCCGTGGAAGACCACTTATCGCGGTGCCCGGTACCTCGGCGGCACGGTGCGCTTCGTTCTCGGCGGCTCAGGGCATATTGCAGGCATCGTCAATCCCCCCGCTGCGCAGAAGTACCACCACTGGACAAACGATTCCCTGCCGGACACTGCCGAGCAGTGGTTCGGCGCCGCGAAGCAGGTGCCGGGTTCGTGGTGGCCTGACTGGCAGGCGTGGATGGACAGGCAGAACGGGCCGGACAAGGTGCCGGCGCGCAGGCCCGGCGAAGGCCTCCAGGTGATCGAGGATGCACCGGGCAGCTACGCAATGCTGCGCCTGAGTTCGCGCAAGTAGGCCAGGCCCTCGATCGCGCGGCTGCCGTACCAGGACGTCATTTCGCCGTCGATCAACCGCACCGTCTTTCCGGCGAGGATGGCGAGCGCAGAGAGCTCCGCGACATGCCTCGCGCGGAACATGAAAGGCTCGGTCGACAGCAGAACGATCTCGGCGGCCGCGACCCACGCATCTTCCAGCTTCAGCTGCGGGTAACGCGATCCGGCATCCAGCGGCAGGGTCTGGAGGCCGGCCAGCGCAAGGGTCCGCGAGACGTAGGTGTCGCGCGATACGGTCATCCACGGGTCCTTCCAGATCAGGTACAGCACCTTCCGGGGTGCGTGACTCTCGGCGGCCAGCGCGTCATGGGCGGCCTGGAACCTGGCGCAAAGTTCTTCGGCTTCGGCTTCACGCCCGAAGACTCCGCCGATCAAGCGGTACAACGCCAGGTTGTCGAGCGGCCCCAGCGGGTGCGTGACGACCAGGTTCGGAACGAACCCGGCCAGCTCGTCGGCCGCCGCCTTTTCGTTCTCATCGATGTTCAGGATCACGTGGGTGGGCGCGAGCGCCCGGATCCTTTCCAGATCGATCGTCTTTGTGCCGCCGACTTTGGGCAATTTGCGAACCATCGCGGCCGGGTGAACGCAAAAGCCGGTGCGCCCTACGAGGGCTTGCGCGAGGCCGAGGTCGCAAACCAATTCGGTGATCGAGGGCACGAGCGACACGATCCGCACCGGGCCGCAGGCCGGCTGATGCACCGTGCCGGCAGCATCGACGAGGCCGACCGACGTCCTTTGCATGGGCGGGTCGCGGGGTCCGTCGAGCGCGTGGGCCATCGACCTGTAACAGGCGCCTGCAGCGGGCGCGTGCAGTGCTATTTCTTTGCCTGGGTCTTGCGCAGCATTTGGATCAACTGGTCGGTCGTCGCAAGCATGCCGGCCTGCGAACCGCCCTGCTCGGCGCTGACCGTGTACCTGCCCTGCACAGCGAGCATCGGTACGCCTTCGAGTTGGTAGGTGCCCGAAAGTTGTGCCGCACGCTTGACCTTGGCCTGGACACCAAACGATTTGTAGGTCTCGTCGAATTTCTTGCGATCGATGCCGTGCTTCTTGAGCCATTCGGTCATCGCAGGCTCGCTGCGAATGTCGAGCCTGTCCTTGTGGATCGCGTCGAAGAACGGCCTGTGGACCTTGTCGAGCACGCCCAGCGCCTCGAACGTGTAGTACATCCCGGCGTCCACTGCCCAGCTGTCCGACAGGACGGCGGGAATCCGGCGGAACTGCACGTCTGCGGGCAGCTTCCTTACCCAGGGTTCGAGGAAAGGCTCGAGGTTGTAGCAGTGCGGGCACCGATACCAGAAGAACTCGACCACCTCGATCTTGCCTTTGGATTCGACCGGCTGGGCGGCCTTGAGCTCGGAATAATCGGCACCGGCCCTTGGCTGCGCTTGCGCGATCGGGGCGAACAGCGTGAACGCGGCGGACAGCAGGGCAACGGCGAAGGCGGTCGGTCGATTCATTCTTGCTCCTGGATGTCAATTGGTCCGGGCGGGGGCCGCAGGATCCTTGATCTTGACCAGACTGACATCGATTCCGTTCGTCGCCATGGTCGAGCGCATCTTGTTGATCTCGTCGATCTTGGTGTACGGCCCCATCCTTACGCGATACCAGGTGCCCTTGTCGGGCAGGTTGACCGGTTCGACCGACGCTTCGAATCCGAGGATGGCCAGCTGCGCCTTGCGGTTGTCCGCATCGGCCGGGTTCTGGAACGAGCCCGCCTGCAGGAAGTAGATGTCCTTGCTCGCGGTGTCGGGCTTTGCCTTGGCGGCGGCCTTGAGGTCCTTGTCGGAGACCGGCTCTTCGCTTCCCGGCAGGATCTTGTAGAAATCGAACTTGGGCTTGTCCGGGGCCGGAGGCGGTGCCTTGCTCGAAGGCATCCCCGCGATTTCGGCCGGCTTGCCCGCATCGGCCGGTTTCTCGGGCGCGGGCTTCTTGGTCATGAACGGGATCGGCGTCTTGTTGAGGTAGAACGCGATGCCCAGGGCGGAGGCGAGGCCGATGATCAGGCCGACGAACACGCCGAGCAGGAAGCCGCCGCCCGACTTGCCCTTGGAGACGCCCTGGTTTGCATTCGACGAGCGGGACGGCTTGGCCATTCGGGCTACATCCTTTCCGGGGCGCCGACACCGAGCAACGCGAGGCCACTGGCAAGCACTTGGCGGGTCGCGGCGCACAGGGCAAGGCGCGCTTTTGCAAGCGATGCATCCTCGACCAGGATGCGTTCCGAATTATAGTAGCTGTGGAAATCCGCAGCGAGGTCGCGCAGGTAGAAAGCCACCGAGTGAGGCGCGAGTTCGCGCGCCGCGGCCCCCACAGTCTCCGGAAACTCGGCGAGGCGTTGCATCAACGCCAATTCGCGCACGCTGGTCAGCAACCCGGTCGAGGCGCCCGCAAGGTCCTGCGCTCGCGCAGACGAATCGGCGCCACCCTGTGCAAAAACGCTGCACACGCGCGCGTGCGCATATTGCACGTAATAGACCGGATTGTCGTTCGACTGGCTCTTGGCGAGATCGAGATCGAAATCCAGGTGCTGGTCCGACTTTCGCAATACGTAGAAGAACCTCGCTGCGTCATTGCCGACCTCGGTGCGCAAATCGCGGAGCGTGACGAAATCGCCCGAGCGCTTGCCCATCGCGACCTTTTCGCCCTGCCGGTAGAGCACGGCAAACTGGACCAGCGCGATCGTCAGGCGCTCCGCATCCAGGCCGAGCGCGGCAAGCGCGCCCTTCACCCGCGGAATGTAACCGTGGTGGTCGGCGCCCCACACGTCGAGCAACCGGTCGAATCCGCGCTCGAACTTGTTCCTGTGGTAAGCGATATCGGAGGCGAAATAGGTGAACTGGCCGTTCTCGCGCCGCACGACGCGGTCCTTCTCGTCGCCGAACGCGGTCGACCTGAACCACAACGCGCCGTCCTTCTCGTGCAGGTGCCCGCGCTCTCCGAGCATCGCCACCGCCCGCTCGATTTCGCCGCCGTCGAACAGCGATTGCTCGGAAAACCAGCGGTCGTAGGAGACGCCGAATTCGGCGAGGTCATCCTTCTGATCTGCGAGCATCGCCTCCAGTGCGAAGCGGTGCACTACGCGCCAATCGGCACCGAGCAGGGACTTCGCAGCGGCGATCAACGCGTCGAGCGCCTGGTCCGGGTCTGCACCCGGTGCGGCCACAGGAAGAGCGCTCACATCGCGCCGCAATCCTTCCCGGTGGGCGTCGGCCAGTGCCCGCCCGATCGAACGGACGTAGTCGGCGCGATAACCATCTTCCGGGAACTGCACTTTCTCGCCCTGTGTCTCGAGGTAACGCAGCCAGACCGATGTGGCCAGGATGTCCATTTGCCGGCCGGCGTCGTTGATGTAGAACTCCCGCTGGACCTCGTCGCCGGCGAAAGCGAGCAGATTCGCGACACTTGCGCCATAGGCTGCGCCGCGGCCGTGGCCGACGTGGAGCGGGCCGGTAGGATTGGCGGAGACGAATTCCACCTGCACCTTGCGGCCGGTGGGTGCGCCGCGCCCGAAGGCCGCACCTTCGGAAAGGATGCGCGCGACGACGGCCTGCTTGGTCTTTGCCGAAAGACGCAAATTGATGAAACCGGCCCCGGCGATCTCGATCGCGTCGATGTAGCCCTGCGCAAAGGCGGGCTGCCCCTTGAGCGCGACGACCAGGCGCTCGGCGAACTGGCGCGGATTGGTCTTCAGCTTCTTCGCGAGCTGCATCGCGACGTTGCAGGCGAGGTCGCCGTGGTCGGCCTGCTTGGGGCGCTCGAGCAGGATGGCCGCGCCGGCCGCGTCCGGAGCGACCTCTTCAAGCGCGCTGCGAAACAGCCCCGCAATATGGGATTTGATGTCGAACTGCATAGGGGGCGCGCATTATATACCGCGGTGCAGCGAGCCCCGGCCGTGCGGCCAATGGCGCTGCCTCAGTCGAATTCGATCGGATCTACGTCAAGGTGCCAGCGCACGTTGCGCGGCGCGTGTTCGAAGAGGGCTTCGCTCCATGCCTGCAGAAATCCCTGCATTGCCGGCCGTGACTTGGATTGCACGAGCAGCTGAGCGCGCTCCAGCCCGGCGCGGCGGGTAATTATGTGGGGCACCGGATCGTAGATACGCACGCCTTCAGGTGGCTCGACCAGTCCGACCGCATCGCGCAGGAAGGCCATCGAGACCGACAGCTTATCGCTCTCGACACGCAGGGCCGCTTCGAACACGCTGGGCGGGAATCCCGCGACTTCGCGCTCGGCCAGCTGCGCGCGTGCGAAACCGGCGTAGTCGTGCCGCGCGAGCGCCGTATAGAGCGGGTGCCCGGGATAGCGCGTTTGCACCAGCACTTCGCCCCGCTTCTCGCGCCGGCCGGCGCGTCCTGCGACCTGCATCAGCGTTGCGAACAGGCGCTCGGCGGCTCGATAGTCCGTCGACAGCAGTGCGCTGTCGGCATTCAGCACCCCGACCAGCGTCATTCCCGGGAAGTCGTGCCCCTTGGCAATCATCTGCGTTCCCACCAGGATGTCGGCCCCACCATCGCGAATGGTGTCCAGCGTGCCTGCGAGCGATTTGCGCCGGGCTGT
The DNA here is from genome assembly GCA_964599095.1 of uncultured Bordetella sp. GTDB lineage: Bacteria > Pseudomonadota > Gammaproteobacteria > Burkholderiales > SG8-39 > SZAS-79. The sequence goes on from CAZREB010000011.1 coordinate 43,689, forward strand.
ATCGCGGTCGATGCGCACGACGCGCGCGGCCGGAAACTTCCCGGCAAGCGTTTCTTCGACGCGCTGGGTGCCGCGGCCAAGGGCATGCAGGTCGACGTTTCCGCACTGCGGGCAGGCCCGCGGGACCGGTTCCTCCAGCCCGCAGTGATGGCAGCGCAGCCGCCCGTCGTTCTTGTGCAGTACGAGCCGCGCGGAGCAGCGCCGGCAACCGGCCGCCCATCCGCAGGCCGCGCAGCTGAGTACCGGCGCATAGCCGCGGCGATTGATGAATATGAGGCTCTGCTCGCCGCGCGCCAGCCGAGCCTCGATTGCCCGGAGGAGTGAAGGCGCGAACCCATGGTGTTCGGGCTCGGCCTTCAGGTCGATCGTGTGTACCAGCGGCATCGTCGCGCCCGGCGAGGCACGCTCGGGCAATTCGACCAGCGTGTAGCGGCCGGCCAGCATGTTGGCGTAGGTCTCCAATGAGGGCGTGGCTGTGCCGAGGACGACCGGCACGCCGGATTGGCGCGCGCGAAAGACGGCCGCATCGCGGCCGGAATAGCGCAAGCCCTCCTGTTGCTTGAACGAGCTGTCGTGCTCCTCGTCGACGATCACCAGCCCGAGCCGCGGCAGCGGCGCGAGCACCGCGAGGCGCGTGCCGAGCACGATGCCCGATTCCCCGCGCGCGGCGCGCAGCCAGCCGGACGTGCGCGCCGAATCATCCAGGCCGCTGTGCAGCAGCGTGATCGTCGTGCCGGGAAATGCGGCCGCGAATCGCCCGGCAAGTTGCGGCGTCAGGCCGATTTCGGGGACCAGCACCAACGCCTGCCGACCCAGGCGCAGCGTCGCCGCGATCAGGTGGAGGTAGATCTCGGTCTTCCCGCTGCCTGTCACCCCATGCAGCAGGAAAGGATTGAAGGTTCCCAGTTTCGATGCCAAGGTGTCCACGACCAGGCTTTGCGCGGGTGTAAGAGGATGCCCGGCCGCAAACCGGGTACCGCTGGCGGGCGTAGCCGTTTCGATCCAGCCGGACTTGGCAAGCGCTCGCAGCGCCGCCCTTTCGGCCGTGCGGGCCCCGGGTTCAACGGACAGCAGCGCTGTTTCTTCGGCCAGCCCAAGCGACTCGATCCTCGCCAGCAGCCGGTCCTTGCGTGTCGACTTGCGTTCGGCGGTCGCGGGCGCCGCAGCGCTCAAGCGCCAGAACGTCCTGTCCTCACGGGGCAACGGGCGTAACGATCGCAGTCGCGGCGGCAGTGAGGAAATCACGGTTTCGCCCAACGGCCGCTGGTAGTAGGTGGCAAGGAAACGCACCAGCGCAATCCAGTCCTCAGGAAGCGCCGGCGCATCGCCGAGGACTCGTTCCACGCTCTTGATCCTGTCCGGATCGAATCCGGATTCGTCCGTCACGTCGACGACTACACCCACCAGGCGTCGCGGTCCGAAGGGCACGACGACCCGCGCGCCGACCACCACGCCGAGTTCTTCGGGGCAGGAGTAATCGAACAGTCGCGGCAGCGGGACGTCGAGCGCCACGCGGGCGATCTTCATCCGCCCTCTGGGGCGATTTTCTGGCCCATGAGAAAAAGCCTAACCACCAATCGTTTAACGGTATGACTTGAATTGAAGACTCGCGAACTTACCCGTAACCGTTCACGCAAAAGGCCTATTCCTCGCAATCCCGGTTTCTTGTGGATAAGTTTGTGGGTAACACAGGCGCGATCCGGCGGCTCAGCTAACTATGGCGGCGAATTCCTGACCACTCAGTCAGGCGGAATTTTTTTTCCTTAATGAATACAGTGCGTTGAGAACTTCTGCATAGAGAGCGCCCTGGAAAGCCCCATTTTGCGCGGGAGAGCGGATGTTTGTGCATAAGTCAACCCCCGTGACCAAGAAATTCTTTCCTGGCGCTTGGTTCGCCGGGATGCTCAGGACCCGCCAGCCAGGCGAAGTTTCATGCTGTAAGTGTGCACTTCATCCGCCAGCGCCGCGACGCTTTCGGGCGGGGTGAATTGCGAGATCCCATGGCCGAGGTTGAATACATGACCGGCTCCGGTCCCGAATGCGTCGAGTACGCGTCTGGCCTCGTCGCGCACCGTCTGCGCCGGTGCGAAAAGGACGCTCGGATCGAGGTTCCCTTGCAGCGCGACCCTTGAACCGACTCGAGCGCGGGCCTCCCGAAGATCCGTGCTCCAGTCGATCCCTAACGCATCGCAGCCGCTCACGGCCATGGCCTCGAGCCAGTGACCGCCGCCCTTGGTAAAAAGGATGCAGGGCACCTTTCGGCCTTCGTGTTGCCTGGTCAGGCCGGCGATGACCCTGCGTGAGTATTCGAGGGAGAATTCTGCATAACCCGCGGTCGTGAGGTTGCCGCCCCAGGTATCGAAGATCATCACGGCCTGCGCGCCGGCTTCGATCTGGGCGTTCAGGTAAAGCGTCACCGCGCGCGCATTGACCTCGAGGATGCGATGCAGGAGGTCCGGTCGGCCATAGAGCATGGACTTCAAGTTGCGGAAATCGTCGCTGCCGCCCCCTTCGACCATGTAGCACGCCAGCGTGTACGGGCTGCCGGAAAAACCGATCAGGGGCACCCGCCCGGACAGCGCCTTGCGGATCTCTCTTACCGCGTCGGTGACATAACGCAACTCGCCGCCCGGATCCGGAACAGGGAGCGCGCGTATCGCCGCCTCGTCACGCAGGGGCCGCTCGAATCTCGGCCCTTCGCCCTCCGCGAAATACAAGCCCAGACCCATTGCGTCCGGGACCGTCAGGATGTCGGAAAAAAGGATCGCCGCGTCCAGCGGAAACCGGTCCAGCGGTTGCAGGGTGACTTCGGTCGCGAAGGCCGGGTTCTTCGCCAAGGCCAGGAAGCTGCCGGCTCTAGCGCGTGTCGCGTTGTACTCGGGCAGGTAGCGTCCCGCCTGGCGCATCAGCCAGATCGGCGTGTAGTCGGTCGGCTGGCGCGCGAGCGCGCGCAGGAAAGTGTCATTTGCGAGCGGCTGCATGGGGTTTGCTCAGGCCTTTTCGAGGACGCGGGTGATGAAATCCCATTCGGCCTTGGTGACCGGCGTGATCGACAGGCGATTTCCGCGCTTCAGGATCACCATGCCTTCGAGTGCCTTGTGCGCCCGGAGCTCGGCGAGCGGGATCAGGCGCGTCTTGCGCTTTGCGCGCACGTCGACATGGAGCCAGCGGGGATCGTCCTTCTTGGACGATGCGTCGTAATACTTGCTTTTGCGATCGAACTGGGTCGCGTCCGGGTAGGCGACCGACGCGACTTCGGCGATCCCGGCAATGCCCGGTTCCGGGCAGCTCGAATGATAGAAGAGCACGCCGTCGCCCATCCTCATCGAATCGCGCATGTAGTTGCGCGCCTGGTAGTTGCGCACGCCGGTCCAGGGGACGGTCCTGCTCGGCGCGGCGAGCGCGTCGTCGATCGAGCATTCATCCGGCTCGGATTTCATCAGCCAGTAGTTCATGGGAATTGCCAGTCTGTGGATTGGGAAAGGCGACACCAGAGCGCCCCGAAGGGGTCGAGCGGGATCCTGCCCCTTCATAAATGGCGTCCCCCGCCATGCCGGTGGGCTCGTCTCCCGAACCCAGCACAGGTTCAGGGTGGTTGCGTACCGGTCACATCAGGTCCATCGGCACGCCCATCGGGCGCGGGACGGTCGCAACAGTGACGCTGAGGCGGCAACCAAGGACTGCTATCGGTTCGGAAACTTGAGCCCTGTCGAACACAGCAGGGGACATAGCTTGTGACCAGCCTCGTGCAGCGGGCTAGAACAACTTGTCCTGTCGGGCGAGAGCCTCATCCAGCTTCGCCTCGATCGAAGCGATTCTACGCTTGGCCTGACCCAAGTCAAAACCGCCGCCGATCTTGGTCGAGAGGAGTTCATGCGCGATGTTCAGGGCCGCCATTACCGCGATCCGCTCGGTGCCGGCGATCTTCCCCGAATTCCTGATTTCGGCCATCTTGCCGTCGACGTACGCGACTGCCTGCAGGAGCGCTTCGCGTTCGCCATCCTCGCAGGCGACCTTGTAACTGCGGCCGAGAATATGGACGTCCAGGGTCTTCGCGGAATCTGCCATCCGGTGCCCGGGAACCTATTCCGGCAGGCGCACCAGGAGACTTTCGAGCCTCGCTTTTGCGCCGTCGATCTTTTCGGCCAGGCGCTTCGCATCGTTCTGCGCAAGCGACAACTGGGCGCGCAGTTCGATGTTTTCCGCACGCAGGCGTTCGCACACCTGCGCGAACTGGGAAACCTTGCCTTCGAGCGAGTTGAACTCCGCTTCCATGCAGACACTATAGAGGCAGATTTTCCGCTGCGTCAAGCAATAACGGGCGTTTGTGCAAGTCTTTCATGACCTTGGATCGTACGCCGGAAAGCTGCCCGATATAATTCGGGCAGCCGGGCGTTGGCCCGGCTGCTGCGGCAAGGTGTCCGCCGGCCGATCCCGGCAGGCGGATGAAACGGGAAACAGGTGTGCGGCGGGATTCCACGGCCGCGAACCCTGTACTGCCCCCGCAACGGTAGGCGGGAATGTGCGCAACGCACGGCCACTGTGGTTCGTCCATGGGAAGGCCGCGCACGTGACAACGCGGGCCATCACGCCCGTCGGGTCGCCCGCGAGTCCGGAGACCGGCCTTGCCGTACAGGCCCGGGGTGAAATTCCCGGTGCCCTGGATTACCGCCATCGGGGTTCGTGGCGGCACTGGGGAGGTCCGTCATGCACAGAAACTTTCTTGCGACCGTTGCATTCGTCGCCGCTCTTGCTTTTTCCTCTTCGCTCCTTGCGCAACAGGATGACGCGCTCGTCGTCACCGCGACCCGTTTTCCGGATGACGCTCGCAAGTTGCCCGCGAACGTCACCGTGCTTTCGGCCGGCGACATTGCCGGCAGTGCGGCACGGACGGTCCCCGAACTCCTTGCCGAGCAGGTTGGGATCACGCTCAAGGATTTCTACGGCAACAATGCGGCCCTGACGTCGGTCGACCTGCGCGGGTTCGGCGTCACCGGCGGCCAGAACACGCTGATCCTGCTCGATGGCCGACGGCTTTCGGACATCGACCTGTCGTCCGTGCAGTGGTCTTCGGTACCGCTTTCATCAATTGAGCGCATCGAGATCCTGCGCGGAACAGGGTCTGTCCTTTACGGCGACGGCGCGTCGGCAGGCGTTATCAACATCGTGACGCGTTCGCCGTTGCAGCCGGGCGTGCATGCCGAAATCCAGGGTCGGGTGGGAAGCTACAACACGCTCGAAAGCCAGTTCACCGGCAGCGTGGCCAGCGAGCGGTTCGGCCTGAACGCCACGGTTTACGGGTTTTCGTCGGACGGTTACCGGTCGAACAACCGCAATGAACAGACCAACTACTCGACGAACCTGCGCTGGGCCGGGACCGACAGCACCATAGACGTGCGTCTGGGGACAGATCGCCAGGATGTCCGCCTGCCCGGCGCCCGGAGGATCCAGCCGTCGATCGGGTTGAACGAGTACGTTGCCGATCCGCGCGGCGCGCAGACGCCGCTCGACTACGCGAGCCGCGACGGCGCACGCGCCGGCGTGACGTTCGGGCACAGGCTGGGCGATGCCGAGTTCACTCTGGGGCTGGACTATCGCGACAAGGACCAGCGCTCCTACTTCGACCAGGGCGGATTTCCGATCTATCGGGCCGACGCGCTCAATGTCGCATCGGCCACGCCCCGCGCGCGGATTCCGTTCAAGCTCGGGTCTTCGGACCACCGGCTGACTATCGGCATGGATCTTCACCGCTGGCGTTACGACCGGCGCAGCGCCAACCTTCCGGAGAACGTCGCGCAACCGATCAACCGGGTGCGTGTCGCACAGGACAATACGGCCCTCTACCTGCAGGATGCGATCCAACTGACAGCCGCAACCGGGCTTACGCTGGGCTGGCGCAACGAGCGGATGAAGGTTTCGGGCAATGATGCGGTAGACCCGGCGGCGCCGGGCTTCTTCTTCAACACTGCGGCGCCGCAGGCTTCGGCCAGGCAAAGCCAGACCGCCTGGGAGGTCGGGTTGAAGCACGCGTTTGCCGCCAACTGGTCCGGGTTTGCGCGCGCTTCCCGGAGCTACAGGTTCGTGAACGTCGACGAAATTTACGAGAACGACGTGTTCTTCAACGCCCAGTTCCAGATCCTGCGGCCGCAGCATGCAATCTCCCAGGAGGTCGGCGCGGAGTGGCGGCGCGGGCAGCTGCAGGCGCGGGTCGCATTGTTCCGCAGCAACGTCACGGATGAAATCCACCTCGACCCGTTCACGACCGGCGTGGGCAACACCAACCTGCCACCGTCGCGGCGCCAAGGCGTTGAACTGAGCGGCACCTGGCAGCCCTCGTCGACGTTGCGGCTCATGGCGGGGTATGCCTACACCGATGCGCGTTTCCGCGAAGGTGTGCTTCCGGGAAGCCTGTTCGCAATCGGTACCAACCTCGCCATTGCGGGCAAGAAAGTCCCACTGGTGCCGGAGCACAAGCTCAACGCGTCGTTTGCGTGGGATGTGGCGGCGAAGACCCGCGTGTCGGGGTCGCTCGCCTACGTGTCCAGCCAGTACATGGACAACGACGAGCCGAACACACTGGGCACGAAGATCCCGGCCTATACCGTGGTCGACCTGAAAGCGACGCGCGATCTCGGACGGGTGAGGGTCGGTATTGCGGTCAATAATCTGTTCGACGAGAAGTACTACAACTACGCAGTACGCAGCGCATTTGCGGCCGATCGCTACGCCGTCTACCCGCTGCCCGGACGAACGCTGGGAGTGTCGTTGGAGATCAAGCTCTAGGCGGACGGCCCTGCGACGGCGGGGATAGGCATTTCTGCTATCTTCGCCGAATGCTGAAGGATGCCGTTCCGCTGGAAAAGGTGCGCCGCGCGCTGGTCATCAAGCTGCGCCACCACGGCGACGTCTTGCTTGCGTCTCCGGTGCTCACCGTCTTGAGGACAGCCGCGCCGCATGTCGAAGTGGACGCGCTTGTCTACGACGACACTGCGCCGATGCTGGCAGGACATCCGGCCTTGTCCCGCCTTCATACGGTCGGGCGCTCCTGGCGCGATGCCGGCGCCTGGCGTCGACTGCGCGGGGAGTCGGCTCTCTATGCCGGGCTGCGCGATCGCCGCTACGACCTGATCTTGCATCTTTCTGAGCATCCCCGCGGGGCGTGGCTCGCCCGCACGCTGGGCGCGCGCTGGGCGGTCGCGCCCGCGATGCCGGACCGGAGCCGCATCTGGGAAAGGAGCTTCACTCACCTGTACCCGATGCCGAAGAACGGCCGGCGGCACCAGGTCGAACTGAACCTCGACGCGCTGAGGCGAATCGGGATTCAGCCCGGCGTCGATGATCGTCGCGCCCTAATTGTTGCGGGGGACGCAGCCGACAGGAAGGTTGCCGAGTTGCTCGCGCGCGATGGCTTGCATGACCGGAAGTTCATTCATCTCCATCCCGCGTCTCGCTGGAAATTCAAGTGCTGGCCCGCAAGGAAGAGCGCGGAACTGATCGACCGCCTGGCGGCGAAGGGCGCGAAGATCGTCATCACGGCAGCGCCGGAGCAGGCGGAACTCTCACTTGTGGAGGACATCCTGAAAGAGACTCGCTCGCCGGTCCTCAATCTTGCGGGAAAACTCTCGATCAAGGAGCTGGTCGCGGTGATCGGGCGCGCCAGGCTTTCAGTGTGCGTGGACTCCATGCCGATGCATGTCGCAAGCGCGACCGGCACCCCGGTGGTGGCGCTTTTCGGGCCCAGCGGCGAGTTCGAGTGGGGCCCTTGGCGGGTCAGGAGCGAGATCGTCACGACGAGCCACCCGTGCAGGCCGTGCGGCAACGACGGCTGCGGTGGGAGCAAGGTGAGCGAATGCCTCACCACGCTCGATGTGTCGAGCGTATTTGCTGCGGCCGAACGCCTGCTGTCGGCCGATTAGGCTGCGGACGCAATGCGGCTCGCACTGATACGCCAGCGGTACACTCCGTTTGGCGGCGCAGAGCGCTTCATCGAGCGGGCGATCTCGGCCCTCGAAGGGCGCGGGGCTTCGATTACGCTGATCACCCGCGCGTGGAACGCCGTAGGTTCGCGCAAGGCGCTGATCGTCGATCCGCCTTATGCCGGTCGCCTGTGGCGCGACGCTTCGTTCTCTCGCGGGGTGAGGGCATTGCTCGCCCGCGAGCGCTTCGACCTCGTCCAGTCGCACGAGCGGATTCCCGGATGCGATCTCTACCGGGCGGGCGATGGGGTCCACCGCCAATGGCTCGATCACCGGCTGAAGGCTGCGCCGTTGCTCGAGCGGGTCGGCATCCTCGCGAATCCCTACCATTGGTACGTCTGTGCCGCCGAGCGCGCGTTGTTCGAGCATCCCGCGCTGCGCGCGGTGATCTGCAACTCCCGGATGGTTGCGTCCGAAATCCAGGCTCGCTTCACGATCGCGGCCGAAAAACTGCACGTCATCTACAACGGTGTGGACCTTGCGCATTTCAATCCTGCCGCCCGTGAACGTCTGCGCGGGGAGGCACGTGGCAGGTTCGGCTTCGGTCCGGGCGATATGGTGTTCTGCTTTGTCGGGTCGGGATATGCACGCAAAGGACTGGCCGCGGCGATCGACGCACTCGCCGCATCGCGGCGACCCAACTTGCGGCTGCTCGTGGCCGGCCAAGATCGCGCGACGGCCAAGTTCGTCGCGCAGGCGGCACGCGCCGGCGTCGGCGAAAGGGTGGCATTTTCCGGCGCGCACAAGGACGTGCGCGTCATTTATGCCGCGTCGGATTGCTTTATCCTGCCGACGCGCTACGATCCGTTCCCGAATGCCGCGCTCGAAGCGTTGGCCATGGGCCTTCCGGCGATCGTAAGCAGGCAGTGCGGCGCGGCGGAGGTCGTCGAGCACGGTCGGAACGGGTGGGTTTGTGAAGCCGATGCGCCGGCTTCGCTGGCATCGCTGATGATCGAAGCCGCCGGTGTCCCGCGGGCGCAGGTCGGCGCGGCAGCCCGGTCAACGGCCGAAAGGTTCGGTATCGACAAGATGGCGGGCCGGATGATCGACCTGTATGAAAGGCTGCTCGGTCGCCATGGGGCCATCGGGCCTGGAGGGCCGATGGGCGCGACCGAGGCAGGAAGGACACTGGGCGGGCATGGCTGACTCCGGGCGCAGCAGCCGCGCACTTTACCTCCGGCTGCTTTCCTATGTACGGCCGCACGCGCGCGTATTCGCAATTGCGATCCTGGGAATGATCGCGACGGCCGCGACCGAGCCGTTGTTCCCCGCATTGATGAAGCCGTTGCTCGACGGCGGGTTCAGCAGCCGCGCCGGGAACCCGGTGTTCACGCCGATGACGTTCGCTCTCGCGCTCGTCGGGATCTTCATCCTGCGGGGACTGTTCTTCTTTGTCGCCTCCTATTGCTCCGCGTGGGTATCGAACAAGGTGGTCCTCGACCTGCGCGCAGCGATGTTTGCCCGGCTGGTGCGCTTCCCCGCGGTCTTTTTCGACCAGCGCAGTTCCGGCGTGCTGATGTCGAAGATCGCCTACGACGTGGCAGGCGTAACCGCGGCGGCGACTTCGGTGCTGACCGTCATGGTGCGGGACACGCTCGCGGTTGTCGGGCTGCTGGCGTGGCTGTTCTACGTGAATTGGAAACTCACGCTGGTGGCCCTTGCGGTGTTCCCGCTGGTGTCCATCGTCGTGCGGCTGTTCTCGCAGCGCCTTCGTGCAATGAGCAAGGGGGCGCAGGAGGCGATGGGAAGCCTCAGTCATGTGTTGCAGGAGACGATCGAATCGCACAAGGTGGTCAAGGTGTTCGGCGGCCAGGACTACGAGACCGGGCGGTTCATGAGGGCGAACCAGCAGTTGCGCGGGTTCAACATGAGGCAGACCGTGCCCGCGGCGCTGACCGTGCCGATCACGCAGATCCTCGCGTCGATGGCGCTGGCCATCATCGTCTACATCGGATTGCAGGAGTCGATTGCGCAACGCGCGACGATCGGGGAATTCGTCTCGTTCGTCACCGCCATGCTGATGATGCTTGCGCCCCTCAAGCATCTCACCGAGATTTCCGCCCCGCTGCAGCGGGGACTGGCGGCCGCGGAAAGCGTCTTCGAACTGATCGACGAGCCGGTCGAAGCCGACACCGGGAAAGTCGTGCTCGAGCGGGCGCAGGGCCGGGTCGTGTTCGAGCGGGTGAGCTTCGTGTACCCGGCGCGGACCGAACCCGCGCTCCGGGAGATCGATCTCGTGATCGCACCCGGGGAGACGGTGGCCCTGGTCGGTGGCTCGGGTGGCGGCAAGACCACCCTGGCCAACCTGCTGCCCCGCTTCTACGCCCCGACGGGTGGGCGGATCATGCTCGACGGCCACGACATCCAGCACGTGACGCTGGAGAGCCTGCGAGGGAACGTAGCGCTCGTCTCGCAGGAGGTGGTGCTTTTCAACGACACGATCGCAGCCAACATCGCCTATGGCCGCCTGGGAAGCACCAGCCGGGAGGCCATCGTGGCGGCGGCCGAAGCCGCGCACGCGATGGATTTCATCCGCGCCACGCCGCAAGGCCTGGACACCCAGATCGGCGAGAAGGGCATGCGGCTTTCGGGCGGGCAAAGGCAAAGACTCGCGATAGCGCGCGCCCTCCTGAAAGACGCACCGTTGCTGATCCTCGATGAGGCCACGTCGGCGCTCGACTCCGAATCGGAAAGGCAGGTGCAGGCGGCACTCGACGTGCTCATGCGAGGGCGAACCACCCTGGTCATTGCCCACCGCCTGTCAACCATCGAGCGCGCGGACCGCATCCTCGTCATGGACCAGGGGCGCATTGTCGAGTCCGGGCGGCATGCCGACCTGCTCGCCGCCGGCGGCACTTACGCGAGGCTGTACAACACCCAGTACGCAGCGGGCAGCGCAGGAGCGACCCCGAAATGAACGAAATGCAGGGTTGCCGACCGGGCACATGAAGCCGCTCGACATCGTCCATACCGAGTCGTCGCTCGGCTGGGGGGGGCAGGAGATCCGCGTGCTCACCGAAGCCCAGGGAATGCTGAGGCGAGGCCACCGGGTCCGGTTGTTGTGCCCGCGCGAGGCGCGGATCCACGAAGAGGCCGCGCGCTTTGGTGTGCCGGTCGAAGCGCTCGCGATAGGGAGGAAAAATGTTCGTGGACTTGTTTCGATGTCAGGCTGGGTCCGCGCGCACAAGGCCACGAACGGTCGCATGGTCTTCAACACTCACAGCTCGACCGATTCCTGGCTTGTGGCGGCCGCCGCGGTGCTGCTGGGGCGCCCTTTCCCTATCGTGCGCACGCGGCATATTTCGGCCCGCGTGCCCCGCAACCGGATGTCGCGTTGGCTTTATGCGCGTGCAGCGACCAGGGTCGTGACGACCGGCGAAGTGCTGCGGGCGCAACTGATCCAGGACCTGGGCGTCGAACCCGGCCGAATCGCATCGGTGCCCACTGGAATCGACACCACGCGTTTCATGCCGGGTCGGTGCGACGAAGCGCGCGCCCGGCTCGGCCTTCCCGTCGACAAGAAGCTGGTTGGCATCGTCGCAACGCTGCGCAGTTGGAAGGGCCATCGCTACCTTGTCGAGGCTTGCGCGTCTCTGCCTGCGGGCGTCGGCCTGGTCATCGTCGGTGACGGGCCCCAGCGCGAAGCCATCGATTCGCTGGTGGCCTCGCACGGCATGGCCGACCGGGTATGGATGCCGGGGAACCAGGTCGATGTCCTGCCGTGGCTGCAGGCGCTGGACGTCTTCGCCCTTCCTTCGTATGCGAACGAAGGTGTCCCGCAGGCGCTGATCCAGGCAATGCTGGTCGGGCTCCCGTGCGTAACGACTTCGGCCGGGAGCATAAGGGAACTCGCCATCGACGGCGAGACCGCGCTGGTGGTCCCGGCACAGGACCCGACGGCGCTCCGGGAGGCGATCGGCCGCCTGCTGGCCGACCCGGAGCGGGGTCGCAGGCTCGGCACGGCGGCACGTGCACGATGCGTCGCGCGCTATTCGCTCGAGCAAATGCTCGACAGGATGGAAGGGATCTTCGAATCGGCGGTAACCGATGTCAGCAAGTAAGCTGGGGATTGGTGTCCCGTGCGGGACTAAGGGGCCTGGATGTCAGTAGCTCAGACACCGGGGCGCGCCTGATGCCGCGGGGCACGAATCGCCTGAGGGCCTTGGCTGGGGCGCTTGCCGGCGCGCTCGCGCGGCCTCGCCTGGCCTGCAGGCCACCCCAACCGGGCAGGATCCTCGTGCTGCACGAACTGCTCCTTGGCGACACGCTGATGCTTGCGCCCTTGCTGGCAGCCCTGCGGCTGCGCTACGCGAAGGCGGAGATCTACGTGACCTCGAGTCCCGCCTACGCAAGCCTCTTCAACGGGAAGCCCTACGGCGCACAGGTTCTCCCATATTCGGAGCGCGAACCGGATGCGCTGGCCGCACTTGCACCCGCAGTCGACTGCGACATCGCTGTCCTGCCGGGCGACAATCGGCACTCGATTTCCGCACGTGCGATCGGCGCGCAGTGGATCGTCGGCTTCGCGGGGGGGAAACCCGCCTGGCGCAATCGCGCGGTCGACGAGTTCGTCGAAATCCCGTCCGAGCCCACCGCCCTCGCCGACCAGTTCGCGCTGCTGGCCGGTCTCGACGACCCGGCGCGGCGCGGCCTGCGATACCGGAAAGTCGACTGGCCGGCGCCCGCATTCACGCCTTTCGACGAGCCCGGAGGGCCCTACGCCGTGCTCCACGTGGGCGCCGGCTCTTCGCTCCGCCTCTGGGAGCCGCACAAGTGGCGCGCGGTTGCTGAAATGCTCGCCGGCAAGGGGCTGGAAGCCGTATGGTCGGCCGGCAAGAACGAGATGGGGATCGTAAGAACAATCGACCCGATCGGCCGGAACCGGAGCTATGCGGGCGCGCTCGATCTTGCGCAGCTCTGGCACTTGCTGGCGAATGCACGGGTCGCAGTGACGCTCGACACCGGTATCGCGCACATGGCAAAGCTCACCCGCACGCCGACCGTCGCGCTGTTCGGGCCGGGCTCTTCGACCCTTTTCGGCAAGGGCCGATTCTGGCGCGGCAACGCATTCGCCGCAGTCACCGTCCGGCAGTTTCCCTGCCGCGACCAGCAACGCCTGTTCAACCGGGAAATCTCCTGGGTCAGGCGATGCAACCGCAAATCGCCCGACTGCCCGCGTGCCCGGTGCATGGAGGCGATTACCCCCGAGAAGGTGATTGCGGCACTGCAAGTAGAATAGCGGCCATGCTGCTGATCACTGGAGGTGCCGGATTCATCGGCGCCAATTTCGTCCTCGAGACAATTGCCGCAACCGGCGAGCCGATCGTGAATCTCGACAAGCTCACGTATGCGGGCAACCCCAGAAATCTCAAGGCGCTCGATGGCGATTCGCGACACGTCCTTGTGCACGGGGACATCAACGACCGCCCTCTGGTGCGGGAACTACTGGGCAGGCACCGGCCGCGCGCGATCGTGCATTTTGCGGCCGAAAGCCATGTCGACCGGTCTATCCACGGGCCCGAGGATTTCATCCAGACCAACGTGGTCGGGACCTTCAGCCTGCTCGAGGAAACGCGCGCGTGGTGGGCACAACTGCCGGAGCAGGAGAAGGGCGCATTCCGCTTCCTGCACGTGTCCACCGACGAAGTCTACGGCTCCCTCTCCGCCGGCGATCCAGCGTTCAGCGAGACCACTCCCTATTCGCCGAACAGCCCGTACAGCGCATCGAAAGCCGGCTCGGACCACCTTGTCCGCGCGTACCACCATACCTACGGGCTGCCGACGCTGACGACCAACTGCTCGAACAACTACGGGCCGTACCAGTTTCCCGAAAAGCTGATCCCGCTGATGATCGGCAACGCCATATCCGGCAAGGCCCTCCCGGTCTATGGCGACGGCCGCAATGTGCGCGACTGGCTCTATGTCGGAGACCACTGTGCGGCGCTCCGCGCGGTGCTTGCGCACGGGCGGGCCGGCGAGACCTACAACATCGGCGGCAATGCCGAAATGGCGAACATCGACGTGGTCCTCAAGGTGTGTGCAATCCTCGATGCGGCACGACCGGCAGGAAATCGCTCTTACGCGTCGCAGGTCTCTTACGTGAAGGATCGCCCAGGTCATGACCGGCGTTATGCGGTCGATGCCACCAAGATCCATGCCGAAATCGGCTGGGAGCCGCGTGAGTCCTTCGATTCCGGTCTCGCGAAGACGGTGCGGTGGTACCTGGATAACGAGGACTGGGTCGAAGATATCGCGACCGGGGCGTATCGAAGCTGGATCGAGCGCAACTACGCCGCAAGAGGCGCAGCTTGAGCGGGCAGGCCGGCGGTAATGGGAACCCCCGGGCTGGCGAGCGTGTCGCCTTGGTGACCGGCATCACCGGGCAGGACGGCGCCTGGCTGGCGAAGCTGCTGCTCGGGAAAGGCTATCGCGTGACGGGGACCACAAGGAGCATCGCCTCGGCGGACTTGTGGAGGCTCGATGAACTCGGGATCAGGAATCACGCTCGCCTGGCCGTTGCCGAACTGGATGTCGCCGACTCGGCACGCTGCCTGGAAATCGTGAAGACGGTCAATCCGTCCGAGGTGTACAACCTCGGCGGACTGAGCTTCATCGGGCAGTCGTATGCGGATCCGCTGAATGCGGCGCGTGTCACCGGGCTCGGCGCCTGGAACCTCCTCGAGGCGATCCGTACCGCCAGCCCCGGCGCCGGATTCTTCCAGGCTTCCAGCTCGGAGATGTTCGGCAATCCGGCCGGTTCGCCGCAGGACGAGGATACGCCGCTCAGCCCCCGCAGCCCCTATGCGGCCGCCAAGGTGTTTGCGCACTGGGCCACGACCAATTACAGGGACGCATTCGGGGTCTTCGCCTCCAGCGGGATTCTCTACAACCATGAATCCTCGCTGCGGGACATCAAATTCGTCACGCGCAAGATTACTGCGGCGGTGGCACGCATCAGCAAGGGCCTGCAGGAATCGGTGGAACTCGGCAATCTCGATGCGCGACGCGACTGGGGGTATGCGCCCGAGTACGCGGAAGCGATGTGGCGTATCTTGCAGGCCGAGAAGCCGGACACGTTTGTCCTCGCTACCGGCCGGCTGACCACGGTCCGCGAATTTGTGGAGGCAGCCTTTGCCGCGGTGGGCATCGGCATTCGCTGGCAGGGATCCGGGCTCGGCGAGAACGGATGCGATGCCCGCAGCGGCAAGACACGGGTAACGGTGTCGCCGGAATTCTTCCGGCCTCTCGATGGGCAGGCGCTCTGCGGAAACCCGGGTAAAGCGCGGCGAGTGCTCGGCTGGACGGCGGTGACGGAGATCGGCGAAATCTGCCGCACGATGATTGAACACGACCTGGAAAGGCTGGACACGGGGAGGACTCGGTGAAAGGAATCATTCTCGCCGGCGGCTCGGGCACGCGCCTGTATCCGGTGACGCAGGTCGTCTCCAAGCAGCTGCTGCCGATCTACGACAAGCCGATGATCTATTACCCGCTGTCCACGCTGATGCTGGCCGGGATCCGCGACATCCTGGTCATCTCCACGCCGCAGGACTTGCCGCGGTTCGAGCAACTCCTCGGCGACGGGAGCCAGCTGGGCATCCGCCTCTCGTATGCGGTGCAACCGGCCCCGGAAGGCCTCGCGCAGGCTTTTGTCATCGGGCGCAATTTCATCGGGCGGGACCCGGTCGCGCTGGTGCTCGGCGACAATATCTTCTACGGCCATGAGCTCACGGCGCTCCTCAGGCGCGCTACCCGGCCCAAGGAAGGCGCGACCGTGTTCGCGTACCTGGTCCAGGATCCGCAGCGATACGGCGTGGTCGAGTTCGACCAGTCCGGCCGCGCGATCAGCATCGAGGAAAAGCCCGCGAATCCCAAGTCCCGCTACGCCGTCGTCGGCCTGTATTTCTACGATGCGGGCGTGGTCGACATTGCGGCAAACCTGAAGCCGTCCGCGCGCGGGGAGTTCGAAATCACCGACGTCAATCGCGCCTATCTCGCGCGCGGGGCCTTGGAGGTGGTGCCAATGGGGCGCGGACTTGCCTGGCTCGACACGGGCACGCACGAGTCGCTGCTGGACGCGTCCCAGTTCATCGAGACGATCGAGCGCAGGCAGGGACTCAAGGTCGCGTGCCTGGAGGAAATCGCCTACCGGAACGGCTATATCGACGCCGCGCAACTTGAGGCGCTTGCCCGGCCCCTCGCCAAGAGCAGCTACGGCCAGTACCTGTTGACGGTACTTTCCGAAAAGGTGTTCGAGTGAAGGTCATCCGGACCGGGATCCCGGATGTGCTCATCCTGGAGCCACGGGTGTTCGGGGACGAGCGGGGATTCTTCCTTGAGCGGTACAACAAGCGCGTGTTCAGGGAGGTCACCGGCGCCGACATGGAATTCGTGCAGGACAACCATTCACGCTCGACCCGCAACGTGGTGCGCGGACTGCACTACCAGATGAAGCAGGTGCAGGGGAAGCTCGTTTGGGCGGTTGCCGGCGAGGTCTACGATGTCGCCGTCGACCTGCGCAAGGGGTCGCCGACTTTCGGCAAGTCGGCGGGCATGGCGCTTTCGGCGCGGTCCCAACGCATGGCGTGGATTCCCCCGGGGTTCGCGCATGGCTTCCTCGTCGTGTCCGAGGTTGCGGAAGTCCTCTACAAGGCCACCGATTTCTACGCGCCCGAGCATGAAAGGATCCTGCTCTGGAACGACCCCGCGCTCGGTGTGGACTGGCCGCTTGAAGGCGGTGCCGTCCCGATCCTCACCGAAAAGGACCGCGGGGGACTCCCGCTGGCTTTGGCCGAATACTTCGACTAGCAATCGAAGGCGCGCGCCGAATTCTCGGCGCCGGCGGCCGTCAGCTTCCTGATCCGGCCTTCAATCCCAGCGCGATCCCCGGCCGCGACATGAGGAACCGGAAGGCGCTGCGCAGGTGCCACCATGCGTAGCGGGGGTTCCTGCGGCTCTCCCGGCGAGCGTGGTGGATCACGGAGACCGACGTGCATACGGTCGCCTCGAGTCCGCGGTCGCGCATCCTTGCGCAAAGGTCCACGTCCTCGTAGTAAAGGAAGTAATTTTCGTCGAATCCGCCAAGCGAGCGCAGCGTATCGCTCCGCATCAGCATGAACATCCCGGCAACCCAATCCGGGTGGAAGGTCCCAAAACCCGTCGGGGCCGCGGTGCGCGGGCGATGGCCAAACGCTTTGGCGAGCAAAGTGAAGACGCTCGGGAAGGCGCGCGCATTGTCTTCGGGGATGCCTTCAGGGCTCATCACGGCCGGGGCCACCACGCCCACTTTTGGGTCTCGCACCACGGTACTCAATGCGGGAAACGGGTCCGTAGGCATCCGGATGTCGGGATTGAGGACGCAGAACAGGCCATCGCCCGCACGGCCGAGGGCGGCGTTGTGATTCGCCCCGAACCCCTTGCGCGCCGCATTCCGGACGACTTCGAGCGGAAAAGGATAGTCGGCGCCTGCGAGAGCTGGCTCCTCCGGTATGTTCTCGGTAACGATCAGCCGGAAAGGCGTGGCGACGTTGCGCCGAAGATCATCAAGGAGGCCGAGCAGCAGGCCGCGCTGCCCGTGGCTGACGACCGAAAGCACCAAGTCGCCGGCGAACGGCACTAGAAGATTTCCAGTTTCGGGATCGGGACGACGAACTTGCCGCCCCACGCCCGGATCCCTGCCATCTGCCCGGTGATCTCGTCGCGAAGATTCCACGGGAGGATGAAGAGGTAGTCCGGCTTCGATTCGAAAATCGCGTCAGGTGCGTGGATCGGGATATGGGTCCCCGGCAGGTAGAGGCCCTGCTTGTGCGGGCTGCGGTCTACTGTGAACTCGATGAACTCGGGACCCACGCCGCAATAGTTCAGCAATGTATTACCTTTCGCGGGCGCGCCGTAGCCGGCCACCCGCTTGCCGGCCCTGCGGGCGCCGATGAAGAAGTCGAGCACCTCGCATTTCGTCCGGACGACCTTGTCGGCAAACTGGTGATAGGTGGCCAGTTCGCGCAGGCCGGCCTTCGCTTCGCGTTCGAGCAGCGACGCGACCGACGGGCCCGCGGGTTTCGTTTGATCGGCCGCGTGACACCCGTAGACCCGCAGCGAACCGCCATGGGTCGGGATCTCTTCGACATCGAAAACGCGCAGGTCGTGCGCCGCGAAGAGCTCGGCGACGAAACCGAGCGACAGGTAGGAAAAGTGTTCGTGGTAGATCGTGTCGAACTGGTTGTGCTCCATCAGCTGGAGCAGGTGCGGGAACTCCACGGTGATGCAACCCGCAGGCTTCAGCGCGTGCTTGAAGCCTCTGACGAAATCGTTGATGTCCGGGACGTGCGCAAGCACGTTGTTAGCGGCAATCAGGTCGGCCAACCTGCCGGCTGCGGCGAGGCTGGCGCCTTTCGCCTCGCCGAAGAACGCGACTTCGGTGGGGATTCCCTTGTCGACGGCAACTCTCGCGACATTGGCCGCGGGTTCGACCCCCAGGACCGGAACTCCGCGTTGCTTGAAGTACTGCAGGAGGTACCCGTCGTTGCTGGCGACCTCGACGACGAGCGAACCTGCACCGAGCCCCCAGCGGCGGATCATCTCCTGGGCGTAGGCGTCACAATGCCTGAGCCAGCTGTCGGCGTAGGAGGAGAAATAGGCGTAGTCGGAAAAGATCTTGTCCGGCGTTTCGAATTCGGCAAGCTGCACCAGGAAACACGAACCGCACACATACGCATGGAGCGGGTAGAAGCGCTCCATGCCGTTCAGCTGCGAAGCCGGAAGGTAGGAATTCGAAAGCGGGGACATGCCGAGATCCGCGAACGTTTCGGTCAACGGCGACTGGCAGAAGCGGCAACGGTACATTGGAGGGATTCCGGCAGAATGGAGGGGTTCAGAGACGCGGACCGCTGGCCCCGCCTTGAAAGCGCGCGATCTGCGTTGCGGTGATTTCGCGCATGTTGGCGCCCGCAATCATCGCCTTGTGCCACTCGACCGTCCATGAGAGCGCCGTGCCGACGTCGAGGCGAGGCTGCCAGCCGAGGTGGGCGCGCGCCTTGGAGCAGTCGAGCTTGAGCAGGGCGGCTTCGTGGGGATGGACCCCATCGTCGATGGTGAACGAGGCTTCCGGCCCCCAAAGCGCAGCGAGCTCCTTCACGAGAGCCCCCACAGGGATTGCGTCGTCGTCGTTCGGGCCGAAATTCCAGCCGGAAGCGAATTTCCGGCCCTCGGGCCCGAGCAGTTTCTCGGCCAGCAGAAGGTAGCCTCCCAACGGTTCGAGCACGTGTTGCCACGGTCTTTGCGCATTCGGATTTCGGATCCGGATCGAGTCACGGCGGGATATCGCGCGGATGAAATCCGGCACCAGACGGTCGGTGGCCCAGTCTCCGCCGCCGATGACGTTTCCTGCCCTGGCAGAGGCGAGTGCGGGCCCGGCAGCCCCGGAATCGGAAAAATAGGACCGCCGGTAGGCCGCAGTCACAAGCTCTGCGCATCCCTTGCTGTTGCTGTACGGATCGTGCCCGCCCATCGGATCGGTTTCACGGTATCCCCAGACCCACTCGTTGTTTTCATAGCACTTGTCACTCGTGACCACGACTGCGGCCTTCACGCTCGGGGCACGCCGGATGGCCTCAAGCACGTGGACCGTGCCAATCACGTTCGTTGCATAGGTGCCCACCGGGTCGATATACGAGGGCCGGACCAGGGACTGGGCCGCGAGATGAAGGACGACCTCAGGCTCGAACTCCGCCACGTGCGAGCACAGATTATCGAGGTCGCGGATGTCGCCGACGACCGAGCGCATGCCTTCCGCGACCCCGGCGACATCGAATATGCTGGGTTGGGTAGGAGGCTCAAGGGCGTAGCCGTGCACATTGGCGCCCATCTGTTGCAGCCAGAGCGCCAGCCAGCCTCCCTTGAAGCCGGTATGCCCGGTGAGGAAGACCCTGCGGCCGGACCAAGTTCCGGGGTCGGCTACCATTTCTTCCAGGGCGCCGCGCCGCTTGTCCAGAGTTCTTCAAGATGATTCTTGTCGCGCAAGGTGTCCATCGGTTGCCAGAACCCGCGATGGAAGAAGGCCCCAAGCTGGCCGGCCCTTGCGAGGGTCTCCATCGGCGCGCGTTCCCAGACCGTTTCGTCCCCGGCCACATGGTCGATTACCTTCGGGGACAGCACGAAGAAGCCGCCGTTGATCCAGCCGCCATCGCCCTTGGGCTTTTCCTCGAATGCAACGACCTTCGATTCGTCGAGGATCAGCGAGCCGAATCGCCCAGGTGGCTGCACTGCGGTCAGCGTCGCCTGACGGCCCGAATTGCGGTGGAACTCGATCAGCGCCGACACGTCGATGTCGCTGACCCCATCCCCGTAGGTGAAGCAAAAATCCTCGCCGGACAGGTACTCCTTCACACGTTTGAGGCGCCCGCCGGTCTGCGTCGTCTCGCCGGTTTCAACCAGCGTCACCCGCCAGGGCTCGGCGCTGTTCTGGTGAACCTGCATCGAATTGCGCGACAAGTCGAAGGTCACGTCGGACATGTGCAGGAAATAGTTCGCGAAGTACTCCTTGATGACATATCCCTTGTAGCCGAGGCACACGATGAAATCGGTCAGCCCAAAAGAGGAATAGATCTTCATGATGTGCCAGAGGATCGGCTTGCCGCCGATCTCGATCATGGGCTTGGGCCTGACGTGCGATTCCTCGCTGATGCGGCTGCCCAACCCGCCGGCAAGAATGACCACTTTCAAGAGATCTTCTCCATATGCCAAACGAGGTTGGGCCTCAGCGTACCAGCCATGTGCCCTCCCCAGCCACCCCTGGACTCGGTCCCTTCGATTGGATCGCGAACGTTGAACGACACTGCGCCGCGCTCAAAAAAATGCACCGTCATTCCGTTTGACAGGGTTGTCATCGCAAGGCCCACGAAATACGCACCGTCGTTGAGCAGATTTCCCGGGACCTCGCATCGTGCCCGGTATCGTCCCGGATCCTCGGGATTGCGCGCCGTCCCCATCGACACGAACGCGACAGTACCGTCCGACGTCACGAAATGGAAGTTCGGGATGAAAGGCCCCGCATGCCTCTCGCTGATTTCGAAATCCATTTCCACCGCAAGACTCTGCGAAATGTCGACCTGCATCAGCACCGCACCCGACTCGTCCACCACCCTCCCGGCAAGGAGCCTCACGTATTCATTGCCAATGCGCCGGCTTCCGTCCCTGAGGTCGAACGATGCCGGCGACGATGAACCGTCCTTGTAGTACTTCATTACGACTTCCGCAACGTCACCCATCGCTGAAACGCGGCCCGAATCCATCAGGATCGCCGACGTGCAGAGCGAAGTGATGGCCCCGAGATTGTGGCTGACGAAGAGGACCGTACGCCCCTCGTTGGTGATCGACTCGATCTTTCCCAGGCACTTCTGCTGGAAAGCGAGGTCGCCGACAGCGAGGACCTCGTCGATCAGCAGGATGTCGGGCTCGAGGTTGGCCGCCACGGCGAATGCGAGCCGCATGTACATCCCCGAGGAAAAGTGCTTGACCGGAGTGTCGATGAAGCGCTCGACGCCCGCGAAGGCCACGATTTCATCGAACTTGCGCAGGGTTTCGGCGCGACTCATCCCGAGGATGGCGCCGTTCAGGAAGATGTTCTCGCGCCCGGTGAGCTCAGGGTGAAAGCCGGTCCCGACTTCCAGGAGGCTCGAAAGCCGGCCGCGGATCTCTATCCTCCCGGTCGTCGGCTCGACGATCTTGCTCAGCATCTTGAGGAGCGTGGATTTTCCGGCGCCGTTGCGCCCGATGATCCCCAGCCGCTCGCCCTGCGGGATCTCGAACGTCACGTCGCGAACCGCCCAGAACTCCTCGGTCTCCACGCGCTGGTTCGGTCCGCGACCGGTCAGGCGCCGAAACCCTGACGCGATCTCGTCCCGGAGGGTGTGATAGCCGCGCTGTCCGCCATGGCTGATGCTGTAGCGCTTGGAAAGGCCGGTAACCGAGATGGAGGTCGTCACGGTGGCTCAGATTACGTCGGCAAGGCCGCGCTCGATCCCGCGAAAATAGCGCAGCCCGAGAACGAGGATCAGGACCGTTGCGACGACGGAGGTCGCGATCGCCGACAGGTGCAGGTCCTGCCCGGGAAAGGCCGCCCACCGGAATCCCTCGATGATGCCCACCATGGGGTTCAGCGAGTAAAGGAGCCGCCAAGGGTACGGAACAAGGTCGCTCGGAAAGATCACGGGCGACAGGTAAAGTCCGAACTGGAGCACGAACGGCAGGAGAATGGCGGTGTCCTTGTAACGTACGTGCAGGGCGGCAGACCAGCTGCCCAGCCCGAACGCCAGGGCCGCCGTCAGCAGCGTCAGCGGGAGCACCGCAGCCAACTTCAAGTCGAGCCCGATGCCGAACGCGAGCAGCATCGGAAGGAGGACGATCATTGCGATCAGCATGTCGATCAGCGCAACCGCAGTGGCAACCAGCGGGATGATGATCCGCGGGAAATAGACTTTCGAGATCAGGCTCGCGTGACCTGACAGGCTCGTGCTCGCATCGGAAACCGCCGACGCAAAAAAGAGCCACGGCACAAGTGCAACGTAGATGAACGGCGCGTGCGGCATCCCGCCCGAAGGCACTTTCACCAGTTTGCCGAACACGAGCGCGAACACCAGCGCGGTTAACAAGGGCCTGAGCAGCGTCCACGCCAAACCGATCGCGGTCTGCTTGTACCGAACAAGGATATCGCGCCAGACCAGGATGTAGAAAAGTTCCCGGAAGACCCACAAGTCGCGAAAATACAGCCTGTCCGCTCGGCCGGCTTCGATGACCGTCAGACGCAGGCCGGTCTCCTGGAGGGAATGATCACCCATGCCGAGGGCCACCCGGCCGGGGCGCCGGAATAGGCCTAACCGGGTGGCTCCAAGCAAATGCGCTGCAAATTCTGAATGTCGTCAAGGCATGACCCTGCCCGGAAGGACTCTTGATGGCATGGGCTCGGGCTCCGAGTCGGAAGGTTTCTCATCGAAGCAAGGACCAAATATGAGAAACTTGCAGATCCTAGTCTGAATGCAAAATTCTAGCATCAACCTTCGAGGGGCGGGCCGGCGGGAGCGGAGGCCTCCCGGCGGGTACGTCGGTTATTCAGGTCGATCCGGATTGACGCACCCGGCCGCTTGTGCAGCGAATGACGCGAAGGTTTCTGTTAACAGGCAATTGATGGATCAATACTTCGGGTGGCGAATTGCCGGGGGGGCGGCTGCATGATCTTCGTGCGGACGCCTCTGGATGGGGCCTTTATCGTGGACCTGAAGAGACTCGAGGATGAGCGCGGGTTCTTTGCCCGTTCGTTCTGCAAGGACGAGTTCCGCGCGCATGGCCTCAACCCGGAAGTGTCGCAATGCAACGTGTCCTTCAATCCGAGGCGGGGGACTTTGCGCGGCATGCACTTGCAGGCCGACCCACATGCAGAAGACAAGCTGGTTCGCTGCACCCAAGGCGCAATCTGGGATGCGATCATAGACTTGCGTGCGGATTCGCCTGGGTACAGAAGGTGGTTTGGCGTCGAATTGAGCGGCGCTTCGCGACGCGCCCTCTATGTACCCAAAGGATTCGCGCATGGGTTCCAGACATTGGCGGACGACACGGAAGTCTTGTACATGATGTCCGAGGCCTATCATCCTGAGTCCGCTAGGGGCGTGCGCTGGGACGATCCCGCCATTGGCATCGAATGGCCGGTCACGGTCACAGGGATGTCGGAAAAGGATCGTTCCTATCCCCTCCTTTCCGACTAGCTGATGCGCATCCTCCTGATCGGTCGTACCGGCCAGCTCGGCGCAGACCTGTTGCGCAACAACAAGGATCACGAACTGATCGCGCCGGATCGCTCTGCTCTCGATGTAGTCCTGCCCGATCAGGTTCGCACCGCCCTGCGCCGATACCGACCGGATCTCGTAGTCAATTGCGCCGCGTTCCACAATGTCCCTCTTTGCGAGAGTGACCCCGCGACCGCCTTCAAGGTCAATTGCGTCGCAATGCGCGACCTTGCCCTGGCATGTGGCGAGTCGGGCGTCCGGCTCGTGACTTTCAGCAGCGACTACGTATTCGGGAGCGACCGGCGGGAGCCGCACCCTGAAGACGGGTTGCCGCACCCCCTGCAGATCTACGGCATCTCGCGGCTTGCAGGCGAGCATGCGGTCCTGGCAACGGCGCCCGACCACGCGATCGTGATCCGCACGTGCGGCTTGTACGGAATGTCCGGTGCCCGCTCGAAAGGTGGAAATTTCGTGGATGGCAGGGTTGCCGACGCACGTGCCGGAAGGACGATCGAGATGGCATGCGAGCAGGTGATCAGCCCGACTTCAACTGCGGACCTCAGCCGCGCCGTGTTCGAACTGATCGCCAATCCAGGCGCGGGGCCGGGGATCTACCACCTCGTGAACGACGGCGCATGCTCCTGGTATCAGTTCACTTGCGAAATCGTCCGGCTTATCGGCGCACCGGTGGAAGTGGTCCCGGTGGATCGGGGAGGGAGATCCGGGGAAATGCGGCGGCCCCTTTACTCAGCGCTTGCGAATAACCGCGCAAGAGCCCTTGGAATCGTATTGCGGCCATGGCAGGACGCCGTCGCAGCCTACCTGCAGGCCAAGTATCCGGAGATCACCTGAGGTGGCCGAGGTGGCGCTGGTACATCTTGTGCGCCGGCAGAACGGAGTGGCTCCTTTCAAGCGCTTCCTCGATTCGATGCACGAGCATCCGGCGGGGGTGCCATTTGACCTTGTCATCCTGTTCAAGGGTTTCCACCGGGACAGTCCTGAGCACGACAAACTTCTCGAAGGGATCCCGCATCGCAGACTTTTCTTGTCCGACCGCGGGTACGATATTGACGCATATTTCGAGGCGGCGAGGCAGTTGGACGATGCGAGGTTCTGCTTTGTCAATTCGTACAGCAGGATCCTCGCAGATGGGTGGCTGGCAAAGCTGCTGCGGTGGAGCCAGGCGCGCGGTGTGGGATTGGCAGGCGCGACCGGGTCCTGCCAGAGCATCGCCGGCGGATATTCCGCGCAGGACCGCCGACTGCGGGCGCTGCCGCCAGTGACGCAGTTCTGGACGCGAGTCGGCAGGGCGCTCCGGGATCGGCGGCCCAATGCGAATGCCGAACGGGCTCTGCGATTGTTGCTGCGTCTCGCAGGGCAATGGAGTCCGGCGCGGGACTTTCCCCCATTCCCCAATCCGCACATCAGGACCAACGCCTTCATCGCTTCCCGGGACGTCCTTGATCGCGTCAGGCCGGGCCCGCTGCGACTGAAGTTATCGGCCTACAAGTTCGAGAGCGGGCGAGACAGTCTGACCGCCCGGGTGCGCCGCATGGGGCTTAGGGTCCTCGTGGTCGGCCGGGACGGCGAAGCCTACGAACCCGAGCGCTGGCATCTTTCGAACACCTTCTGGCAGTCGCGAGAGGAAAACCTGCTCGTGGCCGACAATCAGACGGAGTTTTACCTCGCCGGCGATGCGGCAAAGCGCGCCGAACTTGCACAATATGCTTGGGGCGAAAACGCCCGTCCCGGCTGACCGACGATGATGACCGAATCACGGCCTGGGGACACCAGAATGCGATGCAGCGCCTGCGGGAGCCCCATGCGGCATTCGTTCGCCACGCGCGACTACAATCACGCCGTTTCGGGCGAGGTGTTCCGCTACGCGATTTGCACGCGCTGCAAGTTGGCATCGCTCGAGAATGTGCCCAATGACCTTGGGCCCTACTACGTGTCCGGGTACCACATGCAGCCCGCGACGGATGCCGCGATCGAGGCAGGCGTGGCTCATGAGACATACAAGATCGACCTGGTACGCAGGTTCGCCGAATCTGGCCGATTGCTGGAAATCGGTCCGTCCTGGGGAGCCTTTTGCCTGCTGGCCAAGCGTGCCGGCTTTTCGGTCGAAGCGATTGAAATGGACCCGTCGTGTTGTGAGTTCCTGACTAATCGCATCGGCGTAAGAGCCATCTGCCGCAGCGACGAGGCAGCCGCACTTTCCGAAGCAACGCAACCGGATGTGATCGCGGCATGGCACGTGCTCGAGCACTTGCGGGATCCCTGGAGGCTGGTCGATGCAGCCGCCGAACGCCTGGCGCCCGGCGGCGTTCTGGTACTCGCGCTACCGAACCCGGGTGCGCTCCAATTCAAGGTATTCGGTCCCTACTGGACCCACGTTGACGCACCTCGCCACCTCCACCTGATCCCGCCGGATGTCCTGAGGTCGCGCGCCGAGCGTGCCGGGTTGAGGCAGGAAATGTGCACTACGACAGACGCAGGCAGCCTGGGCTGGAACGAGTTCGGTTGGGTGTATTCGCTCCCCCTCTTTGCTTCCGGCGCATTTGCAAAGCGGGTACTCCGGTTTGCCGGTCGCAAGATAAGCGCGGCCGTTTCGTTCGTGGAGAGGCGCGAAGGGGCCGGCAGCGCCTATACGGCGGTATTCCGGAAGCCCGCGTGAAGTTCTCCATCCTGCTTCCGACCCGCAACAGGCTGGAACTGCTCGAGCTCGCAATTGAATCCGTGCGCGGGCAGGACTATGCGGATTGGGAGGTGCTTGTTTCCGACAACGCCTCGGACGCCGATGTCGCCGCCGAGATCCGCAAGCTCGGAGAGCCGCGGATCAGGACGCGGCGGCTCGACCGCCTGGTGCCGGTCACCGACAACTGGAACGCAGCGCTTGAAATGGCGACGGGCGATTACTGCATCATGCTCGGCGACGACGACGTGCTCGTTCCCGGAGGTCTCGCGAGGGCCAAGGCACTGATCGACGCGTGGGACGGGCCCGAAGCAATCTATGCGCAAGCGCACCAGTATGCCTATCCCGGAGTGATTCCCGGGCACCCGAGGGCTTTCGTCCAGACCGGCTACAACGCGTTCCTCGAAGGGAAGGACAAGCCGTTCAGGCTCGCGCCGGAGGTTGCGCGGCAGTTCGCCCTTGCCGCGATGGATTTTCGGATCCTTTACGGCTTCAACATGCAGCATTTCGTGTTCAGCCGCCGCCTGGTGGGGCGCCTCGGGGTAAAAGGCCCGTTCTTCCAGTCGCCTTATCCGGACTACTACGCGGCCAATGCGATCCTCCTTTCGGCCGGTTCGCTGATCGCGACGCCGGAGCCGGTCTGCATGATCGGCATCAGCCCGAAATCCTTCGGCTTCTTCTATGCGAACGCCAATGAAAGCGAGGGGGTGGCCTTCCTGAACAATATCGCCGACTCGGAGATTGCCGGGCGGCTGGAAGGCCAGATCGTCCCCGGGACCAACATGAACGATTCGTGGCTTTGCGCGATGGAGACGCTGAAGCGCAATTTTCCCGAAGCCGGGACGCGGGTGGCGTATGCCCGTTATCGGCGCCTGCAGTACCATGCAATTCTTCATTCCCGTGCACCCGCAAGGTATCTGCGGCTCCTGCGGACCATGCGGCTGTGGGAAATCGCGGTCTACGGCGCAACCGCGGCTGCCTATTTCATGGCGCGGCTCCTGCCGGGGAAGTTTTCCTTTCGGGTTCGCGACGCCATCAGTCACATGCTGTTCAGCCGCTCCCCCCGGTTCGACCCGCATCTGGAAGAGGTTCCTTACCTCGACATCCTGGAGGCCGCGCGCGCGAATGCACGCTAGCGACCGGCCCCTGGTCAGCGTTTGCATTCCGACCCATGACGATTCAGGTGTCGTGGCCGATGCGCTTCGATCGGCATTGCGGCAGGCCTACTCACCCTTGGAGATCCTGGTGGTCGACAATCGTTCCTCCGACGGGACATGGGAGATCGTCAAGGCACTGGCCGCGGACGACCGGCGGGTGCGCACGTTGCGCAACGCCGAGAACATCGGCATGGCGCGCAACTTCAGCGCATGCGTAAGAGCCGCGAACGGAGAGTACGTCCTCATTCTCTGCGCCGACGATGTGCTGCAGGACGGCTGCGTTGAATTGCTCGCGACGGCACTGGGTGAGCATCCTGAGGCGGTCCTGGCTGCCTGTGGCCGCACGTTTACCGATCCCTCACTTCGACCGCGAAGGGTGTTTCGCGCGCGTTCAAGCAAGCAAGAGGTGCCTTCCGCCACAATGTTGCGCGAATGCTTTGCGCACGGAAACCGGATTGGCGAACCGAGCGCCGTCATGTTCCGGAGGCGCGCCGCAGCCCGCGGTTTCGATGCCGACTACAACCAGGCCGTAGACCTCGAGATGTGGCTCCATCTGCTCGGGAAGGGCTCGGCCGTTCTGCTTTCAGAGCAGGGTTGCCTGATCCGCCAGCACCCGCATCAGGCCACGCGCGACAACATTCGCAGCGGCCGGGTGGTGAGGGACAAGCAATTGCTCTACCGGCGGTATGCGCAGGGCATCTCGCATCTGCTGACTCCACTCGACAAGCTGGCCTGGGATGCACGCATGGCGTCAAGCCTCGCCCGCTCGCGGATGGCTGGCGGACCCTCGGATCCGGACGCCCTGGCAGAATTGTTCTACCCGAAGTTGTTCCGCGCGCTGACGAACCCGCTGGTCGGTTCGGCCTGGCGGCTGCGGCGCCTGTTTCCGGGTTAGCGCTTGTAGCGATCCTCGAATCGGACGATGTCGTCCTCGCTGATCAGGTCGCCCGACTGGACCTCGATCAGGTGCAGTTCGCATTCGCCGGGATTCTCGAGCCGGTGGGTCTCGGAAAGCGGGATGTATACGGATTGGTTTCGCTCCAGGGTCATCTCCTCGTCGCCCTTGGTGACGCGGGCCGAACCGCTCACGACCACCCAATGCTCGGCGCGATGGTGGTGCATCTGCAGGGACAGCGCGGCTCCCGGCTTCACCATGATCCTTTTTACAAGGTACCCGGGCCCCGCGTCGAGATTCTCGAAATATCCCCAGGGACGGTAGACCCGCGTATGGTTCAGGTGCTCGGTTCGGTTCGTCTCATGCAGGTCCTCGACGATGTCTCGGACCTCCTGGCTTCGGGACCGGTCGGCTACGAGAAGCGCGTCGTCGGTCTCCACGATGACAAGGTCCCTGACGCCGAGCGTTGCCACCAGCCGCCGGTCGCTAAATACCAGCGAGTTGCTCGTCTCATGCATGCGTACGTCGCCTCGCGACGCATTGCCGTCGGCATCCCTGTTCGCAATTTCCCAAAGCGCCGTCCAGGAGCCCACATCGCTCCAGCCGAAGCTTGCGGGAACGACGGCAGCGCTGTCCGTGCGCTCCATGACTGCGCGATCGATCGCTTCAGACGGGCACGAAAGAAAAGCTTCGCGGCCCAGGCGGAGAAAACCCAGATCGCGGGTCGCAGACTCAAAGGAGTTGCGTGCCGCGGCGAGGATGTCGGGGCGAAACCGCTCGAGTTCCCGGATAAGTCGCTTCGACCGGAAGGCAAACATTCCGCTGTTCCAATAGACTTCGCCCGTCTCGATCAGGGACTTGGCTACTTCAGCCGGCGGCTTCTCCACGAACCGGGCCACGCGATAGGCGCCATCACTACCCGCGATTGCTTCGCCCCGCGCAATGTATCCGAATCCGCTGTCCGGTCGCGTGGGGCGGATCCCGAACGTCACCAGGTAACCCGACTCCGCGAGTTGCGAAGCACGACGGACCGACTCACCGAATGCCTGAGTGTCATCGATCGCGTGGTCGGATGCGAGTACGAGCAGGACCGGATCTTCCGCCTCGGTCGCAATTGCGGCGATCGCAATTGCCGCCGCAGTGTTGCGCCCTTCGGGCTCAAGGACCTGCAGCGCGCGGGCTCCGAGGGCCGCGAGTTGGTCCGCGACGAGGAAGCGGTGTTCCTCATTGCAGATCACGATGGCCTCGGCGCCGCCCGAGACGGCGTGTGCCCGGTTCGTTGTGTCCTGCAGGAGGGTGCTATCTTTCGACAACAGCGGGAGGAACTGCTTGGGCAGGAACTTTCGTGACATCGGCCAGAGCCGCGTCCCGCTCCCGCCACACAGGATGACGGGTTTGATCGACGCAGAATCTAGGGCCATGAGCAGAATCTTGGCGGATGAACCATGAACCTTCGCTTTTCGAGAATCGGTAAGGGCGCGAGTGTATCCCGTCAGCTTGCGACCAACAATCGTGCTCGGGAGCAGGGATGAACCGTAGGGTGCTTGTCACCGGGGCGACCGGATTTGTCGCTCGCGCACTGATCGGCCGTAGACCCACAGATCGCGAG
The DNA here is from genome assembly GCA_964599095.1 of uncultured Bordetella sp. Lineage (GTDB taxonomy): Bacteria > Pseudomonadota > Gammaproteobacteria > Burkholderiales > SG8-39 > SZAS-79. The sequence continues at coordinate 73,797 of CAZREB010000011.1, forward strand.
TTTGTTGCCTCATCCCGCAGCCGCGTGGATGTCGGCGGCGTCGAGTGGCGCCGCAGTCCCGATCTGTCGGATTCGGCCGACTGGAAGCCTCTGCTCAAGGGAGTCGATTCGATCGTGCATCTCGCCGGCCGCGTGCATCGGCCATCCGACCCGGATATGCCGGCGTACTTCGCAGAGAACCGCGACGGCACGATCAAACTGGCCCGCGACGCGATCTCCTCCGGCGTGAGGCGCTTCATTTTCCTCAGCACGTCGAAGGTCCTTGGCGAAGAGTCCGGAGCGGACGCGCTTGCGGAGAATTCGCCATCGCGTCCCGGGGATGCGTATGCGGCATCGAAATTTTCGGCCGAGCAGTCGCTTGCGGAACTCCGCGGGAGCCTGGAAATTTCGATCCTTCGACCGCCTCTCGTCTACGGGCCGGGCGTGAAGGCCAATTTCCTGGCGCTCATGTCGGCAGTTGACCGCGGCTTGCCCCTTCCGCTGGCGAGCATCAGGAACAGGCGCAGCCTGATCGGGGTAGACAATCTTGTTTCTGCAATTGTGGCTTGCCTGGATTCGCCTGGCGCCGCGGGACGCACGTTCCATGTGACTGACGGCGTTCCCAGGTCCACCCCCGAACTGGTGCGTGCGATTGCTTCGGCGCTGGGTCGCCCCGCCCGGTTGCTTCCATTTCCACCTGCCCTCCTCGAGGCTTGTGGCGCGTTGATCGGTCGTGGCGACACCGTCAGGCGGCTGACCCGGTCTCTCGAACTGGACGACCGTGCGATCCGAACGGGCATCGGCTGGCGGGCACCACGAACGTTCGAAACAGAAATCGGGGAAACGGTGGAGTGGTACCGGCGCACGGCCAGGGCTTAGGTATCGCCTAGCCGGCCAAAAGGGTGCTCGCTGCCGCGATTGCTTCCCGGACGGAAATTTCCGCAACGGACCGGGTTGCTGCCGCCAGCACTATGTGACGCACACCCCAGGGCCTCCAGCGCGCCACGTCGGAGTCGCCAAACAAGCAAGCGATAGGCTTGCCGAGGGCGGCTGCGATGTGCATGGCGCCACCGTCGCTGCAGATCACTGCGTCGCATTCGGCCAGGCCGCCGATCAACTCGTGCAGCCCTGCAGTCGGCCACGGAACAATGCGGGCTCTTCCGGCAGCGAACTCTTGCACCGCTCTGGCTTTATCATCGTCTCCCGGATGCTGCGGATGAGTTCTCGCGCCGGGCGACCAGAAAAGCAGGAGCGTGGCGTGGTGCGTTTCGTGGAGTGCGATCGCAAGCTCGGCGAAGTTTTCGGCCGGCCAGCGCTGCATCGGCCGCCGCGCGCTTATGTGCAGGCCGACCACCGCGCCGGCGCGACTTGGATGCGCGCGGTCGATCGCTTGCCGCACGCGATGGCGTACACCGGCGTCGGGCACCACCCGCAATGATGGAATCGGGCCCCGGATGCCGATCAGGCGAGCCGCAGAGAACGTGCGTTCGACTTCGTGCTGGCCGGGCGCAGCGTCTCCCGCGCAAATGACCCGACGGGCCCCGAGCAGGCCAGCCAGCCGTCTTGCACGCGTGTCCTGTTCGCCGGCGGCGACTATCACAAGGCCTATCCGCCGGCGCCGCAATTGCCAAAGCATCGAAACCCGCGCGCCGAGCGCGCCGAACGTCCCGCCGTCGCTGCCGAGGTGCTTGAGCTTGCTGTACACATGGACGTGGTCGACATCCGGATTACCTTCGAGCACAGGCGCGTTGTAGCTGTTTGCCAATACTTCGATGCGGGCCTCGGGGAAATGCGTCCGCAATGCGGACAGCAAAGGCGTCGTACACACCAGGTCGCCGATATTGTCCCGCCGGATGACGAGGATGTCCTCAGGCTCGCGCATCGCTCGCCTTCAGGCAGGCGGCCTGAGCCCTTCGCAGGTGGTCAAGGACGCCGCGTGCCCGGCCGACCATCGAGGCGTAGGAAAACTTTTCCAGGTGCGCGGTAGCCGCGCGCGGGTCGGGGCGCGGTCGACCGGCATGTATCGAGGCGATCAGGTTCCCGAATTCGAGGCCGCCATCCTCGCGCGGATCGCGGTAGAGGAAGCCGCCTTCGCCGTCCACTATGGTCTCGGTAAAAGGTGGCGCGCGCGGTGCGAGCACCGGAGTGCCGGCCGCCTGGGATTCGAGCACGTTGAGGCCCAACGCCTCCTTCTCGGGCAGGCCGGTCATGAGGTAGTCGAGTTGCGCATACACCGCCCCCACTGCCGGTTGATAACCCCAGAAGCGCACCCGGTCGATCATCGGGGCCAGCGCCCTCCTGAGATCGCGTACTTGGGCGTACCCACCGTTGCCGAAGATCTCGAGGTTGATCCAGCCGAGTGGCGCAAGCCTGGGCGCCAGCAGTGAGAAGAGCAACGGGAACTGCTTGATCGGCGACAGCAGCGAAACGATGCCCAGTGTCAGCCCCTCCCTTCTAGAAAACGGTCTTCGTCCGCGGATCGATCGTACGAGGGGTTCCACGATCGAGAATATCCGGTCGCGACCCTTTCGGCTGTCCCAGTGGTAGGGCGATTCCTCGAGTATCGGCGCTGACGAATCGCGATCGAGGAGATCGAAAGTCCCGTATAGCGGCTCCGGATAGACCTGTGGTACCCCCGATCGCCGGAGCAATCCGATGCAGTAGTTAGATACGGTGAATACGGTTGAATAGCGGGAGAATTCAGCGGCGCTGCGATCGAGCATCGGCATGTGGGCAAACCCGGTCAGTACATGGTTCTTCGCCGCGATGTCGAGCAAGGCCCCGGGAAGGCGGCTTTGGGTCACGAGGACCGCTCCCAGGCCAGGCAGCCGTTCCGCGATCGAGCGCGTGTCTCTTGCTCCGACGACTTCCACCCCGGCAGAGTCAAGACTGTCCCAGAACCGGTTCGTGGGATCCACGTACAGCGTCACCTTGGCGCCTGCATCGGCCATCGCCCGCGAAAACCAGCGGGTGTACACCTCGCCTCCGCCGACGGCCCGTTGCAGGTTTATCTGGTGTACGTGGATCAAAGGACTATGCCGCTTCGACTCCGCCCGATCGTGGGCGACGCGCAAGGGAAAGCCAGCCGCCGAGCAACAGCATGCTGACCAATGCGTGCTCGTGATGCAGAGTTGTGTTCACCAATCCCACGCCCACGGCGATGAGCCAGGCCCCCAAGGCGCCTCCCCAGTAGGCCCACCTCGCTGCGCCGTCTCCGGACCGGGGCATCGCGCGCAGCGACCCGGCCCACGCCGCGAGGGCGATCAGTAGCACCAGCAGCCCGACCAGCCCCCGCTCCGCCAGCGTATTGACGAAGATGTTGTGCGCATGGGCTTGCGGCATCACGCGGGACTTGTCGAAGGGCTCCCCCCGCTCTGCGCTCCACTGCTCGATCCGGGAAAGGCTGATCCGGCCGTAGTTTCCCATTCCGACACCGAACACCGGGTATATACGCCACGCTTCCAGTCCCGTTCGCCAGATATTGTCTCGAAAGGCAAGCATGTTGTGCTCCTTCATGCGGAGCGCGTTCTTTTGCACCACTTCCGGCTTGGCCACGAACAGGACGGCGACCACCAGCAGCGCGCCGGCCAGGATGCCCCACGTCTGCCTCCCGGTTCGCAGCGAAAAGGCCGCGAGAATCGCGATCAAGACCAGCAGCGAGGCACCAACGGTCGCCCGGCTCTGCATCACCACGATCGAGAGGAAGAATGCAATGCATACCGCAAGCCCGAGCATCCTGCGGCTTGCCAGATCCCCTTGCCACGACGCCCGCACCCATGCGACCGAGGCCCCAAACACGATCGCAAGGTAGATCGCGCTGTGATTCACGTGACCGACGGAATTGAGCCCCAGGTAACGCGGCTGCAGATCCGCCCGGGGCACGAAAAGAACTTCGTAATATCCGCGCAGGAGTGCGGCGAGCGTGCCGAAGGCAATCGCGGCAAGAAGCATGCGCAAAACGTCTTCCCCATACCGGGAGCGGCGCATCATCCACAAGACCGCTCCGTACCGGGCAATATCGAACGCCGACTTCCATTCGCTGTCGTGCAGCCCGGCAAACATTGCGGCCGCATATCCGGATGCGATCCATAGCGCGATCAGCGAATCCCACCAATCCCAGCGGCCACCGAAATCACGGATCCTCGATCGATTGATCGTCCACAGAAGCACATAGACGATCCACAGGATGTTCTTCGGGACTTCGAACTGCGGTAGGACGAACGCAAACGCGCAGAGGGCGAGCGCTTCGAACTGGAAGAGGCGGCCGGATCGTTCGAGCGGATGCGCGGACGCTGATGAAGGCTGCACGTAGGAGCGGGAGAATGCCTGAGTGGAGCGATTATAATCGCCCGACCCACATGGCACGCAGAGTTCTCTTCGTCATCCGCGGCAAGCTCGGCGACACCTTGGTGGCGTTCGCGACTGTGCGCAAGTACGCGGATGCTTTTCCACGCGATGAGATTACCCTGCTGACGCGTACAGGCTATGCGGCCCTGCTTCGGGGCGAGCAGGGCATTCGCATTGCCGGGTTTTCGAGCCGGCTGGGCATGATCGCGATTCTGATGAGGCTTTGGCTGGAACCCGCATTCGACGCTCTGCTCGTGATCTGGGGCTTCGGCACGCCGATCAAGTGGATCGGCCGAATGGTTCGCGCGCGGCGCAAGATCTACCTTGATGGCAGGTACCCGTCGATTTATCGCGAGCACGCGGACCTGTCCCCGCATCGATTGCAGTCCGAGCCGATGTGGCAAGTGACGAGGATCTTCGAGCCGGCCCTTTCACAGCCGGGCCGGCTCGGCGTGCCGAGCCTGGCAGCGCGCAGGAGCACGACCCCGCTGGCTATCGGCGTCGCGCCGCTTGCCGACGAGCCGCGCCGGATCATGTCGCCGGCGACGCTGGCCTGCCTGCTGCGCGCCATCGCGAAACTGCATCCCGGCGCACCGATCCGGGTGTTCCTCAACGTGTCCGACAGGGGCTCGGCCGAGTTGATGACGGCAGGCCTTCCAGCAGGAGCGGAGTTCTTTCTCTTTCCGCAGCTGGAGGACCTGGTGCGCGGATTCAGCGATCTTGCGTGCATCTATTGCACTGATACCGGCTTGTATCACCTGGCAGCTTCGATGGGGATCCCTGCGACCGTGTTCTACGGACCGACCCAGCCGTGGAGAAACATGATGCCCGCCCAACCCGACGCGCGAGGTGCGAGGCTTGAGGTGCTCGGAAATCAGCACTGCGAGGAAAAGGCCTGCGAATCCCCAGCGTGCATCGATGGAGCGGTGCGCGCGTTCGGCGGCGAACCGCCACCTTCTTCGTTGGATGCGACGCCCCCCCGGTGCCCGCTGCGCCGCCATCGCCTCGACGATCTCACCAGGATCCACTGGCATGAAAATCCTCGTCATCAAGCGTGACAAGCTCGGCGATCTCCTGTTGGCCACGCCGATGCTGGCACACTTGAAGGACTGCTTGCCCGAATCGGAAATTCACCTCCTTGCCAACGACTACAACGCGTGGGTCGTCGAAGGGAACAGGGACATCGACAGGCTTTGGGTGTCGCGTCGCGTCCGCCACGCGGGACGAATCAGCATTGTGGCGGCGATCCAGCACCTCTTGCTGGACGTCGCCTTGAGACATGCTCGTTTCGACTGGGTGATTGTCGCCAATGGAGAGGATTCGCCGCGCGCGACCGCAAGAGGGCTCGCAGTGCGTGGCGTGCGCTGCATCGCTTATTGCAATGACGCTTCAAGATATCCGCGTCTCTCGGATCCCCTTGAGGTGCGGAGGGACCTGCATGAAGCGGACCGGATGGTCGCAATGCTCGCACCGCTCGGAATTGCGCCACCTGCCGTTCCCAGGGTGCCGAAGTACCGTCTTCCGGCGGGTGCGGCCGAGTTCGCCCGTGAATGGCTTGCAGGGCGCGGCCTGCAGGCGAACGGATACATCGTATTGGGGCTGGGTGCGCGGCGGCCGAAGAAGCAACCTTCTACCGCACAAATCCTCAGATGGTGCGGGCATTTCAAGGAGTCGCTCGGACTGGATACGCTATTCATGTGGACGCCCGGCAAGTCCGACAGCGCGCTCTACCCGGGAGACGACGATGTTGCCCAGCCGATCCTTGACCGGCGGTTGCCTTACATCCACCCGTTTCGAGGCCAGATCCGCGAAGCTCTTGGCTTGATCTGGAGTGCGCGGACCAGCCTTTTCCCGGACAGCGGCTTGATGCATTTTGCCGCCGCCAGTCCAGGTGGGGTACTCGGATTCTTTGCGGAAACCGACGTGTCGCCCAGCCCAGCCCAGTGGGCACCGCGTGGCATCAGGGCCGACTATCTCGAGGCGCGAAAGAGCGTCGCCGAGCTCGACGACGCGGAAGTATTTGCGCGGCTCGGGAAAATTCTCAGCGAGCCTGTTTTGTCTCCCGGTATACCGCGGGATTGAGCTTCGGGTCGTTGTACATCTTGAACTGCCGGTAGACCCTGAACCACGCCTCGCCCCGGCCGGCCTCGGCGAGCAGACGGTCGAGGCATCCCGCAAGGTCCCTGCGTTGCTCGGCGAAGCGGGCGAGCCGCGAACTGCAATTCTCGATATGCGCCTGGTCTACATCTGTACGCAGGGTCTGCAGGCGCATGTGGAAAATCTTGAGGCTCAGGATGGAAAGGCGGTCCACCATGGAGCCGGCAGTCTCGGAGTTGAGCCGGGCGCCCGGCTCGAGCCTCGACCCGGCAAGGGCCGTGAGCAGCGCTTCGTCGATGTGCTCGATCGAGTCGTTTCTTTTCTGATTGTACCCGTCGATCGCGCGCTTGTTCGATGCGATCTCGGAATCCGGCACCTGCGTCCTGCGTGCGAGATCCTCCTCGTCCCACAGCAGGCAGTTGTAGCGATGATTGAGCTCGATCACCTTCCAGACGCCGGAGGCATGACGCGCGACACCGGCCTTGGCCCATCCCGCCTGCGCGTGGCATCCATCGTGGAACGCGATTAGTTCATCGGAAGACAAGACGGTATTCATTTTGGATCAGCCGGTTGAATTGGCTTGCAGAATGTCAGGGAGAGCGGCCTTGCAGCCGATGCAACTCGGCCAGCTTGGCGTACTTCATGAAACTGTTCATGCAGCCGATGACGACGTGGGCCAGGCCCGGCAACCCGTCGAGGAATCCCAGCCGCAGGAAATACATCTTGACGAACCGGACGGCCGGACTTGCGATCATCTTCACGATTCCTGCGGAACTTCCGCGCTCGTATAGTTGCTGCGCGGCCAGCGTCGTGTAGCGGTTTTGCTTGTCCATGTACTGCCGCAGGTCTTCGGCCGATTCGTGCATCAGGTCGCCTTCAAGCGTACCGGGGGTCACCGCATAAAGGACCTTTTCATGCACCGGATCGTCGCTCCAGCGCGCGGACCGGCGGTCGAACAGCCTCAGGCTCCAGTCCGGGTAGCCCTCGCCGTGACGAAGCCAGCGCCCCATGAATCGGTTGCAGCGCGCCATCCGGAATACCGGCGCAACCGGATTCGAAAGTGCGTCGGCGATACTTTTCGCCAGGGCCGGCGACACCGACTCGTCCGCGTCGACGCACAAAACCCAGTCGTTGCGCGCGCAATCGACGGCAAACTGCTTTTGCCGGCCGAATCCCAGCCATTCCTTCTCGATCACACGGGCGTCGTGCATGCGCGCGATCTCCGGCGTGCCGTCCGTGCTTCCGGAATCGACGACGACGATCTCGTCGCAGAAGCCAAGCGATTCGAGGCATGCCCTGAGGTACGCCGCGGCGTTCCTAGTGATGAGGACTGCCGAGAGCGGGGTGCGGATTCGATCGGTCAAGAAGTTATCCCGTATAATCGTACGGACCTGCGGGTTGCATTTTAGCCCACACCCGTTCCCCGGCTTCGGGATGTACCTCGCGGTGCGCTCCATCTTTCATCGCCGATCGCCATGCGAATCCTGTTTGTCAAAACATCTTCGCTTGGTGACGTGCTCCACCATTGTCCTGCGGTCAGCGACGCTCGGTATCGGTTCCCCGAGGCGGCGATCGACTGGGTTGTCGAGGAGTCGTTTGCGGGGATCGCGGAAATGCATCCAGCTGTGCGTCGCGTCGTCCCGGTGGCCATCAGGCGCTGGCGCAGACGGATCGCAAGCCCCTCCGCCTGGATGGAACTGCGCGAATTCCGGCGCGCGCTACGCAGCGAGTCCTACGACTGCGTGATCGATACGCAGGGCCTGCTCAAAAGCGCGTTGATCGCGTCTCAGGCCCGCGGTACGACGCACGGTTTCGATGCATCGAGCGCTCGGGAGCCGCTCGCGAGCCGGTTCTACGATTTTAGCCACCGGATATTGCGCGAAATGCACGCAGTCGAGCGCAATCGCACGCTTACTGCCATGGCGCTCGGTATCGAGCAGGCCTCGATTTGCGATTACGGTTTGCGGGCCCCGCACGGGGTTCCGGTGCCTGTGCCTTCGCGCTACTGCGTAATGCTCAGCATGACCAGCCGGGCCGACAAGCTCTGGCCCGAACCGCATTGGGTGGAACTCACAAGAGTCCTGTCTGCCGCGGGGCTGGTGAGCGTGTACCCGTGGGGAAACGCGTCCGAGCAGGCGCGCTGCCGGCGGATCGTGGAAGCGGCCGGTTCCGGCGTCGTGCCCCGTGCGATGTCGCTGGGGGAGCTTGCGAGTGTCATCTCGGCGTCCCAGGTGGTGATCGGCGTGGACACTGGCTTGTCTCACCTGGCCGCCGCGCTTCGCGTTCCCGTGGTTGGTCTGTACTGCGGCAGCGAACCGAGGCTCACGGGCCTGTACGGCAGCGGGAAGTTCAGGAATCTCGGCCGGCCCGGCGAAACCCCGTCCGTCGGCGACGCGGCGTCCGCAATCGAGGCGTTCGCCTGATGCTGCGCGCAGCCTATTCGCTTGCGCTCTGGATTGCGTTGCCGCTGGTAGCGCTGAAGCTCTGGCTTCGCGGCCGGCGCGAACCCGGATATCGGCAGGGCGTAGGCGAACGCTTCGGCCGCTATGCATTTAGGGCCCAAGCCCCCGTGATATGGCTGCATGCGGTGTCCGTCGGCGAAGTGCGCGCAAGCGTTCCCCTTGTCAGCGCGCTTCGGGCCGAATATCCGACCCATGTGATGCTCATCACGTGCATGACCGCGGCCGGTCGGGAGGCGATCGACCAGGTGTACGGTGAAAGCGTGCTTGCGGCCTTCCTGCCGTACGACTACCCGTTCGCCGTGCGCCGGTTCCTCGATCATTTCCGGCCCCGCCTGGGCGTGTTGATGGAGACCGAAATCTGGATCAACCTTCTCGCCGAATGCCGGAGGCGATCGCTCGGAATGGTTCTCGCCAACGCACGCATGTCGCTGCGTTCGGCGCAGGGATACCGCCGGTTGTCGGCGCTTACGCGCCCGGCCTTCGAGAGCCTGGCGATTGTGTGCGCACAGAGCGAGGCGGATGCAAACCGGATCGCAGCGCTCGGCGCGCACAGGGTCGAAGTGTGTGGGAACCTCAAGTTCGATGTCCGGCTGGACGACCGCCTGCTCGCGGCCGGCGCCGCCCTCCGGACGTCGCTGGCGCGCGAGAAAGTCCTTGTTCTCGCAAGCACACGCGACGGCGAGGAAGCCCTGCTCCTGCAGGCCCTTCGCGCAACGAACCCCGGGGACGTCTTCGTCATCGTGGTTCCGCGACACCCCCAGCGGTTCGAAGACGTGGCTGTGCTGCTTGAATCGGCGGGACTCGCGTTTTCGCGGCGAAGCGACGGTGGTCCGGTGACCGGCCGGCAGGTGCTCCTCGGCGATACGATGGGTGAGATGCCCGCCTACTATGCCGCCGCTGACGTGGCGATCATCGGCGGCACGCTGCTTCCATATGGCGGCCAGAACCTGATCGAGGCGAGCGCGGCCGGCGTGCCGGTGATCCTGGGCCCGCATGTCTACAATTTCGGCGAGGCAGCACGGCAGGCAGTGGCTTGCGGTGCCGCTCTCCAGGTGGGAGACGCGGCCGAAGCCATCAGGCTGGCCGTCGCTCTCCTTGGCGATCCGGGTCGGCTGGAAGCGATGCGCAAGGCCGGCCTCGCTTTCTGTGCCTCGCATCGGGGCGCCACCCGCCAGCACGTGGAGGCGATCCGCGCGCTCCTCGCTGGCAGCGAGACCGCCTAGAACTGGAGGGCCTTGTTGACCTCGTCGAGGTCTTCCTCGCGGAGGCTTCCGGCGGCCGCCTTGAGTTTCAGGTAGTTCGTGATGGTGTTATAGCGGGCTGTTGCAAGGTCACGCCGGGTCGAGAAGAGTTGCTGCTGGGCGTTGAGAACGTCGATATTGATCCGGACGCCGACTTCGTAGCCCAGCTTGTTCGAATCCAGCGCGCTCTGGCTGGAAACGAGCGCAGCCTCCAGGGCCGTGATCTGAGCAATGCCGTTGATCACGCCGAGATAGGACTGCCGCGAAGACAGCGCACTTGTGCGGCGCGCGTTTTCGAGGTCCTGCTTGGCTTTTTCGTAATTTGCGCTGGCTTCCCTCTCGCGCGACGAAAGTGCGCCGCCTTGGTACAGCGGCACGCTGACCTGGAGGCCGACCGACGTTGGGGTCAACAGGCTGCCGGTCGCGGAGATATTCGATCCGGTTTGGTTGGTCTGCCCGATGGACGCGACCAGGTCGAGCGTCGGATAGTTTGCCGATCGGGTGCGCTTGATCTCCAGGCCTGCGATTTCGCTTGCCGCCTCCTGGATCAGCACCGGGAAGCTCTGCTTTTCGGCGATTTCAACCCAGCTTTGCATACTGTTCGGGTTGGGCGGTGAGAGTTTCACGTCGCTGCGCAGAGGCTTCAACTTGTCGTAGGCCTTGCCGGTCACCTGCTGAAGCGTGCGCTGCTTGACTTCGAGGTCGTTTAGCGCCGAGATCTCCTGCGCCGCGTTCAAGTCGTAGCGCGCCTGCGCTTCATGGGTGTCCGTGATGGTCGCGGTGCCTACTTCGAAATTGCGCTTTGCCTGGGCGAGTTGTTCGGATATCGCGGCCTTCTGGGCGCGCACCAGCGCCAGCGTGTCCTGTGCCGACAGGACGTCGAAATAAGCCTGTGCGGACCGGATGACGAGGTCCTGGGCCGCCTGCCCGAAAACGGCCTCGGCCTGGCGGACCTGGAATTCGGCCTGCTCGTACTGCGCCTTGTTCTGCGGACGATAGAGCGGCTGGGAAAACGTGATCTGATAGGTCGTCGTGTTGAAAGTACGCGTCGTTGCGGGTGCCGGATTCGGCCCGCGTCCATCGATGTCGAGGTTGGTCCGGGTAGCGCTCGAAGTGAGCCCGACGCTCGGCAGGATCAGCGAGCGTCCTTGCGGGAGCTTTTCCAGGCCTGCCTGGAGCGCATAGCGGGCCGCGCCATATTGAGCGTCGTAACTTCGAGCGTCGCGGAACACCTGCTTCAGGTCCTCTGCGCCGGAGAGCAACGGGCAGCCGGTCGCGAACGCGAACGCGCAGAGGGCCGCAAGTCTGTTGAAACGGAAGATCATGATCTTGCTCTCTGCCTTTGCTCAGTAGGTCGGCATGGTGGGGTCGACTGATCGGGCCCACGCGTCGACGCCGCCCGCCAGGTTATGGACATTCCCGAATCCCTGGCGCTCGAGGAACGCCGCGACCTGCATGCTGCGACCACCATGGTGGCAGATCACGACGATCTCCGAACCCGGGTCGAGTTCGGTGAACCTGGACGGGATCTCGCGCATCGGGATCAGCGTCGACCCTTCGATGCGCGCAGTCTGGAATTCCCACGCCTCGCGCACGTCAAGCAGCCGAAGCTGACGGCCGCCGGCAAGCTCTGCCTTCAATTGCACCGGCAAGATATTCTTCATTTTCAGAATTCGAATCGCGAGGGACGCTGCGCGTTCTCGAGCGGGGGGATTGCCGTGTCGAACAACTCGGCGCTCGCGAACATTCCGGGGCCCGTGCACGACACCAGTTTGGCCACCATCACCGGGGCATCGCCGACGATTGCGAACAGTCGGCCGCCTGGGGCCAGCTGGTCCAGGAGTGACTGCGGGAGCACTGGCGTCGAGCCAGTGAGCGCGATTGCGTCATATGGTGCCTGCGCGGGCCAGCCCCTCGCGGCATCGCCTATCTCGAGCGAGATGTTCTCCACGCCGTGCCGCGCAAGGTTGCTGCGCCCGAATTCGGCCAGTCGTGGATTGATCTCGACTGAAAGCACATGGGCCGCGCGGTGAGCGAGCAGGGCTGTCAGGTATCCGCTGCCGGTGCCGACTTCGAGCACGCGATCGGCTTTCTTCAATCCCAGCGCCTGGACAATGCGCGCCTCCATCTTGGGCGGCATCATTCGCTCGCCGGGCTTAGCTCCGGCGCCGATCGGGATCTCCATGTCCGTAAAGGCAAGCGCGCGATAGACCGCCGGTACGAAATCCTCGCGAGGTACCACGTACAGGAGGTCGAGCACGTCCTGATCCAGCACCTCCCACGTTCGGATCTGCTGTTCGACCATGTTGAAGCGGGCCTGCTCGAAATTCATCGGAGCCATGGTTCGTCCGGTCATTGCGAAGGAAGGACGCCAAGTTTACCAAAGCATCGCCTCGCCCATTCGGCCAAATCGTCCAGATAGGTGTAGATCACCGGCACGACGACCAGCGTCAGCAGGCTCGACGTAATGACCCCGCCGATCACCGCCTGCCCCATCGGGGAGCGTTGCTCGCCGCCCTCGCCCAGCCCGAGCGCCAGCGGGACCATGCCGAAGATCATCGCAAGCGTGGTCATCAGGATCGGCCGCAGCCGGATGCGGCCCGCTGCCAGCACGGCGGCGCGGCGGCCGGCGCCGGCCTTGCGTTCCTGGTTGACGAAATCGACCAGCAGAATCGCGTTCTTTGTGACCAGACCCATCAGCATGATGAAACCGATGATGGAGAAGATATTGAGCGTCGAGCGAAACAGCATCAGCGCGAGGATCACCCCGATCAGCGAGAGCGGCAGGGACATCATGATCGCGACCGGCTGGAGGAAACTCGCGAACTGGGACGCGAGTATCAGGTAGATGAACACGATGGCGAGGACCAGCGCCTGGCCGGCAAAACTCATCGATTCCTGGATGTCCTTGGAGGATCCTCCCATCGTATAGCGATAGCCCGGCGGGAGCGGGATGCCGTCGAGCTTTCCGCGCATGTCCTGTGCAGCGTCTCCGGCAGCGCGGTTGAATACGTTTGCGGTCACCAGCACCTCTCGCAACTGCTCCTTGCGATTGATCTGTTGGGCGCCGCTGGCGTTGCCTATTGTGGCAATCTCGCGCAATGTAACCATCCTGGGGGAACCGGCCGCATCGGTCTGGTTGCTCGTCAACGGGACCCGCGCAAGGTCTTCAGGGCGAGCGCGATCAGCGCGGGCGAGGCGCACCTGTACGTCGTAATACTGGTCGTCGGGTCCGCGCCAGTTGCCGACCGCTTCACCGGCGAGAAGCGGCCGCAGCGCGGCCGCCACCTGCCCGATGCCGACACCGAGGTCGCTGGCCAGTTCGCGCTTCACTTCGACCGAAAGCTGCGGCTTGGCCGCTTTGTTGGAGGATTCCACATCCACCGCGCCAGGGACTTCGCGCATCGCGGCCATGACCTGCCGGGCAATGCCGTCGAGCAGGTCCCTGTCCTGACCGAGGATCGAGACCTGGAGGGGTTTGCCGCTGGAAACCGACTTGTAGGCCCCGATCTGCGTCAGTTCGATTCCGGCGATGCGCCCGAGCCGCTCGCGCATAGGCTGGGTCAGGGCCGATTGCGAGCGATTCCGCTCCTTGCGGGGAACCAGCTGCACGAAAATGTTGACGCTGTTCTTTCCCTGGGCAAAACCGGTATTGATCGTGGCATAGGTGTATCGCACCTCCCGAAACTCGCGCAGCACCGCTTCCGCTTGGCGGGCCTTTTGGGTCGACAGTTCGAGCGAGGAGCCGACCGGAGTGGTGAACTGCACCTGCAGTTCCGACAGGTCCGGCTCGGGGACGAACTCTGTGCCGACGAATTTCATCAGCGGAAAACTGCCGAAGAATGCGACCACCGCGATCGCGAGAACGGTCTTGCGCCGTGAAAGGCTCCAACCCAGCAGCCTTTCGTAGCGGGCCGAGAACCTTTCCATAAGGCGGTGGAACCAGGCGAGCAGGCGGCCGAGAGGCCCGGCGCTGAATTTCCCCTCCGCCTGCGGGTCGTGCCAGATCGACGAGAGCATCGGGTCGAGCGTGAAGCTGACGAACATCGAGATCAGCACTGCCGCCACCACGGTCAGGCCGAATTGGTGGAAGAAGCGCCCGATGATCCCGCCCATGAAACCGACCGGCAGGAAGACCGCCACGATCGAGAATGTCGTCGCCAGAACCGCCAGGCCGATTTCGCGCGTGCCTTCGAGCGCGGCGGCGTGGTGATCCTTGCCCATCGCCACGTGCCGGACGATGTTCTCGCGGACCACGATGGCATCGTCGATCAGCAGGCCGACCGACAGCGACAACGCCATCAACGTGAGGACGTTGAGCGTGAACCCGAATGCGTAGATGAACAGAAACGTTCCGATCAGCGCGATCGGCAGAGTGAGCCCGGTGATCACTGTGCTGCGCCACGAAGCCAGGAACAGAAACACGATCGCAATGGTCAGCAGCGCCCCTTCGAAAAGCGTCGTCTTAACGTCGGCAACCGAATTGCGGATTCCCATCGAGGCATCCCGCACGATGCCGACCTTGACGTCCGCAGGCACCAGACCCTTGAGGTCGGCTACGACGCGCCGGACGCCGTCGACGACGGCAATCGTGTTCTCGCCTTGCGACTTGATGATGTCGATCGAGATCGCGCGCTCGCCGTTCACCAGCGCGATCGTCTCTTCCTCCTGCTGGCCGTCCTCGATGTCTGCGACCTGGCCGAGGGTCACCGCCTTGCCGCCACGGCGCGCCACGATCAGGTTCTGGAAGTCGCGCGGGTTGGCCACGCGCGCCTTGATCTGGACGATTTTTTCCTGGGTTTGCGTGGTGATGGCGCCTGCGGGCAGTTCCTGATTCTCCGTCTGCAGCGCCCGGACCACCTGGTCTGCACCGATCTTCTGTGCCTCCATGTCTTCCAGCCGGAGGTAGACCTTGATCTCGCGTTTCACGCCGCCCACGAGGGTGGCCTGCCCGACCCCGCCCACATTTTCGAGCCGCTTCTTGATGACCTGGTCGGCGAGCGTCGAGAGTTCCCGCAGGCTTCGGCCCGACGCGGTCACCGACACCGAGACGATCGGGTAATCGTCCGGGTTGAAGCGGGAGATCCGCGGCTCCTTGATCTCGTCTCGGAAGACCGGCTTAAGGATCGCGATCTTTTCGCGCACATCTTGTGCAGCGATTTTCGGCTCGATGCTGAGGTCGAACTCGATGATGACGACCGAAAGGCCTTCGTAGGAACGCGACGAAAGCGTCTTGATCCCGCTGATGGTATTGACCGCCTCCTCGACCTTGCGCGTGACCTCCTCCTCGACGTTTTCGGGGGAGGCGCCGGGATATTCAGTCTGGACGACAACGACCGGGAAGCTCACGTCCGGGAACTGCTCGACCGGAAGGCGGTTATAGGAAAACAGGCCGAGCACCAGCAGGGCGGCCATCATCATGGTCGCGAAGACCGGGTTATGGATGCTGACGCGCGTAAACCACATGGGCGGGCCTACTTCCCGGCGGTGGCCGCGGCGTCGCCCTGGCCGCGAACGACGACCGGCGATTCGCTGCGCAACTGGCCGAGGTTGCTTTTGACGACCCGGTCGCCCGCGGCCAGTCCCGAGAGGACCTGCAGCGTGCCGCCCGCATCCGCCTGCCCGATCCTGACCTGCTTCTTGCGGACCACGCCGCCTTCGATTGCATAGACGAATGTCTGGCCGATTTCCTCCCGCACCGCCGACGCGGGGACGACGATGGCGTTTTCGATGCGCTCCAGCGTGAGGTCGCCTTGGGCGAACAAGCCGCCCCGCAAAAGTCCGTCCTTGTTGTCGATCACTGCATAGACGCTGATGGAGCGCGACCCGGGGGAGGTCGCCGGGTTGATCCGGTCGATGCGTCCGTCAAAGCGGCGTTCGCCGAACCCGTCGACTCGGAACGCGATCGGCTGCCCGACCCGGACCTGCGCGATCGAGGACGCCGGCACCGAGGCCTCGAGGGTCAGCACCGACAGGTCGACGATCGAAACGATCTTCGCGTCCAGCGGGACCCGTTCGCCGGGCTGGGCAAGGCGCTCTGAAACGATCCCGGAAATGGGCGCGAGGAGGGTCGAATCGCCAAGGGTCTTGCGGGCCGAAACCAGGTCTGCTTCGGCCGCCCGAAGGCGTTCGACCGCCACGTCATAGCTCGACTGGGTGGTGTCGAAGGCGTTCTGAGAAATGAAATTACGGTCGAGCAAGGCCTTCTGGGTGATGCGGTTCTTTTCGGCAAGTTGAAGTTGCGCACGCGCCGCCGCGGCATCGGCCGAACGGGCGGCCACGCGCGCCTGCACTTCGGTCTGGTCGATGCGGGCGAGCAACTGCCCCTGCCGGACCGGCTGTCCCTCGCGAACCGTGACCTCCACCAGTTCTCCGGCCACCTTCGCCTTGACGGTGGCTGAAGTCAGTGCCATCAGCGTCCCGGTAACCGGGAGCGTGCGGGTCATGGTTTCCTGCCTGATCGTGTAGAGGTCTTCCGGCACGAATTCGAGGACCGGCGTCTTGGCCGTGGCCGCGGCCTTGGCGTCGACGCCGCGATGGCGCAGGGCGCCAAGGCCGGCGAATGCGCCTGTGGCGGCTATTGCGGCGATCAGAATGACAATAAGCGTGCGGCGGGACGGGGATCGCATCAACTCAATCCGGATTGGAAACGGGATTGCCCGGGGCGAGCCCGCGGCGAAGCATTTCGAGGTGCTCCTCGATCACCCGGAGCGGCTCCATGCCTTCCGGGTCGAACGGCGCAAGCGAGTTGCACCAGCATGCAACGAGGAGCGTCGGAGCGAAGACGAGTTGGGCCACGTTGCGCGCATCGACTTTCCGGAATTCTCCAGCCTTGATCCCGCGGTCAATGATCCCGACGATGGCGTCGAGGCCGGGCCGCACGACTTCGTCGAGATAGAACCGTGCGATCTCAGGGAAATTCCGGGCTTCGGCAAGGATCAGCTTCGGGATCCCGGAAACCGGCGTGGACCCGATGCGCTGCCACCACCCATGCAGGACCATTCGCAGCAGGTCGAACGCGGACCCTTCGTATTGGTCGATGAGGTCGCGCACCTCCGCGATCGGCGAAACCAGACCTTCGCGGACAACGGCCTTGAAGAGCTCTTCCTTGTTCGCAAAGTAAAGGTACAGGGTGCCCTTGCTGACGCCTGCACGGCTCGCGACGTCTTCCAGCCGGGTATTTGCATATCCGCGCTCCACGAACAATGCAAGCGCTGCGGACGTTATTTCATCGGGGCGAGCGTCTTTGCGCCGGACCCAGCGCGGTTCCGGCTTGGCGGGATGGGGAGAACTCATCGTGGCAAGATATTACTGACCAGTCAGTAATATATTAGCGACGCCCGAACCTGTCAACGTGTTGCAGCGCAATGCCCCCGGCAACGCCAGCGATGCTCCTATAATCAAGGCATGTCAGCGTAGGGGTCCTGGGGAAATCTCCCCGGGTGAGAGAAACCCTTCGAACCTGATGCGGGTAATGCCGCCGCAGGGAAGCGTTGGCCGCCTCGGTTTGCATTCCGGGGCGTCCCGCCGGTTCCTTGCGTATCCATCGACAGGAGCCACGCATGAGTGCCAACCCGAAATTTCTAGCGGCGACCGCCAAGGTTGACGAGGCCGCGGTCAAGACGCTGCCCAATTCCCGCAAGGTGTACGTCACCGGCTCGCGCCCGGACCTGCGTGTCCCGATGCGCGAGATCTCTCAGTCGGCGACCCCCGCGGAATTCGGGTCGGAGCCGAATCCGCCGATCTGGGTATACGACACTTCGGGGCCCTATTCCGACCCCGACGCGAAGATCGACATTCGTTCCGGCCTGGCGCCGCTCCGCGCCAAATGGATCGAGGAGCGTGACGATACCGAATCACTGCCAGGCCCGAGTTCGCGGTTCGGGGCCGAGCGAATCGCAGATCCGAAACTCCGAGAGTTGCGGTTCAACCTGGGCCGCAAGCCTCGGCGCGCAAGGGCCGGCAAGAACGTCACGCAGATGCACTATGCGCGCCGCGGCATCGTGACGCCTGAAATGGAGTTCATCGCGATCCGCGAGAACCTGCGGCGCGGCGAGTACCTCGAAAGCCTGAAGGCCACCGGGCCGATGGGCGAGAAGCTGGCAGCGCTGATGGGGCGACAGCACAATGGCGAGCGATTCGGTGCCGAGATCCCGAACGAGATCACCCCCGAATTCGTGCGCAGCGAAGTGGCTCGCGGACGCGCGATCATCCCGGCGAACATCAACCATCCGGAATCCGAGCCGATGATCATCGGCCGCAATTTCCTGGTGAAGATCAATGCCAACATCGGCAATTCGGCGCTCGGATCATCGATCGGCGAAGAGGTCGCGAAAATGACCTGGTCGATCCGCTGGGGCGGCGACACGGTCATGGACCTCTCCACCGGCAAGCACATCCACGAGACGCGCGAGTGGATCATCCGCAACTCCCCGGTGCCGATCGGCACTGTGCCGATTTACCAGGCCCTCGAAAAGGTGGATGGCCGCGCCGAGGAACTCACGTGGGAGATCTTCCGCGACACGCTGATCGAGCAGGCCGAACAGGGCGTGGACTACTTCACTATCCATGCAGGCGTACGGCTCCAGTACGTCCCGCTCACCGCAAGTCGAATGACCGGCATCGTGTCCCGCGGCGGGTCGATCATGGCCAAGTGGTGCCTTGCCCACCATAAGGAGAATTTCCTCCATACGCATTTCGAAGACATTTGCGAAATCATGAAGGCTTATGACGTATCGTTCTCGTTGGGAGACGGACTGCGTCCGGGCTCGATCTATGACGCGAACGACGAAGCGCAACTCGGCGAGTTGAAGACCCTCGGGGAATTGGCGCAAGTGGCCTGGAAGCACGACGTCCAGGTGATGATCGAAGGCCCCGGCCATGTCCCGATGCAGATGATCAAGGAGAACATGGAACTTCAGCTCGACTGGTGCAGGGAAGCGCCTTTCTATACGCTCGGGCCGCTGACCACGGACATTGCGCCGGGATACGACCACATCACGTCCGCGATCGGTGCGGCACAAATAGGGTGGTACGGGACTGCGATGCTTTGCTACGTCACGCCGAAGGAGCACCTCGGCCTGCCGAACAAGAAGGACGTCAAGGACGGGATCATGGCTTACAAGGTCGCAGCACACGCCGCCGATCTCGCCAAGGGCCATCCGGGCGCCCAGATCCGCGACAACGCGGTATCCAAGGCGCGATTCGAGTTTCGGTGGGAGGACCAGTTCAACCTCGGCCTCGATCCCGACACGGCAAAGGATTTCCATGACGAGACGCTGCCGAAGGACAGCGCAAAGGTCGCGCATTTCTGCTCCATGTGCGGCCCGCACTTCTGCTCGATGAAGATTACGCAGGACGTGCGCGACTATGCACGGACCAACAGCGTGTCCGAAACCGACGCGCTGAAGAAGGGCATGCAGGAAAAAGCCGTCGAGTTCGTCAGGAAGGGCGCCGAGATCTACCACAAGGCCTAGCCGGCGCCTCGATGTCGACGAAAGTGCCGGCTTCGATCGGCAAGTACCTCATCCTGGAGGAACTCGGGCGAGGCGCCACGAGCTCGGTTTACCGGGCTCGGGACACCTTTTCGGAACGCGACGTTGCGATCAAGGTGTTCAACCACGCGGCGGAAGACCCGTCGTTCGGGGGCAAGCACCGGAGCGCATTCCTCACCGAGGCCGCATTGGTCGGCAAGCTGGAGCATCCGCATATCGTCTCCCTGCTGGATGCCGCAGTGGAGGAGGAATTCAGCTATGTGGTGATGGACTACGTGGCTGGCGGGACGCTGGCGCAATACGCCGTGATGGACAACCTCCTGCCGCTCGAAAGGGTGGTCGAGGTCGTGTTCAAATGCAGCCGGGCGCTGGAGTACGCCCACCGGATGGGCATCATTCATCGCGACATCAAGCCGGCAAACATCCTGGTCACGGAGAATTTCGACGTGAAGCTCGCCGACTTCGGCGTCGCCCAGCTCGAGGAGGCGACCCACACGAACATAGGAAACGCGGGATCGCCGGCCTACATGTCGCCGGAACAGCTGACCGATCGCGAGCTTACGCACCAGACGGATATCTATTCGCTGGGGGTCGTCATGTTCCAGCTGCTGAGCGGGCGGCTTCCATTTTCGGCCTCGTCGCAGGCGAGCCTGATGTACCAGATCGTGAATCACGCCGCACCGCCACTTTCATCGATCCGCCAGAACACCCCGCGCGCGCTCGAGGCCATCGTAGAGCGCGCGATGCAAAAGGACTTGGCTCAGCGCTACCAGAACTGGATCGAATTCGGCAAGGACCTCGCCGCGCTTTTTCGCGAACTCGAGGCGCCGAGGGAGGATTTCTCCGAAACACGCAAGTTTCACCTGCTGAGGAATCTCTCTTTCTATCGCGATTTCCGCGATGTCGAGATCTGGGAGACTCTGCGCATCTCCGCCTGGCGGCACATGCCGGCGAACCGCCTGCTGATTCGGGAGGGCGACAAGGGCGACGGCTTTTTCATCCTGGTCGACGGTCGCTGCGACGTTACACGCGAAGGGCATCTGCTTGCGACGCTCGGGCCCGGCGACTGCTTCGGCGAAATGCTCTACTTTTCTTCGGACACAGCGATGCGCAGCACCACGATCCTTTCGACAACGCCGGTGCTGGTCCTCGAAATCAAGGCGGCCGCCTTGTCCGCGGCCAGCGATGCGTGCCAGGTCCAGTTCAACAAGTCTTTCATGCGGATCCTGATCGAGCGCCTCTCGGCCGCCAACAAGAAGCTCACCGAGCGCGCGGCCGAGTCATGAGCATGCACGACCTGGTTTGTGCGCTCGTTCTCGGCGTGGTGGAAGGGTTGACCGAATTCCTGCCGGTTTCAAGCACCGGCCACCTGATTCTTGCCGGCGACCTGCTTGGCTTCAATGACGATCGCGCGAAAGTCTTCGATATCGTCATCCAGACAGGCGCAATGCTGGCCATCGTCTGGGAATACCGGGCGCGATTCGCAAACGTCCTCGCCGGGATATTCCGCGATGCTGCGGCCAGGCGCTTCGTGCTCAACCTCGTCATCGCCTTCATGCCGGCCGCGGTGCTGGGCCTGGGCTTCGGCAAGATGATCAAGGCCCACTTGTTCAAGCCCGTGCCGGTCGCCCTGGCCTTCGTCGTCGGGGGCCTGATCATCCTGTGGGTCGAGCGCCGGCCACGCACGCCCAGGGTCAAGGACGTCGACGACATGGATTGGAAAGATGCGCTCAAGGTCGGATGCGCCCAGGCCTTCGCGCTTGTCCCGGGCACTTCGCGCTCGGGCGCAACGATCGTGGGCGGCATGCTGTTCGGGCTCTCACGTCGCGCGGCGACCGAATTTTCGTTCTTTCTGGCGGTGCCTACGCTGATTGCGGCCGGCGCCTACGACCTCTTCAAGAATCGTTCGCTGCTGAGCGTGGCCGACGCAGGGCTGTTCGCGGTCGGCGGGGTCGCCGCTTTCGTTTCGGCGTTCCTGTGCGTGCGATGGCTGATTCGGTACATTGCAACGCACGACTTCACGCCGTTCGCCTGGTATCGCATCCTGTTCGGTGGCGCAGTGTTGCTGACCGCCTACAGCGGGCTCGTGAACTGGTCGGCGGGCTAGGCCTAGCTCTGCACCCACGGGAGACCGGCCACGCGCCAGCCGCCCGAGGTGTTCCGATGCCCGCCGGAATCCTTGTCACCTTCGAATCCCTCGAGTACGTTGTACGCCTCCGCATACCCGGCTCTTGCCGCCGCGGTCGCCGCGTTATGGGAGCGCCCGCCGGACCGGCAAAGGAACATGACCGGTGTCTCCTTCGCGACCTGTGCCTCCAATTGCGAGGCGAATTCCTGATTCGGCTTGCCTCCCGGCCATGTATTCCATTCGATGGCGATCGACCCGGGAACCCGGCCAACCCATTCGAGCTCGGCCTTGGTCCGGACATCGACGAGCTTTGCGCCCGCTTCCATCAGCGCATTCGCTTCCTGTGGGAGAAGGGCGCCGGCATATGGCAGCCTTAAGTCGGCAGCACGCTGTCGCGCTCTCTTTCTGATGGAATCCGTGTCGATCATGAAGGTCCTTCAGCAATCGAAAAAATTATAGGCCCGCATTTGCCACGAGCAGTCGTGCGCGTCTTGGTGCGTGAGACGCCCCATAATGGTGCAAAGACGCTTGCGGCGCATTGAAACGGTGCGTTTTCTTTCTGTAGAATTCGTCCGGGGTTCTTGGCAAGCAGGGAACTCACCCTGTTTTCTGTTTGGCATGGAAACTGCTCGATTCCGTCGCCCGGCCGTGCGGCCGGTCCCGATTTTCATTCGCTACTTCAGGAGAGTTAAATGCCATCGGCAGCCGATGTATTGAAGTTGGCCAAGGAGAAGGAGGTCAAGTTCGTCGACTTCCGTTTCACCGACACGCTCGGAAAAGAGCAGCATGTGTCCGTGCCGGCCAAGTATTTCACCATGGACAAATTCGAATCCGGCCACGCCTTCGACGGGTCGTCGATCGCGGGTTGGAAGGGCATCCAAGCCTCCGACATGCTCCTGATGCCGGATCCCAACACTGCGCGCATGGACCCATTCACCGACGAGGCGGTCCTCAATATTTCGTGCGACGTTGTCGAGCCATCGGATGGCAAGCCCTACGACCGCTGCCCGCGCGGCATCGCCAAGCGGGCCGAGGCCTACCTCAAATCTTCCGGGCTCGGCGATACCGCCTACTTCGGACCGGAACCAGAATTCTTCATATTCGACGGCGTCACGTGGCACGTCGACATGTCGGGCTGCTCGGTCAAGATCCGCTCGGAAGAAGCCCCGTGGTCCTCCAGCATCGACTATGAGTCGGGCAACATGGGACACCGGGCGCCGGTCAAAGGCGGGTATTTCCCGGTACCGCCGGCCGATACGCTGCAGGACATCCGCAACGCGATGTGCATCGCTCTCGAGCAACAGGGCGTGGAAGTCGAAGTGCATCACCACGAGGTGGCGGCGCCGGGCCAGTGCGAAATCGGTACGAAGTTCGCGCCGCTCGTGCAGCGCGCCGACTGGATGCAGATCCTGAAGTACACGGTGTGGAACGTTGCGGCTTCATACGGCAAGACCGCCACGTTCATGCCAAAGCCCGTCGTCGGCGACAACGGGTCCGGCATGCACGTGCACCAGTCGGTGTGGAAGGGCGGCGAGAACCTGTTTGCCGGCAATGGCTACGCCGGGCTTTCCGAATTCGCGCTGTACTACATCGGCGGGGTGATCAAGCACGCCAAGGCGCTCAACGCAATCACAAATCCGGGGACCAACAGCTACAAGCGGCTTGTACCGGGATTCGAGGCGCCGATCAACCTCGCATATTCCGCGCGCAACCGCTCGGCTTCCTGCCGCATTCCGTTCGTGAACAGCCCGAAGGCACGGCGCGTCGAAGTTCGCTTCCCGGATCCGACGGCCAATTCCTACATGGCGTTCGCCGCGCTCCTGATGGCCGGCCTCGATGGGGTGCAGAACAAAATCCATCCTGGGGACCCGATCGACAAGAACCTCTACGACCTGCCGCCGGAAGAGGCCAAGAAAGTGCCGAACGTCTGCTCGTCGCTCGACCAGGCGCTCGAGCACCTCGACAAGGATCGTGCGTTCCTGACAAAGGGCGGCGTGTTCTCGGACGAATTCATCGATGCGTACATCGAGCTGAAGATGAACGAAGTCACGCGCTTCCGCATGACCACGCACCCGCTCGAGTTCGACATGTACTACTCTTCGTGAGCGGGAACGACTAGCCCGCTTCGACCTCTGTGCGTTAAACAAAGGACGGGCTTGCCCCGTCCTTTTTTATTTTTGCGCGCGATTGAATATTTTCAATGTATAACATACACTTGTTGGATTAATTTAAGGCTTCTTCTGGATGATGTCTGGTCGAATTGCTCGGCATTGGCTGGCCACCGGCCTGTTGGCTGCGGCATCGCTTGCCTTCGCCCAGCCAGCGGGCGATGTGCAGACGATCTGGCGGTGCATGGACTCGTCGGGCAGGACGCACGTCACCAACATCAAGGAAGAGACCGCCGGCAAGGATTGCAAGGTCATCCAGACCCAGCGCGTGACAGTGATACCGCCACAGACGCCTGTGCCCAAGGCCGCGGGAAAATCGCCCGCCGGTTTTCCAAAGGAAAGCGCCAATCAGCGTGCAAGTGCGCGGGAAAAGCAGCGCGCAACCCTCGAATCGGAGCTTGCAAGCGAAGAAGCGCTGCTCGCCAAGGCAAAGGCCGAACTCGCCGAACAGGAATCGATCCGCACCGGCGACGAAAGGAACTACGCGAAGGTCCTGGAGCGGCTGCAAAAGTACAAGGACAACGTCGAACTGCATTCCAAGAACACCGAAGAGCTTCGCAAGGAGCTCGGCAAGCTGAGATAGGCCGCTTGCCGCCCTCCAATCCCTCCTGCCGAGAATGAGCGCCCAGTTCGCCGGGCTGGATCTGCTTCCGACAGCCGTTGTGGTGCTCGACGAAAAGTACGTCGTCCGCTACGCGAATCCGGCCGCCGAGAGCGTGCTCGAGACGGGGGTAAGGAGCCTTCTCGGCCAGCCATTCGTCCCGCTGTTCCAGGAGCAGGCCGAAATTGACCAGACGCTGACCGACGCCTTGGCCAACCATTGGGACTACTCGGCCCGAAACGTCTCTTATCTGCGCCAGGGCCACGAGCCTCTGGCGCTGGTGGCCATGGTGGCCCATATCGTCCTGCCGGACACGCCGCTCCTGGTCGAATTGCGACCGATCGAGCAGCAACTCAGGATCGCGCGTGAGGAACGCATGATCGACCAGCAGGCCGCCAATCGGGAGCTGATCCGCAACCTCGCGCACGAAATCAAGAACCCGCTGGGCGGCCTGCGCGGGTCGGCCCAATTGCTCGAGCGGGAACTGGACAAGGTCGAACTCAAGGAATACACGCAGGTCATCATCAAGGAGGCCGACCGCCTCCAGGCTCTGATGGACCGGCTGCTGACTCCACACCGCACACCGCGGCTCGCGCCGCTGAACGTACATGAAATCCTCGAGCGCGTCCGGAGCCTGATCCTGGCCGAGTTCTCGGAAGGGATTTCGATCCGGCGCAACTACGACGTCAGCGTTCCAGAACTGATCGGAGACAAGGAGCAACTGATCCAGGCGACCCTGAATATCGCCCGGAACGCGGCGCAGGCTTTGCGGTCTGCCGAACCGCCCGGCGGGACGATCGAGTTGCGCACGCGGATCACGCGCCAGGTGACGATCGTCCGGCAGCGCTACAGGCTGGCACTAGAATTGCAAGTAATCGACGATGGTCCCGGAGTCGCGGACGGAATCCGCGACAAGATGTTCAATCCTCTCGTGTCCGGGCGCGAGGGGGGCAGCGGTCTTGGCCTCTCTTTGGCGCAGACTTTCGTCCAGTATCACCACGGGATGATCGAATGCGAGAGCCGGCCGGGCCGCACGGTATTCACAATCCTGCTGCCGCTGGGCTAATCCCGCCGCAGCGCACTTGTCTGGAAGCTGATGAAGCCAGTCTGGATCGTCGATGATGACCGCTCCATCCGGTGGGTGTTCGAAAAGGCACTCGCCCGCGAAGGCATAGCCTACGTGTCTTTCCCCTCCGCCTCCGAGGCGCTCGATGCACTTGGCGATGGGCCTCCGCAGGTCCTGGTCTCCGACATCCGGATGCCGGGGCCCTCGGGCCTGCAGCTTCTCCAGACCATGAGGGAGCGGCATCCGATGGTCCCGGTCATCGTAATGACCGCTTATTCGGATCTCGAGTCGGCTGTGGCGGCATTTCAAGGCGGGGCCTACGAGTACTTGCCGAAGCCATTCGACGTCGATCAGGCGGTGGACCTGATCCGGAGGGCGCTGGACGAAAGCCAACGCGAGGCGGCGGCCCTCGATCCGGTCACGGAGGCACCCGAAATCCTCGGGCAGGCGCCTGCGATGCAGGAGGTCTTCCGCGCGATCGGCCGCTTGTCGCAATCCACCGCCACCGTGCTGATCACCGGCGAGTCCGGTTCGGGCAAGGAGCTTGTCGCCCGCGCGTTGCACCGCCACAGTGCGCGTGCGGCGAAGCCGTTTGTCGCGATCAATACGGCAGCGATGCCGAAGGACTTGCTCGAGTCCGAACTGTTCGGGCATGAGCGGGGATCGTTCACCGGCGCGCAGGCGCAGCGCCGGGGTCGTTTCGAACAGGCCGAGGGCGGCACGCTCTTCCTAGACGAGATCGGCGACATGCCGGCAGACCTGCAGACGCGGCTCCTGCGTGTGCTGTCGGATGGCAGCTTCTATCGGGTTGGCGGTCACCAGCAGATCAAGACGAACGTTCGCGTAATCGCGGCGACCCACCAGAATCTCGACGCACGTGTCCGCGAAGGCAGCTTCCGCGAGGACCTTTATCACCGGCTGAACGTGATCCGGATCCGCCTTCCCGCGATGCGCGAGAGGAGGGAAGACATCCCGCTGCTTGCGCGCCATTTCCTGGCACGGAGCGCGGCGCAGCTCGGCGTCGACCCGAAGCGGTTTTCCGACGAAGTGCTCGAGCACATCGCGAGGCTCGACTTCCCGGGGAATGTCCGGCAGCTCGAGAACCTCTGCCATTGGCTGACGGTCATGGCGCCCGGACAGGTGATCGATATCGGCGACCTGCCGGCGGAATTCCGGGAATCTGCATCGACTGCGGTCCCGTCTGATTGGATCGCGGCCCTGGAACAGGAGGTGGAGCGCAGGCTTGGCCGGGGCGAGAGCGGGATCCTCGACATGCTTGGCCGGCAATTCGAAAGGTCCCTTATAATCAAGGCATTGGCAAGAACCGGTGGACGCCGTATCGAAGCGGCTACGCTGCTCGGGATGGGCCGCAACACGATCACCCGCAAGATCCAGGAACTCGGGATCGAGGACAAGGACGCCGCTTAGCCGCACCGCAAAAAAAGTATTTCGCATGGATTTCACTATGCGGAATCGCAAGGTACAATCCCAGCTCCTTTTGTGCATAGCAATAGAGGATTGTCCATGTCCACCCCACTTCCAAACGGGTTGCAGATCCACGCTGCGGTCACGCCTGAATTTGCAGAGATTCTGACGCCGGGCGCGCTCGAACTGATCGCGATGCTGCATCGTGATTTCAATCCTCGCAGGCTCGAGTTGCTGGCTCGTCGTGCTGCAAGGCAAAAAGAGTTCGACACCGGAAAGCTGCCGGACTTCCTGGCCGAAACAAAGGCCATCCGCGACTCCCAATGGGCAATCGCGTCACAGCCGGCCGACATGCTCGACCGCCGAGTGGAGATCACCGGTCCGACCGACCGCAAGATGGTTATCAACGCGCTCAATTGCGGCGCATCGACGTTCATGGCCGACTTCGAGGATGCGAATTGCCCGACGTGGTTCAACATGATCGACGGCCAGATCAATATCCGCGATGCGGTGCGCCGCACGATCACGCTCGAGCAGGGCGGCAAGCAGTACAGGCTGAACGACAAGACCGCGGTGCTCATCCCGCGGCCACGGGGCTGGCATCTCGACGAGAAGCACGTAACCGTCGACGGGCAGCCGGTTTCCGGCGGGATCTTCGATTTCGCGCTGCTCTTTTTCCACAATGCGAAGGAACTCATCAAGCGCGGCAGCGGCCCCTACTTCTACCTGCCGAAGATGGAGTCGCATCTCGAAGCGCGCCTGTGGAACGACATATTCATCGCCACGCAAAAGACGCTGGGTGTCCCGCACGGGACGATCCGCGCAACGGTGCTGATCGAGACCGTCGTCGCGGCATTCGAAATGGAGGAAATCCTCTGGGAACTGAAGGACCATTCGGCCGGCCTCAACATCGGCCGCTGGGACTACATCTTTTCGTGCATCAAGAAGTTCCGTTCCAACAAGGATTTCTGCCTCGCCGACCGCTCGCAGGTGACGATGACCTCGCCGTTCATGCGCGCGTACGCCCTCACGCTCGTGAAGACGTGCCACAAGCGCGGCGCGCCCGCCATGGGCGGCATGGCCGCTCAGATCCCGATCAAGAACGACGCGGCGGCGAACGAGGCGGCGCTGGAAAAGGTGCGCCAGGACAAGTTGCGCGAAGTGACCGACGGCTGCGACGGGACGTGGGTCGCACATCCGGCGCTGGTACCGATCGCCAAGGAGGTCTTCGACAGGCACATGCCGAAGGCCAACCAGTACGACAAGCAGCGGCCCGACGTGAACTACGGGGCGAAAGACCTGCTCGACTTCAAGCCCGAAGCGCCGATCACCGAAGCCGGCCTGCGCAACAACATTTCGGTGGGGATTCAATACCTCGGCGCCTGGCTTGCGGGCAATGGATGCGTTCCGGTGTTCAACCTCATGGAAGACGCCGCGACGGCAGAAATTTCCCGTTCGCAGATCTGGCAATGGATCCGCAGCGACAAGGGCCGGCTCGACGACGGCCGCAAGGTCACCGCGGAGCTTTTCCGCACACTGCTCGCCGAAGAACTTCCCAAGGTCAAGACGTACTTGGGCGAGGCGGCCTGGGCAGAGGGCAAGTATGAAGAAGGCGCCGAATTGTTCGCCAAGCTCACGACGGGCGACTACGTCGAGTTCCTTACGCTGCCTGCCTACGCCGCGATCGACTGAAAGAAGAGCGAGTGGCGCTCCCGCGGCCAGCCTTCAACGAACTGGACTATCAGCAAGTTGGCCGGAGAGCCGTGCCAGGCGCGGGTTCCGGCTCGAAAATGTCAGGAAGTTTCGGCCACCACCGGAGTGTGGTCGCTCGGCCGCTCGAGCTTGCGTGGCGCCTTGTCGATGATGCATGAAGTGCAGTGCGCGGCCAGCGCCGGCGACATCAGGATGAAATCGATGCGCAGGCCGGCGTTGCGGCGGAACGCCATCATCCGGTAGTCCCACCACGAGAACGATTTCTCCGCCTGATCGAACAGGCGGAAGGCGTCCTTCAGTCCCAAGGCAATCAATGCGCGGAACTCGGCGCGCTCGGGCTCGGACACGTGGACCTGCCCCTCCCACGCCTTCGGGTCGTGGACATCCCGATCTTCCGGCGCGATGTTGAGGTCGCCGAGAACGGCAAGACGCGTGTGCCGCGCCAACTCGTCCTTCAGCCACTCGCGCAAGGCCGCATACCACTTGAGCTTGTATTCGTACTTGTCCGATCCGACCGCCTGCCCATTCGGCGCATAGAGGCAAACGACGCGCACGCCGTCGACGGTCGCCGCAATGACGCGCTTTTGCTCGTCGACGAACCCGGGAATGCCGATCTGTACGTCGTTCAGCGGAGCACGAGCGAGGACGGCCACGCCGTTGTAGGTCTTCTGGCCCGAAATCGCCGCCGCATAGCCGACCGCGGCGAGTTCATCGCGCGGGAACTTGGCATCCTCAAGCTTCAGTTCCTGCAGGCAGACCACATCGGGCCGGGCGGAGTGCAGCCAGTCGACGAGGTGCGGCAGGCGGATCTTGAGCGAATTGACGTTCCAGGTCGCCAGCTTCATCGGAAGTCCGGCGCGGGGCCGGCATTGGATCGGCTTGGGAAGGGGATCCGAATTCGATCCCCGCGTGATCGCGGATCTACAAGGAGATCACGCGGGAATCATACCATTGTGCCGCAGCAGCGCATCTACCTTGGGGTCGCGCCCGCGGAATGCGCGGAACGATTCGGCCGCCGGCCGGCTTCCGCCCACGGCAAGGACTTCATCGCGAAACCGCGCGCCGGTCGCACCGTCGAGGACGCTGCGTTCGTTGCGCATTTCCTCGAAAGCGCTGAACGCGTCGGCCGACAGCACTTCCGCCCACTTGTAACTGTAATAACCCGCGGCATAGCCGCCGGCGAAGATGTGCGAGAAGTTGTTCGGGAACCGGTTGTAGGCGGGCGGCGTGATGACCGCCACTTCCCTGCGCACCTCGTCGAGCAGGTCCTGCGCGGTGCGGCCTGACTCCGGGTCGAAGTCGAAATGCAACTGCATGTCGAACAGCGAGAACTCGATCTGGCGCAGCATCGCCAGGCCGGACTGGAAATTCTTCGCGGCCAGCATCTTGTCGTACAACGCGCGCGGCAGGGGTGCCCCGGTCTCGACATGCTTCGTCATGTGCTCGAGCACGTCCCATTCCCAGCAGAAGTTCTCCATGAACTGGCTGGGGAGCTCGACCGCGTCCCATTCGACACCGTTGATGCCGGAGACGCCGAGGTCCTCGATCCGGGTGAGCAGGTGGTGGAGCCCGTGGCCGAACTCGTGAAAGAGGGTAATAACGTCATCGTGCGTGAAGAGGGCGGGCTTGCCCCCGACCGGCCCGGGAAAGTTGCAGTTGAGGTACGCAACCGGCGTCTGGATGCCGTTGGACACCCTGCGCCGTGTGATTGCCCCATCCATCCAGGCGCCGCCGCGCTTGGTTTCGCGCGCATAGAGGTCAACGTAGAACTGGCCGACCAGCTCGCCCGAAGCGCTGCGGATGTCGAAGAACCGGACATCCGGATGCCAGGTCGGCGCGGACGACTCTTCGATCCGGATGCCAAACAGCTTCTCCACGAGCTTGAACATCCCCGGGACGACCTGGGTCTCGGGAAAGTACTGCTTCACCTCCTGGTCGGAGAACGAATAGCGCTCGGCCCGCAGCTTTTCGGACGCATAGGCCATGTCCCAGGCCTCTAGAGTCGACAGCCCAAGCTTGCTGCGCGCAAATTCGCGCATTTCCACAAGGTCACGCTCAGCGAAAGGCCGTGCGCGCCGCGCGAGGTCGTGCAGGAAGTCGAGCACTTCCTTGGGCGCGTTCGCCATCTTCGGGACAAGGGAGACCTCGGCAAAATTGGCGTACCCGAGCAGCGCCGCATCTTCCTTGCGGAGCTTCAGGATGCGCGCGATCAGCGGCGTGTTGTCCCATTCGGGTTTGCCGAATTCCGAGGCTCGCGTGGCGTTGGCGCGATAGAGCGTTGCGCGCAAGTCCCTGTCTTCCGCGTATTGCATCACCGGCAGGTAAGAGGGCATCTGCAGCGTCAATTTCCAGCCCTCCTTGCCGTCCTTGCGGGCTGCCTCGCGCGCGGCCTCGATGACGTCCGCCGGCAATCCGGCCAACCGCTTTTCGTCTTCGATGACGAGCGACCACGCATTCGTTGCGTCGAGGACGTTTTCGGAGAACTTCGCCGACAGCGACGCGAGTTCATCCTGGATGGCGGCATAGCGAGGCTTCAACTCGGACGGCAGCTCGGCGCCACCCAGCCGGAAATCGCGCAATGCATTTTCGACCATCTTCCTGCGGGCTGGCGCGAGCGACTGGAATTCCCCCGAGTTCTTCAGCGCGCGATACTTGGCGAACAGCGCCTGGCTTTGCCCGAGCTCGGTCCAGAACTGCGTGACTTTCGGCAGGCCGGCGTTATATGCGGCACGCAAATCGGGGCTGTCCAGGACCGCGTGAAGGTGCTCGACCTGTCCCCAGGCCCGCGCGAGGCGCTCGGTCGAATCTTCAAGTGGCCGGACAAAAGCATCCCAGGTGGCGGGCACCTGGTCGGAAGAAACGGCTGCAACTACCGAGCGCGACTCGGCAAGCAGCTGGTCGATGGCCGGGGCGACATGCTCGGGCTTGAGTTCGGAAAACCTGGGCAGTCCGGAAAAATCCAGCAACGGGTTCATCAGTTTGGCTTCAATCCTTTTTTCGCCGGGCGGCAGCGCGAAGCGCGTTGGCCACAAGCATTGCAACCGTCATCGGGCCGACTCCACCGGGAACCGGCGTGATGCTTCCGGCCACCTTCGAAACCGATTCGAAATCCACATCGCCCCGCAGCTTGCCTTCCGGCGTGCGGTTGGTTCCGACGTCGATGACGCAAGCGCCGGGCTTGACCATGTCGGCGCGTACCAGGTTCAGGCGGCCAACCGCTGCCACGAGGATGTCCGCATTGCGGGTGTGGTCCGCCAGGTTCGGCGTCTTCGAATGGCAAATGGTGACGGTGGCGTCCTTTTGCAATAGAAGCAAGGCTATCGGCTTGCCGACAATGTTGCTTCGGCCGATGACTACCGCATGTCGGCCTGCGATCGGGATCTGCTCCTTGTCGAGCAGATACATGATCCCCGCCGGGGTACAAGGCACGAAATGCGGTGCGCCGATGAGCAAGGCACCGGCGCTGTGCACATGGAACCCGTCGACGTCCTTTTCGGGAGCCACTGCGGCAAGCAATCGTCCTTCGTCGACATGCGGCGGCAGCGGCAATTGCACCAGCACGCCGTCGATCTGCGGGTCGGCGTTCAATCGTCGCACACAGGCCAGCAGGGTTTCCTCGCGCGCATCTGAGGGGAACTCGTGCAACTGGGAGAGCACGCCAGCCTCTTCGCACGCGCGCATCTTGTTGCGCACATAAACTCGCGACGCAGGATTGTCGCCGACGATGACGACCGCGATTCCGGCGCGGATGCCCCGCGCAGCCAGTGCGTCGGCGGTGCCTTTCAGTTCGGCGCGCAGCGCTGCGGCGTGCGCCTTTCCATCGATGATGCGGGCAGTCATGTGCTCAGGCGACGCCTCGAAAAAAGGGGCCGAAGTTTAGCATTCGACCTTGTTGCACAATATGGTACGGAATTTTATAATACGAGATAAGCGATCCGGCGCAAGTGCATCGCGACTTCGCTCCGCAGGGGCGCGCGCGTTTGTGCGGGTCACATGAACGTATTAAGCTTCGACGGAAATTCCAACGCGCCGAGGATCCAAAAAATCCGGCTGGCGCCCGTGTTCGACCGCCAAAGCCACAAGCTGGAGGAGTCATGTCTGCCGTTCCGCAATTCCCCGCGGCCAACGATCCCGATTCGCAGGAAACCAAGGAGTGGCTGGACGCCCTCGAGGCGGTCATGGAGCGCGAAGGGCCCGAGCGCGCGCACTACCTGCTCCAGAAGCTGATCGACACGGCGCGACGCGCCGGGGCTTATCTGCCCTTTTCGGCCAATACCGCATACCTGAACACGATTCCACCGCACATGGAGGAACGCTCCCCGGGCGACCATGTGCTGGAAGAGCGGATCCGGTCCTACGCCCGCTGGAATGCTATGGTCATGGTCGCCAAGGCGAACAAGACCGACGGCGACCTCGGCGGTCACATAGCCAGCTTTGCGTCGGTCGGCACCCTGTTCGGGATCGGGTTCAACCATTTCTGGCACGCGCCGTCCGAGAATCACGGCGGCGACCTGATCTACTTCCAGGGCCACTCCGCGCCCGGCATCTACGCGCGCGCCTTCATGGAGGGGCGCCTGTCCGAGGAGCAACTGCTCAATTTCCGCCGCGATGTCGACGGCAAGGGCATCACCTCCTATCCGCACCCTTGGCTGATGCCGGACTTCTGGCAGTTCCCCACCGTCTCGATGGGGCTCGGGCCGCTGCAGGCGATCTACCAGGCCCGCTTCCTCAAGTACATGCACGCGCGCGGCATCGCAAACACCGAGAACCGCAAGGTATGGGTGTTCTGCGGCGACGGCGAGATGGACGAGCCTGAATCCCTCGGTGCGATCGGCATGGCGGTGCGCGAGAAGCTCGACAATCTCGTCTTTATCGTCAACTGCAACCTGCAGCGTCTCGACGGGCCGGTGCGCGGCAACGGCAAGATCGTGCAGGAACTGGAAGCCGACTTCCGCGGTGCCGGCTGGAACGTCATCAAGCTGCTTTGGGGCTCCTACTGGGATCCGCTCCTCGCGCGCGACAAGGACGGCGCGCTGCAAAAAGTCATGGAGGACACGGTCGACGGCGAATACCAGAACTTCAAGGCCAACGACGGGGCTTTCGTGCGCAAGCACTTCTTCGGCAAGGACCCGCGCCTGCTCGAGATGGTGTCGCGCATGACCGATGAGGACATCTGGCGCCTGAATCGCGGCGGCCACGACCCGCACAAGATCTACGCTGCGTATGCCGCGGCAGTCAAGCACAAAGGCCAGCCAACGGTCATCCTCGCCAAGACGGTCAAGGGCTATGGGATGGGCAAGATCGGCGAGGGGAAGAACACCACGCACCAGCAAAAGAAAATGGATCTCGAATCGGTTCGCCAGATGCGCGATCGGTTCAACATCCCGATCCCGGACGACAAACTCGAGGAATTGCCATTCTACAAACCTGCGCCGGACTCCCCAGAGATGAAATACTTGCTGGAGCGCCGCGCGGCGCTCGGCGGCTTCCTGCCGCAACGGCGTCGCAAAGCACTCCAAGTGCTGCCAGTGCCGAAGCTGGAGGCGTTCGAAGCACAGCTGAAGGGATCTGAAGGGCGGGAAATCTCGACGACCATGGCCTTCGTGCGCATCCTGACTACACTGGTGCGCGACAAGAACCTCGGCAAGAACATCGTGCCGATCGTTCCCGACGAAGCCCGGACCTTCGGCATGGAAGGCATGTTCCGGCAGCTGGGCATCTTTTCGCAGGAAGGCCAGAAGTACGAGCCGGTCGACAAGGACCAGGTGATGTATTACCGCGAGGACAAGGCCGGCCAGGTGCTCGAAGAAGGCATCAATGAAGCGGGCGCGTTCTCCTCCTGGATCGCGGCCGCGACGGCCTATTCGACGAGCGGGGTGAACATGATCCCGTTCTACATCTTCTATTCGATGTTCGGCATGCAACGCATAGGCGATCTCGCCTGGGCCGCGGCCGACCAGCGCGCGCGGGGCTTTCTCCTCGGCGGCACCGCAGGACGAACCACCCTCAACGGCGAGGGGTTACAGCACGAGGACGGGCACAGCCACATCCTGTCCTCGGTGATCCCGAACTGCGTCTCTTACGACCCGACGTTTTCCTACGAGCTGGCGGTGATCATTCAGCATGGCCTTACGCGAATGGTCGAAAGGCAGGAGGACGTGTACTACTACATCACCGTGATGAACGAGAATTACGAGCATCCGGCGATGCCCAAGGGGGTCGAGGAAGGCATCCTCAAGGGGTTGTACCCACTGACGGCGTCCAAGGCCAAGTCCAAGAGCCGCGTACAACTGCTGGGCTCCGGCACGATCCTGCGTGAAGCGATCGCCGCCGCCGAACTGCTCGAGAAGGACTGGGGCGTGGCCGCCGACCTCTGGAGCGCGCCGAGCTTCACGGAGTTGCGCCGCGAGGGGCTGGCGGTGGACCGTTGGAACCTGTTGCACCCCGAGGACAAGCCGCGAGCTTCCTATGTCAAGCAATGCCTTGACGGGAGCACCGGGCCGGTGATCGCCGCTTCCGACTACGTGAAGACGTTTGCCGAGCAGATCCGGCCTTTCGTGCCCAAGGGCCGGACCTACCGCGTACTAGGCACGGACGGGTTCGGGCGTTCCGATACCCGGGCGGCGTTGCGCCATTTCTTCGAGGTGAATCGCTACTGGATCACGATCGCCGCCCTCAAGGCCTTGGCCGACGACGGCGAAATCAAGCCGAAGACGGTGGCCGAGGCAATCACCAAGTACGGCATCGATCCTTCGAAACCCGATCCCACGACCGTCTGACAGGCGGCAACCACGAAGAACAAGGGCGGAACCCGACATATGGCAGGCGCTATCGAAGTCAAAGTCCCGGACATCGGCGATTTCAAGGAAGTGGGCGTGATCGAGTTGCTCGTCGCCCCCGGCGACCGGGTCGAGAAGGAGACCTCGCTTATCACCGTCGAATCGGACAAGGCGACGATGGAAATCCCGTCGCCGGCCGCCGGCGTCGTGAAGGAGCTGAAGATCAAGCTCGGCGACAAGGTCGCGGAAGGCTCGCTGATCCTGATCCTCGAGGAAGATGGCGGCAGCGTCGCATCGGCCCCGAAGGCGGCCGAAGCGCCTGCATCCGCGGCGCCCGCGCCCAAACCGCAGCCGCCTGTACCCGCGGTCGCCGCGCCGGTTCCATCGGCCGATCACGTACCGCTGGTAAAGCCGGATCCGGTGCCCGCCGAGCCCCAGGAGGCGACGGTCTCCAAGCCGCACGCGAGTCCTTCGATCAGGGCATTCGCGCGCGAGCTCGGCGTCGATCTCGGCAAGGTCAAGGGCTCCGGTCCCAAGGGCCGGATCACGCGTGAAGACGTTCAGGCATTCGTCAAAGGCGTCCTCTCCGGGGCCAGGCCGGCAGCCGCGCCGGTTGCGTCCGGCGGACTGCCTTTCAACCTGCCCGAGCTCGCAGTCGTCGACTTCGCGAAGTTCGGTCCGATCGAGACCAGGCCGCTGTCGCGCATCAAGAAGATCTCCGGGGCCTTCCTGCACCGCAACTGGATCTCGATCCCGCACATCACGCAGTTCGATGAAGCGGACATCACGGAACTCGAATCCTTCCGCAAGTCCAACACCGCGGAGACCGAGAAGCAGGGCTTCAAGCTGACGATGCTCGCGTTCCTGATCAAGGCGAGCGTCACGGCCCTGCGCCAGTTCCCGGAGTTCAACGCCTCCCTCGACAAGTCCGGCGAGAACCTGGTGCTCAAGAAGTACTTCCATATCGGCGTCGCGGTCGACACGCCCGAAGGGCTCGTCGTGCCGGTGATCCGCGACGCGGACCGCAAGGGGGTGTTCGACCTCGCGAGGGAACTGGCCGACGTCTCCAAGCTCGCCAAGGACAAGAAGCTCAAGCCCGGCGACATGCAGGGCGGCACGTTCTCGATCTCGAGCCTTGGCGGCATCGGCGGCACCATGTTCACCCCGATCATCAATGCGCCCGAAGTTGCGATCCTCGGGGTTTCGCGCTCGGTGATGAAGCCGGTCTGGAACGGCAAGGAATTCACGCCGCGCCTGGTCCTGCCGCTGTCCCTGTCCTACGACCATCGGGTGATCGACGGCGCCGCGGGGGCGCGGTTCACCACCTATCTCGTCTCCGTCCTCTCGGACATCCGCCGGTCGCTGCTCTAGATGGCCAAGATCATCGAAATCAAGGTCCCGGACATCGGGGACTTCAAGGAAGTCGGGGTCATCGAGATCCTCGTCAAGCCCGGCGATGCCGTCCAGAAGGAGACCTCGCTCATCACGGTCGAGTCCGACAAGGCGACGATGGAAATCCCGTCACCCGCCGCAGGCATCGTCGAAGAGGTCAAGGTCAAGCTCGGCGACAAGGTGGCCGAGGGTTCGCTAATACTGACAATTTCGGGCGAGGCCCCAGGCCAGGAGCCAGTCTCCAGCCAAAATGCTGCCACTGCCGAGTCGGCGGCAAGCGCTCCGGCGGTGCCCGCGGCGGCTCCGGTGGCGGCCGAGGCTTCGGGGGTCAAGGCCGACATCGACTGCGACGTGGTCGTGCTCGGATCCGGGCCAGGCGGCTACTCGGCCGCGTTCCGCTCGGCTGACCTCGGCAGGAAGGTGGTGCTGGTCGAGCGTTACGCAACGCTGGGCGGCGTCTGCCTGAACGTCGGGTGCATCCCGTCCAAGGCCCTGCTGCACGTCGCCGCCGTCATGGACGAAGCGGCTCACATGGCCGAGCACGGGATCACGTTCGGCGCGCCGGCCGTAGACCTCGCCAAGCTTCGCGGCTGGAAAGACAAAGTGGTCGGCAAGCTTACGAGCGGTCTCACGGGGATGGCCAAGCTCCGTAAGGTCACGGTCGTGCAGGGCACCGGCAGCTTTGTCGAGCCGAACGTTCTCGCGGTCGAAACCAGCGAGGGCCGCAAGCTCGTGCGGTTCGCGAATGCGATCATCGCGGCGGGCTCGCAGGCGGCGAAGCTGCCCTTCCTGCCGGACGACCCACGGATCGTGGATTCCACCGGCGCGCTGGAACTCAAGGAAGTGCCGAAGCGGATGCTGGTCATCGGCGGCGGCATCATCGGGCTGGAGATGGGCACGGTTTATTCGACGCTTGGCGCACGGCTCGATGTGGTGGAAATGATGGATGCGCTGATGGCCGGACCGGATCGCGATCTGGTCGCCGTCTGGCAGAAGTACAACGCCGCCCGCTTCGACAACATCATGCTGAAGACGAAGACGACCAAGGTCGAGGCGACGCCCGGGGGCATCAAGGCGTGGTTCGAAGGCGGCAATGCGCCCAAGGAAGCGCAAACCTACGATCTCGTGCTGGTGTCGGTCGGCCGAGCGCCGAACGGCAACAAGATCGGGGCGGACAAGGCAGGAGTTGCGGTCAACGAGCGCGGCTTCATCCCAGTGGACTCGCAAATGCGCACGAATGTGCCGCATATCTTCGCGATCGGCGACATCGTCGGCCAGCCGATGCTCGCACACAAGGCGGTTCACGAGGGCCATGTGGCTGCGGAAGCGGCTGCCGGCGAGAAAGCGCACTTCGATGCCAACGTCATTCCCGGCGTCGCATACACCGACCCCGAGGTCGCCTGGGTCGGACTCACCGAGGACGATGCGAGGAAGCAGGGCGTCAAGGTCGGCGTGGGCAAATTCCCGTGGGCCGCTTCCGGCCGCGCGATCGCCAACGGCCGCGACGAAGGCTTCACCAAGCTCGTGTTCGACGCGGAAAGCCACCGCATCCTCGGTGCCGGCATCGTGGGCACCGGCGCCGGCGACCTGATCAGCGAACTGGCCCTGGCGGTCGAGATGGGCGCCGACGCGGTGGACATCGGCAAGACGATCCACCCGCACCCGACCCTCGGCGAATCGGTGGGCATGGCTGCGGAGCTTTACGAAGGCGTCTGCACCGACATGCCGCCGGTGAAGAAGAAATGACGCAGGACGAGCTCAAGCAAGCTGTCGCCCGCGAAGCGCTCAAGTACGTTGTCGAAGACGCGGTGGTCGGCGTCGGCTCGGGCTCGACGGTCAATTTCTTCATCGATGCACTGGCGGCGATCAAGGGGCGCATCGAAGGCGCGGTGGCCGCCTCGGAGGCGAGCGCGGACCGCCTGAAAAAACACGGAATCCGGGTCTTCGACCTAAACTCGGTCGACGCGCTGCCGGTCTACATCGACGGCGCGGACGAGATTACCGAGCACCTGCACATGATCAAGGGCGGCGGCGGCGCGCTCACGCGCGAGAAGATCGTGGCGGCCGTGGCGAAGAGATTCGTCTGCATCTGCGACGCGTCCAAGCGGGTGCCGGTGCTGGGAAGATTTCCGCTTCCGGTCGAAGTGATCCCGATGGCGAGGAGTTACGTCGGGCGCGAACTCCTGCGCCTCGGCGGGCGCCCGGTACTGCGGGAAGGATTCAAGACCGACAATGGCAACCTGATCCTCGACTGCCACAACTTGGAAATCCTCGACCCGCCGGCACTCGAAGCCCAGCTCAACAACGTCGCCGGCATAGTGACCAATGGCCTTTTCGCGCGGCGTGCGGCCGACGTGTTGCTGCTCGGATCTACCGAAGGCGTGACTACGACGAAGCGCTAGCCGGACGGCCGCATGGGCCCGGCACTATCCCTTGGGCGGGACGTACCCGGCAGCGGTATCGGCGCCATCGCCGAAGAAGTGCTTTTCCATCTGCTCTACCAGGTATTTGCGCGCCTTCGGGTCGGCCAGGTTCAGCCGGTTCTCGTTCACGAGCATGGTCTGGTGGCGCAACCATGCCTGCCAGGCTTCCTTCGACACGTTGTCGTAAATGCGTTTTCCCAGCGGACCCGGGTAGGTCGGCCTGTCCAGCCCTTCGGCTTCACGCCCGAGCTTCACGCAATTGACCATTCTTGCCATGGGTGATTCCGGTGGTTCGCAGAGGCGCGATTTTACCGTAGCCGCTTCTTGAACACTTTGGAGTTGCGTTTCCAATTGTAGAGCGCCTGCTTCTTTTCCGGCAGCGAACCCACGTCCGCCGGCCTGAAGCCCTGCTCGAGGAACCAGTGTGCCGCGCGCGTGGTGAGCGCGAACAGGCGGCGGATTTTCATTGAGCGCGCCCGCTCCTCGCAGGCATGCAGCAGTTGCTCGCCATAGCCGGTGTCGCGATATTCGGGCGCAACCGCAAAGCAGGCGAACTCGGCGCTCTTTTCCTCGGGGAACGGGTACAGGGCCGCACAGCCGACGATTACGCCGTCATGTTCTACGACGGTGAAATTGCCGATTTCACGTTCCAGCATTTCCCGGTTGCGCTTGACCAGCGCGCCTTCGGCTTCCAGCGGCTCGATGAGCGCGATGATGCCGCGGACGTCCTCGATCTTCGCAGTGCGGATCTCTTCGACCGGGTCGGCGGTGATCATCGTGCCGACACCCGAGTGGGTGAAGAGTTCGAGGGGAATCGCACCCCACACGCGGCGCGAAAGCAGGTGCGCACGCGGGACACCGGCGGCGAGCGAGTGAAGCGCGCAATTGAGGGTGCGGGCAGATGCGGGCGGCAGGCTGCTCTTCTTCGCCATCGCTTCGGCTTCCTTGGCGGTCATCTCCGCGACCACCTCGCCTTTGCGGTTCGTCGGCAGCCAGTCCGAGAAGATCAGCAGCTTGTCGGCCTTGAGCGCGACTGCGACGCTGCAGGCGACGTCCTCCCAGCCGAGGTTGAACACTTCTCCCGTCGGCGAGTAGCCGATGTGCGGCACCAGCACGATCTCCTCGGCTTCGAGACGGCGTTTGATCGCCACCGCATCCACCTTGCGTACGGTCCCGGTGAATTGCAGGTCGACACCGTCGATGATCCCGACCGGCCGGGCGGTGATGAAATTGCCCGAGGCTACTCGGATATCGGCGCCTGCCATCGGCGAATTCGGCAATCCCTGGGACAGCAGGGCCTCCAGTTCGACGCGCAGCGCTCCGGCAGCGTGCTTCACCGCGATCAGCGCCGCTTCGTCCGTGATTCGTTGACCTTTGGTGAAGCGCGAGCGCTGACCTGCGCTTTTCAGCGCGGCTTCGATTTGCGGGCGCGCCCCGTGTACCAGCACCAGCCGGATACCGAGTGCCGCGAGCAGGTTGATGTCCTGGATGAAGTGCGTAAATCGTGCGCGGTCCGTGACGAGTTCCCCGCCAAACGCGACCACGAACGTGCGGCCGCCGAATGCGTGCAGGTAGGGCGCGGTCTGGCGGAACCAGCGCACGAAAGCTTCGGGTTGCGGGGTCGGGGGCATGCGTTCGGAAACCTGGGACAGCGCAAGGGGATCGGCGAATTCTAAGCCAGTTCAGGCTCTTGGGACTTGGCTGTCAGGGCGCGAAGCGAGACGACGAATGATCGCTGCGGAATTCGGAAACGACATGCGTTCCTTCAATCGACTTCTGGCCGCACTCGGTGCTGGCTGATCCGACCTCGCTTCGACCGGGGGCTAGCCGTCCCCGTAAATCGCGTTCAGTGCGGCTAGTGCCGCGGGCCCGGCTGTTTCAGTGCGCAAGATTCGGGGCCCGAGCCGGACAGGCACGAATCCGCCAGAGACCAGTATTTCCTCCTCTCGCGGGCTGAACCCGGATTCCGGCCCGGCTGCAAGCACGACAGGTTTGCCTGCTGTTGCGCCCACCGAGCGCAGGTTCGTGGCGCCTGCCGGAGCAAGCAGCAGCTTGAGCGAGTCTCCCGGAGCCCGATAGTCGGCCAGCGCAATCGGGCTGGCGACCTGCGGCACGCGATTGCGGCCGCATTGCTCGCACGCAGAAATTGCCACACGCTGCCAATGCTCGCGGCGGGAATCTCCGCGTTCGCCTTTGAGCCTGACCACCGACCGCTCGGCAAGGACCGGCTGGATGGCGCCGACCCCGAGTTCGACGGCCTTCTGGAGGGTCAGGTCCATCCGGTCCCCGGAGGAAACCGCCTGGACCAGCGTCACTTGCAGCGGTGACTCGCGCTCGACCGGGCTGAACTCGCCGACCAGCACCGCGACGCGGTCGCGCGAAAGGCGGACGATTCGTGCCGCGTGCTCGCCGCCTTTGCCGTCGAACAGGCAGATTGCGTCGCCTTCGCGCATGCGCAGGACGCGTAAAGCGTGATGGCCGGCGTCAGGCGGAAGCGCCAATTCGACACCGGGCGCGAGGGCGTCTGGCAAGTGGAAGCGGGGAATGCGCCCCGAGCCTGGTGACATGACAGTCGCCGCCTAGCGGTGGCCCGACGCCCGCGAGCGCAGCCCACGGAACACGAGTGCGAGTCCGGAGGCGATGGCTCCGAGCATGGCCAGTGCGGCAACGCCCGACAGGACGAGCGTAACGAGGAAGGGGAGCGGGTGGGCAATTGCGAGCCAGAGTCCTGCGGGCACGAGCGTGTCCTCGCCGAACGACGCCAGCCAGTTGCTGAACGGTTCCGGCAACGTGTTGATCGCGGCGCGCCCGCCTGCCTTGGCCAGATGGGTGCCGGCGGCAATCGTGCCGCCGAGGATCGCTGCCGCAACCCCAACGGAGGAATCCGACCCGCCAAACACCGCGGCCGCAAGGGCCGCGCCGGCCGGGATCCGGATGAAGGTATGCACCGCGTCCCAGAGCGAGTCCAGCCACGGGAGCTTGTCGGCGCCGAATTCGACCACGGCCATGAATCCGCTGGCCCCGAGGACAAGCGGGTGAGCCAGCACTGAAAGATGCGGCGGCAAGACCAGCCAGCCGTTCCACTCCGCCAGGCCCAGACAGAACAACACGGCGTAAAGGCGCAACCCGCTGCCCCACGCCAGCGCCGCCGCAAGCGCGATTTCCGGAAGGTATGCCTGGAGGGATTCAGCCGACATCGCCCGGGCATTTTCGCATGCCCGGAAAACCGCGATCAGCGCATTCTCGGCCCGGCCGGGCTGCAGCGGAAATCGCTTGTCGGGTAGGTCGCGTCGTCGCAGTCGACGAAGCGGATGCGCGTGCCTTGCGGGAAAGTCCACTGGAATTCCCGTTGCCTGGACACCGCGTAAAGGGGCGCGGCGATCGCAGCCTGGTTCGGGGCCGGGCTCGAGACCCGGGTCGTCGGCGTGCTCGGGGCCCGCTGTGAGCAGACGGAATTCACGTTCAACGTCTTCGACGGGTGCTCGGCGCACCAGTAGACCACGCGCACCGTGTCGCACAGGTTCTGGAAGACGATGCGGTAGTGCTGCCTCGACTGCCCGCCGGAACTTGCGATGTCGTTCGCGGCGACGGTCATCTTGAGGCACGCACCCATCGCCGTGTTTTCCGCCGCCCTTGGCGCGGCCGCCAGTGCCGTCTGGAAGAGC
The DNA here is from genome assembly GCA_964599095.1 of uncultured Bordetella sp. Classification (GTDB taxonomy): domain Bacteria; phylum Pseudomonadota; class Gammaproteobacteria; order Burkholderiales; family SG8-39; genus SZAS-79. The sequence goes on from CAZREB010000011.1 coordinate 116,777, forward strand.
AGGAGGAGCAACGCAAGTCCGAGCGATGAGCGCATGATGGATGCGATTGGACCAAATGCGCCTCTTCGCGTCCACGCGGTTTTGCAATCGTTCAAGGATTCTTGCAACTGTTGACCTTCGCGGGACACGAAGGAATTGCGCAGGAGAACCCGTCTTAAACGGGCGTCGCGTTCAGCGCGGGCAGGCCCACCCGACGATCTCGCACCTCTCTCCGCACAGGCGCAACGCCCTCGTTTCGGCTTCCTGCCGTGTCGCGCCGCGTGATGCGATGAACTTCCTCGGCCCGTTGGCGACCGCACCGCAATCCTTGCTGAGGCTTGCCACCACTTCGCATTTCGGGTGGCCGCATTGCTTGAGGGCTTCGACCCGCGCGGCGCGCGAGTCCTTTGCATTGACCGCGTAACCGAAGCTGCCGGACTCGCGATGGTAGGCAATGGCGCCGGTCGCCTTGGCCGACTGCTTCGGCTCCGCCGCCGAAGTGAGCGGCGTCCACGCAGCCGCAAGGAGCGTCAGCGCCGTGAACCAGCAAGCTGTGCATCGCGCCATCGACGTTTCCTCAGGGCAGGATGCAACCTTTGTCGCGCAGCATCTTGTCGACCCAGCTGCGGTCAACCGGCCTGCCGGCCGCGATTGCGGCGAGCGTTGCGGTTTCCTTGTCGTTCTGCGCGATGGTCAGCGCAAGCACGCGCTCCGCATCCGCCGGCGAGATCGCCACCACGCCATCCGCATCCCCGACGATGATGTCGCCGGGATTCACCACCATTCCTGCAATTGTGACGGTGACATTGATCTCGCCGGGGCCGTCCTTGTACGGCCCGCGGTGCGTCACCCCGCAGGCATACACCGGGAAATCGCTGGCGGCGATTGCGTCGGCGTCGCGGATCGCGCCATCGATGACCATGCCTGCGATGCCGCGGCTCCGGGCGTGGGAGGACATGATTTCGCCGATGATCGCCTGGTCGAGCCCGCCGCCCGCATCGACCAGGATCACGTCGCCGGGCGCAGCCATGTCGATCGCCTTGTGGGTCAGCAGGTTGTCGCCCGGCCGGGTCTTGACCGTGAACGCCGGACCGATCAGCACCCCGCCGCGATGATAAGGCCTCAGCCTGGCGCCGCTGCCGTAATGGCGGAGCATGTTGTCGCTGATGTTCGAAGTGGGCAGCTTGGCGAATGCGTCCAGCAGGCGCTTCGCCGGTGGCTCGGGCGAGGGATTGATACGAAAACCGACTGTCATTGGTTGAGGCCTTTTCGATGATTACATGGTTGCGCCGAGGACCCATGGCGCGAATTCGTCTTCGCCGTACCCCCATTCCTCGCTCTTGGACTTGCGGCCCGAGGCGGTCTCGAGGATCAGCTCGAAGATCCGCCGGCCGGCATCCTCGACCGACTCCTTGCCGTCGACGATCGTGCCGCAGTTCAGGTCCATGTCCTCTTCCTGGTGGGCGAACAGCGCGCTGTTGGTCGCCAGCTTGAGCGAAGGCGCGGGCTTGCAGCCGTAAGCCGAGCCGCGGCCGGTCGTGAAGAGGATCATGTTCGCGCCCCCCGCCACCTGGCCGGTCGCCGAGACCGGGTCGTAGCCGGGCGTGTCCATGTAGTTGAAGCCTTTGACGGTCACCGGCTGGGCGTACTCGAGGACATCGACGAGGTTGGTCGTGCCACCCTTCGCCACTGCCCCCAGCGACTTCTCCAGGATGGTCGTGAGGCCGCCGGCCTTGTTCCCCGGCGAAGGGTTGTTGTTCATCTCGTTGCCGTTGCGGGACGTGTAGTCCTCCCACCAGCGGATTCGCCGCACCAGCTTTTCGCCGACTTCACGCCTGACCGCGCGACGCGTGAGCAGGTGCTCGGCGCCGTAGATTTCCGGTGTCTCGGACAGGATCGCGCTGCCGCCATGCCGGACCAGCATGTCGACGGCGGCCCCGAGGGCGGGATTCGCGCTGATGCCCGAATAGCCGTCCGATCCGCCGCACTGCAATCCGAGCGTCAGGTGACTGGCCGGCACGGTGACGCGCACCGCCTTGTTGGCCTCGGGCAGCGCGGCTTCGATGCGCTCGATGCCTTCGCGCACCGCCTTCATCGTGCCTCCCTTGCCCTGGATCGTGTAGGTCGAGAACTTGTCGCTTCGCTTGAGTTCCTGCGTGGAGACGAAGCTCGAAATCTGGTTGGCTTCGCAGCCCAGCCCCACGACCTGCACCGCGTGGAAATTGGGATGGCGCGCATAGCCGGCCATGGTGCGGCGAAGGAGGTCCATCGCCTCGCCCTCCGATGCCATGCCGCACCCCGACTTGTGGGTGAGCGCCACCACCCCGTCTACGTTCGGGTAGGCGTCGAGCCGGTTCCGGAAATGGTCGGCGACCATGCGGGCAACGGTGGCCGAGCAATTGACGCTCGTCAGGATGCCGATGTAGTTGCGGGTGGCCACGCGCCCGTCGGGCCGCACGATGCCCTGGAAAGTCGCCGGCGACTGGACGTATTGGGTCGGCTTCACGTCGACGCAATAGGCGTAATCCCGCTGGAAATCGCCCATTGCGAGGTTGTGTACATGCACGTGGTCGCCGGCGGAAATGTCTTGCGAGGCGAAACCGATGATCTGGTCGTAACGTCGCACCGGCTTGCCTCTTGGCACGTCGCGAATCGCGACCTTGTGCCCGGCCGGTACGGTGGCAGTGACGCGGACGTTGGATTCCTTGACCAGCGTCGTGCCGGCGGGAATTTCCACGCGGGCGATCACGACATCGTCGGCGGCGTTGAGCCGGATGGTCAGGTCGGCGGCTTGCAGCATGGTCAGCCCCTCAGAAGAATTGGCGCGGGAGCCAGAGAGAGATCGAAGGTACGTAGGTTATCAGGGCCAGGCTGAGCAGCAAGGGTATGAGCCAAGGGAGGATCGCAATCGTGGTCCGCTCCACCGAGAGCTTGGCCACGCGGGCCAGCACGAAGAGCACCATGCCCATGGGGGGGTGCAGCAGGCCGATCATCAGGTTCAGCACCATGACCAGGCCGAAATGAACCGGGTCGATGCCCAACTGGTGGCAGATCGGCAGCAGGATCGGCACGAGGATCGTGATCGCGGCCGTCGGCTCGAGGAAGCAGCCGACGAACAGCATCAGCAGGTTGGCCAGCAGCAGGAACACGGCCGGGTTGTGCGTATACGCGAGTACCGTGGCGGCCACCGCGTCGGTCACCCGGGTAACGGTCAGCAGCCACCCGAAGATCGACGCCGAGGCGACGATCAGCAGCACCGAGGCGGTCGTCTCCACGGTGTCCATCGACACCTTGGCCAGCATTTTCCAGGTCAGGGTGCGGTACCACACGAGCCCGAGGAACATGGCCCAGACGCACGCCGCGATTGCCCCCTCGGTGGCGGTGAAGATCCCGCTGGTCATCCCCCCGATCAGCAGCACCGGCGTCATGATCGGCAGCACGGCATTGAAGCGGATGTAGTGGTCGGCGAACAGCAGCAGCGCCATCGCGGCGAAGAAAGTCAGGGCTGGTTGCGTGCCCGCCTCGGTCGCGGCCCAGATCAACGTGGGGAAGACCACCACGACAACCAGTTCCAGCAGGGCCTTGTTGATTCTCGCCCAGCTGAACTTGACGTCGCGGCCCCAGTTGTTCTTGTGCGCGAAATACGCGACCGTGAACATCATCATGACCGCCATGACCGCGCCGGGGATGATGCCCGCGAGGAACAACTGGCCGACCGACACGTTGGCGAACATCGCGTAGATCACGAAGGGCAGCGACGGCGGGATGATCGGCCCGAGCGTGGCCGAAGCGGCGGTCACGCCGACCGAAAATTCCTTCGAGTATCCGTGGTCGGTCATCGCCTTGATCTCGATCGTGCCCAGGCCCGCGGCGTCCGCAATGGCGGTCCCGGACATTCCGGCGAAAATCACCGAGCCGAGCACGTTCACGTGGCCCAGCCCGCCCTTGAGCCAGCCGACCAGGGCAAGGGCGAAGTTGTAGATCCGGTTCGTAATGCCTGCGGAATTCATCAGGTTGCCGGCCATGATGAAGAACGGCACTGCGAGCAGCGGGAAACTGTCGATGCCGTTCACCATGCGGTGGATCACGACGAAATCCGGCACCGTGCCAGACAGCATTACATACAGGAGAGACGCACCCGCCATGGCCAGCGCAACCGGCACGCCTGCGCACATCAGGACGAGGAACGAGACCAGCAGGACGGCGGTCATGCCTGCTCGCTTCCGGCAAATTCAGGCCGCTCGAGAACGCTGAATCCTTGCCGCCAGTGCCTGACGGCCACCGTCACCGACCGGAAGCACATCAGCGCGAAGCCGAACATCACGAACCCGTAGATGATCCCGATCGGCCAGTCGATGATCGCCATCTGCTGCTTGCCGATCTTGCCGATGAGCAGCCACGTGAGATAGACCGCATAGCCGAAGAAGACCACGCGCGCGATATCGACGAACGTGGACAGCGCGCGGGCCATCGGCCGCGGCATGAAGCGGTAGAAGATGTCCACGTGGATGTGCGTTCCCTTGCGCACACACATCGCCGCGCCGACGAACACCGTGCAGATAAGCAGATACCGCGCGATTTCCTCGGTCCACGAGGCCGAGTCGTTCAGGGCGTAGCGCGTGAAGAACTGGTAGAACACGGTGGCTGCAAGGGTCCAGAACAACCCAAACGTCACCCAGTCTTCCCATGCGTATACCCCGAGGTCGACCGGGATGTCGGTGATATGGAACTCACCGTCGGCGCCGAGGATGTGCTCGGACTCGCCGGCCTCCGGGCCGGCGCTTGCGGCAGGCTCGCCCATCGTCTTGCCGGGCCTAATGGTTGTCGCGCGGCACGAGCGCACCGCTCTTGCCGACCAGGAAGTCGAGGTCCGCCCCGTCGTTCGCCTGCAGCACGTGATCGTTGTAGAGCTTCCAGTAGCCGCGGGTGAGCGGCGGCGTGGGGGCTTTCCACTTCTTCCTGCGCCTGGCCAGCTCTTCTTCGGGCACCAGCAATTCGAGGCGGCGATTCGCGACGTCGAGCTCGACCAGGTCGCCATTCTCGACCAGGGCGAGCGTGCCCCCCGCAGCTGCCTCGGGGGCCGCGTGCAGCACGACCGTCCCGTAGGCGGTGCCGCTCATGCGGGCATCTGAAATCCGGACCATGTCAGTGATGCCTTTCCTGAGCAGGCGCGGCGGCAGGGGCATGTTGCCAACCTCGGCCATGCCGGGGTAGCCGCGGGGACCGCAGTTCTTGAGCACCATCACACTATCCGCATCGATCTTGAGCTTCGGGTCGTCGATGCGCGTGTGGAAGTCCTCGATGTTCTCGAACACCACTGCGCGGCCTTTGTGCTTCATGAGCCTGGGGGTCGCGGCCGACGGCTTGATGATTGCGCCGTCCGGGCAGAGGTTGCCGCGCAGCACCGCGATGCCCGTGTTTTTCTTGAACGGCTTGTCGAACGTGTGGATCACGTCGCGGTTGTGGCAGGGCGCATCCCTGTTGTTCTCCCAGATCGACTTTCCGTTGATGGTCAGCGCATCCTTGTGCAGCTTGCCGCGCAGGCCGAGTTCCCGGATGACCGCAGGCAGCCCGCCTGCGTAGTAGAAATCCTCCATCAGGTATTTGCCGTTCGGCATCAGGTTCACGAGCGTGTGGATGCCGCGGCCGAACTTGTCCCAGTCCTCGAGCTTCAGATCGACGCCTATCCTGCGCGCGATCGCGATCAGGTGGATCACCGCGTTCGTCGAGCCACCGATCGCCGCATTGACGCGGATCGCGTTCTCGAAGGCGTGGCGCGTGAGGACTTTCGAAAGGCTCATCTTCTCGCGGACCATTTCGACCGCGCGGCGCCCGGCCTCGCGTGCCAGTACGTACCGCCTTGCGTCGACGGCGGGAATCGCCGCGTTGCCCGGCATGCCGACGCCGAGCGCTTCCACCATCGAGGCCATCGTCGAGGCCGTCCCCATGGTCATGCAATGCCCGTGAGAGCGGTGCATGCAGGATTCGGCCTCGTGGAACTCGTCCTGAGTGATCTTGCCTGCTCGCAGGTCCTCGGACATCGACCAGACGTTGGTGCCCGAGCCGATGTCCGTCCCGCGGTACTTGCCCGACAGCATCGGGCCGCCGGAGACGGCCACGGTCGGCAGGTCGACGCTGGAGGCCCCCATCAGCAGCGCAGGCGTGGTCTTGTCGCAGCCCACCAGCAGCACCACCCCGTCGAGCGGGTTGGCGCGGATCGACTCCTCGACGTCCATGCTGACGAGGTTGCGGTAAAGCATGGCCGTCGGACGAAGCAGCGTCTCGCCGAGCGACATGACCGGGAACTCGAGCGGGAATCCGCCGGCCTCGAGCACGCCGTCACGCACGTGCTGCGCGATCACCCGGAAATGCGAGTTGCACGGCACCAGCTCGGACCACGTATTGCAGATGCCGATGACCGGGCGGCCGTCGAACTGGTCGTGCGGGATGCCCTTGTTCTTCATCCAGCTGCGGTAGATGAAGCCGTAGATGTCGTCCCGCCCGAACCACTTGATGCTGCGCAGCCCGTCCTTCTTCCTGGTAGCCATGCCTGCCCTTTTCCTCGAAGAGACCAGTTACTTGATCGCCTGCACCTTGTCGTACAGCGCCTTGTCCCAGGTCGCATCCGGGCCCAGGTGGAACGGCGTGAAGACCTTCTTGAACGCGGCGCGATCGGACTTCACGACGGTCTTCTTGTACTTGGTCGCGAATTCGTCGACGAGCTTTATTTCCGACGCGGCGATTTCGGCGGTCGCCTTGCCGGCCGCCTCGCGGAAGATCGCCTCGAACGCCTTCTTGTCGGCGTCCGAAAGCTTCGCCCAAAGCTGGCCGCTCACGATCGTCAGCAGCATTTCCGTGATGTGCCCGGTGAGGTTGATGTGCGACTGCACTTCGTAGAACTTTTTCGCCTCGATCGTCGGCAGCGGGTTCTCCTGCGCATCCACGGTCTTGTTCTGGAGCGCGAGGTAGACTTCGGCGAATGCGATCGGGGTCGCGTTCGCGCCGACGACTTTCGGATACATCACGTAGAGCGGTGCGTCGGGTACGCGCAGCTTGAGGCCCTTCATGTCCTCGGGCTTGACGATCGCCTTGTTCGCCGTCGTGTGCCGCACGCCGTAATAGGTGACCGCCAGCGGCCTGTTGCCCCCCTTCTTGAAGTACCCCTCCATCACGTCGCGCAGGACCGCGCTCTGGGAGTACTTCTTCCAGTGGTCGAAGTCGCGGAACATGTAGGGTGCGCCGCCGATCGCCAGGGGCGGATACGTGCGCGCGGCGAAAGCCTGGCCGGTGTAGATCACGTCGATGGTGCCGAGCGTCAGCGACTGGTTGATGTCGGTTTCCTTGCCCAGCGCGGACGCGGGAAAGACATCCATGGTGTACCGGTTGCTGGTGCGCTTGGCGATCTCGCCGGCCGCCCACACGGCCCAGGTGTGGTACGGCTCGCCGGTCTCGTAGACGTGCGCGAACTTGAGCTTCTGCTGGGCGTGCGCGGCCGGGATGGCGGCGGACACGGCGAACAGAACGGCGGCAAATGCCCTGAACATGCGCTTGCGATCGATCTTCATCGGTTTCTCCCTTGTGGTTAGTAGGTGGCTCGGCCACCGGAAATGTCGAACACTGCGCCGGTCGAGAAGGAGCAGTCGGCGGAGGCCAGCCAGCCGACGAGCGAAGCGATCTCTTCCACCTGCACGAACCGGTTCATCGGAATCTTGGAGAGCATGTAACTGATGTGCTCCGGGGTCATCTGGTCGAAGATCGCTGTCTTTGCCGCGGCGGGCGTCACGCAATTGACCAGGACCCCGGTCTGCGCGAGTTCCTTGCCGAGCGACTTCGTCAGCGAGATCACTCCGGCCTTGGAAGCGGAATAGGCCACTGCGTTCGGGTTGCCTTCCTTGCCGGCGACCGAGGCGATATTGACGATCCGGCCGTAACCGGCCTTGACCATGTGCGGCGCGACCGCGCGGCAGCAGAGGAACTGGCTGGTCAGGTTGATCGCCATCACGCGCAGCCATTCCTCGACCGGGTAGTCGACCGTCGGCTTGTTCATGCCGGCGATGCCCGCGTTGTTGACGAGCACGTCGATCTTTCCGAGGTCTGCGATCGCCCTGGCGGCGGCGTGCTCGACCGAAGCCGGATCGGCGACGTCGACCTTGTCCCTTGCGTCCAGGTCCCAGACGCGCACCGTGGCGCCTGAGGACTCCAGCCGCTTGACGATGGCGGCGCCGATCCCCTGCATTCCGCCGGTGACGACCGCGGTGCGGCCCCTGAAATCGAGTTGGTTCATTGCAGCGCGGCCTCCAATGCCCGCTTATTCCTTCACCGCGCCGGTCATCCCGGAAACGTAGTATTCGACGAAGAACGAGTACAGCACCGCCACCGGCAGCGAACCGAGCAGCGCGCCGGCCATCAGCGCGCCCCAGTGGTAGACGTCGCCCTCGACCAGCTCGGTCACGACGCCCACCGGGACGGTCTTGGTTTCCGACGAGGAAATGAACGTGAGCGCATAGATGAATTCGTTCCACGACAGCGTAAAGGCGAAGATCCCGGCCGAGATCAGGCCGGGCACCGCCAGGGGCAGGATGATCTTGGTGAGAACCTGCCAGCGGGTCGCGCCATCGATCAGCGCGCATTCCTCGAGTTCGTAGGGAATCGTCCGGAAGTACCCCATCAGCAGCCAGGTGCAGAAAGGGATCAGGAACGTCGGGTACGTCAGGATCAGGGCCCAGCGGGTGTCGAACAGGCCGAGCTGGAACACGATGTGCGCCAGCGGGATGAAAAGGATCGACGGCGGTACCAGGTAGGCGAGGAAGATGGCCAGCCCGACCTGCTTGGACCCCTTGTAGCGCAGCCGCTCGATCGCATAGGCGGCGAACACGCTGGCCGCCAGTGAGGTTAAGGTGGCCACGACCGAGACGACCACCGTGTTCCACATCCACTGCGGGTATTCGGTGTGCAGCAGCAGCTTCTCGAAATGCGCGAGCGTCGGCTGGACGATCCAGAACGGGTTCGCGGCCTTGGAGGCCAGCTCCTCGTTCGACTTGAACGACGTCATCGCCATCCAGTAAAAAGGAAAAAGGAGCACGAACAGGAAGCACAGGACGGGGATGTAGATCATGACCCAGCGGCGCATCCGGGTGTCGAGGTACTCCATTCCTTTCGAATCTTCGACCTGCGCGCTCACTTGTCGGTGCCCCCCTGCTGCCATGCCCGCCGCTGCAGACCGAAATAGCTGAACAGGATCGCCGCCAGCAGGAACGGCACCATCGCCGTGGCCAGCGCCGCGCCTTCGCCGAGGGCGCCGCCCGGGATGGCGCGCTGGAAGGAAAGGGTCGCCATCAGGTGAGTCGCGTTCAGCGGGCCGCCGCGCGTGAGCACATAGATCAGCTGGAAGTCGGTGAACGTGAACAGCACGGAGAACGTCATCACCACCGCGATGATCGGCGTAAGCATCGGCAGGGTGATGTACCAGAAGCGCTGCCACTCGCTTGCGCCGTCGAGGGACGCCGCTTCGTAGAGCGAAGGCGGGATGGTCTGCAGGCCCGCCAGCAGCGTGATCGCGACGAAGGGCACCCCCCGCCACACGTTGGCCGCGATCACCGAGGCGCGGGCGAGCCAGGGCTCGCCCAGGAAATCGATGTAGCCCTCGATGAGCCCCATCCTTGTCAGGGTCCACGAAATCACCGAGAACTGCGAGTCGTACAGCCACCAGAACGCGATCGCCGAGAGGGCGGTCGGCACGATGAAGGGCAGCAGGACAATGGCGCGGAGGAACGCCTTGAGCGGCAGGTTCTTGTTGAGCAGCAGTGCGAGCCACAGGCCGAGTGCGAACTTGAGGACGCTCGCGACGATCGTATAGAAAAGCGTGTTGAACAACGACAGCCGCGCGACGCTGTCGCCGAAAAGGAAGGTGAAGTTCTCGCCACCTATCCACTCCCCCGGACGGCCGATCTTGGCGTCGGTGAATCCCAGCCAGGTGCCCAGGCCGAGAGGGTAGGTCAGGAAGACGAGCAACAGGGCGCCCGCGGGGAGCATGAACAGCCCCCCGAGGACGTTCCGGTTGTCGAGCCAGCTCTTCATCCGGGCGTGTCGCCTTCCTGCCTGTCGCGCCGGGTCAGAGCTTGTAATACCGTTCCGCGCGCTTGTGGGCGCGCTCGGCGGCTTCCCGCGGAGACTTGGAGCCGCTTGCAGCCTCGGCCACCATGTCGACGATGATGAAGTCGGCCAGGGCGCCGGCGGACGCATAGCCGAGCTTGCCTTCCCAGCCGGCGGGCCGCAGGTTCTTCACGCTGTCGCGGTACGGCGTGTGCTTCGGGTCGACGGTCCAGATCGGGTTCTTCTCGTACGCGGCGAGCGGGTGGGAGACATAACCGATGCCCGCTTTCATCCATTCGCCGTACTGCTCCTCTTCCATCATGAAGCGGATGAACTCCTTGGCCGCCTTCGGGTACTTGCTGTACTTGAAGATCATCTGGTTGAAGAACAGCTGGAACGCCACGGCCGAGCCGACAGGACCGACCGGGTAATCGGCGTGCTGGATGTCCTTGGCCATTTCCTGCAGCTTCGCGTCCTTCGAGGTCTTCGTGGCGTAGTAGATCGAGATGCCGTTGTTGGTCACCGAGACCTGCCCGTCGAGGAAGGCCTTGTTGTTGTTCGGGTCCAGCCACGAGAGGGTGCCGGGGGCGAACGTGCCGTAGAGTTCCTTGGCATACTCCAGGGCCTTGATGGTCTCGGGGCTGTTCAGCACCACCTTGTTGTTCTTGTCGACCATCTTCCCGCCGAAGGCCCACACCAGCCAGTGGCACCAGGTGTTGCCGTCGCCGGTGGCGTGGCCGAGGGCGAAGCCGCCCGGAGTGCCCTTGGCCTTGAGCGCCTGCATCATCTTCAGGAAATCGGCGGTGTTCTTCGGGAAGGTCGAAAACCCCGCGGCCTTCACCATGCTTTCCCTGTACACCATCATGCTGCCGGCGGCACCCAGCGGCACGCCGATCCAGTTCTTGCCGTTCGGGCGCAGGTAGGCTTCGCACGGGGCGTACCAGCCGCCGTACTTCTTGCCGAGGTAGGTGCACAGGTCGGTCACGTCGAGCAGCTTTTCCGGATACAGGTTCGCGTCGTCGTTCGTGCCGAGGATGATGTCCGGGCCGGCACCGGTGTTGGCTGCGACGGCCGCCTTGGGCCGCACGTCCTCCCAGCTTTCGTTGTCCACCCGGACTTCGATGCCGTATTTCTCGGTGAATTTCCTGACGTTCGCCATGTACTGGTCGATGTCGCCCTGGACGAACCGGCTCCAGCGCAGCACCCGCAGCTTCGCGCCCTTTTCGGGCTGGCTGTTCCACTGGGCGTTCGCGTCCTTCACCCACGCCATCGGGGCTGCCACGCCTGCCGCGGCGCCGGCGGTTGCCTTCAGAAAATCCCTGCGCTTCATGTTGCTCATGCTGTCCTCCTCTCGTGGGTCAACTGGAATCAAGCGAGCCTCGCTCCGCTCGCGGGATCAAAAAGGAATGTCAATTGCGGGGCAAGGCGGATCGTCTCGCCCGGATGGAACTCATGGCGTTCGCGCACTACCGCGGCGATATCGACGCCGGCAAGCTTGCAGTAGATCTGCGTGTCGGCGCCGGTGGGTTCCACCACGACGACCTGCACCGGTACGCCGGCCGACGCGACCGCGAGGTGCTCGGGCCGCACGCCGAGGATGACTTCGCGGCCGGCTTCGAGGGTGCCTTTCGAAGGCAGGGGCAGGGTCGCACCCGCACCGACATCGATGCCGTTGCCCGTCACTTTCCCGGGCAGGAAATTCATCGCCGGCGAGCCGATGAACCCCGCCACGAACAGGTTCGCCGGGTTGTCGTACAACTCGAGCGGCGAACCGATCTGTTCGGTGCGGCCGGCGTTCATCACCACGATCTTGTCGGCCATGGTCATTGCCTCGATCTGGTCGTGGGTCACGTAGATCGACGTGGTCTTCAGGCGCTGGTGGAGCGCCTTGATTTCGGTGCGCATCTGCACTCGCAGCTTGGCGTCCAGGTTGGACAGGGGCTCGTCGAACAGGAACACCTGCGGCTTGCGGACGATCGCGCGGCCCATCGCCACCCGTTGGCGCTGGCCGCCGGAGAGCTGGCGCGGGAAGCGCGCGAGGTACTCGGAGAGGCCGAGGATGGCCGCGGCCTCGTCGACGCGCGCCTTGATCGCGGCCGGCGGCTCACCGGCCAGCTTGAGGCTGAACCCCATGTTGTCCTGAACCGTCATGTGCGGGTAGAGCGCGTAATTCTGGAAGACCATGGCAATGTCGCGCTCCTTCGGGGCCACGTTGTTGACCACGCGGGTGCCGATGCGGACGTCGCCGCCGCTGATCTCCTCCAGCCCGGCGATCATGCGAAGCAGCGTCGATTTGCCGCAGCCCGAAGGCCCGACCAGGACGCAGAATTCCCCGTCGGCGATTTCGATGTCGACACCGTGGACCACCGGGGTAGACCCGAAGGACTTGCGCACCCGGCTCAACGTTACCGATGCCATGTCATTGCCCCACTTTCCAGTCCTTGCTGTAGCGATTCATCGTCCGGTCCATGTGGTGGTGCATGGCGCTGCGCGCCGCGCGAGGATCGTGCCGCGCGATCGCGGCGACGATCGCCTTGTGCTCGCGGATCGTGTCGGTGGCCATCATCGGGTATTCGAGCTTGCGCTCGAGCGCCCGGTACAGGGGGCCCATGCGCTGGTCCCAAAGGGTCTCCACGAGCAGCACGAGGGCGCTGTTGCCGCCGGCCTCCGCGATGCGGACGTGAAAGAGCCGGTCCGCGCCGAGCGGGTTGTGGTCGCGCTTGGATTCCTCGACGATCGCCGCATGCGCTTCGCGCACGGCGCGGACCTGCGCCGGGGTCGCCGACCTGGCCGCCAGCGCGGCGCATTCGCCCTCGATCAGCCTGCGCGCGCGCAGGACCTCGAACGGGCCCGATGCACCGGCAAGTTCGGCGGCGCCGCGCGGCTCGTTCGGCCGGGTAACGTAGATTCCCGATCCAACTCGAACGTCGAGCAGGGTCTCCATCTCCAGCGCAATCAGGGCTTCACGCAGGGAGGGCCGCGACACGCCGAGCTGCTTGGCGAGGTCGCGCTCGGGCGGCAGCCGGTCGCCCGGGGCGTACTCGCCGCCGGCGATCAGCGCGCGAATCTGGTCTGCGATCTGCCGGTAAAGGCGCCGCGGTTCGACAGTCTGGATGGGCATTGTCTCGTGCGCCGGGTCTTTTGGTGGGAAACGGGTCCCGGCTCGCGGGGCGAGACTAGCAACGCACCGAAGGCTGGTCAAGTGGTCAGGCCAATTTCAGGTCCCGACGGTGCGCGATCGTGGTGCGGCGCAGCGTTTCGAAATCCTGCTCCTGGCCCGGGCGGGTGCCGTGATGCGCATTGATATAATCCGCGCTCCCACAGCAGACCAACCCGACCGGGAGAGCAAGTTGCCAGGCAGACTCGCAGGCAAGACCGCGGTGATTACCGCCGCCGGGCAGGGCATCGGGCGTGCGACGGCCGAAGCCTTTGCGCGCGAAGGCGCCACCGTCTGGGCTACCGACGTCAACCCCGGGACGCTCGCGGAACTGGAGGGCAAACCCGGCATCCGCACCCGCATCCTCGACGTCATGGACGAGGCCGCGGTGAACGCAGCTGCCAGGGAGATCGGTGCGATCGACATCCTGTTCAACTGCGCAGGCTATGTGCACCAGGGCACGATCTTCGACTGCACGCCCAAAGACTGGGAGTTCAGCTTCAACCTGAACGTGCGCTCGATGTATTACACGATCCGGGCGTTCCTGCCGGCGATGCTCGCCAAGGGCGGCGGCTCGATCATCAACATGTCGTCGATCGCGTCGAGCGTCAGGGGCCTGCCTAACCGCGTCGTCTACGGCGCGTCCAAGGCCGCCGTGATCGGGTTGACCAAGGCCATCGCGGCCGACTACGTGAAGCAGGGCGTTCGGTGCAACGCCATCGGGCCGGGCACGGTCGACACCCCTTCGCTGCACGACCGGATCAACGCCTTCGCCGACCCGGTGCAGGCGAGGAAGGACTTCATCGCGCGCCAGCCGATGGGCCGCCTGGGAACGGTCGACGACATCACGGGCATCGTCGTGTTCCTCGCGTCCGACGAATCCAAATTCGCCACCGGAAACATGTATTCCGTTGACGGCGGCATGACGATCTGAATCACTGGGAGAACTGAATGAAATTGTGTCGTTATGGCAAGGACGGCTTCGAAAAGCCGGGAATGATCGACTCGGAGGGCAAGCTCCGCGACTTGTCGAAAGTCGTCAGCAACATCGGGCCGGGCGAGATTTCTCCCCGCGGCCTGAAGAACCTCGCGCGCATCAAGCCCGAGAGCCTGCCGATCGTCGCCGGCAATCCGCGCATGGGGGTTCCCTATGTCGGCATCGGCAAGTTCGTCGCGATCGGGCTGAACTACTCGGACCATGCCAAGGAAGCCGGCATGGCGATTCCCACCGAGCCGATCATCTTCAGCAAGGCGACCACCTGCATCACCGGGCCGGACGACGACGTCATCCAGCCGCCGGCGTCCACCAAGCTCGATTGGGAGGTCGAACTCGGCATCGTCATCGGGACCAAGGCGCAGCATGTGACCAAGGAAAAGGCGCTCGAACACGTCGCCGGCTATTGCGTGGTCAACGACGTGTCGGAGCGCGCCTTCCAGCTGCAGTCCTCGCAATGGGACAAAGGCAAGAGCTACGACACTTTCGGGCCGATCGGGCCCTGGCTCGTCACGACCGATGAGATCCCCGACCCGCAGGTCCTGGACATGTTCCTCGACCTCAACGGGAAGCGCATGCAGACCGGCAATACGCGAACCATGATCTTCGACTGCGCGCACCTCGTGTCGTACGTGAGCCAGTACATGACGCTTCTTCCGGGCGACATCATCACGACCGGGACGCCTCCGGGCGTCGGCATGGGCATCAAGCCGAACCCGGTCTTCCTCAAGGTCGGCGACGTCATGACGCTCGGCATCCAGGGGCTGGGCCAGCAGAGGCAGAAGGTGGTTGCGTATTCGCGCTAGTCAGGGCGGAAGCGGAAGCAAAAAAGCCCGGTTCGCCGGGCTTTTTTGTTTGCTTCCGCGCGTCGGTCAGGACGCGGGTTTCGCTTCACCAGGGGGGGCCGGCTGTTCTTCCGCCCCCTCGGGTGTCCCCGCGGCTTTCGCGGCGAGCTTCTTCAGCCGCTTTTCTTCCTGCTTCTTCTTCTTGGCAAGTTCCTTCTGGCGCTTTTCGTACTGGAAATTTGGCTTGGCCAATTCGACGTACTCCTAAAGGGTGGGTCGAAGTTCGCAGGGATGCAGCCGCAAGAATAGCCGAAAGTCGGCCGGGAGGCATTTGCCGCCTCAGTAGCTCATGCTGGCGGCGTTCAGGATTCCGGCGCCTAGGGACATCGCACCGAGGAATGCGCCGGACGCGACCTTGCCGGCGGGGATGTCCCGCGCAAGGTCCGGCAGGATCGTGCGGGTGGCGAGGTAGACCAGCAGTTGCACGACAAGCGCAATCGTGGCCCAGATCCCGACGTCATACGGATTGATGCTGTGCTCGACCGCGGACGCGAGGGGCAGAACGAATCCGATCAGCGTGCCGGAGAGGCTGGCGGCCGCCGCGCAGTTGCCTTCCCGGATCAGCGCGATCTCGCGATAGGGCGTGAGACGCACGTAGATCGCCAGGAACAGCGCCACGAATCCGATGCACAAGCCGAAATAGATGAGGAAGTCGTCGAGGCCCTGCAGCGAAAGGTTAAGGAATTCCATGCTGGCGTTCTCCTCAGTCGAAGTAGTGCGGGACGAACCGGCTGGTGTTGCGCGTGATCGGCGTGTCGTCCTCGCGAATGCCCATGCCGGCAGCCGAATCGCCGACTATCCATGACCCGATCACCGGATAACGCTTCACGGCGCCTGCTGGAGTGGAGACCTGATACCCGGGTAGGGGCGCATAGGCCTGGTAGACCCAGCCTTCGGCTCCGTACCCGCCCGGCTCGCGCACCACCCCCAACCGCCTGTTGAGCGTCACATTCGCACCCTCGCGCGAGAGCAGCGGCTTCTTGACGTATTCGCCCGCAAATCGCGAAGGCGTGAAGTAGGCGGGCAGCAGGTTCGGGTGGCCGTAATTCAGTTCCCACAGGATCGCGAGCAGGGCCTTGTTCGACAGCAGCATCTTCCACGCTGGCTCGACCCAATGGGTGGTCTGCAGCAGCAGGTGTGGCGCAAAAGCCTCCCGCACCATCCATTCCCACGGATAAAGCTTGAAAATCCGCTCGACGGCGGCGTCTTCGAGGTCGACGAACCGCCGGTTCGAGGCATCCCACCCGAGATCCTCGATCCATATCGGACGCGCGTCCCAACCGGCCTGCAATGCGGTATCGCGAAGATATTCGGTATTGCCGAGGTCCTCTTCGTTTTCCTGCACCGTCGCGAACCAGAGCGGTCCTTCGGTGCCGGGCGCCTTCATTTCGCGCCAGCGCGCAATCAGCTTCTCGTGCAGCGAATTGAACTGGTCGGCCTCCGGGCGGGTGTCTTCCAGCCATTGCCACTGGATGACGCTAGCTTCGAGGAGGGCGGTGGGGGTGTCGGCGTTGTATTCCAGCATCCTGGGTTCGCCTTCGCCATCCCAACTGAAGTCGAACCTCCCGAACACCGACGGGTCGCCGCGACGCCAGGAGTCGGCGACCATGCCATGGAAAGCCTCGGGGATCGCGAACTCGGACATGCGCTTTTCCTTGACGATCACGTCGACCGCTGCAAGACAAAGGCGATGCAGTTCTTCGGTCACCGATTCCAGCCGATCGACCTGGTCCGAGTCGAACGCATAGCAGGCGGTTTCGTCCCAGTAGGTGCCGTCCATGGAGTGATAGGTGAAGCCTGCGTCCTCGCATTTCTCGCGCCAGTCGCGGCGCGGCTCGGCAATTTCGCGCCGCATTCAGCCGCCGGAGGACATCGAGTGGGCGCTGGAGCCGAATCCGCTGCGGCTCACCGAACTGCTGCCGGAAGACGAGCCGGCACGTGCATTGCTCGCCAAATGGGTCACCCCGCCCCTGCCGGCGTAGGACGCGGTCAACGCGTTGACGCTCGGGCGGGGCCGGCCGCTGGGGTAGCTCGAACCGAAATAGCGCGGGCCGTAGTAATAGGACGAGGAGTACTTGCCGTCCGTGACGCGCGAGCAGTCCGCTGACTCACCCCAGTCCTTGCGGCAGTTCTCGACGCTGGTATAGACGTCGCGCTGGGATTCCGGGTCGTTGCAGCCGGCGAGGCTGCCGGCGAGAACCAGCGTGATGGCTGCACTGCGCTTGCGCCTTGCTCCCATGCTCCCTCCCCCAAGGTTGCGCGCCAGTGTACCAACGGCCGCGAACTTTTGCGCCGGCGGGCACCCGGCGAGGCTCCGTTAAGATACTCCACCGACGACAAGGGACTTCAATTGGCGGCAACGAACGCAACCATGAATGGCACGGACTTCATCGTCCGACGCGAAAACCTGCGCACCTTCCGGTTTGAACGGGGCCTCGAACGATCGCTCGCCGCCGGCGAGGCGATCCTGTCCGTCGACGCTTTCGCCTTCACGTCGAACAATGTCACCTACGCGGCTTTCGGCGAGTCGATGTCCTACTGGAAGTTCTTTCCTGCGTCCGAGGGATGGGGGCGCATTCCGGTATGGGGCTTCGGGACGGTCGTCGAATCCTCGGTCCAGGCAATCCGCCCGGGCGAGCGGTTCTATGGGTATTACCCGATGTCCGATCGGGTGGTCGTCCAGCCCGAGCGCGTGTCGGAAGCCGGTTTCTCCGATGGCGTTGCCCACCGCAAGCCGCTGCATGCGGTCTACAACCAATACCTGCGTACGACGACCGATCCCGGCTATGACCCGGCGCACGAGTCTGAGCAGATGCTGCTGCGGCCGCTCTTTTTCACGTCGTTCCTGATCGACGATTTCCTTGCCGACAACGACTTCTTCGGGGCGCAGACGATCTTGCTGTCCAGCGCATCGAGCAAGACGGCCTACGGCACCGCGTTCCAGCTCGCACAACGGGGTGTTCGCGGAGAACGTCCGGAGATCATCGGCCTGACTTCGGCAGCAAACCTGGCGTTCGTGGAAGAGCTTGGCTGCTATGACCGCGCGGTTGCCTATGGCGAAATCGACTCGTTGCCGCGAGACGTCCCGGCCGTTTACGTGGACATGTCGGGCGATGGCGCAGTGCGTGCCGATGTCCATCGCCATTTCGATGCGAGCCTCAAGTACAGCTGCGCCGTGGGCGGCACGCACTGGGACGCGCTGGCAGGCCCGGGCGGATTGGCAGGTCCGCGACCCACGCTTTTCTTTGCACCGGCCCAGGCCAGGAAGCGTGTCGGCGAATGGGGAGCGGCGGATCTTCAAGGGAGGATCGCGGCGGCGTGGAAGTCTTTTCTCGGTGAAGTCGCGGCGCCGGGCCGCGCATGGATGGAGGTGGTCCGCGGGAAAGGGCCTGCCGACGTAGAACGCGTCTACCTCGCGATGCTAGACGGGAAGGTGCATCCCCGCGAAGGGCACGTGCTGTCGCTGTGATGCACGACCAGGCTCCGCCCAGCGTGCCGGACGTATCGCCCTTTGCCAACCGCTTCCGCAAGAGCCTGGCCCACTGGGGAAAGTGGGCGCGCCGCCGCGGTATCGGTTGTTTCCGCGTCTACGACCGGGATGTGCCGCAGTTCCCGTTTGCGATCGACTGGTACCAGACCGTGGTGCCGCGTGCCGAGGCCCATCTCCATGTGCAGGAAATTGAAACCGGGTGGAAACTGGGCGAGGACGAGTACACCGCCTGGATGACCGCGGTCTGCGAAGCGATCTGCGCGACCTGCGAGGTGCCTGCGGGGCAGCTTCACCTCAAGCGCCGCGAGCGCAAGCGCGGGCTCGCGCAATACGAGAAGCTCGACGAACCGGCCGAGGCATTCGTTGTCGAGGAGGCCGGTCGGCGCTTCGAGGTCAACTTCGACACCTATCTCGATACCGGGCTGTTCCTCGATCATCGGCAGACCCGGGCCATGGTCGCCGAGTCGATTGCGGCTCGTATCGCCAGTGACCGACCGGTGAACTTCCTGAACCTCTTCGCGTACACCGGCAGCTTCTCCGTATACGCGGCCGCGGCCGGTGCAGGCCGGTCGACGACGATCGACTTGTCGAACACCTACCAGGCCTGGACCGCGCGAAACTTCGCGCTCAATGGCATCGAATCGAAGGAGCACCGGCTGGTCCGCGCCGACGTGGTTGCCTGGCTTGGCGAAGCCTGCGAGCGAGCGGAGCGATTCGACGTGATCGTCCTCGACCCGCCCTCGTTCTCGAACTCGAAGAAGATGCAGGGCGTGCTCGACGTCCAGCGGGATCACCCTGCGATGGTGCGGCAATGCCATGCGCTGCTCGCACCGGGTGGCGAATTGTTTTTTTCGACAAACCTGCGCTCCTTCGAACTCGATCCCGGATTGAGCGCACTGGGGCTCGTGGAGATCACCCGCCAGAGCGTGCCGGGAGACTTCAGGCGACCCGGGCGGGCGCCACCGCATCGCGCGTGGCGGTTGGCAAAGTGAGCGGGTGAGAGATGGCCGCCATGGAAACGCTCAAATCGAGAGTTGCCGTGGTCGCCGGCGGTGCGTCCGGCATCGGGGCGCAGGCGGCCCGTTGCGCCCCGTCCGTCCGGGCTTTCCCTAGCCGAGTCCCTCGGTGCGCAGCAGTTTCTCCAGGCTTTGCTCGCGAATCCCGTAGTACGCCTTGATGTCGCGGATCTGTGCGTCGATGCCGGCACGCGGCGCGGGCCGTGCGCGCTTTACCGCGAGGATCATCTTGTTCTTGCTGGTGTGCTCGAGCGATACGAACTCGAAGATCTTCGCGTCATAGCCCTCGGATTCCAGCAGCAGGGCGCGCAGGCCATCGGTCACCATCTCGGCCTCCTGGCCCAGGTGGATGCCGTGCCGCAGCAGCGGCTTCAGCAGTTCCGGGCCCTGCATCTGCGGCCGGATTTCCTTATGGCAGCAGGGTGCGCACAGGATGATCGACGCGCCGGCGCGCAGTCCTGCATGGATCGCATAGTCGGTTGCGGTATCACACGCGTGAAGTGCGATCATGATATCGATCGGCTCGCGCCCGTGGCTGCGGATGTCGCCGTGTTCGAACGTGAGGTCCCGCAAACCGATCTGCGCTGCTGCCGCGTTGCAAAGGCGAACCAGGTCTTCGCGCAGCTCGACCCCGGTGACGCTTGCCTCGACGCGGCGCGCATTCGTGAGGTAGTCGTGGACCGCGAACGTGAGGTAGCCCTTGCCCGAGCCGAAATCCACAACGCGGACCTTGCCCGCGTCCTTGAGCGTCGAGGACTCGAATGCGTGATCGAGGACCTCGACGAACTTGTTGATCTGCTTCCACTTGCGCGCCATCGCCGGCACCAGGCGATGGTCCGCATCGGTCACGCCGAGCGCCGAGAGGAAGGGCCGGTCGAGATCGAGAAAGCGGTGCTTCTCGCGATCGTGGCCCTGGGCCGTCGCGCCGGCGGCTGAAGCGCGCCCGGTACGCAGGGTGTATTTCCCTTTCCTGCTCACGGCGAGCTGGGTCTCGAGCGTGGAGGTGAGCAGGTGCGCGTTCTCGAACGAGTTCCCGAGTTCTTCGGCAATCGCGGGAATCGCCTCGGCAATGGGCACGTTCTTGGTGACGTCGCGGGTCTTGTAGCTGTAGACGAACGACATCGATGGCTCGCCGCGCAATACCAGCTTGCGCGCGGTCACGCGGACTAAATCGGGCTCTGCGCCACGGTATTTTGCGAGCACGAGCTTGACGAACGTTTCGTCCCCGAGCGCCTTCGCGAGCAGGCCGAGGAACTGCTCGCGTTGCGGGTGCGGGGGATCGGACGTACCGACGGCTGCGGTGACGTCCGGTTTTCTTGCCGGGGGCATGGTTCATCGTATCCGAATTTCGCGGCAGGATGGACTGGGCTCACTTCCCGGCGAACCGGCCCTCGAGTGCCTGCATGAGTGCTGTCCTGCCCCGCCGACTTTACGGGCGCCCGGGTCGTCGTGTAATACTCGCGGCATGAATGAAAGGAATGCCGGCGCCCCGGCCAAAGGGCTATCGGAGCAGACCCGCTCCCGCCTGGCGGGATGCTCGAGCGCGACGCTGTCCACGCAGCTTTTCAAGCGCGGCCTGCGCAACCAGGTCCTGCAGGGCGTCTCGAGGCTGACGCCGAAGGCGCCACCGCTGGTGGGCGAAGCCTTTACGCTGCGCAACATCCCGGCGCGAGAAGACATCGACCACGTAGGAATCCACCAGGACCCCGGACACCCGCAACGGAAGTCCATCGAGATAGCGCCTCCCGGAAGCGTACTGGTCATCGACTGCAGGGGCGATGCGCGCTGTGCGTCGGCCGGCGGAATCCTGGTAAAGAGGCTTGCCGTGCGCGGCGTTGCCGGGCTCGTGACCGACGGCGGTTTGCGCGATACCCCCGAAATCTCGGCGGACTCGTTTCCGGTCTACTGCAAGGCCCCTTCGGCGCCGATCAGCCTCACGCACCAGCACGCGGTCGACTTCAACGTGCCGATCGCATGTGGCGGCGTGGCCGTCTATCCCGGCGATGTGATCGTCGGCGACGCGGAAGCGGTGATCGTCGTCCCGTGCCATCTCGCCGACGAAGTCGCAGAAGATGCATTTGGGCAGGAGCAACTGGAGAAGTTCGTGCTGGAAGAGATTTCGGCTGGCCGGCCGCTTCCCGGCACCTACCCGCCGAACGAGGCCACGCGCGCGCGCTACGAAGAGTGGAAGAAAAAGGCCAAGTGAGCGGTTCGGCCAGTAGCGAGATCGAGCAAGCGTGGATTGCACGCGCACGGGCATTGCGGCCGTTACTCGAGACGGCAGCATCACGGATCGACGCGGACTGCGCGCTCCCGCCCGATGTGCTCGACGCGCTGTTCGAGGCGAGGATGTTCAGGATGTTCCTGCCGCACACCTTTGGCGGCGCGGAACTCGAGCCCGCGACGTTCTTCCAGGTCGTTTGCGAGATCGCGGCCGGCGATGCGAGCGCAGCCTGGTGCGTGGCGCAAAGCTCGGGATGCTCGATGTCGGCGGCCTACATGGAGCCGTCCGCGGCACATCGCGTGTTCGGCGATTCGCGCGCGGCGGTTGCCTGGGGCTATTCGCTCGGCCCGCAATGCCGCGCGACACCGGTGCCCGGAGGCTGGAAGGTCAATGGCACCTGGGGATTCGGCAGCGGCAACCGGCATGCCAGCTGGGTAGGCGCGCACTGCCATCGCACCGACGAGGCGGGCGAACTCCTCAAGCATCCCGACGGCCGGCCGTTGGAGCGCACGATGCTGATCCCGCGCTCGTCCGTGACGATCAAGGACGACACTTGGCATGTGGTCGGCCTGCGCGGCACCGGCAGCGACACCTACTCTGTCTCAGACCTCTTCGTTCCGGCCGAGTATTCGCTCGTGCCCCGGGCGACCGCGCGCGACCACCACCTGCCCGAAGGCGCTGCGCCTGAACTCGAACCAGAAAGGCGGGAACAAGGACCCCTTTACAGGATGGCGCCGATGAATGTCTACCAGGCCGGTTTTGCGGCCGTAGGCCTGGGCGTGGCCCGCGCCACGCTGGACGCCTTTATCGAACTGGCGACCAGGAAGACACCCTCGGGAAGCGGGAGCCCGCTGCGCGGCGACGGCTGGATCCAGTCCCGCATTGCGCTGTCGGAGGCCCGGCTGCAGTCGGCGCAAGCCTGGATCGTCACAATCCTGCGCAACCTGTGGCGCGAATGCTGCTCGGGCCAGCCCGGGTTCGAGTCGCGTGTGCAGCTTCGACTTGCCTCGACTTTCGCGATCCACGAAGCGCGCGAAGTCGTGCACTCGTCCTACGCGGATGCCGGCGCTACGGCGATCTTCGAAGGCAACCCGTTCGAGCGCAGGTTGCGTGACATCAACGCGGTGTCGCAGCAGGTGCAGGCCAATTTCGCCCACCTGCAGACCGTGGGGCAGTACTACCTGGGCCTGCAGCCCGGGCTGCGCTTCATCTGAACCGGGGCGGTCACTCTGCCTTGATATTGCCGGCCCGGACCACTTTGCCCCATTTCGCAATTTCTGCTTTTACGTAGCCGGCGAACTGTTGCGGCGAGCCGCCGACGGGCTCGAATGCGAGCTGGTCGAGTCGCTCCTTCATGTCCGCCGCGCGCAAAGCCTGGTTGATCGATTCGTTCAGCTTCAGGACGATGGCCTGAGCGGTGCCTGCGGGCAGGAAGATACCGATCCAGGTGTCATCTTCGACGCCCGGGAAGCCCGCTTCGGCAAACGTCGGCACATCGGGCAGGGCGGCTACACGCGCGGCCGACGACACGGCGATCGGTTGCAGGCGCCCGGCCTTGATGTGCGGCAGCGGCGTGGATGCCGCGCCCGCGCCCACCGGGGGTTCGCCGCCCACGACCGCGGCGATCGCCGGACCTGCACCGCGAAAATGGATCGCCGTCACGTCGAGTTTCGAGATCACGTTGAACAGGTTCTCGGCGGTCAGGTGCGGCGTGGTACCGCTTCCGGGGGATGCGAAGGCGAGCTTGCGGGTCCTCGCGAGCGCCAGAAGATCGGCGAGCGTCTTCACGCCCAGGGAAGGGTGGACGAAAATCAGGTTGGCCTGTTTGGCGACCACCACCGTCGGAATGAAATCGCGGTCGGGGTCGTAGCCGGGATTCGGCGAAAGGCTGACGTTGACAGCGTAGGCCGAACTCGTGACCAGCATCGTGTAGCCGTCGGGCGGCGATTTCGCGACCGCCGCAGTGCCGATGTTCCCGCCGGCCCCGGCCCTGCTTTCGACCACCATCGGCTGGCCGAGGATCTCGGAGAGCTTCTGTCCCGCCAGGCGCGCGATGATGTCCGTGGGGCCGCCGGGCGCAAAAGGAATGACTACGCGCACCGGCTTGGTCGGCCAGGCGGCGCCGGTTGGGCCCTGGGCGTGCACAGCGGCTGCACAGGCGAGCGCGATGGAACACGCAACGGCAGACAGACAAGTCTTCACGGCTCCTCTCCCGGGGCTTGGCGAGGCAACAATATCACGCAGCCTGCATGCAAGCTTTCTGGAGAAATCGTCGCGTATTTTTCGATGCGAATGTTAGCCCCGGGTCGGCGGTTTCGGGCTTCAGAGAAGCGGTGCGATCCTGTCCGCCGCTTCCTTCGAAGTGATGACCGGGTGGATCTCGAAGTCCGCGACATCGTCCCAGTTCTTCACCCATTGCTCTAGCAGCTTCGGGTCGGCGGTTTCCATGACCTGGAAGCAGCGCGCCATCTTCACGTCTACCCAGCTCGAAACGTAGGTCAGGCCATCCGGGGCCATGCGGCCCTTGTCGCGGAAACGGCGGTAAACCGGGACGGGGTCGCCGTTCCTGAAGTGTTCGATGAGCATGTAGAGCACGTTTCGTCCTTTCTGCGCCTCGAGCGCTACTTGATTGGCGACCTCAGGTGCCAGCCGGTGGCCAGTTGATAGGCGTGGCCGGCGGCGAACAGCGTTGCCTCGTCGAATTGCCGGCCGATCAACTGCACCGCGGTCGGCATGCCGTTCTTCGCGAAGCCCGCCGGCACCGACAGGCAAGGCAGCCCGAGGAAGTTGCCGATGCGCGTGAGCCGCGTGATCGTATTCATGACTTTCATCATCGTTTCGCCGCCGCCGACGTCGGTTTCGGCGATCGTCGGCGTCTGGAAGCTCACGGACGGCACATGCAGCACGTCCGCCTTGCCGAACACGGCAGCGGAGAATTCCTGCAAAGCGACGCCGCGCAGGCGCAGGCACTCCAGGTAGCTCGTGGCCGGTATCGCGAGACCGATCTCGAGCCGCGCCCGCACCTGGTCGGAGTAGTCCTGCGGCCGGGTGCGCATCCAGTTGGCATGAGCAGCGGCCGCCTCCGCCGCAATGATCATCACTGCCGCGTGGGTCCAGGGCTCCATGTCCGGCAGATCGACTTCGACAATGTCGGCGCCGAGCCGTGCATAGGTTTCGAGGCTCGCACAGACGAGCGATTCGATTTCCGGATCCATGCCGTCGTGGAAAAAGCGCCGGGTGGTGGCGATGCGCAGGCCCTTCATCGGGCGCGAGAGGCGTGCAGGAAAGTCCGGAACCGGGAGCTGGCTTGCGGTCGGGTCGAGCGGATCGGCGCCAGCAATCGCACCCAGGATGACCGCGCAGTCTTCCACGGTTCGTGCCAGCGGCCCGACCGTGTCGAGCGAAAACGACAGCGGCATGGCGCCGTAGCGGGAGACCCGGCTCCACGTCGGCTTGATGCCGGACAGGCCGCAGAAAGTCGCCGGCGCACGGATCGAGCCGCCGGTATCCGACCCGAGTGCGGCAAACGATGCGCGCGCGGCGACCGACGCGCCCGACCCCGAGGACGAGCCTCCGGTGATCCGGTCCGGGTCCCACGGGTTGCGGCAATGCCCGAAATGGTAGTTGTGCCCGGTCGGGCCATAGGCGAACTCGGCCATGTTCAGCACGCCGAACTGGATCGCACCTGCCGCGTCCAGGCGCTTGAGTGCGGTCGACGTCGAGGGAGCGGGACGGTCTCGCATGATCTTCGACCCGCCGGACGAGGGCACGCCCTCGCGGTAGTACATGTCCTTGTGCGCCATCGGCACACCGTGGAGCGGGCCGCGAACGAAGCCGCGCGCGAGCTCCGCGTCCGCGACATGCGCCGCCGCAAGAGCTTCCTCGGCATCGATCCGGATGAAGCAATTGAGGCCGGGCTGGACATGGCCCGCGCGGGCGAGCACCGCCTCCATGGCGGCGCCGCAGCTCACCTTCCCGGCGCGGATCGCGCGCGCAAGGCCGGTCGCCGAAAGTTCGAGCACCTCGCTGGGCTTCAAAGTGCCTCCCCGGCGCTGACCTTGAGGTAGGTGGCGGGCTCCGTTTCGAATTCGAGTGCCGCGAAGGCCTTGTTGGCCCCCGTGACCTGCGCATTGATCGTCTGTGCGACGCCCGGCGCACGGGCGGCATCGAGTGTGACGCCAACGAGGGCCAGCACGGCCGTGACGGATTCGGCGGTTTGCACTGTGGATTTGCTCATTCTGCTCTCCTTGGTCCTTGCACCATGCGACGTGATGCATCCAACATCCGATGATGCCAGCACCGGGGGCAATTGCGGTAAGCTTCTCTTTTCCAGTTACGCAATATCCCCGGAGTTTCCATGCAGCCCCTCAAGGTGGACGGCGAGCGGCTCTGGCAGTCGCTCATGGACCTCGCGCGCATCGGTGCAACGCCCAAAGGCGGCGTCAAGCGCATCACGCTCACCGACCTCGACAAGCAGGGCCGCGACCGCTTCGTCGAGTGGTGCAAGGCCGCCGGCATGACGGTCCGCGTGGACGCCATCGGCAATATCTTTGCGCGGCGCCCCGGCGCCGACAACTCGCTGCCGCCGGTCATGACCGGCAGCCACCTCGATACCCAGCCTTCGGGCGGAAAGTTCGACGGCGCATACGGCGTGCTGGCCGGCCTGGAGGTCGTCAGGCGCCTGAACGAACTCGGCATCCAGACGCGCGCGCCGATCGAGGTCGCCGCCTGGACCAATGAGGAAGGCTCGCGGTTCGTGCCCACCATGATGGGCTCCGGCGTCTACGCGGCGATCTACACGCCCGAGCAGATGCATGCGCAAAAGGACGTCGACGGTGTCTCCGTAGGCGATGCGCTCAAGGCGATCGGCTATTGCGGCGATGCCAAGCCGATCAGGGTCGGTGCATATTTCGAGGCGCATATCGAGCAGGGCCCGGTCCTCGAGAACACGAAGACCACGATAGGCGCGGTGCAGGGCGCTCTGGGCCAGCGCTGGTTCGATGTCGAGATCATCGGCCAGGATTCGCATGCCGGCCCGACCCCGATGGAACTGCGCAAGGATGCGTTGCTCGCGGCCAGCCGGCTGGTGATCGAAACCAACCGTGTAGCACGCACCTACCCGGACAATGCGCGGGCCACCGTCGGCCATCTGCGCGTTTCGCCGAACTCGCGCAATGTCGTGCCGGGCGCGGTGAGCCTGACCCTCGACGTGCGAAATGCAAGGGACGAAACGCTTCTCGCAATGGTCGGGGACCTGAAGAATTCGGCCAAGGCGATCGAGGCCGAGTGCCGCGTGACGATCGACGTGAAAGAGGTGCTGTATTTCGCTCCCAGCCACTTCGACGCAAATCTCGTCGACAGCGTGCGCGCGTCGGCCAAAGCGCTGGGGCTTTCTTGCCGCGACATCGTGAGCGGCGCTGCGCACGATGCCGTCTACCTCAATCGCATTGCGCCGACGGCCATGATTTTCGTGCCGTGCGAAGGCGGCCTGTCTCACAACGAGCTGGAAAATGCGCGCCCGGAGGAGATTGCCGCCGGGGCGAGCGTGTTGATCAACGCAATGGTTGCCGCGGCGGTTGTCGCCGGGCCGGCCCAGGCAGCTTGACAAGGGGAGCAAACATGAACGACCGAGCCAACACCGCAGTGACGCTTGAGCAAAGCGCGTTTTTCATG
>CAZREB010000012.1:0-5841 GCA_964599095.1 uncultured Bordetella sp.
CGATCGAGAACGTGCGCCTGTTCAACGAGACGAAGGAGGCGCTGGAGCGGCAGACAGCGACGGCGGAGATCCTCAATGTCATCAGCGCCTCTCCCACGGACACGACGCCAGTCATGGAAGCCATCGTAGCAAGCGCTGCCCGGCTGTTCTACCCGAGAACCACGGGCCTCGTGATGCGGGAGGGCGACAGCATGGTGCTGCGCGCGATGGCAGGACCGCTGGCCGCGGAGGTCGATTCCAAGGAATTGCTGCGCAAGAACTTTCCTTTGCCTTTCGATCCGCAAAAGTACTCCGCCGCGCGTGCGATCGCCGATTGCCGGGTCATCGAGATCGCTGACGCCCAGGCCGAAGGCGCGCCTGCCATCGGACGCCGCGTCGCGGCGACGATCGGCTACCGCTCCCTTTGCCTGGTGCCGCTGGTGCGAGAAGGCAAAGGCATCGGTCTGATTTCGCTTACGCATCCCGAGCCGGGTCGCACGCTGGAGGAAAAGCAGCTGGACCTGCTCCGGACCTTCGCCGATCAGGCCGTGATCGCGATCGAGAACGTGCGCCTGTTCAACGAGACGAAGGAGGCGCTGGAGCGGCAGACGGCGACGGCCGAGATCCTCAGGGTCATCGCAAGCTCGCCTTCTGACGTGCAGCCCGTGTTCGATGCAATTGCCGCGAGCGCATTGCGGCTGATCGGGGGCTTGTCAGCGACTGTAACCAGAGTCGTAGGCGAGGCACTTCATCTTGCTGGACACACTGCAACGAGCGAAGCGGGCAACGAAGCACTGAAAAATCTGTTTCCAGTGTCACTCACGCAGTCGAATCTGCTAACTGAAGTGACGCGCTCCGGATCGACGGCATACTGGGCCGATACTGAATCCGATCCCGAGGTCGTGCCGGAGATCAGGAGCGTAGCGCGCGCGCGTGGATATCGAAGCATTATCGCCGTGCCCATGATGCGCGAGCATGTTGCGATCGGCACAATCAGCGTCACGCGCGCCGAGGCCGGGCTTTTCACCGACCACCAGATCAGCCTGCTCGAGACCTTCGCTTCCCAAGCCGTGATCGCGATCGAGAACGTGCGGCTCTTCAATGAGACGAAGGAGGCGTTGGAACAGCAGACTGCCACAGCCGAGATTCTGAAGGTCATCGGCAGTTCGCCTACCGACACCCAGCCGGTGTTCGACGCCATCGTCAAGGCCGCGCTCAGGATCTTCGACGGCATGGGCGTCAACGTCCTGTTGCTGGACGGAAACGAGTTCCAGCTGATGGCGTCAGGCGGAAATATCGCCACGCGCATCGGCTTTCGAATGCCTTTGGATCTGGAGAGCCCGGCGGGCCGTGCTTTGGCTGGTCGATGCACGATCATGGTTTCGGACACCGAGGCCCCGGACGCGCCGGCAAGGGCGCGCGAGAACGGGCGCTTCTCCGGTTTCCGGTCGATCACTGCGGCGCCAATGTTCCGGGAAGGTGCCGCGGTGGGCGCGATTACGGTCATCCGGCGCGACACTGGGACCCTGAGCGATAAGCAAATGGCCCTCCTCCAGACCTTCGCCGACCAGGCCGTGATCGCGATCGAAAACGTGCGCCTGTTTAAGGAACTCGAAGCGCGGACCGCGGCCTTGTCGCAATCGGTCGACAAGCTCACGGCCCTGGGCGAAGTGGGGCAGGCGATCAGCTCGACCCTGGACCTCGAGACGGTGCTCAAGACCATTGTCTCGCGGGCCACGCAGCTCACCGGCCTCGATGGCGGGGCGATCTACGAGTACGACGCGAACAGGCAGGAGTTCCGCATGCAGATCTACGAGAACATGGCGGAGGACCTTGTGCAGTTCGCGCGCGAGGAGCCGATCCGCCTGGGCAACGGCGCGGTCGGGCTCACCGGCGTCACCCGCGAGCCGACCCAGGTGCCGGACACGCTGGATGACAGCTACCAGAGCGAAAGGAAGGAGATGCTCATCCGTGCAGGCTATCGTGCCGTGCTTGCGGTGCCGCTGCTGCGCGAGGACAACCTCCTTGGCGCGTTACTCGTCACGCGCAAGACGCCCGGACCTTTTGCGGAGGAAACGGTTGCGCTGCTCAAGACCTTCGCCACCCAATCGGCCATGGCGATTCAGAACGCACGCCTCTTCCGCGAGATTGCCGAGAAGGGCCGGCAGCTCGAGACCGCGAGCCGCCACAAGTCGGACTTCCTCGCCAGCATGAGCCACGAGCTGCGCACGCCGCTGAACGCGATCCTCGGCTTCAACGAGCTGATCCTGGCCGAAATCTATGGCACGGTGCCCGAGGAGATGAAGGAGCCGCTCTCAGACATCCAGACCAGCGGCAAGCACCTGCTGCGGTTGATCAACAACGTGCTGGACCTCGCCAAGATCGAGGCCGGGCGCATGGAGCTGGCGCTGGCCGAGTATTCGGTGCACGACACGGTCGAGAGCGTGCGCTCGACGCTGCGGCCGCTGGCGGCGGAGAAGGGCCTCGACTTCGTGACCGCGCTCCCCGACGAATTGCCGCTGGCCTATGGCGATTCCGGCCGCGTTACGCAGTGCCTGATGAACCTCGCCGGCAATTCGCTCAAGTTCACCAAGCAGGGCAAGGTGGAGATCGTGGTCGACCTGAACGGGGATATCCTGACCTACCGCGTCAACGACACCGGCATCGGCATTCCGCCGGACAAGATCGGCAGCCTCTTCACCGAATTCAAGCAGACCGACGCGACCATTGCGAGCGAATACGGCGGCACCGGCCTCGGGCTTTCGATCAGCCGCAAGTTCATCGAGATGCACGGCGGGCGGGTGTGGGTGGAAAGCGAGGTGGGCAGGGGATCGAGCTTCATCTTCGAGGTGCCTTTGCGGGTGAGTGCGGGAGAGGAATCATGAGCGGCAAGACCATCCTGTACGTCGAGGACAACGAGTTGAACCGCAAGATCGTGCGCGACCTGCTCAAGCGCACGACCTACGTGTTGACCGAAGCGTTCGACGGCGAGGCCGGCGTGGCCAAGGCGCTGGAGACCAGGCCCGACCTGATCCTGATGGACATCCAGTTGCCGAAGCTCTCCGGCATGGACGCGATGCGCCAGATCCGCGCGGACCCTTCGATGGCGGCGACGCCGATCATCGCGATCACCTCGTTTGCGCTCAGCGGCGACGACCAGAAAGCCAAGGCCGCCGGCGCTACCGCATACTTGGCGAAACCCTACAGCCCGCTCGACCTGCTCGGGCTGATCCGCAAACTCCTGCCCGAAGGACCCAAAGAATGAGCAGCATCGCCGACCATTACTCCAGCGGAACGCTCCTGGACCGCCTGAACGCCGCGCTCGTTGACGACGGTGCCGATCCGGCGCACCCGACGATGGAGGCGCTCGCGCCTTACGACCAGTTCCATGGACGCGGCATCGAGGCGACCGAGGAGATCGCCGCGATGATCGACGTGGCGGCGGGGCACCGCCTGCTCGATATCGGCAGCGGCATCGGTGGCCCGGCACGCTATTTCGCTCATTGCTTCGGCTGCCGCGTGACCGGGATCGACCTCACGGCGGAATTCTGCGAGGTGGCGCGGCACCTGACCCGGCTGCTCGGGCTGGAGTCGAACGTCGATTTCGAGCACGGCGATGCGTTGGGGATGCCTTTCGCGGAGGCGAGCTTCGATGGCGCCTATTCGATGAACGTCTCGATGAACATCGCCGACAAGCCGGCGCTCTATCGCGAGATCCGGCGCGTGCTCAAGCCCGGCGGCTGGCTGATGCTGTCGGAACTGGCCAAGGGACCGGGCGCACCGCTCGACTACCCGACGCCGTGGGCGGCGACGGCGGCGAGCAGCTTTCTCGCCACGCCGGAAGAGACCCGGGAGGGCCTGGAGGCGGCCGGGTTCGAGGTCGTCAAGTTCCGGGACGCGTCCGACGACGTGAAGGCCTACGGCGCGCGCAGCAAGGCGATGATCGAGCGCGGCGAGAAGATGCCGCACCGCGCAGTCCAGCTCATCCATGGAGACAACGCGCTGACGGCCATGCGCAATTCTTCGCGCGGTGTGGGGGAGGGGCGGCTCGTGCCCATCGAAGTGCTCGCCCGGCGCCGGTAGGAGAGGCATGAATTCCGCACTTTCGATATGCGAGACCCAATGCCGGCGCGGCTTTCAGGGAAATTCGTGTATCGGTACCGGTACATTTGGCTCGGATAGAGCGTGAACCGCCGCGACCTGCTCCTCGCCTCCGGCGCATGGGCGTCCCTTGCCGCGACGGGCGCTGGCGCGCAGCCGAAATCCCCGCGGGTCATCGGGTGGCTCTCCGTATTCACGCGGGAGAGCCAGAAAGACGTCATGCACGACTTCGGCGTCCACCTCGCGCGGCTGGGGCATCTCGAGGGGCGCGATTTCGTGTTCGAGGGGCGCTGGTCCGACGGCCGGGTGGATACGCTGCCGGCGCTTGCGCGCGATCTCGTCGCAATGAAGCCCACAGTACTGGTGACCGCCGGGACGGCGGCCATCGAAGCGCTCAAGAACGCGACGAGCACGATCCCGATCGTTTTCATGAGCGCTGGCGACCCGGTGCTCTCGAGATTCGTTGCAAGCCTCGCGCGTCCGGGCGGCAACATCACCGGAGCGATGCTGCGGACCGAGATCACCGCAAAGCTTTTCGAGTTGGTGCGCGAGATTCTGCCGGCGGCCCGGCGCGTCGCGGTGCTGGAGCACGACCGCGACCCGATCGCCCGTCGGATGCGCGAGTCGTTCGAGGCCGCCGCCCGGGCGCTTCGCTATGAGTTGCTGGCCATGCCGGTCGCCGATGCCGGCGGGATCGAAGGCGCGTTCGGCGCCGCGGAAAAAGCCAGGGTAGAGGCGATGATCGTGCCGCAATACTCGCTCTTCCTGATCCATGCGCAGGCGATCGGCGCGCTGGCGCTGAAGACCCGGACCCCGATGTTCAGCACCTGGCGGGGCTTTACCACAGGCGGGGGGCTGTTGAGCTACTACAGCGACTTCAGGGAAGCCCTCGCGCGCAGTGCGGCGATCACCGACAAGATCCTGCGCGGCGCGAACCCGGCCGGGATCCCGGTAGAGCAGCCTGACCGCTACACCCTCGTGGTCAACACGAAAACGGCGACGGCCCTCGGGGTCAGGATCCCGCAATCGGTGCTGATCCGGGCGGACGAGGTGATCGAATGATCGCGCTAGCTCATCACCCAGTTCTCCACGCGCAGCCGGCGAACCCTGGCGAACTCCCGCACATTGTTTGTCACCAGCGTGAGGCCAAGGCTCAGTGCGTGTGCGGCGATCAGCGTGTCGAGGGGGCCGATCGGCTTGCCCTGCGCTTCGAGGCTGGCGCGCACCGTCCCGTAGGCTTCGGCCGCATTGGCATCGAAAGGGACCACGTTGAGCGCAGCAAGCGTGTGTTGCAAGGCCTTGCGGTTCGCCGCGCGCTGCCCGCTTTTTTCGATCCCGAACCGCAATTCGGCCAGGGTAATCGAGGAGACCACCAGGTCTTCCGGCTCCTGGCTGTCGAACCGGTCGAGCACCGCCTGATGGAGGCGCCGCGCATTGAGCACGTACACCAGGATATTGGTGTCGAGCATGTAGCGCATCAGCGCTTCCAGTCGCGCTCGTCGGCGACCGCCGGCTGCTCACGCACGATGCCGAAACCGCCGGGGGATTCGGCCAGGGCCTGGCGGATCGCGGCGCCCAGCTTCGGGCGCTGCGGCTTCAGGAATGCGCTCAGCGCCTCGTTCACCAGGGTCGAGCGGCTCTTGCGATCGCGCCGGCTGGCCTTGTCGAGGAGTTGTTCGACCTCGGGTTTGAGCCGGACGGACAGGGGCATGGCGGGATTCCTTCGCGAACCGATTTTGTATGACAAGTGTAACACATCCG